>JAHZKX010000077.1 GCA_022600195.1 Planctomycetota bacterium
GTTGAAGTTTCGAGGTGTGCTTCATCGATTCGATTTTTGACACCAGGAGCCAGTGGCACATACATGGATGAAACACGAGCCTTCATACTATTGTCTTCTGTCTCGAGCATTTCTTGATCCTTCATTCTCATTTCATCTAGTACAATAGGGTTCCACGTTTCTATCCGTTGATCAGATGAAACATAATTCACCCGTGCCCAGCGTCTCAGTCTGAATTCTGCGATTAAAGAGGTTGCAGTCTTTGCCTCCTGATTCATTCTGTGATGCCTTTCGTTCTGGACACTTCATAATGGCGACTTCTATTATTGAAATCGTCTGATTTGAAAGTACAGCCAGAATGAAATTGATTTCAGGCTTGTATTGAGTGAGATTAAACTTCAATGGCAGCTATTCCAGATACAATCCGAATATCAAGGTTCTTGGGTACAAGAGCTAAGACCACAAAAAGGAGCATACACCGAACAAACTGTAAATTCCGCATAATCAGATTAAAGCGTTGAAAAGCCTGTGATCAGCCCTCTTCTTCCTCCGGGTCAGTCTCCGAAATCTGATACCTCGATAGAAATGATCCCACCATGTTTCGCGTTGATCTGGAAACACTTTCTAACTGTTGGGACTGGGATTCATGTAAAAATGTGAAGGATAAAATGATGATGGCCGCTGCACTCAGTAATATGGAAGATCTGACTTTTTGATTTTTGCTGAGTACATTCAACATCGGCTCATACCAGGAGTGACTGACGATGGGGATCTTTTGGTTGGGATTCCATTGAGGTACATCTAAAGCTAGTTCCGGGTCGACAGCAATTCTCTCTTCCCCCGGGCGTACTGCATCAAAGTCAACACGAGCCACTTCAGATCGAAATTCGGGATCGTGCTCAAGCGAATGGGCAATTTGTCTCAGATATTCAACTTGATTTTCCAGAGAAACCAGTTGTACCTGAGTCGTAAGATATTCATTTCGCAAGTTTAAATAAGACAAATACTGGGGCGCCAGGACAACGGAAGCAAACATGCATGCAGCAATAAACAGAAAGATCCAGAATGTGAGCGAAATGATCCAGCCGAAACGGGATTCTTCATTCTGACTCTCATTGGTTAGCACAGTATTCAACTCCAGCATCCATTCGATACAGGGAAGTCAGGATTGAGACACCGATCCTGATACTTCATTCAAAATCGTCATGATGGGTGGGAACTCTTCATTGTCTGGCAAACAGTAAGGATTATCCGCCTTATTACCAATCTGCCGTTTCTTGAAGACTGCGCAAAAAAAACTCCCCATTGAGGACTCAAAGGGGAGTTTTTTCAAAACGCAAGATGGATTTATTTCAGGAAATCGTTCCACCAAAAGTAGCCTCTGTTCCCAGAATCTCTTCGATTCTGAGCAACTGATTGTACTTGCAGATACGATCGGTTCGACTGGCAGAACCTGTTTTGATTTGACCAGTGCTTAAAGCGACAGCGAGATCAGCAATGGTCGTATCTTCTGTTTCGCCGGAGCGGTGACTCATGACAGCCGTGTATCCGGAACGACCAGCTAACTGAACCGCTTCGATCGTCTCAGACAGCGTTCCAATCTGATTCACTTTGACCAGAATACTGTTGGCGATTCCTTCATCAATGCCGCGCTGCAGTCGTTTGGGATTGGTTACAAACAAGTCATCACCCACCAGTTGAACTTTGTCTCCCACACGGTCAGTCAAAGTTTTCCAACCCTCCCAGTCATCTTCTGCAAGACCATCTTCAATCGAACAGATAGGATATTTATCAACCCATGCCGCCAGGAAGTCGACCATGCCTGCAGAATCGAACTCGCGCCCTTCCACCGTGTAGATGCCCGTTTCAGAGTTGTAGAATTCTGTCGAAGCCGCATCCAAAGCAATTTTTACCTGATCGCCGGCTTTATAACCTGCCTGTTCAATGGCGGTCAAAATGACATCAATCGCGTCTTCACTGTTGGGTAGATCGGGAGCAAATCCCCCTTCATCACCGACGGCTGTACTTAACCCTTTGGAAGAGAGTACTTTCTTCAGTGAGTGGAAGATTTCCGTTCCGCATCGCAAAGAATCACTGAAGTTATCAAAACCCAGAGGCATCACCATAAATTCCTGCAGGTCAATACCGTTGCTGGCGTGTTCGCCACCGTTGATAATATTCATCATGGGAGCGGGCAGACGATTGGCACCGACACCACCCAGATAACGGAATAAAGGCAAATCAGAAGAATGTGCAGCTGCATGAGCGGAAGCCAGTGAACAGGCCAGAATCGCATTCGCTCCCAACCGTGATTTATTTTCGGTTCCATCCAGATCCAGCATGACGCGGTCGATCAACAATTGATCGCAAACGTCTAGGTCAACCAGAACATCGGCGATTTCCGTGTTCACATTCTGAACCGCCTGCTGAACACCCTTGCCCAGAAAACGATCTTTTTTATCGACATCCCGCAACTCGCAGGCTTCATGCATACCAGTACTGGCACCGCTGGGGACAGCAGCCCGACCGACAGTTCCATCTTCCAGCTCGATATCCACTTCTACAGTGGGATTCCCACGGCTATCAAGAATTTCTCGGGCATGAACAGAACTAATGGCAATACTCATCGTTTGTGTTTCCTAAAATACTTCTATGAGATGAACTTGATCTGCTGAATCTGCAACAAATCAACAATATTTGATGTTTTCGATTGAAAGAAGCCTACTTTTAGCAGAAATAAGGAGTAACCTCAAATGACTCCGTTTAGATTGTATTAATCTTTCTCGGACATAGAGAAATCTTCAGTAAATACCGTTTCATAACGCTTTGAGACATGGCCAGACCTTCAGTGTCGTACCATTGATGAAAACCCTTAAAACAGCCACTCTTGCACCATTTTATGACCATCTTCGGGAACAGAGACCTTGAGCTGGTTAGTCCGATTGTTAGGAAATGCCTTTCAAGAAAACAGATTAAAAGTGACTGGATTCAGGGTGCAATCTCGTCAGACAGGACAATTCCTGTTAGACTGAAGCGTTCCGCATCTGCGCTATAATGCACAATGAAAAACAACTTTGAACTTCATTTGAATCTATCACAACTGAAACTATCTCCTTATGAGTTCCACTTCCCCACAAATCAACCAGCAAGCGACAGGAAAGACTTATCCCTCACTTTCTGTGGAGCCTATGGACCCCCAGCTCAAAACAATACAGCCGGGAGGGGGTATTATTATCAATCTGGAAATGCGATGGGGAAGTTGGCGTCGTTTCTGGCTGAAGACCTTTCGTCGTGGTTATGTGCAAAAAATGCAAGCCACGCGCAAAGGTGACTTTAATCCCTGTCCACACGAAGTGCTTGATCCCCGCGATCTCAAGTATTATGAAAATCAGGGGGGCTATTACTGGGACACTGAAGAGGATCCGTTTACTTACCGTAGCCAACTCCCCTTTGCCCGAGAAGGTCTGGCAGAACTGATCGTACTCTCGACACTGTTCTTTGGATGCATGGCATGTTTAGCCGCACTGATGATCAACAGCCAACCCACTGGGTTCCTGGCTGTGATTGGCTGGCTGCTGGTCTTGGCGTTGTTTTTATGCGGTCTGGAAATTGTCTGGTTTTTTCGGAATCCCAGGCGTCAGATTCCGGAGGGAGCAGGGGTTGTGGTTTCTCCCGCCGATGGGACCTTTGATACGATTGAAGAAATCGCCCATCACGAATTCGTGGGCGGACCTGCCATTGAAATTGGAATTTTTCTTTCTATTTTCAATGTCCACATCAACCGCATGCCCGTAGCAGGAAAAATTATCAAGTTAGCTTATAAACCAGGCAAATGTCTGAACGCTTTGCGTCCCGAATCAACACGTGAAAACGAGCGACTGGAAATTTATCTGCAGACACCGGGACCGACGAACAGACCGATGCTCGTGCAGCAAATCACCGGGGCGATTGCCCGCCGGATTGTCTGTCGGTTGAAACCGGGAGATGAATTATCGAAGGGGGCTCAGTTTGGAATGATTAAGCTGGGTTCTCGGACCGTGATTGTGTTTCCCAAAGAAGAAGGGCTGGAAATTCTGGCGAAACCCGGAGATAAATTACAAGCCGGTTCGACGATCCTGGCAAAATACGCATCCTCTCCGGAGTGTGTTACTTCAAGTCCCGAGGAAGCAGATGAAGAAGCGTAAACTGGTCGCCGTCTTGCCGACATTATTAACTTTGGGCAATGCTGCCTGTGGTTTCGGTGCCATTACGTATGCTGCAAAAGTCGCTCCGGAATTTATGGGCCAGGCAACAAACGGCGGTGGTTTGACTCGTATGCTGGGGACAGCACCAGGACTTTTTAATTCATTCGATAATCAGCACCTGTTTATCGCCGCGATGTTGATTTTTGTTGCCATGCTGTTCGACGCACTCGATGGTAGTGCTGCCCGCTGGACGAATCAGACCAGTGAATTTGGAGCACAACTTGATAGCTTGTGTGATGCGATCAGCTTCGGTGTCGCACCAGCGTTTCTGATGCTGCAGATGGTTCAATTTCGCACAGAGTACCATCCACGGCTCTTATGGGTAATCGCATTGCTCTTTGCTGTCTGTACAATTTTACGATTAGCCCGGTTTAACGTGGAAACGGATGAAGACGATACACATGAGGGATTCAGCGGGCTCCCTTCACCGGCTGCTGCCGGTGCTGTCGCAGCATTTCCCATCGCCATGCGTGGGCTTTACAAACTGGCTGACACAGAAACGGGGTCACTGTCTCAATTAATCGCTCAGTGGTTGATACCAGCCGTAGAATGGTCATTACCCTGGATTACTTTTGCGTTAGCGGCTCTGATGGTCTCACGTATTCAATACCCGCATGTGTTCAATCAGTTATTTACGGGGCGTCGCAGCAGACGTCATGTGCTTCAACTCGTTTTTTCCATGGCATTGATCTTTCTGGTTCGGGAACTGGCAGTCCCTGTATTATTTTGTTATTTCGCATTTTCCTCTCCAATTCGTGCTTTTTGGGAAGAAGTAGTCTCTAGACGACTATACAAATCAAGACAAGTTTGACAGAATAGCTAGATTCATCCTATGTTTCTCGAACCTTAAAGGTACTGTCGCCGATGTTTACGGGACTGGTCGAGGCCCAAGGTACCGTTCAGCTTTTGGAAAAGAACGGTTCTGCTATCGATTTAACTCTTGAAATTTCGGAATTGATTTCGAATGATGCTCACATTGGTGATAGTGTCGCCATCAATGGATGCTGCCTGACGGTTGTGGAAATCAGCGAGGGCGGCCTGAAGTTTCAAGCTGGTGCAGAGACCCTTGCCAAAACCAACCTGGGACAATTATCTCTCGGCGATCAGGTCAACATCGAACGCCCACTGGCAGCCGATGGCCGCCTGGGAGGTCACTTTGTTCAAGGACACGTGGATGGCATTGGCTCGATTAAGTCGATAGACAAGGATGGCGAGTGGGTTACGATGTGGTTCGATGTGCCCAAAGAACTTGCCTTGCAAATGGTGCCGAAAGGATCGGTCACCATTGATGGTATTAGCCTGACGATTGTGGATTGCCAGCCAACCGCGTTCAGTATTGCGTTAATTCCTCACACACTGGAAGTGACAACATTAGGGCAAAAACAGGTGGGCAGCGTTGTGAATCTCGAAACTGATATTCTTGGGAAGTATGTACAAAAATTGATTCCTGTAACACTTGATGGTTTTAATGAAAGATGATGAAAGGCAGACTCGATCTTATTTAATGCAGCTTTTTGAGCGGCATGGCTTTAACCCGCGCTCTGATTTGGGGCAAAATTTTCTGATCGACCTGAACATCATCGAGTACGTCGTCGCCAATGGCCGCATTCAACCAACCGACATTGTGCTGGAAGTTGGTACGGGAACCGGTGGCATGACGACCTTCATGGCGCAAAAAGCCAGGCATGTCATTACTGTCGAGTACGACAAAAATATGCATACCCTGGCCAGTGAAGCGACTCAAAAATACGACAACATCACTCTGCTTCACTGTGATGCTCTAAAAAATAAAAACCAAATCTCACCCACGGTAATCAATGCGATTGAAGAACAACTACAGGCCAATCCTGGCAGTCAACTTAAGCTGATTGCCAATCTTCCTTACAATATCGCAACGCCGATTATTTCGAACCTGGTAGCATCAGAGCTTCCCTGGAGTCGGATGGTTGTGACAATTCAGCTTGAACTTGGGTTGAAGATGTCCTGTAAATCTTCAGCTTCCAATTATGGAGCTTTGTCTGTCTGGTTGCAGTCGCAATGCTTTGTCAAACTTCTGAAGAAACTGGGGCCCACTGTGTTCTGGCCGCGACCCAAGGTCGATTCGGCCATCGTGCAGTTAACTCCCAATCCACCACAAAAGAAGCTGATCCGCGACCGTGTTTTCTTTCAGGATTTTTTGAGACGCGTCTTTCAGCATCGACGGAAATTGATGCGGAGTACGCTGACCAACATGTACAGTAAGCAGCTGGCCAAACCGGAAGTGGATGAAATTTTATTGGCACAGGGAATCGAGAAAGAAAAAGCACGGGCAGAAGAATTTTCAGTTCCCGAATTAATTGAATTAGCGAATACGTTTCAGGAACGTATTACTCAGAAGATAAATACTTAAGCAAGAGATTAGAAATAAAGTCCAAGAGACGAGTAAGGAGAGGACCAATGGAAGATCGGATTATTTGCCAGGGAATCACATTTGATGATGTTCTGCTGCAACCAGCGTATAGTGAAGTGATGCCTTCGGAAGTCAGTGTTGCCACTCAGCTTACCAAAAACATTCCCCTGAATGTTCCCATCATCAGTAGCCCGATGGACACGGTGACGGAAAGCGATATGGCCATTGGGATGGCACAAGAGGGTGGTATTGGGATCATTCATAAAAATATGACCGCCGAACAACAGGCAATGCAGGTAGACCTGGTAAAACGAAGTGAGCATGGTGTGATCGTCGATCCGGTCACGCTGCCTCCCAATGCGACCGTGGCCGAGGCTACCGAAATCATGAAGCGTCGTAATATTGGGGGGGTTCCCGTAACACAAAATGGGAAACTTGAGGGGATTTTAACGAGCAGGGACTTACGATTTTTGGACTCACCAGAGACCCTGATTTCTGAAATTATGACGAAAGATAAGCTTATAACGGCTACGGAAGATACAACGCTTGAAGAGGCTCAACGGATATTATTGGAAAATAAGGTCGAGAAACTTCTGCTGGTTGACGAAAATTATCAACTGAAGGGACTTATTACGATTAAAGACATCGACAAGACGATGCAGTTCCCGCTGGCCTCGAAAGATTCGCGAGGACGGCTGCGAGTGGGTGCTGCTGTGGGTGTGCTTGATTATGATCGAGTCGCTTTACTGATTGAGTCGGGGGTTGATCTCCTGGTTGTTGATAGTGCTCATGGCCATTCCGGCAATGTGGTACAGACTGTGAGAGAAATCAAAGAACGATGGGACATCGATGTAGTCGCTGGAAATGTAGCGACAGAACAAGGTGCCCGTGATTTAGCAGATGCAGGAGCAGATGCGGTCAAAGTCGGAATTGGGCCCGGGTCAATTTGTACAACGAGAATTATCTCAGGTGTGGGAGTTCCACAACTAACGGCCATTTCCAATGCAGCGAAAGCATTGCAAGGGTCAGGAGTTCCCGTCATCGCAGATGGGGGAATTCGTTATAGTGGTGACATTGCCAAAGCACTGGCAGCTGGTGCTCATACGGTGATGTTAGGGGGTTTGCTCGCAGGTCTGGATGAAAGTCCGGGCGAGTTGATTTTGTATCAGGGTCGTAGCTTTAAACGCTACCGTGGTATGGGATCTATGGGAGCAATGGTTAAAGGTAGTAGCGAACGTTACCGCCAAAGTTCAATTAAGCAAGATGGAAAGGACTCTGCTAAAAAACTTGTTCCTGAGGGAGTGGAAGGGCGTGTTCCCTATAAAGGACCGCTGCAAAATCTGCTCTATCAACTCGTGGGTGGACTACGGGCGGGAATGGGCTATTTAGGTGTCCAATCTGTCGCGGAAATGCGAACAGAGGCCAAATTTATTCAGGTTTCTGCAGCAACGGTTAGGGAGAACCATCCGCATGATATTTCAGTCACGCAGGAAGCACCAAATTACACAGCCGAACATTTGCCGATGGATTAACCTTCGACAACGATGGCTCGCGACGATGGCACTCACTCTGGGTATGTGTCACTTCACGGTCGCTGAAGAACCGGCTACAAAAACAGATCCCTTTCTTGCCAGCACCGGGGCGGCGCAAACGTGGGAAGAGTTAAAAACTCGTTCAGCGGAAAAACGCTGGGAGTCGATCTCGCGCGAAAATAAACGTGAGAACAAAAAACAAACCCGAAAATCGAGAAAAGAGCTGCGTAAATCGAACAAGAATTCTGAGGGAATCGAATTCGTTCCCGAATTTCGTAAGATTCCCGATGATGTTCCGGCTGCTTCTATCTCAACAGAAACCGAAAAGAGTCTCCCCGAATCCAAGCCATTCAAAACAATCGGTCTCGAAGAAAAACAGCCGGCCACTAACGCTTCCACAAGCGATCTCAAATTCAACTCGCAGGAACCCGTGGATTCTGTCAGCCAGCCAGAACAGATCGTGCCCATTTTTCCCAGCATAAATGAGGGTGGATCAAAATTTGTCACGACACAAAAGAGCTATGAAGATCCGGCTGCCTCTCCCGCATCTGGTGATGGTATCCTTTCAGAGGAAGATCTCGAAGATGAAGTACCGCACCTCTTGAAAAAAATTGCCGGTATTAATCCATTCTTTAATTATGAGCCAGATCCTGAAATTGCCAAAAATGAACCGTGTAGAAATCTCTGTCCTCGTCCGGATGGCAAACCTTGTAAAATCGTAGAAAAAAACGGCGAGACGATTTTGCAATGCCCCAGAGAATTTCAACTTAGCCACGAACCATATGCAGGACGAAATTTCTCGGAAAGCATTTATACCTGGGAAGCCTCTAATCTGAATTACAACCCGCTCTACTTTGAAGATCCCAATCTGGAACGGTACGGAAATTCTCGCAAAGATTTGGTGCAGCCTTTCGTTTCTATGGGACGTTTCACGGGTCAACTGCTGGCATTACCCTACCAGATGAGCATCGATCCCCTGCGGAAGCGAATTTATCCACTGGGATATTATCGACCGGGTGAATACACGCCAAAACGTACCAGTGGGATCCCCTGGAATACAAAAGCGGCCGTTACTCAAGGACTTGCAGTGACTGGTCTGGTATTCTTGCTACCCTGATCAAGCAGACTTCTGTACGCTGATTCATAGTGAAAACTACGATTCAATCAACCGTGGTTGCTGAAGCTTACCAAGTTCGATATTCTAAAGACACACCTTGACGCACTGGTTCAGGGTGTGTTTTTGTTTTGAATTCGAGTTGTTTTTGAGCTTACAAGAGAGTGAATTATCCAGCCATGTCGTTTGATTCAGACAATAGTGTTTCGAGTGCCTCACAGGCTTTAGCCAATGATATCATCCAGCGTGTTGCCAATTTAGTCAACGAAGCAGAAGCAGAAACGAAGCCTCTGGAACTGGATCCTTATCGGAGTCAGTTATTTGAGTTATTTGTTATGGCGAATGCGGCTGGCTTTGTTTCAGAAGAAGCAGAAATCGATCTCACCGCTGACAATCTCTGTCGGGAACTGGCAAAAGGCTGGGGATTGACGGCTGCCACCCAGCAGGCAATGGAAGAGCAGGCGAAACTTCCTCAGGAACAGGTTAGCAAGATGCGGATCCTTTGGTCTGTATTGAGACTCTGGATGGAATGGGATTATGCCTGGAAACGTTGGGACGAGTTTCATCCCCATGAAAACGAATAAACTCTGATCGACTGAAGTCTCAGTGTAGAGAGCCTGTCAAACACATCGCGCGTGCTGACCATTGCACATCAGACTTGCATTACTGACATAATTCACGCCAGATCGTTTCGATGCGCTGGCTGGCCTGATGACTCGTAAATGATTCCAAAGCCCGTTGCCGCGAAACGCGTCCTATGGTCTGGGTGAAATTCTGGTCGCTCAAGGCCCGTTTGATCGCAGTCGCAAGTGCCATCGAATCATTCGCAGGCACCAGCAATGCTGAGACTTCGTGCTGCACGATCTCACTGGTGCCTCCCACATCCGTCGTCACAATCGGCAGGCCGCTGGCAATCGCTTCCAATAAGACGCGGCCCAAAGGTTCCTGCTTGGCCGGGTGCACCAACAAGTCGGCTTCGTTCATCAGTCGATCAATGTCTTCACGGTAACCCAGACGATGCAGGCGTCCTTGCAAGGCTGGTTTCTCAAAGGCGACAGTCAGCGCGCGATCAAAGTCGATGCTCTCCTGTTTCTGTGAGTACCTTTCTCCGACAAGCAGAAAATGCGTCTGCTGGTCGCCCTGTTCTGCAAGAATTGTCGCCGCCCGCGCCAGAATATCCTGACCTTTTCGCAGGCCGATCTGACCGATGGTTAAACACAATTTCGTATCGTGATCCAGCCCTAGTTCCTGTTTGAGGAATCCCGTTGCCGGCCGCGGAAGAAATCGATCAGTGTCAACGCCGTTATAGCAGACCGTTACACGCTCCGGTTGAAGTCCCTGTGAGATGTGAAATGCCCTGGTTGCTTTAGAGACCGCGATCAATCGCTGATTTCGATTTAAATCTCGAATCGACGCCTGACTGAGTTTGATGATATCCCGCAAGTGACCGGAGCAGGGGAGGGGAAACTGCTCAGACAATGCACCGGTCATGCGTGACATGGAGAGGCTGTTGGCATGCAGTAAATCAAAGTGGCTTGCCTGCAATGTTGGCAAGAGCTGCATTGCTACTTCTTCACGTGACAATCGCTGGCCTTGTGTATTGTGAAAGGAGACTGGGTGACATTCCACACCCCGTTTCTCAAGCTGTGCCTGCAACGGGCTTTCATCTGGACAAAACGCTGTGAAGTCAAACGATTCCCCATGCAGTCGATCCAGCATCGTGAGCATGGAATGTTCGCCCCCGTTCAATGAACCAAACTCGAATAAGAGGGCAATACGTTTCACGATCAATCAGCTTTTGTCAGTTGATCGAGTTTTGCTCGCAGGACGGCTGCTTTGGTTTTCCTTAAACCAGTTTGAGCCACTTTCAGAGCATCCTGCTTCCAGTAATCCCTGTTGAATAATTCCAGTGACAACATTCCCCGAAACCCGGATTGATAAATCATACGGAATATATCTGTCAACGGAGCCACTCCATCGCCGGGATAGACGCGATGTGCATCCGTCATTGATTCGCGAGCAGGTTCAGCGGGATAATCATTGACATGAAAGACCTGAATTGCAGAACTGCTTAATAAACCCAGACCGGCAAAATCGGAGCCCCCTTTGAAAATATGGTACACATCAGGCAGCAGGCACGCTTTGGGGTGGCCGCTTTCGATGGCCACGAACATCGATTCTCCCAAGCGTGAGAGTGAACTGGAAAAGCCCCAGACTTCTACTTGTGGCACCACGCCCATCTCATCGCCAAGTTCCAGCAAATCGCGATAACGTTTGGCCGCGGAAAATAAATTGAGATCGGTCTGCTTCGTCGCACCGGTAGGAGGAGCTGCCAGACGAATCCCCCCGATCTGGCGCAACGTGTCCATATCCCGCTTCGCCTGTTCCAGTCCCTGCTTGCGTTTCTCGTCATCATCAACGATCCACTGCGCAAAGCCGATGGCACTTTCGACAGTCAAGCCGGAATCCTCGATCCGTTTTCTCAAATCTGCTAAGGAACCACCTTCCTTGACATACGTGTCGATATCACGCATCCAGGGTTCAATCGCATCGTAGCCGGCTTTCGTCGTCAGATCGACCTGTTCCACGATCCCCAGTTTCTGTCCGCGAATCGTACTGGTGTTGAAACAATAGCCAAAGGGTTCTGATGCACTTCTTTGCCGGGCAGAATGGGAGGCCGCATAAGTGGTGGCGGAAAATCCAGCAGCAAGCACGCTACCCGTGGCTGCCAGCATTTCACGTCGATTGAGGTTTGATTGCATGAAGATGATTCCGGTGGGATGAGGTAAGGATTGATACTCCATCTAAACTACCGGAACCAGGGACCATTTTCAACCTGTTCCCATGCCACGATCGAAGGCTTCCAGATCACGCTGGAACAGGCTGAGCACTGTATGCAGTGTTTCCCGGTTGATTTTCCAGCTCGGATTATCAACGGTATAGCGATTACAGTGATCGACAATCAGACGGTACAGAAATTTGAACAAATGACGCGGAACACGCAGCTGAGCAAATTGTGAGATTAATTCCTCTTCAGATATGGAATCATCAAACAGTGTCCGGATGGATTGGTTCGAGTTCGGGTCAGTCGAACAGGCACGCACGCGATCACAGGCCACGTCGTACAGAGATTCCCCCGTCCAATCCAGCGATGTGATCAAATTCTGCTTATCCAGCCGCGAGCGTTCGTAAAATTCTTTTTCTTCCCGCTGCAGGTAATAGACCACATCAGATGGTAACAGCAGTTTGAAAGCAACGCCCGGATGTTTTAATAACTTGTTATCGAACATCGGCCAGAGCAAATCCCGCATGCGTTCTGCGGAACCGTTGACCAGATGCGGTTCATCCACACGGTCCACCAGAATGATGATGTTTGCGAATCCAAGCTTGTTCAGAACTGTCTGAAATTTGCTCAGCAGTTCATAGCGGTCATCGCTTCGATCCCGATAGGGAATCGGCTGTCCGGCCAGTTCTCTGCGTTCAATCCGCGAAAGAATTTTTCGTAACGCATTCGGTAGATGATCAAACACGCGCACTTCCCGTGTGACTCTCCAGGCTTTCCACAGTAATGTGGATTGTCGCCAGATCCAGGGTGCCCACCCGGCAAACATGATCAGCCAGATCCACCACTGGCCGAAATCTTTCCAGTTCCCCAGATAAAACACAAGACCGACTGTGACCAGCGTTACCAGAGCTCCCAGTCCCTGTTCCCATTTGGTTTTCCAATAACCGAATTTTAGCTTCCGTCTCAAACGGTTCCAGCGTTGTACCGCGGGCATATCCAGACTGTTGTCATAAAAGGCTGCCAGCAACAACAAATCTCGTTTTTCCAGATGAGACAACTGCGCAATCTGTGATTTCGAAACCGTTTGGGCATTGTTTTTTGCCGACTCATTCCGTTCGATGATTTGCCCAATGAGCTGTGTCGCTCCCAGAGAAAGGATGGCGTCCATGTGATCCCACAAGCGCCAATAAGAAAGCAATCGCTCAGGACGCCGCTTACGCCCCGAATACCGTTCCCGGAAACAATCCAGAAAGGGATTAAAATTATCGTACTCAATCACGAATACACGTTTATCGGGATGGTCCTCATTAAATTTTTGCAACTGTTCGATCATTTGCATCCGAATGGCAGTTTTCCCTGCACCCTTCTCACCAAATACGACAGAAGTGGAAGGATTCGCCGGATTGGAAAAAATTTTGTCCCAGACCGGATGGTGTGTCCCATTCAGGCAGAACTCTTTGAACACATGATCGCTTTGTGCATCTTCCTGCCCGAACGGATTTTCTTTAATTCCGTGATGATCTAAAAACTGTTGAACTTTCATAGATGTCTTACTTCTGCAAATGAATTAGTTTAAACTCTTGTTTTAAAGCGAGTTAGGTTCAATTGTCACGATGCTTCTCGATCAGAATCCATCGACGGGTTGAGACCTTGCGAAAATGAGAAAATGGGTGACTGAACCGTAAACAAAACATAGGTCATAGATCAGGAAAATGTAAGTCATTCGCTGAAGAGTGCCTGAATTATCAGCCGTTTTTCATGTTTGAAAATCAAGAGGCTCTTGCAAGATCTGTGGTCTTTCACGAAAATCCATCGACGATTAATGACGTATCCGCTGGGACAGCGTCCTGACTGTTTTTGTGTTGAAGGTTAAAATTAAAGTTGAGCTGGTTTCCGCTACTTGGTGCATTGGCATTGTTTTTCGTTGGGTTACGCCTGTCGGCCCTTTTCAGTGGTTCAGAAACAGGCTTTTATCGTGTCAGTTTTTTACGACTGAACATTGACGCTAACGAGGGAGACCCGATTGCGAAGCGGCTATGCTGGTTTGCGCAAAACCCCAGCTACTTTGTTGCTACCACTTTGATTGGAAATAATCTGGCCAACGATCTGGTGACCATCGCCATTTCGATCGGTGTTGCCGCAGTCTTTCATCAGTCGGGTGGCTCAGTCGAGATCATTACAACAATCTTATTTA
The DNA here is from genome assembly GCA_022600195.1 of Planctomycetota bacterium. GTDB lineage: Bacteria > Planctomycetota > Planctomycetia > Planctomycetales > Planctomycetaceae > Gimesia. Next base: position 14,238 of record JAHZKX010000077.1, read on the forward strand.
CTCCAGTGATTTTTATATTTGGAGAACTCGTTCCCAAAAATTTATATTATCGGGCGCCCTCCCTGTTACTGAAACGTTATTGTCGCTGGTTTGATTTCTTCTATCGGATATTCTGGATTTTGAGCGCTCCTCTGGTTTCGATCACACGCTGGTTGGAAAGCTACTCTCCTGATCGTAACAAACCCGCACAACTTGTCCTGGGACGTCAGCGACTGGTGAGAGTCCTCGAAGAAGGTCATCTGGAAGGCCTGCTCAGCAACTCACAAAAGCAACTCGTGCGGGGCATGTTTAACTCGGCATCACAATCTGTCAAGAAAATGATGATTCCACAAAGCGAAATCACAGGGGTCAGACGCACAACAGACGCTGTAGAAATTATTAAAATTGCGGAACAGAATCAGTTTTCGTTTATTCCGGTTTGCTCGCGGGAAAACGCGAGTGAATGGAACGCATATATCAAATTAGTTGATTTGATCACAACTCCTGCACCGATTATCCCGGCTGTCTATGACATGCCTCAGATACAATCGGACTTCAGTATGCTGGAATCGCTCTATCTATTGAGAAATTCCTCTTCCGCTTATGGTGCCATTTACGAAAATGATCAACAGCTTGGCATTGTAAGCCAGCTGGATCTTGTGAATGCACTTTGTGCATCGAATGACCCTTTAATGATTAAAGGGCCTGTCGTGTAAAGACTGCAATTTTGGGCGGACTTTTGGGCTGGATTGCGGGATCTTGCCCACCCGCGTACAATCAACGCCCTCTGAAATACAGACAGACTTGAGGAAACGGAAATGTAATGTTTTGGGGTTTTATGAAGGCGTTTCTTCTGAACCCGCCCCTGTTTCAAGTGTCTGTTCATATAGCATTCGTATCAATTTTTGAGTCAAGTTAACCGGAATCATCATGACCTCACGTCGCATTTTAGTCACCGCCGCTCTGCCTTATGCCAACGGCGATATTCATCTGGGTCATCTTGTGGAATATATCCAGACCGATATCTGGGTCCGTTTCCAGAGACTGCGCGGCAATGAGTGTCGCTTCTTCTGTGCCGATGATACGCATGGAACGGCAATTATGATTCGTGCCCGCCAGGAAGGTCGCTCCGAAGAAGCGCTGATCGCCGATGTGCGTGAAAAACATATCGCCGACTTTAGCGGTTTCAATATCGAATTTGATAATTTTGGCAGTACCAATAGCGAACAAAATCGCAAGCTATGTCACGAGTTCTGGTCGGCCTTACGTGACGCCGGTCTGGTTCATGAAAAGGAAGTCACACAATTATTCGACGTTCAGGAAAACACGTTTCTGGCAGATCGCTTTGTGAAAGGGACTTGTCCCAAATGTGGTTGCGCAGATCAATACGGTGATAACTGCGATAAATGTGGAAGCACTTACACACCCGCCGACCTGACTGATCCAGTGAGTACGCTCTCCAATACCACACCGGAAATCCGCACTGCCAACCATCTGTTTGTGCGCATTGAAGATCTGCACGAATTTCTGGAAGAATGGACACAATCCGGTCAGCATCTGCAAACTGAAGTCGCCAACTATCTCAAAGGGCATTTTCTGGGAGACCCCCTCCGCGACTGGGATATCTCCCGACCCGCACCTTACTTTGGTTTTGAAATTCCAGACAGTCCGGGTAACTTCTGGTACGTCTGGTTTGATGCCCCCATTGGTTATATTGCGTCTACGCTCGAATGGTGTGAGAAAAATGGGGAAGACTTCGATAAGTGGTGGAAGAATCCGGAAACCGAAGTCCATCACTTCATTGGCAAGGATATCACCTACTTCCATACTCTGTTCTGGCCTGCGATGCTCAAAACCGCCGGTTATAACTTGCCGGAAAAAGTTCACATTCATGGGTTTTTGAGTGTGGATGGCGAAAAGATGGCCAAAAGCAAAGGCACATTTATCAATGCGGCCACCTATCTGAATCACCTCGACCCTGCCTGCCTGCGTTACTACTACGCTTCCAAGTTGGGGCCGAGACTGGATGACCTTGATTTGAATCTTGAGGAATTTATTCAGAAGGTGAATTCAGATCTGGTCGGCAAAGTGGTCAATCTGGCCAGTCGTTCCGCGAAGTTTGTCGCCAACACCGGACTTTCCGAAACGTATCCGGAGGATGGCGGTTTGTTCGAATACGCGGCGAGTCGTAGCGAGACCATCGCAGCCGCTTATGAGGCTTGCGATTATAATGGTGCAATGCGAGAGATCCTCGCACTGGCAGACCGCGCCAATAAATATGTCGAAGATCAAAAACCGTGGGAATTGCGCAAAGACGAAAGTCGTCAGACAGAATTGCAGGAAATCTGTACGATTGCCTTGAATCTGTTTCGTCAGATCATTGTTTATCTGACTCCCGTGCTTCCCAAATTGTCCGAACAGACGGGCGACCTGTTGAACGATCCGATCAAAAACTGGGATCAGGCGACGACGCCGTTAACAGGAACGCCAGTCAATAAATTTAAACATCTATTTAAACGTATTGAAGAAAAACAGGTACAAGCCATGACTGATGAAGTGAAGGAAGAAGCCGAGGCCGCCGATACGGAAGCAGCCGCTTCACAATGGAACGATGGCGGAGAGGCACTTACACAGGAGCCGATGTCGGAAGAATGCACGATTGACGACTTTGTAAAAGTTGACCTGCGTGTGGCACGTATTGTGGCAGCCAACTCGGTTCCCGAAGCAGATAAGTTACTGCAGCTCACTTTAAGTCTGGGAGGCAACGAACGCCGTAATGTGTTCGCTGGAATTAAGAGTGCCTATAATCCGGAAGAACTGGTCGGACGATTGGTCATCTGTTGCGCCAACCTGAAACCTCGCAAAATGCGATTCGGCATCAGCGAAGGCATGGTCCTGGCTTCCGGTCCCGGTGGAAAAGATGTTTTTCTGCTCACACCAGATGAAGGTGCTGTGCCAGGACAACGCGTGCATTAAGTAAAGCACCACTCATGGAAACCACAAACAAGCCAGTAGAATTTTCTCTGCTGGTTTGTTTTATTTGATCAGATTCTTGAAATCATTGCTTCTCGTATGGTTGGCAACTCTTATATTTATTTTTTGAGAACGGGATGCCCAATTAGACCGTACCGCTTTCCCTGTTGATGTGCCGTCCAGAAAAAAGCACTGATGTGTCCGTCTTTCATGACGGGAGTGATATGGCCACTATAAATGGCCTGTTTGGGTTGTTCGCTCGTTTTGAGGTATCTCTGGTTTTTCTGGAAGGAGTGGAATGGTCCTGCCGGATCGCGTGAAGCCAGATGGGCAATTTTCACTCCCCCTTTGTATAAATGCTCGATCACGAATAAGTGATAAAGGCCGTCAATCAGAATCGCACCAGTCAGTTCTTGTGCACGAACCGTCTTTGGTCGTTCTGAAACGGGAACCGCTTTCGTCCAGGAAGATTCTTTCAGAGGTCTTCTAGATTCGCTATGCACGATCTGATATCCCTCTGGTCCTGTACTGCGATGATAGAGATGGAATTTGGCTCCTTTTTCATCTGTAATAATGGCAACGTCATCATCTTCTCCCGGAAGATCTGAAATAGGCCGAGCTGTTTTATTCCAGGGGATTTTTTCAGGGTCGGGAAATGAATAAGCTAAACCAACACCTCGTTGGGTAAATGTTTTCGTCTTCCGCGCACTATAGGGACAGTAGATGATTCCGTTCTGTAACGTAGCCTTAACAGGGCTCGCGACACCATGGCGATCAAAATCCCCTTCAGTCTTTCCTTTGGTGATGGCAATACCATGGTACTTCCAGCCCGATAAATCTTTACTTGAAAAAAGATGGATTTCCGATTCATAGGTATTGGGATGGTGTTTACTATTTAAAGGAATGACATCTGCGAGCAGGTAGTATTTTTTGTTTGGAGGATGCCAAACGATGGTATGTTCGCGAATACTCGATTCACCGATCACTGAGTCTTTTGGAAGTTGGACCTGAAACCGTTTGGTAAAATCACATTGTATAAATGAATCGCCCCACACCGATTGCTGCAAAAGCATCAGAATGAGAACGTGTTTTATCAATATCGTCATTAACGGCATGTTACATTTTTCCAAAGAATGTACATGAGGAACAGGTTGCGTCGAACCAGTTCAAGAAAAGAGCACTACATGGAAATATCATTACACATTTCAGTCGGTTGAATGTGATGCGTTCTAAAACGGAAGCGAAAACATAAAAGTTATAATCCAGACAATCAGTATGTTTATGAGAAATCAACATAACAGGTTTTCCAAGTTCTTTAATAAGATGATTCAATTTGGCATCCGTTTTCTCATATTTTATTCAAATATAGCGTTCAAAATCAGCTCAATCGCTGCATACGTTACAAGTCGATGGCCGAACATTGAATTCTCTTAAAATTAAATTGACTACACGAGTAAAAAACATAGATTTTCGATGGCCGCTTAGTCGGCATCCCTTCTAAGGGGGGGCAACGTGATGCAGGATCTGATGCGTGATACAAAACATCACGAACATCAAACATATCTGATCCTAAGGTATCTAGGGGCCTGATACTTTCCTGAGAGGAAAGAGAAACTAGAAAATCCCTATTCACTATTAAATTAAGAAAATGTGACAGGCACATTCGTAAATCTCGGAGAAGGCAATGAATAAATCAACACACAAAAAAAATAGACGCGCGGGTTTCACTCTTGTTGAAGTCCTGATAGTAGTCGTCATTTTGGGCATTCTGGCTGCAACAGTCTTACCACAATTTACATCTACTAATGAAGACGCCAAAGAGTCTGTACTTGTTCAAGATTTACAGACCCTGCGTAGTCAGCTCCAGTTATACAAGTTCCAACATAACAGTAAATATCCTGCACATGGTTCTACAGCAACGGATGATTTCCGTAATGCGTTACTGCTTTCCAGTGACAAAGATGGAACCACAGGTGCTGTAGGTACCAAACCATTGGGTCCATACCTGATCGGAGCGATTCCAGCCAATCCTTATACGGGTGGTCGTGGCATTATGATTGTGACAGATGTCCCAGGTACAACTCCCGATGAAACAGCCAAAGATGGTACCGAAGTTGTCGGGTGGATTTATAATCCAGCCACTGGCGAGATCAAAGGAAATAATTCAGGATCGACAGTAGATGGTGCTAAACTGGACTCGCTATAGAGCGCAGACTTAGCCTCTCCAGATTCAGTTAAACTGTTATCTAAATAATCAAGAGTGGACTAAAGAAGTCCCTGACACGATCTGTTGTGTCAGGGGCTTCTTTTATTTCAATTTCCATAATTTGAGTTGCTTTTCTGATTCCATTCCCTTTAAGTATAATTTAAGAAGAATGAAATATTACACCTGATTTGTCGCGATCTTAAGCGAGACAGACTGCTGGTTCAGAAAGGTAAATTGAGATGCCGTTCGTTCAATATGCACTTGCATTCATTCTGACTCTGTTCTTGACGACAGAGTTATCCGCAGCAGAGGCTGTCGAACAGACTAAGGCAAAAAAACGTCCTAATATCATGGTCGTGCTCTGTGATGATCTGGGATATGGCGATCTGGCCTGTTACGGCCACCCGGTCATCAAAAGCCCTCATATCGACCGGTTTGCCAAAGAGGGCCTCAAACTGACCAGTTGCTATTCAGCACACCCCAATTGTTCGCCTTCACGAGCCGGGTTGATGACGGGCCGGACTCCTTTTCGTGTTGGCGTTTATAACTGGATTCCCATGCATTCCCCGATGCATGTGCGTAAGCAGGAAATCACAATTGCCACACTGTTAAGGCAAGCCGGTTATGCGACCTGCCATGCTGGCAAATGGCATTTGAATGGGATGTTTAATCTAGTCGGTCAGCCTCAACCGTCAGATCACGGATTCGATCACTGGTTTTCCACACAAAATAATGCCTTGCCGACTCATGAAAACCCTTTTAACTTCGTGAGAAACGGCAAGCCTGTCGGCAGGCAAGAAGGCTACGCTGCACAGCTGGTGGCAGATGAAGCACAGCGATGGTTAATAGACTTGCGAGATAAGGAAAAGCCATTCTTCATGTTTGTCTGTTTTCATGAACCACACGAACCTATCGCCAGTGCAGAACGATTTCGAAAACTCTATCCCGCTCCCCAGGATTCAACGCTACCCGCACACCACGGTAATGTGACACAGATGGACGATGCCTTTGGTCGCATTCTGAAAACATTGGACGATCAAAAACTGCGCGACAATACACTCGTCATCTTTACCAGTGATAATGGTCCGGCAATCACAAGACGGCATCCACACGGTTCTTCAGGACCGCTTCGCGATAAAAAGGGAGCCACTTTTGAAGGCGGCATTCGGGTACCCGGCATAGTCCAGTGGCCCGCACATGTGAAACCGGGAACCACCAGTGATATTCCCGTTAGCGGGCTCGATATCCTGCCCACCTTGTGTGCGGTTGCTGATATTCCCGTGCCGTCAGATCGTGTCCTGGATGGCACGAATGTGTTACCCGTTTTCAAAGGGAAATCCCTCAAACGCACAAAACCCTTGTATTGGCAATTTAATCGGGCACGCAATGCTGCCAAAGTTGCGATTCGCGATGGAGAATGGAAACTGCTGGCGCGGCTGGATGTGCCGAGTCTTAAACCTTCAGGCGGAATTACGAAACAGGAAATTGATCATGTCAAACAGGCGAAACTGGCCGAGTTTGAACTGTACCACATTCAGAGTGATATCGCCGAAACTACGGATCGCTCTGAGAGTGAGCCAAAACGTTTCGAGCAAATGAAAAAACAGATGCAGGAAATTTTCGAAGAAGTCCAGGCAGAAGCGCCCCGCTGGCCCGCCTGGGAGTTCGCCAGATACGAAGGTAAAATTCTTTCCGAATATTATCGGAAACAGGCAGAAGCGAAGAAACAGCAGGACAAATAATCAACGCGATTAATTGAGCACGATTGACCGAAAAAGTGAGATCAACGATTTAGTGGTTGAACAGGAATTCCCGGCTGTTGCAAAGGGCCCACATCACGTCTTGATATCCTTCTCGTTTATCCTTGGAGCTTTTCACAATCTGGTCGCAGTTTGCCAGTTCCTGCTTTGTGGGAAATCTGCTGTAGGCCGCCAGATACATTTCTTTGAAGATATCATGGTCGGCAGCTTTCGCTTTTAACAACTGCTCAATGCGACCATTCTTCGTGGCTAACTTCGTATTGATTAATTGCCCATTGGCAACCTGCAAAACCTGCGACAGGTTAGGCTGACTGGTTCGTTCGCATTCGCATGTAATTACACGTTTTGGCCGTCCCAGTGTATCCAGAAAGTAGGAAGCATAATTCGGATCCGGCAGCTCAATGGCCCGCGTTCCCTGAGGTACGCCACGGAACCGTTCCTGAGCACCCGTTAAATCGTCCAGAGCATCCAGCATGACTTCTGCCGGTAATCGCTTCACGTTGTATTGTGTATAGAATCGAGTGTTCGAGACGTTTTCCGGTCGTGGCTCAGATGACAACTGGTAGGTTCGCGAATTCATAATCGCACGCATCAACTCTTTCAGATTATACCCGGAATCCACAAAGTGATCTGCTAATGCGTCAAGCAATTCCGGATTAGAAGCCGGGTTTGTTTCCCGCATATCATCAATGGGCACAACGAATCCGGTATCCATGTAATAGGACCAGAAGCGATTCACCATACTTCGTGAAAACAGGCGATTATTGGGAGCAGTCAGCCAGCGTGCCAGTGGCCGCCGAAAATCACGATAAGAAGAAACGTCGATCGGCTCTCCCATCAAAGGAGTGGGCTCCATTGTTTTTCTTGTGCGTGGATGGCGGATCGAGCCGCTGCTTTTGACTTTGATAATGGTATCTTTTCCCAAAGCACCGAAGTCGACACTGCCTTTGTTGCCCACCCGCGTGAAGAAGGCGGCCAAACTGTAATAATCTTTCTGGCTGTAAACTTCAAACGGATGGTGATGGCACTTTGCACATTGCAGGCGAACCCCTAAAAAGATCTGCGAGGTTGCTTCAGCCAGATCTTCCGGTCTGGTTGCAATTTTGAAATAGTTGGCAGGACCGTTCTGGTAGATCGATCCCTGCGCGGTGATGATCTCACTCACGAATTCATTTACGGGTTTGTTCTCGCGTAATGATTGACGAATCCAGTTGGAAAACGCCCACATGCCACCATCACCCACTTTATTCCGATTGTTTCGCAGCAGGTCGCCCCACTTCATGCCCCAATAAGCACTCCACGCCTCGACATAAAGATCGCGGGCCGGATCACCGGTCAATCCCAGTAATTCATCAACCAGCTGACTGCGCTTATCGGGCGCTTTGGAGGCCAGAAACGTTTTCACTTTTTCTGGTTCAGGCAAGGTACCAATCGTGTCAATAAACGCACGGCGAATGAAGACTTCATCAGTACAGAGAGAAGAGGGCTCCAAACCGAGTTCATCAAACCGCTTTTTGATATGTTCATCGATAAAGTTATTCGGCTTGAATTCAGCCAGATTCACTTTCTCTTTATAAGGCGAGATTACCGTCGAAACCTTGGCCTGACCCATATAACGCACCATAATGGCTGTCTGGCCTGGTCCCTGGATTTCGACTTTTCCCCGGGGAGTCACTGTGGCAATGTTTTCGACCAGACTGTCATACTGTGCCCGCGCTGTTACATCCTGTTTGGTACCATCGCTATATTCTGCAATGATCCGTAATTGCTGCACGTCCCCTTTTTTATAACGTCGCGACATGGGAATCAGTTCCATGCCGACTACTTTAGGTTCCTTTGCATCGATTTCTGTTACCGCTTCTGTAATCCAGGTATGCATGATCCGGTACTCATACGAATCTTTCGCAAACCGTCTTCCCCCGCCATGCGCCATAGCCATCGAGGCTTTCTGAAGAATCAGACTTTTTTCGGGTTGCAATATAGAAATGCGGCGTTGGCGGTCATCGCGGGCCATCGCAGGATAATCCTGCTCGGGAGCATACCCGAATAACGACAACTTAAAACCACCTTTACCAAACTGCGAAGCATGGCAACCTCCCAGACTGCAGCCCCCCTTATTCAGGACTGGCACAACATCCATGACGAAGCTGGCATTTTTGCCACTGGGTCTGGCTTTGACTTCAACGGAAATTTCGCGCTGCTTACCGGCATGTTCAACCTGAATTTTCCCCTTACCAAATTTGAGGGGACTTACCAGACCTTCTGAATTTACTTCCAGAACCTCGGGAGTCAGGCTGGTATACTTCGACTTATGGGTCAGGTCTCCCACCAGTTTTCCGTTTGCCACGACGGGAACCTGAATCTGAAAATAATCCAGCAGTCCGGAAAGCTCGGTTTTCTCCGGAGAGACCTGAAACGGTGGTTCAGCAGTCTGGCCTGTATTCGACATCAAAACGCATACCGCAAACAAGGCAATCATCGAAAATCGGTTCAACATAAGGTTTCTTTTCAATTGAGTCTTACGGTCCATCATGAAATTCACTCTCTTCATGTTTGCTGTTTTCCAATAGAACCAATTCCCTCTTTACAGAAATTGTTCTCAACAGAAAATATATGACGTCGCAGGTTAGCGTATTATACAGGCAGGGGTGGCAGGTCGAGTGTGGTCACGGGTGGGAACGCGATGGCCTAACATAAATGGCCATTGATACTTAAATATACTAAAAAACAAAACAAAAGCAAAAAAAACCTCTGCTTTTTAGCAAATCTCTTAATTCTATTTGAGTAGCGTGAAGTTGTTGTTTGTGCACTATTCGAAATTGGAAAAGTAACCGCTGAGCCTATTTTACCGCTATAATTTAAAGTGATCAAGGATTGATTTTTGGGAAGGTCCATTTCAGTCTGATTATTTTCCTTCCTTGAAACCGATTTTATATTTGCCTACCTTATATAAATGGTTACAATTATGTTAGTTAGCTTGCCAAAAAAATAACACCACTACCATTGTCCCTCCAAATCGATTCCTGCCAGAACAGGGCCCTGCCACCGAAGGAGTTTCTGATGCTGAAGCTATTCCCACAAAACGTTTCCAACTGTGAAACTGGTAGCCGTCGTCAATTTCTATTGGAAGTTGGTGCGCTGAGTGCTTTTGGAGTCACTCTGGATTCAGCAATGCGTGGTCAGGCTCATGCTTCGAACGGGAACGATTCTGGTGCCTTGACTGACCCCAAAAATGATACCAATTGCATTCTGATCTGGACGCGCGGCGGTACGAGCCACCATGACACTTTCGATCCAAAACCGAATGCCTCCGCAGATGTACGTGGCGATTTTTCAGCCATCAGTACGGCGCTGCCCGGTTATCAGTTTTCAGATCAATTGCCACTGTTCGCAAAACACGCGAACGAATTTACCATCATGCGGAATCTCAATCCGCGAAATGGTTCACACTCAACAGCCGACGCTTTCATGCTGTCGGGACATAAATTTAACGCGTCTGTGACCTACCCCTGCTATGGGGCCGTCATTGCAAAAACCAAAGGATTTAAAACGAACATTCCTCCGCATATTCAAATTGGGAATCATGTGGACCGTCGCTTTAATGGCGGACTGGGAGGCTATCTTGGCCTGCAGTACAATCCGTTCGAAATTCCCGGGGATCCGAATTCCAAAAGCTTTACCGTTCGCGATATCTCTCCACCAAAAGGCATTTCCATTGATCGCCTGAAACGACGCAAACAGGCATTACAGGCCATTGATACTCTACAACGTCAGGCTGATCAGAATCAAAATGCGTTTGAGGCTTCTGATGCTCACTATCAAAATGCCTTCAGCATGATTACTTCTGCTGATACGCAGCAGGCATTTGATCTCAGTAAGGAATCGGATAAGACCCGTGATAACTATGGACGTCACTATCTGGGTCAAAGTTGTCTTATGGCCCGTCGACTCATTGAATCCGGTTCACGATTTGTCACCGTCAGTAGTGGTGGCTGGGATACACATACCAATAACTTTAAATCATTGCGTGGTTCTTTGCCTCCATTTGACCGGGCATTAACGTCGCTGGTTCTCGACTTGAAACAGCGCGGCATGTTAGATAACACGCTGGTTGTCTGGCTCACCGATTTCGGGCGGACGCCTGTGATCAACTCTGCCGCTGGTCGTGATCACTGGGCAACAGCTTCGACGATGATGATGATCGGTGCCGGCACTCCGGCAGGCCAGATCGTGGGAGCCACCGATGACATCGGCTCGCGTCCCGTCGGAAAAGAGTACTATCCTCAAGATGTCGCGGCATCAATTTATACCAAATTGGGAGTGAATCTGAATCATTACTTTGTCTCTCCCGAGGATGGGCGTCCTTTAGTCGTCAATGAAGGACAACCTATTCCGGAATTGATGGGTTAATTCGCGAATACGCTTCTTCATTTATTTGATGGTGATGGCCCCTCTGGACTTGGTCCTCTAGGGGCGTCCCTGTTTTTCAGGCATACTTTCGATCTCATTCAGGACAAACCGATGCGCTGCATTACTGCTTCATTTGTAACTTTGAGCCTGTTCTTCGTCATTTCAATTCAGTTGAACGCTGCTGACGAAAAGAAAACGCCGCCACCATCAAAAATCGGTTTTCGTCAACTGGTCGCGTTTAAACCAGCTGCCGTTCAACAAGGTGATAAGCGAAAAGTACAACTTCATAGCAGCTATACCCTAGATGGCACACATTCCGTCTTTTTTGATCAACCAGGAATCAAAATCAAATTTGCCGAGCCTAAACCCAAGGCGGCACCCCGACGAGGTCGTGGTTCAGTGGGTACTCCCTTTGCTTATGATATCGAAGTTCCCAAAAATCAACCCGCGCGTATTTATGAATGTCGCGTGGCGACAGATCAGGCAGTCTCCAGTGTGTCCCATTTACTGATTACACCTTTCCCGGTCGTTGAAGAAGTGGAAAAGAAAGATAACAACACATTTGATACCGCACAAGTCGTTACCATCCCTTCTACGGTATGTGGAATTTGTGAAAGAACTGAAGATCTGGACTGTTATAAATTCACTGGCAAAAAAGGGCAGGAAATCACTTTGCAGGTTTATGCACAGCGCGTGACCGAGGCCATTCATACCATGCAGACTTCGGGTGTCTATCTCATGGATTCCATTCTGACTTTATATGGGCCGCAGAAACAAATTGTTGCTCAGAATGATAACTTCGTGAAATCTGATTCACTCATTACCTATAAGTTACCTGCAGATGGTGAATACGTTTTTGAAATTCGAGATGCCCGTTATGTCGGCAGCGGAAAATATGCTTACTGTATTGAAGTCAGTGATACGCCTTTTATTTATCACACAATGCCCTTAGCGGTTCAGAAAGGCAAAACCGCTGAAATCAAACTGCAGGGACACGCTTTGAAAGGGCAGAAGAAAGTCAGCTTCTCTACTGCCAGTGCTAAAGAAACCGGGTGGGCACAACGCACGTTTAAAACACCAAACGGTCAAACCAATGCCGTCTGGACGCTCATCAGCGATGATCCCCAGGTCACCGCACCAGGTATAAATATTTCTACCAAAACCGCATTTCCTTTGAGCCTTCCCGTCGGAGTGAGTGCGCAACTCACTGAAGCGGAACAGACTCATTACTATTCGTTCAAAGTGAAAAAAGATCAGTATTACTCTTTCCAATTGATGTCAAACCGCATTGATCTCCCCCTGGACTGTGTTATGGAAGTTCACGATGCAAAAGGAAAAGCACAACGGATCTATGTAAACGGCGGTGCCACAACAGAGGCCGATGATGGTCTCCAGACCAAGGACTCAGAATTTTACTTTAAGGCGCCCGCTGATGGCGAATACTTTGTTACCGTACGCGATTTGCATGATCGAGGAGGCCAGCGATTTGCCTATCATCTGTCGGCTCAACCAAGTGGTCCGGAGTTTGAAGTGCACGGCGAATATTATTACGCCCAAATTGCTCCCGGAACGAATATGCTCTGGTTTGGCAAAGTCAAACGATTGAACGGTTTTACCGGCCCGATTGAAATGAACATCGAAGGGCTGCCCAAAGGGGTCACCTTGGAACCTGTGACATTGCCCGCCGGAGTGAATGACTGTGGCCTGATTCTGAAAGCGGCTAAGGATGCGCCCATCAATGCGTCTCTTGTCAAAATATCAGGCAAAGCAAAAGTCCCAGGGCCAGACGGAAAAGAACGGGAAATCGTTCGCTATGGTCGCATCACTTGTGAAATTCAGTCAGGTGGCGGCGGACAGGCACGCTGGCCTATTAAAACATCAATCGTCGGAGTCACCAAACCACTCGATTTGCTCGAAGTCACTGCCACCCCCAGTGAAATCGTGTTAAAGCCTGGCGAATCGGCGGAAATCAAAGTCAAAATTAAACGCAGCGATGTTTATAAAGACCCGGTCACGCTCGCGACATCTTTTATGTACTTTTCCTCAAAATTTGGTGAACTGCTTCCGCCGGGAGTCACACTTTCCAAGAAAAGTAAAACACGCCTGGCCGGAAAAACACTTGAAGGAACGCTGGTGATTGAGGCATCCAAAAAAGCAACGCCCGTCAAGCGTTTCCCGTTTGCTGCGATGGCGCGCGTGGGAATTACATTTTCCATTACGACCAACTACGCATCAAACGTGATTTATCTGACAGTTACCGATTCTGAAGGAAAAGACAAACTCGTCAAAAAATAGGGATCGACTTCAGCCTCTCTGCTCCCTATTCTGGAACGATACCGTTCCCTTTTGTGCAGAAAGATTGATATGGCGTGGAGAGACTTCAAAGCGAAGCACTGGCTGCAAATTGTTAGATATGGTCTGCTTCTTCCTCTCGTTTTACTCTGCGTCTACTGCACTCCCGGTAACAACCTGCTTTATTCACAAACTCCAGACAAATCTGATTCCAGGGGCGTCGCAAAGCAACGTCTCTATGAATTTATTTATCTCGATGAACGGCAACAGGAACAGACCATTCAGGCGGCACAAATTCTCGAAGCCCAGGATGGTGGCGTTGTGATGCTGACGCGCGATGGGCGATTACTGACGGCCACGCCACAACAGCTCAAAAAGAAGCGACCACTCGATCAAAGTTTTACTCCCCTTAAGCTTCCCGAACTCGAACAGCAACTCATCTCTGAATTTGGTTCCGACTTTAGTATCACACAAACAAAACACTTCACCATCTGCAGTCAGGCTGGCAAGCGCTATTCAAAGTGGTGCAGCTATCTCTTCGAGCGTTTGTATAACGTGCTTCATAATCAATGGGACAGTAAAGAACTCCCTCTGCATGATCCCGAAGTTCCTTTGATTGCGGTCATCTTCAAAAACCGTGCGAACTTCGAACAATATGCCAGTCAGGTTCTGGGGAAAGACAATGCCGCCGTTCATGGGTTTTATTCCATTCAGTCGAACCGGATGGTACTCTACGATTTGACAGCCACGCCGAATGAGCCACCCGCGTTCACCAACGCGGATATCTTGCGAAAATTAAGCAAGTCTCCTTTCAATGTGGCCACCATCATTCATGAGTGCACACATCAGATTGCCTTTAATGTGGGTCTGCACACTCGCTATGCCGACAACCCCCTCTGGTTGACAGAGGGGATGGCCACCTATTTCGAAACACCTGATCTAAAAAGTAAAACTGGCTGGCGCACTGTTGGCAAGCCGAATCCCTGGCGACTGAGACAATTTCAAGACTACGCTAGCTCGCGCAGATCCGCCGACTCACTGCAGACCCTGATCATGACGGATCAACGATTTCAGGATCCGGAGAAAGTACTCGATACCTATTCCGAAGCCTGGGCCTTCTCGTATTTTTTGATGAAAACCAAACGCAACCTTTATAAAGAATACCTGAAACTCATCTCCGGTAAAAAACCTCTCATCTGGTCTACACCTGAAGAGCGACTCACGGACTTTCAGTCTGTTTTTGGCAATGATCTCAGTCGCCTTGACCAGCAATTTATCAAATACCTGCGCCAAATTCGCCGTTAATCACAGTTTTTCTCTTTGCATCTTTTGCTTTTCTCAGTATCGTGCGCTTACGCATCCTGAATGGAATTGCGTGTTTTTCGGAACACACTTCCCCAGGATTGTTCACCTTTTCATACTGAAGATATCACTCATCTGCAAAGGGCACTCCGCATGTCAACTTCTCTGAAACCCTCAGACGAACAAGCCAAGGTAATCACAGGCTGTTTGATGCTACTTGCTATCATCGCGTTGACAGGTGTGTTTTATATTACGAAAGCAGTTCTGATTCCATTTGTGATTGCGATTTTCATTGTGACAATTGTCACTCCCATAGTAGACTTGCTCGTCTTGAAAATGAAATTTCCTCAGATTGTTGCGATCAGTGCCACACTGCTACTGGTACTCTCAGCCGGATTTGTACTCAGTCTGGTTTTGATTTACTCGACTCAGCAGGTGATTGCTACGGCAGAATCGCAATACAGTGAAAAACTCGGCATTTTTATTAGTTCGACCTTTGATACCGTCAAAGAAGTAAGTGATCCTCGGCAAGATACTCCAGCAAAAACTGAGGAAGCGGTAGAAAAAGAGGCCGCTGCCCCAAAAGAAACAACCGTCGATTCTACCAAACCAGCGGTAGCGAAAAAACCACAAACAGGCTGGTTGCAGAAAATCGGCGTCGATCTCAATGTCCTGAAAAAAGAAACGATTGCATTCATGAAAAGTTCAGTGGAATCAATTGCCGTCAGCACGATGCAGACCGCACTCAGCTTCACAACGACTTCCTTTTTTGTCGCGATCTTTGTGATCTTTCTCCTGGCCGGTCGTGATCCGCATACGGTCGTCAAAAATGTGATTTACTGGGAAATCGAACAAAAAATTCGTAGTTATATTTCCACTAAACTCATCCTGTCTCTGGTCACCGCCACTTTGGTGGGTATCACACTTTCGCTGTTTGGTCTGGAACTCGCGCTGGTCTTTGCAATTTTAACCTTTCTATTGAACTTCATTCCGTCGATCGGTTCCGTCATTGCCACTCTGCTTCCCATTCCCGTTGCCTTCGCTCAATTTTCTGACAACCCCTGGACCATTGCCGGTGTGATTCTCATTCCCGGCGCCATTCAAATGGTCATAGGCAACGGCATTGAACCCAAGCTCATGGGAGAAGGTCTTCAGCTTCATCCCGTCACCGTCCTGCTGGCCCTCTCGTTCTGGACACTTCTCTGGGGACCGATCGGAGCGATTCTCGCCGTACCGATCACTGCCGGTATTCGGATTGTGCTGATGCGATTTGAATCAGGAAAGACAGCAGGCAATTTACTGGCGGGTATCCTGCCAGGCGAATCTTCGCTGGTTACCTGAAATAGCGAATAGAACTGGATTTGACGGTTTTCTGTTTCAGCGATTCCTTCTTTGTGAAGCATAGGTTGCGCGTCGTTTTTCAGAATGGAACACAAAGTAACCATCGATTTCATGGACGTCGGTGCCACCGAAAATGCTGGTCAGTTTTTTCTGATACCACAACCGTCTCCGCGTGACTATTACCATGTGACCACCAATTTTTAATCGGTTGAAGCCTTTCATGATGAAATTCTTGGCGATGGAAAAATCTTTGTGATATGGTGGGTTAGACAAAATCCAGTCAAAGTTCGTTTCATGATGGTCGTTCAAGCCATCACTCTGAATAATTGTTACCTGAGCCACCTGGTTCAATTCCGCATTGGTCCGCGTGATGTTTACCGCCGCTGGTTCGATATCCGTCATGACGACATTTTCAGGACCGACAGTCTTTGCAGCCAGAATTCCAACCACACCATAGCCGCAGCCCAGGTCCAGAACGCGCTGACCCGCTTCGAATGTAACCGTAGATAACATTGCCTCCGTACCCCGGTCAAGATTTTTAGGAGAAAATAACTCAGGGGAAGTTTCAAAAGTGAAAGAGTGGCTATGATAAGAAATAGAAAAAGACATAGAAACTTGAAAAATCTGGAGAAAGAGGAACTTTTGTGTTAAGAATCAACAATCAATGGAATGCGTTGATTGTCTCGATTCACAGGGACGGTTACGTTATGATCGTTAGGGTTACTGGAAACATACACTTCCACTAACAATTTAGCCATGACCGGTATCAGTTTTCCCGTCATGCGTGAGAATTTTATCGACTCTGATCCAGGTGGACTTAAGGAACCGAGAATGGCAGAAGAGACCCGGGCACATTTTAAACCCGGTTTAACAACATGGATTCTGGTCAGCCTGATTCTGGGCATTGGCTGCGGGCTGTTTTTTGGTGAGCTGTGCGCACCCCTGAAGCCGATCGGTGATGTCTTTGTCGGTCTCCTGCAAATGACAGTGCTGCCTTATATTACGCTTTCACTCATATATAACCTGGGCCGCATTTCCTTGAAGCAGACACGCAGCATGGCGCTGACAGTGATTATGCTGCTGCTGGTTTTGTGGAGTATCGGCTTATTCTTTGTTTGCATTATGTCACTCTCATTCCCCTTCTGGCAGAAAGGGGCATTTTTCAGTACGAGTATTGTCGAGGTTCCGAAGGGCGAGAGCCTGTATGAATTATTCGTGCCCGCCAATCCTTTTTTCTCGCTGGCGAATAATGCCGTCCCAGCAGTGGTTCTATTTTCTATTGGACTGGGAATTGCCTTAAGCGGCATTCCCAAACGCGAGCGATTACTGGAACCGCTATCCGTGGCTGTGAATGCATTAATGCGACTCAATCGCATGGTAGTCCAAATTTCCCCTATTGGAATTTTTGTGATTGTGACACATGCGGTAGGGACACTGCCGTTTGAAAAATTCGGATTACTGCAGGCCTACCTCTTTACCTTTTCGGCTGCTACGATCCTGCTTGCAGTCGGCATTTTGCCGATGCTGATTTCAGTCTGCACCCCGGTCCGTTATTGGGACGCCATCAAAGTCTCACAAACTGCCGTCATTGCTTCATTTGTACTTGGCAGTACGTTTGCCGTATTGCCGCTCATTGTGGAAGCCGCCCGGGAAATTCTGGATCGCTATCATCTGGAAGAAGAAGACACCGGGGGCACGCCCGATGTGCTGATTCCGCTGGTCTTCCCCTTTCCCGATCTGGGGCGGATTGTCGGTTTGATATTTATTCCCTTCTCAGCCTGGTTCTATGGCATGAGTTTAACGCCGGAACAATATCCAGAATTCTTAGCGCTGGGACTGACTGGTTCATTCGCCAAGCCAGCAGTCTCGATTCCCTGGTTGCTCGATCTGATGCACATTCCCCATGACATTTTTCAACTCTATCTGGCAGTCGGAGTCTACACCACGCGACTGGGAGATGTACTCCGTTCGGTTTATCTGTTTTCCTTTGCCATACTCGCAGCGGCTTCGTTATCGGGAACACTCAAGATTCAGTGGAAGCGTTTGATTTCCTACTCTCTGCTCTCATTGTGCGTGACGGGAGTCGTCATTGCCAGTATTCACGGGGTCCTGAATTTTACCTTTAAAGACGTCTATCAATCCAAAGCGATGATTGCGGATCGACAACTATTGTTCCCAGCGGCGCCTGCTACGATTCTGAAAAAATCTATGCCGAATCCTCTTAAAATTCGACCCAATGAAACCCGCATCGATCGCATCAGGCGTCGCGGCATCATTCGCCTTGGCTTCGATGCCAAACGCCTCCCATTTTCCTACTATAATGATCAGGGTGAGTTAGTCGGCCTGGATATCGAGATGGCGCATCGGCTGGCGCAGGACCTGGGAGTGACCATCGAATTTGTGCCGTTTACACCTCAGAATCTGGTCGAACATTTGAACGAGGATCATTTCGATCTGGCGATGTCCGGCCTGGAAGGCACCATCGAACGGGCCACCGCATTCCCTGTTGCCGATTCCTATATGGATGTCACACTGGCATTAGTTGTTCCCGATTACCGGAAGGCCGAATTTTTAGGTTTTGATAAATTGAGGCATTCACCGGATCTGAAAATCGCCGTTGTTGCCGACAGCTTTTACGATGAAAAGGCACATGAGTATTTTCCGAATGCGACGTTTATTCAAATTGATTCGGAAGAAGACTTTTTCACGAACAAAGCGGGAGATGCAAGAAAATTGGTGACGAGTGCCGAAACCGGCGCAGCCTGGACGCTCTTGTATCCCCGGTTCTCTGTGATCAATCCCTTCAAAAAGAATATCCGAGTCCCCATGTATTACCTGGGCGCACACGATGTTGAGTTCGAAGAATTCATGGAAGTCTGGCTTGAACTCAAAAAGAAAGAAGGCGTGTTCGACTCCCTCTACAACTACTGGATCTTAGGCAAAGACGAAACAGACGCCGCCCCACGCTGGTCTATCATCCGAGATGTCCTGCACTGGATTGATTGAAATTACAATAACAGTTGAAAAACTAGCTTGGAGTCGATCTTCTGAATTGTGATATACTCTCCAAGCTTCTACGTGATTTAAGCAGACATTCCATCTCATAATGGATTCTTGTACGGAGTGAATCATGTTTGGTCGTTTGACACTCGCTACTTTTTTGCAGATGCTTATTGTGAGTTCTCCTGCACAGGCACAAATATCTGAATACAAGCCGAAATATACACCAGATAAACAACTAGTGCTTGCCTCGTTCCAGCTTGATGTGGAACGAGTCCGGTCCCTTCTCAATGCAGGTGTAGATCCTGATGTCCGGGTTCGCATGAGTACCTTCGCAATTTACCCTGACACTGGCTTTGGAGCTAATCCACTTGAATATCCTAGATTTTCGAGTAGGTCAACTAGGTCTTACAAGTGGACTCCCTTGCTCGCTGTGGCATATAGCCGCCGCACACCTCCACCAAAAAACGCGAAGAACATTGTAACAAAAGTGGTTGATCCGAAGGTTCTCCAGGACCGTGACATGCGACGTGTGGCAATTGCCAAACTAATAATTAATCGGTGTGCCCAACTTGACTTGGATGATAGTTTTGGAACAACTCCACTGAATGTCGCTCTTGAAAATGGAGATGTTCCGCTTTCGCTGTTATTGATCAAATCGGGCGCCGATCCAAATTTGAAACCGCGACACTCTATTAGTGGCGAACACCTCGCAACGTCAGTGCACCTCGCCACAAGACACTCTGAAGTACTCAAAGTAATACTGAAACATGGCGCCAGTCTCACTGTCAAGGATGATACAGGTCATACCCCCTTGGATTGGGCGGCCTACGATTACAATGTAGAAAGCGTTCGAATTCTTATAGGCGCGGGTGCGGATGTTAATGCCAGAGATGCAAATGGAGTGACGCCACTCCACTGGGTCAGGAATTCGAAGGCGATTGAAGATGTGAATGAGCCTAGAAAACAGATAGTCCAACTGTTACTTGATGCCGGGGCGAAAGAATTAAAATTCTAATCAATAACTAATACCTGATTGCAATGTCTACTTTGTAGAACCTTTATTTTTACGTTTTTTGGAAGTCTTATTAGCCTTCTTTTGCTTGGGAAACACATTCACTCGTTTGGCCCACGCCTGCCACTGAGCCGACAGATCATTCACGACGTCAGAGTGTTTGTCCGCGAGATCATTCAACTCGGTGCGGTCTTTTTCAATATCATACAGCTCCCATTTCTCAGGCTTCAATCCACCTTTCGGAGTGACTCCCTTTCCGACCAGCTTCCAGTCGCCGGCTCTCACAAAGGCGTTGTTTTCATGTTCGATGAAAATCGGATTCGCTCGGTTGAATATATTACCTTTCATAGCGGGTCGTAACGAGATGCCATCGAGGGCAGGAATCGGGTTGCCAGCATAATTTTTCGGATAGGCGGCACCGGCAACATCGACAATCGTGGGCATAATGTCGATGAGCTGTGCCGGGTCTCGAAACCAGTGTTTAACCGGTTTGATCTGCTTTGGCCAGTGCATGATAAAAGGGGTTGCTGCTCCCCCTTCGTGGGCATAATGTTTATACAAGCGGAAGGGAGTATTCGAGGCGTTGGCCCACGCGGTTCCGTAGCTGTTGGCTGGCTGTAGGTTCCGTTTCTCGATGTCGAAAAACTCGCCGCGCCCCAGCTTACCACCCTCTGCACATCCACCATTATCGGACAGAAACAGGATCAAGGTGTTTTCATATTGTTGATTGACTTTAAGCCAGTGTACCAGCTTGCCAATATTCTGATCAACGCGGTCTATCATCGCGGCGTAAATCGCCATCTTCAGAGCCATCTCTTTTTGCTTTTCCACATTCAGCGAATCCCAGGCGGGGACCGACTTGTCACGCGGAGAGAGTTTGGTGTCTGCGGAAATTAAACCCGTTTGCTTTTGTCGCGCGAAACGCTGCTTGCGTAGCTTGTCCCACCCAATCATGTACTTTCCACGATACTTATCGATATCTTCCTCATGCGCCTGCAGCGGCCAGTGCGGTGCCGTGAATGCCAGGTATAAGAAGTACGGTTTGTCCTTTTGTAATTTCTCCCGTTGATGTTCGTCCATAAAACGAATGGCATAATCGGTAAAGGCATCGGTGGTATAAAAGGGACGCGCCGTTGTACTTTTGGGTGATTCAATTTGCTTGTTACCGAAAGTCATTCCCCGTGGCTGCTCGGGATAAAAGAATCGAGTGGCTCCCGAGAGGGAACCGAAGTACTTTTGAAAGCCACGTTGCAGCGGCCAGCGGTCCCTCGCGTTAAAACCCAGGTGCCATTTTCCCGACATGTACGTGGAGTAGTCGGCTTCCTTTAAGACTTCAGCAAGTGTGACACACTTTCGATTCAGATAACCCTGATAGGCGGGTGGTTTTGTGTCTCCTCTGGTATTGCCGGGTGGGTTGGTCATCCAGCCGATACCTGTTTGATGAGGATGCAGGCCTGTCATCAACGTGGCCCGCGTAGGACAACAGCGACCCGAATTATAAAACTGTGAAAATTTCACGCCTCCCGAGGCCAGCGCATCAATATGTGGCGTTTCAATTTCACCACCATAACAGCCGATGTCGGAAAAACCCATATCGTCAACCATAATCAGTATGATATTCGGGCGTGAAGTTTCGAACGCTTTTAGGCTATCCGCAACAAGCAGAGTCAGAAATAACGTCAGACAAAAAAATGGTTTCAAAACAGGCATGCCGGGCTTTCTGAATAATGGCTGTGCTTACTTTTAATAATCTTGTCCCTGGTTACTCTGCTCACACGATTTCATCCAGCGTTCCAGTTCCGTTTTGAACTGTGCCACCATTGCAGGATGCTCTTGGGAAAGGTCATTCGTTTCACCCGGATCATTGAGCAGGTCGTATAATTGAACCCCCGATTTCTTTTTCGTACGGAGCAGCTTATAGCGATCGGTCATCCAGGCCGCATTTTTCTGGTATTGAAAACCAATCGGTTGTGAGCGGTGTTTAAGCTTGTTTTCAAAAACGGGCCAGAGATTGATTCCGTCCACGGGCCGATCAGTG
The DNA here is from genome assembly GCA_022600195.1 of Planctomycetota bacterium. Classification (GTDB taxonomy): domain Bacteria; phylum Planctomycetota; class Planctomycetia; order Planctomycetales; family Planctomycetaceae; genus Gimesia. Next base: position 36,554 of record JAHZKX010000077.1, read on the forward strand.
GGAGCGGACAGACCAACGGCAGCCAAAATCGTCGGAAGATAATCACTGGTCACCATCGGAAAACTGGTTTCGGTACCGGGGCGGATTTTAGCCGGCCATTCCAGCAGCGCGGGCACGCGAATGCCTCCCTCAAGCAAGTCACGTTTTCGTCCGCGAAACGGGCCGGCTGAACCGGGAGCACTGTCATTGCCTTCCGGGCCATTGTCGGAACAGAACCAGAGCATCGTGTTCTCGGCAGCCTTGAGTTGCTTCAAGTGCGCCCGCAATCGTCCAATCTGCTCATCCATGGCAGTGATACAGCCATAGTAATTACTGTGATAAAGATCATATTGTGAATACATTTCCCGATGGCGGGGTCCCGCGACGACAGGCAGATGAGGCGTGTGAAACCAGATCACGCAGAATAACGGTTCTTTTTGTTTAACCGACTGTTCAATGAAAGGGAGCGCACGATCCATGATGATTTTGGAATCGTCGCCTCGTAAATTATCTTTGACAATTTCACCTGCTTCGTTCCAGTAAAACGTGCCATAGGGTTTTGTGGGGTTCCCTTCCTCAATCGCAACCCAACCTTTGCCGGGTGCTTTTCCCGTCGGCTTGAGCATCGGATCCCAGGTGGGGACTTTCGCTTCGGTGGAAAAACAGACTTCAAATCCGTTCCGCCAGGGTGGTGAAAAGTGTTTACTGTTTTTAGGGCCACCTCGATTCGAATCGCGAACCGTTTTGGTAAGAGTGCCCAGATGCCATTTTCCGAAATGCCCCGTTCGATAGCCGCTGCTCTTTAATGTTTCCGCCAGTGTGAGTTCCCGATCTTTCATATGTCCGGCATTCGCATTGACGATACCATAACGAAAGGGATTACGCCCGGTCAGGCAACTGCCCCGCGTGGGACTGCAAACAGGTGCGCCGGCATAAAAGCGTTTCAGGTTCACACCAGCGCGTGCCATTTCATCCAGATGTGGCGTCTGGATGATTTTATTGCCATTAAAACCGGTATCTCCCCAGCCTAAATCATCGCACATGATTAAAATCACGTTCGGTTTTTCAGCCGCCTGCACATCAAACGAAAACAGGCCGGAGATCAAACAGACCAGTGCAGAAATCAATCTCTGATACATAAACAACGTCCCATTCCGCTCAGTTGCTTTGTAAACTTGTTCTACATTACTGCCACAGCGAGCGAAAATATTTCGCATCGATGGCCGTTTGCGCCAGACATTCCTGAGTGGAAAGTTCTTTCCAGCTATGGCGCCCTTTATATTCGCTGTGCAATGAAAACGTTCCTTTGTATCCCAGCTCACGCAGGGCAGCAACGTATTGTGGGATCGGTGAAATTCCATCCGCCACGGGCACGGTTTTGACTTCCCATTTTTGATGACCTTTTTTATCGCGTCCTTCGCCGCGTTCCCAGGCAAAATTTTTGACGGCACAGAGGGCAATCCAGGGAGCCAGCAAATCAAGCCCCTGCCGCCAACCATCGCCACTGCCTTCTTTGACCATATGCAACATATCAACATAGGCGCCCACTTCCTGCGGCGAATAATCTTGAATCAACTGATACAACTGTGTTCCATGCGAGGGTAGAAAATTATTCGAATGCACGTGCACGCAAGGCAGCACTTTATATTTTTGCGCCAGCTTAGCGACCTTACCGATCTGTCTGGTCGTTTCTTTCAACTGCATCGCCAGCGTGCCAAACTTTTTGTAACGGTAGTAGCCGATTTTGACGCGGTCGATGCCTTGTTCTTGTGCGGTCGCTAGAATGCGTTCTGCATTTTTATCGGGCTCGTCGATCATCGTTGTCAGGAAGAGAATTTTCACGCCCGCTGCTTTGGCTGCTGCACACGCTTGCGGCAGTTCTTTTTCCACGTTTTCGGGCAGGATATGGCCTTTCGGGCGGACGGTTAAATCGAGACCATCCAGGCCGATCGATTTGAACGCCCGGCAAACTTCGGGAATCGGCATGTCTTGAAAGCTTTTGGTGAAGGCACCCAACTGGTAACCGCTGGTCGGTTTCGCTTCTTTTCCCACACCTGCCTGTAGGGTGTTTTGTGAGTGTAAACTGCCCGCGACTGCCGTGCCTGCTATTAGATTCAGAGAGGCCTGTTTGAGAAAATCGCGACGAGGGAGCCGATTATGAGGGGGAAGTTCATTCCGCATGGTGAAAACCTTCTCTATGATCAGTTGTTTGGTAGAATTCGCGTTGAGTGTCTATATAGTAGTATGATCTTTCATCACCCCTTTTTCTACCGGATTTTTTTGTTTTACTGAAATCTTAAGAGATACCCGTCTACCATGTCCGAGCCACTTACACTTGTTGCGACCTCTGCCTTTGGTCTGGAAGCTGTGGTTTCGCGCGAATTAAAACAGTTGGGATATGAAGATCAGTCGATCGAAAATGGGCGCGTGACATTTCAAGGTGATTTGAACGCGATCTGCCGTTGTAATCTCTGGCTCCGCAGTGCGGATCGAGTGTTGCTTAGTCTGGGCGAATTTACGGCACTGGATTTCGATGATCTGTTTGATGAAACGCGCGACCTCGAATGGGAACGCTGGCTCCCTCCCTCGGCGAAGTTTCCGGTCAGAGCGTCCGCCGTTCGTTCAAAAATAAACAGTCCGAAAAACTCGCAGAAGATGGTGAAGAAAGCCATCGCTGAGCGATTAAAGGACCATTACATCAAAGACTGGTTTCCGGAAGACGGTCCTCTTTATTCGGTCAACGCTTCAATATTGAAAGATCGTGTTTCGATTTGTGTCGATACAACAGGCCCCAGCTTGCATAAACGCGGCTATCGCAAGTTGACCGCCGGCGCGCAACTAAAAGAGACATTGGCGGCAGGACTGATTCAGTTGAGCTATTGGAATCGGGAACGGCCTTTTATTGATCCCTGTTGTGGTTCGGGAACCATTCCCATCGAGGCGGCTTTGATCGGTACGAACACGGCGCCCGGTATCAATCGGGAATTCGCCTCGGAAGGCTGGCAGCAACTACCCGCTGAGCTATGGGACGATGCACGCGAGGAAGCCCGCGATCTGATGCGCAATGACATCGATTATCGGTTACAGGCATACGACATTGATCCTGCCATGATTCGGATGGCCCGCTATCACGCACAGGAGTCCGGCATGGAAGATTTCATTCATTTTCAGGAACAGCCGCTTTCTGATTTGAGTACACCCCGCAAGTATGGCTGTCTGATTACAAATCCACCCTACGGTGAACGCCTGGGAGAAATATCAGACGCCGAAGAAATTTATCGCGAAATGAAACGTGTGTTCGAGCCGCTGGAGTATTGGTCAATTTATGTGCTGACCTCTCATCCCCGATTTGAACGGATTATCGGAAAAAAAGCCCGCCGTCGAAAATTGTATAACGGCGGTATTGAATGCGTCTATTATCAGTTTCCAGGGCCTCCGCCTCCACGCAAAAAAACACCCTGGCAGGAAGCAGCAAATTCAAGCAAAGAACCGGCTGGCGAAAGCTTGACTGGCGAAAAACCTACCGACGAAAAACCTACCGACGAAGTGTCTTCCGACGAAGTGTCTTCCGACGAACCGATTGCCGACGAAGAAGAGTGAACGGCAAGGCGTGCTAAATCAGGCGGTCCACATATCGCGGATATTCTTGCGGATGTCTTCCGCCGTCGTTTCGATTTCTGCATCTTGTGGTGTATCCAGATTGTCGGCAGTGAAGGCAGGCCGTCTCTGGAACAGGGGAATCGTTTTCGAAGAAACAAACCGCGTCAGTTGGGCATAACTGTGTGCCTGGTTCCAGCGCCGATTCTGAAAATATTGACGATGCGGAAAACAGACATAGAGCCAGTTCTTTGCTCGAGTCAAAGCGACATAAAACAGGCGACGTTCCTCATCAATTTCATCGTTATTCTCTAAAGACATATCAGAGGGAATACTGCCGTCAGCCGCCTGCAGTACATAGACGGCATCCCATTCCAGACCTTTCGATGAATGAATGGTGCTTAAGACCAGGAAATCATCATCGTCCTGGCTGTCAGAAGCAGAGACATCCTGTGTGGAACTGGGCGGATCCAGGGTGATCTCTTCCAGAAAGCTCATGCGACTGCTGAAACGGCTGGCGACTTGTTCCAGTTGTTCCAGATCACGTTGGCGGGTCGTCGCATTATCATATTGCTGGTCCAGCAAGGGCGCATAAAACGTGCGCACCTGATGCACTTCTGCAGAGATACCCCGTTTTTCGGACTGAGGCGACGTGAGATTTTTCATTAACCGTATAAATAAAGGCCAATGTTCAGCCGTTGCTGCGGGTGGTTTGAATTCAGACCAGACATCAAACCGAAACTGGGATTCCGCCAGTAGATTGATGAGTTGCTGTGCTTTCTTTTGACCGATGCCAGGCAAAAGTGTCAGCACGCGCAAACCGGAGACCGCATCACGGGGGTTTTCTGCTAATCGTAAATACGCCATCAAGTCTTTGACATGTGCGGTTTCGATAAACTTTAAACCACCATATTTATGATATGCGATATTGCGCCGTGCCAGTTCGACTTCGAGAGCCAGGCTATGATTAGAAGCCCGGAATAAAACGGCCTGCTTCTGCAGGGGAATCCCGGCTTCCCGGTGTTCGAGGACTTGCTGGACCACAAAATCGGCCTGCTCATTATTATCACTGCAGTCGACGATATAGGGTGCTTCACCGCTGATTTTAGAAGACCATAGATTTTTTTCGTGGCGTTCATGGGCTTCATCAATGATCTGATTCGTTGCCTGCAATATTGGCTGAGTACTGCGGTAGTTCTCTTCCAGCGTAACGACAGTGGTCTCCGGGTATTCCTGGGGAAAATCCAGAATGTTTCGCACGGTCGCTGCCCGAAAGGAATAGATGGACTGGGCATCATCGCCGACCACTGTCAGACCGTTTCCATCCGGACATAGATTTTTGAGAATACCTGATTGTAGTATGTTCGTGTCCTGATACTCGTCAACCAGAACCGCTTCGAACTGCCCGCGTATCAGTTTGCCACCAGCGGGATCAGCGACCAGAGCATGCCAGAACAACAGCAGGTCATCGTAGTCGAGGATGTTCTGTTTTTCTTTGCGATCGACAAACGTCTGGAATAGTTTTTTCAACTCGTCCACATGTTCCAGGCACCAGGGATAATGACGTTCCAGAATGGGTTCGAGCTTCGAGCAGGTATTCATACAGCGACTGTAAATTTCCAGTAGCGTCCCTTTGCGGGGAAACTTCTTTCCGTTATTGCCCAATTCCAGTTCACTGCGAATCGCACTCATCAGGTCTTCCGCGTCGCTGCGATCGATAATGGTAAAGTCGTCGGGCAAATTGATCGCCTGACCATAACGTCTGAGAAGCCTGGCCGCCGTGGAATGGAAGGTGCCGCCCCAGATACTGCGGGATCGTGCCGCCGATGATCGCTCGCGACCGTCACCCAACGCGCGCAGCAATGCATCAACGCGACGCAGCATTTCGTTAGCGGCGCGTCGGGAGAATGTGAGTAATAAAATTCGGCCCGGATCAATGCCTTGAGAAATCAGATAAGCGACTCGGTGTGAAAGTGTGGTCGTTTTTCCCGTACCGGCGCCAGCAATAATCAGCAGGGGACCGGAATCATGACAGGCAGCCGACTGCTGTTCCGGATTAAGCTGTTTAAAAAGGTCTTCAAGTTCTTCTGGGATTTCTGACATCCGTGCCTCGCCGAGGTCCTGAGAGGATTGCTGATTTGCCTATTCTCTATTTTCGCGGCGCAGACCATTATCGCAAGGGGCCGATATCAAAAATGTTGCTGAACGATAGCTTTTCCTCGGTTTCAGTGCGCTGTTCACAGTTCTCGCAGGCGAACATTGCGATAATGCACCTGATTGACGAGGTTACCGTGAATCTGTAAGGCAATGATCCCCTTGAGTGGAATCTGAGTATCCTCTTCGGTGAAGTCGACTGTTTGCACGCCGTTTATCCAGATTTGAATTCGAGGACCCGAACAGCGGATACGATAGCTGTTCCAGTCATTCATGCGAACGGGTAAATCGCGCTGGTCTTTCGGCGGACCTGCCAGAATCTTTTTACGACGAGATTCATCATACAGGCAGCCCCAGTAACCATTGCCCAGGTCGGCCTGATAACCGATGACTTCATGATGGTCGGGAATTTCAGCCGTCCGGATTTGCACACCAGCGTTGGTTTTCTCGCCGAGTAATTTGAATTCCAGCTTAAGTTCAAAATCGTCGTACTCTTTGTTCGAGCGTAGAAATTCGTTGCGTTCGACTTTTTTATCTAAGCTACCGGCGACAATTTCTCCATTTTCGATTCTGAAGATCTTTTCATTGCCATGCCAGCCCGTAAATGACTTGCCATCAAACAGAGATTGAAACCCGAGGCCCCGTTCGTCCTGTTTTGCTTGCCCTTTGATTCGTGCCTGTTGTTGAGCAGCCCGTTGTTTGAGATTGTCATTTGAAGTGGTGGCAACAACCTGTTGTAAGGCGTTTTGCAGTAAATCGGCATCAATGGGTGTTCCTCGTTCTGCCCAGGAAACAATGATGGCAGAAGCGGGTACATTCAATTGTTTGTCTTTGAGCAGGGAAGTTGTATAGTTCACAGCTTTCGGGTTTGGATAGCGTCGCAACACTTCAAAGACCAGTTTCTTTTCGTCGTTTCGTTCCGCCATTGCCAGTGTGTTACGGCAGACTTCCAGGCGTTGTGCAGGCGTCATGTTAAGCTGTCGCGCGACACGAATATAACCGCGGAGTGAGCGGATCTTGTACTTGCGGTTATCCAGATTCTTCGCAAGCTCTAATAATGGTGGTGCAACATCAATGGTAACCCACTTCCCCAATAAGTCGGTAGCGGTATTCTGCAAGGCATCCTGATTTGAGTGGGCTGCCTCGACGACAGTTTTCAGCGCGGTTTCACCGCCCAGAGCCGCCAGTTGATTCAGCAGGAGTTGTTTTTGCTCTGTGGAAGCATCTTGCATGGCATCTGCCAGCATTTTCGCCGTTTTTTCCAAAGGCAAGCGGGAACCGGCGGCTTTGAGTGCATCGCTGGCGGTAGGATCATTGACGGATTTCAACGCAAGTGCGATTAATTGCGGAAGGTCAGCTGAAGAAGTCGTGCCGCCGAGAGCTTTGATGGCAGCCTGTTTGACGTCAGCGTTAGAATGTTGAGCTAATTTCAGCATGGCGGGAGTGGCAGAACTGATGCGACAGGCACCCGCCAGTTGAATGCCCGTCAGTTGCTGGTTCAGCCCTTCGCTTTCCACCAGTTCTCTGGTGTGCATTGCAATGAATGGTTTGATTTTTGAGGAAGGTTGGTTGGAGCTCAGTTTAGCAAGCACGGCCTGGGCGGCTGTTACGATTTCTGAATCGTTCTGTTTCACCAAATCAAACAGGTCTGTAGCAACCGGAAATTGAGCTTTTTCATCTAAACTCGGAGCAAGTTCTCCCAGTGCATAAATTGCCTGTAGTTTGAGTGGCGCTGCACCTTTCGTTGCTGCTTCGCGAATTAGTGGTAGCGCTGCAGAATCGTGTGAGAGACTCAAAACGGCGATGACCAGTGTTTTGCGTTCGTCTGAAAGATTTTTATAAACGTCGATCAATGTGGGAGTCGAAACTTTGCCCAGATCGCGGGCTGCCTGCAATGCAGAACGAAAACGTTGCAGGTCTTTTGTTTTGAGTTCTGCGGCTAAGAGGCCGAGCCCCGCTTCGCCTTTGAGTACAATTGTCAGTTGAGTCGCTGCCAGTTTGATATTTTTTGGGAGGTTTGCCTGATTGACTGCTTCTGTCAGAGCGAGGGCCGTTTTTTTATCTCCCTGTTTAGCCAGCGAGCGGGCGCACATCAGACATCCGAAACCGACTTCACCTTGTAGCTTCTTGTCCCCTTTACCGATGGCTGCCAGCAACGCGTTCGCTGCGGGTTTTGTCCCGATAGAGCCCAAAGCATGTGCGGCTGCGAAGGCAACTTTCGTATTTTTATCGGAGAGTAATGGAATGAGGTCAGAGGTTGCCTGACTGTCTTTGCGCTTACTGATCGAATTGATCACGCCCACCAGCTGATTACCCTGGACGTTTTTTAAAGCCCCTCGCAGGGCAGCGCTGGATGCTTTGCCGGGAATGTTTTCCAGAGCCGAGCGGGCATACGTGGCCAGTTTTTCATCACCCAGATATTTTGCAATGGATTCTACTGCCGACTGATCACCAATGGCAGCCAATCGACGGCACGCCATCGCTTTGGCGTAAGTGTCTTTATTCGAATTGAGCACTTTCACCAGCCGTGAGGTTTCTTTGGTGGTGTCGATTTTATCATCTGCATTCACAGATGCCGTGTTCATCCACAGGCAGGCTGAAAACAGGAGAGCAAAATGGAACTTAATAGCAGACATGAGCACAAATCCCTCAAGGGAAAGAAGTTGTAGTAAGGGTATTTAAAAAATGATTTGCAAATGGTCGAGACAGATCAAACGGTCCACGGCTCCCGCATGGCGCGGCTCCGCATGCGGTTGGCTTCGTCATCGTTCACGAACTCTTCCGTAACGGGATCGAATTTCACTTTGCGTCCCAGCTTCCAGGCAATCGCCGCTGCATGACAGGCGATGTGCGAGCGGGCCATCACATCTTCGTTGGCTGCTGGCTTGGAACGCGTTTTCACACAGTTAAAGAAATCACGCACATGGAATTTAGGCGACGTGCCGGGAATCGAACTGGGTGAAGGAAGAGATGCTCTCAGTTGATCCGAGGAAACAGCCGTCTGCCCGGAGTCACCTGTTTCGACCCAGCCTGCTTCGCCTTCAAAGCGGACGGGGCAGGTTCCCAGACCCATCCAGCCATTACGACGCATGACGAGTTTAATCCCGTTTTCGTAGACGCATTCAATCACATTGTCATCGGGTACATCCTTGGGTTCATAAGTGACGGGCATGGTATGGTCTGCATCGAGTGCCCATTGGCAGATATCCAATGTATGAGCGCCCCAGTCGAGCAGCTTCGCTCCCGAATCAAAATCGTAATGCCCGCGCCAGGCGCCATCGACATAAGCGTGATTGTAGGGTCGCCACGGTGCAGGGCCGAGCCACATATTCCAGTCGACCACTTCCGGATCGGGCTCTGGTTCGGCAGGCAGCCAGTCGTGGCGATCAATCAATTGATAGATCGAGGCGTGCACGGTATGAATCTTTCCGAGCTGTCCTGATTGAGCCAGTTTGGAAGCATGCGCGAAGTTCGAGACGTTGCGGCGCTGGGTACCCGCCTGGAAGACGCGGCCCGTGCGTTGAATCGTTTGCTGCAGCCTGCGAGCGAGCTCAATCGAAATCGCACATGGTTTTTCCGAGTACACATCTTTGCCGGCTTCGGCTGCCATCATCGACGCAGTTGCGTGCCAGCGGTCGCCTGTGGCAATTAAGACGGCATCGATATCGTCGCGGGCCAGCAGTTCGCGAAAGTCGCGATAAGTGTCGCATTTGGAATCTCCATTTTGCTTGTCGGCCATTGCTTTCACAGTTTTGCGTTGATCGGCGCGAACATCAGCGATGGCGGCGAACTGCACGTCCGGTTGTTCGAGCATGTGGCCTAATACATAACCGCCACGTCTACGAATGCCGATGCCTCCCAGAATAATTCGTTCGCTGGGAGCAACCGTTCCATTCAGCCCCAGGGCGGTCCCAGGAATGATCGTGGGGACCGAGAATACGGTACTGGCGGCAGCCGCGGTTTTCATGAAGTCACGACGATTAAGAGCACTTTTGTTCGTCATCAATTTCTCCTCGTTAGCCATTTCAGAAATGAATCGAGTTTCTATATTAAAAACGGTTTTAATCATTGCGGTGAAATCATCGTTTCCAATGTTTCATTTATTGTAATCTTATCCATCGTGCGCGTCTTGGATATTCAAGGCGAAAATGCGTAGATTTATCGCATTCCCTTTGCTTAAAACTCAGCATACTGGCCTTATTCTAAGGGCAATGCTCTGTATAGACTCTGAGTCTCAGCGAGCCTGTTGTATTAATTGCTTACGTGCGGTGTTTCTCGAACCAGTTTGTCCTCTGGATTGTCAGTCTGCTATGATTGCTGATTCAGTTATGATCTACCTCTTACTACGTATTAGAGAAGATAAATTATGGGACAACGCACGAGCGAATTAACAGAAAAACAAAGGGAATTCATTGCGGAACAAAAAATGTTTTTCGTCGGAACGGCGACGGCAGACAGCAGAATCAACGTTTCTCCCAAAGGCATGGATTCGTTTCGCGTAATGGGGCCGAATCAAGTGATATGGCTCAATGTGACGGGCAGCGGTAATGAGACTTCCGCACACATTCAGGAAGATGGCAGGATGACAATTATGTTCTGTGCCTTCACAGGCAAACCTGTCATCTTACGGCTGTATGGTCGAGCGACGGTAATTCACCCCTACGATGCCGAGTGGAAAGCATTGTTCGCTCACTTTCCCTCGATTCCCGGTGCCCGGCAGGTGTTTGATATGCGTGTTGATCTGGTGCAGACCTCCTGTGGCATGGGAGTCCCCTTTTACGATTACGTCGAAGAACGGGAGCAGCTCACCACCTGGGCCACCAAACAGGGAGAAGAAGGCGTTCACAATTACTGGCAAGAAAAAAACCAGCTCAGCCTGGATGGAAAGCCAACGCATATTGTGGAAGGTGAGTGATGCCCAAAATGATTCCCGTGGGTTACATGGCGAAGCGAGTGGAGCGCAAATCAGACTGGCTGAAGAATAATCAGGTAGAAGATATTTTCTCAGTCAGTAACTGTATTTCCGATGATTTTGCGTATTTACCCGACTACTGGAAAAACAATGGATATTGGTTCTATGATTCACCGGAAATCATCAAGGCATTAGCAACAGAGCATGGCCTTCACTTAGAGGGTACGAAGATGTTTTATTATGAAGTCTACGAATATCAGTGCTACGAAGATGATCCCGAATGGGAAAACTTTGAACCAGTAGACTCGTTTGTCACCAATGTGAGGACACCTGTAAATAAAGTGCTTGAAGGTTTCGATATTGTGTCATTCGGCATTGTGCCATCCGAAAAGACACCGGAGTGTTCTTATTTATCCTGTAATCATATGGCAGAGACAATCAAAGTGAATCGACATTGTTTGATCGAAACTTTTGAAGAAGCAAAATTATTACTATCACAATGTGCTTTTAAAGACTGCGAGCCAGGGCCGTGTCGCATCTTTGCCGTTTACTCAGTACCCGATTGTTGATGTCAAAAAACGTCTAAGATAAACCCGGGTCGATTCACACTTCGAGGCAACAGGCGTTGCGCTTCTTTCAACACAAACTTCGGGTCCATGAAGGGTTCGTAGCTGATATCCTGCCACAAGACTTTCCCGGTGCCATCGATGATAAAGGTACCGTGCAGAGGCTGTTTTTCGAAATCGTCGTAGGCGTGGAACGCCTTGAAGACATCGAGTTTATCATTGGAAAACAGAGGGATCGGGAGATCACCTTTATCGTAATTTTTGATGGACGTTTTCAAACCCTCAATTTTGTCGGTGCTGATTGCCATGAGTGGGAAACCTGCTTTTTCGAACTCCTGCACCATCGGGGCAAAAGCCTGCAGTTGTTCTGCACAATGCAGGCAACTGTAGCCGAGATAAAAAATCAGCACATGGGGCTTGCCGCGAAATTCTTCTGAGCTGCGGAGTTTGCCCTTGGCGTCTTTAAGTTGCCAGGAGGGCGCCGGCGAAGGTTTCCAGCGAAAGGGGCCTAATGTTTTCAAGTCAGGCCGGTCTCCCACATCAGTGGCAGCGACTTTTTTGCTACGCCAATCTGTTTTGAATCCCAATTCTTTGGCAATGGGGGCTAAGCGTTTGAAAATGGGCACATTGTAGGAGAGGTCAATCGATGCTGATATTGTTTTCAGCTTTTCGAATTCTTTTTTGGCCACCTCTTTTTTATCTGTATGCCACATTAATTCGACCAGCGATGCCTGAGGTACGACTTCATTTTTGTGAGAGCTAATTAGCTTTCGCAGTGCTTTTTCTGCTTTGTCCTGTTCGCCAGACTTGGCTAACACGGAGTTGAGGTATACCTCATCCACGCCGCCCGCTTTTTTTAACAGTTCATAACCGCTTTTGAAGTTTCCTTTTGCAACCGCCTGATGGCCTTTTAAGGCATTGATGTGGCGTTCCAGTTTTTTGATTTTCGCTATGAATGGTCTACCGGCTTTATCGATCGCAGCTTTAAGCGACTTGTCAGCCTTCGTTGGTTTCGGGACTTTCGAATCGTTTGGTTTTCGAGCGATAATGGGTTCTGTTATTTGAGTTGCTCTGGCTTTGTCTTCCGCCTGTTTTTTGTCTGCCTGCAATACATTGAATCGTTTCTGTAAGTTTGCCAGTTGGGCATCACCCTCTTCGATGTCTTTTATTTGATAATAGGCCAGCCCCAGATAACGCAGGCGTGTGAGTTGTTCTTCTTCGATGGCTGTGGGTGCCAGGTAAGGAGTTTTGCTGAGGGCAATCAGTTCGTACCATAGTTCATAAGTTCTGAGAACCTGCAGTAGACGCATGCGACCATATTTGGCGCTTCCCCGTTTTTTGAACGTATTGTATTTCGGATGCTGCGGCAGTGAGATCATGTTTTTCGCGAGAGCAACGGCATCTTGAACGCGGCCGATAAAAATCAGGTTGCGAATCAACCACTCATTATTGTGGGCATAATTATGGATCTGATCGGGCATGACAGAGTCACGCATCATGTGCGCGTGATCCACGCGGGCAGAGGCTTCCTGCTGCCAGACCGCATCTTCATAGCGTTTGAGACGCGAATAAATATGGCCCGGCATATGCCACATGTGAGCGATTCCGGGTGAAGACTGTCCGCATTTCGCAGCCGAGGTTAACGCAGTTTCCGGCTTGCGGTGATCCCAGAGGTGAATGCGGTAATGGTGCGCGGGGTGCATGGGGTTCTTCGCAAAAATATCCTGCAACAGTGCTTCGGCGGCAATGTAACTCGTGCTGGAGGAGCGGGAGCCGTAAAGATGAACGGCCAGAAACGCTTTTGCTTCCAGGTCATCCGGGTATTCCAGAATCAGATCTTCCATCGCTTTGGTATAGGCATCGTTTCGTTCTTTTGACTTTTTCTTGTCGGCGTTGATGTACGCTTCGAGGGCTTTGATGTACTGCTTTTCGCGCGGGCTGGCTTTGTCGAGGCGTTTCTTTGCTTCTTCGATGAAGCCTTTGGCCCGTTTTTTATTTCTTAAATTGCACATCGCGGCGCCCCAGAACGCCATCGCACAGTCCGGGTCTAAATTTGCAGCGTGCCGGAACGAGCGTTCGGCTTCCAGATACCAGAAGCCATGCAGTTGTCCTAAACCCTGATCGAGGAATTTCTGTGCCTGGAGATTTTTAACCGTCACATCAAAGTGCACATTGCCGGTTCCACTCATCAAGTAGGCCTGACGGCGCGGTCCTTCATTAAACACTTCGCCATGATAGGAATGACCGGCGAGGACTTTGTCGGCTTCTTTGGTATCCTGCTTGACATCGGTTGCTTTTGTTTTGTCGGCGCTCATTGCGATTGAGTTTGACAGGCACAGCAGACCGATTGCTGAAATCGTCAGGTAGCTGACTTTACGTAATGAGGAATATGGGCTGTGATGCATCATAGTCAACTCTTATGAGCCAGAGGATTCGGGTGAAAAATCAAGGAAAAGTTACGTACACAGCGTTCAATTTTACCGCCGCTGCTTTCCCAATGTCGATAGATGGGGGCTGATTCGTAGTTCAAATCTCAAAATGTCACCGATCGTTTCGAAAGGAAGAACATCGTCAGAATTTCATTTGCCTCCCGAATTTGTACAGTGTAGCATACTCTCATTATGGCCCGTGTTGTATTTACCGCCAATTTGGAACGTCACCTCTCTTGTCCTGAAACGACGGTTTCCGGGGATTCAGTACGAGAAGCGTTGGACTCTGTGTTTGAAACCCATCAACAGTTAAGGGGTTATGTACTCGATGATCAGAATCGGCTGCGTCAGCACATGGTGATTTTTGTAGATGGCGCGATGATCGTCGATCGGATTCACTTGAGCGATGTGATTACTGAGAAGAGTGAAATATACGTGATGCAGGCACTCTCCGGCGGTTAGCTGAAAACGGTTCCTTAGTTCAACGACAACTGATTAAATGGTGTCTACATGAGTTCTCAAATTCATATTGCCACGCGTAAGGGTTTGTTTCGCCTTGATCGAAATTCAAATGGCTGGGGCATTGGTTGTTACGATTTTGAAGGTGCGCATGTCTCGATGATGCTGCATGATCATCGTGATGGAATGACGTACGCAGCTCTCAATCATGGTCATTTTGGTGTCAAGCTGCATCGCAGTAATGACAGTGGTGAGAACTGGGAAGAGTGTGCTGTTCCCGTTTATCCAGAAGGTGCAGAGATTGGAGCAGACCCTTTTTCCACAGACGGAAAACCGAAACCGGCGAGCTTGAGTGAAATCTGGGCGCTCGAACCTGGGGGAGCAGATCAACCAAAACGACTCTGGTGCGGTACGATTCCCGGTGGTCTGTTTCGTTCTGATGATGGCGGTACGTCCTGGCAGTTAGTGGAATCACTGTGGAATTTACCTGAAAGATTGCAATGGTTTGGCGGAGGGAAAGATCATCCCGGCATCCATTCTATCTGTGTGCATCCGAAAAACAGCAAACATGTGGCAGTTTCGATATCCTGTGGTGGAGTCTGGGTAACTGAAGATGAGGGAGTGAGCTGGCACTGTAAAGCGGATGGCATCCGAGCTGATTATGTTCCCCCAGATCAGGCCAATGATCCGAATATTCAGGATGTGCATCGACTGGTGCAGTCACCATCCCAGCCTGACACGTATTGGGCACAACACCACAATGGTGTGTTCCGAACGACGGATGGCGCCCATTCGTGGCAGGAACTATCGGGAATCCAACCTTCGCCGTTCGGCTTCGCGGTTGCCGTCCATCCCAAACAGCCAGACACTGCCTGGTTTGTGCCTGCAATCAAGGATGAGTGTCGGGTGCCCGTGGATGGTCAATTTGTAATTACGCGCACTACCGATGGAGGAAAGACTTCCGAAGTTCTCACAAAAGGGCTGCCCGGAGCGCATAGCTATGACATCGTGTATCGGCACGCGCTGGACATTGATGGAACAGGCAACTGTCTCGCCGTTGGTTCGACAACCGGCAATTTCTGGATTTCCGAAGACGGCGGCGATTCGTGGCAGACGATTTCGACGAATCTGCCGCCCATCTACTGTGTTCGGTTTACAAAGACCTGAGATCGAAAATCAATCTCGTTTTTTGAGTTCCTGTTCAATGATGCGGGCAGATTCTTTGCCTTGTGCAGTCGCTCCTTTGGTATTGAAGTGCACGTTGCCCGGTTTGGTCCACCATTCTTTATGATGCGGTTTCGTGAAACCGTAGAGATCATTGACACCGATTTCAGGGTGGTTTTTGAGGATTTTCAGGGCGATCTGATTGTATCTGGCTGCATCACCGGCAATGCGACCTGCTTCACCTTCTGGCACGGGGGTTGTGGTGACGAAAATCAGTTTTGCCTTGGGGGCCAGCTCTTTGAGATAAGCAATGATCGAGTTCAGATTCTTTTCATAGTCTTCAGGAGAAATCGCCTGTTTGCCATTCACACGGTCCAGTTTTCTGTTTTTCATATATTTCAGATCGTGTAGTCCGACATTGAAATGAATCACGTCCCAGTCGAAGTCCCAGTGATCTTTGATTTTTTTATCTTGCATTTTGGTGTGCATGTTCTTCATCTTTGTGATAAAGGACGAAGAGTCACCGCCGTTACAGTACAGTCGGTACACATTGGCTTTGCCTTTGAGCGCCTCACGTGTCGCACCAGTGTAGGCGATGGAAATGGAATCTCCATATACCAACACGTTGGGGAGCTTTGAATCGTTTTCCACGAACTGAAATGCAGGTCGTTTAAGAGAGCGAGGCGATCGAACCAGTTTTTTCCAGGCCTCTTCGGCTTTCTCTTTGGCTAGAGCAGAGCCGGTAAAAGTGCAAAGGATAATTGCTAGCAAAGGAATCAATTTGAACGACTTCATGGCGTCTCTTTTTCGTATTAAGGAGTGAGTTGTGGGAAAAACATGGTGTCAGCATTCAAAGCAAACTTCCATTCTGATGTATGATGACCCTGATCGGCAAGGTGATTTACTCGGATTATGAAAAAATCATCGCATCTGAATAATGCAGCAAATAGGAGCGGTTTTCAGTTGGGCCCCCCACCGTAAATCAATAGAATGGTGAGTCTGACTGAATCAAAAAGAGGATTTCTGAGGGAGTGTTCATATGAGAGTTTGTTGTCTGTTCTGTCTGCTGTTGATATGGGGCTGCGAAAAACAAAGCCCGGAAGCACCCACGCCTGTTGTTGAAACCGGTGAGGAGGCAGCAATTCCGAACGAAACCGATTCTCTACTTCCCATGGCGGGTATGGGGATCATGGTGGGGGAAGTCACACCCAGCAGTGCGCTGGTACAGGTGCGATTGACGAAAACAGACAAGCTGGTCGATCGCGATGTGAAAGGCATGCGGGGAGTTGTGAAGTTTACGCTGCAAACGATCCCGGGAGAGAAGACAACGTTTGAAACAATGACACAAACTGTGGAAGCCATTGCCGAGCACGATTTCATCGCCCGTGCTGCCTTTACCAATTTACCAGCGGGCTCTGAGTTCGAATGCAAAACCGAAATTGGTAAGACCGCAGATGAGTTACACGCGGGGCCGACTGCACGATTCAAGACGTTACCCGGAGCGAGTCAGGCAAAACCCGTCGAGTTTGTGGTGGTAACTGGCATGAACTATGCGAAGTTTCATGGCGATGATCGGATTGATAAGAAACAGCATTTAGAAGAAAATAACACGAAGCTGCCGCAGCCTTATGCCGGTCCGGATAAACATCTGGGTTATCCCGCTTTGGAGACGATCTTAAAATTGAAGCCGGACTTCCTGGTTGGCACAGGCGATAATGTTTATTACGACACGCCCGATAAACCGCGGGCGGAAACAATTCCCGAACTGCGCCAGAAATGGCACGAGCAATTCATTCAACCTCGTTATCGTGATTTGTTCGCCGCTGTCCCCACCTATTGGGAAATCGATGATCACGATTATCGGATCGATGATGGTGACAATACCGGCGATCATAAACCCTCGCCTGAAGAGGGGCGGCAGATGATGCTGGAACAGTTACCGGTTGCGCCAATGGATGACAAAGACGCCAAGACATATCGTACCCATCGCGTGAGTCAGGATTTACAAGTCTGGTTTCCGGAAAATCGCATGTATCGCAGCCCGAACTTGATGAAAGATGGTCCAGGTAAAACGATCTGGGGTAAAGAACAGAAGGCCTGGCTGAAAAAAACGTTGAAAGAGAGTGACGCTCCTTTCAAATTGTTGATTTCTCCCACGCCAATGGTGGGGCCTGATGATTTACGCAAGACGGACAACCATTGTGACATTGGTGGATTTCGGCATGAACGCGATGAATTTTTCAATTGGCTCAAAGAGAATGGCTTGGACCAGCAAAACTTTTTTATTGTCTGCGGCGATCGTCACTGGCAGTATCATGCGACCGACCCCAGTGGTTTTGAGGAATTTTCCTGCGGCGCGCTGATTGATGCGAATTCCAGGTTAGGTCGCAAACCCGGCGATCCGAAATCAACAGATCCCGAAGGACTGATTAAACAGTCTTATTCTCAAGATCCTCGTTCGGGTGGTTTCCTGCTGGTGAAAGTGACGCCGGCAGACAAACAGGCGTCAACGACACTTTCTTTTTTGTTTCATGATGAAAAAGGAAAACTCCTGTATCAACATGATAAACAGCGAAGCATGCTAAAGAAAAAATAACAAACAGGCCCCGTGATTAATCCCGAAAATCGGTGTCGGCGGTTTTGAGATCAAGTTCTTTGAGCCAGACATTGCGATAGCGTACGTCATGTCCTTCGCATTGCAGCTTAATTCCGCCGGGAGTATCGGTAATGCCGAATCCGTTATTGTTGCCACCGTCCAGACCAGAATTCGCACCGCCCCAGATTTTGTCGATGGTTACGTTCTCATGTACTTTTTTCCCATTGAAGTACATCGAGACCATCGGCTTTTCTACGAGTTTGCCATCTTTGAAACGCGCTGCTCGAAATGTGATATCGTAGGCGTTCCACTTCCCTGTGCCGTTGTAAGCATGATATGGGGATTCGGTTTTATTGATCACAGCGCCCATGCCATGCTTGGTTTTGTCGCCATCTAAAACTTGAATTTCATAGCGATTCTGTAAATAGACGCCGCTGTTGCCGCCCGGCTTCATCACCAGAAATTCCACATGCAGACGAAAGTCACGATATTTCTTTTTGGTGACAATATCGGCTGTTCCATATTTTCCGCCTGCTGCCGCCGGGTCATCCGTCATGATGACAGTGCCCGCATCGATGGGATCTTCGACCACTTTCCATTTGATGGGGAGCGACGAACTGAATCGCGGGCCTTTCCAGTAGGTCCATTTTTTGTCGAGATTTTCTCGACTGCCATCCAGCAGAATTTCGGCATCAGTAGGTGGCTTGGCAGAAACTCCCACTTCTCCCCGTACCATCGACCAGCTTGAACTAAGTATCAAAAGTGAAAACAGACTGATGAAAAGCGGGTTCATACGCATGGTGGTTCCTCGCGTTGTGATGATGGCAGAAAGCGGATTACAAAAGGATACTTTTACTCTACAGACTAATTGATGATATATGAATAGTCCTGCAATATTAGAAAAAACACTTTCTCAGAAATTTTGTGAGACCTTGAGAGTCGCGCAAGTAACCAGCTCTCATGGGATCTGATTTCTAAAGATACTTAATGGTGGAAACCAGAACCTTCTGTTTGCGGGCTGTGGTTCGGACGCGCCGAAAAATAGTCGATGGCATGTTGCATGTCGAGCAGCAGCATGTCGGCCATATCACGCGTGAAGCCTTCTTTGCAGACACACCTTAGGACGGCCAGGTCTTCTCTGTTTTTCGGGAATGTATAAGCGGGAACCAGCCAGCCCCGCTCGCGCAGTTTGTTCGAGATATCGAATACGCTGAAGTTGGCTTTGTCATTTGTAGTAAAAGCGAATACGGGAATGTCGCTGCCATCCGAGATCAATTGGAACGGCCCCAGCCCTGCGATTCCCGAAGAGAGATGCATGGCGATATCCTGTGAATCCTGGTGAATGTCGCGATAGCCTTCATGCCCAAGTCTCAAAAAGTTGTAGTATTGCGCAACAACCTGATTGCCAGGGCGTGAAAAATTCAAAGCAAAATTGGGTAGGTCCCCTCCTAGATAGTTACAGTGGAAGATCAGTTCCTGGGGGAGTTCGGCTTTATCACGCCAGAGGATCCAGCCAACACCGGGGTAGACCAGCCCGAATTTATGTCCGGAGGTATTGATCGATTTTACGAGAGGCAGTCTGAAGTCCCATTCCAGTTCCGGCTGTAAAAAGGGAGCGACAAAACCGCCGCTGGCAGCGTCGACATGAATGGGTATCTCCCAGCCCGTTTTGTCATTAAGGTTTATCAGGGCATCGTTGACTTCTTTGACATTTTCATAGCGGCCATCAAACGTACTACCCATGATGACGACGACTCCAATGGTATTTTCGTCGACCAGCTTTAATGCTTCCTCGGCATTCAGGCAGTAACGATCGCCTTCCATCGGCACAAAACGTGGTTCAATTTCCCAGTAACGACAGAATTTTTCCCAGCAAACCTGCACATTGATGCCCATGACCATGTTCGGTTTATCGGCAGGTTTTCCCTGTGCTTCTCTGCGTTTTCGCCAGTTCCATTTCAAAGCCATACCTCCCAGCATGGCTGCTTCACTTGACCCTATCGTAGAACAGCCAACGGCTGATTCCCCTTTGGGGGCATTCCAGAGATCCGCCAACATGTTGGTGCAACGCAATTCAATTTCTGCAGTTTGCGGATATTCATCTTTGTCAATCATGTTCTTGTCGAATGTTTCCGACATAAGTTGTCGCGCTTCGTCTTCCATCCATGTAGTGACGAATGTTGCCAGATTAAGTCGCGAGTTTCCATCCAGCATCAACTCATCATGTACGATGTTGTAAGCGACTTTGGGAGGCAGGCCTTGAGCGGGCATCAGGAATTTCGGAATGGGTTCCCGCATTGATCGCCCACCATAGGCGGGGGTGATCATGGGATTCGACTCGGACGAATTTTGATTTAATTTGCCGTGCAGCATGGCCGACTTTCTGGTGAATGATCAGAAAAAAAAGAAGGGTTACAGCAGCATAATAATCTATCGAGGAGAGATTTGAAAGCAGACGGCGCAAAGGACGGATTCTACCAATCCATTATGTCGTGCAGCCTGCCGTACATTGTCCGATGATGTCGAGCTTGTCATTATTCAAATAACAATATCGATTCATCCATACGCCATCGGGGCTGATATCGGTTGCGACTTGCATTCTGGTTCGAAAATCTTCCGTCGGACCGTATCCATGTGCGAGGGCATAGATGGGCATTGGCCTGGCCAGTTTTCTGGCGGCGGTGATTTTTCGTTTCTGTGCGTCCGGGCCAGTTAAGTGCGCTTCGTCCGGGCCGGGGTAATAGATTTCACTCAACTGTGCGGGCGGTTCTGAATCAGCAACATCGAGAAACTTAAACAGTGCGCGAACTAACAAAGATTCCGAAAGACCGGGGTTAGCAGACAGAATCTGTTCACCATAAGACCGTAAGATCATGGACCAGTGCATGCCGTACAGTTTCACGCTAACGGAATTGCAGTACTTGGCCGCGAGTGAATAATTCATTCCGGAAATGAGAGACCAGGGGGGCGGGAACGCACTGGGGGCCAGTTCCATGCGATCTTTTCCTGCCTCATTCATTGTTTGCCGAAAACCTGCCAGAAGTTCTTTAGAGAGTTGTGCTTTCAGCAACAGCATGGCTGCAGCACCGGGATAATGGTCGTTCAGCCACGAGGAAAAATGCGTTGCCTGATTCTTTTCAGAGAGCCAGTTTTCCAGATCAAAATTGGTTAAGCCTCCATTTAGTTTCTGGTACAACGCCAGAGAATCAGACTGCATCAGATCAAACCGGTATCCCAGTCGGTCGGCTGCCTGTTTTGCATGATCACTGAAATCAAAGAAAGCGGAGTCCAGAAAATAGGGTGGATATTCCGGCCAGTCAAAACGAATGCCATCAATTTCCGGATAATGGTTGAGTAAATCCCGAATCAGGGCATGCTGGTACTCAATGATGTGGGGGCTTGCCAGGCTTCCGTTATTGGCAACACGTTTTCGAGGCAATGAACCATCGGGCAAGCGGGGAATATCTTCTTCCACGGGACCACCAAATTGCACACGGTAACCGGGAGGGATTGCTGCCTGCACCTGAAAGTAAACTTCAAGCCCTCGTTCCTGAGCGGCCTGGATAAACTCAGCAACAATCGATCCTTCACTGTGTGTGAGTGCATCGGGTTTAGCTGGCTGATAACGCAAACCCGCATACAGAGATTCATCGGGAACAAAACTGGGTGAGGTTTTCACCCAGAGTTCGCGTTTATTTTTCCAGAGCGGTCGATCCAGAAGACGGACTTTTCCAGCTCCGGCATCGGCAGGCGGCTCACGAACTCCGGTCTGTTCATCAGCTAGCTGCATGACATAGGGAGATGTCGAAACTGCCGTCACTCCCGCTCTTTGCATAAGATTGTCGAGAACTGCTTCTATACCCTCGTACTGCAGGTACTCGGGTAAAACAGTAACGCCAATCTGTCGCTGCTGACTCATGATTTCCTCGCTATGACGCAGAATGAAATTTCAGAGTCCCTTATTTTATCGTTTGGGCAGCGAGATTCTCCACCCTTGAAGGGCGGTTTTTTTCACATTAAGGCGAGCCGGGCAATTTATCACATAATGCAACTAATACAAAAGTAGCGACAGGTCCCAGCAGCAACGATACCAGAAACCAATTCAATCCACTTCGGTTTTTGCCTTGTGCCAGACCGGCGTTGATCAAAGCCAGTGAACCCCAGCCAACAAGATACCCGGGGTCCTGAGGAATTTGGGCCGCAAACAACATGAAGAGAGCTCCTGTCAGGGCCAATACCGTTAAGAGGAATCAGCCGTTTATTCAGTAATAATATCGTTCACAGTTCCACCACTGGGAATCATAGGCAGAACATGTTCCTGATAGGTACAGATTACATCCAGCAAATAAGGACCGTCTGAAGCAAGCATTTCAGCTAACGCTTCGGGATACTCTGCCTTTGAGCGAACCTGTCGTGCCTGCAGACCAAAACCTTTGGCGATGGAAACAAAGTCCGGATAGGTTTCGGGAGCGTGTGAGCCGTCCCCTTTTCCTTCCGCTTCCGGATGATGAACGGGGCCAAGATAAGTATGTGCGCGTCGCCCATCCATGAAGCGATCTTCCCATTGGACAACCATTCCCAAATGCTGATTATTGAGCAGTAAAATTTTAACCGGCAGATTTTCTGTATGGAGTGTTGCCATTTCCTGGACGTTCATCAGCATGGATCCATCGCCGTCAATATCAACCACCAGATCATTCGGGAATTGTGCTTGAACGCCCATAGCGGCTGGCAGACCAAAGCCCATTGTTCCCAAACCTGAACTGCTGAGCCAATGGCGCGGTTTGTTGAACTTGTAAAATTGAGCCGCCCACATCTGATGCTGCCCCACCCCTACAGTGATATAAGGGTCTTTCTCTTTTGTTTGATTCCAGAGCTCATGAATCGCATATTGCTGAGAGAGAACGTCGCCCAGTTCCGGATATTTCAGCGGATATTTTTCTTTCCACGCTTTAACCTGTGTTAACCAGTTGTCAACCTGGGGCAGATCGTCGTCGGTGATCGCCTCATTCAAGGCTTTCAAAACATGTTTCAGGTCTGCATTGATAGGGATATGTGCTTCCTTATTTTTTTGTAACTCGGAAGGGTCGATATCAACATGCACAATTTTGCCGTGTTTGGCGAATTCTTCCAGCTTTCCAGTAACACGGTCATCAAATCGCACACCAAAGGCTAGCAGGAGATCTGCTTCGTTCACAGCATAGTTGGCATAAACCGTACCATGCATGCCCAGCATATCCAGACACAGAGGGTCATCGCCGGGAAACACGCCCAGTCCCATTACGGTAGTCGTGACTGGAATTTGTGTCCGATGAGCAAACTCGACCAGTTCTTTGGACGCATCGGAAATGATCGCGCCTCCACCAACATACAGCATTGGTTTTTTGGATCGTTTGATGGCAGCTAGAATCTGGCGAATCTGTTCGGGCGCCGCTTTTCGCAGCTCCGGACGATAACCGGGCAGATAGGTATCGGGGTCATAATCCGGTTCTGCATCGAGTGTGGCTAATTGACAGTCTTTGGGAAAGTCAATCAGAACCGGGCCAGGGCGTCCTGTGTTCGCGATAAAAAATGCTTCCTTTACGATGCGCGCCACATCATTTACATCGGTGATCATGTAGTGATGTTTGGTTATCGCGCGGGAAATTTCCACCATTGGAGTTTCCTGGAAGGCATCACTGCCGATGACTGCCTGTGGCACCTGTCCTGTAATGGCGACCATTGGAATGCTATCGAGTTTAGCATCGGCGAGTGCAGTCACCAGATTCGTTGCACCGGGGCCACTGGTTGCCATGCAAACTCCCACATCACCTGTCGTACGGGCAATTCCCTGTGCAGCGAAACCGCCCCCCTGTTCGTGGCGGGGCAGCAGGGTGCGGATGTCATCTTTATATTTAATCAAAGCCTGATGCAGAGGCATGCTGCAGCCACCGGGATAAGCAAACATCATTTTCACGCCCTGCTTGATCAATGCCTGAACCAGTATTTCAGCACCATTGATTGTCGTTGTTTGCGTGTTTTTTTCGTTGGCAGTGGCCACTGTTTCACCCTTCTGTTTCGTGAATCTTTAAAGTTTTCTTTGTATGATAGTTCCGTTGATCCGTCTCGTCAGACCTGCCGTCAAAGAACAGATTGATTTCCGATCAACATTTCCCGGTTCTCAGCCCGTTCAGACATCTGGACGCACCTCGTACGGCTGATGTTCGGTTGGATTAGATAAGAACTGTGATAATGCCTAATTCTATCTTCTCATCAGGACAATAACGAGTCATTTCCTGCTTAGAATCTGATTTTCATTCAGAGACGTTCTCCTAAACCCGATTGAGAAATCAGTTTAGAGAGCTTGTTTCGGTTATATGGGTTAACAGTCAGGTGGGAGAGATCAAGCATCATGGCTGTGGCGATTTATTCTGTCGGCACCATCCCGGTAGTGGAGCTGATCACCCATCTTCCGATTGTGATTGATTTTAAGCCATTCTGACGAGGAAAGGTTTGCGGCTGTGTTTCCAAACTGGTATGATATATAAGTGAATATTTAAATGAATTGTTTTGTTTGTTCAGTCGACAGATAAAACAGCAGGCGAATCACGAACAATTTATCCCACCTGCAATCCTTCCCTGATCAAGCGAGCCGAGGTGCTGAATATGAGTCGTCCCGCTAATTCCATCCAGGTAACTCAATCACGGCGTTCCTTCCTTCAGGCAGGTTTTCTGACCCTGGGTGGATTGGGATTGGGAGAACTGTTGCGTCTGAGAGCTGCGGCTGCTTCCCCCGCAAAAACCACCCCGGATACGTCGGTGATTCTCATCTGGCTGCAGGGCGGCCCCAGTCATATGGAAACTTATGATATGAAGCCGAATGCACCGGTGGAATATCGAGGCGAGTTCAACCCCATTCATACCAATGTACCGGGTATGGATATTTGTGAGATGCTGCCTCTGCATGCGAAGGTAGCTGATCGGTTTACGATTATCCGTTCGATATCACACGGCTTTGCAAATCATGCGGGCGGAGCAGGTCGGTTCCTTTCCGGACGTGATCCCTTAAGGCCTCTGGACCCAAAATCACAATTTCCCACGATTGGTCCGATTGTCTCCCGGATGCGAGATCATGTGAATAACGGACTGCCGAATTACATAGGCAATCAGCCTCGCGTATATGGGGGTGGTAGTTCATACCTGGGAGAGTCGGCTTTACCATTTGTTGTTGGCGCGGATCCCAACCTGAGCAATTTTCAAGTTCCGAACATCACGATAGACGAAAAACTCAAGGAGCGTCTTGATGATCGAGTCACGCTTTTGACTTCGTTTGACCAGATGCGCCGCGATCTGGATCAGAATGGTTCATTAAAATCGATCGATCGATTTAATACGCGCGCTTTGGAAATGCTGACCAGTGATCGCGCCCGTAATGCCTTTGATATGTCGCAGGAAACTGAAGCCACCCGCGAGAAATATGGCCGACACAAATGGGGCCAACGTGCCTTGCTGGCGCGCCGACTGGTCGAAGCGGGCAGCAGTTTCGTCACCATGCAGATGCAAAACCCGGGCATCAAAGGTTGTGCAGGGAACTGGGACATTCATGCCGTGAATGGTCACCTGTATGACGACATGCGGGGACGATTGCCGATTTTTGACCGGGCGGTTTCTGCTCTAATCGAAGATATCTACGAACGAGGTCTCGATAAAAAAGTGATGGTGATTGTTTCCGGCGAATTTGGTCGCACGCCGCGCATCAACCCGCAAAAAGGAACACGTTCCAAAATCATGCAGCCCGGACGTGATCATTGGCCCGGTTCCATGTCTGTCCTGGTTTCAGGCGGTGGAATGAAAATGGGTCAAGTCATCGGTTCCACCACAGCCAATGGCGCCTATGCCAAGGATAATAAACTGGATCCGAATGATTTATTAGCAACCGTTTATCGGTTCCTCGGAATTGACCCACACCATGCATTCCTCGACCATAGTGGGCGTCCCATGCCGATCCTGCCCAGTGGCAGTCCGATTGCCGAACTGAGTTGATGCAATCATGCTACCGGAATCACTTAACGCTTCTGTGTCGTCTTGCGCGGAAATTGTTCTTCCAGCAATTGGACCGCTTTTTGAAACGCCGCTTTGTCGGAAGGGTTGTCGGCGATGTTGGTGTTTTCTTCAGGATCGATTTCATGATCATAAAGTTCCCTCGCTTCGACCTTACCGGTTTTGAAGTTGCGCCATTCGGTATAACGGTAGCGGGGCGTGCGGACTGAGACGCCCATGTGATTTGGGGCACCTTTATAGTACGCAGGGCGCGGGTGTTGTGTGAAAGCCGCGCGTTTTACAGTTTGAGTGGAATCATTCAGAATCGGAACCAGACTTTTGCCTTCCAGATATTCAGGCTTTGGCAGATGACAGAGTTCGACGAGCGTGGGGTACATGTCGAGCAGTTCCACAAGTGCATTAGAAGTTTTACCCGCTTGATTCGTATTAGGAACCGAGATCATCAAAGGCACGTGGGCGTCATTTTCGAAATTGGAAGTTTTGCACCACAGTCCATGCTCGCCAAGATGAAAGCCGTGATCGGACCAGAAGACTATGATTGTGTTGTCGCGCAGTCCCTGTCGATCCAACTCGGCGATGACTTTCCCAATCTGGGCATCGAGATAGCTGATGCCAGCCAGATAACCGGTTCGTAGCTCAATAATTTCTGCCTTTGTCAAGTCCCGCTTCATGCTGCGCAGCAGTTCCTGTCCGTTATGCAGGGCGATTGCAGGCGCGTTTATTGGGGGTTTTGGATTGTCGGCTACGGTAATTTTGGAGTCTTGATACAGGTCCCAATATTTTTTCGGTGGGTTGAAAGGCAGGTGGGGTTTCCAAAATCCGACTGCTAGGAAAAACGGCTCTTGTTTCCGTTTGACTTCTCTGATCGCTTGAACCGCCAGATCGGCAATCCGTCCGTCAAAGTAAGCCGAGTCGGGAACATCACGGCATTCGTTTCTCGACATCTTCGCAAAATCCATGGGCAGTTCTCTATTATCATTCAAAACCGGTTTGTCACTGCCATGCGTTGCATAATGCAAAACTGCCGGCACAGACCACGATGCCGGGTCGCCCTGAATCTTCTGTCGCCAGTTGTGGAATATTTTTCCGATGTTCTGCGTGAAGTATCCCTGTTGTTTGAAGAGCTGAGGCAGCGTGACAATCGTAGGATCGACTTCACGAAAATGCGTCGGCAGATCCCAGATTTTTAAACTATCTGGTCGCCGCCCCGTCATGAGCGAAGCGCGAGATGGATTACACAACGCCTGTTGGCAGTAGGCCTGTTTAAAAAGCACTCCACGTTTTGCTAATTGATCCAGGTGAGGTGTTTTGACGAAAGGGTCGCCATAGCAAGCCAGATCGCAGCGTAAATCATCGGCGGCAATAAACAACACGTTGGGTTTTTGATCTGCTTTGGATTCTTCACAGACACCGGGGCAGAGTATCAGGAGCAGGCTGAGCGCCAATGAATAGAAAAAACTGCCTGAATTTTGCATGGGTTCAAACTTTCTCAGATCGGTTTGCAGGAATTCCAGAGTTGAGATGTTTCATTCTGAACAGATCCCGTCGCCGACGCAAGGTTGTAATATTTTCGTAACCGAAGCGAGTGAATGGTTTTTAATGAGGCTGACAATTAAGTTTTAGAATAATTGAAAAAAGTGATTGACAGTCAAAAATAATTGTATTACTGTGTTGATACAGTTTTAGTGAGGATTAATAATGCAGATTCAATTATCCGAAGCGGATGGCACTCCTTATTACCAGCAGGTAACGAACCAGATCAAATTTCTGGTTGCATCCGGTCGTCTGGAGCCACATGAGCAGCTTCCTTCTGTGCGCGGGCTCGCGCAGCAATTGACGATCACTCCAAATACGGTAGCACGGGCTTATCGTGAGCTGGAAGCGGAAGGAGTGGTCATCTCAAAGCGTGGTGCAGGCGTTTTTATTTCCAATGGCGTATCACCCCTTTCTAATAAAGAAAAACGTCGCATCCTGAATGAGCGGATGGATGCCCTGCTGACGGAATCGCGTCAGTTAGGCGTCGATGAAGCAACTCTCCTGAAATTACTTCGTCAGCGTAGCCAGAAATTTGATTCACACAAAGAGGGCGAAAAATGACAGAAAATGTAATCGATATTCAAAATTTGAGTCGTCGTTTTGGAAAAAAACAGGCATTGTCTAATGTCAGTCTCTCCGTTCCTGAAGGCTGTGTTTTTGGACTGGTTGGAGAAAACGGTGCTGGCAAAACCACGCTGTTAAAGCACGTTTTGGGATTTCTGAAACCGCAACTGGGAAGGGTGCGTGTCTTTGGTACCGACCCGGTTTTGGACCCTCCCGGAGTCCTGGGGCGCATTGGGCATCTCTCGGAAAACCGCGATCTGCCCACATGGATGTCGATTGGTGAGTTATTTGAATTTACGCGTGCGTTCTATCCCAAATGGGATCCCGTTTATGCCGAAGAGTTGCGGATCATGTTCGAGTTGACGCTCAATCAAAAAGTGACCACCTTATCGCGCGGGCAACTGGCACGCGCCGGCTTATTGCTGGCGCTGGCACATCGTCCTCCATTACTGGTGTTGGACGAACCATCATCGGGTCTCGATCCGGTGGTCCGCAAGGACATTCTGGACGCCATCATTCGTACGGTCGTGGATGAAGGACGCACTGTGATTTTTTCCTCCCATTTGCTGGATGAAGTACAACGTGTCTCCGATCGGATCGCCATTTTGGATCAGGGGCGTATTTTGCTGTCGAGTCCCCTGGATGAAGTGCTGGTTTCACATTATCAACTCACAGTCAGATTTCAGGAGCCACAGCCTTTTTTCCCTCAACTGACAGGAGCGCTCCTCTGGTCCGGGTCAGGTCGCGAATGGAAAATTGTGTGTAACGGCCAAAAGCAGGAGTTGGAAGAAGAGTTGAAAAACAAGGGTGGCGAAATCCTGGAACAAAACGCGCCGACTCTGGAAGAGATTTTTGTAGCCCGTATGAAATCGGTAGAGCGTCCTTCAACCAATGTATGACGTTTGTTGAATGAATAATGAGAATGAGGTGCCGTTAATGTCATCTGCCTTGTATGTAACGACCAAAGGGTTTTGTAAACGAACGTGGTTTGGCGCCTTGCTGGCGGTCGGCACGCTGGTCATAGCGCCGTTGCTGTTTCGTACGATTTCGCAACTGCAGGGCTTGAATTTAGTTTATGTCGACCATGACCTGTTTGATTATCATTTTGCTTATCTGGGAATATCATGGGTGTTTTTTCTCGGTGCCTGCCTACAGGGATTGCCGGGAGTTCAGAGGATTGTCCTGGGGTTGCCTGTTTCTTCGAAATCGATTGCCAGCTGGCTGATGTTCACAATGGTGGGCTATGTCGTACTGCTTCAATTAGTGACCAATGGCTTTTATCGGCTGCTGTTTTTTGATCAGAACTGGCTCGCCGATTATTGGCCCGTCATGGGTCCCTTACTGTTTTTGGTCACTTTAATCATGGTCGGTCATTGCATTTACTGGAGCAAGTTTGCACCCAGTATTACACGATATGCATTCTGGGCTCTTTTTGTAGTCGGCATGTTCTGGTGGTTTATTTCCCGGTATTACCCGAACGGCTTTAAGGCAGACATCGTTCCCTGGAGCAAAGTCACTCTCCCAGAATTTGTAACGATGCAACTGGTTTGTATTGCGGCCTGGTATCAGGGGACGCGCGCGTTTGCCCAGGTCCGCGCCGGCACCGCGGTTCCCAGCCCTGCCTGGGAGCAGATGATGGTCTGGTGGAATGCTTTGCTCACAGGAACGATTCTCGAAAAACAAATCGTACCCTTATCCCGACGGACGGCTCTGGCGCGATTGCATTGGCGAGATTCCTGTCACCGTGCCGTCATTATGGGAGGGCTGGGATTCGGGATGGTTGTATTTGTTTTTACTCTCGGCGTCGGAGTAGATATGGGAATGGGACCAGGAACATCTGGTGTTTATGATCCCATGCGAGATTTTCTGATCATCACCACTCTGTTCTCACTTATCGCTGCGGTGATTGTCGCGGTTCTGATAGGGGATGGAACTTGCGGCCCAGGCAGAACGGAAATGAAACGCTACCTGGCGATCGCACCCCTGACTGATCGTGAGTTGAATGCGATTTTTATGGGTAACATGGTCAAGGCGTTTGCCTCTGTGTTCTTGTTGATTCATCTCGGCCTGTTACTCAGTATTGTTGCGATGGTTTTCTATTTTGGACCAGAGAAATTTAAGGCTGATTGGAGCTGGAATGCGGTGGTGGGATTGAGCTTGAATCATCTCTTGATCACAGTAATCGGGTTCTGGATCATCGCTGCAAATATGATTTCCGTTTTCTGGACAGGGCGATCTTGGTTTTACTATACAGTGCTTGGATTATTCTTTGGTGGTTTATTACTCCTGTTCGGGTTTGGTAATTCCGGGCATTTGCTGTTTCCAAAATTTATAGTTCGATGGTTTCTTGAGATTGGAATACTTCTAATCCTGTCGTGCCTGATGTTAGGGGGGACATTGGCCGCGTTTGTGGTTGCCTGTCAAAGAAAACGGATCCAAGTATCTACCGCAGGGATTGCCTGTCTGCTCTGGTTGGTCTGCGTTTTTTCAGTCGTCATCTGGTATTTGCAGCATCTACAAAATTCACAGCATGCGCCATCGTGGTTCATGGTTCTGTTTTTTATATCATTTTTAACTCTGATTGTAACACCTTTCGCCACGATTCCCCTGGCGCTGTCCTGGAATCGGCATCGATGATGACTCTGCTAACAGGTTTAAGAAAGTGTTCGAAGAAGTGGGCTATGCCTCAAACACGCAGATTTGATTTTCTGAGATTGGGATAAGACCTATGTCATATACCTTGTACGTGGTAACAAAAGTATTTTGCAAGCGCGCCTGGCTTGTGGCGTTATTTGCGGTCTGCCTGTTAGTGTTAGGACCACTCTCATTGATCGAGTTGATACGTTTCGTTGAAGGCTCCATAGGCGATGATCCAGTGATGCCTTTTAGTTTTCACTTTGCTTTTCTGGGCGTATCGTGGATTTTATTTATCGCAGTCTGTTTGCATGCTTTGCAAGGCTCACAAAAAATTATCTTCGGTCTCCCGGTTTCTTCAGCGTCGATTGCCAGTGCGTTAATGTTTGTCACTGTCGGGATCGTTGTACTCCTCAATCTGGTGACCAACGGTCTTTACCGCATTGCTTTTTTTGATAAAAACTGGCTGAGCGATTATTGGCCGCTCTTGGGTCCAACATTGTTTTTAGTGACGCTTGTCATGGTCGGGCATTGTATTTTCTGGAATCTGCACGCGATCGGATTCGGGCGACTCCTGTTTTGGGTCGGTTTTGTGATCGCGATGTTCTGCTGGTTCATCTTACGCTATCATCCTCATGCAATTGAAAAGCAGGCTGTTCCCTGGAACCATGTCTCATTTTCAGAATTGGTCACGATGCAAGTTGTTTGGATTGGCGCCTGGTTTTGGGGGACGCGTTCCTTTTCCAGTGTACGCCGCGGAACTGCAGTACCCAGCCTGCAATGGACACGCATGGAAGCCTGGTTGAATCAATTGACTACGGGGTCCTTGATAGAGGGAAAGTCTGTTTCCATTTCAAAATCCAGCGCGCTGGCCCGGCTGCATTGGCGCGATTCCTGTTATGTCGCTCTCATACTAGCGGTCTGCCTCGGCGTCGCGGGTCTGATAGCGAATCTGTTTTTCTTTTCACATCTGGCGACATTCGAATTTAAAAATCAGAATGTGAACGAAAACGTAATCGCAGTTCCGGTGATGTTTACCATTTTAGCAGCGACCATCGTGTTATTAGCTATGGGACAAGGACTGAATTCCAAAAATATGACGGAAATGAAACGCTATCTGGCGGTGGCTCCCCTTTCAGACCGTGCTTTCTCTTCCGTTTTAATGCGTAATTTAATCAAGTGTATCAGTCTGGCATTACTGTTGGTGGTGCTGATCAGTTTCCTGCTCAGTAATTTCATCGCGGCTTTGTATTACGGATTTGATAACATCAGAAACACATGGTTATGGTTTGAGAATCAAGATGCCAAACGGATCTTAGCGACTGGTTTTCTCATTCTGATGGCCTATTGGGTGGTTATTGCAAATTGTGTCTCTGTGCTTTGGACAGGGCGCAAGATGTTTTGCGCGACGATCGCTGTCCTGTTTTCTGGAGCCATTATTAGCAGTATTGTTGTGCTCAGTCTTATTCCCAGATCACTGGTACCAGTAGTAGATCATAGTATCGCATTGTTTCTGGCATGCTTCATCCTGATTGCTACCATTACGGCATTTTATATGGCCCGTAAAGGATCACTGATCCCTTCGAGCACGGTCTGGATTGCGTTGCTGTTCACTATTATTGTGTCATTGTTGTTTTGGGATTTCTGGAAAACAGACCAATTTATTGACAGGTTCATTCTTTCCTCGGCTCTCCTGCTGGCCGTGACGCCCTTTGCCACGATTCCGCTGGCGGTTTCCTGGAATCGACATCGCTGAACTCTGCTGCTGCAGGCTGAGTATCTCTGCCCCTTTTTCGCTGTAAAACGTGTGAAATTCTCACTTTCAACGCAAAACAGGCTAAGTAGTGACTTGCAGTCCTGCGCTCAGTGACTAAAAATAAGCAGTTAAGGCGGCTTTTCTGTTTCAAGACAGTTGAGTGTAAGTACACAATCTGCAGAACTGTTTAGAAATTCGCAGAAACGCGTACCTTGCCAGACATTAAGTGTATTGAGCATAGTCTTTGTGAGGAGAAATGATGTCGTTTGGAAAGTATCGAGTTTTAGCTCAGGTTATTTCAGCTGGTTTTGTTTTGAACTTATTAATCAGTCTCAGCGTTTCGATGCTTCAGGCAGAGGAACCTGTGATCAAGGTTCCCGCTGGTTTAGATCCGATTCCGTTTCCCGAAGATAATCCAGCCACCGTGGAAAAAATCGCGCTGGGGAAACAACTCTTCTTCGACAAACGTCTCTCACGGGACAACACAATTTCCTGTGCCAGTTGTCATGCACCGGCAAAAGGATTTAGCAACGCAGCACGGTTTGCGACCGGCTTCAAAGGTCAAAAAGGGGGCCGCAGCGCACCGGCTCTGATTAACGCCGCTTATAATCAATTTCAATTCTGGGATGGCCGCAGTGGCTCATTAGAAGAGCAATCATTAGGTCCGATTGCCAACCCCATCGAAATGAATCTGACCATCAAAGAGGCAATAGCTCGGATTAATGCGATTCCCGATTACAAAAAACAGTTCCAGAAAATCTTCGGTTCTGACGCGACTCCAGAGACTCTTGCCAAAGTACTTGCTACATATGAGCGAACCATTCTCAGTGGTGATGCCCCCTATGATCATTTCAAAGCGGGTGACAAAAAAGCGCTTTCCGAAGCAGCACAACGTGGAATGAAGTTGTACTTTGGGAAAGCATCCTGCAGCGCCTGTCACGTAGGACCAAACTTTACTGACAATGCATTTCATAATATCGGCGTAGGCATGGATGCGAAGCAGCCAGATACAGGGCGAAAAGCCATCAGTAAACTAGGCGGCGACCACGGCAGCTTCAAAACACCAGGCCTGAGGGATATCGCACGATCTGCACCTTATATGCACGATGGAAGCCTGAAGACTTTGAAAGAAGTCGTAGAATACTATAATAAAGGAGGCACTCCTAACGAGTTCCTTGATGAAGAAATTTTCAAGTTGAACTTGACGCCACAAGAAATTAATGATCTGGTCACCTTTATGAAAGAAGGACTGGCCAGTACGAAGTACCCCGATCATAAAGCACCTGAATTACCCAAATAAGTTTTCGAAAGTTGTTCGAAAAACAAATAGTAACAAGACCAAATACACAATTGAAAATCCCCTTTTCAAAGGAAGATGAACACCATGCAATGGAATTTACATCAAATCTTTAAAGCAAGTGCATGCTGCCTGACCGCTTTATGCCTCACACTGGGAAGCAGTCTTCTAGTCGCCGATGAAAAAGGTGATAAAAAAGGCGATGCCAAAAAAGAAACCAAAAAGGAGGCTCCTAAAAAGGAAGCACCCAAGAAAAAAGAAGCTCCCAAGAAAGACGCCAAAAAACCAGCTGCCAAGCCTGCTCCTAAAAAAGCAGAACCCAAAAAAGAAGCACCTAAAAAACCCGCTGTCACTGTGAAAACTTTGGTGACCAATCTGGAAAATCCCAGTGGTCTCGCGATTCAGGAAGGCACAGGCCATGTGTTTGTTGCCAGCCGTTATGGCATTTATCGTTATGATGCCAAAGGCAAAACCGTGGATCTGGAAATTGCCGGTTATCCTACCGACGTTTACGGTAAAGGTCCCAAATACAACGTAGGTCCTTTGGGCGTGGCATTTCTCGGTAAGGATCAACTGGTCGTGGGAGACGGCAGCCGTCCCGATGGCTCAGAATTGGTTCGCATCTACAAAGTTGGTGACAAGCCTGTTGCAAAATGGGCCAAAGAAGATACAGCCGCTCAAACTCTGGGACCCATTAAGGCGGGCCCCAAAACAGCCAAGGGCGAAGGCAACTTTTACGGAGTGGCCGTCGGGGGCGGAAACATTTTCGTCACCTGTAACGGCGATGATACCAAAGGCTGGGTAGCCAAGTCGGTCGTCAAAGACGGCAAAGCCGGTCCGCTGGAGCTGACAATCGCCACCAAGGAAGCCACGAAAGTCGATGCTCCCGTTGCGATCACTTTCTCCCCTGATGGAAAACAACTGGTCATCGGCCAGATGGGTGAAATGAACGTTGCCAATGATGCCCTGCTGACGTTCTACGATCCCAAAACAGGAAAACTCACCAAGAGCCTGAAAACCGGCCTGAGCGATATCGCAGGCTTGGCTTACAGCCCCAAAACCAAAAAGCTGTATGCGACAGACTTTTCCTGGATCGATACCAAAAAGGGTGGATTGTACGAATTGAAAATTGCCGGCGATAAAGTGACTGCCGAAAAAATTGTCTCACTCGACAAGCCAGCCGCCATCGCTTTTGATAAAGATGGCAATCTGTATCTGACGACCTTCGGAACTCAGGGGAAAGATCCTGAAAAATCACCCGGTTCACTGGCCATGATCAAAGCCGGTCTATAAAACAAGACGCTCACGATGCGGGTTGATTTCCAAACCGATCAACCCGCCTCGCTTTTACAAAATCAATTTTCCACTCATATTTTGAAGGTAAGTAAAGACTAATGACAGTTCAAGTAATGCAGCCAGCTCCTGATTTTGCTTTGCAAGGTTATGATCGTACTAGCGATTCATTCAAGGATTACAAACTGGCAGACTATAAAGGCAAGTGGGTTTGCCTGTTTTTCTATCCGTTGGATTTCACTTTTGTTTGTCCTACTGAACTAGTTTCGTTTAACGATTCACTGGGTGAATTCGAAAGTCGTAACTGTCAGGTTCTGACTGCCAGTACCGACAGCAAGTTTTCGCATAAAGGATGGTGCGATGCAGATCCGCAACTGGCTGATTTGAAATATCCTATGTTGGCCGATGGTACACATCAGCTTTCTAAGGATTACGGCGTTCTGAAAGAAGAAATGGGAATTGCACTGCGTGGTATTTTCCTGATCGATCCCGAAGGCAATTGCCAGTGGCTCGCCATTCATAGCTTGAGTGTAGGACGCAACGTAGAAGAAGTTCTGCGTGTCCTCGATGCCCTCCAGACAGGCGAAAATGTTCCCTGTAACTGGAAGAAGGGTGAAAAGACACTTTAGTCTTTCAAAGCTAAAACCAGAAATTGAAAAGCAGAGGAGCTCTCATCGGGTTCCTCTGTTTTTTTATCGCCCGCCGGCAACATCGATGAAGCCTCCAGTAGTGTAAGAAGCTTCCTCGGAAAGCAGCCACAAAATCGCATTGGCAACCTCTTTGGCAGTGCCTCCCCGCTTTAATGGAACCTGCCCTTTCACACGGTCGATTCGATTCGGCTCCCCTCCACTGGCATGCATGGCGGTGTCGATGAATCCCGGTCGGACGGCATTCACACGAATCCCTTCTTCAGCGACTTCCTTTGCTAATCCAATAGTAAAAGTATCCAGCGCTCCTTTCGAGGCCGCATAATCAACATATTCACCGGGAGAACCCGCGCGGGCTGCCAGTGAAGAAACGTTGACAATTGCCCCTCCCCAGCCACCATGCTGAGCAGACATTCTTTGGATCGCCGCTTGAGCACACAAAAAACTTCCAAAGACATTCGTAGCGAAAACGCGTTTCCAGCGATCCAGGCTCATCGCTTCCACTTTCATTTGTTGCTCAAGAATTCCTGCATTATTCACCAGTGCCGTCAAAACGCCCAGCTGTGCGTCAACCGTTTGGAAGAGTCGTTCCACGTCTGCTTCGACAGAGACATCGGCCTGTACAGCAATTGCTTCACCGCCGGAATCCTGAATTTTCGAAACCACATCATTGGCTGCAGTCTGATTCTGGTGATAATTCACACAAACCGCATATCCTCTTTGTGCAGCCAGCAAAGAGGTCGCCGCGCCAATTCCCCGTCCCCCTCCTGTGATGATGGCAACCTGCTTCATAAAGGCTTACTTTCTTTTGAGGATCAGGACGATTCCATGCGAATTCATTGAAACACATTATAAGAGTCTTTCCCAATCGAAACAGGGCCAATTACATTCACTACCAAAACCCAAGTCACCATTTGTTAAGTATGATAATTTATTGAGGATTCATGCCGGAAATAAAAAGAGAGTTTTTGAGTGACTTGGCTAAAAGGACCAGTTAGTTTAATGTAGATTCGTAGAAGACGACCGTCCCTGCCTACATCCATCGACTTTAAAAATCAGTTCAGAGGAGAAATCCGTTGAAGCATTTATCCCTTTCATCAATACTCTCATTGTTCATGCTCCTGCTAATCTGTCCGGTGTTTTCTCTGGCAGCAGACAAGTCTGGCGAAAAGCTATCTGTCTTGCTCATTGATGGGCAGAACAATCATAAATGGCAAGAGACAACGCCTCTGCTCAAAAAAATCCTGGAAAATTCCAATCGGTTCGAAGTCGAAGTTTCCACCACGCCTCCCAGCGCACCAAGAAAGCCCCGCAAACCAGCGGGGAAATTGACGGAAGCAAAACAGAAACAATATGACGATCAAATCGCCAAGTGGGAGGCGGCTGCCGCTGCGATCAATCAGAAATCGGCGGCGCTCTGGAAAAAGTGGCGACCTGATTTTAAACAGTATGATGTCGTCGTCAGCAACTACAATGGGGAAAGCTGGCCCGAAGAAGTCAAAGAAGCCTTCGATCAATACGTCTCTTCGGGTGGCAGTTTTGTGGTCGTGCATGCAGCAGATAATTCGTTTTCCGATTGGCCAGCGTATAATAAAATGATCGCTGTTGGCGGTTGGGGCGGTCGTGATGAATCATCCGGACCCATGCTACGCTTACGCGATAAGAAATGGACCAGAGATACCTCCGTCGGTCGGGGTGGAACGCATGGTTCGCGGATTCCTGTCGTTGTTAAAGTACGAAAAGCCGAGCATCCCATCATCAAAGGATTGCCTCTGGAGTGGATGCATCCCGCGGATGAAGTGTATGGCAAACTACGTGGCCCTGCAGAAAATGTCACCGTGCTGGCAACCGCTTATTCCGAACCAGATCACAGAGGAACCGGCGAGCATGAACCGATTATGATGACCATCGACTACGGCAAAGGACGTGTTTTCCACACGACATTAGGCCATGATACCGTTGCCTTGCAAGGCACCGGCTTTCAAATCACCCTGCAAAGAGGCGCCGAATGGGCGGCGACGGGAAAAGTCACCCAGCCGATTCCCAAAGTCAAATGGAACGACAACGAACCAACGGTGCAAGCCCCGTAGAGGTTCATGCGTCAGGCTGTTGATTCATCGAGAGCAGAGTGAGATCGGTTAACTGGTCTCACTCTCTTTCATTTGTTTACGTAGCCGAATAGCTTCCGCCTGGTTTTTACGCATCCGCAAGTTGATCAGTTCTACGGTGACGGAGAACGCCATCGCGAAGTAGATATAACCTTTGGGAACGTGAACTCCAAAGCCTTCCACCATGAGCGTCATGCCCACCATGATCAAAAAAGAGAGCGCTAAAATTTTAATCGTGGGATGTTCATCAACAAAATTTCCGATCGACTTCGCTGCAAACAGCATGACCGCGACCGACAGGATAATCGCAATCGACATCACTGCAATCTGATCAGATAAACCGACGGCGGTAATCACCGAATCCAGAGAGAATATAATATCCAGCACCCCGATTTGCACCAGCACCGATCCGAAGCTCGCCGCTGCAACAGAACTCTTTGTATCTTCTTGAACCACACCTTCCAGGCTGTTGTGAATTTCATGGGTCGCTTTCGCCAGCAGAAACAGCCCGCCACCAATCAGAATCAGATCGCGACCCGAAAACGCACGCTCCATCAGGGTAAACCAGGGCTCGGTCAGACCCATCACCCAGGAAATGGAAAACAGCAAAACGAGCCGCGCGATCATCGCCAGGCTCAGACCCAGCCTGCGGGCAATATCCCTCTGTTTTTCAGGAAGCCGTCCGACAAGAATGGAAATGAAAATAATATTATCAATACCCAGCACGATCTCCAGAGACGTTAACGTCGCCAGCGCGATCCAGGCTTCAGGGCTGCTTAACCATTCAAACATTCTTACTCCCATTTTCTCAGGTGGTATTCAATATGTCTCGGATTATACACATCGACCCACATCTTAAAACATGAACAACCAGTGTTCTTGCATGCCCGCCTGAAATCTTTTCAATCTCCCAGGCAGGTATTGTTCCAATATGATTTATCCCATGACCCTTTCAATTTTTGATACTGAAAAAACAGGCCTTGACAGTGTCCCGCTTTTCTCGAATATGCGTTATAAGCGTCGCGCGCGAGTGAGAGAAATATCCACTGTCGATAAAACACGTACTTCAAAAACAACACCATAAAAGTCTCTCGTTTCAGCAAAGTGGAGGTCAGCATCTTTTGAAGTGGTTCCCCATGATCACCACTTATCGAACACCTTCGGTCGCTTATCGACCGCCTTTGGACCCCGTTCAACCACTCATCAACCGCGTTCAACCACCTATCGCGCAACAAAAGAATCTTGACACCACCACGCCCCTCAAGAAAATGATTCACAGTCAAAACAGTCACCATTGGAACCAACCTCAGCGGCTCGGCGTTAGACGCCGTTCGTAAACATCGAATAGAAAACGAAAGGATCAAACTCATATCAGCCCACCTCATATAGAAACCCGGAGATGTCCCATCTAAGAAATGGGCGAGTACCCACATGCCCTCCCACCAGAGCGTTTCGTGTCTTTCGTGGTAGAAAATTCCGTGACAGGAATAACAATCGAAAAGACCATCGACACAACCGACCCACAAGCTGGAATTTTATTCGATCGCAACAACTCACTCGCAGATGAATATCCAGCAGTCAGCACAAGACCAGTATGGCAACAGCCATCCACCTGTGCAGAGACGGTTACCTGGAATTGATCTCTGGAGGGTCATTTTGCACGAGCTGGGACATCTCCTCGGTCACGAACATGAATCCGCAGGCGTCATGCAGGAAATCCTGGCCCCGGGCGAGCGCTATCTACCTGCCTGGGAAGAGGGGGCAGACTCGCTCTTCTTCACTGTACGGGACGAAACAGAGCTTCTACCCTTTTAATCAGTAGATCTGTAAGAGCGCCGTGCCTCTTTTAATTGATATATGTCGTTTTGATCTCTTGAGTTACTTCATATCGAAAATTGACAAAGCAAGAGACAAATCAACTGTATTTATGTTACTTTGTATTTGTATCTAGTCAACTTACTGTTAGTATAGTGACAGGTCGTTTCCTCAAAACTCATACCCTATGTCACAATAGATAATAATATCAATATGCTTCAATTCAATTGGCTGACTTTTTTGGCAGCCAGGCTACGGCTGAATTACCGAAAATCGATACGTAAACGATATCAACATCGCAACCCAGGCTCGATGGCTGCAACATTATCGTCAACCCGCGCAGACTCTCTGGAAGACCGCACACTGCTGACAGCATTTACCGTTCTGAACACCGATGATTCCGGAGCTGGCAGTCTCAGAGAAGCCATCGAAGCCGCCAATGCCAATGCCGGCGCAGATACCATTTCTTTTGACGCCGGCCTTGCCGGTGAGACTATCGTTCTTACCAATGAGCTTGCAGTCACGGATGACCTGACGATCAACGGCCTCGGCGCAGATCAGCTCACCCTTGATGGTAATAACAACAGCCGTATTTTTAATATCAACGACTATAGCAGTGCAACGACGATCACGGTCGAAATCAGTGGGCTGACACTGACCAATGGAAACTCCAATGAGATAGGGGCCACTCCCGCTGGTCATGGCGGCGCCATTCTGAGTTTCGAAAATCTGACCGTGGTAGATAGTACCTTAAGAGGTAACCAGGCGCGACTTGGTGGAGGTGCTGACCTTATCCCCGTGAATAGTACCAGTGATTATGAGAGAATCCATCCCGGGCGAAGCCCGGAAAGGATTTTTTAAGATGCCTCAGAAACGTTATGGTGTAGACCAGATTATCCCAATGTTGCGTCGTGCCGATGTTGA
>JAHZKX010000078.1 GCA_022600195.1 Planctomycetota bacterium
GACTCTTCTTCGTCGGACTCTTCTTCGTCGGACTCTTCTTCGTCGGACTCTTCTTCGTCGGACTCTTCTTCGTCGGACTCTTCTTCGTCGGACTCTTCTTCGTCGGACTCTTCTTCCTCGGACTCTTCCTCGTCGGACTCTTCCTCGTCGTACTCTTCCTCGTCGGACTCTTCCTCGTCGTACTCTTCCTCGTCGGACTCTTCCTCGTCGGACTCTTCCTCGTCGGAATGATTTTCAGCGAGATCTTCTACTAATGGCGCTGATTCTAATCCCGAATTATCTTCCTGATCGTCTTCAAGTCCGGAATCAATACGGTCATTCTCCTCTGCGGGGGAACGCGTCAAACTGACAATAATGCCTAACGAAAGCAGACTCACCATCAAGTTCGTACCACCATAGCTAATCAGAGGATGCGAAATTCCTTTAGGAGGTACCATCGCTGTCACCACTGCAACATTGATGATCGCCTGTAAGACTAACTGCATTAATAACGTAAACCCAACAACATAGGCATACGATTTCTGATTTTGTAAGCGGATGATATTGAAGCCAGCCAGAAACAGCCCCAGCCACAAACCCACAATACCCAGCGTGCCAACCAGACCAAGTTCTTCACCCGCTACTGAGAATACAAAATCGGTATTTGCCTCTGGTAGAAAACTTAATTTCTGGGCACCTTTCCCCAAACCGGAACCGGTAATTCCCCCCGTTCCCAAAGCCATTAGAGATTGTTTCAATTGATAGGGAGCAGATTGCCAATTCGTCCATGTATCGAGAAAACCACTAATCCGCTTCAACTGATACGGTCGTAACGCCACCAACATCCCTAGAATGGGAATAGCACCTACCACCCCCACAAGAAAGTTTCTTAAAGGCCACCCTCCCAAAAACAAAGCAATTGTCACACCACCGACAAGGAATAGGGCCGTTCCCAAATCAGGTTGTCTCAATACCAGGGGCACGACCATTACGATGGGTAATAATAAAGGAATTGTTCCTTTCAACCAATGATTCAGAGACCGTCGTCTTTGAATCATCAAACGTACTGTCAAAAGTGGCAAGGCTATTTTCGCTAATTCAGAAGGCTGTAATGATACTGAACCAAATCTTAACCACCGCTGTGCACCATTGACACGGGTTCCAATCCCAGGGATCAGCACAAGCACAAGCAAGACAACGGTACCCCAAAAGAGCAGGGGGGCACGATCAAACCAAAATCGAGCAGGCAGATAAGAAGCAATTGCTGCCACGATAACTGCAATCGACAGAAAGGTTAAATGTTTCGATAAATAAACCTGCTCAAACTCAGTAGGCCAAGAAGTAATGCTGGCACTGTGAACCATCAGCACACCGATTCCCAATAGCGCACACGCCATTGAGATAAACAAACTACGGTCATGATCTGGTTGCGATTGTGGCAACAGTGAGGCAGACTTCATATGAAAACTCTCATTGATCTCTGAGGATGGATATCAATGAAATCGACCGGTAATCCGATGTACCCTCAGCTCCAAATCTGTTGTGTATTCCCGATTTAGAAACATTCGGCAAGGATACGAATTTGCTGACAAAACCGTGATAACAGGCCTTTTCCCAATCCCATCAATTTTGCTGACAGGCAAATGCGGCATTACCAGAAAACTGAGTCACCTTTGCCTGATCGTGATGGACCTGCCTGAGACTCAGGTTGTAATTTTTAAACTGGCAATTGCAATTATGGCCAGCAATGCAGAGCAAATCCAGAAACGGACCACGATTTTCATTTCATGCTGGCCTTTGAATAAAAAATGATTATGCAAAGGGCTGCAGGCAAGAAGACGGTTTCCTGTACGTCGAAACCAGGAAACCTGTAAGATGACGCTGAGCGTCTCTACCACGAAAATCCCTCCCGCAATCACCAGTAGAGCTTCTTGACGAATCACAAGTGCTGCTAACCCCAACAATGCCCCCAAAGGGAGAGACCCAGTATCGCCCATAAAGACCTGAGCCGGATAACAGTTAAACCATAAGAATCCAAGGACCGCCCCGACCGCTGCTCCCAGAATAATACTCAATTCACCCGCACCAGGAATATAGGGCATCTGTAAATATTCAGCCATGACTTTGTGCCCTGCCAGATAAGTTAAACCGGCAAATGATGAACCTGCAAAAACCATACAACCGCTGGCCAGCCCATCCAGACCATCTGTTAAATTCACAGCATTAGAGCTTCCCACCATTACCAGAATAGACCAGGGAATAAAGAATATTCCCAGGTAAAAAACCAAACGTGTTACAGGCATAATCAGATCTAAGCCTGAGGCTAAACTGGAATGATTAAAATATAATATTGTTCCCACAATGGCAGAAAAGAAGATCTGGGTGATCAACTTCTGTCGCGGCTTTAATCCATTTTGAGTCGTACTGAGTTTAACCCAGTCATCATAAGCACCCAATAATGCAAAACCTGCTGCAGTCAGAATTCCAAGCTGGACATATCGATTTGAGAGATCGGCCCAGAGAAAGGCTGAGATCAAAATGGAGCTGACAATAAAAATCCCTCCCATTGTAGGAGTCGCATTTTTCGAGGCATGGATTTCATTGAGTCTATCCGAAGCGCTGTCGACACGCTCACGAAATCGTTTTTCCAGCCATCGGATCGCCAGGGGCCCCAACAGAATCGCAATTAAAAACGAAGAAATACTGGCTAATACAATTCTCGCCGTCAGAAAGACTCGTGAGTCACCAGTCGAAAGCACTTCGAGTTGTTCCAACAGCGGAGAAAATGTCTTCAACAACCAGATTACCATGCAGCTAATTTCTCGTTGCTAACTGGTTCATACAAAAAATGTAAGCACCGGACGTCGAGACCCCAATCCCGACGCCCGGAAATGATTTCACCATGTTACAGCATTGGAGTGATCGACCCAATTAATCACTAATTCCTGCGCTGATTTGCCCGCCGAAACGGGCGCGCTTTGGATTCCCGCAAACCCGAAGCACACGGTGAAATCACGACTTTAAACACATGATATTTTTTCCTCTGAATTCGCCTGCAAAAAACCCTGCTTACTTACTTCGTGTTTCAAGCTCGTAATTAGTTGCTCCATTCGCATACTTCGAGAGCCTTTCACTAGAACGACATCTCCCGACCCTAATCGAGAGATTACATCTTTTTCTAATTCCTGAATATCAGCCGCTTGTACTACTCTGTCAGGAGAAAGATTTCCAGAGAGTGCCCCCTGAACAACGGCCCCCGCCTGTTTTCCACAAACGAAAAGTAAATCTATTTGTAAGGCAGCGATTAATTCTCCGATTTCCTGATGATACTGTTTAGAGTCGGTCCCCAGTTCCATCATATCACCCATCACAACAATTCGTTTCCCGGCACAAGACCGCTCCTGAAGCGTATGACAGGCGGCTGCCATCGACACGGGACTGGAATTATATGAATCATCAATTACCGTCCAGGAACCAACCTGCTCGACATGACAGCGCCCAGGAACTGTGACAATTTGACGAATACCTTCATCCAGATCTTGATTAGAAAGCCCAAATTCTTTTCCTACAGCAATAGCAAACAGAGCCGAATAGATAAAATGTTTTCCCAGTATAGGAAGCAAAAATTCTGTACCATCAACTTGAAATGAAATACCGTCGTGTGTCTGATGAATTGCGGTTGCCTGTAAATCATTCTGCTCACTAAGACCGACCTTCAAAATACGTGATGCGGTTTTAGAAATCAGCTGCGAAGCA
The DNA here is from genome assembly GCA_022600195.1 of Planctomycetota bacterium. Lineage (GTDB taxonomy): Bacteria > Planctomycetota > Planctomycetia > Planctomycetales > Planctomycetaceae > Gimesia. The sequence continues at coordinate 3,736 of JAHZKX010000078.1, forward strand.
AAAAAATCGTCTCCATTCAAGATCGCCAGACCATCTTCAGGCAACGCCTCAAATAACTCACCTTTCGCATCTGCTGTTCTGGCCAGGCTCCCAAAATGCTCTAGGTGCGATGGTCCAATCCCAGTAATGACTCCTATTCCTGGCTGTGCCAATCGGGCCAGTTCTCTTATTTCCCCGGGAGCAGATGCTCCCAATTCTAAAACAGCAAACTGGTGTCCCTGTTCAATCTGTGCGATACTCAGTGGCACACCAAATTCATTGTTATAATTGGCAGGACTTTGTATGCCTTTCAAAAAATTCGATAAAACTGCATGGATCATATTTCGAGTCGTTGTTTTCCCAACACTTCCCGTTACCCCAATGACAGTTAATTTTTGCTGGCGACGATACCAGTAAGCCAGATCTTGAAAAGCCTGATTGACATCATCGACATAAATCAAGGGCTGTAACAAACCGTCTGTCCTGGCCCCTCTGTTCACAACAGATGCTTGAGCACCGCGGGCTAAAGCATCTGTTACAAATTGATGACCATCCAATCGTTTACCTTGAATTGCAAAAAACAAATCTCCCACCTCGGTCGTGCGTGAGTCGATCGAAATCCGCTCAACGACAGACATCAGGAGATCAGGCGTTCCAGACTCTCCCTGGATGATCTGACAAATTTTGTTGAGAGAAACACGATCCATACTTTGAATTCTTTATACTCTTCAGTTAATTAGACGTTTACAGTTTTAGGCGGGAATTTTCTCTGAATTCTCAGAGTGTAAACCCTGGAAATAATTTTCAACGACCTGATGATCACTGAAAGGAATTTTGCGATCTCCAATAATCTGTTCGCATTCATGCCCTTTACCAGCGATCAGTACAAGATCCCCTTCCTGGGCGACAGTCAGAGCTCGGTAGATTGCCTCTCTCCGGTCGACGATCAGCTCGGGAATGACGTTCTGCGTTTTGCACCCTTCAGCAATCTCCCTGATTATTTTTTCCGGGTCTTCGCTGCGGGGATTATCACTGGTAATGAAAACCTGATCTGCCTCACTTCCTGCCAGTCCTAATAAATGGCGTTTTGAATGGTCGCGGTCTCCTCCAGCTCCAAAGACACACAAGACGCGTTTTTCAGTGACTTTTTTTGCTGCAAGGATCACGTGTCTAAGTGCATCATCTGTATGTGCGTAATCAATCAGCACAGTAAAAGGTTGGCCGCTATTGACTGACTCCATTCTTCCCGGTACGGATTCAAGGCTGTTTATGCCCTCTGAAATCTCAGTCAGTGACAAGCCTAATGCCAGGCAAGCCGCTGCTGCTGCCAGGCAATTTGATACATTGTGTGTTCCCAGTAACGATGTACTGACCGGCACTCGCGATCCTTCAAACATCAGATCGAACTCAGCTCCTGTTACAGATTCCCGAAGCTGCTCCAAGGTAACATCCGCTTCAGTTTCTATCCCGTAGGTCAATAAATTCTGAGTATCAAGCAATTCTGATGTCAATGACCGGCAGACAAGATCATCCTCATTCAAGACTATGGTTCCGCTGGTTTTGACGTGTTGAATGATTTTTGACTTACAGACAGTGTAGTTTTCGAGATTCTGATGATAGTCAAAGTGATCCTGTGTGATATTGGTCACCACACCAACTGAAAGCTCAGTTCCCGCTAACCGGCTCTGATCCAACGCGTGGCTGGAAACTTCCATCACTGCATGTGTGGCATTTTGCTTGGCCATCTCTGACAGAAGCTGTGCTAACTTTTGTGCATCAGGAGTTGTCAGAGAGGAAGGGCGAGAAGTAACGCTGTCATGATACTCTATCGTGCCTAGCAAACCTGTTTGTCTTCCGGATTTTTGCAAGATTTCTCTAACCAGCCAATTCACAGTCGTTTTCCCGTTCGTCCCGGTCACTCCCACTGTCTGTAAATGCCGTGAGGGACGGTCTGCCAATTCGGAGCATAGAATGGCATAAGCTTTTCGTACATCGGCTACAATACACTGTGGAACTCTTAGCCCGGCCAAAGGCCGCCCCGTCAATACCGCCTTCACGCCATTTTCCAATGCTTGAGGTATGTATGCCTCTGCACTTTCCTTCGTTCCGGAAATCACTGCAAAAATATCGCCTGATTGACAATGACGACTGTCAGCCTGAATTGAGGTCGCACAAATATCTGCACAATCAACAAAACTAGCAGAGGGAAACAATGCCCTTAAACTCAAGGCCACGGTTCCTGGAGATAAGCTTAGTGATGAAGATGACATGGGCGTGAGGTAAGAACCATGCATTTCAGAAGAACCATTAATTAAAAAGAGACGATGATAACGGGGAGAAAACTTCGTTGATTAACTGATAGGTTGAATAAATCGCTGAAAGCCGGAATCGGCAGGGGGGGTGCATATTTTTTTTACGAGCAGCATTCTCGTAATTCTTAGAATAACGTCAACCCTGGATATACCAAAAAGCCACTTCTCTGACCTGAGTTGTAATTATTACAGAGAAATCAAGGCTTTGGCATGGCATCCAGCACTGACCAAAAAAACGCACCAGAGAAACACCGCAATGAGCGAGAAACATTTTTTTCAATCAGCAACTACCAATGACCACTCACACATTTCCATTCAGTGATAACCCCACCAGAATGATCTCTGAACTAAAACACAGCACGAATACCACCTGAAATAGCCCCATTCTTACCAGTAAAATAATATTAGTATTTTTACCTACTTTGTACACAATACTATAGATTCGAAACTGCCGACTGAGTATCCTTAAGACTGGCAACAGATAGCCTTATTCCTATCTTTAAAATATCTGACGGTGGTTCTAATTCATGCGAACGGCCCCAATGAGTTTCCGAAAAACCAAAATAACATTCTGCTTCAAGCAACTCCTTATCTCATTCGAGGCCAGAGTTTTTCTTATGCGTTTAAATTCTGAAATAGTAGTCATTAAATAAATCATACCCCGTCTTTTCATTTATGAGTCAATTTATCTCGAGATACCAAAGGAGAGAATAGATGCAAAAGTACTCGCGTACCAAAAAAGGCTTCACTCTGATTGAACTACTCGTTGTGATTGCCATTATAGCCATCTTAATTGCCCTGCTGCTTCCAGCGGTACAACAGGCACGAGAGGCAGCCAGAAGATCAACTTGCAAAAATAATTTAAAACAGTTCGGCCTGGCATTTCATAGTTACCACGACACTTATCAGATGTTTCCCAAGCCATCAATCATTGGTGTTACAGTTAGTTCAGGGGTAATATTCCACACTACCACATGCTGGGGTGTCGCAACTCTACCCTATATTGATCAAGCAAATATATACAACAAAATGAACTTTAACGTGTCAGTATTCAATCCTGTCAATGTACCAGCAACAGAAACGATTCTCCCCGTTCACTTGTGCCCTTCTACTCCACGTAGCGACTCAATAACACAATACACGATCCCAGCTGGAATTCCGATTGACCCTGGTACTCCCCCAACAGCTACTGCCAACACATTTCGCGGTGGCGCTTCAGACTATCTCTCAATGAGTGGAGTACTGGGAGCTTTTAATGCGATTGCATACTCTGGACAAACGCCTGCAAACTCGCGTCATGGCTGGGGAACCCAGGCGATTGTGGTTTTAGACGTGCCCTCTTTAAGCGATGGAGGAGAGAGTACACGCCTCCGCGATTTTACAGATGGCAGTACAAATACGATCATCCTGGGAGAAACCGCAGGTAGAAACCAGCTCTACCGCGTCGGAAAGGCAGTAGCAAGCTCGGACCCAGAGGCAATCGCAGAATCCATTGGAGGTGCGGGAGCCTGGGCAGACATGCTGAACGGTGTGACCTTATCCCCGTGAATAGTACCAGTGATTATGAGAGAATCCATCCCGGGCGAAGCCCGGAAAGGATTTTTTAAGATGCCTCAGAAACGTTATGGTGTAGACCAGATTATCC
>JAHZKX010000079.1 GCA_022600195.1 Planctomycetota bacterium
CGGCCAAACCTGCACCGGCCAAACCTGCACCGGCCAAACCTGCACCGGCCAAACCTGCACCGGCCAAACCTGCACCGGCCAAACCTGCACCGGCCAAACCTGCACCGGCCAAACCTGCACCGGCCAAACCTGTACCGGCCAAACCTGTACCGGCCAAACCTGTACCGGCCAAACCTGTGGCTGTGAAGCCAGCGACACCCAAACCAGCACCAAAAATGGTGAAACTGAATGTCTACCCAGAATTAATTCAGCTTACTACCAGCCGTGATCGTCAAACGATTATCGCTCAAGCCGTCTATGACAATGGTCTCACACAAGATGTCACCAGTCAGTTACAAATTAAACCAGCGGCAGCTGGAATTGTTCGACTTGATAAAAACATTGTTTTTCCAGCAAGTGATGGAGAAACAGATTTAATTGCCAGCTTTGGTGGTGCGAATATTAAATTGCATGCAAAAGTTGTCAAAGCAAAAGAAGAGCGTCCAATTAGTTTCAATCTGGATGTCATGCCGACCTTTATGCGTGCTGGCTGTAATACGGGCAGTTGCCACGGAGCCGCTCGTGGAAAAGATGGGTTTCGTCTTTCGCTCTTCGGATTTGACCCCAAAGGGGATCATCACCGTTTAACACGCGAACTCAGCGGGAGGCGTGTTAATCTCAGCTTGCCACAGGAAAGCCTCCTGATTGAAAAATCTACAGGTGCCGTACCTCATACCGGAGGAAAACTATACGAAAAAGGATCGGAACATTACACCGCAACACTCCGCTGGCTACAGGCAGGAGCGCCTTATGATGTGGGCGTTATTCCTACTGTCACGAAAGTCGAAATTTACCCTAAAGGTGGGGTCATGGATGGAAAAGGTACCAAACAACAGGTTGCCACCCTGGCGACTTATTCCGATGGTACTACCAGAGATGTAACATCACTGGCAGCGTTCTCTTCCAACAATGACAATTCAGCCACAATTACAAAGGCAGGTTTGATTACAGCCAATAATCGTGGTGAAGCATTTATCATGGCTCGCTTCGATACACACACGGTCGGATCACACTTTGTCGTATTGCCAAAAGGTCTCAACTTTACATGGCCTAATATCCCTGAGTCTAATTATGTAGATACTCTCATCCACAACAAACTCAAAAAATTGAGAGTCATTCCTTCAGGACTATGTACCGATGCCGAGTTTCTGCGTCGGGCCAGCCTCGATATCTGTGGTATCCTGCCTTCGATCGAAGAGTTTAATCAGTTTGCCGCTGATAAAGATCCTAAAAAACGGGATAAGCTTGTTGATAAACTGCTGAATCGCAAAGAATTTGTAGAGATGTGGGTCATGAAGTGGTCCGAACTATTACAGATTCGAACGGTCAATAACCGGATCAGTTATAAATCTGCCTTACTGTATTACAACTGGTTACAAGAACGAATTGCTTCCAATGTGCCCATTGACAAGATGATCCAGGAACTCCTGGGCTCTACCGGTGGTACATTTGCAAATGCAGCGACTAACTACTACGAAAATGAACGTGACACTTTAAAAGTATCTGAAAATGTGGCTCAGGTCTTTATGGGCATGCGTATTCAATGTGCTCAATGTCACAATCATCCATTTGACCGCTGGACGATGAACGATTACTACAGTTTCGCTGCTTTCTTCTCACAGATTGGTCGGAAAAGAAGCGAAGATCCTCGTGAATCTATTATTTACAACCGCGGCAGCGGAGAAGTTCAACACCTGGTTGATAAACGCGTGATGAAACCCAAGTTTCTAGGTGGTGCCGAACCGGATACCCGCGGCAAAGATCGTCGCGTTTTACTCTCACAATGGCTGGCCTCTAATGAAAACCCATACTTTGCCTCTAACCTGAGCAATATTGTCTGGGCTCACTTTTTCGGTAAGGGAATTATCAATGAAGTGGATGATGTCCGCGTCAGTAATCCTCCTGTAAACCCTGAATTGCTGACCGAGCTTTCTAAACGCTTTACCGAATATAACTATGACTTCAAGAAGCTGGTCCGCGATATTTGTACTTCTCGAACCTATCAACTTTCGACACAGACAAACGAAACAAATGAAAAAGATCTGACAAACTTCTCACACGCTCAACCTCGACGTATGCGAGCAGAAGTCTTGCTGGACTGTATCAGTCAAGTGACGAATTCTGCTAATAAGTTTCGTGGACTCCCCCTGGGTGCTCGTGCAGTTCAGATTGCAGATGGAAACACTTCAACCTATTTTCTGACAACATTCGGTCGAGCTAAACGTGATACCGTTTGTTCCTGCGAAGTCCGGATGGAACCCAGCCTTTCACAGGCATTGCATTTACTGAATGGCGATACCGTCAACAGTAAAATCACACGAGGAAAGTTTGTTGCTGACAGAATCAAAGCGGGAAAGAAACCGCTTGAAGTGATAGACGAAATGTATATTTCCTGCCTCTCGCGTAAACCAACTGACAAAGAATATTCATCGCTGATTCAGGTACTGGATGAAAACAAGAAAGATCAAACCAATACTTTGAACGATGTATTCTGGTCCTTATTGAACTCGAGAGAATTCATCTTTAATCATTAAACAATAAATCATCTGACGATTTATCACCTTTGGGGAACTTCACAAGAATCCCGCTTTAAATATGGTTATGACTATGAAAAACGTATTCTCTGTTAACTGGTGTCATCAAACCTGTAAATCAGTATTAGTTGCTGGTTTGGTTGTCTTACTGATGTCGACAGCGTTAATTGCTGCAGACAAAAAACCAGCAGACACAAAAAAAGTGAAAATCACTTACGACGAACACATTAAGCCCATTTTCCGCGCAAAATGTTTTGCCTGTCACAATACCGACAAAAAGCAATCTGGCCTGGATCTGACGAACTACACAGGCTTGATGCAGGGTGGTGCTGCTGGAGATTCGATCGAAGCCGGAGACGCCGATAGCAGCTATCTCTATATGCTGGTCACTCATGAATCTGAACCATTCATGCCACCGAAATCTGACAAATTGCCTGCTAATCAAATCGCATTAATCAAACAGTGGATAGATGGTGGTGCCCCGGAAAACGCGGGCAGTAAAATTGTCATTAAGAAACCAAAATTTGATTTTGCCCTTAAAGGAGCCTCCAGTGGCAAACCGCAAGGTCCTCCACCCATGCCTCCTCGTTTAAGCTTGGAGCCCATAGTTCATTCTACATTGGGAACAGCAGTCACCGCATTAGCTACAAACCCCTGGTCTCCTCTGGCAGCTGTAGCGGGTCAGAAACAGATCTTACTTTACAATACCAAAACACTCGAATTACTGGGTGTGCTCCCCTTCCCCGAAGGCGTGCCTCAGGTTCTGAAATTCAGCCGCAATGGCAGTCTTTTATTGGCAGGTGGAGGCCATGCTGCCGCCAGTGGTCGCGTAGTCGTTTGGGATGTGCGAACTGGAAAACGCCTGTTTGCCGTTGGTGATGAACTGGATTCAGTGCTGTGTGCCGATATCAGTTCAGACCAGAGATTTATCGCATTAGGCAGTCCCAGTAAAGTGATCCGGGTTTACTCTACCAGTGATGGTAAGCTTGCCTATGAAATCCGCAAACACACCGACTGGATGACTGCACTTGCTTTCAGCCCCGATTCGGTTTTGCTTTGTTCTGGTGACCGTAGTGGTGGTGCTTTCGTCTGGGAAGCAGCATCTGGTAGCGAGTACCTGACTTTGAAAGGTCATAAGCGAGGCATCACAGGGATTTCCTGGCGCTCCGATTCCAACATTGTGGCCACCAGCTGTGATGATCAATCGGTCAAACTCTGGGAACTTGAGAATGGTGGAAACATCAAATCCTGGAATGCACATAACCCCGGTACTTCAAGCATTGAATTTGCCCGTGATGGCCGGATTGTTACTTGTGGCCGTGATCGTGTCACGAAAATCTGGGATCAGGCAGGAAAACAATTGAGGGCCCTCCCTGCATTTACAGATATTGCTGTAAGCGTAACAATCTGTGATGAAACGAACCGCGTGATTGCCGGCGATTGGACTGGAAAAATCAAAGTCTGGAATGCTGCCGACGGCAAAGATGTCGGTGAATTAACAGCGAATCCTTTACCGTTGTCTCAACGTCTGACAGCTGCGACCGCCAGTCTGCAGGCAACACAGGCAAATCATCAAAAACTCGTGGCTGCAGTTAAGGTTAATCAGGCAGCAGTCGCTAATATAAACGCCTCTATCGCCGCTACTCAAAAACAACAAACTGATCTGCAAAATAAGTTGAACGGCATCAATGCCAATCTTGCTGCTGCCCAAAAGGCATTCACTGCCGCTCAAGGTGGTGCTGCGAATTCAACGAAACTGATTGCCGCCATTGCTGTACCCTTGCCAGCTATCATCGAAGCACATGCGAAAGCTGCTGCCATCAGTAAAAAAGTGGCCGGTGATAAAGAGTTAGCAGAAGCAGCTGCAAAACTGAAAACTGCGATCGATAAACGGGTAGCAGCCAAAGCGGCCGAACAGAAGAATCTGGTGGCTCATCAGGCGGCAGTCAAAGCAAATCAACTGAAGATTACCCAGCTCACCCCCCAGGTAAAACCAACAACAGATGCAATCAATGCAACCAAAGCCAAGGTCGTTGCACTTCAAAAAACTGTGAAGCCTGCAACGGACAAGGCAACCGCTTCTCAAAATGCAGCCAATGCTGCAGCAAGTGCTTTGGCTGCTGCACAAAACAATCTCAAACGCTGGCAGGCTGAAATCGAGTTTGCAAAGAAGTTTAATGAAGCTCAGGCCAGTACTGCTAAGTAAGAACCATTCTCAATCGAGAAAAAGCCCTTCGAACATTTATTCGAAGGGCTTTTTTTGCGCAACCGCGAATAGCACTCTCTTTCTGAATCTGTTAATTTAATAACGCATTCGTTAATGAAATAATTATGCTACGAGAGGAGCAGTGTGAGATGGCACAAAACAATTCCCGATTTGCGGTGGTTGCTGCGTTAGCGGGAAATGGAGTCATTACAGTTGTGAAAGGATCTACTTTTCTGATAACTGGCTCTGGGGCAATGCTCTCAGAAACGATCCACTCCGTCGCCGACTTTTTGAATCAACTGTTATTGCTCATCGGATTAGTACGCGCAGACCAGGCCCCTGATCACAAATTTGAGTATGGATATTCTGGTGAAAAGTACGTCTGGGCATTAATCTCAGCAGTTGGTATATTTTTTCTGGGTTGTGGTGTCACCATCTATCATGGGGTGCAGTCGCTTTTCCATCCACCGGATTTGGTACTTGGCGAGATGAACTGGGCCATTGCAGCTCTCCTGTTTGCTCTCGTCATCGATGGTATCGTTTTCTATCTGGCTCTGAAGGGCGAATGGAAGAATGCAGCCGAACAGTCGAGGCCCTTTCATGACTATCTTAGATATGAGGCAGACCCGGCTTCTGTAGCAGTCATTCTGGAAGATGGTGCAGCCTGCCTGGGCGTGCTTATCGCTCTAGCAGCAATTCTATTGACTCAGTTAACAGGGCATCATTATTGGGATGCCATTGGATCGATTAGCATTGGAATTTTGCTCGGAGGTATCGCCGTCTGGTTAATCATCCGTAATCAAGAACTGTTGGTTGGGCCCAGCATTCCCCAGCAAGATAAAGAACGCATTGATCACATACTCAAAAGTAATCCCTTAATAAAAGACGTAATCGATTTGAGAACTCGCGTTCTTTCCATTGATAACTATCGTATCAAAGTCGATCTGAGCTTTAACCACGAGGAACTCACAAAACGGCTCAAGAAAAAAGCACTCGCCGCCTATCCAGAAATAAATAATGAACAAGACTTCGAGAAATTTTGTCTGGAGTACACAAAGGATCTGCTCGATACTTTGACGGCAGAGATCGATCAAATTGAGCACGAAATCCAAAGACAGGTTCCGGAAGCACAGCACCTCGACCTGGAAGCAAATTAACTATAATCTGTTTTTTGAATCAGAAACGTCTGATTTCAGTTGAATTTGGTAGTTTCCTCGGTCTGCGTACCTGTGATCGAATTTCTTGCGGTCTATAATAGAATACAGTTCCTGGCAATCTGTCTTTTATCAAATTGAATTGAGTTTTTCTGATATGTCCCAGCGCGTTGTATTGGCCATGAGTGGTGGTGTTGACAGTTCCGCAGCCGCTCATTTGTTACTGGAAAAGGGCTATGAAGTGATCGGGCTGTTTATGCGGTCCGGAGCGACAGAGGAAACAGCCTGCGCAATTGATGATAAAAACAGTTTACCGGTACTCAATACCAAGTCACACAAGCAAGGCTGCTGTTCAGCCAGCGACGCCGCCGATGCCCGTCGTGTCGCCGACATGCTGGACATTCCCTTCCACGCCCTAAACTTTCAAGACGCATTTGGCCGCATCAAAGATTACTTCGCGGATGAATATCTCGCTGGTCGCACTCCCAACCCATGCGTCATGTGTAATAACTGGTTAAAATTCGGCAAACTCTGGGAATTCGCAGAGCAAGTTGGTGCGACTTCTATCTCTACCGGTCACTATGCACAACTGAATCCCGTGCCCGGTGAAAACGTGCCGGCACTGATGCGTGGACAGGATCGGTCGAAAGATCAGTCGTATGTTCTATTTGGTATTAACCGTGATTTGCTGGATAAAATTATTTTCCCTGTGGGAGGTTTTGTCAAACCGGAAATTCGCGAACTGGCAGGAGAAGCCGGCTTGCGAACTGCCAATAAACCAGACAGCCAGGAAATTTGCTTTATTCCCGACAACGATTATTTTGGTTTTCTCAATCGCTATCGGGGCGAACAGGAAACAGCAGGCGAAATGGTTGATACTGAGGGCAACGTTGTCGGACATCATAACGGATTTGAAAATTATACGATCGGTCAGCGCAAGCGACTGGGAGTTGCTTTTGGAACACCGCGATTTGTGATTAAGATTGAACCAGAATCCAAGCGAGTCGTTATTGGAACCCGAGAAGATCTGGCCCGTAATACCCTGGAGGCCGATCGGTGCAACTGGTTGATTGACAATCCCGGCTCAGAAATACGCTGTCAGGCTCAAATCCGCTATCAGCATCAGGAAGCCGACTGCACGGTCAAAATTCTAGATGAAGATCGCATCCAGGTTACATTTGATAACCCTGAGTATGGTGTTGCACCAGGTCAGGCAGTCGTCCTTTACGAACAAGATCGCGTTCTGGGTGGCGGCTGGATTATGTAACTGAAATCCAGTCAGGCAGCAGCATCTGCTTCCATCCTGTCGCGATTCTGACGTTTTTTAGAGCGGTTTTGCCTGTCATCCATGCTCACTGAATCTGTTGTCTGTGAACGATTGGAAATCCAGGTCAATAAAGCTGGCAACGTAACCAGAGAGATAAACAGGCAGCAAGCCACGCCAATGACCAGCACCAGTCCCACACTATAGAGTCCTCGATGCGTTGCCACCATCATGCTTCCAAATCCAATCATGGACGTCAGCGAAGTCAAGACGATGGCATTGATCGTACTGGGAGAGGTTTTGTAGGCACCCTTTTTCATCCGAAAATCGTGAACCACATGCACGCCATCATCCACACCAATTCCCAATATCAATGGTAGGACAATCAGGTTTGCCGGATTCAGGTTAATCGATGTCATTGCCAGTATCCCAAACATGACTACGCCACCAACAACAGGGGGCAACATTGTCAAAAACATATGGGAGACACTGCGTCGATCCAAAACGAATGCTACTCCGACACACATGACCAGGAACATACCAATGGCGGCTTCCACACTGATAGGGGTTCCACGATTGAACAAAATAAACCAGGTACAAGCGGCAAGAACTGTGGAAGGAACCATGGCCATGGCAGCATGACGACGGCTCAAATATCCAATCAAAAGCACCACGCAAATTACCGCCAGAGCATAGACCGTTGCCGTCTTGTAACTGACTTTGATTTGCTGTGAGGCTTCATAATTTTGTAAGGGTGTTCCGGTAACGTCTGGATCAACGGCTCGTACTTCTTTCACAAATTCTTCTAATGGACCAATCTCCCAGATATGATCGCGTGGATAAACCTGAATCAGCCATTTCCCTTCTGCGCTCACAAAACGAGACGTCAATGACCGAGGAAGATCAGTAAATCGAACCGGTGTAGAATCAGAGGCTCCGCGCAAGGCTTTAAACTGGCCTAACAAGGAGGCGGTCGTGCGAAATTGGAACTCATCCAGAAAACGTGACTGCTCTTCCAATGTCATCGATTCAAACCGGTTCAGAAATTGGTCAAGCAAACGGGCGGTTGCCCGGGCAGTGGGATGATTATAACGGGACAATAACACATAAACCTGTTCCAGTTTTCTCCCGATGTTTGAAGGATTAAGGCGTCTGACAAGGGGAACTTCATCTGGTAAATGGACGAGTTGAGCCCGAAACGATTGGACGAGCAGATTGGTCTCTTTAGAGGAATGAGCGGGAACACGTGACGCCAACTCTTCCACGTGATGCACAGTAGGCAACCCTTCAAACTTTTTGCGAAGTGCACGTGCTTCATCCGGGTTATCTGCGACGGAAACTGCAAATAACAACGAATTTTGAGCATCCTGAAAAATGCGTTTCTGAACTTCAACCGATTCCAGACCAGCCGCCTGTAAATTGAGAAGGTTGTAATCATAGACCACACGCGACGACCATCCCTGGTCTGTTTTCTGGATCATCTGACTGGCACAAAAGGCAACCACTGCCAGAGAGCATACAGCTACGCCGCGCGGAAATCGTATGATAATTTTCTGCAGCCATTGTCCTTGAAAGGGTGTGGGCATCTGTTTGACTTCCACATTCCGATCAGCGCGTGACAAGAGTGCCGGCAACACAATAAATGTGGCGAGCGCACACAACAAAATACCCCCACCACCAATAAACCCTAACTCGGCTATCCCCAAAAAGGGAGTAAATCCTGCACAGTAAAAGGCTAATGCCGTTGTTAACGCAGCAGTCACAATCCCGGTGCCCACGGTACGAGAAGTACTGAGGAGTGCAGGCTCCAGTTCATTACCGGCGTGACGCAATTCAATGTAACTCGACATGTAATGTATGCCAAAATCGATTCCCAGCCCGATCAGAATCACCGCGAAAGAGACTGAGAGAATATTCAAATGGCCGATGGTCAAAGTGGTATATCCGAAAGCCCATGCCATGCCCGCCGACAGCATAATCAGCGCTAAGATCGGATGCCGAAATCCTCGAAAGCCTATGAATAGTAATAATCCTACACCAAAACAGGAGATGATTGAAGCATTGATCATATCGGCCTGTGACTTGCGCATTTCATCATTTTCGAGTACCGGAATACCAGTCAAACTGATTTTTGCTTCTGGATTTTCGGCTGCGACTTCTCCTATGATGCTCCGCATTTTTTCAATGGCATTCGTAGCTCCGTCAAACCCGTTTTCCTGATGCACGGGAAACACTTTAAGAAATCCCATTGTCCCGCTTTGGTTCAACAGATAAATCACTTCTTGTGATCGTTCTCGCATGCGTTCGTTCACGGGAACAATCGAGGGCCAGGGAGACTGAAAATCACTCTGGTCAGCCAGAAAGCGTGACATGCTTGTCGAAAGAATCGCTGCATGGTTGAAGAGCGGTTCCAGATATTTATCGCTGTCTGCACCACGATAACTGGTAGACCGCGACTGAATCTGATATCGCAGCCGATCATAGAGCAGATCAACCTGTGTCAGATCCCAGCGACCGTTTCGGTAAATCGGTCCGTATTCGTCCAGCCGATTTAATCCTGTCTGTAACTGTCGGGGTGATAAATATTGTAATCCCTTGGATGGCAGGTCGCCTGGATTAATCTGGTAAAGTGGATTTTCAAATAGCTCGGGATGCTGCTCAATTCTTTGACCCAGATTGCGTAATACAAATTTGATCGATTCAGGAGAATCTGACTCAACAACACACACCAGATCAGAAGAGCTGCCAAAGCTTTCCGTATAATTGATCCATTTTTCATGAAATGCAGCAGTAGGATCAATTAAATCAGCTCGGTCTGTTTTAAATTCCAGACGAAAGACCGTCAACAACACACAACCGATCGAAACAATTAGCGCAAACGCCAGGCTGAATTTGGAGTGGGTGACCACAAATTGGGTCATTGCAGCCAAAGTCTCGCTGAGGAATGATCGTTCCTGATTGTCGGATGAGAGATTATCCACAGAACACTTCCATGTGTTTCTTCAGTCGATCTCTCGTTCGATCTTAACTACGGGGCAGAAGTGAAGTAATCGAGTCCGTGAGAGCATTTAACGTATTATGAAACCGCTGATTTTACAGCAAAATTCAGTTTGCCAGCAACAGGAATCTTGTCAGTATCAAAGATGTAAGTCTACTAATATCAAATATTTAATACTTGTGAATTTTTTGAATAAAAACTGATCATCAAGGAAGAATCTCCCAGAGAGAAGTACGTACTTTTCCTGATTACATTGAATTCATCGGCAATTTGATATTCCGCAGATCAACTTTCTCTGGCAATCAAGAGAAACCTGTATTAATTCTCTGGCAGTCTGTCATTCTCAAAAAAAGGTTTAATATCCGTAACTCCCTTGAAATTCAAACATTAAACATGTTCCTGAAGAATCCAGTCAGCTGGTTATCGGCATTTTGCTGAATACGACTTGACCCCATTTTCAATTTTTTATAAAAAACCTGCCCCATCGCAATGGTTCGGAAGCGGACCTTAGCTTCCCAAACATTGCACACTTCACTTTACTCTTTCAAATACCCCCTCTCAAAGACTCTCTTTGTAGGACATGCTCATGTTAAAATGCGTCATTCGTTCAATTCCCGTAGTGGGAATTACATTGTTTTCATTGGCAACAGGTACTGCTCAGGCTCAGTGGTTGCCCTTTAATAACTGTAATTCCTGTGCACCACCATCTGTCGTTCAAAGCTGTTGCCCACAACCTGTGGTGCAGTGTCCGATTCCTGTGACTCAGACCACCTATCGACAGGTGCCAGTCACAGAATATCGTCCGGTCAATCAGACCGTGATGAGGCCCGTTACCGAAACTAAATATGTCGACCAGCAAGTGACTGAATACCGTCAGGTTCTTGAACCAAAAACAGTTGAAGTCCCTTACACAAGCTATCAAAATGTCACGGAATGCCGTCAGGTACAACGGGACATGGGCCGCTGGGTCACTCAACGACAGTGCATCCCACGTACGACTCCTTGTAACTACGATAACCGCCCAAACTTGATGGGTTGGATGAATCGAACTGGTTACTCAATGAGAATGGCCTTCACGCCACAATATCGTACTACCAGACATTACGTTCCTAAAGTTGTGACACAAAACGTTCCTGTCACGCGTCAAGTTGCCGTACGTCAATCTCGCAAGGTGACTTACAATGTCGCCCGAGTGGTTCCCTATACGACGACTCGTAAGGTAGCAGTGAACTCTACCCGTTATGTGAAAACTACCGTTACCGCGATGAAGCCGGTTACTGTCATGCGATCAATTCCCACTACCCGAACGGCTTATGTCTATCCGTCCAACGGAGGGATTAGTGGAACTGCGACAGCATTACTGCCAACACCGGAGCCATATAGCTCAGCAGGAGCACCGGAGCCAATCCGTCAGCGATCTGCAACCAACAAAAAGAAATACGATGACACATTCGATGCAAATAAATACGAACGTGATCCGGCTTCTGATCCCAGGCGATCCAGCCTGGAAGACGATTCTTCGTTCCGACGTTCTTCCTACGAAGTACCACAGGAATCAACGGCCCCGAATTTCACCCCCACACGACGGGCTGGCTACAAACCTGAGTCTTCGAGCAGCAAGCTGCCTTCTATCGTTCGTGCCAGTGGTTGGACTCGTCGAGTTCCACGTTCCAATCAAACAGCTCCGGTGATATCTAACAGCAATATTTCTGTAGCTCAGCGAACACCATAAATCAAAGTCAAAAAACATGAGCACTTTGAAGTGCATGGGCTCACTCGTCGGATCTCTGTCCGACGAGTGTTTTTTTATGCGCTGTTACTTCTTTTTGGGTTGATTTTGAAGCTGTTTTTCGACTTTCGCCCAGGAATCCCGGAGAGTGACCGTGCGATTGAAAACTGGTTTCTCTGGCGTAGAATCCTTGTGGTCAACACAGAAGTACCCCAGTCGTTCGAATTGAAAGCGGCTGCCGACTTCAGCATCTCTCAAACTGGGTTCCAGCTTGCAATTGGTCAAAACCTGTAATGAATCTGGATTCAAGTTGGTTTTGTAATCCACATCTTCGGGCAAGTCTTCGGGATCTCGTGTTTTAAACAGATGATCGTACAGGCGAACTTCCGCATCAACAGCGTGCGGTTCAGAAACCCAGTGAATCGTGGCCTTGACCTTTCGGCCATCAGGGGCATTCCCCCCTTTTGTATCAGGATCGTAAGTACAACGCAGTTCTATCACCTCACCAGAGTCGTCTTTGATTACATCCACACAAGTCACAAAGTAGGCATAGCGTAGCCTGACCTCTCTGCCTGGGGATAGCCGGAAGAACTTCTTGGGCGGCTCTTCCATAAAGTCTTCTTTCTCAATATAAATCACTTTTGAGAAAGGGACTTTTCGGGTTCCCGCAGATTCGTTGTTGGGGTTATTAATCGCTTCCAGTTCTTCGGTTGACTCTTCAGGGTAATTCTCAATCACGACCCGTAGAGGATTTAAAACTCCCATCACACGCGGAGCCACCTGATTCAAATGGTCGCGCATACAATTTTCCAGCACGACCTTATCTGTCATCGAATTAAATTTTGTCACTCCAATCGTCTTACAGAACTCGCGTAATGATTCTGGAGTCACTCCCCGCCGTCGCATTCCGCAGATTGTTGGCATGCGTGGATCATCCCAGCCAGAAACATAATTCCCTTGAACCAGTTCCAATAACTTACGCTTACTCATTACCGTATAAGTCATGTTCAATCGCGCAAATTCAATCTGTTGCGGATGAAAGACCTCTAATTCCTCAAGAATCCAGTCATAAAGTGGACGATGATCTTCAAATTCAAGCGTGCAGATCGAATGCGTGATTTGTTCGATTGAGTCGGAAATACAGTGCGTGTAATCGTACATTGGATAGATACACCACTTATCTCCTGTACGATGATGGTGCACGTGTCTCACTCGATAAATCACTGGATCGCGCATGTGAAAGTTGGGAGAAGCCAGATCAATTTTGGCCCGCAAGACATATTCACCCTCTTGAAATTCGCCGTTTTTCATGCGATCAAACAGATCCAGATTTTCCTCTACGGAACGCGAGCGACCAGGGCTGGGTTTACCCGGTTCGGTAGCCGTTCCGCGATACTCGCGCATTTTATCTGCCGGTAAGTCGCAAGCGTAGGCTTTCCCTTTTTTGATCAAGGCGACAGCAAATTCATAAAGTCGGTCGAAATAATCTGACGCAAAATAAACTCTTTCGTCCCAGTCAAAACCGAGCCACTTCACATCTTCTTTGATGGAATCGACGTATTCGACATCCTCCTTTTCTGGATTTGTATCGTCAAATCTCAAATTGCAGAGTCCACCCGGGTTCTCATTGGCAATGCCAAAGTTAAGGCAGATCGACTTAGCATGACCGATATGCAGATAGCCATTCGGTTCGGGAGGAAATCGCGTATGAACACGTCCGTCGTGTTTACCCGTGCGATTATCTTCTTGAATGATCGTGCGAATAAAATCGGTTGGTGTTTTTTCTTCGGGAGTTGACATCCCTTACTCCTTTAATATTTTCAACAATTACAGGACCAGCCTGTTTCTACTGTTACAGCTTTCTTTATGTACCCTGAGCAAGGGCTATCGCCCGTTCAATCCGCCTGACGCAACTCGCTCTGCCTAGAATTGCGAGACAATCAAACATTCCGATTCCTGTTCCTTTTCCACTGACAGAGACACGCAATGCATGAATAATTTGCCCCATACCGATTTCCTCGGCATCTACAAAGTCGTGCAACAGTTTGTCTAATGCCCCTGCACCGAAGTCATCGGCTTTCGCTAACTGGTCTTTCAATTTCCCCAAAAGTATCACTGCCTCTGCTGATTTTTGAATCCGTTTTTTGAAGGCTTTGGGATCATATTCCAATTGGTCATCGGCGACAAAAAATTCATCAAAGTCCAGAATATCACTGGCCACTTTCAAGCGGTCTTCCATGCCGAGAATCACCTGACTGATACGTTGTTTGATTTCCGGAACACTTGCATCCTGGACTAAACCCGCGTTTTCCAAAAAGGGACTGCAGCGTTCTACTTTCTCATCCAACGATAACTGGTTCATCCAATGTGATTGAAAACTGAGCAATTTATCCGGATCAAGGCCCGCAGCAGATTTGACAATCCGATCGAGTGTAAAGTTCTCAATAATCTTATCGAGTGACATATTTTCGGTCTTGTCATCCAATGACCAGCCCAGACGCGCCAGGGCATTGAGAATGGCTTCTGGTAGATAGCCAATTTTTTCGTAATACTCGACCATGACGGGATCAAGGCCTCCCGCGTTTTCCAATCCAATTCGTGGAAAGACGGATTCTGCCTTGTCGAACATTTTTTTGAACTGCGGGCTCTTACGATACTTCTCGAGCTTGCGTTTACTCAGTTTTTCTTTTCCGCCGGGTGCCGCCACAAACGGAATGTGTGCAAACTGAGGCAGATCATAGCCGAGTGCCTGGTAAATGAGAACTTGTATTGGTGTATTGGAAAGATGCTCCTCGGCCCGGATCACATGAGTGATCTGCATTTGTGCGTCATCAATCACGGTCGCCAGATTATAGAGGGGTGTACCATTGGCACGGAGTATTACCGGATCAATCATCAGATTGGTATCAAATTCCACATGCCCACGAACGGCATCCTCAATTTTCACAATTTGATCGTGGGGAACCTTGAGTCTCACTACAGAGGGACGCCCTTCTGCTTCATACTGATCCAGTTCGCTCTGTGATAACTTCAGCGAAGGTCTCTGCCGCATAAATTCGAGCTTTTCATCCCGGCCTGATGGAATCTCATCAGTCCGAACATAACAACGATAGGCATTGCCTTCTGTCAATAATTGATCGACGGCAGCCCGGTAGAGATCATTTCGCTCCGACTGAAAGTAAGGGCCATATTCTCCCCCCACTTCCGGGCCTTCATCCCAATCGAGCCCCAGCCATTTAAACGCCTGGAGAATTGGGCCGAGTGCTTCCGAAAGGTTACGTTCCTGATCGGTATCATCAATGCGGAGAATAAACTGTCCACCATTGTGCCGCGCCCAGAGCCAGTTGAATAAGGCGGTACGCATACCTCCAATATGCATGTAACCAGTTGGACTGGGAGCAAAACGGGTTCGGACATTACTCATAAATGGGCTCTTAATATTTCTCGTTCATCTGCGGGAAATGAATGATTCCAGCTGGTGGAATGGTGCCATACAACAAAGTTTCGCACAGCAGTTCTGATTCGGACGACCGATCATAAAAGACCGGTACTCATCCGACAAGTATGTTTAAAGATACAACTTAGCGCAATTTCACGATTTCTGTAGATTCCCGCCCTGAGTAACGGTCTTGACGCTTCTTCTCATGCGACTTAGCATTTCTCCATGAAACGTTCTCTACTGTTCCTTTTTTTACTGCTACTTCTCCTCGGAGGGGTTGCTGGCGGGCTCTATTGGTCTTCCTCTCAGGTGCCTGATTTTTATCAGATCGCACTCCAGGAACAATCTCAGCCGGAAGTCAGACAGCAGAAAGCCAAACAGTTCGTCCAACATTCCATGCAACTGGTAAATGATGTACGTAACAAGGAACCGCGCTGGTCACAGGAATTCAGCGAACAACAAGTCAACGCCTGGCTGGCTGAAGAATTACATCAGAACTACAACGAATGGGTTCCAGAGGGAATCTCTGATCCACGGGTCAAGTTTGATAAAAATCAGGTGGATCTGGGATTTCATCTGACTTTGAAACAATGGTCGGGCATCATCAGTTTGAAATTCAAACCGTGGTTGATGGACAACAATCAACTCGTCCTGGAGCTGGATCACGCCAGAGCCGGCTTGCTCCCGATACCCATTGATGATGCCATCTCTGATCTGATTCATGAAGCGCGTAGTGAAGGCTGGTATATCGAGTGGGGGCAAGCGAATGGCAATGATGCCTTGATTGTGCATTTGGACCGCGGGAAGTCAGAACTACCCGACTTGACAGCTCTGGCTGTCGAACCGGGAGTCTTTCGTCTCGCCGGTAAAGCAGAAGTGAAAAAACAGTAATCACCAAAGTCGATCATACTTAAAAGAATGCCGTGTAATTCAGGCTCCATTGGTTTTCATTGTCTGTTTTTTTGAGAGTCACTCGTCCCGCCAGTTCATCCCCCGTCAACAATGCCACGACAAGATCTTCGGTGCGTTCCAGTAGTGAAAACGTACCATTGTCCCACCGACTGACTTCACCCCGGTCCCCAGAAACCGGACCTTCATATTCCAGATAGGCCAGCCGATGATCGGGCAAGGCTTCGGCGACCAAATCGATCGATGATTCATCTGATGCATGATCAATGGCTGGTGGCGCACTCAGACGCCAGGTTTTGAGCACTCCCGCTTCTTCCAGCATCAAGTCCCAATGCAACTCAGGAAAATCGTGACGTAAAATAACATACTGTTGCATTAGTTCGCTTTCCCTGAAAGGGCTGTTTGAATCAACTCGTCCCAGGCCTGAAAATAACGCGATGTCGAAAAACGCTCTGTGACTTGCAGGCTATTAATGGCTGTTTCTTTGCGAAAACTTTCATCTTCCATAATCGCCTCCATCATAAGAGCAAGCTGGTAACTGGGGCTGAATTTACTAAATTTTTTGGTATGTACAATAATGACTTGCAACCCCTCCTGCGCGATGTCAGCGGGGCCGCTCTCGCAATCGAAACTGATACAAGCTAAACCGCGCGACATGGCCTGCAATAAAGCATTGGGGAAACCTTCATACCTTGAAGGCAACACAAATAGTGCTCCCTGATCCAGATGTAATTCCGGATCTTCAACCCAGCCGGTCAGTTCGATCTGCTCCTGCAATCCCCGTTCATCAATGGTTGCCTGCAAACTTTCACGTAACGGCCCCTCGCCTAAAATTCGCAATTTCCAGTTTGGAAACTTTTCCGCGAGATTTGAAAAGGCATCGATCAACCGGTCGAAACCTTTTTCATAGGAGAGTCGTCCCATACCATAAATAATATGTGAAGGTGGTCGTGAGAGAACCATCTGTTCTGTGACTACAGGAATATCCGGCGAACGGGGAGTGGGAACCGCATTCGGGATGACTTCAATGGGTGTCCCTTTCATCCACTGCTTACAGAAATCGGCCACGCCCTCTGTCTGAACAACTAAAGCTGTTGCGCGTGGATAAGTTTTTTTTCGTAAATATGACCAGAGACGACCGATGGGATGGTGTCTGGGGTCGGAACGTTCCGAAATCAGCACAGGCCTGTTCAACTTCCGTGTCGCCAACAACGTTAAAACATTCATGCGATCCGTGAGGCTGATAACCACATCGGGCTCAGAGGCCGCGATGACTTCCTGCAATCGCCTTACCCGTTGTCGATTGTTAAACACAGCTTGTAGCAGGTTTTTGGAGTCCTGCATCACCGCCAGTTCATACCGCTGAACTGCTTCAGAAAGTTGAAACGTATCTGTTTCTGATGAATCAAGGGTAATCAGTGTGACTGCATCCCCTGCCTGTGCCCAGTGATTAGCCATCATGGCGGCAACGCCTTCTGCGCCGCCAAGGCTGAGAGAAGGAACGGTAATAGTCAGTCTTCGAGGCACAGGAACCAAAGCCCTTTATGTAAGCTATTGCCAGGATATGAGATACGGCAGTCGATCTTCTCAATGATCCGAACAGAATTTAGATTATCGCATCGGACAATGATCAGCAAGGGGGGAATCGATTCTGTCAGCGTCCCCTGCAGGAATTGCTCTACTCGTTTCTCTGAAAAGTTGTTAAATTACGGCTCCTTTCATCCACCTGTTTCCTCATAACAGATGGTCATTTCAGACATTGACTCCCATTTCATTCCCGTCATCAGTAATACCATGGATGGTACTATGGCAGACAAACCAAAAACTTCGTTCATCAAATCGTGGAAATTACGTGGACTGACATTACTATTGGTCGGTTTGTTGGGCGGAATGTTTCATTTCGGGATCAAGCCGAAACAGGTCACGCGCTGGGCTTCGGACTTTGTCTCTTCGACGATTTCCAGTTCGAGACCAGCGGACTGGAATTCTACAGAGATCGATTTACCTCGTTCCGAGAACAGCATTCGTATCGCCACGTTTAATATTCAGGTGTTTGGTCAAAGTAAAATGAAAAAACCGCAGGTCCCGCAAATCCTGGCACGCATCATTCAGCAATTTGATGTGGTGGCGGTTCAGGAAATTCGATCGCAGGACCAGTCATTCATAGACGACTTTTTGGGCATTCTCAATTCTGGTGACCACCATTACGCCTGTCTGGTTGGCCCTCGACAGGGGAGAACAGCCAGCAAAGAACAATACGCCTATTTCTTTAATACCGATCGAATCACCGTTAATGAAAAATGGGCCTATACAGTGATCGATAAATTTGACAAATTGCACCGTCCGCCGTATGTCGCTCACTTTCGAACCTTGGTTTCATCCGGTAATCAACCATTTACCTTTTCACTAATCAACATTCACACCGACCCCGATGAAACCAAACAGGAACTAAATGTTCTGGACGATGTGTATCGGGTTGTTACCAATGATGGAAGTCAGGAAGATGATGTCATCCTGCTGGGTGACTTGAATGTCGATGATCGGCATCTGGGAGAATTGGGAACCGTTCCCGATTTGATGTGGACTGTTTCGAAAGTACCAACGAACACCCGTAAATCAAAACAATATGACAACATACTCTTCAGCCGCCATCGCTCTCAGGAGTTTACAGGCCAATCGGGTGTCTATGATTTTCAAACACGCTTTAAGCTGACTGAGAAGGAAGCACTGTTGGTTTCAGATCACTTACCGATTTGGGCCGAGTTTCAAATAACGGAAAAAGGGGGCGAACGCCAGGCGACCGTTCCGGGAACGCAGCCACGTTAGTCTGATGTTTTCTTGTCCGAGACTCTCAAGGTTAACAGACTGATTTCGGGTCGGCAGAGCCAGCGTAAGGGATGGATGCCAGAGACTCCACGACTGACGTGCAACACTGTGGAACCACGGGCAAATGTTCCACTTGTATAACGGGTCCCGTGTAGACTGGGGGCAAATACCGGACCAATCAATGGGAATCGGACTTGCCCACCATGCGTGTGACCGGAAAGTACCAGATCATATTCCTGGCGAACTGCCCAGTGAAAATGATCTGGCGTGTGACTGACCAGCAGAAAGAAGTCCGATTCTGGTTCGGTGCCTTCCCCGATGGATGATCGCTTGATTTCCGGATGCTCTCCCATCCAGGGGACTTCTGTTCCCGCCAGTTGCAGTGTATGTCCTGCATGCTTCAGAAGAAATGGCTCAGTAGAGAGATCGATCCAGCCCGTTTCCACTAAAGTTTCTCGAATCTGAAGACTCTCCTGATGCCAGTCATGATTACCGAGAATAAAGTAACACCCCAGAGGTGCTTGCATCGGCCCCAGTGTGTCATCCAACCAGTCGAGACATTTCATCTCGTCAATCAGATCGCCAGCGAAAACGATCAGGTCAGGCTTGGTTTCCTGTGCGATCCGACACAGCTCGACAAAATACTCGCGTTTCAATGTGCCGGAAAAATGTAAGTCGCTGAGATGCAAAATTGTCAGACCTTCCCAGTTCTCCGGTAGACGAGGGAGCTGAAATGTTTTCCGAGTGAAATCGACACTGAAAATTTCGTTCAAGGGAAGGCCAGCCAGATAATGATAGGGCCCCTCTCCGATCAGATCCTGATTGAGCCTCTGTCGCATATGGATCAGTTCCGACTGGTGTTCGGTCTGTAGTCGGGGTGGTTTGTAAAACAGATGACGAAATCCCGAATATAATAAGCCCAGAAATCCCAGGGCACATACAAACAGAACAGGCTTCCACCAGAAAGGGAGTTGACTCCAGGCCCCACCCACTAAAACCCCTGGAGTGTACAGCCCCACGGAGAAAAACAGCACAATGGGAAACAGGACGATGAATAGCTCCAGAGCATGCCTGAGTCTCTTGAGCCGCGCATCAGGTATCGGCAGGGCGTGTGTGCGATTGATGACCATGACCCAGAGTTCAGCATGGCCGATCGACAGCATCAGCAATATCATTCCATTGGCTATTGCTTCCATGATGATCTTTACACACTTCGCTTTGAAATCGGATCTGAAGATAAAATAGAATACTTCTGCAGGCAAATCATAGAAGATCGATGCCGGAATGCAAATGCAAACGGAACAGCAATCCAGTGTTCCCTAGACTTCTACGTGGTATAATTCGCCAGCAACCGTTAATCTGCTGATTGTATCGTAATGAAGACAATCATTAATTTTGTATGAATGGGACAGTGCCCCGATGGGATACCGAGGACTGCGAGAGTGTGTCAACGATCTGGAGCGAACGGGCCAGTTAATTCGTATCGACCAAGAGATCGATGCCCGGTTGGAAGCAGCGGAAATCCAGCGCCGCGTTTATCAAGCCGGTGGCCCTGCGATTTATTTTGCAAATGTGCGTGACTGCAAATTTCCGATGGTGAGCAATCTGTTTGGAACACTCGAACGCACACGGTATATCTTTCGTGATGCTTTAGCTGCTGTGAATCATCTGGTGGAATTGAAAGTCGACCCTTCCCAATTCTGGAAGCACCCCCTGCGCTATCTCGATGTCCCGTTCTCATTACTGCATATGTTACCTCGCTCTCGTTCACGAGGAGCCGTTATTGAGAATCAAATTCAAATTGAAGATCTTCCTCAACTCAAAAGCTGGCCCGATGATGGAGGTCCATTTATCACTCTGCCTCAGGTTTATACAGAATCACCCCAACGCGGCGGGTTAATGAATTCCAATTTGGGAATGTACCGCATCCAACTAGCCGGAAATGAATATCAGCTCAACAAACAGATCGGCCTGCATTATCAGATTCATCGCAGCATAGGCGTCCATCATGCAGAAGCCATTGAAAAAGGAGAGCCATTAAAGGTCAATATATTTGTGGGGGGAGCCCCCGCGATGACCTTGTCGGCAGTGATGCCTTTGCCCGAAGGACTTTCCGAACTCACATTCGCAGGAGCACTTGGGAAGCGTGCCATTCGTATGATACGCAACAAACAGGGACTGCCCATGTATGCGGATGCCGATTTCTGTATTACGGGGTGGATTGATCCGGAGCAATTACTTCCCGAGGGACCGTTTGGCGATCATCTGGGATATTACAGTCTGGCACATCCCTTTCCGGTGATGAATGTAGAATCCGTCTACCATCGCAATGATGCCATCTGGCCCTTCACAGTCGTCGGAAGACCTCCTCAGGAGGACACCGCCTTTGGAGACATCATCCATGAAATTACGGGACCTGCGATTCCGTCGGTGATTCCGGGAGTACATCAGGTTCACGCCGTCGATGCCGCCGGCGTTCATCCTTTACTCCTCGCAATAGGAAGCGAGCGTTATACTCCCTACGATAAAGAACGGAAACCACAGGAAATCCTGACGAATGCCAACGCCATTCTGGGACAGGGCCAATTAAGTTTAGCCAAGTATTTGATGATCGTGGCACGAGAGGATCATCCTGAACTGAATGCAGAGAATATTGAAGCGTTTCTGACACATCTGCTGGAACGCGTTGATTGGAAACGTGATCTCCATTTTCAAACCTGTACCACCATGGATACGCTCGATTATTCGGGGAGTGGCATTAATTCCGGTTCCAAAGTCGTCATGGCGGCCGCTGGTTCAGCAAAACGTAAACTGCCTACAAGTATTCCTGACAGTTTCTCACTTCCGTCTGGATTTTCTGACCCGAAGCTCTGTCATCCCGGTATCCTGGCAATCCAAGCTCCCGCCTTTCAGGAAAATAACGAAGACCTAAAACGTTTTTGCAGCGAATTACCTTTAGCTCATCCCATCAATCAATTTCCACTGACTGTGCTTGTGGATGACAGTTCATTTACCGCCGCCAGTCTGAATAATTTTCTGTGGACTGTCTTCACACGGTCCAACCCTGCCTGTGATGTTAATGGCATTGAGTCGTTTACAGAAAACAAACACTGGGGCTGTCACGGCTCACTGGTGATTGATGCGCGCATCAAGCCACACCATGCTCCCCCTTTGATTGAAGATCCCGAAATCACCAAACGAGTCGATCAACTTGGTGCGCCAGGTGGCCCGTTACATGGCATTATTTAAGACTTTGGCAAACGTTTTAGTAAACGTCGCGCTTTGCTTTTCCAGCGAACGAATTTCCGCGCGATTCCCCGTGGACTGCCATTAATATCCAGCAGCATGCTCTGCAACGTTTTTCGAGCAGCCTGATTGTCACCGGCGTCTACTTCGAGCGTCGCTAAAATATACAATGCCTCGGGTTGTCGCCAGCGTTTTGTGTGTTTAGCCAGCTGCTCTCTGGCATTTTCAGGAGTATCTAACTCACACAATGTTTTACAAAATAATAGTGAGACATCACCAAATTTATACTCGGGATCGATGTCGAGAATTTTCTGGCACCGCGATTTCGCGATTTCGATTTTTTTGATCTGCATTTCAATCTGAGCCGCCCCCCATAAAGCCTGCAGATTATCAGGCTCTTTTTTTAAAGCCTCATGATAGGCATCCAGACTTTTTTGACGAATACCAGCCTCTTTCAGCGCATCACCCCAACGCACAAACTGGTAAGCATTGCCAATTTGTAACGCTGCCGTTTCAAGTTCATTCAGGCGACGCTGACGGAATAAAGGCCTGGCAAACTCCGGAAGCTGAATATGATTGGTCGGCAACCAACGTACAAAGAAATAAATGAGAGTCCCAAAAGGCTGAAATATGAGGATCACCCAAAACCATAAAAAACGGTCCGGATCCTTCCTGACACAATCCACAAGCATCCAGATCATGAACAGGAAATACACGAACCAGAAAATGTCCCCTATCAGACCCCAGACTGGTGATGGCGCACCATACAAATCTTGATCATTCAGATAAGGATTCTGAACGGGAGCTGTTGGCTCATCTTGTGCTAACATAGGTTTGCTTTTATTCTGGAAGACATTTTAACCCGAAACAAATTACTGCCAACCTGGCATTTCCCCCATCCATGAAGCTAAGTACATGGCACGCGGGACTGTTGAATTCAAAAGTGCCTGCTTTCGATTTTCCATCTGATTCGCATCTGCTGATCCCAATAAAATATCAAACAGGGACATGGGGTGTGAATATCTTATCACACATACTTTCTTGAGTCCTGTGATTTCCTGTAAACGGGCTAATGCATCCTCCTGATAGCCGATCTCATCGATCAATCCATTCTCTTTGGCATCCGTCGCAGGGTAGATCTGACCGGTTGCCAACTTTTTCACCTGGTCATAGGTTAGATTTTTTCGATTGTCTGTAATGACATTCAAGAAACGCTGATAAGACTCATCGAGGATATGATCCCAGATTGCGCGTTCCCGTTTGGTAAGATCGCGAAATGGATTTAATGCGTCTTTAAACTCTCCCGTTTTTAACGGGTCCGAGACGATACCCACTTTTTCGGCTAGTCCACTCAGGTCAAAGCGGGGAATAATGACTCCCAGCGAACCGGTCCATGTTGTAGGTTCCGCAAAAATCACCCCTTTTTCACCAGCGGCCATCGCAACATAGTATCCTCCAGAAGCCGCCATTCGTTTCATTGATACGACAATCGGTTTTGTTTCGCGAAGTTGAACCAGTCGGTGATAAATCTGGTGGCTGTCGGCAACAAAACCACCGGGACTGTCAATTTCCAACAGGACAGCTTTGACTTCATCATCTTCCTGGGCTTTTTTAATCGACCGCAAAATCCGTTCGGTAAACGGAGGCATAATGGTCCCTGATATGGAAATGATCGCAATTTTCTTTTTTGCGAATTGATCACCAGTCACAAATTGCTCGGTAGCGCCACCCCCGATTGTAAAGTAATCCTGAAACCAGAAGTAAAATCCCAGGTTGATAAAGAGCGAGATCAGCAGCAATACCAACAATCCACGCACCAGCCAGCGATGCTTGAACTGACCTTTCGGCTTAGGCTGAGTCGTAGAGTCAGGTTGTGCCACCACGGGTTTTTCCTGTTCTGACTGGTGCTCATCCATTTTCATAACTCCATTAAAATAAACTATTTCCGTGAAAGGGGAAGACAGAATTGCCAGACTGAATACAGGCATGACATCCAACGGACACCGACGTCCCCAATCATAAAGTAGGCAACATGTTAACAATACCAGCACTGCGTCAAGATTATCAATAAAAACGGTCATTCGGGTTAATTCAAAGATCCCGCAGGAATCTATTCCTACAATCGACATAGGCATAAAAACCGGAGCAGATTAACGACGATAGAAAATACAGCAGGGATTATTCTGCATGATTGTGTCGATTATGTGGAACCAACCATTTGAAAGCAATCTTCCGATTAATGAAGACTCGACGATTCGGGAAAACAATCAGATCGGAAATTTTTTGAGTGTCGTCGAATGTATTCATTTGTCAAAACTCAAGACTTAGTAACCAGGAGACTTCAGGAGATGATAGCAGGAACTCGCTTCTCCGCTCGCGTTTTAATTTTCAGCGCGATTTCTGGCTTAGTGCTCACGAATTCGAATTTGCTGTCTGCGGAAGAACCTTCCATCCAGATCAGTCCAAAAAAGCACCAAAGTACAGAGATAGTGCGGAACCCGCAAAATACATTATCAGCAGCCATTCAACGAGAAATGCATTCAGCGCGCCGTATTACGAAGCCGCGTGCGCATTCAGCTCAAAAAGAAAAGAAACGCTCTCAAATTCAGCAGATAGGGCTAACTTTGGATCCGAGAGCTCTTTTTCTGAAGAAAAACAAACAGACTGTAAAGAAAAAATCTGTTGCAAAACCTCCTGTGCTCAATCGTGGTGGTAAACAAGCAAAAACTCCGCAATATCAAACTGCGATTCCTCAACCGAATGCAAAGCCCGGACAGAGTGAAATTCAGCGTCAGTTGGAGTTATTATATCGTAGAGATGGCCGAACGATGCCACCTATGGATTTACAATCATTACCAAAAACAGCCAATCCCGGTTCTGTTGCAGGTCGTGGTGCAATCAACCCGGCTCCAAAAACTTCTTCTCAAAAAATCGCTGGGAAACCTCAGCAGAATTCTTATCATCAACCAGATGATAAGAAGAAATGGTATGATAAGTTTTTGCCAGCTAAAACAAAACATACTCCGAAACGTTTACCGCAATCGCAGCAAATCGTTAAAAAGGCTCCCGTTGCTGCACCAGCAAAAACTGCGGCTTTGCCCCAATTGCCAGCAGCACCAGCGCCTCTTTCTCGATCAGTCATCACTGCTCCGGAACAACCAACTCTCAATGCACAGCCTGTTGTAAAAAGCAAGGCACCTTCAACAGAAGAGCTGGAAGAACTGGAAGAACTGGAAGAACTGGAAGAACTGGAAGAACTGGCAGCAGAAGCTGCAGAAGAAGCTGCAGAACGTCTTGAGGAAGAAAAAATGGCTGCTTCTAAAAAGTCAGCAGTGGAAACTCCACAGGTTGCCAAAAAGACGGTAGAAGCAAGTCAGGAAAGTACCGCGAAAAATCCGGAAGACGAATTCAACAATCTGTTTCCGGAAATGTCTGAAGAAGAAGCGGACAACCGAAAGAAATCAGTCGTTAAAAAGGAAATACCGAAAACTCCTTTCAGTGGACTGGTCCTCGAAGAAGAAGGTCTGAAAAAGACTGAAGAAAAAGCCTCAAAATCTGGTGAACCTGCCAAAGAAGCCTCGCAGAAGGTTGCTCAGGAAAAACCCAGGAAAGAAGAAAATCCTTTCGAACCTCAGCCCAAACCTCAGACTGCTCCGGCAAAAGAACAGAATCCTTTTGAAGTGCCAGTTGAAAAGGTTGTGAAAAAAGATATTGAGAAACCGGTAGTGAATCCATTCAAACCACAGCCGGAACAAAAACTCGAAAATCCAGCTGCCAAACCAGCAGAGAAAATTGCTTCTACTGAGCAGGATCGTTCCATTGAAAATAAACTGGCACTCATTGCCAGTCGCGGTAATATCAAAGGTCTGAAAGGCTTCTGCCCTGTGGCATTACGCGATAACAGACTACTGGTCGACGCTCGACCTGAGTTTAGTTCTTCTTTCAAATCGATGAACTATCAGTTTGCTTCACTTGAGAACAAATTGAAATTTGATAGAGAGCCCGCAAAATATGCCCCTGCTGCAGGTGGTAGTGATATTGTCTTGTTAGTCGATCAACAGGATGATGATGATAAAGAGGGTACCTTGGATTTTGCATCCTGGTACAAAGGCCGACTCTACCTGTTTAGTAGCCAAAAGAACATGGACGTGTTCATGAAAACTCCAGCTTTGTATGTTGGCGTTGAATAATCTGTGAGCTTTGTTCCTGCTGCTCCTGGTAAGCTCCCGATAATCTGATTGATTATCGGGAGCTTTCTTTATTGAGCACGATCACTTCGTTTATTCTTATTTATACAGATTGACTGAAAACCAGCGCGAAGAAACAATTGCCTCACCAGCAATTAATAATTTCCGCCATCGTGGAAGTTCCGCGCGGGACGAATAAACATCATAATCTGATCGTTCTATTTCATTCAGAACACCGCCGTAAAGACGATACATGGCTTTGAGAATACCTTGTCCCGCGGGTGAGATATAATCAAATAATCGTTCTGAACTTTGATAAAACTCTCTTGTTCTTTGCACTTCAAACTGCATTAAACTTCTGAACCGCTCATCATAAATCTTTGATTGAATATCGGTTCGCGAGTAACCAAATCGATCTAAGTCTTCTTGAGGAACATAGACACGCCCCATCTCTACATCTTCTGTCAAATCTCGCAGAATATTCGTCATTTGAAAAGCCAGGCCACATTCTATCCCGGCTTCGAAGGCCCGATCGTCATGAAATCCCCAGATATGGATACAACACAATCCCACGACACCGGCAACGCGATAACAATATTCAGCCAGTTCATCAAACGTTTGAAAAGCAATCGGCTGTAGATCTGACTCAACACCTGTGATCACTTCAAAAAAATACTTTGAAGGAATCTCGTAACGTTGAATCACATCCAGCAATGCCGGGAAACAGGGATCATAGATTTGGTCTTTCGGGATTTGCTTGTACTCCAAAACGTTTTGAAGTTCCCTTCGCCACTGTTTGAGAGATTCGACACGTTCATCAGTGATACATTGTGGTTGATCACCCAGGTCATCGACAGTTCTCATGTAAGCGTATAACACGCACATGGCCTGAAACTGCTCCTTGCGTAATCCCAGAAAGGAATAATAGAAGTTTTTCGCCGTATGTTTTGCCAGTTGCTGACAGTAAGCATAGGAATCGGAAAGCGAAAAATCGGTCATCGAAACTCATAAATGGGCGAAAGGGCTGAAAGGTTTGAAATCATTGAAAGCCATGATAACCATGGGCGTATCAAATGAAAATCCGCCATGATCCAGCGGAACTTCGTGACCTGGAAATTAATCGCTGATATCAATTTTATTGACCGTAATTCTCAAATAAACGTAATTACACTGTTTTTCAGATTGAATCAGCGAATGTCGTACAGAATATTACGGCTGGATTTTGCCTGAATATCCCCTAAAAAACAGATAAATCCAAGTTCACTCTGGCTCATCTTTAAAACCGTATGAAGTAACCAAAGCGCTTCTGCAATTCTAACGTAAGAATAGTAAAGCAGATCAATTCTGTTCACGCACAACAGGAGTAATTGCAAATTACTTGCATTAGACATTGACTCACGCAAACGTTTTGCAATAATGATTGTGTTGTTGCACTTATTTTATATTCTTTTTCGAACAGGCGTCTTTGATATGAACAGATTCAATCACCCCCGACGTGGCTTCACGTTGATCGAGCTTTTGGTAGTGATCGCGATTATTGCCATTCTGATCGCCTTACTGTTACCAGCCGTTCAACAGGCACGTGAAGCAGCCCGTCGTAGTACTTGTAAGAACAATTTAAAACAAATAGGGTTAGCCCTTCATAACTACCACGAAACGCACTCCATCTTTCCTCCCGGTTGGATCGGTGTTGAACCCGGCGTAGGCGCCAATGTTGAATTTGGCAGTGGTTGGGGTTGGAATACGATGGTTCTTCCCTACCTCGATCAATCCAATTTATATAATAAAATCGACTTCAGCCTTGATATTAATAATGTCAATCAGGCGAGCGGGATCGTCAATGTAATTCTTCCGTCAACTCGCTGCCCCTCTGACCCAGCTCCGAATACGTTTGAACTTGCTGAGGAAGGAAACCCGGGAAACATCCTGGCTGAGCTTGCAGTTGCCAATTACATAGGAGTCTTCGGCAGTGACGAATTGGATTCCTGTGAAACAGTTCCCGCGGGATCTGCCTGCAAGAGCACAGGACTCTTCTATCATAACAGTAATACCCGATTCCGTGATATTACTGACGGATTATCTCAAACTCTGATTACAGGCGAACGAAAGACCGACGGTAATCAGGGATGGTATTCTACCTGGGTCGGTGCGGTTCCAGAGGGAGAAGAAACATTTGCACGTGTACTGGGAGCAACCGACCATGTCCCGAACTATTTTGCCTCCCACTTCGATGATTTCAGTAGTCACCATGTTGGCGGTGCACAGTTTCTTTTCGGTGATGGCCGCGTTCGTTTTATTTCCGAGAACATAGATCACGGAGTCTACCAGTCTCTCTCAAGTATCAGAGGCGGAGAAATCACGAACTTTGATTAATTTTCCATCATGCAGTCTCATGTGCTGATCACGTGCGATTTGAAAATGCGATGAAAGACGACCAATCCCGTTCTAAAACGGTTGGTCGTTTTTTATTCACTTCTATGCCAATAGACTTTGCAGCAAGCAGACAAGCGGTTAACCTGAAAGAAACCAACGGTTATTCTTTCGCTTTACCATGCACCAAAGGGATATCGTGATGCACTTGGCCAGAAAAAACAAACTGAATGTCTGGTTCATCTGTTTGTTGTTTTCGATACTCTGCCTGACCTTACTATATCAATCGGCTTCTGCCGATCTGGCTTTGTTACAGAAACCAAGAAACACAAAACAGAAGTCTCCCAAACAGTCAAAGCAGCCTCTCTGCAATGTAACATTGCGACTGGTTGAAATCGACCAAAGTGGAAACAAAAACATCGTTCCCGGAATGCTGCGTATTCTGGATAACCAGGGAATACCAATACCCATTCCAAATTTACTGAACCGTGGAAAAGGAGTGAAAGCCAGTTCAGAGTCGGAACAAAAGGGTATTTACAGCTGGTCTGTGGTTCCACAGGAAGTTCAAATTCAACTTCCCCAGACCAGGTTAACCTTACAAACGATTTCCGGACTGGAAACAGAGCGCACACAGAAAACAATCGATTTCACTAATAAATCAACTCATGACGTTACACTTGTTTTGAAACGTTTTTCCAACCTAAGCTCAAACTACAAAACAGCCAACACTCATCTGCATATCATGAAACTCAATCGAGCGGAATGTAATCAGTATTTGAAACAAATTCCTGCCGCAGACCGACTCGATCTGGTCTTCATATCACACCTGGAACGCGCGATCGCAGATAAAGAATACATTACGAATCGTTACACAAAGTCAGATCTGAAATCCTTATCCAGAGAATCTGGGATCTTATTTGGATGGGGTGAAGAACATCGACATAACAGTTCCGGATACGACGAAGGTTATGGCCATGTGATGTTGCTCAATATTAAAAAGCTGATTCAACCTGTCAGTATTGGTCCCGGCATCATGAAACAGGGCACCGATGGAATTCCATTGGCTCGGGGAATCAATACTGCTCTCAGAGATCAGGCTACTGCCATCTGGTGCCATAATGCCTGGGGAATAGAATGCACTCCTAACGTTGTCCAAGGCAACATACATGCCTTGAATATTTTTGATGGCGGAACACGCAGCTCGTATGAGAACAGTTTCTACCAATATCTAAACGCCGGTTACAAAATTCCTTTCTCGACCGGTACCGACTGGTTTCAGTATGACTTTTCACGTGTATATGCTGCTATGAAACCACCCTTAACAGTAGCCACCTGGCTGGAACACCTGAAAGCGGGACAAACTTTTATTACAAATGGGCCGTTACTGGATCTTCAAATTAATAACAAAACGATCGGCGACCAACTGAAACTCTCGAATGAAAAGAACCAAATCACGATCCGCGCTACCGGAAAAGGACGTATTGATTTTGAACGTTTGGAATTAATTCATAATGGAAAGGTGATCAAAACTCAGAAAACTACTCCGGTAGAGAACCATTTCGAAGCACGTTTCGAATTCAAATTGAAAATAAACCAACCCGGCTGGATTGCCTTACGAACTCCCTCTCCCTCCGTCCCCCCAGACCCAAAACGACAACAGAAAACACCGTTGAACGAATATGGTCGTGAATTGTTTTCGCATACCAGTCCGGTTTATCTGGAATGGGAAGGCGAGACACTGTTTGATATGAAACAGGCACGGGCGTTACTGGCAGAGATGAAGCAAAGTCGGGACAAAATTGCAAAACGATTTCTATTTGCTGATGAGCATGAACGCGCCCATGTTCTGGATGTCTACTCTGACGGCATCGAGGAATTATCACGCCAAATCAAAGCACAATAAAGACTCTCTATGCAGGCTCTTGAGTCTCAGAGAAATTTCACCTAAGAT
The DNA here is from genome assembly GCA_022600195.1 of Planctomycetota bacterium. GTDB lineage: Bacteria > Planctomycetota > Planctomycetia > Planctomycetales > Planctomycetaceae > Gimesia. Next base: position 30,853 of record JAHZKX010000079.1, read on the forward strand.
GAGGGGCCCGGCAGAGGTTATTCCATTGCTTGCCATTTTTGACTTCAGAAAGACTTTTAGATATGAATCGATTCCAACTCACTCTGGTGACCCTGATCTCATTATTCAGTTCGCCACAGCTTTTTGCACATTCGGGACATGGATCAACTGAGGCCATCAATCCAAATGGGATTCTGCACTATTTGACAGAACCAATTCATCTGGCTCCTTTTGCCGCAATTGCTCTGTTTGTATTACTGTTGGTAATTGGTAGAAAATATCGACAGCGATCTCGTGAACAGCGCCAGCTGGTTGTCATCCCGCGCAATAAAAATCAGAACTAAAACTAACGTGTATCAATTACGTTCGGCAGCTTCTTCAGCTCGCTGGAGATAAGTACGGATAGCACGTTGATAAGTTTTCTCTGCTTCGATTCTTTCATGTGCGCCAATGATTTTGTGTCGGTTCTTCCAGAGCAGTTTTATCGTTTCGGCACACCAGAGTGCGCTCTCGCGCGAAGCACGAATCGGCTGTTGATTCACTATGACATTCACAGGATTCGTATGTAGTTGCGGAAACTGTCGTAAGGCAATCCAGCTACTTTGCTTTACAGGAACTGTAAATGTGAGTTGATGAATTTTTCCATCAGCGGGAACAGATTGCTTTGCAACGACCCGACCATTTTGCACAATCTCTACTTCCCTTTGTCCGCCTGTTACATAATTTGCGTTTCGAGGTGCATGCAGAATGCGTGTATCTCCCAGTGCACGCGGACCTTCGGGAGGATCCAACAATCCATAAGCGACCGCTTTGGGAGTTTCTGCGGAAAAGGAAACACTGGCTTTAATTTCCACGGTTCCCGGCTCGCTGAGTGGAACCTCTTTAAATCCCGGAGCCTGACCATTCACTTGAAAGTGGAGTGCATGTGCAAAACCATCAGAGACATAAGAACGGCCCTGTTTGATTCCCAGGCACCATTGACTGAAGTCTAGTACATCAATCTCACCGAGTTGTACATAAACTCTTCCCTGCCCGACACGTCGGCTGCTCATGCAGGGAAAATCGGTTTCACCACTGACCTTCAAGGGATATCCGCAATTCATGATGTGATACCAGGTGTTCAATTCCGGAATGCGTTCTGTATCCATCGCACTGATAAAATCACAGACGCCTTCAGCAGTGCTCACACAAATCTCCATTGCACCACCTCCATTCATCTCCGGAACTGCCAGATTCGGCAATGCATCAGCCGCCTGTTCTAATGCGAGCGTTAACTCTCCTATGCTCAATTCCCCGTTGCCATCACCATCTATTTGTTCGAACGATTCAGGTAACAGTCCCTCAGCTGCTTCTTTGGAACTCAATGTTTTCGACTGATTTTGATCGAGGTTCAAAAGCAATCTCTGTGCAGCCTGGGGAGGATTGACCCTTAGTGCCGAGTGAGGATATCCTGTTACTCCCCCCTGCTTCTGACACCAGCGCATCACGGGCACTGTCCAGGTTGGCCATCCTTTGGTGGTCCCCAATGTGCCGGGATACGTTTGGTTCTGAAGATTCAACAGACAAACATGGCCCAAAGCGGCTGAACCAAAGCCACTGATTTCCAAATCATATTTCAGGACAGTCATAGGTTCGCTGACCCGATCTGCGGTAGAAGTAAAGAACTGGCGCTGCGCCTCAAAACAGGGACCCCAGGTTAAAACGCACCCTACATTCAGGCCTTCCCCCTTCACCTGATTGAACATATCACGGGGAGTGACTCCCTTGGTAGGATTATCATAGTGCGCACAGCCGGCTGCATGAATGTGATGATCGCCGGAATAAAAGCCAAACTCTTGCGGATTCACCCAACGCTTTAATTCCACTTCAATAGTTTGAGGAGTAGCTGCTGAGATCATCACATTTTTTGTTAATCTCTGATACTCGGGGCCACGGCTGAATTCCATTTGTAATTTGCCAGAAGGAAGTAGAACTGTGTCTCCATCCAGACGATAAATTTGTGGTTGAAAAAAGAAATCGGGAGCCAGCCGCTTAGCCTGCAGGGGAAAGACCCGGCCTTGTTGATCACGAAATTCCAGTCGGGCTGCCGAAGGTTTACCATCAAAATCTTTGATGGATAGTTTCACCGGAACTGCCGGTTGAACATTGAATAAAACAGGAACTTCACCACGAAAGCCAATATCCTGTGTTCCCGCACCTACATCAAATCCGAGAGTCGCTTCTCGTTTTCCGGATTCGTGACTGTAGATTAATGCCAGAGCATATTCCACCTGCAGACCACTTAGCTTGATCGTCATGGGACTCGCTTGAAACATTTCGACTGCCAGAAAACGATCAGTCGCATTTTGCTTATTTTCATTCTGATTTAATTCGGTTTGTGCTTGCCGTTTCAAGCTGTTTAATGCAGCACCAGAATAAACGGCACCTGTCTGGGGACTGGAAATGTGTAACTGCCGCGTGACTGTACTATGATTGCTGACCTTGATAATAAAAGGCGTAAAACCTCCCTGCTGCAAAATCGCTTGAGCAGGTCCACGGGCCACTTTGGTACGCACTTCGGGATTGAGAGAAACAACACACAACACTTCAGAATCGATTAATTTCTGAATGGCTTTCGCATCGCGGCGGCCACAGGCAGCTTTTAATTTTAGAGTCAGTGATTCGGGAAGTGGAGAACCCAGATAATCGAGAGCCGAAATGAGCCGTTTTACGTTGGCTGCCAGTGGCTGCCCTTCCACTTCTTCAACTTCGGGTTGATGATCTGCGCGAACCGTGTGGAATGGAACCAGAGCCAAAAACAGACAGTATAGAAGCCCCTTCAGAAAAGACACTCGCAGAGTATTTCTCTTCTCACCAGGGAAACCGCATAAAATCATTGAGAGCCTCCCATTCAAATTCAGGAATGCCACATCTTTTCCCGCTCGTTATTCAACCGAAAATTTATGGATGGTAGTCTGCTCATAAACTTTTCCCGGTTTTAAAATCGTATTTGGAAATTCTGGTTGATTTGGTGAGTTTGGAAAATGTTGTGTTTCCAGACAGAACCCGCCATGTTTTTTGTATCCCCCACTCGCTTCAGTCCCATCAAGAAAATTCCCCGTATAGAACTGGACTCCGGGCTCGGTCGTCGAAATTTCCATAATACGCCCGGATTGAGGATCTTTCACCCGTGCGCAGAGGGCGGGTTGTTTCTCCGCTGAATTGACAACCCAGCAATGATCATAGCCCCCTTCCACCTGCGCTATTCTTTCACCGATTTTATGAGCAGAAGTAAAATCCATCGGCGTCTCTTTGACGGCTGCCAGTTCTCCAGTAGGAATCGCATGCCCTGAAACGGGGAGATAACGATCGCAATTCAAAACAAGTTCATGGTCCAGTACATCTCCTGTACCTGCCAGATTCCAATAACAATGGTTCGTGACATTGATCGGTGTTGCCTGATCACAGGTCGCCGTATAGTCAATTTTAAATTCATTGTCGTTGTTGAGAGAATAGGCCACTCTCAAAGTCAATTTTCCCGGATACCCTTCTTCGCCATCCGGACTGACATAATTTAAACGAACACCCACTTCATCCTTCTCAGAAAAAATTTCCGCAGCCCAGACTTTTTTGTCAAATCCCTGCTCACCACCATGTAAATGACTGGGAGGGTTATTTTGCGCCAGTTGATATTCTTTTCCGTCGAGCGAAAACTTTCCCTCTGCAATTCGATTTGCATAACGCCCGCAGATCGCACCAAAATATGGACCTTTTTTCTCGTACTCAGCCAAGGAATTAAAACCCAGCGTGATGTTCTCCGATTTTCCAGCACGATCTGGCAGATAAAGGGCTGTGACTATTGCACCAAAATTAATGATGTTGACGCTCATTCCTTTGTCATTCGAAAGTAGGAATTGATCAATCTCTTGACCATCGGCGGTCGTTCCATAAGGTTCACTTTGAACTGCCAATTGAAATTCGTTTCCGGTATTCATTTCAGCATCCTTAGAATTTTCATTTTTAGAAGCAGTCGGTGAGGTTTCAGAAGGGGACGTTTTTTCTTTTGCGCAGCCAGTCATCAGTATGATGATACTTATCAAACCACTCATTAGTTTCCAGTCATTCATCTCTGTACCCTCTCCCATTCAGGCCTAATGTAATTGACAGGCTCAGTTCTCAACCAGCATCAAACCAGAATAACAAATCCCGTTACAAATGTAATGCAGAAACAAAATTTGAAAAATTTCCACACCGAACTTTTAAGCTGTCTTGCTACAGAGACGATCATTTCGAAGATTTCAAATTGAGTCAGTCTTAAAAAATCCAGTCCTGATCAATCTGATTCTCCATTCAGGTTACCGAGAAAAATAAGATCTGAGAAATATCTCCCCTCGATTTTTACTGAATACTCCAGTGGCTGCTTCCAGTCTTAATTGACAAATACTGCATAAGTGTGAGATTCTGAATCAGTTAACGTATTCACAAGAACACTTCCTGCGAATCAAAAGATCCGGCTCCGCCTATTAAGTATTGCTTTAAATTGATATTTAACAACTACTTAAGAAATTCTCTGTTTCGCTTTTCAAATCATCCCAAAAACTGTGCATAACCAGCTATAATTAAAAGGCTGAGAATAGAGAATGATTAATTTTGGATTCCACTGCAGAATCTATTTATATTTCCCATCATTTCCTCCCTCTTCTACGTATTAAATACATAGCGTGTCAGTTAACGCGGAAGAGGGGAGGTAGACATGCCGTTGAAAATGGTCGATAAAAAAATAGAGGAAACAGAGTCTATTCAATCAGGGGGGGTAATTAGTGATGCCCGCCTGGTAGAAGCGGCTCGTAAAGGGGATGACAGTGCATTCGGGGAGTTAGTTCTTCGATATGAGAGAAGACTGATTCGTGTCATCATTCAGTTTGTTAAAAGTCCGGAATTAGCAGAAGATCTGGCACAGGATACTTTCCTGAAAAGCTATGAAAGGCTTGACCAGTTCGATACATCCAGGCGTTTTGGGCCGTGGTTATTTCGCATTGGAGTCAATCAGGCACTGGATTATCTTCGAAAACAAAAAAGAAGAGGCTGGTGGTTATTGTTTAGCGACAGTCCTTCTGACACCCCCTTTGACCCGGCTGTCCCGGATCCAAGAAATAAACTCGATATTAATCAGGAAGTTCAGGCGATTCTGGAAGAAATTCCCGAAAAATACCGTACAGTGCTCGTTCTGAGAGATCTGGAAAATTTTTCTACTTCTGAAATTGCCGCTATTCTGGATCGAAAAGAAGCAACGATCCGATGGCGATTAGCGGAAGCTAGAAATCGTTTCCAAAAATTATGGTCGAACAGACAAAACGCTGAAAACTCCATGTCGAACAAGGAATCATAAAGACATGTATTGCACGAAATGCAACGGTTTAAAATCACGAGTTGCTCTGGCCGTTGGCAACGACTTATCTGATGCCGAGCTGGTCCTATTGGAAAAACAACTCAAAAACTGTAATCTCTGTCGTTCTGAATATGAGGAGCTGCAAAAAAGCTATGATGCGCTCCAAAAACAGTTTGACAACGTCCCCGTTCCCTCTTTGCAGGATAGCGTATGGCCTCAGGTCTCTGCTAAAATTGCAGCGCGTCGCCGTAAAAACCGTCCCACTCAGTTTAATTTTCTGCTGCCGACACTGACAACGGTCGCTTGTTGCCTGGCTTTAATGCTGGTCACAAATTCTCCACAGACTGAGCAACCAGTTTTTCCACCTTCATCGGGTTCTTATGGTCCTGTTCGACCAATTGGTCCCTATGGCCTGGATCGAGTGAAAGCGAGTCCCTCTAGGAATAGTCCGTGGGATTCAACTGACAGATTACAAGAGCTCGAAAGTAACCCGTATGGATATAATTTGCCCCGCTTAAAACACGACGTCGCGAATCCATCACACTTACATTCTGTTAAATTTTAAGATATTCTCTCCATTCCAAACTAAGGCTGGTCAATCGACCAGCCTTTTTTTTATGATACAACTTAAGTACGCCGCGAGGCGATAATTGAAAGCCGCTCATCTGATCTGGGAAATGAACTTTATTAATGTCAATCACAGTCGCTTCTGCGTTAACAGCCGAACTATCAGAAGCTTCCGCATTCATCTTTGCGGATACAGCAATAGCAGATCGAGAGACACAGATTCAGGAATTTCTCGATTCGATTACGAGTGGCAAAGTTGATCAAAATCAAATTTTGATTGCCCGAGAATCAGGAACTCTGATCGGGGTAGGAATTCTGGTATTTACAGATACAGCGACTGCTTTTATCTGGCCCCCCTTTACTGAACGCAACGATTGCGCCGAAGCACTTTTAAAGGAGATGGTGAAACGAATCGAGCATTCAGAAGTCAGTATCGGTCAAGCACTCCTGGATCCGGGACTAATGAAGCAGCGACGATTACTTAGCCAGAACGGATTCCCACACCTGACCAACCTGATATTCATGAGACATCCACTAACCGCGATAAACCAATCAGCATCACCGGATGAGGCACCTTTAGAATGGATCAAATTTGATGAACGTCAAAACCGTCAGCGGTTTCTGGCTTTACTGGAATTGACTCATGAATCATCCCATGACTGTCCAGAACTGAATCAAATACGAACTGCTGAGGAATCTTTAGAGTCTCACCGCAGCTCAGGAGACTCCAACGAGAAATTCTGGTACCTGTTTCACAAAGAGGAAATTGATCTGGGTGTGCTCCTGTTATCTGAACATCAGGAAGATCATGTATGGGAAGTGGTCTACATGGGAGTAGCGCCTGAACAGCGGGGAAAAGGCTATGGCACTGCGTTTATTCAACACGGACTGCATGAAGCACAATCGCATGGTCAAGTTGCAGTAATTCTCGCCGTCGATCACAAAAATTCCTATGCCATCAAGATTTATGAAGATATGGGATTTCAGAGACAAAATACTTTAAGTGTTCATGCTCACTTGCGATCACATTTCCCGATTCAGGAACCGAATATTAATTGACATGTTTTGAACAAGCAAATGCTCCTCGCTCCAACTTTTTTTTCACCAAACCTGTCGTTTTCTGCTGGTAAAACAGCTTTTGATTTCGGTCTGAAAAATCTGAAGAAAATCCACTCTGTTTCTGTTTGACTCTTTGCTAATTAAAGCTAGTATCAGAACCACTGAATGAGTTTACGCAGTGTCGTCGAAGTCCAATGCCTGAGATCTTTTTCGACACTGTTAACAATGGAGCTTTTTAGCGCATCTTTTCCAAATATATCACGACCATGATCGATACAGATCAAGCAGGATTTCGCTTTTTCTGATATTGTGGCAGGAGATTTTGCGCGCAAGGGGAGGGTGCAAGATGCAACCCAAGTCTTTGGCAGTGGAGGGTGCGCTTTGTGCTTCGTCAACAAAGCAACCAACGGAAGCCAAACTGGGGCCTGCGACAACTGAATCAGATGCGCAATCGATTCTACAATTGCTTGCGCAACAGGTCGGTGAACGCAGCTTCCAGAACTGGTTTGCAGGAAAAGTCAAACTCAAACGAGAAGGAACTTTCCTTGTCATCGGAGTCGCCAGTCCTTTTTTTCTCACATGGATTCAAAAAAAGTTTTCATCCCAGATAGCAGCAACGGCTATCGCCTGTATTGGTCCCTCGGCTGAATACCGGTTTGAGGTGGTTCCTGAGCTGGAAGATGTGAGCAACAGCAAAACGGGGAAAGCAAACTCAGAATCCAATACAGCCAAAAGTGCGGCTCGGCCAGAACCTGACACCTGCGAAACGAAACCCAGTTCAGAGAGCCAGCAATCCGGTCAGAATCAAAATAGAAAACAACCAACGGCCTATAAAGGAAGACGGTTTTCTGACCTCGCTACCTTTGTGACAGGAACTTCCAATCAACTGGCTTACACGGCTACCCTGCAAGCCAGTGATCAACCAGGGGCACTTTACAGCCCCCTGTTTATCCATGGTGGAGTGGGAATCGGCAAAACTCACCTTCTGGAAGGATTCTATCGCAAGACCCGACAACTCTACCCTTCTCTGCAGGTCGTATTTCTTTCTGCTGAATCATTTGGAAACTATTTTTCGAAAGCATTACAGGAAAGATCCCTACCAGGTTTTCGCCAGCGATTTCGAAATGTAGATGTCCTCATCATTGATGACATTGATTTTTTTGAATCCAAACGAATCTTTCAGGAAGAGCTGTTACATACCATCAAGCATCTGGAGAGCCACGGTCGGCAACTGGTCTTCTCATCCGATAGGCATCCACGACTTCTGACTAAAATGAGTGAAGAATTGACCACACGTTTTCTCTCTGGTTTAGTTTGTCGTATCGAATCACCCGAAATCGAACTTCGACTCGCAATTGCCCGACAGCGTGCATCGAAATTAAAAACGCTCATCACCGAGGGGGCACTGGAATACGTTGCAAGGCGATTTTCGAATAATGTGCGCGAACTGGAAGGGGCAATTAACTGCCTGCAAACTTACCATGTCATGACAAAACAGAAGATCACAACATCAATGACACGCCAGATTTTATCCGATCTCGAGCGAGATTGTATTCGGATTATCAAACTGGATGATATCAAGCAGATTGTCTGTACCACCTTTGGAGTTTCTGAACTCGACTTAAAATCGTCCCGCAGAGCGCGAAATATCAGCCAACCGCGTATGCTGGCAATGTTTCTGGCAAGAAAATTGACTCATGCAGCTTACAGCGAAATCGGTGACTTTTTCGGAGGACGCAACCACAGCACTGTGATGTTCGCCGAAAAACAAGTCCGGAAATGGCTTGAAAACCATTCTTCCATTCATGTCGCACAACAGGAGTGGACCACAGAAGAAATTATCGAATCTCTGGAACAGCAACTCTTGGCCAGTTAGCTTTTTGAGTTCCGCTCAATACCGATTTTGCTGAGCCGGAAACCGAGCAGCTGAAGCAGGTGCCTGTGATCCCCATTGGACCGGAGACGATACTGAATCATTTGCATTCTGATTCATTATCACCGGTCTGCGATTGCCTGTGGGACTCAACCCATTCTGATTCGCATTTTCGGGCATTTGCTGATTGGGATTCGATTGAATCGAACGTACATTAGCCGGGGCAATTGCAGGATTATTGGAAAACATCGCTGACTGAGGCAGTGCTGAAGTCCCCCGTTGATACCCTCCTGAATTCCAATTCTGTGCAGAGGAATTGAGGCCATTCATCTGGGGAGATTGCTGGTTGGGAGATTCATATCCTACCTGTCTGATGCCAGTAGGAGCCTGTTGTTGATTGATGGGCAGTCCGACTTGTGCCTGTCGAATATTTTGGCCACCTGCCTGATACACATTCTGTCTTGCTACCTGAGCGGAAGCAGGGAAATTTGTGTTAGCTGGAAATTGTGTGCTCATCAAACTGGAATCATTCGCGTTATTTTGGCCACCCATTTCAACGGGAAACATCTGACCGGGCCCCAGATTCATCCCTGTTCGAGCGGCTTCGCGTACCATTTGCTGGTGGTTATTCTGCTGCTGACTTTCTGAAGGTGGATCAGCCTGTTGTACTCGAGGCTGTGTGGAATTGATGCGGTAATCTGGAAACTGCCCTGGATTCTGATATTGTTTTCCATACATCCGTTGTCCCGCCTGCGGTACGTTTGCTGATCTTCTCTGTTGGGGAATCTGTTGGGGAATCTGTTGGGGAATCTGTTGGCCCCTTCTTTGCTGAGGAGCTCCCGCTGGCATTCTCTGATTCTGCCCCGGCGCCAACTGCTGTCTCCTCTGAGGATTTTGATTCTGATATTGCTGCTGCTGGTAGGTCGTGGGAGGCGATTGTCGCGAAGTCTGATTTTGATTCTGCTGCTGTTCTTTCAATGCCCAGTAATTTGTGGCTTCTACCGCCTGGGCGATTCCCGGATCACCAACCGGTGGCCAGGCCTGAATCTGTGGAGTTCCCGTTGGTGGCACGGGAGGTACCGCTGGATTAACCATCAATTGACGTGTCTCTTGAATAGTACCGACCGGAGCTGGAAATCCTACAGGCTGTTGGGCCAATGCTTGATTCGGTCTGATTGAGGGCATCTGTTGAACCCCACCCCGAGCCTGGATTGCTTTTTCCCGCTCCCGCTTCATCATTTCTGCTATCTGCTGAGTTGGATTATTTCCAGAGGGAATCAGCATCGGAGACTTTGGCTCTCGACTGTCTGGTTCAGCAGCATATTGAATCGGTTGATTCAAACCAGTCTGAATCTGACCCACAGGTTGAATTCTCGACACCGTATTCTCCGGAGCAACCATCTGTACTTGATGCGGAGTTATACTTCCCTGAGCTAAGACCTCGTTGGGCTCAACGCCAGGAAACAATTGCGCAAATTTTAACTGAGCTTGTGCTTCACCGCTTGTCATGCGAAACAGAGCCAAGGCTTGATCATATTGACCGGATCGTCCGTAATACCATCCCAGATGATCGAGCGACCGGACATGGCCAGGCTGGTGCTTGAGTGCCTCATGTAAATATTTTTCACCGTAATCATCGCGCCCCTGTAGCATGTAAGAATAGCCGATATCACTTAGCAGATCTGCATTTGTAGAATCGACTTTCAACGCTCTCAGGTAATATGCCTCTGCAGCAGGATAATTCTGTTTCTTATCTTCAAGAATTGCCAGACGATGTAATGCTTCAAAGTGATTGGGATCAAGGGAAAGTACACGTTGATAATATCCCTGTGCCTTCTCGCTATTCCCAGACCGATCCGCCTCATAAGCCAGATTCAATTCATGAGGAACTGACTTGGGATTTGGCTGCCTGAGGGACTGTTGAGTCGAACTTAGAGGCAAAGCTTGCGATTCCACATTTTGTGGAAGCTGATTTTGTGTCTGAGCGTGTACCGAAAGTTCTGCAAGGCTGGCTGGTGAGTCTCCTTGAGAGTTCCGCTGGAGCCTGTCTAATCGCCCTTTCTCTCGCTCATCGGCCATGGCTTCTCTCAGTTTTCTTTGCATCGCAGATTCATTTTTTGTCTTAGAAGAATTCTGCGCAAGCCTTTCTGATGATTGAGAGTCCTTCGCAAAAGGAGCAGACTGGCATCCACACAATAATGTGCAGAGCAATGAGAGAAATACGATATGTTGAAACAATCGAGTTTTCATCGGGTATCAACCTTGGTTCAGCGAGTGCAGATCGCTTTGTTTCGTTCTGTAAATTTATTGAGTTAATGCTTTCAATCACAATGATGCGCACTACACATGCAATCTGAAATACACGGGACAGACAACCAGGTTAGCCCGCAACAGATGACACAGCGATCGTGCTTCTTCTACTGGATTGACAGTAAAGAAAATGAAATTTTAGGGATGGAGTGAGGGGATAATTGAGAGAGAAAGGTTCTATCTGAGATTAAGGCAAGGATTCTATGTCGAATTCCGAATCATGTCGATACGAATTTTCAAACTAATTCCAAAGTCCTGATACTCAGGAAAACGTGATGCAATTTGGCTGGGGATCGCTCTACGGACAAATAAGGCTGATTGACTTAAACCACTATTTCGTAAGCGTTTAAAAAACCATAGAAATGCTTTCGTGATGATACTGATCGCATTTTTGGTATTCGCAGAGAACGTCTGTCGCTGATTCAGGTCAAATTAAAACCCGAACCCACCGCCGCCGCCACCGCCGCCGCCGCCGCCAAATCCACCGCCACCATTAGCTCCACCAAAGCCACCGATTCCTCCACGAGTGGAAATAAATCGGTAGTAATCGATTTCGGCTTCACGTGAATTCAAAGAGCGACCGTAAGGAGTCGAGACAATCGTACGCTGATCTGCATCCTGGTTTCCCAGATCGGTTAAAATCCGGGCAATCAGTTGTCGTCGATAAGCGTCTAACTCGGGTGCGTAGTTATTATCGCTCCGTTCGACGATCACCGGATAGGGAGCACTTCTCATCCGTGCGCCAATTTCGAGAATGTGATCTTTTCCATTGGTGGTAAGCTCTGCACTATTCTCGACAAATTCATTTCGATTAATGATGAAGTCAACTGCTTCCGCATTGGATTCCATAGTGTGATAATGCGCACGATTCACACTGCCCAGTGGATAGACTTCGGGAATCGCAAAAGATCGTTGGCGATAACATCCTGTAATCAACAGTATACAGGATGTTGAAAAAATCAGCAGTTGATATATTGATAGTCGGGCCATCATGTCCCTCAATTGTTTTTAAACGTCGTTTTATCTTACTTAGATTTTCAACATACGATGACATCTCGATAAGAAAGGCTCTTCGTATCTCGTTTTTAAGCCAAGAATGAAAACCCTATCAGTCTCGGACTGACAGAACTTATCCCGGCCATCACTTTTTGTATTACTTTCCCTGACTTCTCCAGGGGAATTTTGATCGACTTTTCTTAGGCTCGGCTGAATCCAATCTCATTCTGGGATCCACATACCCAGTCGGTTCGATCTGGTTATTATTACTGTCAGGAGTCATATTCTGAAACTTATCCTTGATCATTTGCGAAAATCGACTACGCCGATTCTGCTCTGGCTGATTCGCACGATGTCCCGCAGACCGAGCCTGAGGTCCACTTACCCCAGGAGCCGGTGGGGGAGGAACAGGCTGATACTGATTGGAGCGTACCGGATTCGGTGGTCGAGCAGGACCAGGCTGATTCGGAAAAGTACCACTGTTTGGAATGGGCTGTGTTGTAGGTCCTTTTTGATAAGTTCCCGTATGCATCGGCGGATAATAGGGAGAAGCAGGTGCCGGATTGAATGGTTGATACCCCACTTCGATTCCCTGGCCTGCGCCGCGCCCATAAGGCTGCAATTGATAAACTACTTTATCGGGAGCCCCCTCGGTCATATTATATTTATATAGTTCTTTATCATGAGGCACTGTCACTTCATGACCTGGATAAGGTGGCACTTCATCTTCTTCCATTGGGCGTATCAACTGGGGAGTCACCGAAATCAATAATTCAGACTCTCCCTGACTCGATTGTTTCGAACTGAACAGGTAAGGACCGATAAGAGGAAGTTCCCCTAACCAGGGAATTCGAGTGACGCCAGTGGATGAGTCATGTCCAAATAAACCAGCCAGAACAATCGTCTGCCCTTCACGCAATTCCACAGTTGTCTGGGCTCTTCTCGAATCCAGACCCGGTATACCCCCTACTGCATTACTGTCGTTGATCTGGCTGAATTCAGGAACAATTCGCATCCGAATCAGATCTTTATCAAGCACAATTGGTGTCACCACTATTGAGGTACCAAAACCTCGGAAAGTCGTTGATGTTCCCTGCGCGCCTCCCACACCAACAATAGTTGGTACGGCAAATTCACCACCTGCGAGAAAACTCGCCGAGTGACCGCTTAATACGGTTAACGTCGGCCGAGCCATAATTTTCGTCGTTCCATTCTGAGCCAACGCGTTGATAAGGACATTGACTTCGCCCGCTTCAAAAATACCCGTCAGCGTAGAAGGGACTCCGCCCATTGTAGAACCAATAAAGTGACGCCCACCATCAAATAATACGCTTAAATCTACACCTAACTGTCTCATCATTGTTCGGTTCATCTGAGCAATCGTAACATGAATCATCACCTGAAATTCACCAGGTATTTCAAGCATATTGACAATTAAAGAAGAACCATAGTCGTTACCGAAGCCGTTGGCTCCATCACCATATCCACCTAATCCTCCTCCACCACCACCACCACCATATCCTGCACCACCGCCATAGGGCTGAGGCCCACCAAGGTTGCCTTCAAAGTTGATGACTTCACCCCGAATGATAGAAAGGATATTGGCAGCTTCCGTAGCATCGGAGGCTTCACCTTTGACAATAATTTTTCGTGACAGAGGAATCAGATAGACTTTACTGTTAGGAAATAAAACTGCTATTTTGCGTTCCAACTTGCCGTAATCAATGCGTCGTTGCCCTTCAAGACTTGGGTCCTGAATCGTATGCACCAGATAAGTAATCGGCGAGTCTTCCCCCTCAAACCAGAGAGTTAAGGTGGTCGTGCCAAGTGTCAATCCGACAATCGCCACTTCGGTCGGGGAGTAAGTCACAAATTCGATAATCGATGGATCTGCAATCGCATATCTTCGAATCCGCTTGTTTGTAATGACAAGCTGACTCCGCCGAAGAATAATCTCCATTTCGTCAAAGATTCCAGGTGTTGATTGGATCTGTGATGGCAATGGCTTGCGAGTAATTCGCCCTGTATCCTGAACCAGACGGATGCGAGAACCCGGCGTGTTGGTACCTTGAGTTTGAAGTTGTGCGTTCTGAACAGGAATCATACCTTGAGAACGTTGCAGCGGTTGCTGCTGAAACTGACTTCTATCTCGGGACTGAAATTGATTTGGTGCGGGCGCATTTTGCCCCCCCCTCTGCATAGGAGCAGTGGGTATCTGAAGCATCGACGGTCCCTGCGCATACCCAGATTGAGTAATCGTAAACGAACTTGTAAGAAGAATCATTATCAAAGGAAGCGTAGTTTGATGTAGACTCTTTTCAAAAATTCGAATTGCCGGTCCGTGGCAGTTCTTCTTGAACATCCGCAGTCGCTCCTCAATTGCCTGCAAAGAGGAAAAAATTAATTTTCGCTATACTTATATTCTTGTTCAGGCCCTGGGATTACCTGTAGGTTCTTAACAAAACGACGAATAAAAAGTGATAACGTTTATTCAAGTCCAGCAAATTTTCCCTAACTTACTGGTCTGCTTTTAAAAAACGGTACCAGTTGTTATGAAGAATACCAGTCCTCATAATGGGGACAAGGAGATTTAGAATGACAACAAAGAAACGTAAACGACATACTCCCGAACAAATCGTTCGAAAATTGCGTGATGCA
>JAHZKX010000080.1 GCA_022600195.1 Planctomycetota bacterium
CGTATACTTTTCTTCACCTGAAAACCTCCGTGTGGTCTGATGTTTGTTGGCTTTGCAATCACACAAACACCGGTATTCACCGGAGGTTTTCGTCTTTCAGGAAATTCAACGAATTCAACTACGCTGCTTTAAGGACTAGTGATTGAATCGAACGTTCGTAGAAACATTCAGGGACATCTGAAGAATAATTTCCAAATACGTAGGGCGATTGGGAAGCAGGGGAATACAGCCAGCGACACTGCAGCGTGCTGCATTCTCCAGTTCCACTATCGTGCTGGCAGTGAAAACATCGTTAATGCTTGACGACGAAGTGAAATCCATAGTTTTCAGAATTTACGATGATTTCCTCCATGATACAAATTAAACCTGGCTCAATTTTTCATCATCAACATGCACTTTGTCTGAAGATTCCTGTTCCAGCTGCTGGATTCTGAAAATCGCATCATTGAATGTTTTCAGACAATTTCCATCAGCCATTTTCTCAAAAATTCGCAAGCGGTCTAAAGTACGTTCGACGTTTGGTTTTAATCCGGTGAAGAATACAATTGCCCCCTGTTGATGTGCCTTTTCAACAATATCATCGAGTAAATAGGCACCCGACATATCTACCATCGGTACGCGTGCCATACGAATAATCAGATATTTGTAATTGACCAAAGCAGAAGAAGCCCGATAAACCGTGTCTGACACGCCAAAGAACAGCGGTCCTTCCAGTCGTAATTTGAGAACTTTTTCCTTGAGTTCTTCCGGCATAGAGACATCTGCGGGTAAGGCACGATCAATTTGATTCAAACTGACCACTTCCTGCTCGTAAGCCTGACCCAGTTCCTGCACAATGCGAACAAAGGCAATCGTAATTCCAACGCCCATCGCCACCAGTAAATCTACGGAAATGGTCAGAATTAAGACCGTCCAGAAACAGACCGAATCGGTTAAAGGCATGCGGTGCAAAACAGGCATCACGCGATAATCGATGATGTCGATGCCTACTTTAAGCAGAATGCCCGCCAGACATGCCATGGGGATATAACTGGCATAAGGTGCCAGCCCCAGCATCAGCGCCAACAGCACCAGGCCATGTACTATCGATGCGAGCCCGGTTTTACCGCCACACTTGACATTGGCAACGGTCCGCATGGTGGCCGTCGCCGTCGTCACGCCGCCGACAACGCCACAGGCCAGATTGGCAATTCCCTGCCCGAATATTTCACGATCACTGTTATGTCGCTCACCGGTCATATTGTCGCTAACCAGACAGGTCAGCAATGAATCAAAAATACAAAGTCCTGCTAAAGCAAAGGCGCCACCTATCATTTCGCCGAATCGAGTAAAATCGGGAATATATAAATGTGGCATGCCGACTGGCATCTGGGCGATATATTCGATGTCATTAAAATGAAAGATGTGTGCAATACTGGTTCCGACAATCAATCCCAGCAGCGGTGCTGGCAACCATTGTTTCTTCGTGATGCGAGGCCACACCAAAATTGTTATGAATGTTGTCAGAGAAATAATCAGCGCATGCGGTTTTTCATGCATGACATCATAGGGAATTTGTTTGATGGCATCGATGACGGAATTCGGTGTCGCAAAACCCAGCATGGGTGGAATTTCGAGCAGAATAATAATCACACCGATTCCACACATAAACCCGGACACCACCGAATAGGGTGTGTAGTAGATGAAACGCCCAATTTTCAATAACGCCAGCGCGATACAGACAAGGCCGCTTAAAAACACCATTGACATGGCAAATACGATGTCTGGCTCACCGGTTGCCAGTTTGGTGGCAGCGATAATCGCTGCTAACTGAACCACTTTGGGTCCGGTTGGGCCACTGACTCCCGTATTGGAGCCTCCAAACAGGCCGACAAAAATTCCACCACAAATGGCGGCCCACATCCCTGCTTCTGCTCCCAGACCGGAGGCAACTCCAAACGCCAGCGCCAGCGGCATGGCGATCACAGCAACCGTAATTCCGGCCAGGATATCATTGGGAATATTCGTGTGCATAATTTTGATGTTATGCCAGGGATTGAAATCATTCAGATAGTTTTTCAAGTTAAACTTGTTTTGACTCGGATCAATTTGTGACATGAAAGTGGTCCATTAAAAGATTGTGCCTGTGAATGGATCTCAGGTAGGATGAAAAGAAATACCGCTTACTCGAGGCAGGAAATCATTGGTTTTGATCCATGCCAAAAACACATCGATCAAAAATGAGATTAACTAGCGCAGTAAAAAGAAATTTCAGCGAATTCTGAAAATGGGAAGTTGCTGGTTGAAAACCGAGCATGCTTCAGCAGGCGACAGGCGGGCCACGAGTATCGTGTCTTTCATAACGGTCCCATTCCGGTGCAATGATCACAGAGTGATGCACCCGGGAACTCGTTAAAGAAATCTCAATTGAGAATTCCGCATCCTGAATTAAAGTATCTTCCTCACCGACTTCTTCACTTTCTTCCATCTCAAACTCAGAATAGAACCAGTCTGTGTTTGATACAGGGAAATCAGAGAAGGCCGGACCGCCAAATAGAAAAACCATGTCCAGTAAAAATACTGTACACATAGCAGTTAAAAGAGATTGGCGAGAGAATTGGACCATGGTTGGATGATATTTTACGCTTATTGCTTTGTCAATGCTCGGTTTATGACCTAACTTATTACAGGTGCGTCTGTCATGTTCGCTTGCAGGTGAGAACTCCTAAGTTCTTTCCGACTCATCACTATATCGTATTTTCAATGCTGATCAGCATTCACAATAGCTGTTTGTCTTGTGAGAATATAAGCAACATCGACAAAGTGTGTCATATATTTAAGTATGGTCTGATAGGAAGAGAATACCGATTTCGCAGTTTCAGTTTTGAAACCAGTTTGCCTGCCAAACCATCTAAAAATTCCCAAATTAGATCTCAAACAGAGCATTTTGCTCTGAATCCCGAAAGCTTGAGGGGCTGATGAATATTTTAAATCGTCGTAATCTGATGCGTTGTTCTTTGATCGCCATCGTTTTGGTGTTCAGCGGCTTAAGCTTGAGTAACCAAAATGCTTCAGCACAATCCATCAAAGAAGAGTTATGTGATTGCTCACCAGAATTAACGGTCTTGTTACGGGTGAATGATGTGCGAAGGACAGCCGACCTGGTGAAGAAATCAGGAGGGAAAGTCATCTATGACCCCAACCTGGGCATTGGGAATGACATTCCGTTTCTTGTGGTGAATCTCCCTCCCACCAAGTTGAACGATAAAAAATTCATCGAGTCATTAAAACTTCCTTCCGGAGTGATGGAAGAATTACAACCACAAAAAATTGTTCCCCAGGTAGAACCGGCGGCAACAACAACAACAGAGACAACCAAGGCTCCTGAATTGAAAGCCCCTCCAGAAGCAGATTTTGATTCACTCTATGTTCCACTGGAAGACATCAAGGTACCCACACTGCGAAAAAGAGTTGCCGGTAAAGGCCTGGGCGAAGGTACAATCGTCGCGATTATCGATACAGGCATTGATACCAGCCATCCCGTATTTCAAGATCGTGTAATTTTCTGGAATGATGCAACACGCGAAGGTCGCATGAAACTGACGCGCATGCGACAGCTTGATGGCAAAATCGAAATTGAACCCCGCAAGTTCATCGCCCTTCCTGAAACGATCAAAGACCTGGACTATGTTTACTTTGGCTACATTGATGAGAAAAAACTCGGATTTCAACAGGGAGATATCTGGACCACTCTGGGTAAAGAAGGTGTTGATATCAATCGCAATGGAACCAAAGACGACAAACTTATGGTTGTCGTCGGCTCCATTCCCAATCCGGTACTGAAAAAAGAAGCTGAGAAGAAAGAGGCAGAAAAGAAAGCAGCCGAGCAGAAAAAAACAAAAACGGATAAAGAGAAAAAAGAGCCCGAACCAGCCAAACCAGCCGTCGCAAAAAAGCCCGATCTGGAGAAGCGGGATCTACCCAAAGAATACACACTGGCATTTGTCGACGTGGATATGGATGGCAAGTTCAGTAAAGAGGAAGCCAAAACCCCCATCATCGACTTCAATACCGCACGGAAAATGCAAAAAGATGGTGTCAAGGTCCCCTATCAGAATATGCTGGAATTCCCCTCGCGAACAAAACGTATTGCCTATCCGCTTCTGTTCCGTCCTGATGCGAAAAAACAGGTTACAGAAATTACGATTGCCTTCGATCAACAGTCACATGGAACACACGTAGCAGGAATCGTTGCCGGTAGTGGACTACAAATTGAAGGTGCAGCCCCGAAAGCCGAATTAATGGCCATCAAAGTTTGTTCGGGTCGTAGTTGTACCGATCAGGCCATCATCCGGGGATTGATTGCAGCCTTTTTTAATCCTGAAGGTTATGTTCCCGACGTTGTGAATATATCGCTCGGCAGCCATGAAGGTTATGTCAAACGTCCTCTGAGTATTCTGATTCAGGATTTATCAGCCAAGTTTGGTACTACATTTTTCATATCAGCTTCTAATGATGGCCCCGGCTATCGTTCGATTAACGGGCTGGGAGGTTCGAGCCCTGCGGTCTTCGTCGGTGCTCATGTTTCCTCGAATACCTTAAGAGAACATTACCGTCTGGCGGAGGGAGTGAACGCCCCCGAACACGGCCTGCTGTTCTTTTCCTCACTGGGACCTTCCTATACCGGAGAAATGCGACCGAATGTTGTCGCCCCCGGATCAGCACTTTCATCAACGCCCTTAAACTCTGCTGGGTCAGATATGAAGAACGGCACCAGTATGTCGTCTCCCATTGCAGCCGGCGCTGCAGCCGCCATGTTATCACTGATCAAAGCCGACAAAGAATATGCTGATGTGTTGGAACGACAGACAAAGAAAATCGCAGCCATCCGTAAAAAATCGTCGGACAGTCGATACTCGCTGACTTCTCTGGCATTAAGCATGAGACTGGCACTGGAAAATTCGGCAACTCGTATGCCAGGATTTACCTATGCCCAACAGGGAGCCGGCCTGATCAATATTGATAAAGCCTATACCGAGTTTCTGAGACTGGCCAAATTAACCATCAATCCCAAAAAACAGACGGCTGAGTTCAGCATTAATCGCTATTCGAAATTCAATCGACTCTATGACCGTTCGAATAATATTGCAGCTCATAAAAAGGTTGACCTCAACCTGAATATTGATGGAGAGGTTTCTGATCGAGAAAGTCTGTTATTAAAAAATACTCCTGCGATTGTGAAACTTGAAAAAGTGGAAATCCAGGACAGTGATGGCACTGTGACGATTCTGGATGTGAACGGCAACAAGGAAAAAATCCCGTTTTCGATCGCCTTACCCGGTAAAGAAGAAGCGCAGGGCAATGAAATTTCTCTCGTACTCTCGAACAGTGTCAAATCGTTCTTTTACAGTACGCGCAAGCGTGAATTAATGGAGACCGGAAAAACCTACCTGGCCTATTACACGGTGACACAACATGGCGAGCGTGAATTCAGCTTCCTGGACGTCGTCCATAAACCCATTGAGCTATCTGATCTTGAAACAGAAGTCAGTCTGCCGGGACTCGCTCTGCGCGACTCTGATCGCATTGCTGCGTTTGTAGTACCACAAAAAACGATCTCCGCCGGCGTCTATCACCGCTATCCGATTGCTGTCACACGCAGAGACAGCAGTTTGACGGTGATGCTCGGCTTTGATGCTGCCAGCTCCGGACGATTACTGGTCAGTGTCTATAACCCCGATGGAAAAGAAATTGGCTATCGTGTCATTCAGCAAACAGCTCAACTGGGAGGCGACCGATCCAACGCGACTCTGACTGTATCCACGAAAGAAGAAGGCATCCATGAAGTGGTCGTCAGTACCTACAGCGGGAACTGGCTGAATGAATCTAAATACGACATGCTGATTGAAGCACAGCGATTCCGAGCTTCGAATGAAAAGCTGTCCATTTCCACTGTAGACTCCGGAAAAGAGGCCGAAAAACTGATCACGTTTTCCAACTCCTCAGGGCAAGTCAGAAGCATGAGTGCCAGTCTGGGAAGCCTCACACGAGTCGTACCACAGGATAATTTTCCAATTCTGGCCAACTATCGCACATTCCGAAAACTGGACATTCCAGAGTGGAGACCAGAAAGTGGTGAAAGCAGAACAACCAGTGTTCGGCTGACTTTTCCACCCGATGATAAAAAATATAAAGGTTTCAGCGGTCGCATCGACCATCGTCTCTATAAAAAAGGGCCCGATGGTAAGATGGTTGTTGCTTATAAAGGATCATTCTACGGGAGCGGAAAATCATTTAGCTCTGTCCCTCGACCAGAACCAGGTAAATCAAACGAAACTCTGTATGCTGCTATCGACACCTTCTTTACGATTCCCTCAGATGAAGGATTAAAGCAGAGTGCGGGCACCGTCACATTAGACGCTTCTTTCCCTGGAATCCCAGTAAAAATGGATGGCTCTTTCGGTCTCAGCATACTGACTGTTGGCAGACCAGACGTTTATATTCTGAAAATCAAAGCACCGCAAAAACTGATTGATGCCTCTGCTGCGAAAACCAAT
The DNA here is from genome assembly GCA_022600195.1 of Planctomycetota bacterium. Taxonomy (GTDB): domain Bacteria; phylum Planctomycetota; class Planctomycetia; order Planctomycetales; family Planctomycetaceae; genus Gimesia. The sequence continues at coordinate 6,537 of JAHZKX010000080.1, forward strand.
CACACCAGCTCATCACAGGCCACTTTGGAAATACCCACGAAAATCGGGGGCGTCTCCAAAATCAAAATCACCTTACCGGTGACCGTGACACCTGATATTAAGTCCACACTAGCGAAACAACTCATTCGATCTACGATCAGTATTTCGACGAGTGACTCCCGAATTTCCAAATCCATACCAATTGAAATATCACAATAGATTATCAATCAGAATTGAGACCCCCTCTTATGGCTCAGGCTCCCAGAACGGGCTCGTTTAAAACCATTTCATTCGAAGTTCTTGAAAGCCATTTAATTACTTTCAAATACGAAGCAGAGATTTCTGTCTTATCGACCCCTTCTCTGATTTGGTTTCTGGAACAGGCTGCGTTACAATTTCTGGAACCGTGGCTTGATGACAAGTCTCTGAGCGTTGGCACCCATGTGGAAGTGGAACATTTGGCCCCCACTCCCCTTGGAGCCACCGTGAATTGCACGGCAAAACTCATCTACCAGGATGGTCCCGTATATCGGTTTAGTATCGAAGCATATGCAGGGCAGGAAAAAATTGCCAAAGGTATTCACTCCCGCCGCATCATTCAAGCCAGTCAATTAATCAAACGTTTACAGGCCAGATAGACCGCCCGCAGAAAGGGAAGACATGATTTTTGTCATCGCAGACATAGAACTAGCAGAAGGAAAACAGGCCGCCTTTCTGGAAGCCTTTCATAAGCTCGTACCTCTGGTTCTGGCGGAAGAGGGTTGTATCGAATATGGGCCTGCCATCGATGAAGAAACAGACATTCCCGCGCAGGTCATGAATGGCAACCAGATCGTAACGGTCATGGAAAAGTGGGCCAGCGTGGATGCGCTCAAAGCACATCTGACAGCACCACACATGACGGCTTATCGGGAACAGGTCGCTGACCTTGTGAAAGGCACGAAGCTCAAAGTCTTGAAACCAGCCTGAAGTCAGTTTAAGGTTTGGGAGCAACCAGAGGCTGCAGATTTTGTTCTGGTTCAGACTGTCCCGCGGGTGCTTCTGCCTGTTCTGGTATCAATTCGCCTGTCAGCTGATAGAGATAGAATCGGATCATCGGTCGATAGGGAGTATCCGGCTCTTCTTCGATGATTTCACGAAAAAGCACGGTGGCCTGTTCAGGTTGGCCGACTTCAATTTCGCAGCGCGCCAGATTCAGTTTCAGAGGCGTTTGTTGTTGTGAGAGTGCATAGAGATAATTAATCACCGAAACCGTGTGCTGTGTCGGCCAGAAACTGGATTCGGGGGGTTGAATGAAAGGTAGCGTCTGCAACACGCCCGCGATACGAGCCTCCTCTTGTGATCTAATCTCCTCTTTCCATAAGTCAAAGCTACCCCGGTAATTTCCATTGCCCAGATTGGTAAATGCCGCCTGCGCCCGCCAGGGAATCCGAGGATCATTCTGGGCAAGAGTCTCCAGCTGCAACATCTTGGTACTGGCTTCTTCTGAATATCCGACTTCCATGAAAATGGATGCTTGTAGATTTTGCGCTAATGGATTTTTCGCGACGTAAACTGGATCGTCCAGAAAATCACGAGCCAGTAAAACCAGCCCCTTCTGATAGGCCAGTCCCGCTAATTGCAGAAGCTCCGTTCCCGACTTCTTTTGTTGGTCCAGATCCTGTGTCATCTGGTCTATCTGTGTTCTGAGTTTTTCAAGATGATCCGTGTAAGCCCGCAACCTCGCAAAGGCATCATCTGACAATTCTGTTTTACCTTCGATCATTTCCAGATAGGTCTTCAATTCATAATACGCGAGATCAATCTTTCCCATGTTTGTATAAAGATCAAACAGAAACAGATGTGTCGGCGCATAATCCGGATCGATAATGATTGATTGATGATAAGCATGCAAAATCTGAAAGTAACGCATCCGGTCAATTCGTACGGGTCGTCTCTGTTGATTTCGGGCTGCCTGTGGTGTCATTAACTGTGCTTCAAGATTTGCCAGATATCCATAAGCGCTGCCCAGTATTCGATAGGCTTCTGCACTATTCGAATTATTGATTAACCCACGATTTGCCAGTTGAATCGCCAGCACCGCAAAACTGGACGCCAATTCATGATTCACCCCAGACTGAGACATCAATCCCAGGTAATGACGGGCGGTTTGAACATCGTTCCCAAGATAATCTGTTTGTGGCAACAAATAACGACTATAGAATGTTTTGGGCCTTGCCCAGTCTGTTCGCAATTCCGGAAACTCTTTTTGTTCCCGAAATGCACGTTTTATGAAATCAAGCTGGTGCGCTGCTAAAAATTCCTTCTGTTTTTCTTCTGTAGAATTGGTTCTATAAAAGACGGCTGTCACACCATTCAATTCCGTCAGTTGCCAGTCTCTTTGAGAATTAAGCAAATCAAAAAATGTGCGGTAATCCGGATTATTTCCTGACAGTCGAGGAATCACATGGGTTATCTGAAACTGGTCGAATGTCGTTTTCCACACATCCGGAATGCCACTTCCCTGCTGTTCTTCGCGCCGATTTCGTAAAGCACGTCTTGTTTTATCATGCAACTGAAACAAGTCGCTTTCCCCTGTCCCGGCAAAGAGCGAAACACGACTGTCAATAAACGACTTCTGATCCAACCAGATCAATAGGTCTCCCTGTTCCAGTACAAAATGAAAGGGGCGATCATCCAGTGAATCGGCGAGCACACTCTGGTACCCTTCAATCGATCGAGTGAGTGAGGGGCTGAACCCCATGCCGATGGCATGTCTCGATGAGTCTGATCCCTGAAAACGACCGCATACTATGAGATATGCCAACACGAAAAACGTTAAAACCGTCACTGCGCGCCCACCTCGCGAAAACAGCAACTCGGAAGTCTCCACACTATAAGTTTGTCGAAAATTATCACGATACCACTGTTGAAAATTGATGTTTGCAAACACAGCGCAGAGGATGCTCGTGACAACCAGTTCATGGCTGGCCACAATTGAAAGGCCACAAAATCCGACAAACACAAACAACTGCCCAAAACTCATCTTCGCTTGATTCAGAACAAAGCTGACAAAAGTCAGCAAAATCAATATGAAGGCGGCAACCGTATAATGATTGAGAGAACTCCAGAACAAAGGCGAGGTCATCGAGAAATAACCCAGTTCTTCAGGTCGTAGATTTCCCAAGAACATCGAAGTCATGATGGGATACTCAACCGTATAATAACTGAGCCCCGCAGTCAGTGAATGCCAGCCCACAGGATTCAGCAATGTAGCTACCAGACTCCCTCCCAGGACCATCCACAGGGTTTGGTAATCGGTGTCATCATTTAAATTAGACCGATTCATCAAAGCAGCAACCGTCTCACCCAGGGCATAAAGCAAAAGTAATATCATGCCCAGGAAGACACGCGAATCAAAATTAGCCCACACTAAAAACAGAGGTACTAACGCCCATAATGCACGCAGTGAATCACGTTCCTGCCAGGAACGCAGACAACGCAAAGTGAGAACCACTCCCAGAATGGTGATCAGTTCTGGAGTAACCATAATTTGCGGAAAACAGGCGATCAATGCGAGCACAGCAAGAATCGAACCCCACCAGGTTGAAATCTCCCGCTGACACAGGTGGACAATCACATAAAAAGTGACACCCAGTAAAAGCATCTTAAATAAGGTCAGCCCGTTATCGCCGAACACACCGTATACACCAGAAAGCGTTAAATCGAACAGCCAGGAATTATTATACCAGGGTCGATCCGTAGCGGTATAAGAGAATACATCGGTAGAGGGAGGCCAGAAACCATGACTTGCCAGATATTGTCCCGTTTTGACATGCACCAGGGTTTTCGTCTCCGCGATGAAAGTCGCAGCAAACAGACAAGCCAGGAGAATCGCCGCCCAGCGCAACATGAAGTCCCCCCGGATCGCTTCGTCTTCCACCAGCTCGGGCGTTAACGGCTCCCACTCGGGGAGACCTTCCTCTGAATCTTGCGCGACGGTCTGCCCGGGCATATTCTCCAAAATCGCTTCAGACTTATCGGGAATTTGATTTTGATCAGAATCGGGCTCAATGTGGTCCGCAGAGCTGTCGTCAGGCAAATCTTTGTCTGGTTGATCGTTCACGTAAATTCTCGAGATCTGAAATGAGGACGGAAACTGAAAAGAGAATAGCATGTCTGAACCAATTCTGGCTGGTTTACATATAGATTGTCCAGCCAAAATCGGTAATAACCAAGATCTACATCAGATCTATCTACTCGGAGAGAGGAATTGTTGGACTTTTAATAACAACCCCGAGTCTTTTACGAGTTTCACAGTGACTCCGTTTGTTCCAAATCGGAAAAATCAGCCAATCTTTTCTTTTCCCACCCAGGGTCTGAGGACTTCTGGAATCAGAATCGTTCCATCGGCCTGCTGGTTATTCTCCAGTACCGCAATAATCGCCCGGGCAATGGAAACGGCTGTTCCATTCAATGTATGCACAAATTCTGTGCCCTTCTTCCCACTCGATTTACAACGGGTACCCAATCTCCGCGACTGGTAATCCGTGCAGTTCGACGCAGAGGTGACCTCACCATAGTCTCCCCCCTCACCCCGACCGGGCATCCAGGCTTCCAGATCATATTTACGGTAAGCCGGTGCGCCGAGATCACCAGTGCAGGTATCGACGACTCGATAATGCAGGCCCAACCCCTGAAAGATTTCTTCCTCGATGCGTACGATTTCTTCATGCATTTCATCTGAGGCGGCGTTGGTCGGCTCAGTGAATGCAAACATTTCGACTTTGGTAAACTGGTGAACCCGATAAATTCCACGAGTTGCCTTTCCATGCGCGCCGGCTTCGGTGCGGAAACAATGTGAGAGACCGGCGATTTTCAGTGGCAGACTTTCGCGTTCCATGATCTGATCTTTCATGGATCCCCCCAAAGTGATCTCGGCCGTCGCAACTAAACTGAGATCGGTATTCTCTACAGAATAAATCTGTGTCTCATCACCACGCGGGTTAAAGCCAATACCTTCCAAAATCTCTTTGCGCGCCAGATCGGGAGTACTGTGCAAAACAAATCCTTCCTGCACCAGCTTTTGCATGGCATACTGACAAAGGGCCATCTCCAGTAAAACAGCCTCGTTCTTCAGATAATAAAAGCCATGGCCGGCAACCCGCGTTCCCGCTTCGAAATCAATCAGATCATGTTTTTCAGCCAGTTCCACATGATTCAATGGTGCAAAGTCAAACTCGGGCTTTTCGCCCCCCATGCGAACCATCGTGTTCGCTTTATCCTCTTTCCCGATGGGGACATCCGGGTGTGCCAAATTCGGTACGCGTGCCTGCTCGATCTTCAACTCTGACTCTACTTCACGAAGTTCGTTGTCAATGGCCGAAACCTGCTCGCGTAATTCCTTGCCTTGTGCGATGAATGCCTGCTTCGCATCGTTGTCCGCAGCCTTGGGAATTTGGGAGGAAACAGATTTCTGCTCCTGACGAACCTGATCACCTTGAACGATGAGTTCTCGCCTTCTCTGATCCAGTTTTGAAAGTTGCTCCAGATCGACTTCAATTCCACGATTGCGACAATTCTCAAGAATGGCTTCCTGATTCTCGCAGATAAACTGCAAATCCAACATAAGTAATCAAATGCTCCGTGAAGAGTTCGAAAATTGTAAGTAAACCGTCATACGACTTGAATTTAAGAGATTCGAGCACGCATCATATCCAATGACAATTTTAATGTCCAAGGGTAACGCTTTTTCGTTAAAAAAAAGGACGTTTCAGACCAGATAAGACAGCAAATCAAACCAAATTCAGGCTCACGGGATTCAACGTTAGTTGCCATCAGTCTTTGCTGCCTCAAAGACGACTTGTCCATCCAGTACCGTCAAGAGAGGCTTAATTTCTCGGATTTCGTTTTCAGGACATGTTAAATAATCGCGGTCAAGCACAACCAGATCAGCCAGTTTTCCAGGTTCCAGAGTCCCTTTCACCTTTTCTTCATAACTGATATAGGCTGCGTCAATCGTCATACAACGTAGTGCCTGTTCCCGACTCAATTTCTGATGGGCACCGAAAACATTTCCTTCGATGTCTCTACGACTGACTGCTATATATAGCGTCAGAAACGGGTTGAATGCGTTCATCGATCGATTGGGGTCAAACCCGTTCATATGGTCGCTGTTGATGGCAACGGGAACTCCCCCGCCAACAAATGTCTTGAGCCCCATAAACCGGTTAACCCAGGAGGGGCCATAAATTTCATTGATCGCGTCAGCATCACGATAGAACAGAAAGGTCTGCGTATCATAACAGACGCCCAATGCCTTCGAACGCCTGACAGATTCTTCAGTCGGAAAATACGCATGCGTGATACAAAATCGGCGTCCTTTCACCGGCAGTCGTTGATTTACATTTTCCAGCGCGCTCAGTATTTCATTCACACAGCCATCGCCGGTCGCGTGACAGCACATCTGCCAGCCCAGTTTCTGCCCTGCTTCAAATATTTCTTCCATCAATTCGCGCGAATAAGCCAGATCCCCCCGATAATTGGCATCCTCAAGGACATAAAACTGACGACGCTTTTCGCCATACGGCTCTGAAAGTCGTGTGCTTCCCCAATGAATGCCACCATCAACCGAAATCTTCAAAGGACCGACACGAACCCAGTCATCTCCGTCTCCTGTGATCAGCCCTAATTTTTTTGTAAACTCTTTTACGGCAGCAGCGCTGCGGACCTGCTGACGAATCGTCATCGTCATCCGCACCGTCAACTCTTTATTTTCTTTCATCAGTTCATATTCACGATATTCGGATACTCCCGAGCCCCGCTCCAGAATGCTGGTAATCCCCACTGAATTATAAATTGCATGCAGCTTCTTTAAAGCCGCCCGCGTCGATTGATCTGGAACAGTCTTGCGTGGAATCAATTTGCGAATCGCTCCGCCGCCGCCGACCATCATTAAAGGCTTCCCCTTTTCATCGAAGATAATTCGGGCTCCCGCCAGCTTATCCCCGTCACTCTTGATTCCAAGTAATTGAAAGCCCAGAGTATTCAACACATTTTTGCGAGCGATATTCATATAAACGGGGTGCGTCGTGCAAGCTGCATCCATCTCAGCAGGCGTGGGACGGCGGCGTTCTTTCAAACGGGTGATATCTGTGCGAGGCACTGTAATCCAACGACCAGCCGGCACATCTTTGACTTTCTCACGAATCCAGGCTTGAATCTCGGCCACCGAATTCAACTCCTGATGCGGTTGCAACAATTCGCCTCGTGCGGCACGTAAGGCATGCACATGGGATTCAATCAGCCCGGGTATTACCGTTTTGCCATTTAGAGAAATCACTTTTGTTTGATCCCCCTTAAATTGCATTACTTCAGAATTGGTCCCGACAGCCAGAATTTTTCCGCCTCGTATGGCAATCGCCTCCATAATCCGCGATTTACTATCGAGGGTAATCACTTTCCCATTCTTAAAAATCGTAGTGGCAGTTTCAGCAGCAGGCACGCTTACCTGTAAAGAAAGAATGAGAACGAAACAAGACGGGCATAAGAAATTCTTGAATGGTGAAAACATACGGACTCCAGTGGAGTGATATGGGCAGGATGAATGCAGGTCGGGGTGTTGAAGGTTGATTCCTTACATTTTAACTGGTTCACCGGGCTGTCGGCAACAAACGTTGATACGTTTCCAGAGCTTGGCGATACTCATTTACACAGGTGGCGTTCGAAACGCCCTGATTTCGCGCGATTTCCTCTTCCATACGACGGATCAAATATTGTACGGCTGCCCGTTTTGGACGCACAGGCTGACCAGGAACATCAAAATAGACCGGTGCCGTATGTGCAAATCGCATTCTCCCTGTTTCATCTTTCGAAAAACAACGCACGATCACCCACGCCGAACCTTTTAATTTCAGTTTGAGATCAATGGCTGAGGTCAATGCAGAATCGGCTCCCCTTTGATTGGCGGGTTTGATCGTTTCTATCACATCACCATTCACGACTACTTCGATCCGGGAGATCGGTTTCCAGTAGCGTGCTGTGCCTTCTAAATGACAAACATACTCTGCGTCTGCAGGTTCCTGATACGTTTTCCCCAAATGAGATTGGTTCACTTTCAGAGTTAACATCGGCCCGGTAGACACAAAACTGCGGCCCGCATCCAGACCCGACATCCATTTCTCATAACTGAATCCATCAGGTAGATTTACATAAACACGTCCAAATCCTAAAGAAACCGGGTGCACTCCCGAAGCGGTTCCCGCGGTCGGCCGCATTCGAAATCCACAATTTAACATGCTGTAGTACATCTCGAAGCCATAATGCATCCAACCATTTTCGGTAAAACCATCGTTTTCCATTTCGAAATCTAAATGTGTCGGACGCGTTTTCACTATGAAATTTTTGAAATGGAAATTCGTCCTCCAGATATGATTGTTACTTAGCTCAAACAGATCCACGTCCATCACTGGCACCAGCATTAAAGACCAAGGCCAGGAATGTTTATCCAGATCGAGTAACGCTCCCTGTTTGCGGGCGGCCTGTGCGATGGGAGTAACGGGAGGTGCCCCCATCTTGAGAACTTCTTTTTGATTCAAAACAAAAACGGCACCTAACACATGACGTTTATCATTTACTTTCGTAATTTCATATTCCGTATTCAACGGATAATAAACATGCGTCGGATCCACAAATACAGCAGCCGCTTTGACGGCATCCTGGTCGGTATTCAAATTTCCCCGCGAGGGAGGCTGATCGGATATTGAAACCCAATTGGTCAAGGGCAACGCGACATTCAAATCTTCCGCCAGCATCACATTCGGAAGTTCTTTTACCAGACGATGCACGTGGGTATCTCCGGAATACCAACCCTGGCTGGCCATATTCGCCCAGCGTTTTAATGAGACAGTGACTTCAACGGACTGATCTTTGACACGAACCGTTTCTGTAGCGGGAATATATTCTTTGCCTCGAAAAGCAGAAATCCGATATTCTCCGGGAGGCAGGTCCACCTGGAATTCATGTGCTGACAATGTCACATGCTGTTCTATGCTGGTCGGGCTGCGCTGCTTATCATATTTGATTGCCGATCCATCTTTGGCGGCACTCTCAGCAAAAAAAGCAGTACCCGTCGATGAATGAATTGATACGCGGGCAGGTATGATTTTCCCGGTGGAAGCATCAACGACCTTCCCCTTTAGAACGGCAGCACCCAGTGATTGAAAGGGGATCAGACAGACAGAGAGCAGTAGCGCGAGGCGAAACATGAAAACATTCTCCGGCAAGCGTAGACTAGAAAGGATGAAATTTCACCCTTTAGCCTACCTACAGGAGCATTTTTTCCATAGTCTCACGGCAGTTTTTGAGTACGGCGTTCTGATTTCTTTATTTAAGGTAAAGGGGGCATTACGCCGGAAAATGGTTGCTGGCTCTTTACCTGATAACGCTCGTATTCATAACGCGGAACGAGACCCGTTCGCATTCGTGCATCACACCGTTTCCCCCGATACATGTGGTACGAATAGCGAGGCCAGGGATAAGTGCTGGCCTTATATTGGCGACCGTAGTTCTCTTCTTCACACAACTCACATTTGGAAAGAAAAAACCGCCCACCGCCAGCCTCTGACGTTTGCACCGCGAGACCTGGGCCAAACATTCCTGCTAAAACCGTCAAAGCTACTAACTTGATCCGGAATCCCTTCATCGTACTCTCCATTCCTTTGACCTGTGAAATGCTGGCTTGTGTAACGCTGGCTTGAGAACCACACTTACATCCATCATCGGGTCAGAAGAACTCTGGAAATGAGAACCCTCTCACCACGACTTGGATCCGCACAATATTCGGACTCAGGTTGTATGGATTATTCCGAATCTGGCAATTATATTAAGAGATCATCCTACAGAAGCGTAAAGCCAGCCTTCAACCGGCGATGATATGGAAGAATCCGGAGACGATCGAATTAACCCAATAGGGTTTTCCTCTCAGGCAAGCCCGCGGATTTTTTTCTTCGATGCAATGATATCATCCAGGATCGCATCCAGTTTGACTTGAGGCTTACGACCTAATGTTTTTTCCAGTCGGCCTAAATCGGGAACACGACGACGGACATCTTCAAAGTCTTCATTATATGCTTTGTTATAAGGCAGGTATTCGATTTTGACTTCCGGATTGACTTTCGCAATGATTGCTTCCGCCAGTTCGCAAATCGAAACCGGTTCATCACTGCCGATGTTATAGACCTGGCCTTTCGCCCCATCCAGATTCGTCAGGTCAATCACACAATCTACGATTTCCGAAACATGCCCGAAACAGCGAATCTGGGTGCCATCATCAAAAACAACCACCGGACCACCATCAAGAGCCTGATCAATAAAGCTGGGAATCACCATTCCATACTGTCCCACCTGACGAGGTCCCACCACATTGAAAAAACGTCCGATTCTTACATCCAAACCGTACTTCTGGTGGTAGGCGAGCGCCAAAAACTCATCAATGGCTTTGGATGCACCATAAGCCCAGCGCGGCCGCGTTGTCGGGCCGAAATGCAGATCATCTTCTTCCGTCCAGCGTTCTTTGGGATTTTTACCATACGCTTCGCTTGTGGAAGCCAGGAAAAACTTATGGCCTCCCTGCACCGCATGTCGCAGCAAAACTTCCGTCGGGTAAATATTGGTTTCAATCGTACGTACGGGATTATCTGCAACCAGTTTTACTCCCACTGCAGCCGCCAGGTGATAGATCGTATCGACCCCCTGCACCATTTCCGCCATCAATACCGGATCGGTAATCGAACCCGTGCGAAAAGTGAACTGGGGATGATCGATAATCGAATCCAGATTCTGCAAAAATCCGGTCGAAAGGTCATCAACGGCAGTAACTTGTTCTCCCTGCTGGATTAATTGTTCACAAAGATGGCTACCAATAAATCCCGCACCACCGGTGACCAGACAATGAGACATATCACAATTCTTTCAAGAGAGAAGGAAAAACCACAGAAAACCAAAATCTATCAAGGCTTAAAACAGTTTACACGCTAGAGTTGCATTTCGCTACGAACCTGCAATAATATCAGCGTGTCATCAATGATGATGCAAGAAAATGGTCGGTTTTACCGATACAAATCAAAATTCCGGGCGATTAGCTCAGTTGGCTAGAGCATCTCGTTTACACCGAGAGGGTCGGGGGTTCGAGCCCCTCATCGCCCACTTGATAGTGGTTCACCTGCTATCCAGAACAATAAAAACCCCTGTTTTTCATGTGAAAATCAGGGGTTTTTTCTTTCCAGTCAGTCCTTCTCAACAGGCGAACCTGCTTATTTGTGTTGATCAGTTCTCACAAGTTTCCACACGTCACTCTGCATGTTATTGCCGGCGACCATCCAGAGCGCGTTATTGAAAACATAAACGCTGGCCGCGTGTCGAGGTTTCCAGGGAGTGTCCGGTATTTCGTACCAGTTCACGCCGTCGTCTGAATGCCAGACATCGTTGCGATTGCCTCTGGCATACCCTTCCAGAACCCACATTCTGCCATCAAAGGCAGCAACCTCGTGATACTGCCTGGGTTCCCAGGGTGTTGTTTTGCTATGGGATTGCCATTTCACACCATCTTCAGAACTCCAGACATCATTAAAGTATTTTCGCTGTGGCGTTTGTGGGGTATCGTAGGTTCCCCCTCCCAGGATCCACATACGATCTTTGAAAACGACATTACCACCAATCATGCCGCGCTGTGGCCAGAACGGTTCCTGAGGTGTGACTTGAGTCCAATTGATACCGTCTGTTGTATTCCAGATATCGCGATAAAAGACTTCTTTCCCGCCGCCAATCTGAGGCAGGCTCTGCCCACCCATAACCCAGATTCGGTCGTTAAAGACCAGCGTATAATGCAACACGCGCGGTCCCCAGGGAACCGGCTTTCCTTTATTGACATAATTCCACGACTTTCCATCTGAAGAATTCCAAACGTCAAATTGATAATGCCCCTGATTTGCATCGCCGCCAACGATCCACATCTTGTCTTTATAAACGACATAACCAGCGGTATGTCTGCCTTCCCAATCCAGTTGAGGATCAAAGCTACGGTCTTTAAAAGTGTTCGGCCTGACTAATTTCCAATCGGCCCCATTCTTCGACTTCCATACTTCGTTATTGCACGCCCGTGGAAAAAACGTTTTGTCTGGTGGATTCCAACCACCGAGAAGCCACATCTGATCTTGAAAAACAAGAGCACCCGCACCATCCCGCGGAGCGAAAGCAGCAGGCAACGCTACTTTTTTCCATTCATATTCCGGAATTTCCAGTGCAGGTTGAATGGCGAACAGGTCCGATTTCTGCCCTATATCGATTCGTTGCTTGACCATCAGACGAACGCGGCAATCGTTCGAAACGGTTTTGGGAACACGCCATAAATATTTTTGTGCTTTCACAGCGGTGGTACTGATCATCTTCCAACTCTTGCCACCATCAACAGAATATTCAATCTGCAGCAGCCCCGCTTTACGAGCATTCGTTGCAGTCCAGGTAATATCATGCAACGTGCCTGCGTTCCAACGCTCTCCAGACTGAGGTGAAGTCAATGTGATCGTCTGTGGTCCCGTAGCTTCAGGAAATAATTCTGCATGTTTTTTTATCACCGATTCAGGCAACGCCTTTTTATAGATCACTACTTCGTCTATCAAACCATCAAAGAAGTAACGTCCTGCCAGACCCATACTTCCCAGCAACAACGGTTTCCCATTATCAGAGACTTTGGCGTTACGTGGAGCGCGTCCCAAAAGAATACCATCCCGATACAAGGCCAGTGCCTCTGAGTTGACCACCATAGCCACATGAATCCATTCTTGTGTCAAGATGTCCTCTACATCGCTGACACTCGTTAATCGATTCTCTGACTGTTTCCCAATATAGGAATTGAGCCGATGGGGACTGATCCAGATCATGTATGGTGCGTGAGTGGCGGTGCCGGCAGAGGATTTGTCGACGATCCCCGCTTCTTTAGTGGACATGGCCTTCAACCAGACTTCCACTGTGATTTCGCCAGTGCCGCCCTGCTCTTGATCCAAAGCACACAGCGAATTTAGAGAGGGAATCTCAACCTGACTCTTTGAGCCATCGAAGTGTAACGCATTTTTCCCAGACCAACGCCCTGCTACCCATTGTGCGCCCCGAATCTTGCCATCCAGGGCAGCACCTGTTTTTGATTTGTTTTTTAATGTGGTTCCCTGGCCTCCCTGAAAATCGTAATAAGCCACGACATCGGGATTCGCCAGAAGCGTCTGTTGATGTTTCACCCATCGTGCGAGTTCAGCGGGTGGAGCTTTCGTTTGGGCGTGAATTGAACTCACCAACAGAAGTAAAAAAGTGATACTTGGAGTAATCCACTTGATACCCATCATAATCTATCCCATCAGCCAAGATTTCCTACCTGGATGTACTGAAACCACGCTCAGTTTCGAATGTTCCAGTATAACAAAATGTGACTCCCTCACATTCCTGGCTTATCGGAATTTTTCATTTTCTTCTTCGAGTTGCTCCAGTCAGTCTAGCTGGACAACCCCTATGCTGGCATCCATTTAGTCAATTCTGCCATGACTGTCCCAGGCTCAGCTAGCGGACATCTCTTCCAGAAGATCGATATCCAGTGTATCGGAAATTGTAACCACCAGAGTATTACAGCCGTTATCAGTAAATTTGATTGAATATAAAGGCATATCGCTGTCATTATTTCTGACAATAATGACATTTTTATCACGAATTTGGAAGTAATGTGATTTTAATTTCAAATTCTCAAATGTCACGAATATCAATATTCCTTTTCTAATTTTTACAGACTGAATTTTTGTGAACAAAATAGTTTTGGGAGTCATTAAGGTATCACGTTGCGCTCCAGGAACCGTTTTCGCATCGTCGAGCATTTCATTTGTGTTGGACTCGGACTCTCCGCTCACAACCAAAAGTGAGATACAAAATAATATTATTAATATTGATAATGTAGTGATAAGCAGGTCACGCATTATTATCTTTTCCCACTTCTTTACTTAAACAGATCCAGTTCTGGTAACAACCAGACCTATTCAGTCTTTACGGAAACAACCCCTTCTTGGTTACAAATAAACGGCTGTCTCTCGCTCACTTTTTTTAAAAGACTTATCACGTATGAAATGCAGATTGAGGCCACCGCCCATGGATCGGAGAGTTTTCGATAGTCTTGCTTCACTTGCTTTCAGGAACACCCAATCATCCCTGGCCATTTCAGTCTTCTTAGCATCGATTTCACTGTGTTTGCGTTTTGGCCAAATGGAGGAGAACTGGTGGTACACGATCATGCGTTCCGGATCAGAAATTTCTGATTCTATCGCCTTAGCACGACGCAGCATTCGGATGCGCGGAATCACAACATCGAAAATGAACACAACGCCCAGAATTGTAATGAATGACAAAAGGATCTTCGGATTCAAGTCCATCCATTTACCAAAGGTGACCATAGCCAACACGCAAAAAACCAAGATGAGAAGCGTATACTTTTTCATAGATCATCACTTTTTTTGTTATTTATCTTTCTCAAATTCCAGCAAACCCGGTCCAAGCAGGCTAAACGAGAGTCGTTTGCTGTCGGGTGACCAGGCAACAAAGAAGACCTCTGTATTTTCTGGTGCCACATCAAGCTGTTTAACAGCGGAGTCCTCAGTAGTATCGATCAATTGTATTGATGAGCCATTTAATGTAAGCGCAATCGTTGTTCCATCAGGTGACCAGTCAGGCCAGGTTTCATCGAACCAGTTTTTTTCATTGCCACCTCCCCATGGGTTTCGCCAAAGCTCTGTGTAAGACTCGGGAGCTTCTACTGGATCGAAAACCCCCAGCACTCGATCTTTTCCATCCATAACAGTTGCTGCAAATTGTTTTTTGTTCGGCGCCCATGTAGGCAGACTAATACCGGTATAATTAGTTAGGATTTCTTTGCGTTTTCCCGTCTTCACATCGAACAGCAGAAATTTACGAGGACTCATATGACTACTGACTGCCAGGATCGACTTGCCATCCGGAGACCACTGCCCATGAACGGCATAACCGAGACGGCGTCGATTCTTTCCGTCGGCATCCATGACCCACAGACCCGCTTTTGCTTCGAGGGGGTTTTTTCCATTAATCAAGAAGGCGATCTGTTTGTCATCTGGTGACCAGGAAGGTGAGAGACCACAATCAAGATCAACCTTCTTGCCTTCGTCCGGACCATTGATGCAAAATTTGACAAGGTGAGACTTTGAATAGCCGCGCCCAGGGTAAGGAGTCGCACCACAGGCAATCCAGTTTCCGTCATGCGACCATGCAGATCCTCCCAGAAACGTATATCCTTCAAGTAGTGTTTCATCTGCGAGTAATTCGAGGTTGCTCCCATCACGGTCGACGGCGTAGATGTGGCCAATCAAGCCAGGATCTTTACGTGTTTTTTTCTTATCTGGCTCTTTTGCGGCTATTGTATCAGCTACGGGTTGCCTTCGCAGAAACACCATGTAACGCACACCCTTCTTAGGAGCCAGGTTGACTGCTTCAGGAGGTGCAATCGGGTTTACATCTTCTACATCATCATTAACGGCAATCCACAAGCGATCTCCCGCAAGTTGATAGCGTCCAAGTACTCGAACTTGTTTTCCGTCCCGCTCATCAAAGAAGTCAATACGCTGATCGGGAAGGAGTTTAAATCGTCGTCTGGCCGATCGCGAGGGGTCCGATTTTCGACTTGTATAGAAAATCTGCTTCTCGAAAATCGCGTTCATTTCTCCTTTATCGAACGGCTCTGCTTCGTCATCGAGTTGGGTCGTAAGCAACCACCATGTTCCATCCAGAGCATTGGCACGAACTGTTTTTTCAGGAGATGAATTGTTATTGCCTGTTTTGATACGTCTCTGTTGCACCTGATTAACTGAATTTGTGGAATCATTAATGCTTTCCGTAGCACCTTCTGGTTTGATGAGTTTCTTTTTCACATCTTCCAGGACAGTCGGCCAAATTTTAAGTGCTCGCTCGTCGGCAAACGCATAGAAATGCCAACGTCCTGTTTTGCCAAGATACTGACTCGAAGGAGGATACCGAACGTCGGGTAATTCTGATAGTGGATCGGCCTTTTCCTTGGTTAACCAGAGCCAGACCACACTAATATCACCAATGTTTCCATGCCTTGGATAATGCTGTAAATGAATCGGAAAACCATCCACGGCCAAGAAATTGACTCCCGGGTGGATCTTGCCTATGAAGTTGGGATTCGCAAGCATCACCCAGTTTTCATGCAGTAGCGGAAGAAGTTGCCCTACAATATCTTCCTCATTTATGGGACTCGGCGTCACTTCAAACTCAAAACTGTTCGTATGAAGATGGCTCCACGAATCATACACCGCAGTATACCGTCCCGGTCGCCTTAGATAATGGGCAGTTGCCAGATCGAATTCATAGGTTTCAGCCTGTCGCGGTTCGAGCGACATTCGATGTTCAAGGAACTGTGCTGTTCCTGCCAGAAAGGGTACGCGACGTCCGTAGCTATCAAAGACCTTGAATTCAATCTGCTTCACCGCACTTTTGATTTCACCTGGAGCGCCCAAGATCGATGAGAATTCCCGAACCTGCTGTCCGGTGTTCTCGACTTTCAGTTTGACTCTGATCGGCTCTCCCGCTTGAAATGTCTTCTTCGCCGCCGAGAGTCGAGACTTGATGCCGTTGACAGCTGAACCTTGAGTCCATTTCCGACGATAGCCAGCCAGTCGTGTGATTAGTGGATCAAGTGGTGCCGTTGCTTGTGTGTCTCCGTTCGCAAGAACCTTTTGCAAACTGTCCAATCGAAGCAACAATCCCAGACCCCAGCCCAGATCCTCCACGAATGTTTTATCACCAGTAGTAACGCGCAAGACGTACCGTTGTCCCCCTGGTGCTTGTGGTAATAAACTATTTTTTGCGTGCAAGAAAAATCCCGAATTCACGAGGTGTTCTACAATTTGTCCAATCTTTGCTTGATTTGTCTGGGCAACTTCATAGGTTTGCCACATCGGATTCCGTTCCTTGCTGAACGGATATGTTGTGAGTGTGAAATGGTAAAATGGCTTGTCGGACGCTCCCTCGTATGCGATATCGATTCGTAAATTCCTCGCATCGATACTTTCTTTGACGGTATTTTTTTTATTTGCTTCCCCGGCTTCCGGTTTCGGCGTTTGCTCCGCCTGCAATTTTTGGGTTGATACTTGGCGTTGGTTTTTGACTTGTGCGATCTCAGCGTTATCGGTCGCCCCTGCCTGACGCATCGAATCTGCGACACCGAATCCCACAATCACCGCCAACATAAGTGCACAAAAAGCAACAATTCCTGTGTGAGGAACACTTCGGGAGGTGCCCATAATGCGACGCACCCGCTGAAGTGTCATGCTTGTTCCTCGCCCAAACAGCGACATTGCGTGCGCCGGAATCGGTCGACTCGATTCAACTCTTGCCAAGGCCTGCACAAAAGTTGTTTTGCCACAGCATGCCGAGATTGCAACGTCATCGCAACAGAATTCCCGTTCAATACGTATTTGTCTTGAGAGAAGCCAGATGACAGGATGGTAAAAAAACAAAGATTCGGTCAGCAACTGAAACAAATTCACCAGATAATCATGTCGGCGGATATGAGCCAGCTCATGTGCCAAAATCGCATCTAACTGGTCCGGTGGCATACTCGCCAGAATGCTTACGGGCATCAAGATCATCGGTCGCAACCACCCAATCACCATCGGCACTTCGACCAATATGGACTCAACCAACGTCACAGGCCGGCTGACTTTCAAACGCCGAGCCAGCGTCTCCATTCGCAAACGCAGAGCCTCGTCGACAGGTGTAATCCCGTGAGAACGAAGCTTACGTATGATAATCCATCCTCCACCATTCCAGATCGCCAATATGGCTACTCCGATGCACCAAAACCCCACTAACCACGGTATCCACGTAACGAAATGGGAAAAAGTCATAGCTTGCACAGCGTTCTGATTCTCGTTTTCCAATTCGCTTCCACCAAGCTTATTTGATAGATCAGAGAATTCTGTGGAAGAGGAATTTCTGCTGATTGTTTGAAGAGAAAATTCGCTGACAGTTTGCGAGGGATGGTCTAAGAGCGTTTGTTTCAGAGTCAACTCGACATCGGCTTCCTGCAAAACAGGCGGAGGCACCAGGGCAAACGTCACCACCAACGGAACGTACATCAAAGCCAAAGCACAACAGGATATCCAGTAACGAACTGTTGCTGACTTGCGCGCCACATGAAATCCAATCACAACAAGGATTCCAATCAACAAAATCTGCCAGACTGAATGCAATAAAGTCCAACCCAATCGCCATACTAAATCGGTCGAAATGAAATCGTTGATCATCTCTGTTCTCCTTCCGACTCTTTGGATAGTCGCTGAATTTCTTCGAGTTCATCAACAGACAGTCGACCCGACGAGACCATTCGCATGACAAGACGCATCGCTGAACCCTGAAAAACGCGTTGAGCCAGTCCATCGAGCATCTGCAACTGCGTTTCTTCTCTGGGTTTCGCAGGCTGATACAGCTGCGGGCGAACCGACTCATCACGAACCAGCAGCCCTTTTTCAAGCATTACCTGCATCATTTTCAACGTTGTGGAGTAGCCAGTCTCACGTTCCTGCAGAAGCGTTTCGTGAACGTCTCTCACACTTAACGGCCCCCCTTCCCAGAGGACATTCAGAATCTGAAGCTCCACTTCAGTTGGTTGTGACGAACTGGATCTTGCCATGTTTTCAACTCCTTCACAGACACAAGTACGAATTCTTTCGTCACATTAAACGAAAGAATTCGTCAAAGCAATACCTATCTATAAAAAAGAGCGATTTACCAGTAAAATTCACTGAAAACAGTCTGGAAGCAGATTGAATCTGTTAAGGCAACATGCCTCGTCCGCCACTGAGAACGAGAGTCTGTCCTGTTGTGAAGTTACTCTCTTCAGACAGGAGAAACGCTACCATTGACGCCACTTCTGCTGGTTCTCCCATACGAGGAATGGGCGTTGCTTGAATGATTTTTTCGAGATCATCCTGATTCACGCCTGAAAGAATTTCCGTCTCGATCAATCCCGGCGCGACCGCATTCACACGGACATTGTCTGCTGCCCAGGCGATCGCTGTACTTTGCGTAAAAGAAATCACGCCCGCTTTACTGACTGCGTAAGCAATCGACATCGGACGAGGTTGCAGGCCCGACAGAGAGCTCAAATTCACAATCCGACCAAATTTACGTTTCAGCATGCCTTCTTTAACGCGCCAGGTGACAAGGTATGTCCCCGTCAAATTGACATCCAGCATCTGACGCCACGAGTCTTCATCCATTTCCGAGTGTGACTGGTAAATAAAGACCCCCGAATTATTCACCAACAGTTCGACTTCGCCCAATTGAGATTCTACTTCGCCAACCATTTGATCAACCTGCTCACTGCAGGAGACATCTCCTTGAACGATGATGCCGCTTCCCCCAGCCGCCTCAATCTGTCGCAGAGTTTCCTCGGCATCTTCCTTGCCATTGAGATAACTAACGGCAACGCGTGCTCCTTCTTCCGCCAGGCGTAAGCAACAGGCACGTCCAATCCCACGCGAACCTCCTGTCACTAAAGCTACACGATCCTGAAACCTTTTGGGATGAGTATGAGCGTCTGACATAATCGTTTTTTATCCAAACTGATGACTTAGAAATAGCTCCCATCGTTTACACGATCGGTAGTTTTTGATTCCGGGAAAACAGTCGATTTACCGGCTTTTTGATTTCAAAACCTGCTTCGATTTAATCTTTCCATTGAGCTTGCCAAATACGCCATCTCCCCATTTCACTGTCGCGTTTTGGAACGCTGCTGAATCATTGGACTGATAGTTTGCTTTCGCCAGGACTTCTCCATCCTGTCGGATGAGGATTTTATCTTTTTCAATGACAAAATCCAGTTTGACAGCACGATCCTTCCATTTGATTTGCGCAGCCAGGTTTCCCGGCATCTCCATTTGAATGACTGCCCCATATTCTTTTCGCTGCAATTCTGTCAGGAAATCATATTTGTCAAACCATTGATATGTACCTTTACTCGAAGTCGAAAGCATGAGCGAACTGCCTAAGGGGACCATGCCCGTTACACGTTGCCCCCAATGGTTGGTCACCAGATTAAACCGTTTGGCTTCCGCTTCATAAGGATGGGTTGTTTTGTCTGTTAATTCGGGATGAGTAAACAATCGCCCCATTGAGTGCCATTTTTTTTCATCAAGGTTGTAGCGCCAGACTTCAGCCCAGGGCCATACACCCACAATCAGATCACCCCTGTAAATGGCCAGCGTCTGTGCCTCGCGTGCGCCCGATGACACCTCTGGTAGCTTCGGTGGCCAGCCTTTCAATCGTTTTAATTCCTTGCCTTGATATTCAAACAGTTCACCCGTCGGATATTGCGCCAGCAGCAATCGGTCATGAAAATTCATCATTGAATAGACTTGGAAACTGACCCCTTTTTGCGCGGCCTGTAAAGTACTCCAGTGATTGTTACGAAACACATAAACGCCACCATAATTCGAAACCGTTAATACTTCATCCCCATATTGCCCCCAGGCAAATGGAGTGGCTCCTACGTACTTCGCATCCAAAATAGCGGCTTGCTTCAGATTAATCGGTCCCTTGGAATCGCTGGTCCAGGGGCAGGCATAGATTTTTGTAAAACCACCATTATCTGTTCTGTGTGTATGATAAAAAAATAAATGACCGTGGGCGTAGTAAAAGTTGTAATACGTACCCAATTTCGGCGGATTTAAAATCACACGATCATTGTAGGCCACCTGATTTCCGGTAAAGGTCAACGTCCCCTTACCGACTCGCATGATGCCATCGCCCGACCGAACCTGACCTGTTTGTGGAATCGGTGCATCGCTCCACTTTTGACTTTCCGCATCCCACAAGCGAACCGAGTCTTTCCCCGCTCTACTCCACGCTCTGATTTTTTGATTCAAGTCGAGCAAATAGATTCCGCAATCCAAATCGGGATGGGGCAAACGAGCGACCTTAAATTGATCGGGAGCTTTCTGCGGCCGAACGAAGAATTGTAAGGTATGTCTGTCACTTCGAAAACGCGTGTTATAAACATCGAGAAAGCCGGCACCTGCAATGACCCGATTGTCTTGATCACGTACTTCGAACAATGAACCAAAACTTTGCCCTTGATCCTGGCCTAAATCAACCGTCATCGAATACGTGGTACCAGGCTCTGCAGAAATGACACATTGCGGCTGCCCATTCAAACTGAGAAACAGGACTACCAGTAACATCGATAATCTGCCACGGTCTACAATCACCATCACACGTCTCCTCAGTTACTGCAAAACCAAAAAGGGTCTTCATCATTCAGGATAAACGACAAATGAAGTAACACTCCAAATCAATCAGATGACGATGTTGAATTTCGAAATGATTCACTCATCAGGACAACTGGTTTCATCGCTGTGTGGCTGCCCGTTCATAAGATTTAAGTGATTTTCCGGAGCGGTTTCACTGATCCTCCCTGAAAAGAACCAACTTTTTTTTGTCAATTTCTCTGCTTGCTGTGTGTTATTCTGTCGATTATACTAGTATTAGTAAAGTTTCGAAACCCTCCGAGTCATCTTCGAGACCTCCTGCAAACAGGTTGAGTGAACTCCTGCCGCTTTCAATTTGACCAAAGGTTTTCTCATGAGTCCTGATCAGACTGGTTCTATTTTTTGTCCCGGCCCGATGTCACGGCGTAGTTTTCTGGAATCTGGTTACCTGGCCCTGGGTGGACTCGGATTATCAGAGCTGCTCCAAAGTCGTGCACTGGCAGCCGCAAACACTCAGAATAAAAACGACGATACTGCAGTCATCTTCATCTGGTTACTGGGTGGGCCGAGTCATATGGAAACGTATGACATGAAACCCGATGCTCCCAGCGATTATCGCGGCCAGCTCAGTCCGATCGCGACGAATGCCCCAGGCCTGGATATCTGCGAGCTCTTGCCAAAACATGCAAAAGTCGCGGATCGATTTTCAATCATTCGCTCTATTTCACACGAAGACTCACAACACGCGCGGGGTTCCGTTCGCTTCTTGAGTGGTCGAAAAACACAGAGCGTCAATCCCATTTCTGAATTTCCCACGGTCGGCCCTGTTGTCGCGAAAATGCGTGAGCATAGAAATGTGGGCGTCCCCAATTATGTTGCCAGTTCCGCTCGCGCGTATGGTGGGGGAAGTGCCTACCTTGGTGAATCGGCGATGCCTTTTGTCGTCGGCGGCAATCCTGGTGCTCCAGGTTATAAAGTGCCAAACCTGGCACTCTCCAATGGATTGAAAAATCGGCTTGATGACCGAATGAGTTTGCTGAATGCCTTCGATAACTTGAGATCAGATATCGACTTGAAAGGCTCAATGGAATCTCTGGATGACATCAATCAACAGGCGTTGGGACTGTTGACAAGCGAAAAAGCCCGCGAGGCGTTTGACCTCACGCGCGAAAGTGATGCCACCCGTGACCGCTACGGTCGCCATAAATGGGGACAACGCGCTTTACTTGCCAGACGTCTGGTGGAAGCAGGCAGCAGCTTTGTCACCATGTATATGAACAATCCCGATGTCCCCGGTACTCAGAAAAACCGTATCCACGGTAACTGGGATATCCACGCCATCAACGGCGACTTGTATTATGACCTCGGAGTTCGCATGCCCCATTTTGATAGTGCGGTTGCTGCTTTAATCGAAGACATCTACGAACGCGGGCTTGACAAAAAAGTGATGCTGGTCGTCTCAGGCGAATTTGGACGCACTCCACGTATTACCGTACAACCGGGCACACGCAGCAAAGTGATGCAACCAGGCCGAGATCATTGGCCCGGTGCGATGTCGGTTCTGGTCTCAGGTGGTGGTGCCCCCATGGGACAGGTCATCGGTTCGACCACGGCCAAAGGAGAATACGCAAAGGATAATAAACTCGATCCGAACGACCTCCTGGCAACCGTCTATCGCTTCCTGGGAATAGATCAACATCACGAATTTCTCGATCGCAGTGGGCGCCCCATGCCCATCCTTCCCCATGGATCGCCCATCGCCGAGCTCATCTGATCCTCCCCAAAATGAGTGCTTCTTATCGAAGACTTGCCGCTCAGGAAAGTACCGAATTCATAATCGGTGCATCCTGAACATAGTCATCATCAATCCACAAGACTATAACACAGGTGTCACTACATCAGTGAGCCTGGTACGTGCCGTTTTATTACCCTTTCGGAAACAGGTAAAACAAACGCCTGGAGAGAGTTTGATAACTGCAGTACTGAATGAGTCTGAGTGTTTTGAGAGAGCACTTCTCCTCAGATAAAAATGAGGAGTTAAACGAGTCGCAGGAACGGAGATTACGAAATGCGGGAACGAACCGAAACCACTGCAGGTACTATCCCGGAGCAGTCGAAAGCCTGGCAAGAACTCGAACAGATTGTTGCCTCCGGTGATGTCGATGCCGTCCACAATTTTCTGAAGGAACTACCACCAGGGGAGGATGCGCGCGTGATGGCGCGCCTCTCGCATTCCGAACAGCAGAATATTCTTGGACTGCTTGACCATGAAAATGCGGCACGCCTGATGGAATCGCTACCGGAACTGCAAGCTGGTCAGTTACTATCAGCACTGCAGCCTGAGCAGGCCGCTCATATTGTTGATGAAATGCAGAGCGACGAGCAGGTGGACCTGCTTCATCAGCTCTCGGAGGTGCAGACTGAGGCCATCCTGCAGGAAATGTCTCCCGAAGAAGCTGAGAATGTACGCTTTCTTTCACAATACAACGATCTCAGTGCTGGCGGACTGATGATCACCGAATTGCTTTCGTTTGAAGAGTCGCTGAGCGTTGATGATGTCGTATCTGACCTACGCAAGAATGCAGAAAAGTATGCTGCTTACAACGTTCAATACAGCTACGTGATCGACATCGAACATCGACTGATAGGAGTCCTGCGTTTAAGGGATCTGTTACTTGCACCTCCACAGCGTATGATTTCGGAAATGATGATTCAAAATCCGACCAGCGTACCCGTTTCCACAAGCCTGCAAGATCTACAGCATTTTTTTGACTCTCATCCACTGTATGGACTGCCGGTGATCGACGACGACCAGAAACTGGTTGGTGTCGTACGCCGCGACGATGTGGAAAAAGCGGGTGAGGAACAGGCCGGTAGAACATTCCTCCGTTTTGCCGGAATCATGGGCGGTGAAGAATTGCGCAGCCTGTCACTGAAAATCCGCAGCGCGCGGCGACTCTCGTGGCTCAGTATTAACATTGTACTGAATATTATCGCCGCCAGCATCATTGCCATGTATGAAGAAACCCTGTCGAGTGTGATCGCGCTGGCCGTTTTTCTGCCGATCGTATCCGACATGAGCGGCTGCAGTGGCAACCAATCCATCGCCGTCAGTACACGGGAACTCGTACTGGGTGTCATCCGCCCGCGCGACTGGTTCTATGTCTTCCGCAAAGAATTTGCGCTCGGTTTGCTGAATGGTCTCGCGCTCGGATTACTTCTCGGATTCGTAGCCTGGCTCTGGAAGGGAAACCCCTATTTAGGCCTGGTGATTGGTGGTGCACTGGCCGTTAACACTCTGCTGGCGGTCTGCCTGGGTGCCGTAATTCCACTGGTGCTGAAAGGTTTCAAACTGGATCCCGCACTGGTGTCCGGACCAATCCTGACCACACTCACCGACATGTGCGGCTTCTTCCTGGTGCTCTCATTCGCACAAGCCATGCTGCCCTGGCTCATCTGAATTTACAAAAACAATTTAATACCACAGTCTCTACACAGCACAATCAGACAAGTCCAGTTAAAGTGGAAGTCGAATCCTGGAACCGGGACGTTTCCACACCCATCGCCTGAATCACTAAAAGCAGCAGGTTGCTTAGTGGTGGATGTTTCTCAACATCAAACGCCAAATGCTGTCCCTGTTTGAGTCCGAGTTTTTGCCCGCCTGCGATCAACGTCGGCAGATTTTTGGGCGAGTGTTCGCCCCCCTTACCAGAGTTCATTCCGGAACCATATAACACTATGGTCTGGTCGAGCATATTTCCATTTTCTTCATGCGTCGATTTCAGCATATTCATAAACCGTGCGAGTCGGGAGAGATGGAAGCGATCGATCACCGCCAGTTTTTTCAGCATGCCAGCATCGCCGCCATGATGCGAAAGCTCATGATGATTTTCCCCGCCACCACCATAACCGCCCGCTTCCCGTGACCATTCAAACGTGATAACACGCGTGGTATCGGTGGCAAAGGCGAGGTAAGAAATTTCCAACATCACATCAATCCACATGGGACGGTCGTGGGCATTGTTCGGTTGACTGACCAGTTGCAACCCTACGGGATCAACTTTGGGTTTCGGGATATCGATCCAGGATTCCAGACGCGTGACACGTTGCTCAGTCTCTCTGACAGAATTCAAATATTCATCCAGTTTCTGCTGGTCTTTCTTTCCCAGTTTTTTATTCAAAGCAGCCGCATCCTGAAGTACACTGTCAAGAATCGATTTTCTTTCGGCATAGCGTTTCAGTGTCGCCGATTTCCCTGCTTTGGTTTCCGGAACAAACAACCGGTCAAACAGACGTTGAGGAGAATTTTCTGCCGGAATCGGTGTTCCACTGCGTCCAAATGAAAGCGTATGGCTATGCCCCGCACCGCCCGTACCCGATGAGTCAGAAATTTGCAGAGAGGGAAATCGCGTTTTTTTACCGTGAAAATCGGCGACAATTTGATCGGCAGAAACGGTGTTAGCATAATCGCTGCCGGGAACCGCTGATAAATCTGCTCCTGTCAGCCAGGTATCTGCACCCGAATGTCCTCCTTTGGAGGCAGGATGTCCGACTCCGGAAACAACAGTAAAATCTGCCCGATGATCTTTGAGTGCAGACAATGTTGGTGAGAGTCCAAACGATTTCCCTGACGTTTTTGGAACCCACTCTAATATATTCACACCATTGGGCACATAACAGCAAATCATCCGCGGATGTTTACCTGCTGACTGATTCCAGGCTTTGAATGTGGAAGGTCGTGCAGAGGCAGAAGGAACCATCGCTTCGAGAATTGGCAAGCTCAGACAGACCCCCAGTCCTTTTAACATATGTCTGCGAGAGAGTGGTTCCCGGGGAAAAGAAGTCATAATGGAGTCTCCCAATGCCAGATTGAGGCAATCCTGTGCGAGAGGCAACTCTGTTGCCTGATTTATTTAGATAAGAATGGCTCTGAGAGAACGATAAACTTGATGAGTGATCTCAGAGTATAATTATTATTTTTGATCTCGGTAGCAGCTTGGTCAATTGTGGGATTGTCGGCAATGCCCAATTCGCGGCCTAAAGCATAGGTTAATAGTTTACCACTTAGACATTTCAGGAACAGTGATTCCTGTTTGATCAGAGCGTCGCGCAAGCCATCCACGCCGGTAAACTTTGTACCATCGGGCATTGTAGCTGAGGCATCTATTTTCGGGTCATTGGGACCAATGCGGCCTTTATATCCGAAACCTTCCTGCTCTCGCCATTCGCCGGCTGCATTGAAATTTTCCAGAGCAAATCCGAGCGGATCAATTTTATTATGACAGCGGGCACACTGAGGCAACTCTCGATGAATTTCCAATCGTTTGCGTACAGTTGCTTTATCGATGCCAGGAACTTTCGGAGCAATATCACCGACATTGGCAACGGGTAGACCAGGATCAATTCCCAGTAGATTTTTCATCACCCAGGTACCCCGTTTGACGGGTGAAGTTCGGGTTCCATTGGATGTGATGGCCAGCACCGAAGCCTGTGTCACAATTCCACCCCGATGCACACCACGGGGAACATTTACTTTACGGAAATGATCCCCTTTCACGCCGGGAATGCCATAAAAGCGCGCCAGACGTTCATTAATCACGACGAAATCCGACTTAACCAGATTCATAACACTTAAGTCGTCGTGCAGAATTTCAGCAAAGAAAGCCTCCGATTCAGCGACCATTGACGTTTCCAGATGGCGATCATATTTAGGATACAAATCGGCCGCTGGTGGGTTTGAGCCTACTTCACGCAACCCTATCCACTGGCCAGCAAAATTTTTCGTTAAGGAGGCTGCTTTGGGGTCGGCCAACATGCGATCCACCTGTTTCGTTAATTCTGACGACCGCGTTAATTTTCCGTTAGCTGCTGCTTCCATCAATTCGTCATCGGGCATGGTCGACCAGAGGAAGTAAGAGAGACGCGATGCCAGTTCATAGTCATTTAATTTTCGTGAGCTTGATAAACTATGTGAACTCACGCGTGTAGTGCGGGGTGCTTCTGCCAGATACAGGAAATGTGGTGAAACCAAAATCGCTGTTAATGGTGTTTTAATGGCTTCAATAAAGGAGGGCGTATTCTTCCGAAGCGAAATAAACAGCTTCAGCTTGTCTTCAATTTCCTGTTGTGTTACAGGTCGACGATAGGCACGTTTCATCATACGTGCGATAATCTCTTTTGCAGCCCGCCGCTCGTCTCGCGGCTTATTTCTGGTGCTTCCCATGATCAGACGATGACTGGGAGGTGGCCAGGATTCAAAGACCGGTCCTTCCAATTCGATCCAGTCCACATAGAGTACAGGACGAGCAAACTGATCGCCGGTCTGCATCCAGAAATTTTCAAGAACGCGGGGAATGTCGTAAGCATATTCAATTGTGATGCTCGCCTTTTGTGTCGAGAAAAACCCCTGAAATTCGTAAACTTTGGGTTGAGACAGTGGTGCATCAATATCCATTTCGGTCAGTACTTTTGGTTGTCCTCCCAAATGCTGGGTGAATTTTAAACGGGGAACTCCATAGTCATATATCGAGTCCGTTTCAAAGTGCTTCAGATCCCGTTCAAACTGCTGCTTCGTCCATTTGGCTCCTTGTGGATTCTTTTTATTTTTCTGGTCCATTCGATATTGCAGTGCCTTTTTTGCAGACGACACAACGGCTGCTCGGGTTGGCACTTTTCCCGCAGCGCGAATCCGGATGGTATAATTGCCGGCATAAGGTAGTTTAAAGTCACGCGCATTCAGTTTCTTATCCCAGTTGGCGTGATGGATTACTTTGAAGCCATTTTCAACTTTGTTCTTCCCCCCATTTACAATGATACGTTGCCCATCATAAACGACACGGTTCCGATCAGAGTCTCCCGAATCGGGTTGGATCCGCCATTTCAGTCTGGGTGGCGGTGTGTTGGACTTCACGAGCGCCTGATCTAAAATTTTCCTCGCCGCTTCGAGATAGAGTTCCATCTGCAAAGGTGATAGTGTCAATGCGCCACCATTATTATCAAAACCTCCCGCAGGTGGATCCTGTGGAAAGCCAGCGGGATCAAAATCTACGCCGATCAAATCTCGAATCGTATTTCGATATTCATCACGATTGAGTCTGCGAAGAATGATGGATGAATCGCGCCGGCTGAGTTCCGCTTTGACAATTTGACTCGTGATCCAGTCAACCACTTTTGCAACTTCTGTCACGTTCGGTTTTCGTTCCCCCTCCGGCGGCATTTCATGTCCATTGAGAACATTAACAATCTCTCCCCATTTCCCTTTCATGACAGGATTGGAAAAATCATTCTCGAGACTGGCATCCAGACGAAACTCATTATCCTCGGCCCCTTTTTGGTGGCATTTCAGGCAGTAACGGCGCAGAAAGGGAGTCACGATTCTTTGATGACCGACTGTATCCGGTTTCAGAGAGGTTCTGGATTGTGCAGTGATTCTGCCTGGAAAACAGAAACCCAGTATCAGAACACTAACTGTAAAAATCTGCTGTCGGGAGAACCATGCCATGAATGAGTGCCAAAGAATAAACGAAACCAGAGTACAGAGTAGCTAAGTAGGACTCGTCATTTTATTGGAATTTGCGACAAAATCATAACTTAATTTTTGATTTTGTAAGTTATCAATCAACCAGATTTCAACACAGAGGTCAGTGTGAACAGCATAATATCGACCTTGATTAAGTAGACGATCTTGACGAAGTTTCGTCATTTACCCGAACTGACCATTTCTAAACTTCGTAAAACGGAAGCTGGTCATTCCCGGTGAATGATCATACACCTGATGCGTTAGAGACTGGGTATAAAAGACTGACAGTGTTTAATGATGATGATGGAATGCAGCGTCTTTTGCGTTTCCTCCTGAGAGCACGTACGCGAGCAGATCAAGAATCTGCTCTTTGTCCAACGTATTGAGCAAGTCTGCCGGCATGATGGAGACGGGAGAGGTACGTCGGAATTCGATAGAACTCTTTAAAACCTTCTGCTCCTTCACCTGGGGTGGCCCCGTTACAATTGTCATTGAAGTCTCATCTTCAGAGACAATGTTCCCATTGAGACTCCGTCCATCTTCCAGCACGAGAAGTACCGTTTTGTACTTGTCCTCAATTTTGCGGGAGGGCTCCAGAATCTCCGACAAAATTGCTTTGGCGTCGTTCTTATGCTTTTTCACAACTTCATCAAGATTGGGACCGATGGAGAGATTTTTGCCGAGTGTAACGCTGTTCTTATCCAGCTTGTGACACTGTGCACAGGCAAGCTTCGTGAACAGTTCCTTCCCTCTGGAAAAAGTCCGATGTTGCCCCACACGTTTCACATCTTTCTCCAGATCAGCCAGTTTCCATTTAGTAATTTTGGTAACCTGTTCCGGGTTCTTAGCGAGAAACTCCTTGAGATCGTTAGTCACATACATCATTCCACGCATTAGCAGGTGGTGGCCGGGAAAAGAGCAGATGTAAGGATACGCGCCTTCTTTTGTCGGAGCAGTGAATTCGATGACCTGCTCCTGACCATGATCGACGAGTTTACTGGCCCAGAGAATTTCTTTACTCTCCGGAACAAAACCGACCGAAAACCCACTGGCTCCCAAAGCAATCGCCTTCAGGCCAACTTCATCAGCCTTACCAGGATTCACAAGCATGATGTTGTGAGGCATATAATCCGGGTTGGCAAACGTGAGTTTTACCTTTTTTCCAGGCTTCACGGTGAGTTTCGTCACGTCATATCTCATGCGCTCGCGGACCGTACCGATGCGAATCGTCGTGAGTTCAGGTGTATCGCTGAGAATGCCTGACTTTTGTGTCGCAGCTTCCTCAGATTCTGCAATCACACCGCCACGCATAGTGCTTTCGACGTTGAACCACAAATGCTTCACCGTATTCGCAGCAATACGAGCGTGCGGCTCGGGAGACTTTAAAAGTAGACCCAGTAATTCAAGATTTCGATCATTGTGTTGCTGATGTAACCAGAGCGCTTCGAGTAAATGATGCGCATCTTCTTTTTTGTTTGGATCAAACTGCTTGACCCAATCCTTCGTAGCCGAGATCACTGCGTCTGAATCGCGTTCACTCAGTTCAACTCGGGTACGATGGCGAATTCCATCAATGGGTGATTTCAGATTGTCTAGCAATGCGGCAATGGGCTGGCCATCTATGGCAACCGGCTTTTGCAGAGGACGACCCTTGGCGGTCATTCTGTAAACGCGGCCATGCTTATGGTCGCGGTTAGGATCGCGTACATTGTGTTGCATATGGCCGATGATCACATTATGCCAGTCGCAGAAATACAGCGAGCCATCGGGAGCAAAAATCGCATCAGCGGGGCGGAAATTCTTGTCTCCGCTCATCATGAGACCTTTTGATTTATCATCCGTCTTGGATCCATCGGCATTCAGCCTCGTGACTGTCAAATCGTCACCGGCAGGCTCGCCCCATACGGTACCTTTCTCGCCGTCGCGTGCCAGGTCATAGTGCTTGATGCCCAGAAATCCAATCACGTTACAGATCAGGAAATCGCCTTGCATTGATTCAGGGAAGTGGGCACTGCTGACCACTTCACTGGCAGTCACGGGCCGCACTTCTTTCTTCAACAGCTCGTGCATTTTGAACCCGGATTTTTCCGGACGAACCTGATACGCGCGGCCGCCGGTACCATCGGTCGCGTAGTGATAACCCCAGTAGTCAAATGAGATGCCGTGCGGGTTTGGTGAATTGACTGCATGCATCGAGATCGTGAACCGCCGCGGATCGAAGCGATACATGGCCGATTCAGCAGCCTGTAAAGAAGGTCCCCAGGGGTGTTCGTGGTTATGCACCATGAAAACACCGCTCTGCCAGTAAATGGCACCATCGGGTCCATAGATCAAATTGTTCGCTGCGTGATGGGTATCAGATGAATCGAGACCTTGCAACATCACAGTACGGACATCGGCTACATCATCGCCATCGGTATCTTTCAGGAACACAATTTCCGGCGCGGAAGCAACCAGAACGCCACCATTCCAGAATTCAAAGCCCAGTGGATTCTGGATACGAGCAAACTCGGTTACGCGATCTGCTTTGCCATCTTTGTTATCATCATGCAAAATGATTAAGGCATCGTTCATCTCTTTCAATGGTTCCCACTTGGGGTATGTCGGCCAAACCGCGGCCCACAGTCGTCCTTTGGTATCGAACTGCATTTGCACCGGGTTGACCAGTTCGGGAAACTGTTTTTCATCGGCGAACAGGCTGACTTCAAAACCATCAGCGACAGCCATATGCTTGATGCCTGCCTCCCCACTGATGTAGTTGAGATTCCCCTCTTTGATCGCACTGGAACTCTTGCTGCCCCCACCCACATTCGAGATCACTTTAACAGGCTGCGGCACATTGCTGTCGTCAACTTTCAAGTCCTGACCTTTGGCGACGGCCCAGATTCGAGCATCCCGATTCATGGTCATCACATCCAACATTGAGAGCTCGTGCTGTAATACAACGGCGTTGGTTTGATCGTTCGTAAACTTCAGAATGGACCGGCCGCCCCAGACATCATTGCCATCACGAGCGCGATAGCGATTATTCCACTTATAAGCCTTATCCAGCACAGCTGAGCGAAGGGGTTCCATCGTTTGCGACGCGGTTACCTTATGGCCAAACAGGGCTGATGAAATCACTTCGGCAAGCTGTTTGTTGCCTTCCTCAGTCAGATGAATTCCGTTGATTGTCAGTGGCGTGCTCGACTCCTTAAACAATTGCAAAGAAGGATGGAACAGGTCAACATACGCGACCCCCGCTTTCCGGGCGGCAGCGGCGGTTGCCCTGGTGTAGGCGGCGAGCTGAATATTGTGCGCCTTGCCATCAGGCACGTTTTTACTACCTGTGTCTTCATGGGCGATGGGACTGAACAAAACAATTCGTGGGAATGTTTTTCCGTTTGCTTTGGAACCGCGCGTTTTTTTGACGAAATCGATCAATGTTTTTTGATATTCGCCTGCCTTCTTGACGCCTTGAAATGATTCGTTGTAGCCAAAGAACGCGAATACAACGTCCGCCTTCACATGCCGAAGAACCTCGGTCACTGTGGCTGCGCCTTTGCTGCGTGGGAACGAATTGGGACGATCACCACTCGCGCTCAGATTGCGAATGCGCACCTGCTTGTCTTGCAACT
The DNA here is from genome assembly GCA_022600195.1 of Planctomycetota bacterium. Classification (GTDB taxonomy): domain Bacteria; phylum Planctomycetota; class Planctomycetia; order Planctomycetales; family Planctomycetaceae; genus Gimesia. The sequence goes on from JAHZKX010000080.1 coordinate 38,981, forward strand.
CACTTTGCAACAACGTTTCCAGCCACCCGTCATGCTGCATTCGATCAGGAAGTCCATTACCGAGAATGGCAACAACATCGCCTTTTTGAAAGGCAAACGGAATCGGATCGCGGTAGTTCGCCGGTACATCAACGAGTGTCGGGTCAGGGGCCTGACTATGTGACTTCGACCCGACTGACTTCGAAGTTGACTTATAAGGGACACCGGGCTTTCCGTTGAAAGTCAGATAATTCTGCTTTCCACGCTTCTTGATATCAATCTCCATAACAAAGGGAGCGGCCACTTTCGTTAACCGGAACACCTCTTTGCGATTCTCATCCAACAGCGTCAGCGTGAAATCTTCCAGGCGGCCCTCAAATCCACTACGGTTCCAGACACCAACCTTTTCCACATCGACAGCCCGACCGAGATCGACTTCCCACCAGGGATTCTTTGTCCCCGCATTGGCAGTATGCGTCTGCCCGCCTTTGTTCCAATCCGAGCTTTTATTTCCATCCAGGGCCTTAGCTGCGACTCCTGAACCATTGGTACTCGACTGTGTGGCCTTGGCGCCCTTTGCGATATTTTTACCACCGCTGATGACTTCGACTTCTGCCAATGTAAGAATACGCTTGCCACCCGGAAGTTCGATACGAACGAAACGTGCAGGCTTACCTGTGACGAGTGAAGCTGTTACTTTCGATGACTTTTTGGTCTTCGCTCTGTTTTTCTTGTTTTGTGATTTCTTGCGATTCTTCTTTTTTTCTGCTGGTTTTTTTGTGTTGTTATTGGCGGGGATCCGACTTTTGAACCCTGCATACATTTCCGGTTTGATACCACGCGCGTAAGTGCCATTGCCAAATGTATTGGGTTTGAACGGCCCTACGAAGGTCACGTTGGCATCCGGCTTGATCGCTTCTTCCATTCCCAGTGCCCAGAAACATCCATTGACCATCATCCGACGGTAACCCTCATTCAACAGGTCTTCAGGCGTTCCATAGAGCGAAGTAAAAACGCGTGCCTTCTTTCCCGATTTGGATGTATACGACCGCGTCCATTCGGAAGGCATGGGCGGCTTGGTTTTGTCGGCAGGAGAATCCTGCTTCATGCCGTCAAGAGGTTGAGCCATCGTCAATATTTCACCATCGGTGGGCTTGCCGACATAGCCGCCCGCCTGCACCCAGATCTCTTTCACACCACGCAAAATCGGATGTGTTTTCTTGTCATCGACGATTGTGATACGTGTACTCTGCTGATGATTTCTACCGTAGTGACCCACCCATGTTTGCCCCAGTACCTGATGACCAAAGCCGAGTTCGAAATCCTTGTCTTTACTGTTATAGGAATATTCCGAGAAAGGAGCTGTGGCAGGCATATTGAATGCGTGCGTTGCGGTTCGCAATCCCACCACTGGGCCGCCGCGTTTGAGGTAAGCATCGAAATGCTTCATCTGTTCTTCGGGAAAATTCTGAAATCGCAGAAACACAACAGCGAGATCCGCATCCTTGAGCACTTCGATGCCCGGCATGTTTGAGTTGCCCGCAACAATTTCTCCGGTTTCCTTGTCGATATTAAACAGCACAGTGCATTTGAAGCCGTGATGTTTAGCCAAAATTCGTGCCAGTCCAGGCAACGATTCTTCAGACCGATATTCATGATCGCCTGCGAGGAAAACAATGTGCTTTCCTTTACCAACTCCATCAGTACCTTCGTAGACCAAAGGTGCTGCCTGGGCAAAATCTGCAACGAGGAGTGATAAGCAAAAAGAAAAAGCCCAAAAAGCGGAATTCACTGAAGGGCCTGCAATGATGCGGTAGAGATATTTCATAGTTTGCGCGTAATCCATAAAAAGAGCCAGGAGCATCTGGATGTAAAATTATTGGGACTCCCAGTTTAATTGTGAACCGGGGCAGAAGAAAGGGTTTCACTTCCCATCTGATGTAAAAAGAAGGCGATTACGACGAGAAAGGCTTCCTGCAACACATTAACTACTGCTCTTTCGTTCCGTTTTGGGAGGTGGTATAGCATAAATTCTGCAACCGTTGCCTCACCCCAATAGTTTCAGACCCGTCATTGTTCCGGTACCTGTACCAAACGTATCGGTTTCCATGCCCAGTCGTTGGAGCATGGAAACGAACAGTTTTGGTAACGGGTAATTGTTTTTGGGATCAAAAGCCAGGTGCTGCCCATGTTGGAACCCACCACCTGCAAGCAGGATAGGCATATTTTTTGTGTCGTGGCTGCTGGCGTTACCCAAATTCGAACCGAACAGCACACTCGTCGAATCGAGCAGCGTGCCTCCCAATTCCGAGGTTTCGTTTAGTTTCTTTAGAAAACCGTGGAACTCCTGAAACAAAGCGGATTCCACCATCGTCAACTGTGCAATTTTTTCGGGATCTTTTCCATGATGCGAAAGATTATGATAATCGATGTTAACGCCGGGAATGACAGGAACGGCATTCATGCCGGCAATGTTATATGTAACAAATCGCGTTGAATCCGTTTCGAGCGCGAGGTGAATGACGTCGTACATTAATCGCATGCGTTCCACAATTTTTTTGTTGTCTGTTTCGTCGCGTGGAGGTTTCGCCTTTACTTGCGGTTTCGGTTTTTTTTCCCAGGCTTCTGCTTTAGCAAGACGACGTTCAGCCTCGCGTACGGCTTCGAAATACTGATCCAGCTTTTGACGATCGCGTCCGCTTAAAGTGCGTTCCATTCGTCTTGTTTTGTCCATCACGACATCCAGAACGCTTTGACCGTCTTGTAGTCGTTGCATCTGCTGTGCTTGCTCATTTGCTTTGCCTGCTAGAAATAACTTTCGAAAGACAAACGAAGGTCTTATCATCGTCGGAATCTCAACACCGCTGCGAGACCACGAGAGCCCAGGACCGGAACTACTTAATGACAGCGACGCAAAACGTGTTTCACTTCCAAATTCTGCCGCTGCAATTTGATCCAGAGAAATGGTGTTACGAAATCCCGCGCTATTAGGATGTGGTGCACATGTCAGGTACGACTTGTACGATGCGTGACCACCGCCGACTTCTGGATGCGATGTCCCGGAAATGACCGTGAGTTGATCTCGATAATCAGCGAGCAACTTGAGGTAAGTGGGCAATTCATACTTACGACCGTTTTGTTCCGGAATCATATTGGGGGCATGCAAGCCCAATCCAATATTGATTGCAACGATGCGACGCCGATGCGATTTGGCTTCCTGAGCCGACACCATCGATTCAAGGAACGGCAAAGCGAAGACCACGCCACAGCCACGAAGGAATTTTCTGCGATGTATTTTTGTCATGGTTTTTGAAATCCAGGGCTGAGAACGATGGCATGTATGAGTGAACGGAAGCCATAGTTCTGTTGACGTGTTTGGTGCACAATCTCTTCAACGGCTGGTCGATCAGAAAATCCGATCTTACGCCCTAATGCATAGGTCAAGAGCTTTCCCGCGAGGTTTCTTGTCAGCTGATCGGGCTTTGCCGCGAGAATTTTTCTGAAATCGCGAATGTTTTGAATTGGTTGTCCATCTGGCATTTGTCCCGAAGCATCCACAGGTTGTCCAATACGGTATCTCACCCAGGCAAACGTAAACGGAGCCTTCTGGAGCCCCGCGCGTTTGCCAGCTTGAGCCATCGTACGATATTCATCGCGAAATCCTCCAATCGGATCGAAACATTCCAGAGCAAATCCCGGTGGATCGATTTTCCGATGGCAGGCGGCACACGATTCGATGTCACGATGTTTTGCAAGCTGCTCTCGAATTGTTGTTGCCCCACGGATGTCCGGTTCAATCGAACCAACATTGTCGGGTGGTGGCGATGTCGGCTGCCCTAGAATGTTTTCCAGAATCCAGGCGCCGCGGAGAACAGGAGATGTATACGTGCCGTTGGCAGTGACTTTCAGAACACTCGCATGGGTCAATAATCCCCCCCGTGGGCTGTCCGCGGGTAAGTTGACTTTACAAAATTTCTGTCCTTCCACTCCGGTGATACCATAATGACCGGCGAGTCGACCATTTAAAAATGTGAAATCTGAATCTACGAAATTCACGAGGCTCAGATTTTTTTTCAAAATCTCTTCAAAGAATAATTCCGTCTCCTGCACCATAGAGATTCTGAGTAGTTCATCAAATTCAGGATAGAGACTGGCATCCGGTTCGGTGAAGTTAATGTCGCGCAGATCGAGCCACTGCCCCGCGAAATTCTTTGTAAAGGCTGATGCTTTCGGAGACTTCAGCATGCGTTCTACCTGCTCACGAAGTACTCCTGATTGCTGCAGAGAACCTTTATTGGCAAGAGACATCAATTCTTCGTCAGGCATAGAAGACCAGAGAAAGTAGGAGAGGCGCGCAGCAAGCGCGTGCTGGCTGATTTGTGCTGAACCGGGTTCATTCAGAAAGAGAAAATCGGGTGAGCATAGAATCGCTTTGAGACTCACTCGCAAGGAGGATTCGAAGGAACGACCACTTGCAGCTGAACGGGTAAAGAGTTTCAGATATGTCTCCAATTCCGCTGACTGGACAGGTCGTCTAAACGCAAGTGGCAGCACTCTGCTTAGAATTTCCGCCGCGTCCTTTGCGTCCGCGGTGTTCACGTTGATATTACCTAACAAGCGAAATTTCGCAGGCGGTGGCCAGGCATCAATGGGACCTTCGATCGTAATATCGCCAATTTCAATTCCCGGCTCTGGATAGGTATTGGCGTCTTTTCGTGTATCGCGAGTACCATAGCATTTAGGTTGAAATGTTCCATTGGGTTCTACAAGTCGATCTGTGAATTCAATGGTCGTCCATTTGTTGGGGGGAACATCATAATAGCCAACCAGATGGCGTTCCCTGCGGTTCACAATCGTATCACCTCCATAAATACGCAATGTGACCGGCTTTTCGCTTTGTATCGCTCGAACACGCATCGTGCCGCGATAGGTTCCAGGGGGAACTCGCAGGCGCGCAAAGTTCACCAGATTCGTGGGACAATAACCAGACTGGAAAATCACCAGGCCCTCATCTGTGCGACGAAACATCTTTCCGATGTGTTTATCGAGTTGTGGACGGCCCTTCCAATCAACCTGCTTCAACAGATTGGTCTCATGCCTGATAAATTTTGGTTTGATGCTTGTTCCAAAGACGGAATCAAGAACCTGATCGGCTGCCTCCAGGTAGGCAGTCATCGCTTCCGCGGAAACAGCAAGCCCTTCACCGACTGTGTCAAAACCATTGGTTGAAGAATCTTCGGGCAACCCGTTCGCAGTAGCGTCTGTATGAAAAATGTCCCGAACCGTGTTTTGATATTCATGTCGATTTAATCGTCTGAGGACAACATCATTCCGATTCGCTTCCGCCTTTTTAATGGAAACGGCCAAAGTCTTTAAAAACTCAGCATATTGAGCGGCGTTTGGCCTTGCTTCACTTGCGGGAGGCATCTCGCCTGATACAACTCGATCATGGATCAGCACCCACCGTCGCGTTATTTCTTCATTGGAAAGATCAAAGCCCAGGGTTTCCAGATTCAAGCCGCCATCTGGTTCGTCTCCACTGTGACAGCTGAAACATTTTGATTCAGTGAATGCAGAAAGTGTGGACGGAGTTTTGCTGTGTGCCACACCTGTGATGTGCAACATGACTGAGAACAGGAAAATGACAAATGGTAGAAACTTCATCAGAGACAAACCTGCCTGGTGCGGACACTCGAAATTTTATAGATCAAATACAATGACAGTTCCTGTAACACAGGGAATTCGATTTTGATAATGTGACGATTCCAGTCACTATTGACGTGCCCCATGAGGAGTGCCTTTCACGTTCAAGTTATCATCCACCTTCACCCACTTGGCACCAACAATCTTCCCATCATGTCCGTTGCTGGAAGAGTCTTTCAGCGTGTCTCCTTCAGCTTCGTCGAAGTTGTAGAGGGCCACTGTTTTTTTGTCACGAACGAAAGATTTAAGTGGGTTGAACGATTTTGAATAGCGAGCGGAATCAGTGATTCGCACAGCACGAATGCTGCCGTGTAAATAGTCACGAAAACCGTCGGCTTCGGGATTGGCCCCAATCACAATCGGCAAAGTAGATGGCTTTAGTTTATCAAGTCGGGCGATCGTTTTTTGTAATTGACCGTTCACGAACAATTTTGCCTGTTTTCCTGAAATGACAGCGGCAACATGCGACCACTCATTGAACGTGACAAGCTCATCAGAACTGATACTAAATTTCTGAACTTCACCAAACCCGTCAAATACCCAGCGATTTCCAAAGACCTTGAATGCAAATCCGCTACGTCCGGCGTTACAAACAATCATGCCATGCTGAGGATTCTCTGGTTTCACAATTGCCTCAATGGTAAATTCAGCCGGCGACTCGATCTTCAAAGAGGAAATCAACACATTACCGGAACCATTGAATTTCAGGGCATAGTTTTCTCTGCTGGAAATGTTGGCAGATTTTTTGTTATTTGTTGCCACAGTCAACGGCACTAAACGTACCTTGATCGCTTCTTTGCCACCAGCTTTCACGGTGAACTGCTTCGTAAACGTCTCAAATCCACCTTTGGCCACTGTTAGCGTTTTCTTGCCAGCTTCGACAGTGATTGGTTCAGTTCCAGAACCCGTTTTGATTGTGGTTTTCTTTTGGTCATCTACAGAAACCACAGCACCCGCCAATTCAGGTTGGTCAATGTCTAAGACAATTGTACCTTCCGACGTATCAACCGGGTTGAAGATACCAGCCAGTAAAATGAGCGAAGCCAACACAGTGCCAATGACGATCCAGCCTCGTTTTC
>JAHZKX010000081.1 GCA_022600195.1 Planctomycetota bacterium
AACGGTCACTAATTTTGGATTTAACATCTATTGGATTCCCTTTTTCTCACGCATCAAAAGGTGATGGAATCTGCTGAAAAATGAGATCCATCTAAAAGTACTTGCGATTAATAGGGAATGAAAAGTGAGGCCCTACGAAAAGATTAGTTCCCAATTCTGAGAAAAAATTAAGAACATACGGAACCAGAGGAATTGGAGATCAGTTTCTTACTGATTTTGCAGGCAATGCCACTCAAAACAAATAAAAGGGCTGAAAGAGCGTGAAAATACCATATTTGTGTTGGCATTAATACAGGATGATATCCCTCCAGATGGAAAGGGATTTAGATCAGTTTGTCCATTATTAGTAGACAGAAATCTGGTCTTTTAGATTTGAAAATCATCACGTGACGTAGTTTGATTCAACTGCTCAATGACTTCCCGTACCAGCGCTTCGGGAATCTCCTTAAACACTTCAACGCGTCCTAAACAGGTTGGCAGCACAAATCGGAGTTGGCCTCCAACGGTTTTCTTATCCAGTTTCATGCGGTCCATGATGTCTTCTGTGTTTAACTGAATCCCTTCAGGTAGTGATACTGGTAATCCTAATGCCTGCAAAAGATGGATTTGACGTTCTGTTTCCTTGTGGGAAATTAAATTTAGTTCTTCTGCAAGATAACTGGCATAGACCATGCCAATTGAAACGGCCTCGCCGTGCATTAATTCTCCATAGCCACAGAGTGCTTCAAAAGCATGTGCGAATGTGTGACCGTAATTGAGAATCGCTCTTAAACCTGTTCTCTCATGCTCATCTTGTTCGACGACTTCTGCTTTGAGTTCACAACACCGTGCAATCACCGCGCGCAGCACATCGTCAGACCGTTGATTCAGGCCTTCGATATTCTGTTCAAGATATTGAAAGAACTTTACATCGAGTATCGCACCATATTTAACGACTTCCGCCAACCCACTGCAATAATCACGCTTTGGAAGAGTTTCCAGTGTCGAGGTATCGATAAAAACACCTAATGGTTGATAGAAAGCGCCGATCAGATTTTTAGCCTGAGGGTGATTGACTCCGACTTTACCACCTACAGAACTGTCCACATGTGCCAGGAGAGAAGTAGGGACTTGCACGAAAGGCAGCCCGCGAACATACGTTGCAGCGACAAATCCCGCTGCATCTCCAATCACTCCACCGCCGACTGCAATCACAATCGTCTGACGATCGGCTTTCAACTCTACTAATCGATCATACATGCTGGAAATGACTGACAGAGATTTGGACTTTTCGCCTGGTTCGATCACCACGGTTTCCCATTTCCAACCACGCGATTCCAGACTCGTTTCGATTTTTGGTGTGTGTAATTCAGCAAGATTCTGGTCGGTAATGATAAATGCGCTTTTGTTACCTTCCGAAACGGTATTACGGAAGGCAGGATTACGATTCAGCCAGTTTTCCAGAGTTTCTGCGAATTGATCGAACTGGTTACTCACAACAGAAATGTGATAACTTCGCGGGCCAAGAGCGACATTAACATCAAGGTTTTCAGTCACGTTTTATCCTTCATGATTGCAAAATCAGGGTAGATCGTTCGGTATTATCAAAAAAATGCTTCAGGAGATGCCTGTTTCTTCTGTGTATTATGAATCTTCTATCGTAACTTTCGAATGTCATGAAGTCACGCCGGATGATCCTGAAAACCGGCTCCCGGACAGGTTTTTCAAGTTGAGCACGTGACAATTTGACAACGATTGCTAAAATCATTTTGAATATGATCAAACCAATCGACAGTCAGATTGAGTCGATGCAGGATCTGGTTCCCGTTTTAAGCCGAAATGAAGAATTTGCAGCGGTGGTTGCTGCACTACAATCGGGTCAGAGTGGGACGATTGACGGAGCCTGGGGAGGATCGTGCGCGCTGACCGCAGCGACGGTCGCGGAATCGCTGAAATCCCCTCTCTTAATCGTCCTTCCCCGTCTGAGAGAAATCGATGAATTTGCTGGTGATCTGGCCAGTTTCCTGGGACGCCCACCTGAAATTTTTCCAGCCTGGGAAACCTTACCAGACGAGCATGATGTTGCCGACACAGTTTTCGGCGGTCGTTTACGAGTACTCAATCAGCTACAGCAGGCTGGTAAAGAATTCGAACGCGTGATCGTGACCTCTTTTCCGGCACTGCTGCAACCGGTACCCAGCCGACAGCAAAGAAGAGAAGCCACCCGCACACTCAAAGTAGGAGACGAGATAGAAACCGATCCATTTATGAGTTGGCTTATTGAACGTGGGTTCGCACGCACGACGGCTATTGAGTTTCCCGGTGAATTCAGCATGCATGGCGGAATTCTCGATATTTTTTCGCCGGATGCCTCTCTTCCGATTCGAATCGAATTTTTTGGCGATGAAATCGAATCTATCAGAAAGTTCGATGTAGAAACTCAGAGAACAGTCGAAACCTGTAATCAGGTAGATCTCACATTAATTTCTCCGGTATCCACAATTGAGCAACATTCACAACGGCGAACCGAAGCCAACGTATCAACCGAGGATTCGTCCGAAAGTCTGTTGGACAGTCTGCCAGACAATACCTGTATCGCATTGATTGAACTTCCGGAACTGATCGAAGAAGGTAAACGTTATCTGGAACGACTTGGTAATCCACGCGGATTATTCAGCACACCGGCTATGATGTCACGTTGCACCGATTTTGCGTCCGTAACGATTGCGCCCATTTCTGCAGAATCGACAGAAATTTCATGCCATCTGCAGATTGAATCTATCGAGCGCTTCACGCGGGCCAAATCGGAAATGATAGAAGAGCTGGCATCCATTACCGGCCCGCGCGACAGAGTTGTCATCTGTTGCCATAATCAGGGCGAAGAGGATCGCCTGCGCGAATTACTGGATGAATCCGAATTAGAATTTTCCGAACGCGTAACGACCTGTATCGGAAATCTGGCATTGGGCTTTCGGATTGTGACGGAACATCTGGTCGTGCTCAGCGATCATGAGCTCTTCGGTCGAGCCGACATCCGGCACAAACCACGAAAACGAAAAGCAGAAAGCCGGGCGATAGACAGTTTTCTTGATTTGAATGTGGGAGATTATGTCGTTCATTTGTCACATGGAGTTGCTCGTTTCAAAGGGCTCGAACTACTCGAGAAAGATGGCTATCGCGAAGAACACCTTTCGTTGGAATTTCGTGAAAAAGTGCAGATGTATGTTCCCGTTTCGCTGGTACATCTGGTGCAAAAATATATCGGCGGAGGAAAACATATACCGCAACTCTCGAAGTTGGGAACAAAAAGCTGGGCGAACAAGAAAGAAAAAGCGGAACAGGCCGTCAGAGATATGGCCAGTGATATGTTGCGTTTGCAAGCCATGCGTTCTGGTCAACCCGGCATTTCTTACCCTCCCGACAGCCACTGGCAAAAAGAGTTTGAAGCCTCATTTCCTTATACAGAAACGCCCGATCAGCTGCATGCCATCAATGATGTTCGTCTTGATATGCAGCGTCCACAGCCCATGGATCGTTTAATCTGTGGTGATGTTGGTTATGGTAAGACGGAAGTGGCAATTCGAGCTGCCTTTAAAGCCATTGATGCGGGTAAGCAGGTTGCAGTATTGGTTCCCACGACGGTTTTAGCAGAACAGCATACGCGCACTTTCAGCGAACGCATGGCTGATTATCCGATTACTATCGAAGGTCTGTCTCGTTTCAAAACGAAAGCTGAACAACGTAGCATTCTCGAAGGCATGGCTTCCGGTAGTGTCGATCTGGTAATCGGGACGCACCGCTTAATCCAGAAAGATATTAAGTTCAAAGATTTAGGATTGCTGATTATTGATGAGGAGCAACGCTTCGGTGTGGATGCAAAAGAAATGCTGAAACGCCTGCGATTGCAAATTGATGTGCTTACGCTGAGCGCAACCCCCGTGCCTCGTACATTGCACATGTCTCTGTTGGGGATACGCGATATTTCGAATCTGACTACAGCGCCCCGTGATCGTGTTCCCATCGAAACCAGAATCTCTCGTTTTGATCCCGAGTTGATCAGACATGCAATGGTTCGTGAGCTTAACCGGAACGGACAGGTTTACTTTGTGCACAATCGTGTCAACGATTTGCGGACTTATGCCGATCGGATTCAGAAAATTATCCCTGAAGCCTCTATCGGAGTCGGACATGGGCAGATGAAAGAATCAGAACTCGAAACGGCGATGCTCGACTTCGTTTCCGGGAAAAAAGATATCTTTGTTTGTACCACTATCATTGAGAGTGGGCTCGACATTCCGAATGCAAATACGATTTTTATTCACGATGCTGGCAATTTTGGATTGTCCGATCTACACCAGTTACGGGGCCGTGTGGGTCGATCATATCATCGGGCCTATTGCTATCTGCTATTACGCGATGGTCAGATTTTGACTCCGGTTGCAGCAAAGCGTTTAAAAGCCATCGAAGAATATAGCGAACTAGGTGCCGGTTTCAAAATAGCCATGCGAGACCTCGAAATACGAGGAGCCGGGAATATTCTGGGAACAGAGCAAAGTGGTCACATTGCCGCAGTCGGATACGAACTTTATTGTCAGCTACTCGAAAATGCCTGCAAAAAATTGAAAAATGAACCTGTCCGGGAACATCATCATGTCGCCATTGATCTGCCTTGCACTGCTTTTTTACCATCAGATTACATCCCCCCTGGACGCATCAAAATTGAAATGTACCGCAAACTGTCTGCTGTACGTTCGCTTGAAGAACTTTCTACATTAGAAGCAGAAATGGAGGATCGGTTCGGAACTATACCGAATCCTGCCCGAAAAACGATCTTATTGAAAGAATTACAAATTCTGGCACAGCAATGGCAGGTAGACAGTATAAGACTCGAAGATCAGTTTGCGGTTTTAGGCTATCGAGATAAAAATCATATACTGGCTCTGGCAAAAAGTAACCAGAATCGGATTTCCATTCGTATTGTAGACCAGAAGTCGGCTTATATTCCGTTACCAAATTCTGCAATAAATACAGAAGCAATCATGTTAGAGCTTAAATCAGTATTGCAACAAAGTTTTGATCCGGCCTATAATCCCGCACCATCACCCTGACAGGCTGATGAAACGAGTTGTAAAATATTCGTTATCTGCCTGAATGAGTGATATAGATTATGTAACAGTCTACTTTTCCTTCCTTACAGTTCCCCTGTATTACAGGCTGATTACAGTATCTTCTTTTTTAATGTCTCTCTAATTCCCGGTTAATAATTCGATCATCAACTGCAGGATGCATCTTGATGCGCAACGCGCAAATATATATTTTAATACTTGTCTCGCTTAGTATAGTGGGTTGTGAAACTACTCCTAAAGTAGATAACCCCGTACTTGGGCCACCACCGCCGCGCCTGGAATCTGCTCTCAAGCAACAAAAATTGAGACATGCTGAAGTTGCCAGTCAGGCTGCTGGCCGAAAACTAATTCTCGAAGACAATTTGGAAGAATCCAGCAATCCATTTGAACCTCGCATTCGACCTGTTTCTTCTACTTCCAGTGAGTCTTCGGTGAATCCGGACGACGAATCTGAAGTCTTACTGGATGACAGTGCGGTAGTCGCGATGGTAAATGGTTCCCCGATTTTTGTTTCAGATGTCATCGGCGTCTATACTCATCAGCTCAAACAGGCAGAACAGCGAATGCCGCCTGAGGAATACAAAAAATTGCGTCGTGCTCTGGTGAAACGTGATTTGAAGGGGCACATCGAACGACAATTATTGATCCATGAGATGAAAAGCACTCTTAAGAAAGAGCAATTAGATCAACTTCAGGAGCATCTGGAATTAGCCTTCGATGAAGAGCAGATTCCCAATATGCAACAGAAGCTGAAAGTGAACTCAATACAGGAACTTGAAGAAATATTAAATGCACAAGGTCGTACAATATTCAGCGAAAAAGAGCTGTTTATGAAACAGCAGATGGCGATCCAGTACATGACCGTCAAAGCAAAAGCGACTAATGATTACAGCCGTGAAGAAGTCCTGGCACGGTATAAGTCAAATATCAAAGATTATGAAGTGCCCGCGAAAGCCCGCTGGCAGCGAATTCGAATTTCTTATGATAAACATGGTGGAAAAGAAAAATGCATCGGTCTGCTGGATGAAGTCATCCATAAACTTCAGGCAGGAGATGATTTTGGCGAACTGGCGAAAAAATACTCTGATGGGACGCGAGCAGAAAAAAATGGCCAGTGGGGTTGGACACGTCGAGGCAGTCTGGCTGAACCAGAAATTGAGAAAGCATTATTTGAGCTTCCTGTAGGACAAGTCAGCCAGGTCTTCGAAACACAAAAATCTTTTCAAATAATAAAAGTCAATGGGCGTAAAGAAGCAGGGCACATACCGTTTGCCGATGTGCAAGAGAAACTGGAGTCAACCATGATCTCTGAGTCACGAATGAAAGCTACAAAAGAGATTCTCGAAAACTTATACGCAAAAGCTGTTATCGAAACGATGATAAATATCGAACTGGAAGATGTAAAAAATACAAAAACGGCAGTGCATTAGAACTAAAAAAGATAAATAACTGCATGTAATGCAGACTGAAAAATGTTTTTTGAAAACGATACAAACTTTATTGAAAAAATGACCATAACCATATTGACCTGCAAAGTACAAATCGATTATTAACCCGCTCACACTTCTCTCATATCTCAAAAAATCCATTCAACATTTCATTTCTCTCAAAGTTATCTGTTAAATTTGCATTCGTGCAAAGATTCAATAACATTTCGTTTTTCTTAAATCTTGATTTGTCTCTCGAAATATTCGTATGGCATTAAATCTGGATTTCGGATTAAAATCCCACTCATATTTAGATAGCGAGTTGGAAGTCATGATGACTCCTCAAAAACAACATAATCAAAGTTGGTGTTCTGGCTTGAAGGAGGGACCTAAATTGGGCAAGGCATTTGGAGTACTAGCCTGTACGACGTTGATCGCAGCGTCAATGTGGCTGGCCAATCTTGGCAACACGACCAGGAAGGTCGCTGCTGATGTCGAGAATAATGGTCAACCGATCGCGGGGCGTCAACAACGCTCTGCTCGTTACTATCTGAGTCTCGGCACTCAATATTACGAGAGAGGACAATTCGCTGAAGCGGTGGAAGTGCTTGAAAAAGCTTCTGTCTCTCCCGGGCGATTGTCTCAAGCAGAGTTTCGCAAGATGAACGAGTACCTGGGTCGTGCTCGTCAGCGAGCAGCTGCACCTCGAGGAAAACAGATTGTACGAGCACAGTCTCCTGCTTCTGATACAGGATTTACCAGAAACTATTCGAATGCAGCTGGTAAGTCTCTGGAAGAAAAGAAGCAACTGGCGCGTCAGTTATTAAAGTCAGCTCGCGAAGATATTAAATTGAATGAATTAGCCAAGGCACGCCAGAAAGCAAGTCAGGCTGCAGCCATGCGATTAGAGTATGGTCCCTTTGATGAAAAACCAGAACAGGTACTGGCTACGATTGCACGTGCAGAACAAAGAAGCCAAAAAGGTTCTCAAGTTCAACAGGCTGGTGGATTCTCAAATACCGATTCCAGAATCGTGCAGGTTGGCAATGTTAAAAAATCTGCAAATGATAACCCATTTGAAAATTCTGCTTCGAACCCGTTTGATGGCAGCCAGACTAAAAGGCTGACTGAAAAAGAACAAGCTACTGTATTGCTCAAGCAGGCCCGTCAGGCATTAAACGCCGGGAATTATGATGATGCTCGTACCATCGCGATACAGGCACAAGACTATGATGTTGCCTATAAACTGTTCGAAGAACGTCCTCAACATATTCTTGCTGAAATTGAACGAAAAACCGGTGCGAAAATCTTTGCCGGTCAGACTAAAAAATCAAATCAGATCGCGCAAACTGGATCCGCAAATAAGGAACGGGCAAAAAAACTGTTGTTGCAGGCTCGTGCTGAAATGCAGTCTGGTCGAAACGATTCAGCTCGCGAACTGGCGCTTCAGGCAATGCAGCTTGAAGATGTAGCCTATCGACTGTTTGATGATCGTCCTGAATTAATTCTCGACGAGATTAAACGCGCTCAATCTGGTGGATCATTGGCAGGTAGTGCCAAACCAGCTGCTCCCGTAGCCACGCTTCCAGGGACTTCCAAAGCACAGGCAACAGAATTACTGCGCAGGGCTCGTCTTGATATTAAAAAACGTGATTTCGATAGTGCCCGCAGGAAAGTGTCACAGGTACAACAGATGCAGGTTTCTTATGACCTGTTTGATGATCGCCCTGAACTGGTACTTTCTGCCATCGATCGAATTTCTAATGAAGCGGCTACCATCTCTGGAATCAAAGGATTACAGCAGAATGAAGATGCCGTCCGTCCACGAATCAATCGATTGATGAAACAGGCACAAGTTGCTTTACAGCAGGGTAATAAAGATGAAGCGCTGATGCTTGCTTCTTCTGCCCAGAAATTGTCTCAAACACTCGATATCCGTTTCGCCCCTGACACAGAATCTCCAGCCGCCTTTATTCAACGTGTTGGTGTCAGCTCAGAAAACAGATTGAATCCTGGTACATCCCAGTCGACGAATGGAAATTCTGACAGTAAATATGCAAGGCAATTGATTGCTGAAGCACGCAAAGATCTTGCCAATGGGCAGGCAATCGAAGCACGTCAAAAGGCAGAAGCCGCACAAAAAATAAATACAGCCTATACGTTGTTTGAAGATCGTCCGGAACAAGTTCTGGCAGACATTCGCAAGATGGCAGGTCAGCCCGGAGGACTTTCACGCGAACAACTTTACGCTGCAGAATATGAACGTAAAAAACAGTTCTCACAGAAGTTGGTTGCGCAAGCGAGAACAGATCTGAAGGCTCGTCGTTTCGAGTCTGCCCAGGCCAATGCTCAGGAAGCACTGAGAGTTGGCGTAGAATTCAAGCCGGGTGAAGATAGCCCACAGGCAATATTACGCGATCTGGAAAACAGAAAGGGCGGTCAGTCCAATTCTGTAGCTCGCATGAAAAATAACACTGCCAGTGAAATTGCCGTGATTCATCCCGGTGCTTCTGCTCTGGAACTGTATAACCTGGGAATGCAACGACTTTCCGAGGGTAACCGTAAAGCCGCTTATCAGTCATTCTTGGCTGCCTATCAATCTGGTGAGAAACTCGATGCTCATCGTGCTCAACAACTTCAGGATGCCGTCCGTGAGTTGGCTCCTGGTCGGGCTGATAAAATCAAGTTGGTTAAGAATCAGACTGGTTCTACTAATGAAGGTTCCGGCGAACCCAGCACGATTGATCTGGTTGAACAGAAACAGGCGATTGAATTCAGTCGACTGCGATCTGAAGTTTTAAATGCCATCTTCAAAGCTGAAAGAATGCGTGAATCTGCTCCGTCAGATGCTTTGGAAGTGATCGATCAAACATTGGCCAAGGTAGAAAATTCCAGCCTCAATAAAAAGTCAACATCAGCATTGATCGGTTCTCTGCAACGTACACGCGAGTCCATTGATTCCTTCCGTAATCAGGTTGCACCTCTGGAAGAATTAAAGAAGCGTAACACGGAAGTGGAAGAGTATATTGATCAAAGAATTAAAACAAAAATCCGTGTCGAACAGGAACTCGCTGAGCTGGTTCAGAAATTTAACGAACTAATTGAACAGCGTCGATATGCCGAAGCTGGAGTGATTGCCAAGCAGGCAGTCGATCTTGATCCCCAGAATCCTGTTACGACAACCATGAAATGGAAAGCCCAATTCATATCGCGTGAAGAATCAAACAATCAGATGCGTGAACGTAAAGAACAGAATGTCTGGAACCAGTTAAACGACGTGGAAGAAGCGTTGGCAGATGCTTACACTTCCGACATTAAGTTTGGTCATGATGCCAAGGAATGGTCAGATCTGATTAAACGTCGCGATAAGTTTCATGCGAAAAACCATACTCAGAAAACAGAAAAGGAACTTCAGATTGAAGAAAGCCTGGATCGTCCTGTCAATCTTCAGTTTGAGAATAAACCCCTTACGGAAGTGATGAATAACGTTCAAACTTTGACCGGTATTAACATCTTTCTTGATTCACAGGGATTAGAGGAAGAGGGAGTCACTCCTTCTGCCCCCGTCACGATTAACGTGAATGGTATTAAACTGAGAAGTGCTTTAAATCTGCTTCTCGAACCATTGAATCTGTCTTACACGATTGATAATGAAGTATTGAAAATTACCAGTCGCATTCGACAACAGGGGACTCTGAACACACAAACTTATCCTGTGGCAGACCTTGTCGTACCAATTCCGAACTTTGCCTCCAGTGGAAATCTGGGAAGTAATCCCTACAGTCAGATGGGAGCCATCGGTTATGGGTCAGGCATTGGTGGAAATCAAGCCGCTCCCGGTAACTTCCAGGTGGCAGATCCTGTCATGGGTGGTATTCCCGGCGGTGCCAATCCCTGGAGCAGTGGCGGTGCCACATCTCAGGTAGCCGGCGGTGGTTCGAATATTGATTTTGATTCACTCACAGAACTGATCGTTTCCACGGTTGAACCCGATTCCTGGGAAGAAATTGGTGGTGCAGGTAGTGTGCGACCCTTCGAAACGACATTAAGTCTGGTGATTCGTCAAACACAAAAAGTACACGATGAAATCGCTAACCTGCTCGAACAGTTAAGAAGACTACAGGACCTGCAGGTAACAATTGAAGTTCGGTTTGTAACGGTTTCTGACAGATTCTTTGAGCGGATTGGTGTCGACTTCGACTTCAATGTTCAGGACACCGTCGGAAACCCTACAGTTACGAATAATGGAACTGCTGTTCCTGGATTTGGTCAGGTAGATCTCAATAATACCGCAAACCAGAATGGTGGTGGGCAACAAGGTGGCCAGCAAGGTCAGCAAGGTCAGCAAGGTCAAACAGGGGCAGGACAGACAGGTGGAGCGGGAGTAGCTCCCTTTAGTGATCCGCCCACGCGAACGCTACTCAACTTTGATACCTGGCCTAAGGCAGGTTCTGTTGTAGGTCTGGCTTCTCCAGAATCATTTACACCAGATCTGGATGTTCAATTCAGACAGGGATCATTTGAAATCGGTGTACCTGAATTCGGAAGCTTTAACGCAAACGCTGGTGTGAATGTTGGTTTGGCTATTTTGAGCGACATCGAAGCCTTCTTCTTCATCAATGCTGCTCAGGCTGATGAACGGTCGAACCTGATGTTTGCACCAAAAGTAACACTCTTCAACGGTCAGGTTGCCTTTGTCACCAGTAACGTGTCACGACCTTTCGTGATCAGTCTGGTTCCCACAGTAGGTAACTTCTCTGTCGGGTTTACACCTGTGATCGCTAATATTCCGGAAGGGGTCTCACTGACAGTCTCGGCTGTGATCTCTGCAGATAGACGTTATGTACGACTCTCTGTCAATCCAAACTTTACCAATGTAACAGACGTCTTTACCTTCTCCTTCCAGGGGGGAACCACTGCTGGTGGTCAGCAAGGCCAACAAGGTCAGCAAGGTGGTGGAGGTCTTGGTCAGCAAGGTGGTGGAAACTTTGGTGGCGGCGGCGGACAAGGTGTCGGTGGAATCGGTGGTCAGGGTGGTGCTGGTGGCCAGCAAGGTGGCCAGCAAGGCCAGCAGGGTCAACAGGGCCAGCAAGGTCAAAACGGCGGTGGTGGACTGGGTACAACTACGATCCAGCAGCCGGTTGTCGAACAGGTTACGGTGACCACAACGGTCAGTGTGCCCGATGGTGGTACTGTTCTCCTGGGTGGTGTCAAACGTCTCCGTGAAGGACGCAGTATGGCTGGTGTGCCAATTTTGAATAAGCTTCCTTACATCAGTCGTCTGTTCAAGAATACTGGTGTCGGACGTGAAACCGAAAGTTTGATGATGATGGTCACCCCCAGAATCATCATTCAGGAAGAAGAGGAAGAAGCACTCCTTGGATACTAAAGGAAACAGGAACCGTCAGGTTATCCTGGCGGTTCCAGGAACTTGCAGATCGCGGGATCTGCAGTGGGGCTGATCGTCAGCAGCCCCGGGCTCTGGCCGTCGCGAATTCTCCCCCCCTGATTCGCGGCGGCTTTTTTTACGCACCTCAATAACGCGGCAAGCCTCGATACTACCCTGCCGGGAATTCTGAATCGCTCTTGTTGCGAATACCTGAAATCAATTACACTTCGATAGGCGTTGATTGATTTCCGTTCCCCTGATTGATCAAAAGGAATGACTGGTGTATTCAGCTAAGACTTTTCTGTTTGCGATAATGGCTTTGGTTTCTACTTTTCTCGTAGGGACTACAACAGCGGCACAGGCTCAGGCTCCCGAAACATATCGTGTAAAAATGCAGACCACGAAAGGGACTTTCTATGTTGATGTCACTCGCAAATGGTGTCCTAATGGCGCCGATCAATTTTACAAACTGGTGAATTCCGGGTTTTATAATGATTGTGCTTTTTTTCGGGTGATAGAAGGCTTTATGGCTCAGGTGGGAATTAATGGTGACCCGGACACGCAAACTAAATGGCGTGATCAGACGATACTGGATGATCCCGTTATCAAACAGAATCTCAAGGGTTATGTTTCATTCGCAAAAACTTCAGCCCCTCATTCGAGAACGACTCAGATTTTCATCAACTACGGCGACAACCGCCGCCTGGACAAGCATGGTTTTGCACCCTTTGGATACATCTCAAAAGAGGGTATGAAAGTGGTAGATGCGCTCTACAAGGGGTATGGCGAGGGAGCCCCCGCAGGGCGAGGGCCATCGCAAGATCGAATTCAACTCGAAGGAAATCGATACCTGAAACAGGACTTTCCCCGTCTGGATTACATTACCAAAGCCACAGTTGTGAAGAAGTAATCCAGGAACGAGAGCCTTTAGGATTTTTCATTCAGGTGAGGTTGAATGAAGAGCGCCTTTTTCTCTCCCGGCAATGTAAAATCAAAACCACAGCTTTGGAAAAAGTCGTCTGAGGAAGTAATGACCATCACTTCCAAAATATTTCTTTGATGAGCCCTTTCGACGCAGGCGGTAACCAGTTTCTTGCCGATTCCTGTTCCCTGTCGATCTTCAGCCACAACAAGACTCCGAATTTCCGCCATTTTTCGCGAATAGATCTCCAGTGAAGCAAAACCGACGATTTTGTCGTTTCCTTCAATCGCCACAAATCCTGTTTCCACAAGTTCATCTAACTCATCAGATGTGCGAGGTAGGATTTTTTCCTGTTCCACAAAAGGGACAATAAACTCAGCCAGCTTGCTGATATCATCATGTTTTGTGGAACGTATGTGGACAGGATTTGTCATTTCCAGAGATTTTCATATAAGACTTGGTAGATTGATGGACGCAGCCTTTTACAGCACTGCTCAGACCCCATGGATTCGCATGAAGTTCAGGCTATTTCAGAACTAGGGGGAAAAGTAAAAAAAATAATCAGCCAAATAGTTCATTCTTTTTCTGAAGTCGTGAAAAGTAGGACTCTCTGATAGTGCAACCCGAAGGTCTATAAGTTATGTTATCGGTCAGGACTGCTCCTGTGGATAGGGTTGCAAGTATAATAGTTTGCCTGAAAAGAAGGTAATATAAGAATGAAAAAAATTCCGTTTTTAATTTATTGTAGTCTCATCTGCCTGACACTTTCCGGCTGTGGGAACTCTTTACAACAGGGACAGCAGGCCGAACCTGCTGTCACAGATTCAATATCACGCCCTGTTAATAAAACTCAAGAAGAAATGGATACTCAAGTGACTGACGAAAGCGAACCAGGCTACTCAACAACACCCTCCGGATTAAAGTATCGAATTGTCCGTGCAGGCAGCGATACAAAACCGGGTGCTCAGGATAGTGTGACCGTTCATTATGAAGGCACACTCGAAGATGGAACCGTTTTTGACAGTTCTTACAAACGTGGGGAAACCATTTCCTTTCCATTGGGGAACGTCATTAAAGGCTGGACCGAGGGGTTACAGTTAATTGGTGAAGGTGGAGAAATCGAACTGAAGATTCCGCCGGAGCTGGGTTATGGTGCTAATGGTGCTCCACCTGTGATTCCAGGGAATGCCACGCTGAATTTTAAAGTGGAACTATTCAAAGTAAATTAGCTGATGGTGTTTGGTATCAGCCGGTTTTCTATACTTTCAAGCTAATCATTCAGGAGAGTATTTGTGACTCACTGTTGGCATGATGTGACTCCCGGGGAAAATTTGCCTCGTAATTTCACAGCCGTTATTGAAATTCCCACTTTTTCCAAAGTGAAATATGAATTGGATAAAACAACGGGTCTGTTAAGGCTGGACCGAATGCTTTATTCGGCGGTTCATTATCCTGCCAACTATGGATTTATTCCTCAGACTCTGGCAGAAGACGACGACCCGCTCGACGTATTGGTACTCTGTCAGGAACCTGTGGATCCTCTCACCATTGTAGAGGCACGAGCCATAGGCGTGATGACAATGATCGACAGTGGTAAACCAGACCATAAAATTCTGGCTGTTGCCGTGAATGATCCGGAATACAATCCTTTCACCGAAGCGGCAGAGCTCCCGCCACATCGTCTGGCGATGCTGCGACGCTTTTTTCAGGATTATAAAATGCTGGAAGGCAAGACGGTCGAAGTGGAAGAATTCCAGTCTGCGGAAGCGGCCTTTCCGATTATTGAAGATTCCCTGCAACGCTACAGCAACCAGAGACGCCGCGGTTTTCTATAAGCCGGATTCACACTGATGCGTACAAAAAGAAAAGCAGCCTTTTCTCAATGGGAAGAGGCTGCTTTTTTGATTACTTCAAAGTGATTTAGAAAACAGAACTAAATTGGGTTATCCACTCGAACTTGCGCGGTGGGAATACGAATTCGTTGTAAGTTAACCCGGATTTGTTCCTGAATAGTGGGGTTCAGTTTAGTGAGCTCATTTGAGAAGATTTGATTTCCCATAATCTGGCTCATATTCAATGTCGGGCGTTTACCCAGGTGATGGTCCAACTCTACCATTCTTACCGTTTTATCTTTTGTGGCGCGGCTTAAAAATACTCGAATAAATCGGGAATTTCCCTGCATGTGACCTTTCAATTGAAGTCGAAAGGTGGCTTTGCCTCGCAGCGCCATTTTTAAATCATTTAATCGTTCGTTGATCATCATCTGCACATGTTTTGGCATATCAGTGATCTGTTCACGAATCTCATTCGCATTTCCATTGAATTGATGTGTTTGCAATCTGTCATGTGCGTCTTGATAATTGACCTCAACAGTGTAGCCATCCTTAACACTACCAATAAACAGCAAGCTCAAATTATGAGTTGTGGTCACGGGAGCATGACTAAATCCCAGTGACAGATTTCGGCCGACAGGATCAGACTTCGTTGAACGAGTTGCAACAGGGTCATTCTGATTGATCGGAGTTGTTTCAGGTTGCTTCTTAACGATTGCTGTTGGAGCTCCGTTTTTACCCAGCGGAGTTACCGAATATTTAAAATGTCGATAAAGTTTCTGTATGAGAGTGACTTCAATGATCTGGTGCTTCGAACCGCGAATCACGCCAAATTTCACCTGGCTGTTTTTATCAGCCTCGATCACAAACTTACGTAGAATATCTGAAGAAGTGATCGCTTTACCATCGAATGTCGTCAGAACATCATAGGTTTTAAATCCAGCTTTATGAGCGGGGGTATCAGGTAACACGACCTTGACACCCACACCCTGTCCTGACTTCATCATCGATTTCAATTGAGCTGCCAGCGCAGCAGGAATAGGTTCGGTAACAATACCTACAAAATTTCGCAGGTCGGTTTCCCCAGTTGCACGAGTAGTGACCCGAAATTTACCGCGCGCATTTTGGATGATGGCTTTGTTTGCGGGCATCATTTTCAGTTGAGACGAAGTGGCGGGTTTTGATTTTTGTTGCCCGGGCTTCCGCGCTTCAAGAGGAAGATCATCCGCGAATGATTGCTGAACTGTCAATACGGAGAATATCACTCCGCTTATGATGAGCCATGGAGATTGTTTCTTCATTGTACTGCCTTGGAAATGAGACAAAAAGATAGTCCACTGCGTCCAGAATTTAGAAAAGACTCTGGGACTCAGAAATACCTTTTTGTGGCCCGAATTATATATTCCTGCTTATCCGCTAATCGCACAAGTGCTCTAAATATAAGTATCTTGGATTCTACTGTTCGTTTCCGTTTTCTTCTTCATTGATCAAGGAAAGTCTGGCTTTACTAACGGGGACAAAGTCAATGGTTAATTCCGGCATTGACATTTCCATATTGGTTCCCGTTTTGTGATTTTGAAAAGTAATATTCGTCCAGGAAATTTCTGTTCTCTGTTCAATTGGCCCATGCTCGGTGTTATATAGTGTGAGATCAATTGACTCATGTACGTTTTTTTGATCAGACACTTCCAGGGGGGTGTCACCCTGATCGATAACGGCCACCGATTCTGCAGATTCCAAATTTTTAGAATCCGAAGCGTTTTCTGTCGGTTGGTTGGGTTTCAGTTGATTTATGGAATTGTTAACGACAGGCACATGATCTGTTTTTAAAAATCGGCTGACAGAAAAACCAATCATCAGACAGACGCAGAGACCTACTATCAACAGACTTATTGTGAATTGCCGATGCTGTCTCTTTTCGAAACGATCAGGAGAACTGATGTCCGGTCGGGGCATCTGCATAAATCGCTTTTCATACTCTTCATCTGAGACCTCAGGAATTTCAAGTAACTCCGGAGGCATTTCCTGCTGGAAATAATCGCGCAAAACACTCTCCAGCTCATCATTATTTTCGAGCATTCCTGAAGTGTCAAACGGTTTCATGATCTATCCCCACTTTTTGCAATTCTTCACAAAGACGCTTTCTCGCGCGAGAAAGCCTCATGTCAATCGCAGACGTCGAAGTGCCGAGAGCAACTGACATTCGTTTAGACGACCATCCTAGTGCATAACGAAGGACAAGAACCTCACGGTCCTCATCTCGAAGTTGTCGAAGTGATTGCCGTATTTGACTGTTTCTCTCTTTTTTATTCAGATCATCTAAAGGATCTGAATTCTGACCTACAATATTATCTAAAAAATCTGCAGACCGTGCTGCGTGGTTTTGCCGACGGGCAACATCACGCAACCAATTTTGAGCGACAGTCAAAACCCAGGCCCGGATATTTCTTATTGATTTAACTTCTTGATTTTGTAAACGTACGAACGCTTCCTGGAGTGCGTCATATGCACGATCTGAATCAGAGCATTGAGCATAAAGTAACGCCCAAATTTCTCGACCTTCTCGTAAATATACCGCCTCAATTTCGGCCGACCACTCATGGGCCTGCTTGTTCGGCATGCAAATTCCAATACGCTTGAAGAGGAGTAATCTCAGTCTATTGGAGAGTGTTAATGGCTCTGCTTAGTTTAGCCAGATTAACAAAACTCGACTAACTCACATGCACTAGAATAGACGGAATCAGGATCAGAATCTAACATCCTTTAGGGATAATTCCAGTTTCCTCTTAGATTCGAGATACCCTTCCCGTCAGCCTTTAACATGGAGTTACTGAAAACAAGTTTAGATTATTGTCATATCGTGTTAAAATCAAACAACTTACAGTAAATTATCTATCTTATCTGTGCTCACGGTTAGTCATACAGAATTTTGGACTTTGTTCGATAAATCTGTCAGATTCTCAAATCCTGCCAGTTAGTTTATAAGACCAGTCTTTCTCCTGGATTGTTTCCGACAGAACTATTGAATTCCGGAGTAGGACAAAGGTTCAAGATACCAGTTTCTGATTTTGGAGACGGTCCCCTTGTATTTCGCCATTTTTTTCATGCGATCCCATTCGGGGTGAGCTCGAAAACCGTCCCAATGTTTTTCGTGCGCGCTTTTGTTCGGGGCAGAAAGCATATAGGTCAAATTGGGTACGTCATCCCCCACTAACATCTCGCCGAAAAAGACTGGTCCCAGTTTGACATCGCGCATGATGTCAATTTCTCCCTGATTGAACATGTCCACTTTCAAACGGGCCAGCTTCTCATTAGAGCTCTCATAGGTCCGCAATTCGAACAAATGAGGGGCTTTACCCTGCGGAGTTTCCAAAACAGGCATCCCCTGAAAAGCCTTCATCAGTCGGCTCTCAATTCGGCTATAAGCAGGCGATTTATTCGGTTGTGAAAAATAGGTTTCTGCCGCATTATGATAGTCTGCGTCCTTTTCCAGTACATCATTCAAACTTGAAAATTGATCTAGCGATGTGTAAGGGATAAGAACATACAGAGAATGATCGCCTTTGCTTTCCGTCTCTTTGAAGACTCCCACACGGGTAATGCCCACACGTTTTAAAGCGGGCAGTAATGCATTTTCCAGGTAATTGCTGACGACCTTCTGTTTATCTGCATCGGCAATTCGATAGGTGCGCAGTTCGTAGTATTCCTGTCCGGGTTTCGAGTCTGCCGATTGTGCTGACTGACCAACACCCAGAGCCACTGCAGCGCCTACGGTTCCTGCTAAAAACTGCCGGCGGTCTGTTCTATTTTGATGCATGATGTTCCTCGTATCGATTGAATATTTACATTGTGTGGTTCTTGTTCTATTCGTGGTATTTCCTTTAAGGATTGACTGGGGCCAGGATGCGCGACGCATGTTTCGGGCTGTGATGAATTTTGTTTTTTGCCACGACGACTTTATCAGGAAATTCAATCGTGATCGGTTCTCCGGTATTCGGATTAGGCTCGTAAAAAGGAGCTCCAGTAGAAGTCACCGTGACGCGAATTTCATGACCCTTATTAAACACCTGACTCAGCCAGCCTATGTTAAAGGGCACCTTGTAAACTTTGCCGGGTTCCATGAATTTCTGTTGTTCAAATCCATCACGATAACGGCCACGTCGAATCATATCGATGATTAAAATCGAACGACCATCGGGGTAAACGTCGGTCACGCGTACTATAAAATCCGAATCTTTTGCAGAAGAGGAGACCAACAGTTCCGCTTTGACATTGCCAGTCCACTCGACTGCTTCAGCCAGAGGCCCTGTCGAAAACGTCAGGACATTTTCCTGCTGTTCCACCACGCGTGCATCGCGGGCTCCTGGAAAACCGCGTCCCAGAATCTTTGCCGGGTTCAATGGGTCGGCGATGATCTGGCTGAAAGAGCCTGTCTCTACAGGCTTCGTCAGTGACAGTTTTCCTTTCGGTTGTAGATAGTAGGAAGTCTCTGTCGTTTTCAAAGGCCAGTCTTTCACCGCACGCCATTCATTTCCGGGAGCGCCATTCTCGCCGACGGCCCCCATGGCATAATAACGCACGTCAGGATCCCGGTCGATTCCATTATCGACGCCTTTGAGATGATGGTCGAACCAGCGAATCATCTCCGCCATCATGTCAAAATTGGCGTTGTCAGGGTAAACCATCTCGCCGACTTTGTTGACCTTATTAAAACGACCATGTAACCAGGGACCTACATACAATTTCTGTTTCCCGCGCGAATTCGGACCACCTTTGTGTTGTCGTCCGATAAAACTCTGCACAGAACCGACACACATATAGTCATACCAGCTACCAACGGTAAAGCAGGGCACATTCATCTTGTCAAAATGGAGGGTACAATCTTCCGCCTTCCAGTAGTCATCATAATCAGGATGCGAAAACCATTCTTTCATCAGGGCATCGTTATGAGCAGGCACACGGCAGACGGCAGCCATGCCTTTGAACCTCTCAGGTTTCGCTGCTCCACCAATAAAATAACCTTCATGATACAAACTCAAACCGGTATCAATCATAAACTGACAAACCAGATGTGGCGGCTGCGTGATCGCCAGATAGTTTTGAGCATAACCTGCCTGCGAACTACCAAAAGTGCCAATTTTTCCGTTCGACCAGGGTTGCTTAGCCAACCACTCGACCACGTCGTAGCCGTCCCGCTTTTCCCCCCATTGCAGATCCCGATAGCCAACCCAGGTGCCTTCCGATTTTTGTGAACCCCGGAAGTTAACGCCGCATACCACATAACCGTGTGACGCCATTTCTGCAAAAGACATTCGTGTGCCTTTCGCAGTGAGACCGGCATACCGCTGTTCCATCAGGACAGGCCACGGACCTTTCCCATCAGGAATATAAACATAGGAAGACAGTTCGACTCCATCACGCATGGGGATCATGATATGCTGTTCGGTGACCCCTTTGAAATCAAGAGGTGGCACTGCCGCAAACAGGGCAGGGCAACAGACAAGAATTGAAACAATCATCAGGCAGGCTTTTGCCAGTTTTTGCATGGGGTTGTCTCCGGCTGGAATATCAGGGTGGGAAAAGTTATCTCTCGATTGTGGCGAAATACCGGCCTTTCAGCAAGCATAAAAGGGGACTGTTCTAAGGACTCCGGCCTGAACAGAATAAATGAGCACGAGGAGCGACGGCTCAAGTTTCATCCGTCGATCACATTTTTTAATCTCTGTTTCCGTAGTCAAATTCGTTTGAGAAATCAGATTTTCGGACACGAAATGGGGACAGTATCCTTTCGAAAGACAGAAAAAAGGGGTATGCTACCGCCAGAGTAGATCACAGAGTAGATCTCAGCAGAGATGCTCTAAATCATCTCAAACCGATTCCAATCGAGTGAACCTGCGGGTTGATTGTTGAATCATAGAGTATGAGATGAAATCAAAGCCGCCGTAGCTCAGTTGGCAGAGCGACGCATTCGTAATGCGTAGGTCAGGAGTTCGACTCTCCTCGGCGGCTCTCTT
>JAHZKX010000082.1 GCA_022600195.1 Planctomycetota bacterium
AACATCGGCACGACGCAACATTGGGATAATCTGGTCTACACCATAACGTTTCTGAGGCATCTTAAAAAATCCTTTCCGGGCTTCGCCCGGGATGGATTCTCTCATAATCACTGGTACTATTCACGGGGATAAGGTCAGTATGGTACGCGCCAGATATCGCAACGGATTAGACAAACCCAGCCTGCTCAAACAGGGTGAAGTGGTGAAGTACACAATCCGCATGAACCCCACTTCAAATGCGTTCCTTCCCGGCCATCGTATTCGTCTCGACATCACCAGCAGCGATTTTCCAAATTACGACCGCAATCACAACACCGCCGCAAATCAAAACGCAGACGCCACACTAAAAAGTGCCAACCAGACCATACACCACGGAAACAAATACGAAACCAAAATCATCCTGCCCTGGATTGATAGTGAAAACCAGTAACGGTAACTAAATGACGCACACAGGCACATTGTAACTTTGGAAAGGAGTTATGAACATTCAACAGGCGACGGTAAAATTCGAGAACGTATTGACGAAGCAATCGGTTGAAGATTGGGCGGATGCTAGAGGGTTTATTGCCGAAGACATATTATCTTTACATTTTGAGGAAAGCTTTGGAGTCGAATGGATCATGATTCACAGTGCCGACAACCATGGTGATTTCCTGCTGTTGAAAGTCAGCACTGATCAGTGGGTCGAGCATCGGGAATTCGTGTTGACGTCCACAGGATCGCTTGCTTGGTAAAGCTACGGGACCAAGCACCTTCGGCACTCAGCGAGGGACCACTTCTGTTGATGAATCCGCAACAGCCGACGATTGCTGCTTCAAATCCGATTAACACTCCGACACAGAAAGGAACTTCGATGACCGATCGACGCCAACCCGCTCAGGCGGAACAAATAAAATCGTCCCGATTCACGGGTCCGTTATCCTGGCTAAGTATGTTCTGCCTATTGGGTGCTCTGGTCTTTGGCTTTGGCGGCGATAAAACCGATGCGAACGCTGTGACTCAGGTTGAACCGAAAATGCAAGTCACTGATACGCCGGTCAAATATAAAACCACCGCCATTGAAGATGTGAACATCGGCGAACGACTGTTAGGCAAAAATCCCATCAAATCCGAAGTTGATGATTTCGTGCCCGATATCATCCCCAGCGATTGGCGGCTGTTGCATCTCACAATGCAAAAGGGCAACGGCAAACGCCTCGACATGCAGTTCCTGCGCCCCTTGGAGTGGATGAAATCCAACGGCGCTCAATTAGGAGCGACCATCGATTTGGATCTCCCCGAATTCGACGCCAAAGTCGATTCCATCAAACAGTGTCAGCCACTTTAAATCAGGTCTAACTTCATTCCTCCACCAGCGCCTTGGTCAACGCTTTCCCCTGTGCCGTTGGCAGCTTCACTCCCAAAAGTTTGGCAATCGTCGGAGCCACGTCGAGGCTAAGGGTCTTGGGGAGTTTGGTACCCGGCTTGATGCCATAGCCGGAGATCACCAGTGAGCCCAGCATGTCCGGATCATCGGGCAGATAACCGTGCGTGCCCCCTTTGGTCTTGCGTGGGGCCACCACATCATCGCCGCCATCACTGTTCGAGAATGAATATCCCGTTTTTGCTGCCAGCCACAAATCGGGAGCGCGGGAATCCTCCGCGGGAGTCGGCTGACCAAGCTTCGTATATTCATCCGCATCAAGAACAGCCTGAACGCCCTCCACGGCTGCGAATTGTTTCTTCAACTTCTTGATTGTTTCCGCACGGTTGGCAACATCCAGAATATACACCATGCTCGCACCACCTTGCGCCAGACAATAAACCTGCTTTTTCTCCTTCGACAATAACCCTGCTTTTTTCAGCAGCACGTTGGGTCGAATATCTTTTGTAATCGGATAGAAGCCATGATCGCTGGCAACAACCAGCGTCGTTTTGTCGCCGTGCGGCGAGAGTTTGATTGCTTCGCCAATATCTCGCAGGCGGTCATCAATATAACTGACCGACCAGTATGCCTGCGGACTGCGGGGACCGTACTGGTGTTCGATGTGATCGACTTCAACGAGGTGAATCATCAGCAGGTTCGGCGGATGATTTTGGAACAGGTGCCGTGCCATACGGGAATAAAGCCAGTCCCGTTTCACACCGCCACCTTTTTCACGCGTCCAGTCGCCGTGCAGATCAACGGGCAATCCCGCTTTCCGCAATTCGTCCAGCCAGACCTTCGTTCCATACTTGGGCCACGCCTCTTTGCCAAACATGTCCGGCACAGTCCAGTCCAGCGTACGGGCATTCCGTGTCGCCGGCCAGATGATTCCCGCGGTAACCAACCCGGCATTATGGGCCACATCATAAACGGTGGGCACTTTGAGAATCTGATCTTTATCAAACAACGGGTCAGGAATGAACGCCACCGATGTAGCACTCTTACGATCCAGATAGTTATTACCGATCACGCCATGTTTCGCGGGAGTTGTGCCGGTAACCAGAGTAGTATGATTGGGCCACGTGACAGTCGGGAACGAACAGACCAGACCATCCGCACGGGCTCCGTTTTTCGCCAGTGACTTCAAGTAGGGCATGTCGGCCAGAGGATCATCCAGATAAAAATTGGCCAACCCGTCCACGCTCACCAGAATCACACACCGGTCCTCATGCGCTTCGGCAGCATCAGCCACCAGACCCATGTTGAGCATAAACAGACAAATCAAAATGGAACCCACAATTTTTTCACGCATGAAACAGTATCTCCAAAGTTCATAATAAAATGACTCAGTCGCTCAGACCCTTCATCAGGCAGACGCCCATTCATTTTGCAGCACCCTAGGACACAATGCAACCGAGAGCGTTCACTTTGCTCACTCATTTGATCACCGAACCACTCAGAAACAGGAAAAAACGCTGTCACACTTCATTTATTCGAAGGCGATTCTATTACTACCGGTTGCCTGAATTCACTGTTATAATAAATTCATCGTTTATATGAGGTCAAATCAACTGCGGCTAACCGAGCGCTACCTGGAGTCTGTCTGTGTTGAATACCACCAAAAGAATTCTGATAACGCTACCAACTCTGCTCTTTCCCTGTCTTGCCCTGGCGGACGATAAAATCGAGTTCAACCGCCATGTGCTGCCGATTCTTTCCAACCACTGTTATGTCTGCCATGGACCAGATGCCGCTACACGTGAAGCCGGTCTCCGTCTGGATCAGCGCGATTCAGCGACCGGAAAAGCCGACTCGGGAAAATCAGCGATCACCCCCGGCGATGTACAGGCCAGCGAACTCATTCGACGCATCACAACGAATGATCCAGACGAACGTATGCCTCCCGCCGAGGGGCATAAACCCCTCAATGCAAGTCAGATTGCAATTCTCAAAGCATGGATCAAACAGGGAGCCGGATTCCAGCAGCACTGGGCGTTCGTAGCACCGAAGCAACCGAAAATTCCCCAGCCGAAAAATAGACGCTGGCCCAAAAATAACATTGACCATTTTGTACTGGAAAGACTGGAACGTGACGGAAAGAAACCCGCCCGCGAAGCGACTCGTGAAACACTCATTCGCCGCGTCGCCTTTGATCTGACAGGCCTGCCACCAACGCTGGAAGAAATATTCGAGTTTGTCGTCGATCAAAATCCCAAAGCTTACGAAGAGATGGTTAACCATTATCTTGCCTCCCCCGCGTATGGCGAACACATGGCCCGGCACTGGCTAGATCTCGCCCGCTATGCAGACACTAACGGCTATCAATACGATACCGAACGTGAACAATGGATCTGGCGCGACTGGGTCATCAACGCGTACAACAAGAATAAACCCTTCAATGAATTTACCATCGAACAACTGGCCGGCGATCTTCTGCCAAAAGCAACGGACCAGCAAAAACTGGCAACCGGCTTCAACCGAAATCACGGCATCACCATCGAAGGCGGAATCATTGATGAAGAATATCGTACCGAATATGTCATGGATCGCCTCGTAACCACCGGTGAAGTCTGGCTCGCATTAACCATCGGCTGCGCACGCTGTCACGAACATAAATTCGATCCCATTTCGCAAAAAGAATTTTACCAGCTCTATGCGTTTTTCAATCAGGTGCCCGAAAAAGGCATGCGGGGGTTTACCCCTTCAGCGCGCATCCCTTCACCTCTGGCATCAATCTCGGTGCAAAAAAACAAATCGGAACTCGCGCGGCTGAAACTGGAATTGAAAAAATCAGTCGACGTCGACCCATTCCTCAATCAGTGGGCAAAGCGCATTACGGCACAACCAGAGAGCGGCTGGTTGGTCGTAGAGCCGACTACGATGAAATCTTCTGGCGGAACAACACTCAAAAAACTGCCCGATCATTCGGTTCTCGCAAACGGGGCCAATCCGCGACACGATGTTTACGATATCACGGCCCAATCCGATGTTAAAAAAATCACCGCAGTCCGGTTGGAAGCCCTCACCCATAAATCACTGCCCGGCGGCGGTCCCGGTCGGCACAGTAATTCCAATTTCGTCTTGAGCGAATTCGAACTGACGGCGGTTTCGCTCGCAGATCCCTCCCAGAAAAAAACAGTCAAATTCAAAAAAGCCATCGCCGACTATTCGCAAAAAGGCTACGAAGTCGACAAAGCCATCGATGGCAACGCAACGGGCAATAACGGCTGGGCCGTTGATGGCCCCACCCGCAAACTTCCCGCGACCGCGGTCTTCATTGCGGAATCACCCTTCGGTTTCGAGCAAGGGACCGAGCTGCAGTTTCGTCTGCGTCATGAAGCAGGTTTCGCAACGCACGGCGTAGGTCGCCCCCGACTTTCGATTACCAGAGATGCCCCCTCCACGATCAAACTACAGGGAATTCCATCCAACATTCGACAAATCGCCGGCAAAATACAAAATCAGCGAACGAAAGGCGAACAAAAACAACTCCGCGACTATTTCCTCGCACATCACAACCCGCAACAGGCGTTAAAGCAACGCATCGCCGCGATAGAAAAGCAAATACAGGCCGCTGTTCCCGCAACCATGATCATGCAGGACCTGGCAAAACCACGGGCCACGTTTCTGCTCGAACGTGGGCAATACAATGAACCCCGCGATCAGGTGTCTGCGGACGTTCCTTCAATCTTTCCCGCAATGGCGAAAACCGTACCCAAAAATAGACTCGGTTTTGCGAACTGGCTGGTGGATCCACGTCATCCACTCACCGCGCGAGTGGCCGTCAATCGATACTGGCAACGCATCTTCGGCTTGGGTCTGGTGAAAACGTCAGAAGACTTCGGCATTCAAGGCGAACTGCCCAGCCATCCCGAACTACTCGACTGGCTCGCTTTGGAATTCATTCGCAGCGGCTGGGATGTCAAACAGATGCAGCGATTGATTCTAACTTCCGCCACCTATCGACAGACATCGCATGTCGGGGCCAACGCTTATCAAGACGATCCCGAAAATCGACTGCTCGCCCGCGGACCACGCATGCGACTGGATGCCGAGGAAATTCGGGACGCCATCCTCGCCACCAGTGGCTTGCTGGTGCAACAGCTGGGTGGGAAAAGCGTCTATCCCTATCAACCAAAGGGACTCTGGCTCGAATTGAATAACCGGCCCAGTTACTCCAAAGAATACGCACGTGGAAAGGGAGACGATCTCTATCGACGCAGCATGTATACTTTCTGGAAGCGA
The DNA here is from genome assembly GCA_022600195.1 of Planctomycetota bacterium. Taxonomy (GTDB): domain Bacteria; phylum Planctomycetota; class Planctomycetia; order Planctomycetales; family Planctomycetaceae; genus Gimesia. The sequence continues at coordinate 5,651 of JAHZKX010000082.1, forward strand.
ACGGTCCCCTCTCCTATGTTGAAAACACTCGATGCACCCGAACGCGAGTTCTGCACCATCAGGCGCTCACGCACCAACACACCACTACAGGCACTGCTCTTGCTGAACGGTCCACAATTTGTCGAAGCGGCTCGCAAACTGGCAGAACGCATGTTGATAGTGGGAGGCGACACGACTGATGATAAAATCACATATGGATTTCGTCTCGTCACCGCACGCATGCCCAGCGATGAAGAACTCGCTGTCTTTCGTCAGGCGTATCAATCGGAATTAAACTATTTTAACAGTGATAAAAGTGCCGCACTGAAACTGCTTCAGGTGGGAGATTCACCATTGAATCCGAAATTAAATCACGCACAATGGGCTGCTTTCACCAGCCTGACGCGTCTATTTCTCAACCTCGACGAAGCGATTACCAAGGGATAAAAACCATGCCTCACCCCTTATCTGATTTGCAAATGCTCGAAAACCGACGCCAGTTCTTCGGCCGTTCGACGACAGGTATCGGCACGATAGCCCTCGCCTCGCTGCTCAACGGGAATCTTTTCGCCAAAGAGAAATCAGGCGCCACCCCCCGCGTCGGCGGATTGGCAGACATTCCTCACTTCGCTCCCAAAGCAAAACGTGTCATCTATCTCCTCCAATCCGGTGCTCCCTCTCAAGTGGACTTGCTCGACCACAAGCCTTCACTCGAAAAACTGCACATGACCGAGTTGCCCGACAGCATCCGCAATGGACAGCGACTGACAGGGATGACCGCCGGTCAGAAAAAATTTCCCATTGTCAAATCGCCGTGGAAATTCAGACAATGTGGGAAATCGGGAACGTGGCTCAGCGATCTCCTGCCGCATATGCAGACGGTTGCAGATGACATATGTGTAATCAATTCCGTGCATACCGAAGCCATCAACCACGACCCCGCGATCACCTTTTTTCAATCCGGACATCAGCAACCGGGTCGCCCCAGCATCGGAGCCTGGCTGAGCTACGGGCTGGGAAGCGAGACCGAAAACCTGCCCTCATTTGTTGTGCTGCTCAGTAAAAATTCGTTCAATCAGGCCCAGCCACTCTACGATCGATTATGGGGCAGCGGCTTTTTATCTTCGAAGTATCAGGGCGTCAAATTTCGCAGCCAGGGAGACCCGGTTTTGTACCTCAGCGATCCAGCAGGTGGCAGCGACGCCAATCGAAGAGTCATGCTCGACCGTCTGGCGAAACTCAATCAAATCCGGGAACAGGAAATTGGCGATCCGGAAATCACCGCACGCATCGCCCAATATGAAATGGCATACCGCATGCAGACTTCGGTGCCGGAACTGGCCGACATTTCCACGGAATCGGAAAGTACATTAAAGATGTATGGAGATGATGTCAAAGAACCCGGCTCACACGCCGCCAACTGTCTGCTTGCCCGCAGACTGGCCGAACGCGGCGTGCGATTCATTCAGGTCTTTCATCGTGGCTGGGATCATCACAGCAATGTGCAAAAGAATTTACCCACGCTGGCCAAGCAAACCGATCAAGGCTCAGCGGCCCTCATCGCAGATCTCAAACAGCGCGGTATGCTCGACGAAACACTCGTCATCTGGGGCGGCGAATTCGGACGCACCGTCTATTCACAAGGCAACCCGCAGGCCTTCGGCCGCGATCATCATCCCCGTTGTTTCTCGATCTGGATGGCAGGTGGCGGCATCAAACCCGGCATGACCTACGGAAAAACAGACGACTATTGCTACAACGTAGTCGAGAACCCGATGCACGTGCACGACTTCCACGCCACCATCCTGCAATGTCTCGGCATCAATCACGAACGCCTCACCTACCGCTTCCAGGGCCGCGACTACCGACTCACCGACGTCCACGGAAACGTAGCCAAAGACATCCTGACTTAAATATTTGAGCGGCACGGCGCTAGCCGCCGTTGTTGAATTATAGAAAAGAAATAAAACGTGTTCAAATCCTTTCTGATTTCCTTAACCGTCTGTGTGTTCGTATCACCAGTCAATACCATTGCCGCGGAAGTGATCAACGCAGGTGTCGGCGGAAATCGGAGCTCCCAACTCTTAAAACGCCTCAACCGAGATGTACTCGCCCACCATCCCACGGCTGTAATACTCATGGTCGGAACAAACGACCGACTCAATTCGGGCGGCTTCATTACAGCAGAAAATTACAGAAAAAACGTCATCACACTCATCGACAAGATTCAGGCAGGCGGCGCAAAAGTAGTATTGATAACACCACCACCCTGCATCCCCGAGCTGTTGTTCAACCGCCACGATCCCAAAAAGTTTGCCGACCAGTCCCCCGTCGAACGCATGCAGGAAGTCCGCACGATTCTACTGGAGACTTCCAAACAGAAAAAGATCCCGTTAATCGACTTCCATCAATATCTCATCCAACACAAGATCGCCGATCAAAAGAAATCCAGCATCCTGCGCAACATCGCCAACACCGGCATCAAGGATGGAGTCCATCTGACTCCCGCAGGTTACCAACTCCTCGCAAAACTGGTTGCCCAAAAGTTGACAGCAGAAAAAATCGATGTCAAAAAAGTAATCTGCTTCGGCGACAGCCTGACACAGGGGTCAGCCAAAGTAAACTACCCGGCCTACCTGAAAGAGCAGTTAAGAGAATAAGGTTTCACGAACCAAAACATGAGCGTCTCGAGCACGTTGGGTTCGTCTTATCGGTGTGGGCCTGCTAAACAGATAGACGGGAACTATGTTTCTAAATACAATTCTTCGCTCACCGCTCAGCGAGTGAACAATTTAAGGTCAGGATCGATGCGTTCTTCAGCGTCAATTGGGGAATCTCATCGGGATTGAATGCCAGATGGTAACCGGTTTCAGACGACGGATGCTCCGAGTCATCAACGGTATCTGCCATGGCAGACAACAGGCCGGCGAACGCCCGGAACGAATTAGTGTCTCCGATAACCCGCACGCGCTGTCCATCACCACCCGTATTCGGGTCAACTTCGATATCAAGCTGCCAGTTCGGGTTCTCAATCAACTGTTGAATTGAATTCATGAAACACCATCCGAAAATATGAGAATTTTATTTTGTTACTGCGTCTGGCAATTTCTATCTGGTCTCGCGCTCCACAGTCTCACTCTACCGGGTCACCTCCCGCAGAGTGATGTGTTGTTTTGTCATGGGGTAGAAAGCTGACTGGGCGCTGGGACTCGCGATTAACGGTCAGTTGAAAGATGTCAAACCGGTTATAACCGCCGACCAGATCGTGATACTGCTTGGGCTCGACACAACAGGACAGATCGATTTCCGCATACAGCACTCCTTCTTCATCCTGCATGATCTCGCTGACGGGAGCACCATCCGGGCCGATGACGACGGAAATTCCACGCGGGCTGTTATCTAAAATCCGACCTGCCTCTTTATCTCTGCTGGCCATAAGGTCACGCGCGGTTTGATCCAGAAAGCCGGCTGCCACCAGGTTGAACAGTTTGCCTTCGAAAGAGTGTGCGCCCGCGCGAATCAGGATCGCGTTTTTAAGATCGTAGTTTTCGTTGGTCGCGGGGTCGTGTGAAGGCCAGACGGGCGGATACGCGGAAAGATGGATCTGCTCGCCTTGTGCCAGCAAAGTGAATCGCGCCAGCGGATTCGTATTCTCTCCACAGATCAGCATACCCACTCTGCCGAGTCGCGTCTCGCTGACTTGTAAGCCGGCGCCATCGCCGGGCGCCCAGATCAATTTTTCGTAAAACGTGGGGACAATCTTACGGTGATGACACAGAATACTGCCATCATCGCCGATCAACGTGTTGGCGTTCCAGATACAGCCGCTACTGACAGTCGTTCCTTCATTGAACCCGATGGAAACCAGAATCTCACATTCGCGAGCCGTATCTGCAATCATCGCTAATTCGGGGCCATCGATCTTTATCGAATTGGCGGCGAGTTCGCAAAACAGATCATGATTGTGAATGGGTGCCTGCAGTGCACACCAGACAGGAAATGCCGGAATATAGGTTTCCGGAAAAACAATAATCTGTGCCCCCTGTTTCGAAGCCTCTCGGATCAGCGAACAGGCCTTGTCGACCGTCGCTTTTTTATCAAGAAATACAGGAGCCACATGGGCCAGGGCCGCTTTAAAAGGAGAGTCAGTCATGAGGGATCACTAAATGAAATTAAAGAGAGGTACTGTAGCAGTCCGCATTCAACGGGCAGCTACAGTACGTTTGATAAGCACGCTGCCAAATCCAAAATAAAACTTTGGAGTGAAAAATGATAGTACGAATCGCGTGACTCACATAAAATCATGCGAGTTGTTGCTCTTAGCCTGACTTGAAAGAGTTGATGCCAGCAGCGCCCTCAGAAACTTATCGAGGGAATTTCCGAACAGGTAACGGCTGTTTTGCTGAATACAACATTTGTAAAAACTACAATCCAGACACTTTGTCCGATCGTATCGATGTCAATTCTTGAGCCAATTATGTTCATCGATTACAGAAATCGATCCTCGATTGCCGATACGTTGTATTAGGCCGATTGTATTGATCAAGCAAAATAGAAGAGGCCCGCTGAAACTGGTGACTTCTTATTTACACAAATGGCAAAGCCACTCAGCACTTGAGTTTGCTTGTCACGCTTTCTGAGGATCTGTAATGAGTATGATGCAACGATGGTTTTTGATGATAACTGGCGTACTCTTCCTCGCCGGAGCGGTTTTCGCCTCAGCAGAAAAAAGCAAAAAGGAAACCGATCAAAGTGATCAGCAGGCAGCTTTGATGATTGCCAAGCTGGCCAGCAGTCAGAAAATTACCAATGGACTCGTTACGAAAGACTTTGCCCAAATTCTACGCGGCGCTAACGATTTGAGCCGCATTTGTGACGCCACCGAATGGGCCTCGCACAGCGATCCCGGCTATGCACATCACCGAACAGAACTGCGCAGGCAAACAAAAAAACTTGCAAAAATGGCGCAGGAAAAAAACCTCGACGGAGCCACCTTCTCCTACATTCAATCTTTGACAACATGTATCAGCTGTCACGAATACTGTCGCGATGTCTTGAGCATCGCCGACGAGTCAAAGATCAATCTTAAAGTCGTGCCGATTCCTTCGAACTGATCTCTCTCCTTCACTTCATTCACTCCTTACACGGCAATATAATCCGTGACGGGTGCATCTGATCGTGATAGACCTTTTCGGTTGCCACAGCTGAGTTTTTTCCAAAGGGCCCTTCCGCCGTATTCGGATTACGGTCGAACAAGGGAAAATAAGCGCCGCAGATGTCAACGCGGAGTCGGTGTCCTTTGCCAATCTGTGCTGCAATGGGTCCCAGGTCGACGGTGATTTCATAGACTTTGTTGGGTTCCAGTGGTGTAGGATGCAATTCCGAATTACGGAAACTGCCTCGCAAAATTCCCACCGTGAGATTTTGGGAAAAGCCATCAGGGTGGACGTCGATCAGTTTGACCACCCAGTCGGCATCAGGCGTATCAGCAGAGACAAACAGCTTCGCTTTCGCATTGCCGGCAAACGTCAGTGGCTTTGCGAAAACTTCGGAAGTGTAAACCAGCACATCATCACGCTTTTCAATGGGGCGTTGATCCACGGGAGCCCAGGTCGCCGAGATCAAGGGCCGCGCTTCGGTAACCGGACAGGCAGGCGTGGGATCATCAGGGTTCGCTTGAAAAGCGTCTGCGGCTTCATTGGTTGTAGACGGTGTCCGATCAAGCACGCCATCGCCGGCACCCGTATTGGCATGGCCTGCGGAATGCAGAAAAAAGGACGTCGCTTTAAAACCTTGTGGCGGCCAGGTGGTATCTTCGTGCCAGAGATTGTCGCCCATCGAAAAATATTTCACGGGCACTTCAACCGCAGGGATAGCAGAATCGTCTGCTTTCAAAACATGGTTGAACCATTTGAGATTCTCCCCCGCGGCATCAATGACCGCGTTCTCACCAAAATCGACGTCCCCCACTTTCGAGCGACCAATCGAACCGTGATCCCAAGGGCCAAGGATGAGTTGCTGGCGAGAACGCGTCTTCCGATCACTCGCCTGTTGCTGCATCCTCATGAAATTTCCCACCGATTCGCGCGAGAAGAAATCATAATAACCGACGATGTGCTGCATCGGCAGATTCAAATCCGCGATCTCGTCGGTCAGCTCCAGCCGTTTCCAATAGCCATCCAGTCGCGGATGAGTCAGCATGCCTTCCAGCCAGGGAATCGACCAGCCGATCTCCTCGTCGACTTCACTCAGTGGCAAATGCAATAATGTACCGCGCCAGTCTGTTGTCAGTTCTGCTCCCTCTGGTTTTTCAGCTTGTCCGGACGCCCAGCGCGTAATCAATGAAATTCGCAGTGCGCCGCCGAGATATAAATTGCGATAGAAACTACTCCACGTCGCCGTGGGGGCAATCGTCACCAGGCCCGGCGGTTTTTCGACTGCCGCCTGCCATTGTGTCGCACCGACATAGGACGCGCCCCACATCCCAATCCGTCCGTTGCACCAGGGTTGTTTGCCCAGCCATTCGATGGCGTCAAAACCGTCCTGCCCTTCACTGTTGTAGGGAATGAAATCCCCTTCCGACTCATAACGCCCACGGCAATCCTGCACAACCGCAATCAAGCCGGCAGCCGCAAATCGCTCTGCCACTTTTTTCGCCCGCGCTTTGTTGTAAGGCGTGCGCATCAATACCACGGGAGCCCGCTTGACTTCGGGCTTGCGATAAATATCGGTAGACAGCATCACGCCATCACGCATCGGCACTTGAACAGTCTCATGCGAAATCTCCGGTGCATCAGCCGCAATGGCCCATTGTGCGATCATCAGAACGAAACAAAACGAACAGGCAAACGTGCGGTTCATGTTCACAGACTTTCGAATAATGCGAATGAGCGAGACTGCTTAACCAGCTATATCCGTGTGATTACAGGGTTCCATCCAGGCCCCTCTGGTAATACTTATGCGTGATCTTCTCCTGGTTTTCGAGCAGCCAGTCGATGGTGGGTTCGTGGTTCATCGCTTTGTGGATTGCCTGTGCAGTCGCTTTGCGATGAATTTCGAACAGAGCCTTATGATCCAGGTTTTCATCAGTCGCGGCTCCCGGATTCAGCCAGACCGAACAGATAATACCCAGGTCATTCGCTTTTTCTTTGGGAATGTCACCCGCACGAACGGCATCCAATACACCGTTGGCAATCGCCGCCTGCACGGTTCCCATCAGAATGTTGGTGTAGGCACTACTCTTCACAGTGACCTTACTGACCATCAGCGTCACAGGTCGCACTTGAATGTCCGTGTCCAGAATCGCGAACACTTTGGAGTGTCCGACAGCTTGATCGCCCGTCAGCGTGGCAATCGCAGTTCCCACAGGGCCATCCAGTTCGCCAATCACGATTTCCGGTTCCGCAGCAGTAAACGGCGGACCACCGGCAACAAGACTTTCGCCAGTACGCATTATAATTCGATCACTCATTGAATTGATTCCTTAAAGGTTCAAAAAACGGGAGGCTTATCAGCCTATCCGATCTGAAAGGAACCTACAAGTTAGGGCAATGCTCGCATCAAAGATGATTTACTGGTTTTATCAACCAGAGACTTTAGTTTTCTTCGTTTGATCCAATTCATGTTTCTACAACAGATCGTTCCATTTTTACATCATGAAGTTGCCGGTGATTCTCGCTGGTGCACCATGCGGCGATTGTTTCGTTGACAACTCGAAAATCCAGCTTTTCAAACAACGGTACGTTTCCCGTTTCTCTTATCGTGTCTAACATCACGGCATGTTTACCAATGGCGAGTGCACGATCGCAGATACAATCCAGCAAACAGCCGGCAATACCTCTCCGTTGGAACTCGGGGTGGACGGCTAGTCCTATCATATGGAGATATTTTTCGTGTTGATCATACTGAACCGTAGCAACAATTTGCCCGTCAACCTCAGCGACCAATCGGGTTTCGTTATGGGGATGATCGGCCTGACGCGCCAGCGCTGCTTTGGTCGGACGATATACTAAACGCAATGGTGAAAAGGCCGCTTCGAAGACGGCAGTCATCTCCGCAACGTCAGCGCTGTTCGCCTCACGTATCGAAATGCCTGTTGAAGGATGTTTCATCTTATTAGTCAAAGAGGACCGGACCACTCTCTAGAAAAGAAAGGAGTGTTTCTGTTATCTTTTTAATTCAATAGAAAGGTTATCGTTCGGCCTTCTTTGCTCAATAAACTGTAAAGCAAGAATATAAGCGCTCGGGCCAAAAACTGATATCGTGGAGCCAGGAGCAGCATTGAGAATCTGGTCTGCGATCGAATCACCGAGTGAAATCGGATTTTGCGGATCGTGCCAATTCATTTTACATAAAAGACATTGTCCAGCATTCGGATGGAGAGGAATACCACAAAACGGACAAGGGGCGGAAGGTTGTTCTGAAGGAAGAGGGTGAACTCCATTTTGATGCAAAGCCCAGAGTCTGGCCCAGAAGAGGTTACAGCCCGTTTTTTTTCTCACCAATTTGATGCGAGGGATTATATCGAGTTTATATAGATCTTCAGCCTCCTGCTGTGAAAGTTCTTCAAATTCTGGAATGTAGCTATCACAAAGAGGACAGAATATTCCCCGTTCAGGACGAGAATCGCTGAGGGACTGGATTTCTGCTCGCGTATAGGGTTGAGGCGATGTCATTGCGACATTCTTTCGAGTGAATTATTTCACGCATTCAATAAATGTCATCGGCGGTGAATCCAGGAGACTAGACCAGAACTCCTGATCGTGTGCCTGCAAACCTTCCTGCGATAATTGGGGCGCATGCCAACGCACTTCGCGAAATCCCGCCTGTTGAAAAGCCGCTTCATGGCTGGCGACATTCAGATGATAGTTTTCGAGGTCAAACGGACCGTCCTCCAGATGAAACGTCCATTTGATCGGCGCACCCTCTCGCCAGTCACCGATAGCCGTTGTCTCAAAGCCATATTTTCGATATGTGGGCGCGGTCGGAAATGTTTGTGCGGGGTTGCAATTCACGGTCACAAAACGGCCTCCCGGTTTCAAGGCAGCACCAATCCCATCGCACATCGACTGTAATTCTTCGCGACTGCAGGCGTAATTGAGCAACCAGGCAGCGACGATCAAATCATACTGGTCACCACCCGCCAGTTCGCGCGCATCGCCGACAATGTACTCGATTCCCAACTGATGCCGGTCTTCCTGTTGACGCGCCAGATCGATCATGCCCTCAGAAAGATCGATCCCTGTCACTATCGCGGCGCCGCGTTCACGAATCAACCGTGTATAAAAACCTTCGCCACAGGCAACATCCAGAACCGCCAGGCCGCGCGGATCACCAATCAATTCCATCAACGTAAAACATTCAACAAATGTCCGCCAGGGCTGCTGCTTGGATCGTTGATACTGCTCGGCGATGGGATCATAGTCGGTAGTCATAGATTAATTTCATCCTAGAGTGATTCTATTTTTATATGTTGCTCAACGGTCAACGTGTTCCGAAATTATTCCAGGTCAAAAGGAAAAATTCCTGCTTTGAATGGTTTGTCCATTTTTTTCAGGGCATCCATCAGAATTCCCCACTCTTCTTCATCAATGGCATCGACTGCGTTTTTGATAGTCTTTTTACTCGCTGTAACACAGTTGACAACGATAGGGTTAATGTCGGTCCAGCGCTTGTTGTTTCCAATATTTTTGTTGTGAAATGTGGCAACCGTTGCCAGACGAGTTGCTTTTTTAAACGGAGCCCCTGTTGCATTACGTAATGGTCTTTTGACGATCTTGACGACAGGGTACGGACGGCCTCCCTGATTATTAAAATCTGCCACGACAGCAATCAGATTTTTTTTAGGGTTCACCACAACAGCAGGCAGGAGCGCCATTTGCAAAATGGCCTTTCCAACTCATAAGACCGACTATGCATGACCCGATAGAAATTCCAATTACGATCCCACCTGCTTTTAGATAAGTTGGTAATAAAACAATACCCACAATCACACCGACAGCCCAGAACAGGACCTCCCCGGGATAACACTTCAAAAAAACTTTGTAATTGATGCGGATCATTCAGTCGAGCTTTCATTCTCTGCAGAAATTTTTTATTGATTGTTAGCTTTGTCAAAAAATGCTAGACCAGTCCTGCGTCCTGTTTGGCATGCGATCTCATAAAATACTTCCCTGATAACAAATCTTCAACATAAATTCGGTTTTTATTAAATCATAGTTTCAGCCATCCGATAAAAGCTCGGTGATATGACATGTAAATGGATACAACAGAAATTCACATTGAATACATTCGCTTTGAGATTGCTGTTTCGATACAATATTCGCGTGTTCTAAAAAAACGAGAAGGTCACGTCGCATTTCTGCAAAACAGGTCAATGATTTCTCTGATTATTTGGTCCTCATTTACACTAATTTAATTATCATTTTGACATTGAGGAGTTAGTCTTGAATAAAGACAACAAAATACAAAACGATCAATCAGGAAACGGTCAAGGTCGGCGCGATTTTCTGAAAGGGAGTGCGGCGGCGGTTGGCGCTGGTCTTGCTGCCTCTGTTTCCGGTGTGGCCTCCGCTGCAGATGATGATTGCGAAGTGAAAAATCCATATGGTGCCCGTCCCGGCGGTGGCATTAGCCTGCCTGATTATTATAAACCCTGGCCGGCGATTAAAAACCGCAACGTCTTTATGCCGGGGACGGAAATTCTACCGAAAAATGAAATGCGGATTTCATTCCTGGGCAGCACACCCTGGCCACCCACACGCTTGCAGTCAGGGACATCCATTCTAGTGGAACTAGGTAACGGAGAGTCCCAACCCCGCCGTTTCTTCTTCGATTTAGGAAACGGCAGCATCTCAAACGCGATTGCCATGCAGGTGCCCGCTCCACTGATCAACGACATTTTTATCAGCCATCTACATGCAGACCATTATGCCGACTTGCCTTATATGTACCCCTTCCGCGCTTTCTCTGGTGGATTCACTCCCTTACGCGTTTATGGTCCCTCAGGAAGAACGCCTGAATTGGGCATGAAGCATATGATCAAACATATGAAAGAGATGAACCGCTGGCACGAAGAAAACTTCAATGCCTGCCCCATCGGCGATGGCATGGAAATCGAAGTTACGGAATTTGACTGGAAAAAAGAAAACGGAATCTGCTACAACAAAGATGGTGTGGTAGTTCGACACTGGCCGCGGTCCCACGTGAAAGATGGCGCCTCCGCTTATCGTCTGGATTGGGAAGACGCCGGTTTGTCCTTCGTCTGGACCGGCGATGGCCGTCCTGATGAACTGTCGGCCAAATATGGTAAGGGCGCTGATGTTTTTGTTTCGGAAGGAACAATCGACGTACCTTCACTGTCTTCGATGAAACTCGGAGCACCCGCGGAACTCTGGGAGTACACCATCGATATCTTTCACACCATGTATTACGCTGCCGGGTATCTGTTTAAGCAGGTACAGCCTCGCATGGCTGCAATCTGTCACTATGAATTTGCCGGTGCGGCACTCGAAGCCGAATCGACTGCGGAAGTTCGATCCAACTGGGATGGCCTGTTTATGTTCGGTGGCCCCGATGTGCAGGTTATCAATGTCACAAAAGATGCCATCTGGTCGCGTGAAGCAGTGATGCCCGATGGAGCGGCTCCCGCTTCCATGGACCCGCGCTGGTTTCTTAAGCCGGGCGAAAAGCTGCCTGCGGAGATCAAACTTCCTACACCTACAATGCCGCGCGAAGTTCAGCAGGAACAGTTTGTACGTGACCTGGAGATTGACCCAAAAAAATATTATCCGCCCGACGCCTATCGCAAACCGGTTCAGAAATGGCCCGGCGTCACGCTCAATCCGCGGGAAATGCTGGAAGCCCGCGGTATCAAAGTCGACGATGATAACGAGAAGTAGATTCAAAAATCTCATACTACGAACACGTCGCCGGATATCGGTGGCGTGTTCCTTATTCTAATCAACAGAGCTGAAGTATCATGACTGAAGATCCTGTTCCGATCCTCGCACCCGCGCCACGTACCGAACCTCTGGTAATCCCGGGGCGCGACCCTGTACCCGTCACTTTATTAACTGGTTTTCTAGGAGCAGGCAAAACCACTTTGCTGAATCGTATTCTCAACGGTGACCATGGTTTGCGGGTGGGGGTTCTCGTCAATGACTTCGGTGCGATTAACATAGATGCCGAGCTAGTAGAAGGTCTCGAAGAGAATACGATCAATCTCACCAATGGTTGCGTCTGTTGTGAAATTCGTGATGACCTTGTGAATTCTCTTGAACAGCTGCTGACACGAGAAGATGTAATTGATTATGTGATTCTGGAAGCGAGTGGCGTAGCTGACCCGGAAGGGATTGTGATGACCTTCCTCAATGCGCGGTACGAAAAACTGTTGCGTCTCGACAGCATTACATGTCTTGTGGATGCAGAGGCCATTTTTACGCACGCCGACAATGACGATCTGTCTGCCCTTAAACTGCGTCAGATCGGCTTTGCCGACATGGTGATTCTGAACAAGGTCGATCTGGTCGGCCCCGATCATATTGAAGTCATCGGCGAATGGATCGGCCAGCATCTGAATCGGATTCGCATTGTGAATGCCGTGCGGTGTGAAGTACCGTTGGAAGTCTTATTGGCCGTCGGTCGCTTTGATCCGGTGCATCTGGAATCACAAAAGCAAAGCCTCAACACCACCGGTGATCAGGCTAATCACGATACCGCCAGCCAGATGTTCGAAACCTGGAGTTATCAAACCGATCAGCCATTTTCTCTCGAAGCATTACGAGCGATGGTGCGACGCAAACTCCCGGCGTCAGTTTATCGATGCAAAGGCATTGTATACTGCGCCGATACTCCCGCGAAACGACACGCTTTGCAAGCGGTAGGTCGTCGTACTGAATTGACGGAACTCGACGACTGGGGCACACGCACGCCACGCACTCGCATTGTCGCCATCGGTTCAGACATTGATGCCGCGGAGTTGACCCGACTGTTTGACAGCTGTCTTGACAATGCAACGGCAGAGAACCAGACTTAAATCAACCTGGCGCGCTTGCTAGAACCACGACATAGCCATCGGGATCTCGAATCCAAATTTCTCGGTGGTTGGCGTTTGGATTGACCATCGGTCCTTCCAGGATCTCTGCGGACATTGCTTGTGCCCGGGAAACCGCGGCATCAAAATCATCGATGCAATACCAGAGTAAAACGCCGTTCCCTTTAGGCAACTCGCGATCGCCCATATGTGGATGTTCGTGGGCGGCCCAGTGGTGTAGTTGCATAATTAATTCATCGGCTGCACCGATCAGTCGCTCGTATTCATCACCACCATGACCACTGCGGCAGTTGAGTAGTTGCTGATACCATAAACTGCTACCAGGAACATCATTGACTGCAATCATCGGTTGTGGCTGCATTTTTATGTTCTCCAGGTAAGAGACTTTGTTTGGCAAAATTATGAGGACCCTTCGAAAACGACAATTCCAACACCGTTATCGTATCCTAATTAAACCAGAATGCCATCGAGAAAAAGTTGGGGCCGCCACCAAATGTCCCGTTGATGCGACCTAACATTTCAGGGGAAGCGAAGTCGGTGATCGGGCCTTCTTCCAGATACGGGGCGGCCGCCGTTCCCTGAACCCACAGGAATGGGTCGATGATACGTGGCTCAGTAAACACGCGTCGTAAATTGACACCCTGCTTGCCCGGTTTTCCGCGCCAGAAGGGGATCAGCTTTTTTCCCTGAAGTACCAGACCAGTTTCATCCAGGACAGCCAACCATGTGTCGAGCATTTCCTGAGTGACTTTAATTTGCATCACACCCGTTTGCTTCGGGTTGGGAATCCATTCATTTTTATCATCGGTTTCTGCGAGGTAATATTTCCACATCGATTTGGCATGCAGCTGCATGTCTTCCAGATGGGCTAGAGCCGCCTTCATGCGAGCTGGCTCTTTCATTTCAAATCGCCAGAGGTGGATAAACGCGAGAATGTCCGAGATCAAAGGTCTGTTTAATCGCATCACGTCGTTAAAGTTGCGAGGTCCTTCCAGCAGAAACGGGTAAGGTGTGTCGACTTTTTCAAAAAACAGGTGTGCCGTGCAATTAAACATTTCCTCTCCGTCCACAGCCAGCATGATTTCTCCCCAGGCCGCCAGAAAATTACAGTATCCCGCCAACCAGTCGGCATCGCCGCGATCAAAGCCAATCACAAAATTGTTGACGACCTCCTGACCACGTGGAGTATTCATATTGCCCATGAGGTATGCGGCATCAATCGGTTTTCCGGTGCCTGTCAGATCGATTTTGATCTTTGCCACGTGCAATGGCAGCATTACCTTTGGATCTTTGACAGCGGATAGCGTTTTCTCAGCAGAATTGAGATCGTTGATCCAGGTTTGCAGCATCTGCCGCACGTCGGCATAAGAAATCGTTTCCGGTTTCGGGTTCTGCGGGAGAATTTTACGAATCTCGGGCGGCATACCTCCGAAAGCACCTTCCGTCCGTAAACCGTACTTGTACAGACTGCCTCCTAAATGTTCGAACGAATGAAAAAACTGAACCACACCCAGGCCAAAGCGGGCCTGGTCATCGTCGGGTGCCTTTTTTAGTTGCGCCTGAAGTGCCGTTACTCCGTCTGAAAGTTTACCGGAAGCCAGGTACTCTTCCGCCAGCGGAGCCGCAGACACCCACTGCGCTGATAACAGAAACGTACTAATAATAGCAGTAAGAATAATCGCGCGACGCATAACAGGGCTCCCTTTGGATGAAGAATGATCTGGATTCAAGGTGCATCAATAGCCAGATGTAAAAGGCTCAAGAACGACCACACTATTAGACAGGCGTAAGTCTGTCACAATCATCACGGAAAAAATATGAAATTCGAAAAAGATTATTCAGACTCAGAGTGGAATCATTTTACCGTTGCCATCGGTTTCCTTTTACTCAGGACAGGAGAAGTCCAGTAAACAGAAATGTTGATTCGAGTGAAAATCAGGCATAAAAAAAACGCCAGTCAAGACGAGTTGACTGGCGCAAATAATCATGTATCGAAGAGGTGTAAAAAAAGGAAACCAGATAATCCTCTCGGGAGTTGATACATGAGATAATAACAATCTCTTTATACATTTATAATCTTTCTATCAGCGTCCTTTGTCAAGGCAAACTTAAAGGGGAAATGAAATCTTGATGAAAATTGCGTTTCAGGAAACAGCGAAGTTTAGTTTGTGGAAATAGTGAACTGTTTCACATATCTCTAAACTTCATATTCCTGTAAGCGGGACTACAATTGTGAGAGTGGATTTGTAATATAAAAGAAGCATCATGTATGTTGGTATTCGAAAGCCGTGTCGTATTCGGCACTGACTTTGTGAACACTGCGTATCAGTGAAGAAGAGTGAGGTTTCTTTTTCTCATTCGATTTCGTAAGGAAATGAACGGTTTTTAATGTTTCAACAAGTACGTTATTTATTGTTACAAGTTCGAAATTCTGACGATCCCATGCGGGGTCAGGAAGTGAACTGTTTTGCCAAAGCGCTGGCTGCCAATGTGAGCCAGATTTCTGTGTTTGATCTTCTGAAAGCACCACTCCTGGAATTCGATCTTGCGGACATCGATATGATACTGATCGGTGGCAGTGGTCACTATTCCGCCGCAGGTGAGGGACGCTGGCTGGAAGTCGCTCTGGAAAGTTTACGAGTTGTGCATGACAGCCGTAAACCAACGTTTGCTTCCTGCTGGGGATTTCAGGCAATGGCACGGGCGATGGGGGGACGGGTCATTCATGATTTGAACCGCGCGGAACTGGGAGTCCACCACGTCACACTCACATCGGAAGGACGCGCCGATCCTGTTTTTGGACCATCGGGACCAGTTCTGCAAGGACTGATGGGACATGAGGATACAGTAGTCGAATTACCACCGCGAACAGAATTGCTGGCTTCCACAGATCGAGTAGAAAATCAGGCATATCGCTTTCTGGACCGCCCCATTTATTGCACGCAGTTTCATCCCGAACTGGATCATGATTCGTTTCTCGGGCGATTAACCTCCTATCCGGAGTATGTCCACAAAATTGCCGGGCTGACTCTGGAAGAGTTTCGTCATACGATTCATGATACCCCCGAAACCACTGCCTTGTTAAAACGTTTTGTGGAACAAATTGCACCGATGTATTTAGATCAGAATTAATCTCTCCGACAGCGACACTCAGGCAACCATTATGTCAGAACCGCCAAACAAAAAATTGCATATCGCCATCATTACCTCGGGAGGGGCGGGGATGTTCTGTGGCGCCTGCATGCACGATAATACCTGGACGAAAGCAATAATCAATCAGGGGGCAGAAGCCACTCTGATTCCAACATATACTCCCATCCGCGTCGATGAACAGAATATGGCAGGCTCTCAGGTTTTTCTGGGAGGGATTAATATCTATCTGAATTATCGTTCTCGACTCTGGCGCCGGATACCCCGTTTTTTCAAACACTGGCTGGATACTCCCTGGATTATTAATCTGGCGACAAAGTTTGGTGTCAGCAACGATGCCCATGAACTGGGAGCCCTGACGGTGACCCTGCTGGAAGGAGAACAGGGACCGGAACTCATGGAAATTGAGGAACTGGCTCAATACGTGGGAGAACAACTGAAACCGGATGTCGTTTGTCTCAGTAACGCACTACTGTCTGGTACCATAAATAAAATCAAGGAATATTATTCTGGCCCCCTGTTTTGTGTTTTGCAGGGAGATGATGTTTTTCTGGAAGAATTGGGCGCACCCTATCGCCTGCTTGCGCTGGAACTGATTCGCCAGAACATACAACAACTGGATGGAGTGCTGGTCCACAGCGATTATTATCGCGACTTCATAGCGGACTATCTGGATGTACCCGTCGATCATTTTCAGAAGGTGTTGTTAGGCATCGATCTCGAAGGTCACGACGGAACGCCGAATGAGAATGCGGATGAACCTTTTACCATAGGATTCTTTGCACGGATTTGTAAGGAAAAGGGGCTGCACAATGTTGTGCAGGCATTCGAGATCTTTCATCAAGCGCACCCTGAAAGCCGACTTGCTGTGGGAGGATTTCTAGGCAAAGAAAACGAAGACTACTTCCACGAAACCACAAAAAATCTGACCGCGCTCAATGATTCTTACAAGTACTGGGGCAGCCCCGACTCTCGTTCAGAAAAAGTTGCCTTCTACAAAAGCCTGTCTGTGCTTTCTGTTCCCACAGACTATCACGAACCCAAAGGTCTGTTTGTACTGGAAGCGATGGCCAATGGTGTGCCCGTGGTCCAGCCGGCACATGGGGCGTTTCCCGAACTGATTGAAAAGACTGAGGGAGGCCTGCTGGTTCCCCCCGGAGATCCACAAGCATTGGCTGATGCGTGGGAACGACTTTATCAGGACCGAGACTATCGTTTGAAACTCGCGCAGCAGGGTTATGAACGTGTTCGTCAGTTCTATAGCGCGGAATTGATGGCGAAAGAGAGCCTGCAGTTTTTTCAAAAAATGGTTGATTCATCCAGTTTTGCGAAGAACGAACCCCAATTAACTCCCGAGCCTTGAATGTAGCGTCGTGCTGCTTAACAATGTGGCGGAATTGCGGTATCTTAGAACGCAATAATTTCGAGCCTGTTCGTAAACCGTTAATCGAACAATTCAGTTAAAAAACGTTAAAGCATAAGGTGAATAGATTTCGATGCCAGACCTTCACTCGTTAATGAAAAAGCTGCAAAAGAAGAATGATTCTAAAATTGTTCTACTGGTTTCTGATGGACTGGGAGGTCTACCTTTGGAACCAGGTGGTAAAACCGAACTGGAGACAGCCAACACACCCAACCTGGATGCACTCGCCAAAAAAGGGACATTGGGACGCAGTATTCCTGTACTTCCCGGAATTACTCCCGGCAGTGGTCCAGGCCACCTCGGGTTGTTTGGCTATGACCCACTGGAATTTAATATCGGGCGTGGCGTGCTGGAAGCATTGGGAATCGATTTCGAACTGGGCCCCGATGACGTCGCCATTCGCGGCAACTATTGCACTCTGGATGATGAGGGAAAGATTACAGACCGTCGCGCCGGCCGCATCGCCAGTGAGATTGGTGAAGCACTCTGTAAAAAACTCGACACGATCGAAATTCCAGGCGTCGAAGTTTTCGTGCGACACGTCAAAGAATATCGACTGGTGATTGTGATTCGTGGTAAAGGATTAGGCGGAAATATTAATGATACCGATCCGCAGAAAACCGGAGTGCCTCCTCTGGAACCCGTTGGTGAAAATGAAGCGTCTCAAAAGACAGCCGAAATCTGCAAAGAGTTTCTGAAGCAGGCAGCCGTCATTTTGAAAGACGATCAACCAGCGAACTTATTAACCATGCGTGGTATTGCCAAGATGCCGGAAATTCCAACGTTCGAAGAAGTCTATGGCACGAGAGCCGCAGCGATTGCCGTTTACCCGATGTACCGTGGACTGGCGCGTCTGGTCAGCATGGATGTGAAAGATGCCGGACAGACTCTGGAATCGCAGATGGACTGTCTTGAAAAAGTCTGGGATGATTATGATTTCTTCTTTGTGCATTATAAGTACACAGATTCGACAGGCGAAGATGGTAACTTTGACGCGAAGGTTGCCAAAACGGAAGAAGTCGACAGTTGCATTCCCCGTATCACGGCACTCAATCCTGATGTGTTGATCGTGACTGGTGACCATAGCACGCCTGCCAAAATGAAAGCGCATAGCTGGCATCCCGTGCCTGTTTTACTGTCGGCTGAAAATGCCCGGTTCGATGCATGTCAGAATTTTGGTGAGACAGAATGCATTCAAGGGGGATTAGGTCAGTTTGAAGCCAAGTATCTGATGTCGATGGCGATGGCACATGCAGGACGTCTCGAGAAATATGGCGCGTGATGTTTCACGACACTGATTCAAAAAGATCAAGGATGCAAGGCTTCAGGGAGCCTTGCATCCTTTTTCGTTATATTCGTTGTGATTGCACTAACTAACCAATCGTGGTTCTTTATCGTAAGGAATCAGACGAAATATACGATTGATTTAATCAACTCTGGCTTGAGAGCCGTTCAGACGATCGGAGATTTTCAAGCTTGTTTTATCCTGTTGAGCGTTTAAGATCTTAACGAACGAGCATTTTCGTGCAATCACTGTTTACTAACCTGGAAGCAATCGATGTCGCAGTATTTAAGCCAGTTGTCAGGACTCTCCACATTTCTGATCACATTAGCGTGTGGGGCGCATCTGTTTTTTTTCTTTGTGCTCTGGGTCTGGTCACGTCGCGATTTGAGAAGGATTGCTTCTTCGCTGGATGATTTCACACGCGGCTTAAAACATCGCAGCCTCCTCGATTCTACTGGCCATCTCTCTGATCAGATTGAAGCATTTCTGGCCGATGTCAATGAAACACTCGACCCCAATGCCAATCCACAAGACCGGAAGATACTCTCTGAACGCGTGCATATTCTGGATGAAAAACGCCGTTATCTCAGCTCGCATTTTTTCGAGACCTGCTACAACATCTGCCGCACCATGATCGAAGCTTATCCCCTGGCAGGAGTCTTGGGGACCATTCTGGCGATGGGTGCCGCACTGCAGCTCAATGCCGCTTCGGAAACATCCAGCGCCATCAACGCTATCGTCAGTCATTTCGGCGACGCGATCTGGTCCACATTTGCCGGTCTGGCTGCTGCGATTCTATTGATGTTTCTCAACAGTATCCTGGAAACATCGTTTCTGGGACTGGTTGAAAATCGACGGCATGTCCGTGACACGGTCGTCCGGGCCAAGCGCGAACTTACTTTTGCCAACGGAGGTGAAGCCGCGCCATGATCAGCCGACGTCGATTGACATTTCAATTAACTCCTCTGCTCGACCTGTTGTTGATCGTGATCTTTGCGCAATTTATGGACACACAGGAAACAACGGCCCGCATCGAAAAACGCGCAGAACAGCAGGTGCAACAGTCTGAGCAGAAAGCAGAGAAGCTCATGATAGAAAGTATGTTATCTTATACAAAAATTAAGGAGTTATCTGAACGCAATATACAGGCGAAACGCGATGCGTTAAAAACGCGAGACAAGGCGGTCGAAATGCAAAAACGTATGCAGGCCATGCAACAACTCTCTGAAAAAGAAAATCGGGAGTTGTCTGAACAACTCGAACGCGTACAAGCCCAACGGGACCGGGTTGCCGAATTGGTACAGCAACTGTTTCAGATTCCCGATCAGATGATTGATCCGATATTAAAATCAAAAGCAGATCCGGATATTGACAAAACGAAAGCGGAACTCCAGCGGATCAAAAAACAACTGCAGAAACTGGCGAGTGCCAAAGCCGAGGATGTGGTCAAACATCTTCTGACGTATGACGAACTCACTAAACGCAGCGATATCTGGGAACTGTATCTCACAGAAAATGGCGTCTTTCGATTGAAAATCGGAGACCAGACTACCGACTTCCGCGCAGATTCTTTGGAGAGTTTTGTTGATCGGTTTTATGCGATTTATAAAACGGTTCCTCAACCGAAGAGTCTGGTGATTATTCTCTTCTCATATGGAGACGCAAAGGCTTCGGTTCGCTTCGCAGCTACTCAGGGACTTCCTGTAATCGCCGAACGCATGCGGGCCGACAGTAGCGGCAGAACTCGCTATGAATATGCCGTCATCGGTTTTGCACCTGAGCAGACCAAAGCCGAAAAATAAAACAGGATCGAGTACTCTTTAAACGAGACCAATTGAGACCTAAATCCCCAGTTCCTGTTTCACCTCTTTGAATTTTTCAATCGCAAAGTCCAAATCTTCAATCGAGTGGGCAGCTGAGATCTGCGTCCGAATGCGGGCTTTGCCTTTGGGAACCACGGGGAACGAAAAGCCGATCACATAAACACCTTTCTGCAGTAAAGCGTCCGCAACCTGCGCAGCCAGCGATGCGTCACCCAGCATAATGGGTACGATGGGATGTTCGCCCGGTAGTACATCGAAACCGACTTGCGAAATGCCGGCACGGAAATGTTTTGTATTCGCTTCCAGTTTATCGCGCAGTTCGGTCGATTCTGTCAGCAGATCTATGGCTCTGATCGAGGCGGCTACAATCGCCGGCGCGACCGAATTCGAGAAGAGGTAAGGCCGCGAACGTTGTCTGAGTAGTTCGATGATTTCCTTGCGACCGCTGGTATAACCGCCACTGGCTCCTCCCAGGGCTTTGCCCATCGTCCCGGTCAGAATATCAACACGATCCATGACGTTATGAAATTCATGCGTCCCTTTTCCATGAGGCCCCATAAATCCAACCGAATGAGAGTCATCGACCATCACCAGCGCATCGTATTGGTCCGCCAGATCACATATCGCCGGGAGATTGGCAATGTAACCATCCATTGAAAAGACACCATCAGTGGCAATCATGCGGAACCGGGCCGACTCCGCCGCTTTGAGCTGCGCTTCCAGATCCTGCATATTGTTGTTTTGATAGCGATGACGCTGCGCTTTGCATAAACGCACACCATCGATAATGCTGGCGTGGTTCAGTTCGTCGGAAATGATCGCGTCTTCAGCAGTTAACAGCGTTTCAAACAGACCGCCGTTCGCATCGAAGCAGGATGTGTAAAGAATCGTATCTTCTGTTCCCAGAAACTGACTCAGTTTTTGTTCGAGTTGCTTGTGAATCGCCTGGGTTCCGCAGATAAAACGAACCGATGAAAGTCCGTAGCCCCAGTGGTCCAACCCGCTTTGTGCGGCGGCGATGACCTCTGGATGGTCTGACAAGCCAAGATAGTTGTTCGCACACATGTTGAGAACCGGCTCGCCTTCTGCAACGCGAATGTGCGCATCCTGCGGAGTCGAAATCACACGTTCTGATTTATACAAACCATCTTCACGGATCGAAGCGAGCGTTTTTTCCAGTTCCTGTTTGATGGATCCATACATGAGACTCGTCCTGTTATCTGTTTTATTGTTTGAGATTTAATGAAGCAGTGATTGGGTTCTGTCTTAAATATCTTTCCAGTCAAGAATCACTTTACCTGATTGACCTGTCATCATGACTGAAAATCCCTCTTCGAATTCACTGGCGTGAAAGCGGTGTGTAATGACGGGGCTGATATCGAGACCGCTTTGCAGCATGACCGTCATCTTATACCACGTTTCGTACATTTCGCGACCATAAATTCCTTTAATCGTCAGCATATTGAACACGACAACATTCCAGTCGATCGCGATTTCCTTTTCAGGAATTCCCAGCATGGCGATTTTGCCACCGTGACACATGTTGGTCAGCATATCACGAAACGCCAGAGGGTTCCCCGACATTTCCAGACCCACATCGAAACCTTCCGACATCCCCAGTTGCTTTTGTGCGTCTGCAATCGTGTTGGTACTCACATCCAGGGCGAGGGTGGCACCCATCTTCCGCGCAAGCGCCAGTCGATAAGAGTTGACATCCGTAACCACCACATGCCGCGCGCCAGCATGCCTGACGATGGCCGCCGCCATCACACCAATCGGTCCGGCACCGGTAATTAAAACATCTTCTCCCAGAACCGGAAATGAAAGCGCGGTATGGACGGCGTTGCCGAACGGGTCAAATATCGAAGCGACATCGCGATCAATCGAATCGTCGTGATGCCAGATATTAGTCATCGGCAGCGAAATGTATTCGGCAAACGCACCGGGGCGATTCACTCCGACTCCCTCAGTGTGAGCACAAAGATGCCGCCGACCAGCAAAACAGTTACGACAGCGACCACAGACCACGTGACCTTCACCGCTCACGATTTCGCCAGGAGAATAATCGACGACGTTCGAACCGACCTCCACGATTTCGCCGACAAATTCATGACCGACCACCATAGGTACCGGAATCGTTTTCTGAGCCCAGTCATCCCATTTATATATATGGACGTCAGTGCCACATATTCCTGTTCGATCCACTTTGATCAAAACATCATTGATTCCAATCGTGGGAACAGGCACCTCTTCCAGCCAGAGACCCGGCTTTGATTCTTTCTTTACCAGTGCTTTCATCGTAAGACCGATCACTCTGAAATTTTTAAAGTTCGTAACGGAAATTCCTTTATATTGACTTGATATCCACTATAATAGAAAAAAGAATCCATTTTGCAAGAGTCGTAATCCGGTATATTGGAAAATAGTGTGTCAGCAAATTCAACAAAGAAACAAAGCGAATCGAGTCAACCTGCGGAACTTTCGCCCGACGAGATTAGCGGCCAGCTGTCTCAACGCGTTCGTGCTTTGCGGAAAGAACGGGGGTGGTCGCTCGATTCGCTCTCCGCGGCATGTGGTGTCAGCCGTTCTATGCTCAGCCAGATCGAGCGGGGCGAGGCGAATCCCACGCTGGCTGTGACAGTGCGGATCTCACAGGCATTCGGAATTGCGCTGGGAGAACTGGTAGAAGCGCCGCTTTCAACCTCGTCTATTGAAGTCATTCGCGCCGATGACCGCACCTTTCATTATCGCTCCGATGCAGAGTGCCGCATTCGAACGTTGTCCCCGCTGCACCTGGAAAAGGATGTGGAATTTTATGAAGTGCTGCTGCATGGGGGAGGCAAATTGAAAAGTGCGCCACACTTTAAAGGCACACGCGAATTTCTCACAGTGGAAAAGGGAAAAATAGAACTCGAGTCGGGAGAAGATACCACACTGCTCGGTCCGGGAGATTCTGCCAGTTATCGTGTGGATGTACCGCACACCATCAGTAACGCAGGACGCGGCGAAGCCGTCTTGTTTCTGGTCGTAATTTATCAGAACTGAAAACAGAGCGCCTTCACGCTATTGTTCACACGCCGAGCGAGTTGGTGCTTCTTGATCGCTGTTTTCTGTTTCCTCCAAAGCGTTGTATTTTTCGCGATGGCGATCAGCAAAAATGGTGTCTATAAAAAACTGAGAAGTATGAAACATCAGTAACGGAAAGACAGCCGAGGGCATCCCGGCATTTCCAAACATGGACGCATCGGTGGCTACGAAGATCGCAATCGGCAGCGTTTTTTGACTACCGGCTATCGCACCCGCAATTTGATCGCGCGGATGAAAACGGAAAGTTTTTGCCAGAAACATGTTGGAAAAAAAACCGGTGACGTGAACTATAGTACAACTGGTCCAGACAATGACGATGGCTGCGAATGAAATTCCGGTTTCCGATGTTTTGATACCTTGTCCGGTTTGTACTGCCGCCAGAAGGACCATCAGCAACACAAAGATCAATGCCACCGTTCCCAGCCTGGAAGTGATTCGATCGGCAAACGTTTTCATGCGGGTGTTGAGTCTGAAAGCTTGTCCAATGACCACAGGCAGCATGGCAGCGTAAAACAGTTTGGTAATCATTTCCACTTGGTTAAATTCTATTTCGCGTGCCGTAATCAGTAAGATCCAGAACGGGATTGTTAAAAAACAGGCACCATTGGTGATCATCGTGACCATCAGAGAAAGGCCATCGTTGCCAGCCGCGCGACGGGTCCAGACCGAGGCGCCACATAAGGTGCAGGGGACAACCGCCATAATGATCAGCCCCACCTGAAAGTCGGGAGTCAGTTGTAACGGCAGAAGAGCCCAGGCAAGTAAAGGGAGTAGAATGATGTTTGTGGCCAGGGAAAGACAAAGTGGTGCTGGTTTTCTGATGGATGTCAGTAAATGTTCCGAATTCAGACTGAGTGACATCAAAAATAAAACGATGGCAGTTAACCAGGAAGGTCGAATGAATTGTTTTAACCAGAGGAGGTTCTCCGCCGGTTCGTGATATCCCAAGAGGACACCAGACAATATGACCAGAGTGATGGCAGCCAGAAACCAGCGACGACGTAGGAAGGCAAGCATGTCTCAGATTTCAGTTGAAGGATGGCTGGTAAAAGCGTTTTATTTCTGTTTGGATTTCTCGCGAATTTCACGCCAGCGTTTTTCCAGATAGGGCAACGCCGGCTGGAGTGCTTCAGGGACTTTCGTTTCCGCGACCGCTAAGATCGCACTGGATAATTTGCCCGCCTTGGCATCGCTGATAGCCATCAGATAAATGGCGGATAGTGTGCGCTCCGGATCGACACGACCGTATAATCGTATGTAATCGCCCAGTGACTTGGACGCCGATGCATCTTCTCCCTGTAGATATTTTCCCAAAGCCAGGAAATATGCCGCCTGTTGTGCAGCTATCAGGTGCATCAACCGGACTTCCTGAGTGACGTTCAAGTCACTTGGAAATCTTGCTTCCAGTCGCGTTGTGATATAGCTCCCGATGGCAGCCTTCTGATCTCCCATGAGTTGCTCTGTTCGCGTTTTTAATAATTTACGCGTTGGTGGGCCCCATTTGACGTCGAAAGTTCCATCGGGTTTTTCAATGACGGCGTTCCGATCGTAGGGAACAGGAGCACGAAACGCTAATTTCAGGGTTGTGAGAGCCTTGAGCTTTTCACCACTCATTTTTTCACGCTCAGTGATTTGTTGATCCGGAAATTCTGATACCTTGATCGTTGAATCTTTCAAAATCCCTTTTCCAATAGTTTGAATATGTGCGATAAAACCCGGATCCCCTTCGAAAGCATCGAGATTACGAAACAGGACGAAAGTCTGCTTGCGCGACAGCGAATCTTCCAGCAGTCGCATTCGGGCCGACCATTCACTGCTTCTGCCCATAATCAAGACCTGCGCCGTTTTGAGTTCTGCCGCTGAAAAACGATTTTCGGCAGCTTTACCATAGAAGTTTTTCAGGAGATCGGGAGTTTTTAAGACGGAGTCAAGTGTGGCAGGGTTTTGAATAAGAATGGAATCCGCGGGTTGTTCCGCCGCAGGAACCGGCAGACCCAGGACGGGGTCATACAAATAGATGTTTTGATCGATCAGGACTCCTACCAGAAGTTTGAAGCGACTGGGAACCGCCGGACGAAACAGAACCGCATCTATGTGCATTTGTCGTAAAACGTTAATGTAGACCCACGCACGCTGCTCTGGGGAACCGGCTCCCAGAATACAAATTTCATACGGGGAAAGTGGCATTTCGTTATTTTCATTTGCAATCAGGGCAATATTATTCATGCAATAGTAGAACGCCGCCGTTAATCGATTCAGATCACTCGTTTGACCTTTGATTGCCGCTTTCATCATCCCATTAGCAAGCTGGGCATCGCGAATAAATCTACCATCCAAGGTAGTGAATCGTATGAGATCCATTTTCGCCAGTTGTGCTTCACTCAGATATTTTTTCAAGAATGGTTTTTGTGAATCTGTCACGACGGGAGGATTGGCGTCAAAGCCTCCACATTTAAATGCCCAATCATTCAATAATCCCACACTCTGTTCGAGATCGGCGCTGATTCCCAGGCGAGCCGGTTCTAACATGTTGATAGAGTTATCTATGAAACTGTCACAGTCAGTATCGGCTTGCTTTGAACTGGTTTTTTGTGGACTGTTTTTCGAATTCGTTTTTTTTGCTGGTGGAGGCGACGAATTTTTACAACCGGAAATCAAGAGTAGCATACTCAGGAAGCAAACACCTGACAGAAAAGGTAGCCGAATTCCATTCGTTCGTTCTGGAAGATTGGTCAAAATCATAATGGCGGTATCTCTTGATGCGACACACTTCCATGACTGATGATTAGTGGAAATGTGCCATTAGATGATCAAATCAGTTTCGCTGAAGGAATACTGAATAAAAAAAATAATGAAAATATTCTCTGTATTATAACCGATTTTCAGTCAGATGGAATGTCTGTCAGGCTCCCGATTTCATTAACCAGAGAGCGGAATTTCTGTAAACTAACGGCGAAATTCGAAAATTGATCCAGAGATAACATATTCGGTCCATCGCTGAGCGCCATAGAAGGATCGGGATGTGTTTCTGCAAAAACCCCATCACAACCACAGGCTACCGCTGCTCTTGCAAGATAAGGAATCATGTCTCGCTGTCCGCCGGTGGATTTTCCGCCCGGGGTCTGTACGCTATGAGTGGCATCAAAAATTACCGGGGTTCCCATATCTTGCATAATGGGAATGCAACGCATGTCATTGACCAGTCGACCGTATCCAAAAGTCGTGCCCCGTTCGGTAAGCATCAATTGGTCCAGGCCAAAGGCTTCACATTTATTGACCGCATGAATGCAATCTTCCGGAGCGACAAATTGCGGCTTTTTAATATTCACGACTCCCTGATGTTTCAAGGCGGCTTTGGACGCTTCTTCAAGCAGATCTGTTTGACGAGCGAGAAATGCAGGAATCTGTAGAATGCGGCAAACTTCAGCTGCCGGCGCTGCCTGATGAGGCTCGTGGATGTCCGTCGAAACCTCCAGTCCCGTTTCCTCTTTTACTTTCGCCAGAATCGCCAGCCCTTTTTCCAGACCTGGTCCGCGAAAGCTGTCTACGCTGGTTCGGTTGGCTTTATCAAAGCTGCATTTAAAAACCAGAGGCAGGTTTTCCTTCGCCGCGATTTCCGCCAGTTGTTTTGCTGTCGTCAGGACTAGCTCTTCACTTTCGATGACACAAGGGCCTGCGATAAAGATCAGCGGGAGATTGGTACCACATTGAATGTTTCCAATCGTGACGGGGTTTTGAGGCACGGGTGAATCCTTTCCTGCTGCATTAAGAAATAATCGTCTGTGAGGATGAATTATTGATCATTCGAACGAGTTGAGCAAGGGACGATGAATCGGGCTGCTCCTGGAATGATCCTGATTGTTGCCGGAGTCATGCCCGTAGCATCACCGTCAGTCTGAACAGGAACCGGATGAGCGGATTGAATTCGAATCTCTTTCGCCTGCAGCACTTGCACCCCCTCTGAACCGAGATGGGTCCCCCGCATGATCCGATATACGTATTTAAGCATGTTCCAGAGCCCTTTTTTCTCGAACAGAATCAGATCGAGCAGCCCATCGCAGTCTTGAGCCTCAGGAGCAAAATTCAGATTTAATCCATAGGCGGAGATGTTCACCACAATCGCATGGTAGCCTGTTAGTTCCGATTCCTGCACCTGTCCCGGCTCCACGGTCGTGATGGAAAGTGGTTCAAACGAATAGGACCAGACTGTTTTCCAGATTGGTTTCAGATAACTCCAGTAGGAAATGTTCCCTTTACGAATGAGCGAGAGATCTAAAACAACCGCTGCATCAAAGCCGATACTTGCCATTAATATAAATTTGCGCTCATCCATCTGACAGAGATCGATTTCTCGTGTGACACTCTGGCTGATCATTTCTGCGACGAATTGGCCCGATTTCGGGATGCCCAGATAACGGGCGAGCAAATTTTCCGTTCCCAGAGGGAGAATGGCAATGCGTTGATCGGGATAGCGGTTGATCATTTCCTGAACCGTTCCGTCTCCCCCCGCTGCCACGATACACAAAGGCGGATCTTCGACAGATTTCTGCAGCACTCGCTCCTGCATACGCTCCCGATTGGAATAAAGACGCGGGCGAATCCCTTTCTGCTTCAGGTGCTGGATCAAATCCTTGAGCAAAGAGGCACGATTTCCTGTTCCGGAAGTCGGGTTTCTTTGTATGGCAACCCAGGGAGTGGACATAATAATTCGTTCTTCTAGATAGGAAAAAGTATCGTTCAGTCTTATAGTCCGTCTGGCTTTCGATGGGGCTAAACTTGAGGAAAAGAATTCAAAATGGATCAGAAGTTTGAAAAAATTGGAGAATCCTCACCTTGGATCTTAATTTTGGCTGACAGAAAGCCGATTTCATAGGTACGATAGTAAAGATAGTTTTCCAATCATGATTGTTTTTTGGAAAAACCATAAGAACCGACTGACTATTTTATCAATTGCAACTAAAAATACGTAATAAACACTGATACTTCTTGTTTCCGGTTTGGGGCCTTTGGCAAGTTTCCTCAAACAACAGGTATTTCTTTTATGATCTATTTTAAGTCAAGCATCAAATGTCAAAGTAGACAAAGGCTGATTTCGTAGTGACCAATCCGCAAAAAATCCTCTTCTGTGGGCTACCAGACGACCAGACCTCTGAGTTGAGAGAACAATTCTCAGAAAAAAAATATCTGGTGGTGACCCCGGAAAATCTGGCGGAAGGCATTGCCGAGTTTGATCAGGGGAATGTATCCGCGTTTGTGGTCCCTGCAACTTCCAAAACTTTACCTCTGGCGTTAATTCAGTCCGGCACGCTGCTTGAATATTTACCGCATGCCATCGTCGTTCTGGATGCTGACCTGCGTATTATCTGGTCAAATCACCAACTGAGTGAATTATGTGGTGCATCGGAATCCTTAATTGGATGTTCATTTTATGATGCTTTTGGTGCTCCCGAAATTTTAGGGCCAGACTTTAGCCCTTTTCACACCGCGTTTTCCACACGAAAGATTGCCAGGAGTGGTTTACGTGTGGGTGATAAGAACTACTATCACGTGGAAGTGATGCCGGTGCTGACGGAAACAGACAGCGATCAGGAACCCGTTCATCTGGTAGCCAGTGTTAGAGATATCTCGGGAGAAGTTCTGCAGCGCCAAAAACTGAACGCCATCTATCAGGCCGGTCTCGAGCTGGGGGATCTCTCCCCTGAAGAAGTTTTTGACATGACAGTCGAAGACCGTATCGAATTATTAAAAGCCAAAATTCTGCACTATACGCAGGACCTGCTGGAATTTGAGACGGTTGAAATTCGGATTCTGGAAAAAACAACAAATCGTCTGGATGTACTTCTGGCTGTTGGCATGGAACAGGTTGCCGCTGATCGGAAACTGTTTGCGGAACCCGAAGGAAATGGCGTCACAGGTTTTGTTGCCGCTACCGGAAAAAGTTACCTCTGCGAAGATACCACGCATGATCCGCTCTATATGACAGGCGCCCCCAATGCTCGCAGCTCATTAACGGTTCCCTTGCATCTGCACGATGAAGTTTTAGGCACATTTAATGTGGAAAGCCCACATGCAGGCGCCTTTGATGAAAATGACTTACATTTTCTGGAGCTGTTCAGTCGGGAAGTTGCGATTGCCTTGAATACGCTTGAGTTACTGGTGGTCGAAAAATTAACCACCGCCTCTGCGAGTACCGAATTAATTATGCGAGGAGTCGTCGATCCCGTTGACGAGATTATCAATGATACGGCCTGGATTCTAGAGCGTTATATTGGTCACGAACCTAGTGTGTGCGAGCGATTGCAGCGTATCCTTAAAGACACTCGCCACATTAAGCAACTGATTCAACAGGTGGGAGAAGAAATCGCACCTCAAACGCCCCATCATCATAAAGTGCCCACGATGAGACAGGTGAATCCCAAGTTGCTCAACAAACGGATTCTGGTCGTTGACAGCGACGCTACGGTCAGGCGGGCCGCTCACGAGTTGCTGGGACGCCTCGGCTGTGAAGTGGAAACAGCCCACGATGGCCAGGAAGCTTTTTTAATGGTCCGCAGCTTTCATTACGATGTCGTGATCGCCGACATTCGTCTGCCCGATATGAATGGCTATGAATGTTTTGCCCAGATCCGGGAAATTCACGAGCACTTGCCCGTGATTCTGATGACCGGCTTTGGCTATGACCCGACGCACTCCATCGTGAAAGCGCGTCAGTTGGGACTCAAATGTGTCCTCTATAAACCATTCCGTCTCGATCAACTGATTTCGGGTGTGGAAAAAGCAGTCAGTATCGCCGAAGATATGACTTCCGATACGCCCAACTGATTCTCACGCTTCCCCCTCAATCTGCTTCACGCTTTCAAGCAACACACCTGCTTCCCGTCAGAAATCCAAAATTCCTGAGTTTCGTCACAATTGGCTCGATTTCCGTTTTCTGATGCGATATATTAAAAAAGTTAAGATATTAGAGTTCGTTCCCACCATGAACGGGCAGTCAAAACAGGGATTGTTGAACGCTTTCCGACTCGCTGTCCTTTTCTTCCATGATTGAAACACAGACACCCCGGTTTTTCCCCACAAGGAGAAGTTTCATGTCCCATTCTGTTGACCGTCGCGAGTTTCTTAAAAAAGCGTTGATTGCAGGTACCGCTGTTCCCGCATTGGCCACCTCCCTGCCCCTCTCAACCGTAGCAGGTGCAGTGAAAAAGAAAGGCCCAAATGAAAAACTGAATCTGGCAACAATCGGCGTGGCAGCGCGTGCGTATTCCAACATCAGCGGAACGAAATCAGAAAACTTTGTCGCACTGTGCGATATCGATTCGCAGCGTTTAGCCAAAGCTTCCAAAGAGTTTCCCAAAGCAGATACCTACGATGACTATCGCAAGGTTTTTGATCGAAACGATCTCGACGCCGTTCTCGTCAGCACACCCGATCACATGCACGCCCCGGCTGTAGCAGCCGCCCTGCGAAAAGGGTTACCCGTCTACTGTGAAAAACCACTGACTCACTCAGTGTATGAAGCACGCGTGCTTACCGATCTGGCAAAGAAAGCCGGAGTTGCCACACAAATGGGGAATCAGATTCACGCCAGCGACAACTATCGTAAGGTTGTAGAAATGGTTCAGTCCGGCGTGATTGGTAATGTCAGACGCGCCCATGTCTGGTTAGGTGGAGGCGTTCGGCTTGAAGGAAAACGGTCAAAAGAAAATCATCCGCCGGCACACGTCAACTATGATCAGTGGATCGGACCCGCCCCCTTCCGTCCGTATAATAAAACACACTTCCATTTCGATTGGCGCTACTGGTGGGATTTTGGTAACGGACAGCTGGGTGACTTTGGGTGTCACTACATGGATCTTCCCTTCTGGGCATTGAAGTTGAAGTACCCAAAAACAGTCGTGGCGGTCGGCGAAAAAGCGCACAAAGGCGAGAATGAGTGCCCCGGTAAGATGCGCGTCGATTACGAATTCGATGCCCGGGGAGATCTGCCACCCGTGCATATGACCTGGTATCATGGTGGCTGGAAGCCCAAAGGCGCAGAAGTCTATGAGAAAGGGAGTGCCGTTCTGTTTGAAGGCGACGATGGTCGTATCCTGGCAGATTACGGCACCAATAAAATCTTCATGGAAGCCGGCAAAGAAGCCAAGCCCGTCAAACCATTCCTCACACGTCCCCAGACGCATCATATTGAATGGCTGGACGCCATCCGCAATGGAACTCCCACAGGCAGTAACTTTGCTTACGCCGGTCCTTTGACGGAAACCGTGTTGTTAGGCAACGTCTCTTATCGTGTAGGACAAAAGAAACTCGAATGGGACGCGGAAAACCTCAAAGTCACCAACGTCCCCGAAGCCGCCCAATACATCAAACGCGAATACCGCAAAGGTTGGACGCTCTAAGTGCTACGAAAATAACGAACTGGTTTCAGTTTGCAGTTCGTGTGAGTAAATAAATAAGCGCCCGCTGGTTCAAAATCAGCAGGCGCAACCAGTCAAAAGGCTGTCAACGGGCATACGCTACGTTGACAGCCTTTTTGCTGTTTTATGGATTTTTACGATGAGTTATCGTAGGATACCAATGAAGCGGAGTCGCTCCCGCACAGGTTTCCATCCACGGGCGAAGTCAAGAGTATTGCCAAAGGTTCTCTCATGAAGAAATTAACCGAACGACAAAAACAGATCCTCAGCTTCATCCGCGTCTACAAAGCTAAAACGGGCGAGGCGCCGACAGTGCGCGAAATCGGCAATGCGTTCGGCATGAGCTCAACCAACGGCGTCAGCAATCATCTGAAAGCCATAGAAGCCAAAGGTAAACTAAAGCGCTTAGGCTTCATGCCGCGGGGAATTGAAGTCTTGGATGATTTAAGGATTCAATTCTGCGGTGTGGTTCAATGAATTACTACTTGGAACGGTTATGGAAAAAGTGATTTGAGGAACACCCCATGAGTTCTGAAGACAATGAGCATGAGCGAATGGATTATATTACCGCTGATGCACCTACATTTCTTCTGAAGACATGGATACCACTCTCAGCGGTCTTCTTCTGGATGGTCATTTCTGTGAATTGGATTCCCTGGGGAGTCTGGAACTCGAAAACAGCAGGGCTAGTCGTTCTGCAAATGCTTACAGTGATTCCCATATTTTATTTAATCCACTATTTCGTTTCTGGCTATGCGGATGGTGTCTGGATTGATGATGAAAATGAAAGCATTCTTTTTCAGAAAGATGGTACGACAGAAAAAACCGCTCTAAAAAATATTGAAGAAGTAAAAAGTTCCTATTTTCTTTGGGGTGCGCCATTCAATTCCAAACAATACCTGGTAAGGATCAAGTTCACTGAACCGATTGAAATGGGGAAAAAGATTCGTTTTTTATCAGAAGCCCCGTCGGTAACTGTGATCCTGATAAGATGGTATTAGAAAAACTAATAGAGCGAATTAAAATGAGTTCACCATGACATGGTAAATCGAACTGTGGCAAAAAACGAGGTTGGATTCGGTGCGTGAAAGATGACACAACAGGGATCAAATCAAATACCCGTTAGCCGATTTCGTTGGGTCTGGCGATCCGGCGGGCTTATAGTCTTGCTATGCCTGATGGTGTATTTCGCTTCGGTTTACATGAATTCGCGGGCGATTCAGAAGCTGGAAGCGATCGATGAAACTATTCGCTATACAACCAGACCTGGAATGCTTCTCGGAATAATCCCCAAGAGTTGGCGTTTTCGACTTTCAGAAACATTGGGGAATCAACGACTCATTCCATTTCAAATTGTGACAGAAATCAATTGCAGTTCCACCACAATCACTGATAACGATCTTGGTCTGTTGTGTGAATTTAAAGACCTTGAGGCTCTCGATCTTGGAAATACAGAGATCAGTGATGCCGGGCTGATCAAGCTGAAAGGACTTTCAAACCTAAAGGAGTTGAGTCTTGCTGAAACCAAAGTATCAGATGCCGGTTTATTTCATCTACAAGATTTTGTGAATCTGGAGGAACTTACTCTTTCTGAAACAGCAATCAGTGACACGGGATTGATTTACCTTAAGAAAATGAAGCAGCTGAATTCACTCTACCTGGTAAAGACTGGAGTGAGTGATCAGGGTCTGGCACTCCTCAAACAATTTGTTTCACTGAAAATTCTTGGTCTTGGTAATACTCAAGTGAGTGATGCGGGTTTGGTTCACTTGCAGGGGCTTACGAAACTGCAATACCTTGATTTTTCTGGTACAAAAATTACGGACGCTGGCCTGTTCCATCTGAGAGAATTAAAAAACATACTCTTCCTCTTTTTAGACGATACCCAAGTTACTGATGCTGGTATGGTTTATCTGGAAGGAATGCAAGATCTTTACTGGCTCAATTTAGATCATACCCAGGTTGGTGATGCAGGTTTGGTACATTTACAAGGTCTGAAGGAACTTGCAGATCTCTATCTCAACAACACGCAGATTACAAATGCCGGACTGGTCCATCTGCAAGGACTTTCACAACTACGGGGGCTTGCCATTAAGAACACGCGCGTTAGTGATGCCGGGTTGAATCACCTGAAAGGTCTCACAAACCTGTTTGCCATTGAGTACGACGAAACAAAGATCACGGAAGCGGGGATCAAGCACCTTCGCGAATTTTTACCAGGATTATCTGATTAGATCATCAGAGCACAGCTTAATAAAAAAAGAGCCCGCCGATTCAAAATCAGCAGGCTCTTTTATTCAATAAATTCGTTGTTTATTTATATTTGACGACCGACCTGTAATAGGGGTGAAACAATCCCGGTCTTTTATTTTTGTAAACCACTCTGCGTGGAGCGTAATAGGTGGCTACCGGTGGAGCATAGTAGGTCGTCACAGGCTGCACAACAACCGGAGCGGGTTGATAATACACCGGTACAACACCAGGCACGGGAACGACAGCCGGTGCATAGTAACTTGTAATCGCGGGTTGGTAATAGGCGGTTGTTACGGGAGCAGGCATTGCATAAACGGGGGCAGGGCCCACGTAGGCAAAAGGAGAGCCATAATAGGTAACAACACGGCCACCCGCGTCGGAAACTTGTGGCATCATTGTGAAACAGGCAACGACAGCAGCCGCAGCTAAAAACATTCGGATTCGCATGGGACTCACTCCTGATCAGAGAAAATTGTGTCTGAGGTTGAACGCAGATCAGTGCAACACACCCTCGCTACTTAGTGCCTCCGGTTTGACCATCAGTAAATACTGAGGCCACCTCTCACGTCCCTGCGAGTTCTCGGTTTCAATCTAATTCAACTGGGTAAGTTGTTCTGCTTATATCGATTATACCGGGAATTCCGCTCACAGCTACCAGCCAGCTCAAATATTTTTGAACACATTCAAATCAACGAACTGTGATGTAAATCAGGCTGGAATCAGGGTTAAAGCGGTGAATCAAGTGTTCTGTTCCCGTCGGGCGGCTTCGATCAGCCCCTGAAGGTATCCAAAAGCGTGCAAACGACCCTGCATCGTATAACCGGGTTCCCCTGACTCCTCTCCTACGAGCTGGGGCACATGATCAGGGCGAATCGGGCCCGTAAAACCAATCTGCTGATATGCTTTAATCGCGGCGTACATGTCCGTCGGACCATTATCGTGAAAGGTTTCGACAAAGCGTTCACGCCTCCCTTTGATATCACGGAAATGCACATATTTGATGTAAGGCCCTAATCGCTGAATCGTGGACGGAATTTCAACGCCCATTTCAGCAAACGTTCCCTGGCAAAAACAGATCGCATTCGCGGGGCTGGGAACAAGTTGCATCAGCCTTTCAAATCCTTCTACTGAGTTCATGATCCGTGCTTTTTCCATAAAACGATCCAATGGCGGATCATCCGGATGCATGGCCAGGGTGACGCCGCACTCTTCAGCAACGGGAATCAGTTCTTTGAGAAACCGTTCCAGATGGGACCAGAGTTCATCTGCTGAAAGCGGACTGTCATTGTTCTGCTGTGTTGTCTCAGATAGTGAAACCGCCTGTTCTGCTTGATCCACATCAAAGCCGGTCACGAGAGCGCCGCCCCTTTCGCGCTCATCCAATTTGGTGCGCACCCAGTCGGTCCCTGCCATAAAATTATAACAGACAAACGGAATCCCAGCCGTCTGCATGTTCTGTAACAGTTCTTTCATCTCCTCAATCTCTCCATCGAACTGCGCATTTCCCAGCTTGATATTCTCGATGGGCAGATAACCTTCAATGGCAGCAATAGCCAAGTCAAACTTCTCGACTTGGCTTTTGATCGCCATCAAGCAATCCAGTCCCTTCCCCGGATAGCGGATCGTAACGTGAGTTACACCAATTTGTGAGAGTAACTGCAGGTTGTCATCGGTAAAGGGAGTTACAACAGAAGTCAGTTGCATGGTCGTTTCGATTCCTCTATATCATTTAGCAATACCATCTCAGGCAGCAGCGAGAATTAACTCCTGTAGTTCGTATGCAAGTCGTTTCAGTTGTCAATTCTTGACGTTTGTTTTCAAATTCACAATGACTGCCAGAAAGATTTCAAAAGTTAATCGTTGGAAAAGATGATTTTTTTGTAAAGGGTGCTATATTACAATGGTCTGCATCAAACAGGATATCAACTTACAGGAAGCACGGCATGAGCCCACAAAATCAATCAATTTCCGACGATCAACCGCAGGACATCAATTTGATCGCGGAAAATCTGGGCTTAAGCCGCGATGATTATGAGCCTTATGGACGCGCTAAAGCAAAGCTCGTGCATGGTCTCGAACAGAAACTGAGTGACCGGCCTCTTGCCAAATATATTGGTGTGACCGCGGTGAACCCCACGCCCCTGGGGGAAGGAAAAACTGTCGTGGCGATTGGGCTGGCGATGGCTTTATCTCAACTGGGGCACTCCGCGATGGGAACGCTGCGCGAACCATCATTAGCGCCCGTGTTTGGAATTAAAGGAGGTGGTGCGGGCGGCGGAAAATGTACCCTGGAACCTCAAGCAGACATCAACCTGCATTTTACTGGCGACATGCATGCCGTCACTGCAGCCAACAATCTCCTGGCCAGCATCATCGATAACCATTTGAAGCGAAGAAAATCTCCAGAAATCAATCCAGCGACAATCACCTGGCGGCGTTGTATCGATTTATGTGACCGGGGATTAGGCCACGTCGTAACGGGCCTGGATCATGTGCCACAGGCACCTTTGCGTGAGACCGGCTTTGATCTGTCGGCTGCTTCCGAAGTCATGGCGATTCTTGCACTCGCCACCAATCTTACCGATTTGAGAGAGCGCCTGGGCCGCATTGTGGCAGGGATGACTTTCGAAAAAAAACCGGTGACCGTGGAAGAGCTGGGGTGTGCCGGTGCAATGGCAGCGCTGCTTGTGGATGCATTTCGCCCGAATCTGGTACAAAGTTGCGAGCAAACACCTTTTCTCGTGCACACCGGACCCTTTGGAAACATTGCACACGGCAACAGTTCCGTCATCGCAGATTTAATTGCCGTGCGGTTGGCCGATTATGTTGTGACGGAAAGTGGCTTTGGCTCCGATTGTGGTGCGGAAAAATTTTACGATATCAAATGTCGCATCAGTGGTCTCATACCGGATGCCGAAGTTCTTGTTTGCACGGCACGATCTTTGAAGCTTCAAAGTGGACAATTCAATGTGCGTCCCGGCAAGCCGTTACCCGCAGCGCTCCTGGAAGAGAATCTGGATGCCCTGCATGCCGGGGCCCAAAACTTGAAAGCACATATTGATATCATTCGGCAATTTTCGCTGCCCACTGTGGTGGCAATTAACGCCTTTCCTGATGATAGTGAGCGTGAACTGGAAGAAATCCGTCGCATTGCTCTGGAACAGGGGGCTGCTGCCGCCGTTGTGACAGATGCGTTTGCGCAGGGAAGCCAAGGGGCAATCAAATTGGCTGAAGCCGTCATCCAGGCAGCCGCGCAGCCAAATCAGTTTGCATGTCTCTATCCCCTGGAGTTTTCGATTGAAGACAAAATTAAAACCCTCGCAAAAAAAATCTACGGCGCGGAACGTGTGGAATACGAACCATTGGCACGCCGTCGTGTGCAGGAATATGAAAAACTGGGGTTTGGAAATCTGCCAGTCTGCATCGCGAAAACACAGTATTCGCTTTCACACGATCCCGGTTTATTAGGACGTCCTCAAGGATTTACCTTTCCGGTTCGCGATGTCCGTCTCTCAGCCGGCGCCGGATTTCTGTATGCCTTGTGTGGAGAAGTACGGACGATGCCGGGTTTAACCTCCAAACCAGCCGCATATGACATCGACATCGATCAATGGGGAAATATCACGGGACTGAAATAACAGGTTTCTCTGGTTTCGATCGACGATCGGTCATCAAACCTGAGTCACGCGATACTGGTTTTTTCCCGGTTCGAACAGTTCTGGTAACCAGGCGACTCCCAGTCCCGGCGATTGGGGAATTTGTATCCGTCCCTGTTCCACTTCGATTTGCTGGTCAATCAGCTGCGGATACAAAATTCTCAAATGTGCTCGTAAACTTTCCTGCCAGGCAACATTATTCGAACTGGCGGCGACATGTACTCCGGTCAGTAAAGTCAAAGGTCCCGTGCAGTCATGCATCACGACGGGCACGTTATAAAACTGCGCCAACCGCGTAATGTTTCGAGTCTGCGAGATCCCACCCACCCACGTCGGATCAATCATCACAAAGTCAGCAGCCCTTTTTTCGAGCGTCAACCGATAGTCATCAGGACCGTTGAACATTTCACTGACGGCGACAGGGATCTGGGCTTTCTCACGAAAATCACTCAACGTATCGACACAATCGACTCGCAACAAATCTTCAGCCCAGAGAATATCGTATTCACGCAAGCGTTTGGCAATGCGTAACGCAGGAGCCAGTTGAAAAAAACCATGCCCGTCAATAATGAGTTCAATGTTACTTCCCAGCGCTTCACGAATTTTACGAAACGGCTCCAGGGCCCGCGTGATGTCTTCCTGTGTAATATGCAGTGGCCCGTTGACTTTGTGAGCCGCGAAATCCAGCGTCCAGACTTTCAACGCCTGATAACCTTCCGAAAGCAGTGATTGAGCCAACTCAACCGGCTCATTGACGGCGGACCAATAGTCATTTAACGGTCCCTGATTTCCCACCGCGCCGTGTCCAGGCCAGGTATGAACGGCTTTTGAATCGCTGGTCCCACCATAGGAAGGCCCGCCACAACTGTTATACGTGCGGATCGATTTCTGCACACAGCCTCCCAGCAACTGCCAGACGGGTTGCGATGTCACCTGCCCAAAAATGTCCCACAATGCCAGATCAATGGCGGAAATCGCTCGCAACTCTGCACCACGTGAACCGAAGTTAGTGGAACGCTCGTAAAGAAACCGCCAGTGTGCTTCGATATCCAGCGGATTCTTTCCCATCAGATAATGCGACATCCAGTCATGAATTAACGCAGCGACCGCGTGCGGAGCGTAATACGTTTCGCCACAGCCCACAATTCCATCACTGGTATGAATCCGTACCAGCAGCAGACCAGGCATGATCGATTCGGCAATCGAAGTTTCTATTTTAGTGATCTGCATTTGCGATCCTTTTGGAAGAAGTGGACGCTGTTTATTCGATTGCTTCGAACGGAAACAAGGGACGCCGTCGATACTGATACTCAAATTGTCCCATGTCGGCTGAGGTGACTCCCGGTGTATTCACGCGAATCAGATTCGGACAGACAGGACTGTAAGCGGCCAACGGTGCCTGCACACCTTTCGCGACCAGAATTTGATAGTCGGCAGGTTCAATCCCGCAAGAGGTGAGCTGCCCCAGACTAAATGGAGGCGTCCGATGACTGTTTAACATGATGGTCAATCCAAAATCAGTCTGTACCACTGCTGTTGGCCCCATGTAAAATTTCGTTTTCCCACCATGTCTCACTTCTGATTCGGTGAAGTGTCCATCATGAATACTGATGACTTTGACGTCGGCTACCAGCGGTGCGCCATGCAGGTCATCCGTTTTCCCTCCCATCGCGAGTGCGGGTAGTGTTGCACCTGACCCTGCTGCAATCGCCTGTTTTGCAGATTCCGGGTCGTACAGACAGGCGAAGCTGGTTGGTCTCTTCCGTTTTTGAATCGCATGTAAAATTGTCGTACCATCTGCGGGGGAACCGCCGCCGATATTGTCTCCCATATCCAGAAAACAGATCGGACCTTCCAGTTGTTCCGATTGATCTAATGCCTCTTCAATTCCGGTTAGATGCGCTTTGAATTCCTCTCTGCGAGTCAAGAGTCTTTCACCCAGTTGGTCAGCCAACTGTTGAGCACGCGTCTGGTCATTATCGGTCACCACAATAAAACCGGATCCCATTTCTTCAACATCAGCATAAGGAAATCCAAGGATAACACTGTTACTCAGTACGTCCGGGTCTTCCAGCATCTGGTCGGCCCGTTTATACAATGAAGCACATGGCTCTGAAGGCGTATGCTGCCGTTCGATATTGATTGCAACCGGCACAAAGCTAGCGGCTTGTGTCGGTTTCACTTCACCTTTTAAAATGCGATGCATTAAACGGGCCGCTTCGATTCCTCGGTCTCGTTGGTCAATGTGCGGGTTTGATCGATAGACAATTGTGGCATCGCAGGCATCAATCATCGTCTGTGATACATTGGCGTGTGCATCCAGCGTACACACGATGGGCATTTCCGTTCCGACCTGCTCGCGTACCAGATTCAGCCAGTATCCATCCAGGTCTCGCTCTCCTTCACTCACTCCCGCACCATGCGGGGCGACCAGCAGACCATCCAGTTCACCTGCCTGTTGTAATTCCTGTAGCAGCATCGGAACCAGAGTGTCAACCGTCTCCTTGGTAATGGTTCCACCAGGTAAAGCCCGTCCTACAAAAATTGGAACCACCTCAATATCGGACTCTGCCAATCCAGAGAAGAACCCACCAATCTCATGTGCGGCGTCTTTAAAAATCGGATAGATCTGATCCCCGGTCGCCAAGACATCATATTCAAAATCTGCCAGCGTTGTCGCCGATTGAATAAATGTGTTCGATTCGTGTTGCAGGGAAATGATTCCAACGCGCATCAGTAACTCCCGATAAGACGCTCTCGTCTAAAATGGGTAAAAGTTCAATGT
The DNA here is from genome assembly GCA_022600195.1 of Planctomycetota bacterium. Lineage (GTDB taxonomy): Bacteria > Planctomycetota > Planctomycetia > Planctomycetales > Planctomycetaceae > Gimesia. Next base: position 46,560 of record JAHZKX010000082.1, read on the forward strand.
CATATCTTATATTGGAACGGTGTATTCACTATAATGAAACGGACCGGGGGTTGCAAGCAGCGATCACCCTTTCTGAATGCTCACTTTTTCTGCGGATCAAATTCGGGATGTCCACAACCAGCGAAGCAACATCTTTAGGTAAAGCCTTTCATGTACTGGAAGTGATGGCGACCTCCAGTGACACGCTGACTTTGCTGGAAATCGTTCAGGAGCTGGGCTTCCACAAACCGACCGTGCATCGCATTCTGAGTGAGCTTGTCGAACTGGGATATGTGAATCGCGTGGAAAAAGGGATCTATCAGATTACTCCCAAGTTACGACGACTGGCGTTGGGAGGCCTGGACGATCGGCTGATAGAAATTGCAGATCCCTGCCTACGTGCTCTGCACGACGAAACTGGTGAGACAGTAAATCTGGGTGTGTTACGTGGCACCAACATTCGTTATTTGCGTGTATTGGAAAGTACGCATCCCTTAAGGCGGATTGTCGAGCCGAACAGTAACGATCCGTTTTACTCGACTTCGTTAGGACGCGCGATCACTTTACAACTGAGTGATGACGAGTGGGATGCTTTAATCGAACGGACCAGGCTCATCGCGCGAACCACAGAAACCGTGATCGACGCCACGCAGTTACGCAAGATTCATCAACGTGTGCAGCAGGATGGGTTTTCTGTCGAACAGGATCAGAATGATGTGGGAGTCACTTGCATTGGTGCTCCCGTTTATGAAGAAGAAATTATTGCTGCCATCAGCCTCAGTGTACCCACAGCGCGTGCCGATGCCAAAGCGTTACAACGGTTCATTAAAGCAGTGGTCCGAACGGCGCGGCAAATTTCAAAACAAATTCAACAACAGAGCATGAGCAAAACATGAACGAACCACAACCGGAAACAATCACCCTGGACATGATGCGTCAATCCTTGCACTCAGCCATCATCTGTGATGCACTCGATTCCATCGGATTGACAAATCAATCGCCGCGCAAAGAGTTATTACCAATGACTGTCGAAGCAGTCGTTGTAGGACGTTGTAAGACCAGTCTCTGGGCAGACATGTATCACGAAGATGCTCATCCCTATGAGCTGGAGTTGAAAGCCGTTGATTCGGTGAACCCGGATGAAGTTTTGATCGCGGCCGCCAGTGGCTCCATGCGTTCGGGGATCTGGGGAGAACTGCTTTCGACCGCCGTTAAGCATCGGGGTTGTACTGGCGCGATCATTGATGGTGCCATCCGCGATGTCCGACAGATGCGGGAAATGCAATTCCCGGTCTGGGCGGTGGGAACCTCTCCTTATGACAGCAAAGACCGTCAGCGGGTGATCGACATCGATGTGCCGGTGGAAATTGGTGGCGTGCGGTTCTGTCCCGGCGATCTGGTTTTCGCGGACGTCGATGGCATCGCTGTGGTGCCCCAAGCAGTGGAATCCGAAGTGATTTCACTGGCCTGGAAAAAAGTGCATGAAGAAAATATCTTCCGTGACAGCATCAAAAACGGCATGTCCGCTACGGAAGCCTTTGCCAAATATGGAATTTTATAACGAATTCCGTTGCTGCCTGGCAAATTGAGTTAATCGCCCTTCTCCGGGTTCCACCACGCATCTAGTAATGTTCTCAGTTCTATCAGCGATGCGGCAGAGCTGTTTTTTCTGATCAAATTATTCGTCTCTTGGGGATCGCCTGCCAGATTAAACAAGGCATCTTCTCGAAGGTAATCGTTCCACGTTTTTCCCTGCGCATTTTGATTATGCGCGGTGATCAGCTTCAGATTCCCTTTACGAATCCAGCGATGAGCGACATCCCGTTCCGGGTGCCCCAGTGAGGAAGCATCGCCCGGATAGATCGCCCCATACACGGCTCGGTCTGCAGGGAGAGTCGATTCACCCTTTGCTGAGGGCAACAGATTCAAACCTGGCAGTTTCTGCGATTTCTCACCCTGCCCGGCTGCATGTAACAGCGTGGGTACAATATCGATACTACTGATGAGTGAACGATGTGTGGCTGGTTTCACAACGCCATCCCAGCGAATCAAAACAGGTGAACGCAAACCATCTTCAAAGGGAGAACGTTTACTGCTTTTCGTATGATGATAATTCTCCCTGTATTTCATCGGCTTTTGTCCGGGAGTCCAGCCATTGTCGATCACAAAAAGAAATAATGTATTCTTAGCGTCAGATTCCTGTTCTACAAATTGAATTAAATCGCCGACTGTCTGGTCGAACTGAGAACAGCTTGCATAGTACGCAATTTCATTTTTTGAGACGCGATTGTGATTGCGGTATAAATCGAAAAACTTTTTTGGAGAATCATGGGGCTGATGAGGCAGGTAAGGTGCATACCAGACCAGCCAGGGTGCCTGTTCCTTTTCAGAGTTACGAATGAAATCGTAAATCGGCTGCATCGTTTCACGTCCGATTTTCAATCCCCAGTCTCCGTTACCATGCGCGGCCAGTGTGCCACTTGCCAGTTTACGATTTCCACCAAATGTCTGGCCGGGAACTGGTTCGAAAATCGTCATACCCTCGGTGAAGCCGGCATTGCGATAATGGCCTTCCCAGAATTTACCCGTTTGCAGACAACGGTAACCCTGCGCGGCCAGCAGACGCGGTAATGTATCGACGGCCTGAATGAGACCAAAGGCTTTACTGCGTGTCGCTTCATACTCTTTGCGGGACTTCATTTTATTAAAGCCGCCGTTACCCGGTGGCGGATGATTATAGTGAATACCACTCTGGTGCGGATACAGGCCCGTCAACAGTGTTGCCAGCGATGGGCTGCAGACGCTTGTTGGTAAATAACCATTCACATAACGCGCTGACTGTTGTGCCAGACGGTCTATGTGAGGTGTCTGAATTTCTCGGTGACCCATGAAACCAAAATCACGGTAGGTCTGATCATCTGAAATGATCATCACGATGTTCGGCGTCTGTATTGCATCGGCCCAAACGTGAGTTGTCTTCGTTACACAACTCACTGACATGGCAACGCAGATGACTACAAAATTCAGAACCCGGCGGAATGGAATCGTAGTCTGAGAAGAAAATCGCTGCATAACTGATAATCTCTCCGAGAGTGTTTGTGTCGATTTAATATAAATGCTATCTCAGCATATCCGAAGAAATGACCGTTGTCACAGCTTATCAACGGTGTATTTAAACGATTGAATAATTCAAATCGACAAACAAAAAGTAAGGCTGAGGAACGTTACAAAACCAAGAGGGTTCGGTAACATATCATGCAGGCAGTGAATCTGCTTTGGATCAAAATGAGCTACCGGTGCCTGCTGTTCACATTGCACGATTCAAATCTTACAAAGAATGTCCAATCTATCCGTAAGCAGAAGGAAGTCTCCAGTGAGTATTAATCCATTAACATACCAACCAGGTGGCGACAAAAAAAATTCCGCGTTCTTTGATGAATATCGCATGAAAATTTATGAACGCCGCCAGAGTAGTGGACTGGAAGACTTACTGGAAAAAATGCGAGCGGTTGTAATTCAGGTCGAACAGGGAGACGCCCTGCCCTATCTGCACGAGTTGTATCTGATGGGGCCTTACCGTTTCTCTGCGGCGTTTAAAAATACAACACACAATGTGTATGTCCTGACTTCACAACCCGAGTTTCCCCGATTGTTCGTGCTGGAACCGTTGGCAAAGGACTACGCTGATGAAATTACAATGTTCAATCGCCTCTATCCACTCTCCAGCAATAAACCGAATGCACGTTATATCGGCGAAATTTTCAGTACAAAAGACGTCGGCGAAACACAAAAAATACTGGAATCGCATAATATTCGCTTCAATTACCATCACGAAACGAAAAATCCGTTTTTTACGGAATCGCATTTTGCGTTTACGTTTCCGTCTGACTTTACCTGCAACCGAGTGGGTTACGCTCAGGAAGAAATCGACAACTATGACGCGCTCCAGCTAGGTACACCTTTCGAACTGGAAACCTCGGTCGTCGATTCGTTAAATCAGGTGATTCAGTTTGCCAAAGATCAGAAACTGGATTCGCTGATCTTAGGACTCGATCATCTGGCGACGCGCATTCTGGCAGGCGAACGTGAAGATGCCATTTTGGAATTCCTGACGATGTCAAACCACTATTTCTGGGGTGCGTATAATATTTCCGCGATGAATTCTTCAACAAACGTAACCCGTAACGGCTATGTTGATAATGATAAAAAATCGCCTGCGAAAGTTTTTACCGCCAATAATACACCATCGTTTGTAAATTCATTTGACAATTTACCGATGCCGACCGAAGACTTTGTCCGCAACTATGGGCGTCGTCTGCATCATATGGCTTATGAGGTGCTTGATGGCGATCATCGGGGCGGCGAAAAAAATGTGGATTACGTCGTCAACACGCTTATGAAAAAAGGCATTCCCTTCCTGGCACACGTGGTTGGCGAATGTCTGGATGAACCCAATCTGAAACAGATCTTTTCGAAACATTCCGACTATTCAATTTTAATAAGCGAATATGTCGAACGCTGTCACGGCTACGAAGGCTTTTTCACGAAATCCAACGTCGCAGCATTAACTGCAGCAGCCGGGAATGATGAACGCTACGAACACGGCCACGTTTTTGATTAAAGTCATAATTCGGTCCAATTGACATTCATGTAAAGCAGCGCTATTCCATTCAAAACAGGGATTTGTAAAACAATGAATCGTTCTTCTTCGGAGTTGCCCAGAATTGTCGTCATCGGAGGTGGCTTTGCAGGTATTAATGTCGCCAAAGCATTAAAAGATACCGCTGCTGAGATTGATCTGATTGATAAGCGGAATTATCACCTCTTTCAGCCGCTCTTGTATCAGGTTGCGACAGGCGAGCTGGACCCCGCAAACATCGCAGCGCCCATTCGGAAAATATTGTGGAAGCAAAAAAATGTCCACGTTGCGCTGGGCGAAGTCACTGCCGTCGATTTCGATCAAAAACTGGTCCGCTTTGATGGTGGCGAACTCGACTACGACTATCTGGTGATCGCCACCGGCGCGCAACAATCCTATTTCGGACACGACGAATTTCGGGAACATGCCCCCGGGTTGAAATCAATTGATGATGCCCTGGAAATTCGCCGACGCCTGTTTCTGGCATTTGAGGAAGCAGAATGGGAAGCCGACGAAGAAGCACGCCGAAAAATATTAACGTTTGTCATTGTGGGAGGCGGCCCAACCGGTGTGGAACTGGCGGGCGCCATCAAAGAAGTCGCTACCGAAACACTCCCTCGTGAATTTCGAAATATCCATAGCGGTATGGCACGCGTGATTCTGGTGGATGGCGGACCGCGACTTGTCGGCCCCATGCCCGAAGACCTCAGTGCGCGAGCAAAAAAGGTGCTGGAAAAGATGGGTGTCGAAATCCAACTGAATGTGCACGTGAATGATGTGACGGAAGCAGGTGTGGTGATTGGCGACGAAACGATTCAGGCAGAAAATGTGTTCTGGGCCGCTGGCGTACAGGGGCAGGATCTGGCGAAAACATTCAACACTGAGGTCGATCGGGGCAGCCGTGTGGTCGTTGGACCTGACCTCTCAGTTCCCGGTCACCCGGAAGTCTTTGTAGTGGGAGACGCCGCGCATGCGACCGATGCCAAAACAGGAAAACCGGTTCCCGGCTTGGCACAGGGCGCGATTCAAACCGGTCGATTCATCGCGGAAATCATCAAATCAGAAATCGCAGGCAACGCACCTCAAGAACGCCCTCAATTCAGTTATTACGATAAAGGTTCGATGGCCATGATCGGTCGCGGCAACGCCATCGCCGCAGTCGGTAAAGTCCATTATGGCGGCATTCTCGGATGGCTCTCCTGGAATGTGCTCCACGTGATGTTTCTGGTTGGCTACCGCAACCGTTTCAAAGTCATGCTCGACTGGTGCTGGAACTATGTCTGGAAAACGCGCCGCTCCCGACTCATTACCGGCGACCCCAAAGTACATATCAAAAAACTTTACTCTGAACATCAGAAAACGGATACAAAGTGAGACAGGTAGAGCTTAAAACCGTTTCGATTTATATACTATCTAAGGAGAAACTCAACTGATCCGAGATGTAAGAGAAGAAGATGCGGAAGCGATTTGTGAGATCTATAACTACTATATCACAAACTCCGTGATCACATTTGAAGAAACATCGGTGGCGGTTGCCGAAATGCAATCGCGCATTCAGGATCTCTCTGCCGCTTTGCCCTGGCTGGTCTATGAAGAGCAGGGCATCATTCAGGGATACGCTTATGCGAGCATGTGGAAAAGTCGCTGTGCTTATCAATTCTCTGCAGAGGTTACTGTCTACTTATCCCATAAAGCAACGGGAAATGGATTGGGAACGGAACTCTATCAGGCTTTGATTGAACGACTGCGCGGCCTCTCGTTCCACAGCATTATCGGCGGAGTTGCACTTCCCAACCCCGCCAGTGTTGCCTTGCATGAAAAATTAGGATTTGAAAAGGTGGCGCATTTCAAAGAAGTGGGCCGGAAAATGAATCGGTGGATTGATGTGGGCTACTGGGAATTGATTTTGCAGCAGTCGGAGAACTAAAAAAGATTCAGGATTCCACGATTTTTCTATCAGTCAGGAAAGCAAGATGAAATTTCGAATCGCGGGAGTCATAGCAGGCATCCTGATTCTGGGTATATTCATTTTTATCTGGAGTGTTGAATCTGAAATCCTCAAAATAGCGGGAGTTGAGGACATGGAAAGCCTCAATGATATCGGCATGGAACTTCCCGGCGCAACATTGACAAGACTCAGTATCTCAAATCTTTTAAACACCTATCGTGTGCCTCTTTCGATTCTGATTCTCTGCACGAGTTTCGGCATTGCTTATTTATGTGGGAGTTCCAAAAAACCTCCGGAAAGTAAAAATATTGCAGTGGATCAGAACCAACAGTGACAGGTCAGGCATGAATATCAGCTTCGGGGACAATGTGAAAATACTTGCTGTTCCCGAAACCGATGCGCTCGGTCTTTCCGGCAAACAGGGACAGGTCTATGGAGAAACCACGCCGTCTGTGAGTTCTATAGAAGTCATTGGCGAGTTAACCGAAGATTATGCCATCAATGTTTCGATCGAAGGATTTGATGAGACATTCTGGTTGGCTCCCCATCTGCTGGAATTGATCGATCACGGCCAAGGGACGACAATGGAAATTGGTCACAGGAAAGCAGTCCGTCGTGCAGACGGTACCTGGGAAGAGTCAGAAATGACTCGCCCAAAACCCTGGTGGAAATTCTGGTGACACGCACGATAAGTACTAGTTCGCTTCAATCCTGTTTCTCGTTGAGTTTGTACTTCTCGTTGATTTCATCATAGATCGGTTGAAGCACATTCTTCATATCAAGTTTGCCATTCCTGATCTCGTTGGAATAAGGAATCCGCTGTGTTGCATCAGGCAATTGTGGCTTTTCGGTAGCCGGTGGAGGCCAGACGTCTTCATCAAATACAGCCATCCGCACACGAATATCATCCTTGGTAATATTCCATACCATATAGTCAATCGAGAGACTCAATGGACCATCATAGGTTGAACGGACACGTTCGTAGATTCCCGTTTCTGTGTCGTAATCGTTGAAGAAGTGATAAGCCACAGCCATCCGTGGTTTGATGCGCGACATGACTTTTCCAAATGCTTCGGGCGCGGTATGGATTTGCGTGCCGACTGACAGAGCGCTTTGGGGAGTGAATTGGAACTTGGTGATCATGTCTGGCACACTAATGAAACATTCATGAATTGCCAGGTCAGAATTCCTGGCATATTCATCAAACCATTTGTTGGGATAGGTATCCCCGCCAAAGACGAATTTCATACCATTCCATTCAAGGCTGTAACTCACCGGGCCGTCCAGCGAGTGGATCGCAGGCCAGGATCGAATTGTGACGCCGTTCTCCTGGTAGACGATGTGATTCATACCCTTATAGTCAAATTCGTGGATTTCCAAATGGTATCCTCGTGGATCAGTAATACCTTTGCGGCCGTCAAGATCCCAGGTCAACGCTTTTCTCAAATGATCCAGTGCATACTTAGTGCCACGCTCTGGTGTATCACCACTGGGGCCCCATACACGTAATGGCTTCTGTCGACCACCCAGCGCACCACTCACAAATAATGCATCCAGGTCACCAAAGTGGTCGGTATGCAGATGGCTTAAGAAAACTTTGTCGAGGTAATTATAAGGAATCTGCATGGCTGCGATGCGCTCATTCGATCCTGTTCCGACATCAAAAATAAACTTGTCACCATTACCCAGTTCAAGTAACCAGCACGAAGCTGCCTGTTTGGGACGCGCAGTGGGCATGCCTGTCCCGCATGCGATGAGCCTCATTTCATTCGGGCCAAGGTCTTCAGTGTTGGGAGCATAAAAACCACGAGCACGTGCCTTGACTGGGGAATAAACGGGAGTTTTGGATGAAGAGGCTGCCGGCTGGTCTCCCGCAGTGGCCTGATTCAAACTCGCTGCCCTTACTTGAGATTCCTGCACCGATTGATCGCGCGAGGATCCCAATAAATACCCAATCAGACCGGCGGTGAAAACGAGAACAAACAGGGGCAGTCCAAAGTGGTTCACTCGTTTCATACGGAGCTCCTTCCAAAGTTGAATGTGAACAGAGCCTGTCTCGTTGCACAGACTCTGCGGGTTCCAAGGCGCTCATCTCTTATCTACCTAGAACAATATCTATTTTAAAAGAGATATTTTTCCTGTTCAAGGTGATATCGATTTTATATCCGGGAATACAATGATAATTAGGTTCACTGATTGGATGCGAAGGTTCATTAAGAAAATCAACTAGGACTGAAATCAGATGTCTGTTGACTCTGAATGAATCAGGTAAAGTCACTCTTGTGAAACCTGTACCTGTATATTCATAATGAAGACAGGTCACGATACACGCACTTTTCACTGATTTGGCTGTTTTAATAATCGAGCAAAGAATTGCATTACCTTCTTTTCCATAAATTCAGGATGCAGATAGTTCTCTTCTGTTGCCTGCTACTCTGTTTTGGAGCACGAAGACTTTCGGCAGATGCCATTGTTATTACCAAAGCGATGCAGGCATCAACCATCGCAGAGATCTTCGTTGACCAGCATGGAGTGCGTGTGGAACTGGAGATTGCGAAATCGGACTGGCCTGTTTTTCAGGATCTCTTGCCCTCAAAACTCTATGCGGAAACAGGGAAAGGAACGATTTCTCAAGCAGATCGATATCGACGATTTTTTCAAGAGGGGCTCCTGATAAGCGACCAGCGAAAGATCCCGTTGGTCGGGTCGGTAGAACAAACGACACTGCGTCAGCGGATCGCCCGTGATGAGGTCACAGGCTACCCATTACCGGAACAGCCCTCTGATGCAGAACAGACACTTCACGTTATTCTCAAATATAATTTTAATGAGAAGCCAGAACGTCTTTCGATACAACCTCCTCTCATCAAAGGCAGCCAGCAGAGTGCAGCAAATATTGGATTTGTTTGTTATCACAACGGATTGCCGGTTAACGACTTTCGTTATATGCCGGGGCAGGTCACTCTTGACCTCGACTGGAGTGATCCCTGGTATTCCCATTTTCAGCATCCTAATTTACGCAAGCAGTTTAATGCGCCGATGTCAGTCTATCTGTATGTCGAGCCGTATGAAGTCCGTAAGGAAATCATCGTACGTCCCAAAGATTTACAAACCTGGATCGATCTGGGTGTGGGAGACGCCTCGGTCATTCCCGTCAAAAATCAGGAGAAATTGAAAAAGCAAGTTGCAGAATTTTTATCAGAGAAGAATCCCGTATCCATAGATGGAAAGCCGACGAAAGGGCGACTCGACCGAATTCATTTTATACGACGCACACTCCGTAGTACTGGGATTGTTGAACCACCGGTTGAGCTTGATATGACCTCTGCCACGCTGGGAATTATATACGTGTATCCGGTAGAAAGGCTTCCCGAAGAAGTCTCAATGACGTGGGAGCTCTTTAATCCCCGGATACAAGAGCTCCCGGCTGTTGCTTCAGATGAAGCGGGAGGCCTGCCGTCAAGAATAACGAAAGAGGATCCCGTGCTCCTGTGGAAAAACTACCTGACTAACCCTGCCAACACGAATCTGGCAACGATTCAGCCTCCTCAATCACCACAAACATTTTCGGTCCCCTTCATTTCAGTTTTTTGTGCGGGACTGATATTGCTACTTAGCGGGTTAATGGTCAAAGGTAGAAAAACAAATCATTCCAGACGCAAGGCATTCATTTGTTGCATAGGCGTATTCATGATTTGTGGTTTTTTGACACTTCCTTTTGCAAAAATTGTTGTCGCTGATCCTTTCGCGAAAACGCCTGATATTTCAAACACAGAACAGCGTGAACTGATGTCGGGACTGCTCTACAATACCTATCGCGCATTCGATCACCATGATGAGAGCCTGATCTATGACCGGTTGGCAGAAAGTATTGCCGGTGAATTGTTGTCAAAGGTCTATCTGGAAACGCGCGCGAGTATGGAAGTGAAGAATCAGGGGGGCTTGCGTATCTCGGTTAAAGACGTGACAGTGACGGAATTAAAATCGGTAAATCAATCTGATCATCCAGAGATCACTTTACGCTGCCGTTGGCGTGTCGCTGGATGGATTGGTCACTGGGGGCATATCCACCGACGCATCAACGAACATATTGCGCTCGTGACGATTGCTCCCCTCGACGGGAAGTGGAAGATCAACGCAATTGAAATGCTGGATGAACAACCTCTCGAACCTCTTCAGAAGAAGGCAGTCTCTCAAGAGGTCGGTTCAAAATGATTCAGGTAAATAATCTCCGGTTTTCTTATGGTCAAGATGATTTTTCGCTGCAGATCGATGAATTATCGATTCATAAAGGACAGTCCGTTGCCTGGACTGGTCACAGTGGTTCCGGAAAAACAACATTATTGCATTTAGTTGCCGGTATTGTTTTGCCCGAAACGGGTCGTCTTGAGAGTTGTGAGGTGGAACTGACCGGATTGCGGGATTCCGCAAGGAGAGATTTCCGCATCCGCAATATCGGTCTGGTATTACAGGACTTTGAGTTGTTTGAATATATGAGTGTGTTGGATAACATTTTGTTGCCTTATCGCATTAATCGTTCGCTGCAACTTACTTCGTCTGTTCGTACTCGCGCAAAACAACTGGCTAATGAAATGGGGCTTGAGCAACTCATTTTGCGTCGTCCCACAAACCTTTCTCATGGAGAGCAGCAGCGTGTTGCTGTTTGTCGCGCACTGATAACAAACCCCAAAATGGTACTCGCTGATGAACCAACAGCAAATCTCGATCCCGGGAACGCTTCACGTGTTCTGGATGCCCTGGACCTTTATACAAAACAAAATGGAGCCACACTTGTCGTTGTGACACATGACAACAAGATTCATAACCGGTTTGACCGGACGATTGATGTTTCCTCTTTCTGTTTTCAAACACAGTCAGAAAATGTAGGAGACCTCAATGATGAGAGATAGTTTCTATCTGGCGTGGCAGTATATATGCCACCATCGTATCACGACTGCGGTTCTGGTTTCATCCATTACAATGATTACTTACTTGCCAGCAGCGCTGGAAGTCATTGTCGACAATGCAGAACAGCATTTTCGTTCACGGGCCAATTCCACGCCACTGGTAGTCGGTTTGCGCGGTAGTCCACTCGAACTGGTTTTTGCCAGCCTGTATTTCGAGAAACCTTATAACGCAGTTATTCGAATGTCACAACTACAGCGGATTGAAAAACAGAATTTGTGTCAGGCGATTCCACTGCATACCCGGTTCGAATCGCGTGATTTTTCAATTGTGGGGACAACGATAGATTACGCAAGCTTAAGGCGTTTACGCGTTGATCAAGGTCGAATATGGAGGCTGCTGGGTGAATGTGTTGTCGGCTCACATGTGGCTGAACAGCTTGATCTCCGTGTGGGTAGCAAACTGCCGGTTACCACAACGGCGGCCTTCACACTGGATAATGCCCCACTGAGGTTGAAAGTCGTGGGGATCTTTACTGCCACCGAGACGCCAGACGATGAAGCAATTTTTGTCGACCTCAAAACGACATGGATTATGGAAGGCCTTGGCCACGGGCACGTGAAAGGTGCCAGGCATGGTTCTCCCGAAGGAACTGCATACACGGAAATTACAAATGAAAATGTTGACAGTTTTCATTTCCATGGAGAGGAAAACCAGTTTCCGATTACGTCGATTATTGTCGTGCCTGAAAATCAAAAAGCCGAGACCCTGCTCAGAGGACAATATCTTTCTCCCGAAGATACAACGCAGATCGTGTGCCCGCGTGAGGTCATGGACTCTTTGTTGGACAAAGTTTTCATGGTGCGCAGTTACATGATTTCCATCATTGCCGTTGTTTCTTTGGTAACTATGCTCACAGTCTCGTTAGTCCTGGTACTTTCAATTCGCCTCAGGCGAGGAGAAATCGCGACGATGAAAAAAATAGGATGCTCCCGGTTCACAATCGCCGTTCTCCTTGGCAGTCAAATTATGATCATCATCGTCTTCAGTGTTGTGCTCGCCTCCATTCTCACATTGATCACAAATGCATATGGACCTGAACTTGTCCGTTTTCTACTACTATGATTTATCCGACGGTCTCCAATGATCCTGATTGAATCATTCAGAACTTGTTCGATTAAAATCATACCAGGTTATCAGGAGAGTCACAGATTGTCCTGGGGCTGTTCCTTTTTGAATATCACAACATCATTTTCCGGTATCGTTAATGTGGCACTCCAATAGTTCGCCAGCCATTCGAACGTCTCTACTGAATAAAAGCAGACATGTGTCGGGTCGTTTTTATAATGCCAGGTTGAAAAGGCTTCACGGTCAATGACACGTTTGGTCATGATGCCGAGCAAACCACGGGGTTTGAGGCACGACCAGAGTTGGTCCAGTTCGCTTCGTGGGTGATGCAGGTGTTCTAAGACTTCGGTGGTGGTAATGAAATCGTACTGTTGTTCCAATACCTTACTGTCCGGTGCATAAAAGGGATCAAAGATTTCCATTGAGTGCCCCGCCTCTTCGAACATCACAGAAAGAGTCGGCCCCGGTCCCGATCCGAAATCAAGTCCCCGACTGTTAAGCGGCAGATGTTGTGACATCGGCTCAAACAATCGTCCCAGAAAACGACGGTAACCAAGATCGTCTGGAGAATTCTGATGCTGGTCGTATACTGCTTTCTCAGCCTCTGATGTCAAAAAATGTTCGGGTGGCACAAAGACAAGTTGACAAGTCGGGCAGCGAAAATAAGTGCGATCGTCTTCGTAGAAATGAACCCCGCCTGACATCTGGCATAAAGGGCATTCAATAAAGTTATCAGGAACCATAAAATAGCTTTTGTCTGTGCCAAAAAGAAAATATTGTCCGCGTCTATTAAATACACGGATGCATTATGGCTTGATAAACGCCGGAAGAATATGATCTGGTGTCGATTTCAGTGTGGAACCCATTCCCCGGTGATGGGCGGTAATTACGGCGATCAAATCAAGCTCAGGTAAAATCAGAATAAACTGCCCTCCGGCACCGCGCCCCGATTTACAGTCATAAGTATTTTTGCCGACTTGCATGTCGTGACGCCACCAGAAATAACCGTACGAAGTTTGCTGACGATTTGTATGAATGCGCGCGGTTGCCTGTTTGACAAACGCTTGCGGAATCAGTTGCTTGCCTTGCCACTTACCACCGTTTCTGACGAGCATGCCCCACTTGATCATATCGCGCGAACGCATGCTGCTGCCCGCTGCCGACTTGGGCAAACCACTGACATCCTCCTGCCAGGCGAAGTTGGTGATACCCAGCTTATCGAGTAGTTCGGTTTTGATGAACTCTCGTGCGGAACCGGGTACGACTGCTTCGAGAACCTGCATCGTGAGGGAGGGATCAGACGATTGATATTTAAATGTGCGATTCGTTTCAGGTATGGGAGCGCTGTGTTCAAGGTAGGCCTGAACCTGCCGTTGTCCGGTAAGGGTATCCGGTTTCTGCATCAGCTTCCTGATAACATTTGTCTTGATACGTATTCCGGACTTCATATTCATTGCTTCGGCAAGCGTAATGGATGTGGCACCCGGGACGAGTTTGCTCTGATCCAGGTCCTTCAGGAAGCTGACGACAGGCTTGTCGAGATCAGCCATCGTCAGATACCCTGACTGAATGGCACGGCCAATGGCCAGTGCGGTGTAAGATTTTGTGATCGACATTTGATAATGCGGGTAATTGATGCGTCCCCGCCGATAGTATGATTCGAAGAGCAATTTGCCGTGATGATACAGGAGCAGACTGTCAATCTCGCCATGCTGGCCCGCGGCAATTTCTTTGGCAAACTTCACGATTGAAGCTTTATCACCCCCATCCACACCTAGCGTTCCAACAGGAATGCCATCGTTGAGATTCTCTGGCGAGGTACTGATAAATGGTTTTTTGAGATCGGGAATATTCTTCTCAAGTGCATAGGAAACATCCGCGGCATTCAAGTCCGTTATCTCAGGAGCCAACCCGTTGCTTTCCTGCGCTTCTACAATAAAGGGTAGACAGATCAGGGTGATCGCAATCAAGATACTGTTTTGTAAGATGACTCTCATTTTGGTCTCATTCATTGTAGTTTCCCTTTTTCGCCGCATCTGATGTGACATTCTCACAACAAGAGGAATCAAACGATGGCGGTCATGGAGTAAGGGGATGAGTCAGTTTGGTGTTTATTGTTGTGTCAATACAGCGTTTCGAGGGACTCACGTTATCTTGTGATGGTTCAGACATCAAGTTAATTATGTTCTGGCTCGATAGAAATGAAGAACAGTTCGTTCACGACCAGCTTCAAGGGTATCTGGCCGTCGTAAGTTAGATTTCCCGAATTCGGATATTCCGAAAGCGAACAACTCCGGCATTATGCTTCTGGAGGCCGATCACACCACGAGCATGCTTTAATTCTGGTTTTTCCAAGTGCTTTGCAACGTAGTCATCTATGTTGGCATCGATAATTTTGGTTTGATTGACTGTAACGACTAATCTGCGACCATCTGCACGAACCTTCATTTTGTGCCATTGTCCGGCGGGCGTGGAGACTTGCTGATTGGGATGAATGACACCATATACGGCTCCCGACTTATGAATGGATTTTAATTTTGAAAACCGGGGTAAGGCGTCATCGAGTAATTGAATTTCCATGCTGTCGATAATGGGTTTCGTTTTTGTGCGTGCAGGTTTGCGAATCATAATGCCGCTATTTGCACCAGGCGACAATTTATATTCCAACTCCAATTCAAAATCAGCAAACTCCTGATTTGTCACCAGACATTCTGCTGGCCCCCGTTTGGTTTTTCCTCGAGTGGTATAGATTTCTCCATCCTGAATTTTCCACCATTTCATGTCGCCTGCCACTGTCCAACCGGAAAAATCTTTTCCGTTAAACAGAGTGATCCATTTTGTTTGCACCTTGGCTTTGTCTGCCTGAGGTTGCTTCGGGTTTGCTGCCTTTGGGACATTCTGATTCACAATTTTTTCTGGTACTACTGGTACCGCTGGGATCGCCGGTGCGCCCTTTTCATTTTCTGCCTGTTTATCGAACATCACTTTTTGCCAGGGAAGTAAGAAACTTGCCGCTGCCATCACCAGAAATGCAACCAGCAAGATTGAGACAAGTCCTAAATATTGGCTGACAAACCCTGTGCCTTCACCAACGGGTGAGCCACTTGAAGAAAATCCAGGAGTTCCTCCCCCTTTTTTGCGATGCGTATTGCTTCCTTTTTTCTTTCGTTTCCGAAGTCGTTTGTCGTACTCGCTTCGCAATTGAGAATCCAGCAGACAGAATTTCGCCTCCTGAATTTCGTATTGAATTTTATGAGCCGTTTCGGCATGTTCGCCTGCTTCAAACTGTTGTACAAAATCGGCCTGGCGCTCCGCGGCGGCTTCTATGATCTGAGGCGACATTTCTTCAGGCGCAATGCCCAGAAGTTCGTAATAAGTGGGTGGACGATTTTCTTTGGCTATACCGAACCAGCGGTGGTACGGGTCAAACCCCTTGGATGATTTCTTTCCAGCCATTGTGCCAATCCATCCTAAACAAATGAGTTCTAATTAATTATTTTCGCGATGATACAATCGGCTATAAGTAACCGTATCATAATTATCTTTATTTTTACACTACTGAATAATATTTCTATCACAAGGGCGTGCTTAGCCGAGAGTGTCAAAATGCCTTCGTTTATGATACGATCTTGGTTCTTATTATCTTCTTTCATATCGAAATCTTGCGTTAATCGGCATCGAAACCAGCGAGGAGTTATTGTGAGTCCCATCATAAAAAGATTCGTGACCGGGCTGCTTTTTTGTTTGTCACCCTGGATAAATGCAGCAGTCGCTGATTCGACAGCCAGTTTCAGTCCGGCTGACACTTCAAGTCCGCGAAGTACTTTGAAAGAATTCATCGACGCCAGTAACGAAATTTATGAAGTGGTTCGTGATAATAAATATATTGATCGCGATTCAGAATTGATTCGGTCAACCGCAATGCGGATGCTCGACTGTCTCGATTTAAGCGACTTGCCTGCGTTTGCCAGCGAAATCCGTGCTTCAGAAGTCGCCATTTGTCTGAAGGAAATTCTGGACCGGACTGATCTGCCTCCCTTTGATGAAATTCCAGGAACCGAAGAGGTCAGTGCAGAGGGCGAGAAACTGACCAGCTGGCGGATTCCCGGAACGCGCATCACGATCTCCCGCGTGGAAGAGGGGCCACAAAAACATGAGTTCCTGTTCTCAGCAGGCACAGTTGATCGGGCGGTTCGCTATTATCAGGATGTGAAGTCGTATCCTTACCGTACCACGACTCCTGATACTTCGCCTGGTTTTTACAACTGGTATTTTTCTTCACCCGGTAATTCCACAATCGCGCCTTTCATAAACAGTCTCCCTCAGGTGTTCCGTGATCAGATATTTGGGATGGCAGCCTGGAAATGGCCCGCACTCATCACAACGATAATTCTGGCTTACTTCGTAATGTTCTATCTTTTTCGGATTCACTCCCGTCTGACCAGTCTTTGGAAAGAGAAGAGTATCGTCCTGTATTGTCTCACGATTGTGTTTCCTGCTCTGGCTGTACTCACACCGTTCATGGTGAACTTTATCGTGAGAGATGAACTTATAGTGCGCGGGCGGGCACTCTACCTCATCGAATTTATCAGCCTGATGGTTTCTTTATTTGCATCGATCTATCTGGTATTCGCTGCCAGCAATCGTGTTGCAGAAGTCATCATCAACTCCCCAAAAATTAATCCGCAAGGTTTAAATGCCCAGCTCTTTCGCATCGTTTCAAGACTGATGAGTCTGATACTTGCTGTCGCGGTTTTTCTGGTCGGCGGACAATATTTAGGAGTTAAGCTCACCACGTTGCTGGCCAGTGCGGGAATCGGCGGGCTGGCGATAGCGCTGGCAGCGCAAGATACGTTGAAAACACTCTTTGGTACCATCATGTTGATGGCCGACAAACCCTTTCGCGTAGGGGAACGTATTCAGTTTAAGAAATATGACGGCGTCGTTGAAGATATTGGATTGCGCTCAACACGTGTCCGACTTTTAACCGGAAACCTGGTGACCATTCCTAATGATGAACTGGCGCGTTTCGACATCGAAAATATCACGCGCCGACCACACATCCGCCGCACAGCCAATATCAAAATTCCCTTAGATACACCCCGCGACAAACTGGAACAGTGTGTGGAACTCATACGTGGGGCTTTAAAAGACCATGAGGCTATGAACCCTAAGTTTCCACCTCGCGTTTTTTTTAATGACTTTAATGATGACTCGTTCAATATCAAAATCTTCTACTGGTACAGCCCGCCTGAATTTTGGGACTTTTTAGCCTTCAGTGAAAAGATGAATCTCGAAATTTTTCAGGCTTTTGAAAAGCAGGGCATTAATTTCTCACAACCGTATCGTGTTGTTCATAACGATGCGGAAAGTTGAAATGTGAGTCCTTTGGAAGTCACACCTGGCGATGTGAAAGTCACTCGCCACGAGTTTCGCTAAACTGGACATGATCGTAATGTCATTGGCATTTATGGAGCGTACCGATGTTTCGAAATAGTACTATCAGTCTGAACCGTCCTGCAGGATCCCGCTGGCGCTATCAGATACTGACCTTGGGGATGGCCTGCTTCTTTTCGACAGTTGCCACTGCACAAGAAATCTCCGTAAAGACAGATCCCATTTCTCGCTATTTCAAGATCACTTACCCTGTCCCCCGGAATGCACCAGAAGTGATTCAGGTGCATTGTACGTTTTCAGCCTCTGGTTCAGATGTTTGGCAAAAAGCACAAGTCATGCCCCTGGTTTCAGAGACCGCTCTGAAATTGCTGCCTGTTCAGGAATGGAATCACTGGAACTCAAATGGATTTATTACGGAACGCCGGGCGGCGGGCCTGCATCGCACGCTTGTCTTCAACCCCTATCCCGCAGCCGTTCAGGAAGGCAAAGTAGACGCAGCATTTCGTATCGAAATTCGAAATACAGAAGATGAAGTCCTGGCAACTTATACTACTGCTCTCCAGGCAGACCAAAGCGATGTCTTCTACATCGAAGACTGGTCCCAGGTCTTTCAGAAAGAAAATCTGCAACAGGAAGACGGTGAGGCGCCTCAAAAATGGACATGGCGTGAAGGCTGGGATGCAAAGCAAGGCATGTCCCTGGGCAATAGTCTCTATGGAAATGCCGGTAAAAAACTGGCCATGCCTCAACTTTCTTACCCGCTTGACTTAAAGGGCTGGTATGCGGTTTATATCCATGCGCCTGGATCCATTCGATTGCGTTTTACTGGCGATGAACGAAACGATTTGCTCTCCACGCGTCGAGGCGAGGAGGTCTTATGGCGCTGGGCAAAGCTTGACCATCAAAACCTTGTCTTGAAACAGCACCACAACTACACAGGCTACGTCCCTTCTATGATCGATTATGTCAAGTTTGTACCTCTGACGCAGGAACAGCGGGCCTCTCTGGATGCACCATTTAAGGCCCAGCACGACAAGTTTATTGCCGCTTACTGGGAACCCTACTCCTTTGCCTTTCATGATGATGTTCAAGATTCGCTGTGGCATCGGGAATACCTAACAGCTTATTCTGAAGCAAACATGGATCTGGTTGACATGCAAATTGGTCGGATGGGAATGAAGGTGGTCTATGAGTCACGCTTGACGGATAATCTCTACTATGCAACCAGGGGTGATCCGATTGGCGCGGTCAGACATCCGCAGACAGACAACGTAGGTCGGATGCAGCAGTTTACAAATACTTTGCAGACATCAGTGCGCCATGCTCGTGAATTAGGCCTGAAATTGCACGCAAACTTTGGTGCGAGTAACTGTTATCCCGGATCGCCTCTGCAAGGACAATTTTCCAAAGATCATCCCGAATGGATGCGAGGCTCCACTCTGCGTTATGAAGTTCCCGAGGTACGTGCTTATGCACTAAGTCTCTTTCGGGAATCGTTGGAATTAGGGGCGCGGGGAATTTCGATCGACTACTGTCGGTATCCGGGTACGATCGATGTTCCCAAAACTGCCAACCTGTTTCAAAAAGAACTCAGGGCCATAGCCGACGAATTCAGTGCAGCGCGCGCCAAACCCGTTCCCATTCTGGTCCGCTTTCCCGCCCATGGTGTCAATGCGAGCGAGAAGTTTGACTATACGACCTGGGCCAGGGAAGGGTGGGTAGACTATCTCTGTCCCAGTAATATTCAAGGTCGACATAATCATTTCGATATCACTCCTTACACAAAAGCAGTGGCAGGCACAAAATGCACCTTGCTCCCTTCGATGGATGGGCTTTCCTGGGGCAATCCACTGCCGGGGCCTTTTCTGTGGCGTGCGAAACAACTTTATGAGGCGGGCGCCCCGGGCCTCTATATTTATCAGGCCGATTCGCGTGTTTTGGGAAAGCCGACGGATCGCCGGACAATGCGGATGCTTGGCAGTAGCCAGGCCGTTCAGGCCTATTGGGAAGAAGACTCACGACTCCGTCCGGAACGCAGTAAAGGAATCTACATTACACGAAACATGCAGATCGAAGGCTGGCATGGCTGGCAACGGCTTCGTGTGTGGACCGAAGGAATTGACCTCGGCCCTATGGAATTCTATCTTGATGGTAAACTCATCGACACGAAAGCGGAACCACCTTATCTATTGGGCACGGAAGAACACACTTCCGATAAAATCATTCCACGCGGTAAGCATATCTTGAAAATACGCGCCCGGGATGGTGATGGCTGGTTAGAGCAGACCTTTCCCATAGTGGGAGCCGGTTAAAACTTTCAGAAGGTCTCACCACTTTATCGGGTCAATCAGGATGTACCCGTCCTGTCCATCCAAAGCATCTAGCGCAAATTTGAACTGCCTTTCGATTGGAAGGAACCTGCGCAATCCACTCAATAGAAGTGGAAGGGCACCCCAAACCGATTCTCATTCTTGTGTGATTTCTGATGTCTTTCATCTCAAAAGGCATGTATAATTTATTAGCCGCAACCAATTCTCCGCGGATTTTACCATGACAGTGAATCAGAAAAGGCTGGCGTTATGATTGCTCTGAGTTCCCTTGTGCTGGCTGTGTCGCTGGGTGCTTTACCCGCCGATTCTCCTACAACGATTCAGATTCGCCAAACCGTGCAGCGCAGCATTCCCTACATTGAAGAGCAGGGGCAATGGTGGATTACAACGAAAAAATGCGTCTCCTGTCATCGAGGCGGGAACATGGTCTGGAGCCTGAGTGTCGCGAAACGAAATGGCTTCAAAGTCAGCGAGAAACTTGATGAATGGTTCGACTGGGCCGTCGAGAAATCGCTTTCCAAAAACAAGAAAGAGAAAGTTGTCGGCCTGGGAAACAAAGAGGGGGTTGCGCAGATTCTCTTGAGTCTTGATTCGAGCAATCTCAAACCGGATCAGTCTGAAACACGGAAAAAACTGGCCGTGCTATTACGCAACGGACAACAAGCGGATGGCTCATGGAAACCGGGGGGACAACTCCCCTCTCAAAAGCGACCAATAACAGAAACAGCAAGCGTTTCAACCATGTGGCTCACGCTGACACTGCTCATTGCAGGCAATAGCACCGAAAGCAGTCAGGCCGTTGATCGGGCGATGAAATACATCAAACAAAGTACGCCCGGCAAGAGCATCGAATGGTATGCATTGCGATTATTACTGGCAGTACAGACAAAAGACTTCAAATTACGCGATGAATTTGTGAAGAAGCTGCGCAGTCAGCAAAAGCCGAATGGCGGCTGGGGCTGGATGGTGACAGATGAGAGTGATGCACTGGGTACAGGTCTGGCGCTGTATGCATTACTTCGCGCCGGATTGGACTCGAATGATCAGTCCATCAAATGTGCGCAACAGTTTCTTGTCAGCACACAACGCGACGACGGCTCATGGCCTGTCAAAGGCACGAAAGAAAAGAAGAAAAACAACGTTGAAGAGACAGCCGTCTTCTGGGGCACGACCTGGGCTGTCGTGGGTTTAATAGAAAGTCTTCCGAAACAATCAGAGTAGAGGTAAAAAAATGAAAACGATTGGACGTCTGAGGAAGTAAGTAACCCCATGCAAGCCTTGAATGTTCTCTTTCTGATTGTTTTGTTTACCATCACCTTCGCTGTCATTGCGGCGATTGTGATGAGTGTTCTTTATCTATTCGGCGTACGTCGGAAAAGCAGATGGATCTTTGCATCATTCGTTTTATATTGCAGCTTTGTCGGCGTTGACTTCTATCTCAACACGCGGCCGGCAGTCGTCTTTGAAAGATGGCTCGGCTTTGCTCCACCAGCACACGTTCAAGATCTGAAATCATCCCTCTGGATTCTCGGTGATTCTGGGAGAGTGAGCCTGTCATGTACGACAACCGAGGAAACATTTGATCGGATTATCAAACGTGGAATGGAAAGAATGCCCGACGTCGGAAGATCGCAACACTATCATCGCAGGTTTTCAGAGCACTTTGGAACAGAATCCGAAGATGTCTATTTCAATGCGTCAACAGGACGTCTCAGATATTCATGGGCTGGCACCGACTAGGGGACTTAGACATTACTTTCGAATAACCTTCTTTTGTGGTTTACCTCATATTGGAAGAGGCGTTCATTAAAAGTAGTTCTCCCGAGTTCTCTATCATGACTGATGAGCCATTCATTGCCAAAGAATGATTTGTATTTAATCCCGTACGAGTCCCAATTTTCGAAAGAGACGACGCAGTGGTCGTATCCAGACCGTGATGAAGTAAAACGCGAGTGCGCCTTTTAGTGAATGTCGCCAGATCGTTTCCTCGTCATCGATGAAGTAGGCATATTTTCGTGCGACCATTGCATTGGCTTTAACCCTTCCAATTTCAAAATAGTTGGCCAAAGGGGAATCCGAAGAGAGGGCGGTCACTTCAGTCGTCTCTAATCGCTGGTTATGTTTTTTGGCAAGCGCTCGGAATTTGAATTTGGACCAGGTGATTTGTTCCTCTACACCAGATATGTCCTGCTCACCAATTTCGTTGGTGGTGCACAGAATCCGCCCGTCTTCTGTCCATGAACAAAAAGAGATCCCGTTCGTCACGATTTTGGCAACGGTTCCACTGCCGACAACAGCTAGTGTCGAGTAATCCGGGGAGATCCAGAAGTCGCAGCGAATGCGGTAGATTTTCTCCTTACCACTATGGAAGATTCCACCATGAACGTAGCCGCTTTTTACGGCATCATTGTTGGCTTCATTAGCCAGGGGAAGCGGCGTGAATTCCTCTCCGGCCTCTGGTTGATAGTACGGCTGGATGGAGCGTTTTTCCCACAAGCAGACTACGACAACTAAAATAAAGAAGAATCCGATGATCCCGAAAAAAATAGCCAGCGAATAAAGTAGTTCATGGTTCATCGATATTTTGTCTCGTCAACGAATTTTTAAACTTGAACAGTCACATAATCAATTTTCCACATTGTGTCAAATTGGAATCCAATTGACAAAGATCAAATGCACAATTTTATGCCTTAAGTATGCCAGCTTGATGTGAAAAGACGAAAAAATCAATCAAAGGATGAAATTGCGGTTCACTATTAACGGGGCACAAAAAAACGCTCGCTGTCATTTCTGACAACGAGCGTTTCAAAAAGCGAGGCCGACGGGACTTGAACCCGCAACCCCCGGATCGACAGTCCGGTACTCTAACCAATTGAGCTACGGCCCCTTTTTGGGTGGTCGGCGATAATAGGCAATCATTTTCGTGAATGCCACTTCTCCGACACAAAAATTGATGAGAATGTTCTAAAATTTCTCATTTTGAACTCATCTGGAAGGGTCTGAGTTCAACCCCCAATATAACGAGAGGGTAATGGCACGACAAGTCATACCAAAATCGTATTCTATGAATCGGAATTCTGACCTAAACACATTAAACATAACACCTTGTTTCGCCTAAAAAACGAAAGTTGTCATGTGTTCCGGGTTAGTCTGTAATCGTTGTACGATAAAAATCATTTGCAGCAGCTACGCCGGCGCCAGATGAGAGTTGATACCCGGCATGTATAAGGCATTGATCCAGAGCCGCCAGAAACAGAAGCACATGAGATGTCTGACTGCTTTCACCCATCAGTCCAATTCGCCAGGTCTTACCTTTCATTGGCCCCAGACCACCCCCAATTTCGATTCCGAAACGGCTTAAAAGCTGGCCGCGAATATCCGCATCATCGACCCCATCAGGAATTTTGACTGCGTTGAGCATGGGAAGTTGATGATCTTCGGCAACTGCGAATTCGATTCCCATTGCTTCGAGCCCTGATTTCAGTGCACAGTGGTTAGCGTAGTGACGCGAAAATCGGTTTTCCATGCCTTCCGCAAGAACCAGCCGCAGCGCTTCATGCAGACCGTAATTCATGTTGATCGGTGCAGTATGATGGTAGGCTCGTGAATCGCCCCAGTAGGAGCGGACCATTGACATATCCAGATACCAGCTCGAAACCTTCGTCTTGCGGGCGTCCATAGCGGCAACTGCGCGGGAACTGAACGTAACAGGCGAAAGACCCGGAGGACAACTCAGACACTTTTGTGTTCCACTGTAAGCGGCGTCGATATCCCATTCATCAATTTTAACAGGCATCCCACCCAGAGAAGTTACGCAATCTACCAGCAGCAGGGCATCTGCCTCATGAACAACTTTCGAAATAT
The DNA here is from genome assembly GCA_022600195.1 of Planctomycetota bacterium. GTDB lineage: Bacteria > Planctomycetota > Planctomycetia > Planctomycetales > Planctomycetaceae > Gimesia. Next base: position 70,750 of record JAHZKX010000082.1, read on the forward strand.
CGTTCAGCGATTGAGCGGCTCCCGTAGAGGTTTCTGCATGCACGATGCCGACAACCTTGGGCTGTTCTTTCTTCACCACTTCTTCAATTTCTTCAACGGAAAAAACTTCGCCAAAGGGACGGTTGATCTGCACGACTTCCGCACCAATGCGACCTGCGACATCTGCCATTCGTCCGCCAAATACACCGTTCGTGCAGACAACAATTTTATCACCAGGTTCGAGCAGATTAACGACGCAGGCTTCCATTCCGGAACTTCCAGTACCGCTGACAGCCAGCGTGAGTTCGTTGGTTGTATGAAAAATCGTTCTGAGCATATCCTGGACTTCATCCATGATTTTTAGAAAATAAGGATCCAGATGGCCGACAGTCGGTGCTCCCAGTGCAGACAAGACACTGGCTGAGACATCACTGGGACCAGGTCCCATCAATGTGCGGCGGGGAGGATGGATGGGGCTATGCTGGTGGTGTTCAATGGTCATTGCTAATTGCTCTTTAAGGGTTGAAATCTTTTATACAGGCTCAGAGTGAGGATCATTTCTCTCAGGGGATTGAAACGAATACGATCTTCCAGCTTTCTTATTGTTTTCCCGTTATCAAACGACTGATCTGTTTGAATTCGTCGGTTCCTGCCACTTCACACCATTCAAATAATATCGATTCTGTTGAGGTGATTTCCGCTCCAGAATTTTCCATACGTTTGATAGCGATATTCCAGTCGAGTTGGTTTCGGCTGGCAACAGCGTCAATGGGAATGATAACGCGATAACCGGCTGCTAACAAATCCAATGCGGTCTGCTGAATACAGACGTGGGCTTCCAGGCCTGTCAGTACAATTTTTGTACGACTATCTATGGTATTCGCTGCAGTGCCCCAGCCTAAACATTCTGACGCGCTGAACCGAATTTTTTCAATGGGAGTTGGCAGCAGTTCTGATAATTCAGGAATCGTACACCCCAGACCTTTGGAGTATTGTTCGGTACAACTGATGGGGATTTGAAAAATCTGGGCTGCCTGTACTAATTGCTGGATCCGTAAGATGAGTTTTTTGGCGACGGGAATCAGGGGGATCAACTTTTCCTGTACATCAATGACGACGAGCTGACACTCCTGATGAGATACCAGATCTATACTGCGAGGATGTGTGGACGCTGATTCTGACATGGATTAACCTGCCTGATGAAAACACAGATGATTGATATAAGAGATGCTGAGATGAAGATGGAGATTCTCAAAATCAAATCACATCTCTCTCCACAAAATATGGTGTATTAAAGATGAAATCCCGTTTCCACTTTCGAATACAAATCTGCATTGATAATATACAATTCTGGATTGTACCCTAACAAAGTTCTAACCTGTAGTGAAGCACATGAATCATCACAATCATTTTGTAGTGCAGATTTCCCAAGTACACGTCACTCTCGCGGGGGCGTTTCTCTTTCTTTTGATCGCAACAGGCAACCTGCCCGCAGAGGAAAAACCGGGTCAGGTTTCGGCAGTTGATGCTTCTGCTCCCCATGCGCAGCAAGTCGCTTTATTAAAACAGTTTGTCAAAGAACTCGTGCCCATTACACCAGGAAAAGGAAAATTTCCTAAGTCATTTCAAATGGGTTCTATCAAAGGCCTGCCAGAAGAGACGCCTGTTCATACAGTGACTCTGGCATCGGATTTCTGGATAGGAAAATACGAAGTACCACAAAACCTGTATCAGGCGGTGATGGGAAAAAATCCCAGCCGCTGGGGGGGGCCACGGAACTCAGCCGAAATGTTTGACTGGCGAACCGCGAATCAGTTTTGTCAAAAACTGACCGAAATGTTACGGAAAGCTTCGTTGATCTCCCCGGATGAGGAAATCCGGCTGCCCACCGAAGCCGAGTGGGAATACTGTTGTCGGGCAGGAACCACCACTGTCTATAGTTTTGGTGATAAAGCGCAAAAACCGGGAGATGCAGGGAAACTGGCTCGGCTTTTGGACGAATATGCGTGGCATACAGGCAATGCAGCCGGCAATGATCCACCCGTTGGTGCCCTCAAACCCAATCCATGGGGATTATACGACATGCATGGCTACCTGTGGGAGTTCGTAGCAGATCCCTGGCATGATAACTATAAAAACGCTCCCGGGGATGGTACTGTATGGGGTACGGGATCGCCGGATTCACCACGTGTCGTTCGAGGTGGGGCTTGGACAGATCAGTATGACCGTCTCAGATCCGCATTTCGCACGAAAGTTACGCCGACAACTTCCAGTCCTGCATTGGGGTTACGTTGTGTGAAAGCAAAGGTGAAAAAATCGGAAAACTAGGCTCTGCGAATTGCAGGGTGGTAACTGCGGTGATACTCTTTTAGTTAGTTCAACAGGCTTTCAGCAGGAAATCTGTCTAATAGCCTGGCTCAATTCGGCCGGGCTGTCATTGAGCTGCGTAAATTTCGTTTCTAATTGTTTCATTTATTTTTAAAGTATGTAATCAGGCGAGTAAGGTTTATCTCCCATGAGTTCAGAGCGACCATCCACCGAAGAAATCAAAACCAGCGAAGAAGCATCAGAAGCGAAAGCAGCAACTGATCAGGATCAATCTGCTGAGAATCAGGTCGCAGACGAAGCTGGTGTGAATGAAGCGGTTCCCCCCCAGACCATGGAAGAACCTCAAGCTGAGGACGCGCCTCAAGCAAAGGCTGCGCCGGAAGCGATACCCGCGACAGAAAATCAAAGTGATACACCTGCCGTTGATGCTCCGGCCTCGGAAGCAGAGGAGTCTGCGAAAGGAGAACGCAAAGTTCAACTGAAACCGAAAGTTGATCCCGAGCAGTTTAAAGCGATTCCCTCACCCGGTTCCAGTGTGCCGATTTTGCCGAAAGGAACTGAAAATGATGAGGCAGGTCAGGTTGTAGACTCACAGGAACAAATGGACGAAGCAGCCCTGTTGCAGATTGCAGAGGCCGCAGAACCCATTGATATTCCACCGGAAGTAGATGACCTGGGCGCTGACCTGGAAGCCGAGCTGGCTGCAGCCCTCTCTGTACAAGGGGCAAAGGAACTTCCCAAAACTCTGTCTGATGAAGAAGTAGCAGCAGATACAACAGCGGAAGAGAGTACGACTGCTCCGCAAACAACAGAGACTCCATCAGAACCAGCAGACGAAACGCTGGCAGAAGGGGATCGGCTGAAGGGCAAAGTGGAGTCGATCAATAATGATGACGTCTTTGTTGATCTGGGAACTCGATCTTTGGGGGTTCCAGGCATTGTTCCCTTACGACAGTTTGGTGATAAACCTCCGGAAATCGGCAAGGAAGTCGATGTCAAGATTACGAAAATCAAAGAAGCTGAAGGGTTGATAGTTCTCTCTCTACCGCGCGGACGTCACAAACCTGCAGGAGACTGGGATGCGGTCTCAGCGGGACAGGTGGTGGAATGTGTTGTCAATAAGTCGAATAAAGGGGGGCTGGAAGTTAATGTTGGCAGCTTGAGAGGTTTCATGCCAGCCAGTCAGGCAGACCTCTATTTCGTAGGAGACCTGGAACCTTTCGTTGGTCAGAAACTGACTGTTCAAATTACCGAAGTGAATGCTAAGAAGCGAAATCTGGTTGTCAGTCGTCGAAAATATCTGGAATCGGAACGTGAAGAAATTCAGAAAGAGTTGTGGGAAAAACTGGCCGTTGGTCAGGAACACACGGGTGTAGTCAAGAATATCAAGGACTACGGTGCATTCGTTGATATCGGGGGCATCGATGGATTTCTGCACATCGGCGAGATTAGCTGGAATCGTATCAAACATCCCAAAGACGCCTTGAGCGAACAGCAACAAATTAACGTCAAAATTCTCAAAATTGATCGCGAAAAAAACCGCATCAGTCTGGGCATGAAACAATTGCAGCAAGATCCATGGTCATTGGCAGAAGACCACTATCCAAAAGGATCAACCGTTTCCGGGAAAGTCACTCGCACAGCCGAGTTCGGTGCGTTTGTTGAATTGGAACCAGGCCTGGAAGGGTTAATTCATATCAGTGAAGTTGACCACCGACGCATTAAAAGAGTCACCGAGGTTTTGAATGTAGGACAGGAAATATCAGCCAAAGTATTGGAAGTCGACACCAATCGGAAACGAATCAGCTTGTCTCTGAAAGCACTGACTGATAAACCAGAAGATGCAAAAGCAGAAGAGCAACCCGCCTACGAGCGAAAGCGAAAAGGCCCACTACTAGGCGGCAATGCCGGAGATAGTACAAGCGGAGGGGGCGGCCTGTTTGGTAATCCTACCGATTACAAATAACTGAGACCCACTTCGATTGATTAAAAAAAATAAACGGAGTCTTTCTTTTCAGAGAGGCTCCGTTTTTTATTGCAAGAGGATAAGTGTGTCAATCTGATGAGACTTGTTTTGGACTAAGTCGCTTTACCGGTCAGATGACGACTGATTCCAGAAGCATTCTCAGCTTGCGCAGTTCCAGTGCGCGATCTTCGTTGTCCAATAACGCAGGAAGCAATTCGACTGAAAGGAACTGATGATACTCCTGACGTTCGAGCATGCTGATCAGGCGACTGTAGTCGATTTCACCCAGTCCTACAGGAACCTGCAGTTGGTCTTTCGTAGAATCTCGGAGATGTAGATGGCAAACATATGGGAATACCAGATCATAAGAAGTGGTGCTGTACGGTCCACACGTGTAATAGCTGGGATCAAGAGTGAGCCCCAGACCTTTGACAGACTGACAGAGTTCCGTTGCCGTTCTGGGATCTTCTGTTAATTGGCCGGTCTTGGTTTTAATCGAAAGACAAATGCCATCGTGATTGGCAATTTCGAGTAATGTTTTCAACCGGTCAATTTCTGAATTAAACGGTGTTCCCATAGGAGAAGCAGGGATCGTGATCTGAGCAACGCGGAGCATCTTTGCGGCTTTACACAACGATTGAAATGATTCCGGGCTGATATCGCTTTCCAGACAAAAGGCAATCGGTGTCAACCGCGTGGCTTCTCGAAAACGTGAATAAAATTCATCCGGTGAATTGGCAATTTCAGATGGCTTAAGGTGATCACTCTCCTCATCCATCCAGATCTCGATTTTATCATATTCCAGATCTGTTAACCGTTCACAGCTTACTTCAAACGATTCATCGGAAAAACAACGTGATGATGCAGCTACAAACACGCCAAACACTCCCTTGTTGACAAATAACAGTTCAGAATTCGCTATTCGGTACTGACTATGTTTTGCCTAAAGAACTCAAACTTCAAGACAACCCACTTTAACTATTTTGATAGAGCAAGTCAGTGAGTAGGATACTCTGGTAATCTATCCCGGTTTTAACGATTCTGCAAGGTCGATCAGTTTTGAATATTACACCGGTTTTCCATTTCTTGGGGATTTTGACAATTGTTTGACTCAGGCTGGCCGATAAAGGAAGTAAGTCGCTTGCTGATCATCGTGCAGCCTCTCAAGAGGTTAAGCACCCATTTTATCTATTGGCAACAACGACTCGATTTAGTTAGCAGATTCTCAACTTCTCGTTGAGTCAACTCTGTTTTTCGACCAAAATTCAGGGGAAAGGAAGCCAATGAAGCCTCATTTATTATGTAAAATGGCCGCTTGTTTGATTCTACCATTATGCGTGGGATGTACTAACAGCCAGGTTATTCGGGGTCAGTCGGCCGACGGAGAATTCCTGATGCAGCAGCAGGCCCAAATGGCCGAATACCAACAGCTCATGCATAAACAGCATGCAGGTCAACAGGCACAGGTTCAGCAGGTTGGCTTCAATCGCCACCGCGGTTACTGTCCACCTGGCTGGAAGAACAGCCATAAAAACGTTTATCACCAAAATAAACGTCCTAAAAATTACCAGACATATAAGTACGTCCCGCCGGCAACTGTTTATCCTCAACAAAATCAGCCTTTGGGAGTCGTGCAATACCCTTACTACACACACAAAGGACCAGATGACTTCTTTCTAAAATAAGCAGCCGTCTTTTCCTGACAAGAAATTGATCCGAGAGTTGACCGAGTATTTACTCAGTCAGCTCTTTTTTTTTAAAATACGGGCATGAATTCATTCTCGTTTCTGCTATATAATCCCAGCAGATCTGATGTAGCGAACCGAAAGAACAAACTTTATAACTTCGTAGTAACAGTGATATTCACGATGAACTCCGGTAAACAAGAAGTCGATCATGTCATAAAAGAGATCGAGTCTGTCGCCCCTGATGGCTATGGCAGAATGCCCATTCCCAGTCAGACAGATTCCGACCTTTATGAACAGATTCAAACTGCATTACAAACGGAATCAGTATCGGATTTTCTACTTAATCAGAGAGGCATAGACAGCCTGTTTAAATTTGTAGAGCGTATGGCCACGCAGTGTTTACGTGAGTCGGAGTTTCTCCACTGTGGGCATGCAGCACAGGCGATGGAAATAGTGCTGTCTCAACCCGATTATGATGAGAAGATGGTCCTGGTGGGCTTGGCTCTGATCCATGATGCCTACGAGCGATTACAAATTCCTCGCCCCGAATTTGATTCAAAACAAATGCCCCGGTTTTGTGAAGCATGGACCCGTTTTCGTGCACGACTCGCGCACGAAAAAACAATTTCCTCAATCAAATATCGTATCGGAACAGAACACGACGGCCCTCGTTATATCTGTTACTGGTAAGCTTTTACTGACGAGATTGTGTGTTTTTAGCTGTTTTCATTTCGCGAGAGGAATTTCCAGTTGTGAAGGAACGGGCTTCACAGTTTGTTGATGCTTTTTAGCGGCAGCCAACAATTCCTTGATGACTTCCGGATGATCTTTTGCGACATCATGCTTTTCAGAGGGATCATGTTCGAGGTGATACAACACCGGAGGATCGTGTTCCTGAAACGGTTCTTTGCCATACGCGGGTTTGGTAATAAAATGTGCTTTCCAGGGGCCTTTTCTGAACGCCATCAGTTTGGTCCCCCGATAATAGACCATTTCATCACGTAGACCTTTACCCGTATCCATTAAGACCGAAGTGAGATCCACACCATCGACGACTCGATCTGCAGGGACATTACCACCAGCCAGTTTGATGCTTGTGGTAAAGATATCCATTGTACTACCCAGTTCCTGTGAAACTGAACCGGAGGGAATATGACCGGGCCACCAGGCAAGAGTTGGTTCGCGCATGCCACCCTCCCAGGTACTGCCTTTGCCTTCTCGCAATAAACCGGCAGAACCTCCATGTTGATCGAAAATGAGCCAGGGCCCATTATCACTGGAAAACCAGACAATCGTATTCTGATCGAGCCCCAGTGATTTGAGTTCCTGCAGAATTTGTCCGACGCTCCAGTCGATCTCTTCAATCACATCGCCATACAATCCACGCAGGCTTTTGTCCACAAATTCTTTCGAGCGAAATAGGGGAACATGTGGCATACTATGAGCCAGATACAGATAGAAGGGTTGTTTTTGATTTTTCTGAATGAATTTCACCGCTGCTTCAGTGTAGCGTTTGGTAATTGTTGTCTGGTCAGCAGGCCGCTCGATCACTTTGGTATCGCGCATCAAAGGCACGTTCCAGTATTTGACTTTGGGATCAAGAAAGATTTTGCGTCCCAGTTTTCGTTCCGCCACACGATCCATGTCGTTGGAGTAGGGGATTCCATAATAAGAATCAAAACCGTGGCTGGTAGGCAAAAACTCTGGCAGATGACCCAGGTGCCATTTCCCCACACAGGCAGTCTGGTAACCAGTTTCTTTCAATGCTTCTGCAAGCGTAATTTCACTGGAGGGAAGACCACCACCGGAATTGGGAAAGAGTACCCGCCGTTTATCGCTGCACATTCCGGAACGAATAGGATAACGGCCCGTTAACAGGGCGGCCCGACTGGGAGTGCAAACGGGAGCTGCGGAATAGAATTGGGTGAATTTCATTCCCTCAGCTGCCATTTGATCCAGATGAGGAGTTTTGATCGTAGGATGGCCGAAGCAGGCTAAATCACCATATCCCAGGTCATCTGCATAAACCACAATGATATTTGGCTTCGTTTCTGCAGACGCAACGTTTGGCAATAAGAGTAGAGAGAAAAGGAAGAATAGGGGGAATGCAGTGCGTTTCAACTTGCTGTCTATCCGTGCTGAACAATTCATTTAAAGCTTGCTCCCGAATGGGGTTCTGATTTTGAAATTCTCTGGGACTGTTTCTGATTGTTCACGCTTTCTTCTGGAAGTGCAACAGAAAACAAAAATTTACTTATGTAAAACTTTGCCGGTTATACCGATAAGTCCTTCAGATACTAATACTTCATGTCCGAAATATAATTTAGTGCTAGTACTTTGCGCGCTGGTGAAGTGGCGTCAATTTCAGAACGAAATTTATTCTAAAAGTAAGTTTGAGGCTGGTATATGGAACAGGATAACAAACCAAATTCAGAATCTCCTTTAGAAACAACCGATTGGAGATTATTGCAAAATAATGAATGTGTCGAACAGATCGATCTACTGATTCGGACGGTACATTTAGTCAGGGCGGCTTTGAACAATACTTTTGCACAACTGGATATCAATGAAGTTCGATACTCAGCGCTGAAGGTCATTGTTGCCGTTAATGAAACGGGATGTTCTCAATCGGAACTCGCGCGGAAACTGGGACAATCTGAATCGAATATCTGCACGCTGATTGAACGCATGGAAGGTGATCAATTAGTGATTCGAGAGCAGTCACAGAAAGATCGTCGTAAACGCGTGCTGCAGGTAACCGATCAGGGATTACGTCTTTTGGAACAGGTCAAAACATGTCATGGGACGGTTTCCCATCGTCTACTGACATCCTTAAATTCAGATCAACGTCGTCAACTGACCGGGATTCTGCAGGCCTTACTCAAGTCGGCCTATACGCAACGCTCTCAACGCGAAACCGTAAAAACATTTCAGGACGTTTCCAGTCCCTATCCATTACAGGGTTTTCCGGCTGCTTAATTTTTTAGCAAACATCACTCTGACTCTTCCAAATTTCTATTTATTTACTGTAACGGATTTTTCATGAGACACACAAAACTATTTTCATTTTGTGATCATCTCAAATCATATTTTACGATGAGCCTGATCGTATTCGGAATGGCGTTGCACGCAGGTTGTTCTCCCACGTTCTGGTTTGATCAAGCGAATAAAGATACTTACGAAATTCTTGCTGAGAATGCGAACGATCCCGCATGGCAGGTCCCTCGATTTGATGTAGAACCCGATCCGCGCAGTCGATTTTATGATCCCTATGATCCAAACCATGAACCGTTGCCACCAGATGACCCTGCTGCCAACGTCTATATGCACTGGTTGCAGTGTAAAAAGGGGTATAAAAGCTGGCATAAATTGGGTCGGGCACTCAGTATCGAAAATCCGGACTGGCTGGTGCAGTATGGCATCAATCCGGAGCTGAGCGCGGAAATTGCTGCTTCAGGCAATGCACTGGAGGGCACCCAGTTGCCGGCGCTCAATGAGATCACACTGCGTGAATCCATTGATATTGCCAACATTAATAGTCGAGAATATCAATTTCAAATTGAAAACCTGTTTCTGGCAGCGTTAGATTTAACCTTCGGGCGGTTTCAGTTTGACGTGCGATATCTTGGCGTCGGGGGACAAAACCCAACAGCCGACCTCAACCGTCGACGCCGACAAAACGGTTCGCAGGAATTGAATTTAGCCAGCCGGATTGGCATCAATCAGGTTCTTCCCACCGGTGCACAATGGGCGGTCGAAATCGCAAATAACACGCTCTGGTTATTCTCAGGTTCCAATCAAACCAATTCCGTCAGTCTACTCTCTTATTCTCTCGTACAACCTCTGTTATTAGGAGCGGGCCGTAAGGTCGTGTTGAATAATCTGACACAGGATGAACGGAATGTGTTGTATCAGACTCGAACCCTCGCCCGGTTTCGAAAAGAATTTTTTACCGATACCGTTGGAGGTGGAGATGGTTTTTTGCAGTTGCTGCAACAGCTGCAGGTAATCAACAACGAACGGGGTAATATCAAACGCCTGGAACGCCAGGTTGAAATTCTTCGGGCTCTTTCTTCACAGAAGCCAAAAGTGCAATCGGAACGACTGGATCAGCTGCCGCCAAACTGGATCCTGCCTCCGGAACTTGTAGACAAACTGGAATTTGATGATGAAAAACGCATGCTCTCCTGGAATGGGGAGATGACCGAAGAACAGGAGAAACTCCTGCTGGCGTTAAGTGATGAAGAGAACTATCAATCAACAGTCAACGAGTTAGTTCAACGCATTCGTACGGAAGTCGTGACATTAGATGTGGCGCAGTTGGAATCTCAATTAGCGGAATCGATCAATCGTCTGAGAACATTCGAACGGATCTACCAGGATTCGTTGGGAAGATTCAAAATCTTTTTGGGTCTGCCTCCCAACATGCCCTTGAGTATTGAAGATTCACTCTTGAAACCATTTGAATTAATCGATCCCATTTTGCCTCAGATCGAACAGGAAATTTATGATTATGTTGAAGTTTGGGCGCAAGTTTATGTAGAGGACTGGGATGATCCCAATTTAGTACCTCCTGCAACGGCAGAATTGAAACAGGTGGTCGAAGGGTTGCAACAGCTGTTGAGTAAACTCAAAACAGATGCCATCATCACATTAGAGCAGGACATCAAAAATGTGGAACTGTTGCTGGGCGATAACCAGGAAGGGGACCCTGAAGACCTCTTGCTGTTACGCCAACGTCGTTTCTTTTCAGAGGAAGATCGGAAACGCGTTCGACAAAGTACACAAAATGATATACGTTTGTATTCAGGGGTCCGTAAAGAAATTCAGAAAATACAGAGCCGTCTCGATGGATTGAAGAGCTATTTAAGTGAAGACAAACTGTCCAATGACCAAAAAAAGAATATTGTTCTGGAGATGGCAAATCTACGGGAAGATATGCTGCGGACTTCACAGGGGATGCAGGTGATTGAAATTGGCCTGCGTGTGGAAATGATTACCCTGGAACCATTTACGATGGATAGTTCAGAAGTCGTGCGGATAGGTCTTGATAATCGATTAGACCTGATGAACCAGCGTGGTTTCGTGATGGATGCACGAAGATTAATGGAAGTGCGGTCTAATTCTCTCGAAGCGGTGTTAAATGTCGTAGTTGATGGGGATGTCAGTACGCCTCTCGGCCAAAATAAACCCTTGGATTTCAGCAGTAGTCGAGCAGGATTTCGGGCAGGTGTTGAATTTACCGCACCTTTATCACTGGTACAGGAGCGAAATGCGTATCGCGAGTCTCAGATCGATTATCAAAGACAACGCCGCACATTTATGGCAGCCGAAGATGCAACGAAGTTTGAAGTTCGCCGAAGTTGGCGTCAATTGACTGTACTACGTCAAAATTTTGAAACATCTCGTGTGCAAATCCGTTTAGCTGCTTTACAGTATGATAACGCAGTCGAGTCGACTTCAGATCCCAAAAAAGCAGGCGGAAATCAAGGCAATACTCAAGGCTTAAATCTGTTAAACGCATTAAGAACAGTATTAACCGCACAAAACAGTTTAATCAGTAACTGGGTAAATTATGAACAAAACCGACTTAACATCTATCGAGATATGGGTATTATGGAGATAGATGAAAATGGAATTTGGAAAGACGATTTCTACCAACACCGCGCGGGAAGAACCAGGCCCACCCATGAGCACCGCCAACCCCCCCCAGGACCAGCTGAAACCAGAGTCTCTGCAGACGAAGCCATCCGACAAGTTGTCTTCCGACCTGCAGCAGAACTCAACAGCATCGCCACAGACAATGAAAACTAAACGAAAACTTCCAAGTAAAGTAATGCTGTTGTTTTATACAGTGATTGTTTTGGGGATTACGGTGCTGCTCGTTCCTGCGCTGCGAAAGCCTATCTTCTCTTCTCTCTCTTCCGGGAAGAAGAAAGATATGACTTATATTACCGATCTGGCAACAAGAGGTCCTTTTCGTCTTACGGTAACCGAGCGTGGTCAGCTCGATAGTTTAAATAACGTCACACTCACCAGCAAAGTCAAAGGTTATACCACCATCCTCAGCATTGTTCCTGAAGGCACAATGGTCAATGAGGGAGACCAGGTGTGTGAGCTTGACTCTGCATTGCTCGTTGATAAAGAAAAGCAGCAACAAATTCAGGTGACACAGGCAGACGCCACACTAAAACAGGCTGAACTGAATGTTGACATTCAGAAAACACAAAATGAGAGTGACAACGATGCAGCAGAGCTTGCCTGGGAACTGGCAAAACTTGATCTGAACAAATTTCTGGAGGGAGAATCGAAACGCGATTTGAATGTCAAGCAGGGGGCCATCACCAAATCCCGAGAAGACCTGCAGCGTGCCGAAGAAAACTTTGAGTTCTCTAAACGGATCGCGAAGAAAGGTTATAAAAATCAGAATGATGTGGAAGCAGACCGCATTACTGTCGTGAAAGCAGAGATCGATCTTGAGATTGCTAAAGAAGATTTGAAAGTCGAAAAAGACTATGTTCAGAAACGTAAGCTTAAAGAATTGCAGGCTGACGTCAAAGAAAAAGAACGGAATATGGCTCGGGTTAAAAATAAAGGAGATGCGACCCTGACCCAGTTTGAAGCCAAACTCAAAGCCAGCCAGTTAACCTACGAAGTTGAGAAGAGTGAACTGGAGCGAATGCAGAAACAGATTCAGGCCTGTAAAATGATTGCTCCTCAAGCCGGGCAAGTCGTTTATGCCAATCAAGGCAGCAGTCGTCGTGGCAACGGTGAAGACGTTATTGAAGAAGGCACAGAAGTCCGCGAACGACAGTCCATCATTCAACTCCCCGACTTCTCTCAGATGAAAGTCGATGCACGCATTCATGAGTCCAAAATCAGTTTAGTCAAAGAACAGTTGTCCGTTGATATTCGCGTCGATGCCTTTCCCTCTGAGACTTACCTGGGTGTGGTAGACCAGATCTCTTCCGTTCCCATTTCTTCTAACTGGATGCGTCCCGATCTTAAAGAATACAAGGCGACAATCAAGATTCTGCCCAATGGGGCTGATATTACGAAGCTGAAACCCGGCCTAAACGCTGAAATCGAAATTCAAATCGAGGAAAGAGACAACGTCCTCCAGGTTCCCGTGCAATCAGTGCTCACCATCGGCGATCATCGGTACATTTTTGTGATTCCCGAAGATGGCATACCTGTCAGAAAAACAATCAAGATCGGGCAAGCCAGTGATACAATGATCGAAATCCTGGATGGCATCGAAGCCGGCGAAGAAGTAATTCTGAATCCTCGAACACACTTTGCTGATGAACTGATTGACCTGGAAGAACAATTGGCCCTGGATAAGAAAGAGCAGGAGTCGAAGCAAGCTCCCGGTCAGGCGGGGCGGAAATCTCCATCCTCCCGGAATCCCGGGAAACCATCAGCAAAATCAGGGAAGCAACCTGCTGGAAAGAAAAAAACAACCGGAGGTGCTACAGGGTTTATGAAACGCTTCGATAAAAATTCCGATGGTAAAGTTTCCAAAGAGGAAGCACCAGCAGCACTGAAGGAACGCTTTTCCACCATTGATTCTAACAAAGATGGATTTCTCAATGCGGGTGAACTCAGTAAGCTGAAACCTCCTTCAGGAGGCGGCAGGCCTTCGGGAGCGAAACGACCATGAGGTTGGCCGCTCAAGTTGTCGACCTCACCAAATTCTATGATCTGGGCTCTGTTGTGGTAAAAGCATTACGGGGCGTCTCAACAGACTTTCCAGAAGGTGATTTTGTTGCCATCATGGGATCTTCCGGGAGTGGGAAAAGTACGCTACTCAATCTTCTGGGAGCACTCGACCGTCCCACCAGCGGACAGTATTTTCTGGGAGGCCGTGATGTCTCCACGTTGGATGATGATGAACTTTCAGCGATGCGGAATGACATGATCGGATTCATCTTCCAGTCGTTCAATCTGATTGCGCAATATACAGTCCTGGAAAATATCGAAGTACCCTTGTTATATCGATCCGGCTACCCTGCTATTGGACGCGCAGAACGGGAATGGTGCCTGGAGCTGGCCAATATGGTTGGCTTAGGTGACCGGACAGACCACCGTCCTTTTCAGTTGTCCGGTGGGCAACAGCAGCGCGTTTCGATTGCGCGGGCGCTGGTGAATGATCCTCAGATTATCCTGGCAGACGAACCAACGGGTAACCTGGATTCCACGACGGAAGCCGAAATTATGGAGATCCTTCACAAACTGAATGAGGATGGACGTACTATTATTATGGTGACTCACGAACCGAGTATCGCCAGGCAAACCAAAAGACAGATTATTATGAAAGACGGTCTCATTGAAAACGAGACGCTGATCAAACAATCCATCCCTACACGTTAACCCTCCTTGTACTTGCTTAATTACGTTTCACCCAGGTCACTCAAATGACTCACATTATTCGCATTGTTCAACTCGCGCTGAAGAGCTTATTGCTCCATAAGCTGCGGTCCGGACTGACGATGCTGGGAATTGTGTTTGGAGTCTTTTCCGTGATCGCGATGTTGGCGATTGGCGAAGGTGCCAGTGCGCAAGCGCAAAGACAGGTTTTGGAACTGGGTGCCACCAATGTGATTGTCCGCAGTGTCAAACCTCCGTCCGAGGTCATGCAATCATCATCTGGCAGTCGTGTTTTGTCATATGGGTTATTGAGATCAGACTATAAAATTCTGACTAATACAATACCCACCATCACTAAGGCTGTACCGATACGTGAAGTAGACAGAGAAATTCGCCATCTCAAACAATCCATGAATGCACGTGTGGTCGGTTGCACTGCTGATTATCTGGAAATGAATCATCTGACTTTGTCACAAGGTCGATTCCTGACGAACAGTGATCAGGAAAACTTATTGAATGTCGCTGTGATCGCAAATGAAGTGGCCAATATCTTATTTAAGTTCGAAGACCCCGTCGGGAAATCCATTCGCATTGGCTCGATGTATTATACCGTGGTCGGTGTTACAAAAGATCGTACCGCCTCTGCAGCAATTGGGGGTAGTCTGTCCGGGCAGGATTACAACAAAGATGTTTACGTCCCCATCAAGACGCTGCAGGTCCGCGAAGGCGATCTTGATATCAAAACTCAAGCCGGCAGTAATACGGCAGAGCAGATTGAACTGCACCAGATCACTCTACGTGTGAACGATAAAGACGCGGTACTCTCAACCGCGGAGGCAATTCGTGAAACCCTCGAACAAACTCATCCTCGCACCAAGGATTATGCGGTCGTCGTACCCCTGGAATTACTCAAACAGGCAGAACAGATTCGAATGATCTTTAATGTCGTTTTAGGGTCAATCGCCGCCATCAGTCTTGTGGTGGGTGGTATTGGAATTATGAATATCATGCTGGCAACGGTTACTGAACGAACAAGAGAAATCGGCGTGCGTCGCGCACTGGGAGCACGTCAGAGTGATATTATCGAACAGTTTCTCACTGAGACCATCGTGTTGGCTGGTTCGGGTGGTTTAATTGGTGTTGTGTTTGGATTACTCACACCTGTGACATTTCTTGGAATTCAATGGTTTGTGCAAAATTTTGTCATGGAAGGGAATACGGCCGGTTCTGATGTCGGCCGAATGTTCTTTGACTTGCAACCGCAGATCGCCTTCTGGAGTCTCCCGGTTGCCTTTGGTATTTCTGTGACGATCGGAATTCTTTCCGGAATTTATCCGGCGATCTCTGCTGCCAAGCTTGATCCAATTGAAGCACTCCGACACGAATAACAGATCTGCTCTCTCTCTGGCCGTTGAATCTGAAAAACGACACTGTTCAATTCATCACTCAATCTTGATTGGTTTAGGGAATTTCCGGCTCTGAACTGTTCCACTGAAAAAAGAAGGGCCTACAATAGATGTATGCTCTTTCAGAGAAGCATGTAATAAAATTGAATCCTGCCCTAAATTACCAACCAAAATATCTGGAGAATCTGGTATGCCCGGAATGCAAGTGTTTCTGAATCGAACTCATTTCATAGCTTCAGTTTTCTTTTTAGCGGTCACCGGTATTCTTCTTTGCGGTTCGTCTCTCCAGGCAGATGAAAAGAAGCCTGCGAATGAATCGAAACAGTCTGAAAAAACTCCCCCACCGAAAAAAGAGGTGATTGAAAAAAATCCCTTTCCCAATCGGCCTGCGGCTCCCAGCCTGGACGGTGGAAAGGAATGGTTGAATACATCCGGTGAGATCACGCTAAAAGACCTGCGAGGCAAGGTCGTCCTGATCGATTTCTGGACATACTGCTGTATTAATTGCATGCACGTCTTGCCTGATCTGGCTTATCTTGAGAAGAAGTACCCCAACGAACTGGTTGTGATCGGTTGCCACTCTGCCAAATTCGAAAATGAAAAAGAGACCGACAACATCCGCCGTGCGATTCAACGTTATGAGATTAAACACCCGGTCATCAACGATTCAGATATGACGGTCTGGCGAAAATATGGCGTGCGCGCATGGCCTTCGATGGTACTCATTGATCCGGAAGGAAAATACTGCGGGCATTTGTCTGGAGAAGGGAACCGCGAGATTCTTGTGAAGGTCCTGGATCGCCTGATTGCATATCATCGTGACAAAGGAACGCTTGACGAAACCCCCTTCCAGTTTGAGTTGGAGTCAGCCAAGTTAAAACCTACACCTTTGAAGTTCCCCGGCAAGATCCTTGCGGATGTACCTCATCAGCGACTCTTTATTTCCGATAGCAATCATAACCGAATTGTGATTACTTCGCTTGATGGAAAATTGATCGATGTCATTGGCTCGGGACAAATCGGCAAAAAAGATGGGGACTACAAAACAGCCTCTTTTGATCATCCGCAAGGCATGGCACTGGTCGGAAATACGCTGTATGTCGCTGATACAGAAAATCATATGATTCGCACCGTGGATCTCTCTAAGAAAAAGGTGCAGACATTAGCGGGAACTGGCGAGCAAGCTCGCTATCGTTCTCCAGGTGGGAAACTCAGAGAGTCGGCTCTCAACAGTCCGTGGGCATTAGCTGAAATCAACGGCGTGCTCTATATCTGTATGGCAGGGCCACATCAAATTTGGTCGCACAAACTAGGTTCGGATGAAATCGGCGTTTATGCCGGTTCAGGTCGTGAAGATATTACCAACGGTTCTCTGGAAGCATCTGCTTTTGCACAAACGTCTGACATCACCGTTGATGGTGATGTGTTCTACGTTGTTGACAGTGAAGGGTCAGCTGTTCGAAAAGTAGATACCAAAAAGGGACTTGTGACAACGATTGCAGGTACGTCCGACCTGGAACGCGGCCGATCCCTGTTTGAGTTCGGTGATAAAGATGGCATTGGTAATAAGTCACGCTTGCAACATCCGTTGGGAGTTCTGTTTGACAAGGGCCGCCTCTTTGTCGCTGACACTTATAATCACAAACTCAAAACCATCGATCTTAAAACGAATGAGGTCAAAACGTTTTTGGGAACAGGTAACGACGGCGACGCTCTCAATCCTGTTGAATTCTCAGAACCCTCAGGTTTGGCATTAGTTGGAGATCGACTGTTTGTGGCTGATACAAATAATCATCGTATTTGTGTCGTGAACCTGAAAGATAATAAAGTCAGCGAATTCAAAGTGAAGGGCTTAGCTCCACCCAGTCCTGCGAAAAAGTCGGACAACAGTTTTACCGTAACCGGGAAACAGACTGTAACCGTTCCTTCACAAAAGCTGGCAGCCAACAGCCCACTCAAAATCAGTGTGGTTCCTAAACTACCTGCCGAATTTAAGCTTTCCCCTCTGGCGCCCTCGAAGTTTTCTTTCAAATCAGACACAGATACACAAGAAACTGTATTGAAAGGAAAGGCTAAGGTTGCAGGAGATCAAATCATGATCGAGCTTCCTGCTCTGAAAAATCAAGAGGGAACCTATTTGTTAAGTCTACGTTTTGGATATTGCCGGGATGGAGTCGGTGGTCTGTGTAAACAACATACCGCACAGTGGAAAATCCCAATACAAATTGCAGCTGACGGAAAAATGAAGCAGATTTCACTGGCGTTGGATCTTTCCAAAGACTGAATGATCGTTTTACATCGAAATTTAACAACGGTTATTTGTCTCTCAAGTGGATTGACAAATAACCGTTTTTTGTTGACCGAACACAAGGATGAACTGGGAATGTCAGGGTTAAATATTACAAAACCAATCTCTCTCTCTTGAGATGACTCGTGTATCTATCGTTGGCGACAGGATGAACCTTTATGGTCAAGAATCAAAAAAACTATCAACGGGCCAAAGGCCGCGTCGAAAAAAAGATCGGATTTATGATTCATGCCAGTATCTATTTTTTCGTGAATGCGGGGTTAATAACGTTAAATCTGACACGTTCTCCGGAAAAACTTTGGTTCATCTGGCCATTGGGAGGCTGGGGGATCGGACTTTTATTCCATGCCTTGAAAGTATTTGGTACCGGCAGCGCGGCACGCTGGAAAGAAAGAATGATTGAGAAAGAGCAATCAAAGCTCGATCAGTGAACTTCTTAAATTGAAATGAAACAGGATGAGTATGACCGCCATTGATCCAATTTGCCATATGGAAGTAGACGAGTCCAAAGCATTAAAGGAAACCGTTGATCATCAGACCTGGTACTTCTGCAGTCAGGGTTGTCGTGACAAATTTCTGGCGCAGCATCTTGATGTCAACGAGTCGAAGCCCGCAGACAAATCAGAATGTTGTCATCATTCCGATCATCAGCATGAGAATCCTGTTGAAAAACCAGAAGCGAAAGAAAAGGGGGCTTTACCACCTGGTACGATTTATTCCTGTCCGATGCACCCTGAAGTGGAGCAGCAAGGGCCTGGAAGTTGTCCCATCTGTGGCATGGATCTGGAACCGATCATGCCTCAAAAAGAGGAATCACCTGAAGAAGTGGCCGAGTATGAATTGATGGCCCGTCGCTTTTGGGGAGGTTTGATCTTGGGGTTACCTGTCTTTCTCTTGGCGATGACGCCGATGACAGGACTCCCTGTTCATCAATGGATTCCTCTCAAAGTCTCAGGATGGCTCCAGTTCCTTCTCAGTACGCCTGTCTTGTTCTGGGCCGGCTGGCCTTTATATGAACGCGCCTGGCGTTCTATTTGCAGCTTGAATCTCAATATGTTCACCCTGATTGGCATCGGAACGGGAACCGCGTATGTCTACAGCGTCATTGCACTCCTCTTTCCCGGAATCTTTCCCGAATCCTTTCGGCAGGCGGGTACGGTGGAGCTTTACTTTGAGGCGACCGTGGTGATTACCGTCCTCGTCTTATTGGGACAGATGCTGGAGCTGAGAGCCCGCAAGCGAACCAATAGCGCCATTCAGGATTTGCTTTCTCTGGCGCCACCAACGGCGTTGCTGGTGATCGAGGGTGAGGAACAGGAGATTCCTTTAGAAGAGGTACAGGTGGGAAATCTGCTGCGCGTGCGTCCGGGTGAAAAAATTCCCGTCGATGGCGAGATTCACGAAGGGAAAAGTCTGATTGATGAATCGATGATTACGGGCGAATCGGTGCCCGTTTCAAAAGTGCAGGGGGCAGAAGTGATTGGAGGCACTGTGAATCAGACAGGTTCTTTCATCATGGAAGCCCGGAAAGTAGGCAGTGATACGCTATTGTCGCAAATCATCCAGATGGTTTCCAGCGCACAACGCAGCCGTGCTCCCATTCAGCGCGTGGTAGATACAATTGCTGCCCGCTTTGTGCCTACGGTATTATTGATTTCGATTGTGACTTTTTTGCTTTGGAGTTGGCTGGGCCCTGAGCCGCGATTTGCCTATGCCTTGATCAATGCCGTAGCAGTCCTGATTATCGCCTGCCCATGTGCGCTGGGGTTGGCCACGCCGATGTCGATTATGGTAGGTGTGGGACGCGGCGCAAAAAGTGGAATTTTGATTAAAAATGCCGAAGTTCTGGAGACCCTGCAAGCAGTCGATACACTGGTCGTCGACAAGACAGGGACTCTGACGGAAGGGAAACCAAAGCTCACAGAATGCATCACAGCCGACGCGTTTAATCAGTCTGAGATGTTACTGCTGGCCGCTTCCGTGGAACAGCAGAGTGAGCATCCGCTCTCGCAGGCTGTTGTGCTGGCTGCGAAAGCACGCAATCTGACTCCATTAACGGTTTCCGATTTTGAATCGGTGACCGGCTCTGGTGTCAAAGGTGTAGTGGATGGGAAACCAGTTCTGATAGGTAGCGCCGGGTTTCTGAACGAACAATCGACCATCATCAACGATGAATTCATGTCAAACGCCAACAGGCTTCGCGAACAGGGACAGGGCGTGATCTTCGTTGCCGTCGCAGGTGAGCTGGCAGGTCTTCTGTCTGTTTCCGATCCGATTAAGGAAACGACTCCGCAGGCGATTGAAAAGCTGCATCAACTGGGATTGAAAATTGTAATGTTAACGGGCGACAATGAAAAAACAGCGCATGCCGTGGCGCAGTCGTTAAACATCGATGAAGTTGAAGCGGGTGTGAAACCGCTGGATAAATACGAGAAAATCAAAACACTGCGTGCTGCGGGCCATAAAGTAGCGATGGCCGGTGATGGAATTAATGATGCACCGGCGCTGGCAGAAGCCGATGTGGGAATTGCCATGGGCACGGGCACGGATATTGCCATTGAAAGTGCCGAGGTGACTTTGGTGAAGGGGGATTTAAGGGGTGTGGCGGAATCCATTTACTTAAGTCGTCTGGTGATGCGCAACATTCATCAAAATCTGTTATTTGCCTTTGGCTATAATGCGTTGGGAATCCCCATAGCAGCCGGGATTCTCTATCCGTTCTTCGGTTTACTATTGAGCCCGATGATTGCCGCCGCCGCGATGAGCTTCAGCTCCATCTCGGTCATCGCCAATGCCTTGAGACTCAGAACACAAAACTGACTCGATTTCGAATTCATTTCTTTTTTGGCAGGGGTTTATCAGGTTTCTCGCCGCCGACAATGCGTCTGATTTCTTTTAATAACAGATAATGACCAGGTTCAAGCATGCTGCCATGAGTAAAACCGTCCAGTTCAAATAATTGTACCTGTTTGTGTCCGACCACTTTGAGCAGACGATGCATGTAAGCGTTTTCTTCATAGCGCGTGGGGAATTCGAGTTCGCGGTCGCCCGTAATCAGCAGGATCGGCGGTGCATCTTTGCGGGCGTGAAATAGCGGGGCCATGTCGTCAATTATTGGTTGATCTCGTTCGATACCCATTTCCTCCCGGACCGTCATATGTGTGATACAATGCCCGCTATAGGGAATCAAACCTGCAATTTTGTTGGCGTCAATTTTATGAGTGGCTAACCAGCGTTTATCCAGACCGAGCATACTGGTGAGATAACCTCCTGCAGAATGGCCGGCTACAAATATCAGATCGGGATCACCGCCATATTCAGCGACATGCTGGAAAGTCCAGGCGACTGCGGCCGCTGCGTCTTCCAGATAAGACGGCTTTTTAGCTTTGGGATATAACCGATAATTGACTGCTACAATGGCAATGCCCTGATTCTTCAATTCCTCCGGAATGACTTTCTTGCCACCCTTTAAGCCCCCACCATGAAACCAGACAACAGTCGGGTAGTCTTTGATTGTTGTGGGATAATAAAAATCAAGTTTGCAGCGCTCGCGCATATACTCAGTCTGCTGCCGTTGATCTGCATCACGATAAGAGAGATCAGAAAGTGTTTTATAAGGACCCTCACTCTCCTGAGCCGAATTCGTCTGAAAGGGGAATGCGATTAATGCGATGAAGTAGAGCAGGTGGCGAAATTGACATCGTCTCATGGCAGTTCCTCTAGTGGTCTATCAAAATCTCAATCGACTCGTGGTTTATTGTTTCCCTCTGTAAGTGAGGTAGACTCATGATGCATCCCGGCGTTTTTTCAATTCCGGAAAGCGGTCATCAGTATCTCCGGTCTGTTGCTTGAGCTGACTCAACTGATGTTTCAATTTCTTAAGAGTTGATTGATAAGCGGGATCCGCAATCACATTCTGCATTTCGCGAGGATCTTTTCGCAAATCATAGAGTTCCCAGTGCGGGGAGGTGGGAGTTTTGACAGCTCCCGGGGCATCCAGAGGCAGACCATAAAAGAAGATCAACTTAAAATCTTTCGTTCGGATTCCGTAATGCGCGGGATTGTCATGGTGTGCCATGTGCATCCAATAACGATAATACGTGGCATCAGGCCAATCCGCTGGTGTAGGCTCGCCTTTCAGAATCGGTAAAAAGGAGCGTCCCTGCATGAACTCCGGCTTCTTGACACCTGCCATCTCCAGCAGAGTGGGGGCAAAGTCGACATTATTGATCATGGTGCCATTTTTGGAATGGGCTTTAATCCATTTTGGATAACGTGCAATGAAAGGCATTCGTAAAGATTCTTCATACATCCAGCGTTTATCGATATAGTCATGCTCGCCCAGCATAAATCCCTGGTCTGCTGTGTAGACAATAATGGTATTATCCAGCTCACCAGTCGCTTTGAGATGTTCCACCAGTCGTTTGATATTGTCATCCACGCCTCGTACGCAACGCAGAAACTTTTTGAGATAACGTTGATATGATTCTCCGGTGTATTTTTCAGCAGACAGTTTTTCATCGACAAACATATGATGCCCCATATTCCGCCGTTTGTTTCGAGGGCCTACCGAAGTACCATAAAGCGCCTGGCCAAGCGGGCCATGCTTTCCGCGTGTTCGCAGTGATTCCGGTTCCGGAATGGTGACATCCTGATAGAGCCAGTCATACCGCTCCGCATTTTCAAAATTGTCATGCGGTGCCTTGAAGTGATGCATCAAAAAGAATGGTTTCTTTTTCTGTTTTCGATTCTTCAACCATTTAAGTGAGATATCTGTGATCGCATCTGAAGAATGTTTCGAATCATAGCGGTTCGAACGAAACTCATTTTTTGGCCATGGCTTGGGACCCCTCACACGAAAAACAGGATTGAAATAACTTCCCTGTCCGGGCAAGACGGTATAAAAGTCAAAAGCGGCTGGCTCTTTCTTGAGATGCCATTTTCCGATCATGGCAGTTTCATAACCCGCTTCTTTGATGAGCCGTGCCAGATGTTGTTGTTCCTCACCGATGGCGCCATTCAATGTGGTCACTCCGTTGACGTGAGAGTATTGCCCTGTCATCAAGGTCGCGCGGCTGGGTGTGCAGATCGAGTTTGTACAAAACACGTTCTTAAGTAACATGCCTTCGCTGGCCAGACGATCTAATGTGGGGGTGGGATTGACAACCGCCAACCGTCCCTGGTAAGCGCCTATCGAATGGGCGGCGTGATCATCTGACATGATGTATAAAATGTTCGGTTTTTGTTCCGCAGCTCGAACTGCAGACGTCGCCATACAGAAAATCGCGATGCTGCACAGAACGAATGATATAAAATACCTGGTTTGCATTGTTGTTCTCGATAAAAAAAAAGAGATGAAACTGACGAACCCTGTACACACAGTTCTTCAGGAGACATGTTTGCAGAGTTCTCATAGAAAGAATAGACTGGGATTATATCATGCCTCATGGGGAGATTAAAATCGATCAATATACATGATTTTGAGTTTCACCAATTAATACGATCATCAGCTCGTTTCATACTTAATTTTGGAAATCACAATATGACACATCTTAAATTATTCTGTCTGACTTGCTCCGTCTTCGTTATAGTTTTATTTAGTAATCTGATATCTGAAGCCCGCTCTGCTGAACACACGAATGTCATACTCATCATGACAGACGATCAGGGAGGCTGGGATTACGGATTCATGGGGAACAAAATCCTGAATACTCCCAATCTGGATGCAATGGCCGCCGGCGGTGCTCGTCTGGATCGCTTCTATGTCAGTCCCGTTTGTACGCCCACGAGGGCGAATCTGATGACGGGCCGTTATAACTATCGTACGCGCGCCATCGATACCTATATTGGGCGTGCGATGCTGGAGCCCGAAGAAGTGACCATCGCCGAAGCATTATCGCCTGCCGGCTATGCGACGGGAATCTTTGGAAAGTGGCATCTTGGTGATTCTTATCCCATGCGTCCACAGGATCAGGGCTTTCAGGAAGTCCTCGTTCACCGGGGAGGTGGCATTGGACAACCCAGCGACCCCCCGGAAGGAGCTGGCAAATACACAGACCCCGTTCTGTTTCATAATGGCGAACAAAAACAGATGAAAGGTTATTGTACCGACGTTTATTTTGACCATGCGATGAAATTCATTCAGAAAAATGAATCACAGGAGAAACCGACCTTTATGTATATCGCTACCAATGCACCACACGGTCCATTTCATGATGTACCTGAAGACTTGCGTGAAAAATACGAAGCAATGGATTTGAACGATGCCTATGGTTTCGATATGAGTAAAAGAAGGAAAAACAAGAAGCAGTTCGACAAAACGGCGCGCATCTTTTCCATGATTGAAAATATTGATCAAAATATTGGTAAACTCTTTCAGCATCTGAAAAAAATTGGCGCTTACGAGAATACGCTGGTTTTGTTTTTGAATGACAACGGCCCCAACGGTCCCCGATTTGTAGGATCCCATCGTGGAACGAAAGGGACTGTGAATGAGGGAGGAATTCGGTCTGTGCTGCTGGCACATTGGCCCGCTCAGTTGAAAGCGGGAACAGTCAATGACCGGATTGCCGCCCATTATGATATTTTTCCGACGATCCTTGCGGCGACTGGAGTGAAGAAACCTCAAGCATTAAAACTGGATGGAGTGAACGTTTTACCTCTGTTGAAAAATGAAGCGAAAAACTGGCCCGATCGATCTCTCTATCTGCAATGGCATCGCGGCGATCAACCCACGCCACATACCAATGCTGCGGTTGTGATGCAGGATTATAAAATGACATTTTCAAAACAGGGTGAACCAGGAAAGTTATTTGACCTTCGCAATGATCAAGCGGAACGCACCGATATTGCCAGAAACAAATCAACTTTAGCCAATGAGCTGACGCAGAAATATGACGCATGGTTTGCGGATGTGAGTTCCACACGCCCTGATAATTACGCGCCCCCTCGCATTCATATCGGCAATGCGAAAGAACCAACGACGGTCTTAACCCGCCAGGATTGGCGTTACGCGGGTCGCAAAGGAAAAGGTTGGACACGTGATGCACGCGGCAACTGGTTGGTGAATGTTGAGCGAACGGGTACCTATGACATAAAAGTGCAATTTAAGAAAGTACGAGAAAAGTCAGGAACGGAATTGACTGTCAAGGTGGGAGCAGACCAGGTTCAAGCCAAAGTTCCTGCCGACCGTTCAGAATATGTGTTCTCGGATGTCACTCTCCAGCAGGGAAAACAAACGATTGATGTCAAAGTCGTGGAAGATAACCTCACGCGTGGTCCTATGCTGGTTTATCTTACGAAAAAATAGACTACAACCAGAAATTAGTGATTTTCCAGTCTACTTTCTTGAAGAATCTGTGAAAGTAGGCCCATCTGGAATGGCCTTAGGTGCTGATTCCATTTAACATAAATAAGGAAAATTAAATTATGGGAGATTCACTTTCTTGACGATTGGTTTCTGTCGATTTTGCTTGATAAAGATCCAGCGGATTGTCAGGGAAAACGTAAAGAGAAAAGGTGAAGACTTCAAGAAAAAATTCCAATCGAGATGCAACTGTAAATCAATAATCACACCAACCCGCCGATGAGTTTGTCGGCCTGCCTCTTTTCATGGAAATGATTAATGCAAAAGAATTCCAATTTCAGCCGTCGTGATTTTCTTAAGTCAACAACTGCAGGAGCCGCCGCTATTTCTACAGGGGTCTGGACCGGACTCGCGCCTGCTGCTTCCAAATCAGCGAATGGAAAGTTGAATATCGCCTGCATTGGTACTGCCAATCGCGCTGCAGCAGACATTGATGGCGTTAAGGGTGAGAATATTGTCGCTCTGGTCGATATCGATAGTAACTATCTTGACCGTGCGTCAGCCAATTTCCCTGGTGCCCGGCGCTATGCTGACTATCGCGAGATGCTCGAAAGCGAGGATGGAAAGATTGATGCTGTGGTGATTGGAACGACCGATCATCATCACGCCCCTGCTTCGATTCGGGCCATTCGGAAAGGACTGCATGTTTATTGCGAAAAACCGCTTACCCATACAGTTCAGGAAGCACGCATCATTGCACAGGAAGCAAAAAAACATGGTGTGGCAACCCAATTGGGGACGCAAGTGCATGCCAGTGATAATTACCGGCGTGTTGTGGAAATTGTTCAATCCGGAATTTTAGGCGATGTCAATGAAGTTCATGTCTGGGTTGGTAAAGGCTGGGGCGGAGGAGAACTTCCTTCCGATACTCAGGAACCCCCCAAAAATTTGAGTTGGGATTTATGGCTGGGACCAGCGCCCGTACGACCCTTTGCCGCAGGTCGCTATCATCCGGCACAATGGCGTCGCTGGTGGCAGTTCGGTCAGGGAACACTGGGCGATATGGCATGCCATTATATGGACCTCCCCTTCTGGGCCCTTGATTTACGGCATCCCACACACTGTGAGGCAGAAGGTCCGGAAGTCCATCCGGAAACCTGTCCACATGGGTTAACGGTTCGTTATCAATTCCCCAAGCGGGGTAAATTGGTTCCCGTGAAACTGACCTGGTACGATGGAAATATGATTCCGAAAAAAGTAGCCGGCGAACGGGTTCCCGGAAGCGGAGTCATGTTTGTAGGTACAGAAGGCACAATGTTTGCCAACTATGGTGGTTACAAATTATTCCCGAAGGAAAAATTTGCTGACTTCAAACCACCTAAGCAAACCATCCCGAAATCGATCGGCCATCATGCCGAATGGATCAAGGCCTGCAAAGACGGATCACCAACAACTTGCAACTTTGATTATTCAGGAGCATTAACGGAAGCCGTTCTGCTTGGCAATGTTTCATATCGTGCCAAATCGCCTCTCGAATGGGATGCCGCGAATCTCAAGGCCACGAATTGTCCCGCAGCCGACAAGTATATCAGCAAAGAATACCGTAAGGGCTGGGAAGTTTCTTAGTTGATCCACGCCAGAACATCAGTCCGGCTCCTCAGATCATGAGTGAGCCGGGCTTTTTTTATTGGCCTTCTATGTACTTCAGCTGAATTTCTGTGTCAGGTAATTTCTTTTGCAATTCAGCGACCCCTTTTTCGGTGATTGCAGTACGGGTCAGTTTCAAATCTTTGAGACTTGTCAAACCTTCCAGATCGGGCAGACCGGCGTCGGTGATCGCGGTTGATCCCAGGTGTAGAAACTCCAACTGATTCATATCTTTCAGGCTTTTAAGACCCGCGTTACCTAACCGAGTGTTGTCCAAATTCAGCCACTCCAGGTTGGTTAAGCCTTTTAGATGTCCCACACCCTCATCTGTCAGACCGACTCGCCACAGATTGAGTTTTTTCAGACCACTGAGTCCGGCAAGATGTTTCATGCCCCCATCAGCTAACAGGCTGTTTTCACTGAGATCCAGTTCGATCAGGTTGGGGATTTTTGCCAGTGCTTCCAGGCCATCATCGGAGATTTGATTCTGGGAGAGACGTGTTTTTTTCAGTTTAGGAAATTGTGATAACATAACGAGACCGTCATCATCGACGAGCGTCTTCGCTAGATACAGTTCTTCCAGTTTGTTGAGATCTTTCAATTGTGTCAGGCCGTCACCGCTGACCCAGAGAAAATCAAGCATCAATGCTTTGAGGTTTGTTAGTTTATTGACAGCTGACATCGCGTCGTCATCGATATCCGAATTCCCTGATAGACGCAGTGCTTTGAGCTTCGAAAGTCCTGTCAAATGAGAAATGGCTTTGTTATTAAGAGAGCAATCTCGTAAATCCAGATTTTCTAATGTTTTGATTTTTCCGACGGGTTCCAGGGCGGCATCCGTGATTTTCGTTTCATTCAAGAGTAACGATCGAAGACGAGACAAGCCTTCTATTCCCTGAAGTGCGGCGTCATCAATGGGGGCTTTCCGAAAATCAACCTCGATTACGAAACCATCTTTGTCTGTTTTCAGTTTCGCTCCGGAAGCTTTCAACGCCTCCGCCAGTTTGAGCTCTTCTTCTGGGACGTTCACTTTTGCAGGTGTTTTTGCTGTGCTTGCTGCAGGCGATTTACCAGAATCGGCTTTTTTATCAGCCGACTCTTTTGAACAACCAGCAAGAAGTGACAAAAACAAAACGAGAATCATGGCTTCTCGAAACGGTTTCATATTTCATTCCTTCAATCGTTAGCCTGTATCCAGGTTTATTGTAGCGCCTCCAGAGCCATTCGGATCGAGTATCTTGGTATCGAAGCCGCTATGATTTATATGGACGCGTTCCAGTAGCGAATATTAACATTAGCATCTAAGCATACAGACTCCGGAATTCGCTCAAAACCGATGGCAGGGAAACAATTCCATTTTTTGTGGAATTGCCCGCGTTCAAAGTAGCGAAATAGATTGTTATTCTCTGTGCCAGCCAGGAGGTGGGAAGACAGGTCGTGACTTTAGATTGATTAATTCTGCGTAAGACAGGTAATGATTTGATTCGAAACTTGCATACCTAAGAGTGTGCTACCTGTTGACTTTAAGTGCACATCTCCCGGTTTCACATTATATTTTGAGAAGTCTGATGCGATGCATGTGTGCAAGTCGTTGATTAAAATTCCGTTGTTTAACATGATTTCTTTGGCTGCAGAATTGTATTTCTTCTCTATACCAGCGATGGCCCCCCAAGGGTTATTCTCTGGTATCGGTGTTGTGTTTGCCCAGATTAGTTTCGCGTTTGTTGCTTTGAGTATTTTGATTAATGTTTTCAAATTGGTCTTGTATTGATCAAGAGGAATCTTTCGAAAGCAGTCGTGAAGTCCCCAGTTAAAGTGAATCACATCCCACTTTTGGAGACTGAGCCAGTGAGACAAGCGTTCCACTCCCTTGCTTGACTGTCCTGCGTTTTCAGGAACGCGAAGGACATTCGCTTTGCCAGCCAATTGTTTTCTGACTGTAACCGTATATCCAATTGAAATTGAATCGCCAATGAGCAGAACGCGCGGCAGTTGAGGATCTTCTTTGACAAAAGACATTGCAGGAAGATGTGCATAGTTTTTATCGACTAAAACTTCCCAATCCAGGACGTCATATGGTTTGTCAGTCGCGGTGACTCGTCGTTTATGAATGAACTTCAGGGCAAAGAGGTCCGCGTCTTCCATCACAAAACGAATTTTGACAGGTTGACCTGCGAGACTGGCCAGATCGGACCCATTTTTCCATTTCACGATGCGCGCGATATGGTCCCCGTAAATGGGTTCGCAGTCTTCAAGTGCAAAGCCGGGAATGGGATTTCCGTTTACATCTTGAAGTTCGACGAGTACCTGGCCGGCGGCACTGGTGGAATAGTTGATCTCCAGTTCATTGCCAGAAAACTGTAACGATTTCGTGATGAGTTCTCCTCCGGTAAGGGGCGCGTTCACGGAAGCGATTCCATCCAGTCGCATGGCATAACGCCGTCCGCCGGTGAGGAAAAATGACATCTCGGCAGGTCCTGTCTGGTGAATACCAATGGCGGCATAATTGGCGCGGTTCGCCCACCCACTACTTCCAATTCCCGGTCTGATAAAGGATTGAGTAAATTCACGTTCGAATTGCGCACCTCCCCGTGCGCTCATAAACAGAATGTCTGTGGCGGCCCCACGTTTGGCCATGAAACGCGTTGGCAAAGCGAAATAGATATGGGGCGCTCGGAAATAAGGTTGTGTGCAAGGTGTGTAAAGATGCTCGTTTGGTAAGTTGGCATGCATCTCGACCAGGGGGGTCCAATTGATGAAGTCCTTGGAAGTCGTACGCGCGATGCCTCGATACCCTTTAATAAAACGGCGGAAGTAACAAACATAGGCCTGCTCGTTTTCGGACCAGAACGCATAATTCTGTGAATCAAAATACTTACCCCATTCCTCAGGAATGACAGGCTTTTCCTGAAGTTTCTTCCAGTGAATTCCATCGGGAGAAACAAACGCCTTGAGGCCGCCAGGACCGCGTCTTTTTTTTACATCCAGATGTTGGTTAGGCTGATAGGCCAACCCTCCCAGAGCCTTGTATTTTTCCTTTGTCGGCACGCCACTTCGCGTATCAATAAATGGTGTGAAGTTATGGGTGACCAGAAATTCATTCATCAGGACGACATTGCCTGCCGGGAACGTCGGATGGTCTGGATAGATTCCCAGTTTTGGTTGAGTCCAATGAATGGCATCTTTGCTTTCCGAATAGAGCGTTACCTCGCCATCGTGATATTGCTCCCAGCCCTGTTTCCAGTGATTACCGGGTTTTGTATCGCCGCGGTAATAGAATTGAAACTTGTCATCGGCTTTCAATACTGTCGCGTAATGTCCGTGTGGACGGGCCGGTGAAACGGGGGGCATGAGTTGTGGAGTGTGAAGTTTCAGTGTCGTGTTTTTCAGGTCTTCCACAATCAGTCGGTCCACGAATAACTCACGCCGTGAACCGATATCGATGATATTCTCATCGGCAAACAAAACTTCCTGTTGGAGTACTAACAGAATATACAGAGCCAGCAATCGTTTCATTTTGTCACCTGATCAACAAAGTTGTAAGTCCTAGGCAAAATTCGTCATTGATCATTCTGATACAAATCAGTGAATTTTAAAAGCGAAATAGATAGGCAGACTGTTCCGCGTCTTTACCGAGAGAATCGATCATTTCGATTTCAGCCCGTTTCATCGTGATGTAATCAGCAATCCGGCTTTCTCCAAAGCCGGTTCGCAGCACTTCATCCTGCTCTAATGCCCTCAGTGCTGCACCAAGATCAGTAGGATAGCCTGCCAATCCGAGTGACTGTCGTTCCTGAGGCGACAGTAAGGCCGGATCCGTTAAGACCGGT
This sequence comes from Planctomycetota bacterium, assembly GCA_022600195.1. GTDB lineage: Bacteria > Planctomycetota > Planctomycetia > Planctomycetales > Planctomycetaceae > Gimesia. The sequence goes on from JAHZKX010000082.1 coordinate 101,578, forward strand.
TCCCCCGGATCGGCTTTATTCTCAATTCCATCCAGGCCTGCGCAGATGATTCCCGCCAATGCCAGATAAGGATTGCATGTCGGGTCAGAAGGTTTAAATTCCAGGTTTACGGTAGCGGCTTCCTGTCCTTTGAAACCAGAGGCAGCACGCACGGTTGCTTCCCGATTGTCAGGTCCCCAGCAGACATAACAAGAGCTCCAGCAACGTTCAACAAAACGTTTATAGGAGTTCGTTGTCGGAGCAGTGAATGCCATGAGTGCGGGTGCATGCTTCAGAATTCCCGCCATGAAGTATCGGGCCGTTTCTGAGAGAGCATAATCTCCGGCTGGATCGAAAAACAAGTTTTTCTCGCAACTCGAATCCCAGAGGCTGAAATGAATATGACAACCATTGCCTGCAGAATCTGGCGCTGCCTTGGGCATGAAAGACACCCGGAAATTATTGGCCAGCGCGGTACCACGTACAGTTTCTTTAAACACAACCTGCTGATCAGCGGCTTGCAAACCAGCCTGATGCCGTACAGGAATTTCATGCTGGCCGTGGCCTGCTTCGGGATAATACTTTTCTACCAGCACCCCCTGTTTCTCAAGAGCGGAAATGATGGGTAACACATAAGGACTGGCAATATCCATCGCAGCCGAACTGAAACAGTTCAACTTTTCCAGGGGCTGCCATGTTTCATTCACATTTTTGAGAATCGTAAATTCATTTTCAAAAGCAGCACGAATGACCATTCCCTGTTCAGAGAGTTGATTCAGGAATGTCTTTAATAGACTGCGCGGACAGAGTTCCCAGGCTTGGCCTTCTATCGTTTCAATATCCGAGAGCATTCTGGCATGACCCGGGAGGTAGGGCAACACCTGAAATGTACTTGCATCGGGACGAATGCGCACTTCGCCCACAGGTTGAAATTGGCTTTCCGCGGGTAAATGATCAAACACCGTTACCGAAGCCTGTGCCTGGGTCAGGCCGATTCCGGACTCCAGTATTTCATCAAGACTGTCAGGTCGAAATGCTTTCCCGCGTGCGATTCCATCTGGACCGACATAGATGGCACGCACAAGTTCTACACTCTGTTCCATCAACAGTTTGTTTATCGATTCATGCTGCATTGTGTTCTCTTTCGAGAGGATGCCGGCGGTTTGTAGTGATTCGCAGAGGAGACTTATCTCATCACAACAACACTTTTCTTGATCTGTTTGTGGCAGGCAATGCAGGTCATTGTCAGATGCAGATAACTTAATGAAGCGCCATCGACATTCTTTTTCTTCGCGTACCTTGAGACCTCTTTCGCAGCATTGCGGAATTCGGCACTTTGTTGAGCGAAGATCGGCCCTTCTACGACTTGCCACTCAGTGGCATTACTCATGTCGATCATTTTTTTTGTTGCTTTTTGGATGAGATCGAAATCTTCGGTAACCAGTCCTTCCAGAACATCTTTAGAGCTGTCCAGTTTCGCCTGCATAAATTTTGAGACATTCTCTTGAGTGGGGTTCTTTTTAGGCTTCGCCTTTTCTTTAGCAAGCACGGGAGAAATATAATCCCCCTGATCTCCCAGGCCTCCGAATAATACTCCGCAGACAATGATTAATAATAGACTCCTCATAATTCGCTCCTTCCAGCTTGCCAATGTGATGGTAACTCTTCTTGTATTATAGTTTAAAGCGCGGTCTTAATTTAATAATCAGAGTGTTAGGGAATTCAAAAAATGTGAGATCGCTCAATTTTTTAAAATGGCAATCATACTTCACTTTCCGGGTAAAGCCAAAACCCGTTTATGCTCCATTAGGAGCAGGTGTGTTGAATATGGTGAGCAAGAGTGAAGCGGTTTCCAGACATTCAACGGCATGAGATTCGGCTGGGGGAAGGTGTAACATGTGCCCGGGACTGAGTTCATGAGTTTTCCCCAGACACTGAAAGATGACACGCCCCTCCAGGCATTGAATGATCAGAATTCCCGGGGCACTATGATTGGGGAGCGACTTACCCGCTTGCATGATGAGACGAATGATTTGCAGATGGTCGGTTTTGACCAGTGTTGTTGTTTTCATAGACTCCAACTGAGAGCCCAAAGGGCAAACGTTGATTAATTCACCCGCTTCCGAATAGGAATCAGCCATGATCTCACTCCTTCACTTTTAAGTCCAGGTTCCAGTTTTATTCTATGACGCAGGAGGGTGAGATAATAGACCGGATGGTGAAAAACAAAGTGGCATCCAAAATGGTTCTTACTTGATCTGCTGTATGCCTGCTTCCAGAATGGCTTGGGCTTTCAAGCTGGTAGTGGGGTTGCAGAGTTCCCACGGTTCTTCACCAGTTTGCACACAATGCGCGAAATGTTCTGTGGCAGTCTGTAAGTAGAGCAGGGGACATTGGACCTTGACCTCTTCACCCAGGGGTTGGTCTTCAGTGGCCAACATCAGGCGTCCTTTCTTTTGTGGCTCAATCATCAATGTGCCTTTCGTGCCATAAATGGCAGTGGCATAAGCTGTCAGTTTTCCGATCTGAGACCAGGAACCTTCTGCCGTCGCGATTGCTTTCGGATATTGCATTACGATGAGCGCGTTATCTTCGACGCCGAGAGGTTCTGGACGATACTGACCCGCGATGCCCGTGATGGATTCGGGTAAACCCAGTAATGCACTGGAAAGAACACAGCCGTAGCAACAGTAATCCATCATGGCGCCGGCACCATTTAATTCCGGGTTAAACAGCCAGTCACAAAAGTAGTCACTACATCCCAGTTCTTTCGGGCCAGCATGGGCGGCTCTGTATTTGACTTGCCAGATATCACCAATCTCACCCGCTTTGGCCATCGTAATGGCGTGTTGCATTTGAGGCCACCAGGTAAATGGCCAATTCACCATCAGACAGACACCCTTTTCTTGAGCCAAAGCCAGCATCGCTTCTGCCTGTGACAGATTGGCAGCCATAGGCTTTTCGATCATCACCGGGATTCCCTGTTCTAACGCGGAAATCGCAAGCTCTGCTCCTGCTTGATTACTGCTGAAAATATAGACGCCATCTAATTCATGCTGTGAGAACAATTCGTCTGGGGTCTGATAAGTGGGACAGCCATATTCGTTTTTGATACGATCGCGTAACGCTTGATTCGTATCAAAGGCAGCGACAAGTTCGGCGTTCTCGGAATGTTGTAATTGTGGCAGATGATCCCAGACATGATCGTGGATCATTCCCAGGATACCGATGCGAAGTGGCTGGTTTGTCATTTTTCTCATCAATCAATTTATGGAACTGTTTTATAACGGGAAAATAATCTGATCGTTATGCCTGAGTGTCGTTCGTCGCAAAAAAGCGTTCAAATGCCTGTTTAATCTCTGTGACTTGATCGTCTGTATAAATTCGGCTTCCTGCCTGTCCCCACACAGGCGCTGGCCAGTAGGGATCATTAAATTTTCTGCCGATCACATGGATGTGCATTTGACTGACGACATTGCCGAGAGTGGCAATATTAAGTTTGTCGGGCGAAAATTGACCCTGTATGAACTGCGCGACCAGATTGATCTCTTTTAAAATTTCTGTCTGCAGTTCGAAAGTGAGTTTTGTGAATTCAATTTCATCACAGCGGGGGACTAACATGAACCAGTCGACCAGCGAATTATTCATCAACAGCAGCGTCGATTCTCCAAGTTCATAGATGTGTTTACTGTCAGCTTGAAGTCGTTTGTCGAGTTTCATGCTTGAATCCGTATATTGCAAAGGGGATTAGCGAAAATTATTCAGCCTGGTTAATCAGGAAGCTTGCCATGTGTTCAAAAAAAACTTCAAGAGGAAATCTAACCTCAGTTGTGAGGTCTAACTCGTCCATGGCGCTGTTCATTAAAGCGATCCAGCGATCGCGGGCACTTTGGTTGATGGCAAAGGGGGCGTGTCGCATGCGCAAGGCCGGGTTTCCTCGCTCTGTCAGGTAACGCTGAGGGCCTCCCAGCCGATAGACGAGGAATTCCTTCAGGCGATACTCGGCACCTTCAAGATCGTCGGCGGGATACATGGGTTTCAGAATGTCATCCGTTTTCACTCTGAGATAAAAGGCCGCAATCATTTGTTGTAATTTCTCTTCGCCAATCTGATCAAAAAGATCATCTATCGCTTTAGGTATCATCTGCTTTAGGGTTCCATTTAGTCTTAAGATCGTATTTTAATATTTCTGGTCAATTCCGGGATTGCTTTTAAGCTGTTATAGTATCTTAGAAATTGATGCGGAAGATTCATACCCAACTGATGTATCTAAACGATGTAGATTACAGGCTGATATATTGTGGATATTTAATATGCACCGCTGGTTCATCTACCTGATTTTAATTCTTATACTGCCGTGCACACCGATCTTGACGGCAGCAGAAGCGACGCAGACTCTCTGGTCGGGCTTTGAAAAAAGTCCCTGGTTTGAAGAGCAGATTTCTTATCTGCAACTGGAACCCGAAATACGCGCAATCGTTGTTGCTCCACAACCCAAGCGTATCATGTCTGAAAAGCCGAGCCGTGTGATTCTGTATGCGACTCCCAATGGCAGTACCATCGAGCAGACTTTAGGGTGTCAAATGAAGGAGGGACGTGATTGGCACTTTGATATTCAGCATATCGCGGCACAGCACCGGAAATGGCAGTCTCTGAATCAACGAGAAAATCTGATTCTGGTCTGTCTGGAGGCCCGGGGATTGAGTTGGCCTCGCTGGCGCGCCTCCCATCCCGATAATCCCAAACTGATTCGAAACGTCATTGCTGAGATTCTGAAAGCAATTCCGTTGAAGAAACCACAGATCACACTTGCCTGTCATAGTGGAGGTGGGAGTTTTTTGTGGGGATTTCTCAACGGTTCTCGAACGATTCCTGAACAGGTAGACCGATTTGTTTTTCTGGATGCCAACTACTCGTTCAGTGTGTCCGATGGACATGGAAAAAAGTTTTTAAACTGGCTCAAGGGAGATCAAAAACGCACTCTCGTTATTTTGGCTTATGATGATCGCAATGTTTTGTTTCGCGGCAAAAAAGTGGTGAGCCCCACCGGTGGAACTTTTCGCGCAACGAATCGTATGCTGGATCGATTCAGACAGGACGTCAAATTCAGAGAAACCAGACAAGGAGAATTTGACACATATTCTGGTCTGGATGGACAGATTCGAATGCTGGTTCATACGAATGCCAAGAATCAGATTCTTCATACACGGCTGGTGGGTGAGATGAACGGATACCTCTATGCAGTCACCGTTGAAACGCCAGCAGACGCAAAGTTCAGTTCACTTAAAACACCGCGTGTTTATACCAAATGGATCCAACCCGAGCCATTTGAACAACCAAAAACGGAACACAAAAACTAAAACAGGGGTGGTTTCCCTAATTTTCGTCTGACGACCGCCCATTGACCGGCGTGCATCATCCAGTGAGTGGACTCTCCGGCGAACACCGAGCCCACGGTTGGTCCCAGATAACGAACGGTTTCTGGCGAGGGTTCCATGAGCTGCTGATCACTGAGTTCTGAGAGCACGTTCAAGGTACCCTGGCGTTGTTCCTGCATCAATTGGAGATATTCCGCTTTGGTAAGAAAATCAGCAGGGTTTTCACTGGTTGCGGTTTCTACTGTATATTGTTCTTTAAATCCATCCGGTAGCCCAGGCATCGAATCCGGGAAAACTTCGGTTACATGAAAGTGTTCGCTGGATATCAAATGCCCCAGTTGCCAGGCAATATGATTCATTTTTTCAGCAGGTCTGACATACAGGTTTTCATTAGTCAAATCTTCCAGATAATGATTCACGATATATGTGGGAAGTTCTAACGAGACTTTAATATGTTCTGCCAGACTCATCGTAAAACTTTCGTATTGAATTTGAGACAGTGTACGGAACCGGCTTTAAGTCGGGACTTTGATTCACGCTCGAGATCGAAAAATTATAAAATTTCTACGGTTTGCTTTCGGGGTGCCCAGAGTGCTTCAGCATATTTTGCTCTGCAAGTCTGGCCACGATAGCGGGCCAGTGTTTCTTTTCCCCGTAATGCACCATGCGGTTTTTGGGGATCATATTTCACATTTCCCTGGAGGGCCATATAACGGCCGAGCCAGGTCATCGATTGCTCCCAGTAATCGGACACATTTACAAAAGTATCTGGTTCAAAGCCGATGGTGTGTCCCGGGCCGTTGTCATAGTGATAGATCTTGCGGGGGCCTCGAAACCGATCCTCATTGAGAACTCGACCCCCATGATTGAGGGCAATTTTACTCAGTTGAGATGCAACCGTATGGTCGTGGTGGTGATCGTGCTCCCACAATTGCAAAGCGATGTCAGGTTTCAACTCATGTACCGCGCCTGCTACTTTCTGTTTCGTTTGTTCGTTGGTGTCAAACTGATGCGACGCGAAATCAAGAAACCGCGTTTCGACGCCAAAGTCCTGCGCGATGCTGATAACTGATTTTCTAAAAATATCTTCACGGCCTTTGGTGGGGGGCCAGTTGCTGTAGTCGCCAATCAGGATTAATTGCACGACTCGATAGTTTTTCGCCACCGCTTTTAACATGATCCCGGGGACGCCATAAACACAGTCGTCAAAGTGTGCACCAATTGCCAGCAGCGTTTTTTGATCAGCCATAGTCGTGTTCTCATCTCAGGATGTAAAACAAAATGATTTTCGCATGGAGATCAATATTTGAACTCCAGCTTTTGATGATACTTACTGCGGCAGCAGATCGCCATCGGAATTGCGAGATTGAATAATGAGAGAGGCAAAAAAGCAGGAACTTCGATGACTCAGAATTGTCACACAGAACTGTTCACACACGTGGAAATATCGTTACTCTCGCGCGATGTATACAATGTTGTCTAGCGAGTGGCAGGTTGCTGTCAAACTTTGAATACGCACTGGTTTACAAAGATTGATCTCTCAAAATATTTAGAAGATTAGAAAGTGTTTATTCAGCGGAACTCTGCTCATTGTCTGGACATTGCCGGAAGCGCTGCTTAGGATGATATGGTTGTTTCAGCCAAAATTTGAGTCGAAAATCTAAAACACCAACATACCCAACTGCATAGATAAAAGGATCCATTATGAGTGAATTCACACGACGTAATTTTCTTCAAACCAGCGCGGGTGTAATCACCGCGACTTCACTTCTGGGAAATACCTCACGCGCAGATGTGAATGGAAAAATCAGAGTCGCCGTTCTGGGGGTCAACGGTCGCGGTCGCACGCATGTTAAAGCTATTGGCGAAATAGAAGGCGCGGATGTTGTTTTACTCTGCGATCCTGATCAGCAGGTTTTGGCGAAGCGCGCAGCCGAATTTGAGAAAAAATACGGTCGCAAGGTCGAGACCGAAACAGACATGCGAAAGGTATTCGATCGGGATGATATTGATGTAGTAACGGTGGCGACTCCGAACCACTGGCATTCTCTGGCTACGATCTGGGCATGTCAGGCTGGAAAAGATGTCTATGTGGAAAAGCCGGGTTCACATAATCTGTTCGAAGGCCGCAAAATGATCGAGGCGGCACACAAGTATAAACGAATTGTCCAACATGGTGTGCAACTTCGTAGTCAGCCTGCGATTCAGGAAGCAGTCGAACATCTGCGAAAGGGAACGATTGGAAAAGTTTATATGGCCCGCGGTCTGGTCTTCCGTTGGCGGGCTTCGATTGGCAATAAACCAGATGAAAAGGCTCCAGCCGCTCTAGATTGGAACCTCTGGCAAGGACCCGCGCAGGAGACCAATTTCTCACGACGTTTAGTGCATTACAACTGGCATTGGACCTGGGATTATGGAAACGGTGATGTAGGAAACCAGGGAGTCCACGAAACCGATATGTGCCTGTGGGGGCTGGATGTCAAACTTCCTTCACAAATCACAGCCATGGGAGGGAAATTTCTTTGGGATGACGATAAGGAAACCCCGGAGTTGCTCTCGACGAACTATTTCTATCCGGATGAAAACAAGATGATCCAGTTTGAAGTTCGCCCGTGGAATACGAATACAGAAGATGGCGCGACTGTCGGCAATATCTTTTACGGTTCCGAAGGTTATATGGTCATCAAGGGATATAAATCCTACGAGATTTTTATGGGACGAAAACGAGAGCCGGGTCCCAAGAACAGTGGCGATGATCCGGTTGTGGCTCACTTCACAAACTTCCTGGACGCCGTGCGTTCACGAAAGTCGGAGACTTTGAATGGTCCTGTTGAGACGGCTCATACCAGTTCCGGAATTGCTCACCTGGGCAATATCGCCTATCGGCTGGGACGCCAACTCAATTTCGATCCCAAAACGGAACAGTTCGTCAATGATCCCGAAGCAGATAAATATCTGACGCGTCAGTATCGTAAGCCATTCGTTGTTCCCAACGAAGTCTGATCAATGACGACTGAGAGAATTTGATATATCTACTGAAACAGCACGGGATGGTCATTCCTGTGCTGTTTTTTGTACTTCTAAGTATAAATAAAGAGAGGCTGACCCACGTTCGCGCAGGTCAGCCTCCAGTCTAATTTCGTTAGGATCGAGGTGACCCTTACGAGTGGTGGTCGTCTATGACAACCCGCCAGCAGTCGCTAAGAACAACCACCTTTCTGGCTACAACAATAACTGTCCACTCAATCACCTCCTATTCTTAGATAAACTCCCTGATTCATCATCGGTTTGTAGCTCCAACTAGAACACAGGCTTTAGTCCTATCGCACTGCGTGGGTGCGATACATGATCTAACCCTATTCTTGCAAATCCCTTAATTGTGGCAATACCTAATTAGATTGAATCAATCGAAAATTCGACGCCAGAAATAACAAGGTGTCGTAACTCATTTTATTTGAATGAGATATGGTCATTGTAATTCATCGAATTTTCATTGAGAATTACAAAATGCCAGAGCGCAAGTCGATTTTGTACTGGTTTCTTGTGTACTGTTGCCGGTTCAATTTGAACGATTTTAACAGCTATCGATCTTCCGGGGCCATGTGTGGTTCAAAAGTGGTACGGCCTGCTTTTTCGGCTTGCTTTACAGAAGCGACCGCTTCCTCGTACAAAACCTGTTGGCAGCTTACGATCTTTTTCTCCTTACTGGGAGTGATGCGTTCGTAAACACCTTCGCTGTTTAAAATGCGGGCTTTAGCGTTATCTTCAAAATAGCTGTTGAGTATTTTGATGACCTTTCGGGAACTTTTTTTATCTTCAATCGGCACCAGTAATTCAACACGCCGATCAAGGTTCCGTTGCATCCAGTCGGCACTGGAAATAAAGACCCGTTCGTCTCCACCATGATAGAAATAGAAAATCCGGGCGTGCTCCAGAAATCGATCTATGATACTGACGACTTCGATATTTTTGCTTAACTTGGAAACACCGGGACGCAAGCAGCAGATTCCACGGATATTCAGTTTGATCTTCACACCTGCTTCAGAAGCTTCATATAAAGCATCGATGATTTGCGGATCGACCAGCGAATTAACCTTAGCCACGATTCGGGCTTTCTGTCCCTGCTTTTTACGTTCCGTCTCATGCTGGATTAGATCCAGAATTTTGTCCCTCAGGCTGATAGGAGCCGCTTCCAGTTTCTGATATTTCTGAGGTTGTGAGTAGCCTGTGATCGAATTAAAAAAGTTGACTGCATCAGAAGCCAATGCTTCATCGCAAGTAAAATAACTGATGTCGCTATAAATTTTTGCGGTAGCGTCGTTGTAATTTCCTGTGCCAAAATGGAGATAGCGTTGAATCCCCTGTGGTTCGCGGCGGACGATACAGCAGATTTTTGCATGCGTCTTGAGTCCTTTTACGCCGTAAATGACTTGGACGCCAGCATGTTCCAGGTTTTTGGCCCATTCAATATTCCGTGCTTCATCAAAACGAGCTTTGAGTTCCACAAGGGCTGTTACATGCTTTCCCTGTTCTGATGCTCGAATCAAAGCAGCTACAATCGGACTGTTTTTACTGGTTCGATATAAAATCTGTTTGATGGCTAAAACATCTGGATCAACGGCTGCTTCTTCAATCAGTCGGACGATGGGCTCGAAACTTTCATAGGGATGGCAGAGTAAAATATCCTGCCGGGAGACATTTTCGAACATCGTGATTCCAGGGTCTACGTCGGGACTGGGTTGAGGAGGCCAGGTCTTTGCTTTTTGCGCATCAAATCCGGAGATGTCTGTCAGCCGCATAAACGCAGTGAGATCCAACGGGCCGGGAATACGATATACGTTTTCGTCCAGCACATCTAAACCACGTTCCAGAAATTCCAGCGTTTCTACGGAAACATTTTCGGCAACTTCCAGACGAATGCAATCTCCTTTTTTTCGTTGATCCAGCATGTCTTCCATCTGATGCAGCAGGTCGGAAGCAAACTCATCCTGCAGACTGACATCCGCATTTTTTGTAACACGAAAGGGAATGCTCTCCAGAACATTTTCACCTTGAAAATAATTTTCAATAAACAAACTCACCACATCTTCCATAGGCAAATATTGATACCCGCCTTCCGAGGGAAGTGTAATAAATCGAAATTCGGATCTGCCAAAAGGAATAATTGCAAAGCGATTTTCAGAATCTTCACTTTTTTCATCTGGTGCCAGGCGAACAATCATATTTAATGTCTGATTCAACAGATAAGGAAAATCCATCTCCGGCGTCACTGCCATCGGGGTGAAGACTGGATAGATCTCGTCACGGAAAACATGTTCTACAATGCGTCGTTGAGAGTCAGACAATTCCTGAGGTTTTGCTCTGTGGAACCCGACTTCAGCTAGAGCAGGTTCAATTTCATCCAGTAAGCACTGATATTGATCGACCATCATTTGGTGAGCCCGCAAACTGATTGCATTCAGTGTATTCCCAGGGGTCATTCCTGAAGGATCAGCCGTTGTGTTGCCGCTCGTTTGCAATAAATGCAGCCCACCCACGCGGACCATAAAAAAATCATCAAGATTCGAACTGGTGATCGCCAGAAACTTCAATCGTTCCAATAAGGGAATCGAAGTGTCATGGGCTTCATCAAGAACCCGTTGATTAAATTCCAGCCAGCTAAGTTCCCGATTCAGATATTTTGATGCTTTAGCAGCCATGTGTAACCTGTTGTAAAAAACGGAATTCAATAATTATGGCTGTGAAAAACGCATCAGCCCAGTCATTTCATTTATCTGTTATTTGTTTCTCAAGTGGACCTTGAGCCCGAAAACTTCTTCAAACAATGGTCCTTTTTCCACCAGTGCAATCTGTTCCAGCGAAACATCTTCGACATGCGGGATGGAGATAATCAATTGTCCCTGGTTAATTTCACATTCGATTTCTTTAACGCGCTGACTATAGGAATAATCCAACGCATCAGCGACTCGCAGAATGGCAGCCATTTTGGTGATTGCAATACGACTTAAGCGATCTAATGTGGCATAGCCGGGGTGGGTAGCTTTGGGGGAAGCCCTGCGGTGGTAGCGGGCGATTAAGGAAACCAGCAACAGATCTGTCTGCCCCAGGCCAAACAGATTTCCATTGCTGATTAAGTACATCGAGTGTTTATGGTAACCACGTTGATTTACATAAATTCCAATTTCATGCAGCAAGGCGCCAGTATATAACAACAGACGATTTCGCAATTCGAGTTTGTGCTCATTTTGCAGTGACTGGAACAGGGTGTCAGCCAGAAATGCAACATGTCTGGCGTGTGTTTCATCAAAGTCAAATCGCTTACCAAAATCAATCGTCGAACGGATAACCTGTCGATTGAATTCATCAGACCAGTTTTTCTGGTCTGCCATTTCTTTCAGCAGGCCATCTCGAAAATTTGCCTTGGTGACGTAAATGTGTTTTAACTGATACGCTTCTGCCAGTTTCGTGTATGCCAGCAGTGCAGGCCCCAGAGTTTCTGCGTCGGTAAAGGAAAGATGGTAGTTTTGAACAAGTTGGTCTTCGTTTTTTTGCAAAATCTTATCTGTAAATTTGCTAAGTTCAGATACTTTGATTCGGTCCAGTTCGTCAGGTGAATTGGTGGGGTCAGGAATTTCATCTTCTGGTCGTAATTGCGACAGGGCAAACCTTACATCACCGCCGAGAACCACTAGTTTCATTGATTTATCACTTGGTACTTCATGTACGATTTGCTCGACAACACGCTCGATTTGATTTTCCATGATCGTACGTTCTTTGGATAACGGAACGCGGTATCCTTTCAGCATCTCGCGCAATCGCAGTGCTCCGAGACGATAATTATTTGAGAATAAGACATCTCCATGTTGTACAAGTAAGAGTTCTGTCGTTCCTCCCCCAATTTCAGTGACGATTGTTCGCGCCTCGTCAAGATTTGGCTTTGCTGTCAGGTAAGGCCGAATTCCCTGATAGGTGATCCGGTTCACCTCCGCTTCATCCAGAGGTGCAATTTCGAAACCGGTTGCGATAAAGATCCGGTCGGTAAAGACGAGACGATTGTCGGCTTCCCGAACAGCGCTGGTAGCGACGACGCGAATTTGATTATCGCGGGTAATCTGATATTCATCCAACCGTCGTCGGTAGCTCTTGAGTATTCGTACGCATTCCTCCATCGTCGTTTTTTGAATGTTACGCATCTGGAATGTGTCTTCGCCGAGAGTCACGGCTTGCGAGAGCTTCTCCAGCGTATTTACGCTTCGGTCCTCTTTGATTTCGGCGATTTCCATACGAATCGCTCCGGTACCGATATCGATGACGGCAATCAAACGATTCGCAACCGAATCGGGTCGACTGGCACTGGCAGAAGGCTCAGAGGAGAGAGGGTTTTTAGCATTCATGGATTAGGGTCACTTTTCAATGCTGTCGTTTCTTGAATCATTTTTTGTGCCCAGGCCGCAGCTCCCATTACCGTGGAATCGTCCTCCAACTGGGCTGCGATGACTTTGAACGAATCCTTGAAAGTCGGCATAACATTTTTGCGTGTGGCCTTAGCAACCGCATTTACTAAGAGATCGGGCATTGCTTCAACCAGACCTCCACCCAGTACAATGACTTCGGGCGAAAACGTATGGACCATATTTCCGGCTGCAATTCCAATATATTCCGCTGCGCGAAGGATGATATTCATGACACTTTCATCCCCTTCCTCAATAGCAGAAGCAAGGATTCCACTGCGAATGTTGGAAAGGTCTGTGCCTGCCATGGCTCTGAGTGCGGGTGCGTCCCCGCGATAGGCTGCCTGAGCGGCTGCCGCTGAGATTGCCAATCGACTGGCAAGCGCTTCCAGGCAACCATACTGGCCACAACCACATTCGGGACCATCGGGCAAGACTTTGGTATGACCAATTTCCATGCAGGAACTTTTATTGCCCTGAATTAACTGGCCGTGATAGACGGCTCCTCCGCCAATACCTGTGCCAGGAAAAATGCCAATGGCAGAGGAAGCCTCTTTAGCAGCCCCGAAGCAGTACTCGCCATAGACGCCAGCATCGACATCATTGCAGATGACAACTGGACAACCGAATTCTTTCTGCAGGACATCTCTGACGGGAACATCATACCAACCTAGATTGGGGGCTTCAAAAATTATACCTTCTTTGAGGTCCAGTGGGCCAGGACAGCCAACACCAATTCCCGCTAGTTGACCGGGTTTCAGCTCGGCTTCTTCTAATGCCAGATGAATGGTCTGAAGCATACGCTCCAGACCCATTTCAACACCTGCATGACCTTTGGTTTTTCTCCGTTTTTTCCCCAGAGTTTTGTATTCAGAGTCAAGTATTTTGGCCAGCATTTTAGTACCACCCAAATCAAAACCGGCCCAATAGAGGTTCTTTGTTGCAGCTGCATCGGTTGACATATTTCTAATTTCTATATTAAGGAATTAATCCTTATTTGAATGTAAATTACGATAGTACTTCAAACTACCTTGATTATAACAAACAGATATTGTCGCGTGAATTCCGGCGAATTTAGAACTCGATAAACAAGCGTGGAAATGTTCTGAATCCAGAATTGTCGAAGTTATGCGAATGGAATGCTTTCCAGACTCCACTCTGACTCACAGTTGCTAAAAAGACAAGCTCTTTCATCAGTTTCAAAGAATGCGACAGGCTATTGGCTTTTGGGATAATGCCTGCTTGGATAGACTATATTTATGAGATTTATTCAGTGAGCTGTCAGATTAAGTACGGCTCTATACTAAGGTTTACTGTACCCTGGGGTTCCTTTCATGTATTTCCAGTTTCCCTGTGAAAAGTGTTCTAAAAAACTCAAAGTTCGTGATGAAAATATTGGCAAAAAAGTTCGTTGCCCGTATTGCCAACACACGATGCTGGTTAAAAAGCCGGAAACTCCGGTTATTGATACGTCAGTTGATTTTTCTGCTACGAGTACACCAACACACTCCACAAAAACACCCAGCAGCCGGGGAGGATCAAAAACCGTATCCAGCGGCTGGGCTGATGGAACAGAAGTCAGTCTTTCCAAGAGTGGTGTGATTGCCATTGGGTCTACTGTGCTATTTCTCGTGTTGATGTTTCCCTTCCGGAAATTTTACCTGGGGGAACTGTTTTTGGACCGGGGCTGGGTACCATTCGCGCTGGTCTTTTTAATGAGTTGGTCTGCCACGATTCTGATTTTGAAATCCCGCAAGCTGGCCAAACAGAAGGATTCAATGCTGTTTGATACGCTGCCGACGGATATCTCCGAAGAGATTTCGGAGAAGACCGTTGCCAAATTCATCGAGCATGTCAAAAACCTGCCCGTTGACCCGCGTGAAAGTTTTCTGGTGAACCGGGTTCTACGAGGGTTAGAACATTTCAGTGTCTTGAAAAGCAGTGCCGAGGTTTCTAACCGTTTACAATCCCAGTCTGAAATTGATGCTACTGCCATCGATTCCAGCTATACTATGCTCAAGGTATTCATCTGGGCGATTCCGATTTTAGGGTTCATTGGTACTGTGATCGGGATTGGTACTGCAGTGGGTGGCTTCTCTGGGGGCATGGACGATGCCTCTAATATCTCCGCTCTGAAAGAATCGCTTGGTGAAGTGACAGGCGGATTATCCACTGCCTTTGATACGACACTGGTTGCGCTGGTGATGAGTATGCTGGTGATGTTTCCCAGTAGTTCCATGCAGAAATCCGAAGAGGATTTATTGAATTGGGTAGATGAATATTGCAATGAAAACCTCTTAAAACGTCTGAAAGAGAGTGATCATGTCAGCAGTGGAGATGAAAGAGATCATCGGCGTCTGATACAGCGAACAATAGATAAAGCAATGGCAGACCATCATGCGGAACTGCAGACATGGACCCAGAAACTGGAGGGTATTGGTAGTACTCTGTCACAGCAGGTGATGAAATCCTGGGGGAAAATTGATGATAAAATTCGTGCTCAACAGGAAGGGCAACTCGAAAAAGTACAACAGGTCATCGACAAATTAACGACAGAACATCATTCCGTAGTCGAACAGATGGAAACAGTCGAGCAAAAAATGTCTGAGCTGCAATCGGCTCATGCTGAAAATCTGGATAAGTTAAATGGAGATGCCACTGGAATGGCCGAAGCTGCGGACACTTTGTCACAGTCATTCAGCGGAGTGCAACAGGGGTTAAACGGTCTCAATACAGTTTTGTCTGATTTGGGAGAAAAGCAGGTGCTGATTCAGCAGGTCGAAGCACCACGTAAGCGATGGGGATTCTTCGGCGGATCAAGGAAAGTGCGATAACGTGGCCAAAAAGCAGAAAAGTGAGGGAGAAACGGTTTCATTATTTCCGTTTCTAAGTATTCTGGCGTGCGTCATTGGTGTTCTGACACTCATGATCACCGCCATGGCGCTGAGTCAGATGGATAATCAGGACGATAAATGGAAACGCTTTGAAGAATCAGAGCAACAAAAGGAGAAAATTACCGAGAAACAGCAGGAAATCGATCAGGTTAAAGAACAGATTGAGGATTTATCAAAATTGAATCGCGAACTGATTCTGGCCCTGGAAGAGTTAAAAAAAATCAAGCAGGAAAAAAGCAAAATTCCAAACGAGATCAGTCCGAAAGAAAAGGTAAAACTGCTGGCCGAAGCAAATCGATTGTCCAAACGCATCGAAGAGATCAAGGATGATCCGATGGAACTGCAAAAAGAAATTGATAAACTGAAAGTGGAATTGAACAAACGGGAAAACCCGGTAGCCGCCGAGGTCCGAATTCAACCCGGAGGCACGGGAGTTGATCTCAACCCAACATTTATTGAATGTACAAAAAATGGAATTATGGTATTAGATGGACCGGCGAAAGACTTAAGGGTCCGCAGAGACGACCTGACAAAAAGTCTTCCATTTGTTGAATTGCTCGACAAAATAGGTGCTCAAAAGAAAGGGACAGTCATCTTTCTGGTTCGGCAGGATGCCGTCTATACTTATAATATTGCGTCAAGTGTCTCCCGTTCCCGTTTCTGCCCGAACGGAAAACTTCCCGTTGAAGGGAATGGAAAAATTGATCTGAGCAAATTTAAAAACAGTGCCGGCTGAAAAACGAAATCAGCTCTGCCGACAGACACCGACAGAGCTGATTGAATCTGCAAGATTGTAAATCTTCGTTTATTTTTTCAGATCATAGCACATCAGAACATTCTGCTCTCGCAGGTAAAGCTTTCCGTTGCAAACTACAGGTTGTGCCCAGGCTTTACCCAATACCTGATCTGCTTTGAAGCTTCCCTTCAGCTTATAACCTTCGGTGGTCGCTTCGATTAAAGCTAATTCTCCACTTTCATAGCGGAAAATCAGATTTCCATCCGCAAACGTCACCGCAGCGGAACCGGAACCTTCGCCACGAATTTTTCCGCCCCAGACGACTTTACCGGATTTCAAATTGATACAAATGGGAAAGCCTTTGCCATGTCCGTGTCCACAATAGATATGATCTTTATAAAGAATCATACCACCATGATGATTTTGTAACGTCTTGGCATTCAGGAAATAAACCTCTTTTGCTTTGATGCCTTTGCCATCCTTAGATAACTTGACGAGGGCGCTGCCTGTTCCATAACCGGTCGAGCAGAAGACATAATCGCCTGAGACAATCGGCGTTGGAATATTGGCAACTTTATTGGCAACAGGATTATAGTTCCATAATAGTTTTCCATCACTGGCTCGAACGCCTATTAGGCCTCTGCCTGTGAGTTGCACATATTGTTTCACTCCCCATGCGTGGGAAATCACTATCGAAGAATAACCGGCTCCGTCTTTGCCTTTTTCTCCCAGGTCTGAGACGGGTGTTTTCCAGATTTCCTTGCCTGTCGTTTTATCGAGAGCGACCATGATCGCATCTTTTCCGCCGGGCGTGCATAAAACGAGATCGCCATCTACCAGCGGGGATTCAGAAAACCCCCATCCGGACATCATCTTTCCATCCCATTCTTCTTTAAAATCTTTCGTCCAGATGATTTCTCCATCTGCAACACTCAGACAGGAAACTGCGCCATTGGTTGAAATGGCGTATAATCGATCACCATCGATGGAAGGTGTGCAACGTGCACCGGGATAGCCGTGTTTCGGATTGGAATCAATCAAATTCGTCTTCCACAAAATCTTACCACTATCAGTATTGACCGCGATCACGGCCTGACCTTCTGGAAGGTTGCCAGTTGTAAAAAGGCGGTTGTCTTTGATAGAAACACTGGCATAGCCTTTTCCCAGTCCGCTGGCAGTCCAGGTTAATTTCGGAGGGCTTTCGTTCCAATCCTGAATGAGTCCTGTATCACTGGAAAGGTTTTTGCGATCGGGGCCTCTCCATTGCTCCCATGATTTTGAAAGTTGACTGGGCTCTGCCGCAGATAAAAATAATGGAAATCCGCAAACCAGCAATGCTCCCAGGAGCAGGCGAACGGGCATGGATGAACTCATAGTCAATTAGTCCTTATGTAAAATCTTTTAGACCAGGTGGGAATTAAAATTGAGATTATCACAGCCACTTTTTGCATGAGGATTTTAATAAGATGGTGTGATGGCCTCTTGAGGTAAGACACGGTCGCAGCTGATAATTATATGAGCCCGCTCGTCCTGCTGCAATCAATGCCCGAAAAATCCTGAACAAGAATCCCGTGATTTCTCATTCAGTTGGTGGAATAGAAATCAATGCAAGCAATGCCCAGAGAAGACTTTGTGCAGGAATCATGGTCAGGGATTACCTGGAGTTGTGAAGGGCGTTGGCGACCCTTTGACGTAACTCATTCTGGGAGATCTTAGAAATGCGAAAGACTTTCAGGGCAGTGGTTTCCCCTTTATGGAGCGCGATTTGCGAACGTTTGAGTTTGAGTCCCTCTTTTATGACTTTCAGCAGCGCTCGATTCGCTTTCCCCTTTTCAGGTGCCTGTGTCACACAAACCTTGAGCCTGCCATCATGAATGCCTTCAATCTGGTTTTTGCTTGATTTAGGTTGTGCGCGAATGGGGAGTAGAACAAATGCCCCCTCTGCTTCAAATTGTAATTCTTTCGTTTCGTCGATGTTTCCGTTTCCTGTTTGATTAGTCCAACCCCGTATACAGGGCACTTCCGATCCGAATCAGAGTGGATCCCTCTTCAATCGCGATTTCAAAATCTCCACTCATACCCATCGATAGTTCCGTCAGTTGTATCGAAGGGGGCGAAACTGTCTGAAGTTGGTCACGAAGTTGAGATAACTCACGGAACACGGGTCGCGCCAATTCCGGATCTGCACTGTGGGATGCCATTGTCATCAGTCCCTCGACTCTTACGTGAGGAACTTCACAGATCGCGTTCCAGTTGCTCAGCAATTCTTCTGGAGCAAATCCCTTCTTGTTCTGTTCACGCGAGAGATTAACCTCAATGAGAACGTGTGGCTGCAAACCGGATTCCGCCGCAATGCGTCCGATGGTCGATAATAACTTCAATGAATCAATAGAGTGAATCAGGCTGGTGTGTGTGATAGTGCGCCTGACTTTATTGCGTTGTAAAGGGCCTATGAAATGCCAATGCAAGTGGTCGGCAAACTGGAGAGCTCTTTCATCCAGTTGTTGAGATCTGCTTTCGGCAAATTGAGTGCAACCCAATTCTACCAATGCCTTAACCCATTCGGTGTGAGCATATTTGGTGACCGCCACAAATCTGACCGAAGCTGTAGAGCGTTGTGAGCGTAAGCAGGCTTCATGAATGCGATGTTGAATCTTCGAATAATTTTTGTGAATGATGCCTTTCAGGTCTTCCATCCCCTAGCTTTCCACAGTTGAGGTTCATTGTCTCACTTCTTTTGATCAACATCGAACGTCAAACAAAAGGGCAACAAGTCGCAGTATATAAAAAGATTTTGATAGAATCGAATACAGAACACGAGTTATGCAGTGAATTAATCATTAACTTTTCCTAGAAATCTGACACCGTATTCCCAGAATTTTTCTTCTTCAATTTCCTTGTTCCTGACAATTTCCGCTCGAAACCAGGTAACTTGATTGTCCTGAACGGGAATACCGACCTGAATCTGCTTCTGGTAAATCCGAAATGGATAAATGAAGGAAAGGCCTGATTGTGATATTGAGCGGGACCAGACTTTAATGGCGTTGACTTCATCTGAAACGGAGCAGTTGTCAGGAGGAGTTGTTATCCAGACGACTCCGCGAAAGTCTTTGCGTTCATGTGTTCTGTTTTCTGAAAAATGTGCATCGGTCCTTTTTTCGAGTCGGTCCAATGTGTCCAGAATACGAGAAATCGCGCGATTCTGCTTGTCAGTATATTGTTCTAAGTTAATGAGACCCATTAATCTGCATTCATTTTAAAAAGATGTCTTATACTGCTTTCTTACATGTTAACTCGTTATTTGCCTTTGAAGGTTTCGTATAAATCGCTCGTCAGTAAGTGTATGTCGTAACCGAATGCAGTCAAGATTTTCCTTTTTGAACTACATTTATTTACTCAATTCTCAGTGATCGCTGTTTTGTGAATCTGGATATTTATACGATTCCCACCGTTTCGATAAATTTTTCCAGCGTGCTGACTTCCGAGTTCAAGCAGCCTATCACTTTTTCAGCAGCATCAGAATTTCCCGACTCAATAATTTCTTTGACTGTTTCCTTCAATTCTTGAGTCGCCTTGTAGAGGTCCAATTGTTTCCCGTTTGATGCGGTAACAGGTCCTTTAGCCACCAGTTCTTTGATTGCCTCTTCGAGTTCTTTCTGGTCCAGTGGTTTGAACATCACCTTCGAAATGCCTATCTCTTTCGCCAGCTTCAGGCGGTGGACGTCTTTGTCTTGTAAATTCTTTTCCAGTCGCAGTGCAGTCATCAGAATAAACTGTGGGGGATCGAGTTGCCCTTCATCGGTATATCTTTCTAATTTTTGCGCTTCCTGATATAATAATTTTTGCGCTTCCTGATATAAATCGACACCATCCATGCCGCGCATCATCAAATCGGTTATAACGATATTAATATCATTATCTGTTTTCAGATAATTTAAAGCCTCGAAGCCGGAAGTGGCTGTACAAGCTATATATCCAAATTTTTCAATCAGTCGGGCATGAAAGTGACAAGAGTAACCAACCTCATCAACTATTAATATTTTCATGTACATCGCCTTTGGATGGAATCTATTTTCTCAGGTGATGAATGAACGTTGTTGCACTCCTGTGACATCAACATTTTTAATTCAACGACGAGTTGAGAAATTTCTTTTTCAAGAGAATGGTATTTGATCAGGGATTCATCTAGCTGTCCTGATTCTGCATCATCTTCTAACATTAATAGAAGGTGATAGGGATCCAGTTTTGTATAGTTTCCGATCAATCCCTTACAGGCATGTGCTGTGTCTGACAACTTCTGAGAATCATCTTCCTCTATAGCCTGCTTTATGTCTTGCATCTGCTGAGGTATATAACTCAGGAAAAGTTCGATCATTTCTTTGAGGAACTCAACATCACCCATCGTCATCCGAAGCACTTGATTGCGGTTGATCAAGCGCCACTTTTGATGAACGGTCACTAATTTTGGATTTAACATCTA
>JAHZKX010000083.1 GCA_022600195.1 Planctomycetota bacterium
GACTAGTAAACGATCAGCCAGTGATCTCTATTATCAAAACTGCGTTTAAACAGGTGATTCGATGCAGAGAGCTAAATACACCGAAAAACAAATACTCTGTGGTTTGTATGAATATTGGATTTATCAAATAGGAACGGATACTCCATTTGATGCAGATACTCGGATAGATTTGCATATGAAGTCTGATAGTAGATGGGCGACGTTTTCTTCTTGGTCTGAGCTTGATCTCAGTGGGATCTTTGATGACTTAGAACGTTTTTTTCAATTCGAGTGTACGCTTGAGGAATGGTTGCAATATTTCAAACTCGACATTCCAATAACCAGTAATGAAGAATGGGAGCAAATTGTTGCCCCTGGTTTTACCTTTGGTGCACTAGCTCGATTTATCCAAAACAGAGCCACTACGGTTATTTCTTTTCAACCTGTGACGGTGATCAATCGCGAGTGTGCACCGGCGGGAGCATTTTATGGGATACGACAGGTTGCTGACGAAGTTTCTGAATCAGTCTACTCGCCACACCGATTTGCACCGAGTACAAAAATTATCGATGTTTTTCGTGGATATGCGTTGGAGAAATTCTGGTCTCAACTGAGGTGGATGACCGAGCAGCGTGTCCCAGAGATTCCGAGTTCCTGGCGTGATGTTAATGCATGGGGCTGTTTAGCATGTTTCTTGGGAATTGTTGCTGCCATCCTGTTATCGATTTTGACTGAAAACAGTCTCTATCTGATCGTGCTGTCTGTAAGTGCCGTAGCAGTCTGGTATGGAACGCTTCTCTACAAACATTATTCCAATCCTCTGCCATCTGATTTGCAGACTTTTCGTGATCTGGCAATTTTTATTGCCAACTCTGATTGTGATGCAGTTCGAACATCATAAAACGTAGTGATCCATCGCACCTATTTTGAGAGGGAATCAGATGACTGTGACACGATACACAGAAAAACAAATTCTCTGTGGCCTCTACGAGTGTTGGAAAGACGCCATGGGTACGGATCGACCATTTGATGCAGAGACACGCGTTGATCTGCATATGAAAGCAAATTGCGAGTGGGAAGAAACTGATCTGGCTGATCTCTTTTTCCGCTTCGAAAAGCATTTCGGATTTGAAAGTAGTCTGGAAGAGTGGACTGAAGAGCTGGGGATTGCGAATGTGCCCAGTCTGGATGTTTGGGAAAATGAGATGGCACCTAAGTTTACTTTTGGTGCGCTCGCGCGGTTCATCCAGAAGCGTGCCGTAAATACGGTTTCTTTTAAGCCCGTCATGGTAATTAACAAAGAGTGTCTACCGGCGGGAGCATTTTATGGAATCGAGCAGATTTCGAATCAACTGGTTTCAGCAAAATGCCGAGTGACGCCGAGTACAAAAATCATTGACGCGTTTCGTGGTTATAAACTGAATTCGTTCTGGAGTGAACTCAGTTGGAGATCGGAGGTGCCTCTGCCTCAACTTTCGAGACACTGGGATTTTCTCGCTGATTGGGGCTACATGATTACCTTTTGGGGGATGTTAATCGCCTTCCCCTTGGTTTTCTTTATGGGGAATTTTTACATCTTGCTTGGGGCAGTCCTGTTAGTGATTGCAATCTGGTTAATTGATTCAGCCTACACTCATTATTCTGATCCTCTACCTCCAGAGTTGCAGACGTTTCGAGATCTGGCAATGCTGATCGCTGCGCATGATTGCACCGCCGTTCGAAAATGCGAAGCGATTGAACATGGATGAATTGATCTGGACTCTATCTGATCAATCCACGCGGCCGGGCTTCCGTTTATTTTTGCCTTTGCGTTTGGTGCCGGTATCGCCGAGGTCGGCGCGGGCTTTTTCTGCGAGAGCCGTTAAGCGTTTGACAACTTTGGGGTTCTGGTCGGCGACGTTTTTGCTTTCGCTGATGTCGTTCTTGAGATTGTACAACGCGAGTCCGGTCTTCTTCTGGACGTAAGGGCCGGGTGTGCCGTCGGCGCCCGGTTTGCCTTTCAGGCTGCGATAAGCGTGTGGGAAATGCAGTTTCCATTCGCCGCTGCGGACCGCGTTCAAGTGTCCGCCCCAGTAAAAGAGCAGGGCATCGTGGGGTGATTTCGCTCCCTGTTTTCCACTCATCAGTGGCCAGATATTTTTGCCGTCGATGATGCGGTCTTGCGGAACTTTTCCACCCGTCAGATAGGCGACGGTCGGGAGGATGTCGATGGTCATTGCCATCTGATTGCAGACGGAGCCGGCGGGGATTTGTCCGGGCCAGGCCATGATGCAGGGTTCGCGCTGGCCGCCATCCCAGGCGGTTCCTTTGCCTTCCCGCAGTGGAAGGGCGGAGCCGCCATGGTTGCCGTAAGATAACCAGGGGCCGTTATCGGAGGTAAAGATGACCAGTGTATTGTCTTCAATACCATTCTCTTTGAGCGCCTGGCGGATTTGCCCGACCGACCAGTCGATTTCCATAATCACATCGCCATAGAATCCCTGTTCGGATTTGCCTTTGAACTTGTCGCTGACAAACAGGGGCACGTGCGGCATGGAGTGGGGGACGTAAAGCAAAAATGGTTTGTCATGATTTTGGTTGATGAAAGCGACGGCGCGTTCGGTGTACCAGGTAGTAAGTTGTGCCTGCTCTTTACCTGTGACTTTGGGGTTGATGATGGTTTCGTTTTCGATGAGGGGGAGATCGGGAAATCGTTTGCCGGCTGTGGGATGAAAGGGCCACATGTCGTTGGAGTAGGGGAGCCCGAAATAATCATCAAAGCCGTGTCTTGTTGGCAGGAATTCGGGAAGGTGGCCGAGATGCCATTTTCCATAAATGGCGGTGGCGTATCCCTGCTGCTTGACGATTTCGGCGATGGTGGTTTCTTCAGCGTTGATCCCGATTTTCGATTTTGGGCCGAGCGCTCCCATGATCCCGATCCGATTCGGATAGCAGCCCGTGAGCAAGGCAGCGCGGGAAGCAGAGCAGACGGCTTGTGCGGCGTAGAAGTCGGTAAAGCGAACGCCTTCTTTAGCCATCTGATCGAGGTTGGGTGTTTTGATATTGGGTGAGCCGAAGACGCCAACGTCCTGATATCCCTGATCGTCGGTGAAAACAATCACAATATTTGGATGATCTTTGGCTGGTCGCTGTGCTGCTGAGGCTGATGGAATAGAAAACGTGGCGAGTACCATCAAAGGTAGAAAGAGCCATATCATTCGTTTGCGTTTCAGATACATGGGGCATCCAGGATGAAAACGTGACATGAGCGCGCCTTTCTGATTAAATTATTCGCCGATTTTATTCGTCCTGCATTTGTAGTTTTACTCGCCGCGGAAGTGGGCATCTTGAACGGGAACGAGCGACTCCAAGCATGCGAATAGTACACCGGCTGGTGAGCCAATCGCGTCTATGTTAGAGACAATTTCTTCTGGATAACAACTGAGGACCTGGGACGATTCTTCACGATAGATTTCGAAACGACGTCTAATGACGCTTTCATTGGCATCGTCGGCTCGGTTTTCACGGATCGCACGATGACGTATGCGGTGGATCATTTCCTCTTCATCGCTACAGGTTAAATGCAGCACTTTGAGTACATCAATGTATTGTTCCAGAATTTCCGCCTGTCGCACATTTCTGGGAATGCCGTCCAGAATCAGAATATCTTTACTCGGCTTATACATGGAGAGGGTCGCACGAGCATCGAGACCCTGCTTCCAGATGCGGATACTGAGTTCATCGGGAACCAGTTCGCCGCGCGAGCTGTATTTATAGATTTCCTGACCTTCAGGAGATTCAATATCAATCGAGCGAAAGACGTCTCCACTGGAGAGGTGGAAAAACCCGGGGATTTGACCGAGGATTCTTCCCTGTGTTCCTTTACCCACTCCAGGAGCACCAAACAGCAGGACGGCTTTTCGTCGTTCCGTCGCCATAGTTATGCCTCTATGTTTTAAGGCCGATAATGTATTCAGGAACCACGGCGGTTACTGTATTCAGATTCAGGAATTGGAAACCCGGTATCAGTTCCTAACAATAACGTTTCGTAAAATAATTCTCACCCCTGCGAGGGAACATATTAACGAAGGTAAAATAAAAAACACTCCGAAAAACCATAAAGCTTTTCGGAGTGTTGAATTGATATTTTTATTTCCCTTAGCGAGAAATGAGAGCCACGACCTGACCCACGTCTACTGGCAGGCTGACGTCTTCAATCCCTGGGGCAGTAACGACACTTGCTTCTAAGGATTTTTTGTCTGTTGTAATCCAGGCACATCCAGGTCGCCCGGAATCAATGAGCTCGCTGTAAAGCTTTTTGAGGTTTGGACGGTTTCGGACAGAGACGACATCCCCCGGTTTGACCCAGATCGATGGCTTATTGACTGTGACACCATTCAACTGAAAGTGAGAGTGCACAATTCCCTGTCGGGCTTGAGGGCGTGTCATGGCAAAACCTGCTCGACAGACCACGTTATCAAGACGTCGTTCGCAGAGAATCAAAAGTGCTTCCCCGGTGTTGCCTTTAATGCGGCGTGCTTTGTCGAAGTATCGACGCAACTGACGCTCACGCAGGCCATAATAGAATTTGATCTTCTGCTTTTCGATCAAAGCCAGGCCGTAGTTGGAGGCTTTTCGACGACGCTGTGACATTCCGGGCGGAAGGTTTCGCTGGTCCAATGCGCGAGTTGCACCTGCATCTTCAAAAACCAACGCTCCTAAACGACGATTCACGCGTCCTTTTGGTCCTGTGTAACGACCCATTCAGAGATTCTCCCACATTAATCACGAGCTGCCGAACATTTTCAGTTGATAAACGGCAAAGAACTATATTAGAGCCTGATCGATATAAACTATTATTACATAATAATTTATAGTCATTATGCCAAGAGGATCAGGCTTGAATTAGCAATCAGGGCGATGGTACTCTTCACAATGTAGCGCGTACCACAACCTTTAAAGCGGTCCGCTGTTATCGCAAATTAGACGAGAATCGTCAACCAACTGAGCTGTACGATCACAAAATCTCGGAAAAAATCAGGAGTGGTGATCAGAGGAGTGAAAGTCGTCAAGGTGATTTACAGACTTGACGGTGTTTATGTACATGTAGTCTCAGCAAAAGACATGGGGAAGTGAGACGGAAGCCCTAAACAGGGTGGCCGGTTCTTCCGATTCAACGGCGATACGGGGAATGTCCCATTGATCGTGTTCGCCGAGGGAAGAGAATCCGCCATAATAGCTGAAGCCCCAGCGGTAATCGGCCTGTTTTAAGCAGTCTCTAGTTCTTTGATCAAAGCAGTCTTTGCCGCCCACAGGATAACTGAAAGCAGAAATGGTTTGACCGATTTCCGATTCAATTCTCTGTTTACAATGTTCGAGTTCGAAACGTTGTTTCTCTTCGGGATGATTGGCCAGAATTGGATGATTCACGGTGTGGCCTCCGAAATCCATGCCGACCTCGTGCATTTCACGAACCATGTCCCAGGTCATCCAGACCTGATCTGCAATCTCCTGCGGGCAGCGCCCAGAGCCTGTTTTCTCAGCCAGAAAATTCAGATAGTCGCCTGTTTTTCCACCAGATAATTTTTTGAAGACTTTCAGCA
The DNA here is from genome assembly GCA_022600195.1 of Planctomycetota bacterium. Taxonomy (GTDB): domain Bacteria; phylum Planctomycetota; class Planctomycetia; order Planctomycetales; family Planctomycetaceae; genus Gimesia. The sequence continues at coordinate 5,562 of JAHZKX010000083.1, forward strand.
ATGTTTTAATTGTCTGATTATGGTCGGCTGGTTCGAGTGAGAGAGCTGTTGTGGTCCACGAGTTTTCTGGTAATGAGGTTGATGTCGCGCTGCGAACCATCCAGGAAATTTCATCCCACCAGGCCACTTTTCTTTCATCGAGAAAACCTGTCGTCAGAAAAAATGTGGCAGGAGAATTGTAGGCATTCAAAATCGGAAACGCCCACTCGTAATTATCACGGTAGCCGTCATCGAATGTGATTAACACATAACGACCTCGTCGTTGGTTCCAGAGGTCGTCCAGGTCTCGAATGCGGATCAGATCAAAGTTCAAACTCAGAAAACGAACCTGTTCTTCGAAATTTTCGGCAGAAGCACTCCAGAGATCATGATCAAACAAGGAACCGGTACAATCACCGACCCGGTGGTAATTCAGGACGATTAAACCGGGATTTCCCATATGGGTTGAGCCTGGAACAGATCCAGACTCGCAACCTTCGCGATTATAACACCACCACCTCCCCGCGTCTAATGCGCGGTGATTTTTCTCCATTTTCTTGTCCGTCTCGTGCCTGAATCCGAGAATC
>JAHZKX010000084.1 GCA_022600195.1 Planctomycetota bacterium
AAGGTGAACCTCGGCTTCCCGGAGTTTAGAAATAATCTGTTCGGATGAATGACGTTTCGTGGGCATAATCGCCTCCTTTTAATGGTCCAGAAACCTGAATTGTATATCAAGCTCTGGTTTCGGTTAAAGGGGGCATGTCAGCTTAACATTTCCTGTTTACAAAATCCTACATATACTTACATTGAATATGATTCATTCAACAAAGTCTGGAAACGGTCTTTATCATCAAAGAAGATCGGAGTTCATCTCACGGATATGATAACTTTGAGTGAAAGAATGAATGTCGTGCTGTCAGATAGGGGACTGTCATTAAATCACGAAAGCGTTTGAAGATATGCAAGTCACCATAACAGCCGTTGGTCCGGACAATCGTGGATTAGCAGATCCCATCGTGCACTATGTGACTGGCTTGGGGGCGAACATTCATGAAATTCAAATGTATGACCATGACTCAGAACGCCTGTTTGCCATGTTCATGCGGATTGATTGGCCAACTGAGGTTGAACCAGTTTCTGTACTCAGAGAACGGATCATGCAGATCGGCACTCAGAAGGGGCTGACGCTTCGGGTCTGGGCGCGGGATGAAGAAGACCGACCGCCTCGTATTGCTATTTGTACGACCTATCGTTCTGAACCTGCTGAAGCCGTATTGAACGCTATAGATGACGGAGTGATTCAAGCAGAGCCTGCAGTGATAATTGGAAACCGTGACCGCTGTCAGTCCTTGGCCGAGAAACATCATCTGGACTTTCATAACATCGGTGATGAACGTGGGAATCCGGATAACAAGGAAATGGTTAAACTATTCGATTCCTATGATGTTGATTATGTACTGCTTGCCCGTTATATGCGAGTTCTGCCTCCTCGAATTTGCTGGAGCTTTGCTGGAGGTAGAATCATCAACCTGCATCATGGCCTGTTGCCTTCTTATCCCGGCTTTCAACCGTATGAAGATGCTTTCAGCCATCATATGCTGACCTTTGGCGCTACGATACACTTCATCATTCCTGAACTCGATGCCGGCAATCAGATCATACACCAGAATGCATTTACTGTTTCACCTGGTAGTTCATTAAAAGAGATCAAACGAATCGGCGAAACCCTGCATGAGCCTGAATGTCTTGTAGAAGGAGTCCGCCGAGTCATAGCCCGCGAAGTAGAATTGCACTTTCATCGTGTTGTGAGCATTGAATAAAAAATGCTGAAACGATGATCTCAGCATTCTATTTTTTTGTTATCAACTTTGATTTGACCAGTTCAAAAACAGAATCAAACATGGGCTCAGTTAATCTTCCTGTAAACGTATTCTGCTGGCTGGGATGATAACTGCCCACCAGCCAATGTCCATTGGGGAACTGAAACGTAGCGCCGTGCGCGAAAGGTGGTCGTTTGCCGACCAGTTCTCCCTGGAGTTTTTTGAAATCGATTACTGATTTCCAGCCAATTTGCCCTAAGGCCAGGAAGACTTTCACCGGCAGCAACTTCACGGTCTGTTCCAGCCAAGTATGACAGTTTTCAATTTCTTCGCGGCTCGGTTTATTAGCCGGTGGTGCACAATGACAGGCTGCTGTGATGGCACAATTTCTGAGCAGTAATCCATCTGAACGGTTCTCGGCCTTCGGTTGATTGGCAAAGCCGGCTTTATGTAAGGCGCGATACAGCCAATCTCCGCTGCGATCCCCGGTAAACATTCTACCGGTTCGATTGGCACCGTGGGCTGCAGGAGCCAAGCCGACAATAAGCAGTTCTGCTTGCGGATCGCCAAAATTGGAAACTGGTTTCCCCCAGTACTCCCAATCTTGATAAGACTTTCGTTTTTCCTCTGCAATTTTCTGGCAATGTGTCAATAAACGTTCACACTTCTGACATCCCACAATCAGTTGATTTAACTCATCCCAGTTCGATTCAATCATCTGATCCTCTAAGTATCTGGTGTCTGACGGGTTATGACTCTTGTAATTATTAGTCCAGATGAGCCGATAAAAAGCAAGGTATCTGCACTAGCAATCCCAGCAAACAACCGATGCTCTTAAACAGGACTCTATATTTAAAGAGACGATTTTAAAATCCAGGCTTGAAAATCCGCACCACGTCACTTTACGATAGGGTAGCAGTTATCCAGATCCCAGCGTGTGCCGGAAAATAATCTATCATACATTGAATGAATTTGAGCCTTTTTCAGGAAAACAATTGTGTCAAAACTACAACTTCCTTTGATGTCACTTGTAGCCGCTATTCCAGCTGGCTTTTTGACCTACCTGTTAGTAATGGCTTTTCTGAATCATGCAGAAGCGATGTCAACCACACTACTTGGTGTAGCGGGTTTAACATTGCTGCTGAGTGCGGTTCTGACCATCATACCCATCGGCGCTTTAATTTTTGGTCCCAAAGGGGATTCGAAGAAAAAAGAAAAAAGTAAAGGCAAGGATCTAGGGGAAGCTGATTCAGCAGAAGCGGATGATGATCTGGTACCTGATTCGGCAGCAGAACTTTCGGACGAATTCGGCGTTGATGAATATGAGACTGAAGAAGAGGATGAGCTGGCTTCAGGAGATGATCTTGATTTTGGCGAATCCGATGAATTCAGTGATAGTGAAATCAGTAGCGAATTCGAAGATGATGATTTTGGTTTTGAAGAAGACGACTATGAATTCGATGATGAGGATGAAGAAGACAAATAACAAGTATTTATTTTCTTGCATCCCCATGATTCCTGTTTATTTCAGATTGTCCTGAAAAAAAAGATCCATGTCTTTCACCATATCATTGAACCAGGGTAGTTGATTCCAGCAGCCATGTTTGCCATTCGGATAAACTTTAATGCCTGTCATGACACCCAGAGATTTCAGTTTTTCTCGTGAAGGGGCATTTCGTTCGGGATGATCAAATTCACCAGTCATAAATAAGAGTGGTGGTGTCTGTTTATTAAGATGCAAGTACGCGTCACTGAGCTGATACAGTTCCGGATCTTCAACAATGGTTTTTCCCAGCCATTGATTGGAATTAGATTTTTTGGGATTCGTGCGCGACCGTTCTGCCACGGAACCGGAAGCCATCTGCATCGGGCCGGCCATGACGATTGCTGCTTGAAGTGCTGATGACTGGTCTTGATTTCCTGCATCACCCTGCAACTTATTAGCATGCGGTGCAGCCGCCATCAGTCCCACCAGATGGCCGCCGGCTGAGCCACCCACAGCACCGATATGTTGAGGGTCAACATGAAACTGTTTTGCTTTTCCACGCAGGAAACGAACGGCAGCATTACAGTCTTGAATCCCGGCAGGGAATTTTGCTTCATGTCCCAAACGATAACCAATTGCCATCGTGACATATCCACGTTGGCACAGGGCAAGTGCTAATGCACGAAATTTTGCTTTGTCACCATTCAACCAGCCTCCGCCATGTACTACCACTACTGCAGGAAAGGGGCTTTTGCCCGTATTGGGAATGAAAATATCAGCCAGTAATTTGCGAGCTCCGGTTTGGCCATAGACAACATTCAAATGTGGTGATACCGTTTTGGGTACCGAAATTGAGGGACGTTTCGAATTAGTACTTGTGGCAGAAAGCGGTAGCTCTGGAACACATCCATACGCTTTCATCCGCTGACGGTATAATCCGCCAAAACCGGTGATGTATAACGAACGCATGTCTTGATCACCAAAGACGCAGTTTATCGGACGCGTAGGTGTTTTGATTTTTGCCAGTAATTTCCCTTCTGGATTCCAGATCCAGATATCCGCAGGCCCTGCGCAATAAACATTGCCTGCACGGTCGACTGTCATTCCATCAGCGCCCTTATCAGGGCCGGCATCCATTTTGGCAAACAGACGACCTTTTTCGACTGTTCCTGGTCCGGTAACGGTATAAGCCCAGATTTCTTTTGGAACATAGGCTGCTATATATAGTGTTTTACCATCGGGAGACAGAATGAGACCGTTCGGGGTTTTTATGTCTTTCACGGTAACAGTTTGCTTGCCCTCTGGAGAAATCCAGATGACCTCTCCCGATCCTGTGAGCGTGTAATAGATTCCACCCTGTTGATCAACAACTAGGTCATTAGGTCTGCGTGGAGGCTTGGCATCTGCTGGTTGACCTGCGATTGGTGTTTTCTTTTTACCATTTAGGACACTGATTTGACTGGCACCATTGTCTGAGAGAAATAATTTTCCGTGACTGAAAAAACTGGCGCTGATGCGTCCGGCATCGTTCAGGAAAACCTGCACTTTGCCTGTTTTTGGAGTATAGCGATACAGTTTTCCTCCTTTTACATCTGGAAAATAGAGATGTCCGCCACCATCCCAGGCGGGACCATCTGCCAATCCAAATTCAGTGGCAATAGTTTCCAGAGGTGAAGACGTATCAACTATTGAATCAACGGCGGAGCTGGTATTGTTCAATGCCGCAAATGAAAAAAGAAAAATGGCAAGATGTTTCATAAATATTTCCTGTAACCTGAGGCAACTCTGAAAATTCGGTCTGGCTCACATATGAGATTATTGTTGAAGATTATTAGTGTCTGACAAGTCGTATCTGTCGCACGTCCATCACGGCATTCTGCGTTTTTTGTTGCGGTTTCAGCTGTAACGACTGCAGTCCCGATTTGTTGATCGTCAACGTGCCTATATGACGTTCTTTGAAATTCTGAAAATGTCCTGTTTCTTCCACGATAAAAATCACTGCTTGATCATTCACTGCAAGCTTGACCTTGCTGCCTCCCTGTCCCTTGCCACAGCCCTGTAAAAGATAGACATCAAATACACCCGATGTTTTTACATTCAATTTCCATTCGCACCAGTCGTTCTCATTCGCCCAATAGCCAACCGTGTTTTTATGTGGCTGTGGTTCGTAACGCAACAGTTCCCCATGGACGATGGCGTCTTTGGCATCCAGAATCAATTGCTGATTTTGATCTTCCTGAACGACTTTCGGTTTGACTGGCAAGTAGGTAGGCTCTTTGAATTCAATGATGACCGATATTGGCTGTGATTGCACTGTTTTGGGGAGTTGTATTTCCCATTCCTCGATGCCTGGTTTTAGTGTCAGTGGTTTTTTTTCGGCATCGTGCGCTAAGTAAATCGCTTTCAGGCGATTGTTCATCCGCGGAATCAGAACCTTTTTGTTTGTTTCTAACTGTTTTATCTCTAACTTAAGTCCCTGAGGTAAAGTAGAGATTGTTCCCCATTTTTTCTGAATCGGGAATTGCTTTTTGTCTGTCTGCGTTGATGAATTCGTTCCTCCATTAGCTTCGAAACTATAGAATAAACAAATCACTGTTCCTACAATTAGAAATGCAATAGAAGAGAAGTAACACTTCAAGAAAATTCGAGTGAACCTGAAGGGCAAGTTGAGCATCTAAAAAGGTGCCTTTAGATTGAAAATGATAAAATGAGGGGATTGAGATCAAAGACTATTCTTAATGATCTGATTCACCAGTTCAATCGATATTCAAGTGAATGAGACAGTTCTTCCCAAGAAACATTTTTTAAGAAATCGATAAATTACACTGAAAGTTACATTCAGTAGAGAGAAAATCGTGCGCAACAAAGATCAGGAGTCCGATGAAACGATTGCAGAAGCCCGCTTTTTAAAATTGATCAAACGTGGTCGCTGGGAATTCGTTCAACGTGTCAATACCACAGGGGTCGTCTGCCTGTTTCCACTCACGACTGATGCACGCGTGGTTCTGGTGGAACAGTTTCGTCCTCCGGTAAATGCAACCGTGATTGAATTTCCAGCTGGATTGGCAGGTGATATTGCAGGACAGGAAGAGGAAGCACTAGAGACAGCCGCATTGCGAGAACTCGAAGAAGAAACTGGCTATCAGGCCCGGACAATGATTTCATTGGGTTCCACGGTCTCCTCAGCCGGTTTGACAGATGAATCCGTACATTTCTTTCTTGCGTTGGATTTGGAAAAAGTCTCAGAAGGTGGAGGCGATGAATCAGAAAATATAACTGTGCACTCTGTACCCTTCGCGGAAATTGATCAGTGGTTAGAAGCAGCTGTCACCCGAGGTTGCATGTTAGATGCTCGAATATATGCTGGTCTTTATTTTTTATCTAAATACATTCCGTAAAACCAATTATCTGACTTTTTTTTGTCTGAGGAGACAAGGTTATAATAGAGGACGTAATCTTGATTGACCCGGTCTACACAGCCTTTTAAGAAAAGAAGCTTAAGAATTATGAGCGAAGAATGGATTTCCGATCGAATGCACCTGATTGATGCGTCAGGAATTCGTAAAGTTTTTGATCTGGCAGCGAATATGAAAAATCCGATCAACCTCAGTATCGGTCAACCCCACTTTGATACACCTGACGTCATCAAGGATGCGTTATGTCAGGCTGTTCGTGATGGCAAAAATGCATATAGTCAATCTCAGGGAATCGCTCCTTTAATTGAAAAAATTCAGTCTCGGGTCGATGCCGAATATCATCATGACGACCGTCAAGTATTTGTATCCAGTGGTACCAGTGGTGCATTGATGCTGGTATTAAATGCACTCATCAATCCTGGCGATGAAGTGATTGTCTTTGATCCATTTTTTGTCATGTATTCACACCTTGCGAAGGTCGTAGGGGGCAATTTAGTTTTTGTAGAAACTTATCCGGATTTCTCAATTGATATTGAAAAAGTCCGTAACGCGATTACTGACCGTACGAAATTAATTCTATTTAACAGTCCCAGTAATCCCACTGGTTATGTCGCGAGCGAAGCAGAAACCCGCGCCCTGGCAGAATTGGCGGCTGAAAAAAATATTGCATTAGTCAGTGACGAAATTTATCGCGCGTTTTGTTATGACCAGCCATTCGTTAGTCCAGCTGCGTTCAACGAAAATGTAATTGTGATTGATGGCTTCAGCAAATCGCACTCCATGACGGGACATCGCCTTGGATTTGTACATGGTCCCCAGAGTGTGATTCAGCAGATGATTAAGCTGCAACAATACACGTTTGTCTGCGCACCGCATCCAATGCAATGGGCGGGGCTGGCTGCATTGGATTATGATGTCTCAGATCGAGTGGAAGAATACCGTCAAAAACGAGATTTAATGCGGAACCGTTTAGCAGACAAATTTGAAATATCCGGTGCCCAGGGAGCGTTCTACATGTTTCTCAAAACACCTTGGGGATCGGGTACTGAATTCTGTACTGAAGCCATCAGGAACAATTTGCTGATAATACCGGGTAATGTGTTCAGTGGTAGTGACACTCATTTTCGTATTTCCTATGCACAGGAAAATTCGGTTCTGGAAGAGGGCGCGGATATTCTAAATCGTCTTGCAGACCACAAAATGTAAAAAATTACGCGGATACAATCAGAATATCTATTTGAGAACCAGTTTTTTGGCACAAATGAAAACTTTCTCTATACCTGACAGGGTATCACCTCTATCATGCAGAATATGCGCTTCCTTGTAGCAGGCAGTAATAGACTTACGAGATTGCCAGACAACGACTTATGCCATCTGAAAAACCACAGAAAAAAATCAGCAAGGTCTCGACTGGAACGACCGGTGAAAGTTCCTCGCCACCCCCAGCTAAGAGGGAGGGGGTTCGTCGTACACAAGAGAATACTGAATATGAGAATGTCGATTCCGCTCAGGAAACTATTTACAAAGCGGACAGTACAGCTCAGTCAACCCGCCAAACCGAATCTGTCAATCTGATTGGTACTCAGTTAGATGATTTCAAGATATTGCGGAAGTTAGGCCAGGGAGGGATGGCAACCGTTTATCTGGCCGAACAGGTCTCTCTCAAACGAGAAGCCGCCATCAAGGTGATGCATAACGAGTTGCTGAACGATGAAATACATCTCAAGCGTTTTGAGCGTGAGGCGAAGGCGGCAGCGGGTCTGACGCATCCCAACATCGTTCAAGTTTATATGACGGGTGAATTCAACGGGACACACTATATCGCACAGGAATATGTGCGAGGTATCAATCTGAGAGAACATCTCTCACGTTTTGCACCTCCAGATTGTGCTCTGATTCTGAGGATTATGCGACAGGTGACTGCTGCTTTAAACGCAGCTGCCGAAAAAGGGATCGTTCATCGGGATATCAAACCGGAGAATATCATGATCACATCCCGAAAACAGGTAAAAGTAGCAGATTTTGGGCTGGCACAAATTGCGCAGTCAGACGAACGTGTCGATCTCACTCAAGTGGGCACAACAATGGGGACCCCCTTATATATGAGTCCAGAACAAGTGAATGGCAAAGCACTTGATCAGCGTAGTGATATCTATTCATTGGGTGTTACATGTTATCATTTGATTTCAGGGCGGCCTCCTTTTCATGGGGAAACTGCGCTATCGATTGCAGTCAAACATCTGAATGAGCCACCAGCTCCTCTCAAAAACCGTCGACCAGATCTACCACAGCAACTTTGCGATTTAGTTCATCGGATGATGGAGAAAGATCCAGGCAAAAGGCCCGCTGATGCGAAGGAATTGATCCAGGAAATCAAAAAAATCCCAGAACAGGCGTCTGCTGACGATTTGCAAACCTGGAGATCACTGGTTCCTTTTCAAGGTAATAAATTGTTTCGAAAACAGCTTCTTTCCCTTCTGCTGGTTTCGCTGTGTTTAGGTAGTGTGTCTGCTGCCGTCGGTTGGATCAACCGTCCTGGAGATCCTTTGAATGCATCCATAATTGAACAGAAAAACGGAACTTCTGGTGGAACTGTAATACCACTTGAGGAAACTGCGATGGCGCAATATTTTCTCGCATCGCGAATGAAAATCAGCGAAGATGCCTGGAAGGCGGTTATTACTAATTTTCCTGAAGAGGAATTTTACAAATCCCGCGCACAAATTCGGTTGGGACTAATACTTGTTAGAGAAAGCCGATATGGGGAAGCCAGATCTGTTTTCCAGGAACTGATTGACTCCAAACAGTCAGCTTCACTTGTAAATGGTTATGCAGGCCTGATGGCATTGGAAAGTATCAGTGGGAACGAACGCAAGTCCCAGGATATCTGGGAGCTTCATGTCCAGGGGCCGGTCCAGGGGCAGGTCCAGGGGCAGGTCCAGGGGCAGGTCCAGGGGCAGGTCCAGGGGCAGGTAGATGTTCTGGATAAGGAAATGGTGGATTATGTTCAGCGCGCTCTCAAAAATAATCAAAATGTTTTAGAGATCGATAATGAAGGGCATCTCGATCGACTCTTCAATCTCACTGGAGAGGAAGAAAGAACTGTAAACTAACGATACTACGCGAAACTATATAAAATACAGACTCATTTACAATCTTCAGAATCTTTGACGGACTTGTTTCTTGGAATGATGTCATTTCAAAGAGAAACGTCTTATAACAGCGAAATTCTCAGGTTTAATTAAAACTAAGTTCTAAAGGATTGGCAGAACTACTGAGACAGATCTGTTATCTTATAATTATGAAATAGTTCCAGTTAATCAGTTACATCCAAGTATAGTCGGGCTCACACGTGGCGATTTTACAAATATTAAAAGGGAAAATTCCCGATCAGATTATTGAATTGAGTGGCGACCGGGTAATTATGGGCCGTCATCCCAATTGTGAGATCGTGCTTGATAACGTGGCGGTCAGCCGTTATCACGCGCAGATTCTGGAAAGTCATGGCTTTTATTATCTGGAAGATCTTCACAGTCGAAACGGAACACTATTAAATGGTACCGTGATTGAAGGTCGAACGGAGTTGCACGAAAACGATACAATTAGTATTTGTGATATTCAGATGCAGTTTTTACTGGACTATGAGACTCCCCCTGATTTTCTTGACTCGGCTATCCAGCAAGCATTAGAAGTCAGTGACCATTCTTTGAAAAAAGAATCACATGTAGTGGCACTGGGTGAAAGTTCAGATGAAGGTGTGTTGGATGGTTCTTCAATTATCAGCCAACTCGATTTGAACACCAGCAGCCATTTGAGAATCAGTGTAAAACCGGAAGTCAAACTGCATGCGGTATTGGAAATCAGCCAGATACTCAGCCGTGCATTGAAACTGGATGAGGTTCTCCCCCGAATTTTAGACGGCCTGTTCAAGATTTTTGCTCAAGCAGACCAGGGTTTTATCATGCTGCAGAGCCCGGAACGCAAAAAGCTGGTTGTAAAAGCCACCAAGGCCCGCCGCAAGGAAGATGAAGAATCAATCCGAATCAGTACCACGATTGTTCGCCAGACAATAATGAGCGGTGCTGCAATTCTGAGTGCCGACGCAGTCGAGGATGATCGATTCAAAATGAGTGAGAGCATTAGCTCACTCAGAATCCGTTCGATGATGTGTGTGCCACTGGTCTCCCAGGGAGGAGATGTTCTGGGAGTGATTCAAATAGCAACTCGCGATATCGGTCAACAGTTTGACAAGGATGATCTGGACGTGCTGGTTGCGATTGCACAGCAGTCAAGTTTGGCTTTAGAAAATGCAAAATTGCATGAGGAGCTGGTGAAACAGCGGGACATCGAACGTGACCTTGAATTTGCCCATCAAATTCAATTAGGGTTACTGCCTCATAACCGACCGAAATTTGAAGAATATGAGTTCTTCGATTACTATGAATCTGCTCAGAGTGTCGGTGGAGATTATTTCGACTACATTAAACTCCCTGATGGAAAGCTCGTAATCACTTTAGGTGACGTGGCTGGTAAAGGGGTTCCTGCTGCAATTCTGATGGCGCGTCTCTATGCCTCGGCACGCTATCAGGTGTTGTCTAAATCGTCTCCTGATATAGCTCTGGCAAAGTTGAATTTGGAAATTGCTTCCAGTGGAGTAGGGCTGCGATTTATTACATTTCTCATGGCGGTCCTCGATCCCAAAAAACATACGGTTTCGCTGGTCAATGCCGGACATATGGCTCCACTTTTACGGAATAGTGCAGATGGAACCGTGGAGTCGGTCGCCCAGGAGCTGTCAGGAATGCCTTTGGGAGTTTTAAAAGACCAGGTTTTCCATGTCGAAACATTCTCGCTGGACAAAGGGGATACACTGGTGTTTTATACGGATGGAGTGACAGAAGCGATGGACCAGGAAAAGAACCTTTATCACCGGGACCGGCTGGTCAAATTTATTAAGTCTGGTCCGGAAGAGGTCGAGCCGCTCGTGAAAGGAATTCTGTCTGATGTTGATGCTTTCAGACAGAATGCATTGCAAACAGACGACATCTGCGTCGTCAGTTTTCGACGCAAAAAATAAGTCATACAATCAGAGAACAACAAATGATTTGTTGGGCTCCAGTTTGTTTCAACACGCGAGGCGAGGCTCACTTTGACTGTAGATGTAATTTCAATTCTCGGAACTGATGGCAAGGTAGCCCAGAGACTCGACAAATATGAAAATCGTCCTGAGCAACTGGAAATGGCGGAAGCAGTTTCGCAAGCCATCGAACAGAAAAATCACTTGCTGGTAGAGGCTGGAACGGGTGTCGGCAAGAGTTTTGCTTATTTAGTTCCTGCTATTTTGGCAACCTGTAAACAAAACGAAACGCGTTCTGGAAAAGATCGCAAACGACTGATCGTCTCGACAAATACGATCAGTCTACAGGAACAGTTAATCACCCGAGATATCCCTTTTTTGAATGCGGTACTACCCATTGAGTTTTCAGCAGTTCTGGTGAAAGGCCGTTCAAATTACATTAGCCTGCGTCGTTTGAAAGGTGCTGTCGATCGGGCAGGCAGTATATTTTCACGTGAAGATGAACTGAATCAACTCGATCAGATAGCGCAGTGGTCCCGCAAAACTAGTGATGGCAGCCGTTCCGATTTGGATTTCCGACCCATTCCAAAAATCTGGGATGAAATTCAGAGTGAACATGGAAATTGTCTGGGAAAACGTTGCGCGACTCATAATGAATGTTTTTATTATCGTGCGCGAAGACGCGTCTGGAACGCTGATGTGCTTGTCGTGAATCATGCGTTATTTTTTTCTGATCTGGCACTACGCCGCGATGGTAGCAGCATTCTTCCCGATTACGATACAGTGATCCTGGATGAAGCACACACCATTGAAGCGGTCGCAGGTGATCATCTTGGTCTATCGATCACTAACAGTCAGTTCGATTACCTGTTTAATAAACTCTACAACGACAGAACACAAAAAGGACTGTTACTGCACCACAATCTGGTCGGTTGTCAGCAGCACGTGACGCGGCTCAGATTTATGGTTGAGGATTTGTTTGATCATTTATTGAATTGGCAGTCCAGCATGGGGCTTTCCAATAGGCGAATCAGAGAACGGCCGCCCATTGAAAACACTGTCACTCAAGAAATGAAGCTGTTGGCAGCACAAATTTCCGAATATGCTTTTTCTCTGAAAAGTGAGGAAGAAAAAATAGAACTACAGTCTGCTGCAGAACGCTGCTCTGCATTAGGAGATTCCTTGAACAGTTGGCTGACTCAGCAGGCAGAAGAAGATTCTGTTTACTGGGTCGAAGTTTCTCGTGGACGAACTCAGCGTGTGAAAATGGTAAATGCACCCGTGGATGTCGGCCCGGTACTACGGGAAGAGCTGTTCAATCAGGCAGACACCGTAATCCTAACCAGTGCCACGTTAGCTGTTGGTAATCAAGATTTCAGCTTTACACGATCACGATTGGGATTAACGCAATGTGAAGAGCTAAAGCTGGGGAGTCCATTTAACTATCAGGAGCAGGTACGACTCATCTTTCCGGAATCAATGCCAGACCCTGGCGAAGCACCGGCTGAGTATGAAGTAGCTGTCGCAGATAAGCTAAAACAATATATTGAACAGACGGACGGACATGCCTTTGCATTGTTTACCAGTTATAAAATGATGAAACAGTGTGCGGATCGGATCAGTGATTGGCTGCAGGAACAGAATCTGGCTTTGTATCTGCAAGGTGAAGGACTCCCCAGATCTCTGATGCTCGAGCGATTTCGAAATAATCCACGGGGTGTTCTTTTTGGTACCGATAGTTTCTGGCAGGGGATCGACGTTCCGGGTGATGCCCTAACCAATGTGATTATTACAAAACTACCTTTTAGTGTGCCGGATCATCCGCTTTTGGAAGCCAGGGTCGAGGCAATTCGCAGAAGAGGCGGCAATCCGTTTATGGATTACCAGATTCCAGAAGCAATCATCAAACTCAAACAAGGATTCGGTCGACTAATTCGTTCTGCCAGTGATCAAGGACAGGTCGTCATACTTGATCCACGTGTTCATACAAAACGCTATGGTCAAATATTTTTGGACAGCCTACCCGAATGCACCTTGATCATTGATAAGCAGGATGACTGACGGCACATCAAGACGAGTCCTATAGTTCCTGTCTCTTTTGATAGCAGGCCTGTCTCCAGATGGAAATTATTCCGATCCGAAAATGATATCACTGCTACAATAGGAACCACCAAAATTATTTGCCAGAGTGACCACCTGGTCCAAGCCATCCAGAAACAGGTTTCGACCTAAATCAGTCAGTGGATGTAAAAATAAAGACCAGAGTATCCCATCTCCAATCGCATAACGCGCATCAAGCGAACGATCGAAATTTGCCTCCATCACTTCCCATAAATCATCTTCGTCCAAATCTTCTTCTTTAAGAATGGGTGTCATCATGCGCATTCGATCATGTTCTTCATCAACAATCAGAAACAGAACGCGATTGCCGTATTCGATTTTCCAACATCCCTCTCCTGTTTCCAGGAGGGTACTTACCTCATTAAGTAATTCTGAGATTGATTGCACATTTAATGCCGTTTTTATTGTCGCAATCATTGTCCTACTCCTTGAACATAAATCACATACTATTGAAATAATGGAACAGCTCTTAAACAAACCGAACCGGAGACCCAATATCAGCTTAAACCATTGCTTTGAGGACGACAGCCCTGCATTTGTACTTTCTATGTGCTAATATTCCTGCAATGGAGCCCATTTCAATGACCTTCCTGCCTCTATTGTTTAACAGCTCTACTCAAAAAAGCAACATTTTTTTTGGTACCTTATGATTTTCTGTTTTTTAACGATATTAAATCATAGATTTCAGGCTAAAATTACCTCATCATTTATCATTGTTTCTAAGTCTGTCTAAGACTGAGAACGATAACTATTCTGTTACAGAACATTCGGATCTCTTTTGACCACGCACCCCTCTTCTCAATCAAAATCATTATTAGAATTAAATCAGCATTATCAGGAATTGCTTGATAATAATCGTTTGCAATGGACGAATCGTCGAACATTCTCACGTTGCCTGGGAATTGGTGGACAAGGAGTGGTTTATCTGAGCGCACGTGAGGGGGCAGATGGATTTAATATACCTATAGCGCTCAAACTATTTTCTCCCAAACCTTATAACAGTGGTGTTCTCTATCTCAACGAGATGGGGCGGCTGGCCCAGGTTGCCGCACGTGTGGCACGTGTTCAGGATAATCACCTCGTCGCCGTCCAGAACTTTGTCAAACGTGATCACATCTATATCATGGAAATGGAATGGGTTGATGGTTATGACTTGCGCAGTCTGCTCACACCGGCAACATTCAAACAAATTCGTGAACAGGTTACGTCGCGCCGATGGAAAAATATCAATAATAATGTATTTACAAAAGGGGTTCAGCAACCACGACTCAAGCCAGGAGTAGCAGTCTCAATTCTACGTGAATGTCTGGCGGCTTTAGCTGCTTTGCATCGGCATGATATTATCCACTGTGATATGAAACCGGCTAATATTATGCTCAAACGCAGTGGTAACGTAAAAATTATTGATATTGGTTCAGCAATCGATTTAAACAACTTACCTCCCAATCAACCATGTACGCCGACCTATGCTGCCCCTGAAGTACTTTTGGGAGAGCGGGCGACTCCACAATCTGACCTTGCCAGCCTGGGATATATTCTGATCGAAATCATTACCGGATTTCAACCTTTTGGAAATCTGAAATATGACCAGTTGATCAAAGCGAAACAAAATATTCTGCAACTACTCCCACAATGGTTTCCCACTGAAGAATTTGCGTTAAGCGAACCGTTAATGAAACTGATTCATCGGCTTGTTCATCCCGATCCCAATGAACGGTTTCAAAGTGCCGAAGTCGCCGATCTAGGTGAAGAAGGTGCAGCTGAATTTCATCGGCTGCTTGTCAAAAGTGATCTTCCCAGTGATTACGAAAATGAACTACGCCTCTGGATCGAGGAGGTCGAAACCGATTATTTTGATGAAGGGCAGTTTTCCACTGATCCACAAACCACAGTGTTCACTACGCCTATCTGGCAAGAGCTGGATCAAGATGAGTTGTCGGCAGACTCCTGATTTGTCTGCAAATGCTTCACATAACTTTACAATGCTAATAAAATAGACTGTCAGGCATCGGGACTCGAATCTCTTTTCACTTTAAATTTCATATTCCTGATTTGATGTTCCTCCCGTCGCCTGTTACTTTAGCGTAGATGTAATGTCTATTTATCTCAGTCATCTTCAGAGGTCCTTCCGTGAAAAAGAGTCTCACCTTCTGTTTACTTCTGTTAGTGTTCTTGTCTTCGCAACGCATATTCGCAGCTCCGCCTTCATTCGAACTGAAATCGGGTGACCGGATCATTTTTCTGGGTAATACTCTAATCGAACGAGCTCAGAAATATGGATGTTGGGAAAGTGTCTTCATGCGAAGCTTTCCTAAAGCGAAGCTCTCCTTTCGTAATCTGGGTTGGAGTGCTGATACGGTCTGGTCTGATTCTCGCGGCATATTTGATCCACCTGCCATCGGTTATCAACGTATCTTGAAACAGGTCAAAGATCTGAAACCAAATCTAATATTGCTTGGCTATGGTGGCAATGAAGCATACGCGGGTGAAGCAGGTTTACCCGCATTTCAAAAACAATTACTCAAGCTGCTAAAAGATTTGAAACCGACAGGTGCGAAAATAATGATTGTATCTCCACATCGCTCTGAAAACGCAGGGCATCCACTGCCAGATCCCGCATCCCATAATCGCGATCTGAAACTCTACACAGACCTGCTGCAGAAAATCGCTGCACAAGGAAACCATTACTATGTCGACCTGTTTTCCCAGTTGATCCCTAATTCCGCAGGTAAACCGGAATTGAAATGGACCACAAACGGGATACATTTAACAAAAGCTGGCTATGAGAAAGCTGCCAATATTATTGCCCATGATCTCGGCTTACATCCCATTACTTTGTCACCTTCCGTTGAACAGGAAGTGCAGCAAATTGCATTTGAAAAAAACCGTCTCTATTTTTATAACTGGCGACCTCAGAATATCACTTATCTGTTGGGATTCCGAAAACATGAACAGGGCCAGAACGCCAAAGAGCTGCCGCAGTTCATCCCGCTGATTGAAGAAAAAGAAGCAACGATTCACAGCCTGATTTCATCGCAATAGCTTCCATCAATTATTTATACTTACGATAATTATCCCAAATTGTTTTTGATCTCCAAAGGATCGTTCCTGTGATAAATCAAGACACTCTTCCGCTGAAATTTATTTTTCATTGTGCTTTTTGTATGCTCTGCTTGCTGAGCACTTCCACCACTTGGGCACAACGCGATTTGACTGACATTCCCCCCGTCGATCCTGAACTGGAACGTAAGTCGTTCAAAGTCGCTGAAGGGTTTGAAGTTAATCTTTACGCAGCGGATCCGCAAATTGCGAAGCCAATTCAAATGAATTTCGATGCTCAAGGCCGACTATGGATCGCCTCCTCTGAGATTTATCCTCACATCAAACCAGGTGAAAAGGCCAATGATAAAATCCTGGTCGTCGAAGATCAGGATGGCGACGGAACAGCAGACAAAACTACTGTCTTCGCGGATGGTTTATTGATTCCTACTGCTGTTATGCCCGGTAATGGAGGGGCATATGTAGGAAACAGCACAGAATTACTACATCTGAAAGATACAGACGGTGATGGCAAAGCGGATGTGCGACAGACCGTACTGGCAGGTTTCGGAACTGAAGACACACATCACATACTGCACACTCTCCGCTGGGGCCCTGGTGGACACCTTTATTTTAATCAGTCGATTTATATTCATAGCCATATAGAAACGCCTCATGGCGTCCGTCGCTTAAATGGGGGGGGGATTTGGAAGTATCGTCCCGAAACGATGGATCTGGAAGTTGTGATGCGCGGGATGGTCAATAGTTGGGGCCATCATTTTGATCGTTGGGGGCAATCATTCTGTACTGATGGTGCATATGGTCACGGGATCAATTACACATTCCCCGGTGCTGCTTTTGTGACGGCTGTCGGTGTGGACCGTATTTTGAAAGGCTTGAATTTAGGTAGTCCCAAGCACTGTGGTCTTGAAATAGTGAGCGGTCGCCATCTGCCCGATGATTGGCAGGGCAATATGATCACAAACGATTTTCGCGGGCATCGTGTCTGCCGATTCGTAGTCACAGAAAATGAATCCGGATATGTTTCTCGAGAACAGGTAGAAGTCATTAAAACAGACCACGTCGCCTTTCGCCCGATTGATGTTAAAATGGGACCAGATGGAGCGATCTACATCGCCGACTGGTACAATCCGATTATTCAACATGGCGAAGTCGATTTTCGTGATCCTCGCCGCGACCATACGCATGGACGTATCTGGCGCGTGACTTACAAAGGTAAACCAACACTACCTCGCCCGATGCTTGTTGGTGCATCCAATCAGGAACTGTTGGATTCATTAAAGTTGCCTGAAGAATGGACTCGTCAAAATGCTAAAAACGTTTTGCGGGAACGGGGACAGGAAAAAGTCGAAGATGATTTAAAATCATGGCTGAAGAGTCTCGATCCTAAAGACCCGCAGTTTGAACACAATCAGCTAGAAGGATTGTGGGTAGCTCAATGCATCAACAGCATACAGCCTGATTTGTTGAAGCGTTGTCTTAAGTCTAAAGATGGAAGGGCCCGTGCCGCCACCATCCGAGTGGCACGGCATTGGAAAGATCAGATTCCAGAGACCTATCAATTGATTGCACCGCTGGCCAATGACACTCATCCGCGCGTTCGTCTGGAAGCGGTCCGCGCACTCTCGTTTTTCAATCAACCAACAGTTTTAACCGACGCGTACCAGGCGCTGGATCATCCCGTTGATGAATTTCTGGACTATGCTCTCTGGTTAACAACACGTGAAACAAAATCGATCTGGCTGCCACAGGTACTTCAAGGAAATTCCACATTACAGAAAAAGCCGCGCAAGCTCCTGTTTGCATTAACGGCCGTTAACGCACCTGAAGTGGCACCTGTGATCACAAAACTGATTCAAACTGGCCAGATTCCCGACAGTGAATTACAAACCAGCTTGAACTTAGTGGCGAAATTTGGCAACGCCAAAGATTTACAGCAATTGTTTGCACTGGCAACAAAGCCAGACACGACAGATTCCCAGAAAGCAACCATCTTGCGAGGGTTGGCCCAAGCATTTCAAGCAAGAAAAGTACGACCAGAGGCTGATCCAGCGGCACTGCAGAAATTATTTAGTTCTCAAAGCCTCCCGGTACAGCAGGCATCCATCGATTGTGCGGGGCTCTGGAAAATAGAGTCATTGCAAACACCAATTCGTGAATTAGCAGAGTCAAATCAGACAAATATCGAATTACGTAAATCTTCTCTCTACGCATTGGCCCGTTTCGGTGGTAAGGAAAATCAGGGGCGCCTGCTGAAACTGAGTGGAAAGGAAGAAGCAGCTGACTTCAGGATTGCTGTTGTCGCTGCACTCGCAGAGATGAATCTCAATCTCGCTGCAAAAAAAGCTGTAAATTTGATGGGTGAGATCAATTCCTCACCTCAGCTTTCAGCACTGTCGAATATCTTTCTGCAGAGAAAAGGGGGCGCGGGGGTTTTGGTCAACGCACTCAAGGGGAAAACCATCTCCAAAGACGCCGCCATACAACTGGGACGCTTAATACAGTCATCCGGTCGTACCAACCCGCAATTGGCAAAAGCAATTGCTATGGCGGGAGGATTAACCAGCAGCGGCGCGCCGCAGGCAGTGAATCTCTCGCCGAAAGAAATGGCAAGTATGGTCAGTGCTGTCAAAACCAAGGGGGACGCAAAGCGAGGCGAAGCCATCTTTCGTAGAGCGGATTTATCTTGTCTGAAATGCCACGCGATTGGAGGCGCTGGCGGAAAAGTGGGGCCTGATATGATCAGTCTCGGCGGGAGTGCGCAGTTGGACTACATTGTCGATTCTTTGTTGAATCCCAATAAAAAAGTCAAAGAAAATTACAATGCAGTGACTGTTGTTACAGATCAGGGGAAAGTGTTCTCCGGTGTTTTGGTCCGTCGTACAGACAGTCAGCTGGTGTTACGGGATGTCAATGATAACATTATGAATATTCCCCTGGACCAGATTGATGAAGAAGCACCAGCCGCATCTTTGATGCCAGTCGGTTTGCTCGATAAACTGACTCAGCAAGAATTGATTGATTTGACTCGGTTTCTTTCCGAGTTGGGAAAAACAGAAGCATACAGAGTGGGTAAAGAACGTGTCGTGCGACGCTGGCGTGTTATGAAAGGGACTCCCCAGGCAATGCACGCGATTCGAAGAACGAGACACGCGACAGCCGCTACAGAAAACCCTGCGTTTGTTTGGGAACCAGCCTACAGTAAGGTGAACGGTAATTTGCCCGTCAAAAAATTTGACGAGATCGGCAAACTACATATTTCCAACCGTGCTACAGGAGCCGCCTTTGTACGTTGTGAACTCGAAGCAACTTCACCCGGTAAAACGATCTTAAAATTCAATTCGGTCGATGGTCTGAAAATGTGGATCGGCGAAAAACCAATCATCCTCAAACCGGAGACCGAACTGGAACTCACCAAAGGCACGCACCGCCTGACTTTCGCCATTGATCTCACCCCCGAACGTGTCGTGCTGCGTCTGGAGTTGCTCGACGCAAAAAATACACCGGCGCAAGTCGCGATTGTGAACGGGAAGTAAACGATTGCCTATGTCTGCATCGGGGGAGGTCACCATTGACACTGTTCAGTGCATTTCGATAGTATCATTATGTGGCTCTGAACAGAAGTGAATGATTTTTTCATCCATTACAGTAAAGTCCTGATACCTTGAGTACACCGCCTCCCCGACGTCGAAGACGCAGACCGAAAAATTCCATGGAAGAGGGAGTAGAGGCTCCTCGCAGGCGAAAGAAATCCTCGGGTAGCAAAAAGAATCAACAGACTGTCAGTGATACTCTTATTCTCAAGTCGATAGTGGCCGTCGTTATGGTCTTTGCGGTCGTCAGCGGTATGTTCTTCTTCGACTGGAGAGATCTCGGTGTGGCGGTCGGCATGGACAGATCTCCCGAGAAACTGTTAACGGACCTGAAGTATTATCAAAAGCAGCAGCTTAATTTAATTGCCTCTTTTCAAGATAAAGAACAGGCAAAAGCGGCAGTTCCCCAATTGAATGAGATCACAAAAGAACTGGCGATAATTTCTTTTGAATACGATGACTGGGATATCATCGAAGAAGATGATGATATCCAGGAGCATCTAAAACTCGCGCCAGAAATTCGCGAAAGTATGTCTAAAATTTCTCGGGAAATCGGCCAATTGCGATCTAAGCACGAATATCTTCTACGGGAAGAAATTAATCATCTCAAGGGAAACGCTGCTTTTAAATATTATGTAACTCAACTGGTCGATAACGCAAAAAGTGCAGGTGGGAAATATGCCCAAAAACTGAGGCTGGATAAAGCGAAAGAAGGTGCCTTTAAAAACGGGTATACTCCCGTGACAGCGGAAACGAACCTGACAGAAGGGATGCAGTTGCAGGGGATCGGTGCTCAGGACTATTGGGAAGATTGTATTGTAAAAGCAGTAAATCAAGACGGTACAGTGCGCGTCAGCTTTCATGATCAAAATACCAGAGAAATGTTCGGCGAAAAGTCATCATATTTTGACAAGAAGCTGGATCGAGATCGATTGCGGATTTCAGACGTAGTCATTCAAAAGAACGCGACTCCGGCTGGAGCAACTCGACGTATTCAGGGCACTCCTCTGCGTCCCGGAGGCGGAGCTATGGGGCGACGCATCGAATCCCTTCCCGCAAAACGCCCACGCTCAGATCGTGCTTTTTAATGGAACATAAAGGTGTGAAACGCATTTCTGCAAAGTATTTTAATCATTAGTTCCACACCGTCTTATACTTTTTTTGATACTTGAGCTCCGATTCGATTTCGATTTATTCTTTCGCCAGTTTCTTGATCTCTTGCAGCTCATCCCAGCTATCACAAGCCCATTCAGCTGACTGATTTGTTTCATTTATCAGACTGAGAAATGCCTGATGTTGGGTCTCACTATCGTCAGAAGTGATTTGATCCAGGTATGTTCAGGTCACCTTGTTCATGAAATATTCCGCTGATTAAGACAGTTTGTCAAAGTGGCTGTCGATTCGAATCAATCTGATATACAGTAACCAGATCACTCCGAACTGACAAACTAATACTTGTTTTGAGTTTAAGTTTTGAATGCGTAGCGGTTATGATAAACTGAGGCAGCAGGACGCTGTTGGGGATTATTGATGTAATAAATCAGCCTTGGATTAAACTAGTGATGTTTTGAAGATCGGGGCGCAAATCAGTCTTATCTGGAATTCAATAAACAGGAGCGTGTGATGTCAACTACTACAGCAAACGAACTTTATCCTGAAGTCAGGTCATTTCTTGAGAGTGGCATCCTGAAAGGGTTTGTCGGCGGGAAAGAATTGGAATCAACGGGAGGCGAGACGTTTACCACTTCGGATCCTGGTTCCGGAGCGCAGTTGGCAGAAGTTTATAGTTTTGAGGCGGGCGACATTGATCGAGCCGTTGATGTCGCTGACGAAGCTTTCAAAACGACGGGGTGGGCACAGCTTCCTCAGAATGAACGCAGTGCGCTGTTGCACCGGTTGGCAGATGCCGTCGAAAAACAAAAACACATCATCGCTCAACTCGAATCACTGGACGCTGGAAAAATCGAAGCACAGGCGCAAGGTGATGTGCAAAACTTTGTGGATACCATCCGTTATTTCGCCGACTTGGCACAAAACGTTCAACGTCGTTCCATACTGGCTGTGAAAAATCATGAAGCCTGGACGATGCGTCAGCCTTGGGGCGCTTGTGGATTTATCTTTCCCTGGAACTTTCCGTTTCTGTTAGTTGGCTGGGGCATTGCTCCCGCGTTGGCTGCCGGGAATACAGTTGTGATTAAACCTGCTGAAGACACGCCGCTCTCGACTCTCTACCTGGCGCGTGTGGCACAGGAAGTCGGCATTCCCGATGGTGTGATTAACGTGGTTCCCGGTTTGGGTTCAGTGGCCGGCGCTGCATTGTCAGCCAATCCTAAACTCCAGCGTATGTCATTCACAGGTTCACCCGAAGTGGGCCGCCTGGTCGCAGAATCCTGTGGTCGAAATCTGGTGCCGGTCAAACTGGAACTGGGAGGCAAAGGGGCAGCTGTCGTCTTTAACGATGTTGATATTCCCGATACCGCAGAGAAACTGGTTAATGCGATCACATTTCATACAGGCCAAGTCTGCTGCGATGCAACTCGCTGGTTAGTTCACAAAAATATTTACGATGAATTTGTCGGTGAATGTGTCGACCGGCTTAAGGATGTGCAAGTGGGTTATCAGCTGAAGGATACCTCACAAATGGGTCCTGTGGTCAACGCAAAACAACATCAACGTGTACTCTCTTATCTGGAAAAGGGACAGGCTGAAGGGGCCGAATGTGTTCTGGAAGGGGGCGTTGCTGAGGTGCCCGGTTATGAAGGCTATTATGTCAAGCCAGCGCTCATGGCGGGATCTCTGGACAACGTGGCTGCCCGTGAAGAAATATTTGGACCTGTGGCTTATCTGGCGCCATTTGAAACGGAAGAACAAGCCATTCAGATGACAAACAGTACCGATTATGGTCTTGCAAATAGTGTATGGTCATCTGATCTCAATCGGGCGGCGCGTGTTGCGGAAGTGATGTGTGCCGGCAATAGCTGGATCAATGCTCATAACGTATTCGCGCATGGTATTCCTTATGCCGGTATTCATAAAAGCGGTATGGGTGGCGGCGTTTTATCGATTGAAACTCTGCTCGACTATTGGCGCAGTGTTTCAGTGGTCCGACCGTTGTAAGACTCTGTTTTGGTTCCCGAAAGCCAAGTCGGGAACTGAGCGGAAATCAATGAGATCAATGACTGACCCGCAGGTGTTTTTATCACAAATTCCTGCGGGTCTGGTCTTGCGCAGTGCGATTATGGTTACCCGTTCTCTGGTATATGTGAACAATAAAACTCAGACGCTTTAAATGGTTGCGTCTGTTCTCTTCCGAGCTTGACAGGCCTTGTTCCCAGTCTTTAAGATCAAAGATACGATCCGTCTGCTGGGACCCACCTGTTCTCCCGAACCATGATGGCATGGTTCGGTTTCAAAGAGACGCACCAGGATCGCAATCGCTAATAATCTGACAGGGCATGATGAGTATGCGTTTCCGTTCCCTTTCAATCTGGCTGCCTCTTATTGTGTTAGGCGCTACTTTTGTTTCTTTGTTTGCTGAAGAAAAGAACAAGCCTGAACAGGCATCGGCTGAATCGAAAATCGATTTCAATCGAGATATCCGCTCGATTCTTTCCAATAACTGTTTTTTTTGTCATGGCCCAGATGAAAAACACCGTGAAGCCGAATTGCGTCTCGATACGAAGGCGGGTGCGTTTCATAGTGTTGATGGAAAAGCGGCTCTCGTACCAGGAAATCTAAAAGAAAGTGAACTGATTCAGCGGATTCTCACTAACGATGTTGATGAGCGAATGCCGCCTGCCGATTCAGGTAAGACTTTGAAGACCCAAGAGATTGAACTATTAAAACAGTGGGTAGAGCAGGGAGCCACTTGGCAAGACCACTGGGCCTATATCAAACCGGAACGTGCGCCGTTGCCTGCGATCAAGCAGGTGAAGTGGCCGCGAAATGAAATCGATTATTTTGTGTTATCGCGGCTCGAAAAGGCAGGACTCACTCCTTCCAAAGAGGCAGACCGAAGGACACTGGTTCGCCGGCTCTATCTGGATTTGCATGGTCTGCCTCCTTCCGCTGCTGTAGTTGATGCGTTCGTAAAATCAAAAGATCCACTGGCGTATCAAAAACTCGTTGATCGCTTGCTTGCTTCACCTCAGAATGCGGAACGAATGACACTGAAATGGCTCGACCTTGCCCGTTATGCTGACACCAATGGGTTCTCCATTGATGGTGGGCGGCATATGTGGCTCTGGCGGGATTGGGTGATCGATTCGTTCTACAAAAACAAACCCTTCGATCAATTTATTACCGAACAAATTGCAGGTGATTTAATTCCAAATTCTTCCGCCTGGCAGAAAGTTGCCACCGGTTTTAACCGGAATCATATGATAACGCATGAAGGGGGCACGATTCCCAAGGAAAATCTAGTCAACTATGCCGTCGATCGGGTGAAGACGACATCAGAAGTCTTTCTTGGATTAACCATGGGTTGTGCACAATGCCACAATCACAAGTATGACCCGATTACGATGAAAGATTTTTACCAATTCTTTGCTTACTTCAATAACCTTGAAGATAAGGGACTCGACGGAAACATGGGTATCAATGCTGGTCCCAAGTTGAAAACAAAGACAGAACTTTCATTTGCGACAGCAGAATTGAAAGCGATTGAAAAGGAAGTAGCCCAACTCAAATCAAAATTGAATCAACCAAATGCAGTCAAGATGGATGAGTGGGAAAAGAAAGTTCGTCAAGATTTATCGGAGAGGGGAAAAGGCTTAAAACTCCATGATTTGGAAGTGGTCAAGGTCTCTGCTCCCAATGCACGAACTGGATTTGAAATCAGTAAAGAAGGACATGTGCTCGTATTAACTCCAGGTGGTCGATCTCCCTCCATTTCATTGAAGGTCAAACCGGGTATTGAAAAGCTGACTGGTTTGCGTATTGTTTTCTATCCGAATGAAAAGTTACCTGATGGGGGACTTGGCCATGGTTCCAAAGCGTCGTTTCCGGGTAGTTTTATGCTCACCAGTTTTGCGGCTTCTGGAACAACAGTTCCTTCTGATCAAGTCGATTTATATGCGATGTTTAATGTTGCCAAGATTACCGCCAGCGTTGCGCATCCTGATTATCCACCTGAAGACTGTCTGGATCCACGTGATCATACTGGGTGGTCTCCTGCTCTAAACAATAAGACTCAGCAACATCTGACCGTCACCTTTGACAAACCTTACGAAACGAAAGATTCTCCCTATATTTCAGTGATGCTGGTTTGGGGTGATGGAAAATTTAAATACGGACAGAGATTGTTTGCCGGCGATTACAAAATTTTTGGAATGACGGGAGTTGATGATGGCACGAATATCCCTCAACCTATTCAAGAGATCTTGTCTGTCGATATGAAAAAAAGAAATGCAAAACAAATTGCGGAATTGAAAACATATTACAGCAAGATCGCTCCTGAGTTTAGGAATATTCGTTACCAATTGAAGAACTTGAAAGCGCGCCGTCAGATGTTGACTGATGAGTTTGAAACGATGGTGATGGATACAGCAAAGAAACCTCGCGACACATTTATTTTGAACCGTGGGCAATACGATCAGCCAACTGTAAAAGTCAGTACGGGAGTGCCAGGGTTTTTGCCAGGACTTCCCGAAAAGGCGCCTGCCAACCGGATGGCACTGGCTCAATGGTTGACTTCTCGTGAAAACCCTTTAACGACACGCGTGGCTGTCAATCGTTTTTGGGAAATGTTGTTTGGGCAAGGAATCGTATCTACCACGGCGGACTTTGGTTCGCAGGGTGATCCTCCAACGCATCCACTGTTACTCGACTGGCTGGCGGTTGAGTTTTACGAAAAAGGCTGGGATGTCAAACACATCATGCGAAAGATTCTGTTGTCGGCGACCTATCGGCAGGCTTCTGAGGGAACGCCTCAGTTATGGAAAGAGGATCCTCAGAATCGGCTGTTGGCCCGTGGCGCACGATTTCGTCTTCAGGCAGAAGCAATCCGGGATGCGACATTAAAGGTGTCAGGCTTATTGGTAGAACGCGTGGGTGGCGCCAGTGTGAATCCTTATCAACCGGAGGGGCTGTGGCGAGAGGTGAGCCATTATGGAAGTTCTCCAGCAACGGCACAGGTATTTGTGCAGGATCATGGTGAAAAATTATACCGCCGCAGTATGTATACTTATTGGAAACGAACGGTACCACCGCCAAACATGCAAACCTTCGATGCGCCTAACCGCGAGGTTTGTCTTGTCAGTCGAGCAAGAACAAATACGCCTTTACAATCATTGGTGTTGCTGAATGATGTGCAGTTTGTTGAAGCTTCACGAAATTTTGCAGAGCGGATTATGCATAAGGATGTGGAGAGTATTGAATCGCGGATTCAGTTCGCTTTCAAGTCGGCATTAGGTCGACTGCCAGAGCCGTGGGAGGCTCAAACTGCGAAAGCTGCTTACTTACGCGAACTCAAGTCTTATCAATCAAATGAAAAGGCCGCGCTGGCTCTACTGGCTCAGGGAGAATCAGACCGCGATGAATCGCTGGCTCCCGCGGAACTCGCAGCCTGGACGACAGTGGCGAGCATGATATTTAATACTTACGAATTTATAACCCGAGGATAGTTATGGATCCCGTTTTCGAATACGGACGAAATTTAACACGACGCACTCTGTTGGGGAAATCGGCGCGCGGTATTGGCGGTGCGGCTTTGGCAAGTCTGTTGTACCCGGAGCTATTCACTCAGAGTGCCAGTGCGGAATCTGAAACGATTCCGGACGCTGTGAAACAGATCGCCCCTAAAGCAAAACGCATTATTTATTTGTTTCAGTCGGGTGGTCCTTCGCATGTGGATCTGTTTGATTACAAACCGATTATGCGTAAGTTGCACGGTACAGATCTGCCTGATTCTGTGAAAGGGACACAACGAGTGACGGGGATGACTGCCCGACAAAAGTCATTTCCTGTTGTGGCTCCGTTTTGGGAGATGAAAAAGTGTGGTGCTCATCAAACCTGGATCAGTGAACGTCTGCCTTACACACAAACGATTGCAGATGACATTACGATTCTCAAATCCGTCAACACCGAAGCAATCAATCATGATCCCGCGATTACGTTTATCAACACGGGTACACAGCAAATTGGTCATGCCAGTTTAGGTTCGTGGTTAAGTTATGGACTTGGAAGTGAGAATGAAGATTTGCCCGCTTATATGGTGATGCTTTCACAGGGAACCGGCAAAAATCCGGGCCAGCCTCTGTTTGATCGTTTATGGGGTTCCGGTTATCTGCCTCCCAGCCATCAGGGGGTTAAATTACGTCCCGGTTCCAGCCCTGTATTATATTTGTCGAACCCGGCAGGTATCGACCGTAAACAACGACGCAAGCTTCTCGATGATCTAGCGACATTGAATCGGGGGCAAGCCGAAGAAATTGGTGATCCGGAAATTCAGGCTCGCATCAATTCATACGAAATGGCGTATCGAATGCAGACATCGGTCCCCGGTCTGATGGATCTTTCGAACGAAACAGAACAGACCTTTAAGATGTATGGACCTGAATCGCGGAAGCCGGGAAGTTTCGCCGCCAATTGTCTGTTGGCGCGTCGAATGACAGAGCGTGGTGTACGGTTTGTGCAACTCTTCCATCGCGGCTGGGATCAGCATGTCTCAATCAAACGCCAGTTGCCAAACCAGTGCCTTGACGTCGATCAACCCTCGGCTGCGTTAGTTAAGGATCTGAAACAACGTGGCTTGTTAGACGAAACGCTGGTTATCTGGGGTGGCGAATTCGGACGCACGGTTTTCAGCCAGGGAGCTATTGGCAGCCCGAGTGCCGGGCGGGATCATCATGGCCGATGTTTCTCAATCTGGATGGCAGGTGGTGGAATCAAACGTGGTTTTGAATATGGAAAAACTGATGATTTCAGCTACAACGTTGTTGAGAATCCGGTACACATTCGAGATATGAACGCCACAATCCTGCATTGTATGGGCATCGATCATCGGCGGCTGACATATAAATATCGCGGTCTCGATGCACGGCTCACGGGGGTTGAAGAAGCACATATCGTACATGATATTCTGAGCTAGTTGTCTTTAGAAAATTGTATTATTGAGGGCTTCAATTCTCTGGTACGGGCCAGTTAAGGTGCTTGTGCAGGAATTCGTAAGAACCCTGTTCATGAATGGCATGCGGACCGGAGATATATTCGATTTCAGCTCGGTCTCCGATCTTGAGCTGTGCCTGATATAAAAACCGAACCTTGGCATATTCCTGAGCGACGCGATCATCAGGTTCAACTCCATCAAAGTGTCCGCGTTCCACCATAAAGGGGCGAGGGCAGATTAGGGCAGCCATTTCTGCATAGTTAAAAGTGCCGCCGAGGTTCCATTCAAAGATCTCATATTCTCCCTTGTTGACGTAGCTGTAACGCAGCGAGCGTTTGTCTGTGGCGGCGTTTTTCCAAACCCACTCACCAAAATCTGCTGAGCAGATTGATAAAGCATAGTTCTTGACCAGAGGGGGGATACGCATTGCAGATTTACCACCATACGAAATGCCATAAAAGCCGATGCGTTTACTATCAACAAAAGGCTGTTTGGATAACCAGTCGGTGATTTGTTGATGTTGAGGTACAGCAACAGAGAACAAAGTACGTCCTATAGATTGTGCTTTGAACTGCAGTGTTCGAAAACGATCGAACAGAATATAAGGGTTTTGGGGAGCAAAGGTGATAAAACCTCGTTCAGCCAGATGGGTTGAGAAAGATTTATAGGCTCTGTATTTTTCCTCAGCGACTGTATGGCGCGGTCGTCCTTCAAGTCCATGTTGACAGACAACCACCGGTCGTTTTTCTGAGCCATCCAGTTTGAGGTCTTTAGGTAGAGTCAGTATGCCATAAGCAGTGACATCAGGGAATACATCCAGCTCAACCTGATAACTGACCGTCTTCGGACCCACCTGATATTTACGTGTTCGTGCATTATCGGGCAGGAGACCGAGAGCAAATTCACCGATCACATCTTTTTTAAATTTTTCGCGATATACTTCAGCTGATTGCTCAAAATCTTTCAATGAATTCGTTTTGAGATCTTTCATATATGCAATGCGGGTTTCATATGCGAGTTGCAGCAATCGTTGGTTATGCCGTTCGATTTCAGCCAGTTGATCATTGTGTCGTTTACTGGCATGTTCGCGCGATTTCAGACTTAGAGGTTGGGTCTCTGTGTTGAAAGAGGCATTTGGGTCCAATGTGTGAACAAACGCCTTGAGTGTTTTAACGGAGACTGCTGAATCGGATTCAATCAGTGTCAATGTCGGTTTTTCTGGTTGCAGGCTCGCGACAAAACTCTGGGCTCGAGCAAATTCTCCTTTGATTTCCTTTTTATCAGGAATAAGTAATTTACCCGGTTTTCCTTTCAACTTTGTATAATGATCTTCAACGACTTCTAATTCGCCATCAGCGGTTGTGCGAAAGCCGTAACTTGGATACTTACCATGTTCAATGATCAGCGACCGTGGGGCTACCAGACTCGCGATTTCAGCGTCGCCAAGTGAATTGAGCAACCCAAATACATTTCGATCAGCGGGTTCCTGCCAGAGGTTTTGGCGTGATGAAAAGTATCCACACACAGCAGCACTATCGATGCGTGAATCGAGGGCAGCAGCATACAGAGCCAACCGTCCTCCTTCTCCCCAGCCAATCACACCAACCGGGCGTTTATTTCCTCTATTCGTTTGTTGCAGGATGCTGACTGCTCCCATGATCTTTTGAGTTTCATATCCAGCCAGAGTGCGGCCGAGTTCAAAAGAAGGTCGATGTGCCCATTCCCGATTACTCATTTTCCATGTGTTCATTTCACGATTGATTATCGTAGGAATGAGGACTCGAAAACCAGAGCGAACCAGTTGTTGAGCGTATGAGGTGTTTGGTTTTTTGGATGATACGATATCTTCCGGAACTTGATCTGCTTCCGGGACTGCAATGATATCGCCCTGAATATTTCCATTCGGAACCAATAAAAGTCCGGCGCCATTCATATCATCCAGGACGGGCCAGGTTACTTCGTAAATGGTAAAATCCTGAGAAGAATGATCAGTCTTATTGCCTATATAGGAAAAACGTCCAGAAACAAGCGGGTCGGTAAGCCCCAACATCGCAGAAAGATCTTTTCTATTACTTTCAATAGAACGCGTGTAAGCCTCGGGAGAGGACAGGTCTCGACTCCAGACGTTTGCGCGTTCCGTTGCCGCTTGTGAAATTTGCTTGAGTAGAAACCGATCGATACCGGCGATCATTTTCGAACTGAGATCGCTGGTATCGGTTAATTTTCTTGTGCCCGGAAGTGGACTCTGGTCGGGTGCCTTTTTTAAGACTGCCCAAGGTGGGGTCGTTGTATTGTTATTCTGAGCAGAAGCGTCCAGTGGAAGCAGGTAGAAAATCGTAAATATAAAGACGATGAGAAAAGTGAAACGGAGTGTGGTCATGATTTCCCTTAACATTTCTCGGAAGGAATTTGAGGAGATCGCGCATGCGGTCAGTTCCGTCGATGATACACGGCATGTGAAGGGGCGGCAATGTTATCGTATACATTTTCGATGGAATATTGTTCTCTTAAAAACGAAAATATCGATGTGATCTATGACTCCATGGCACTTAAAATGATATTATGATTTGATACTTTGAAATGAAAAGATACGAAGTTGGCCGCTACGCTGGAAAAACAGGAGAGAGTGAATGTCAATTGTCAATAAGTCAGATGTTTCTCAATATGAACGTGAAGGATTTCTTACAGTCACTAATCTGATCAAGGAAGCTGAGCTTGATCGGCTACGTCACAAGATAAATGAGATTGCTGAAGGTCGTGTCACTACATTTCCCGCAGATCAGATTGAGTACGAACCTGGCTCACAGGGCCTGCGCGATTCATCGACGATTCGTAAAATCAACCGCTGTGTCGAGAACGAAAAAGCATTTATGGCTCACGCAATAAATCCACGAATTCTCGATATCGTTTCTGAACTGATCGGGCCGGATATCAAACTGTTTGGAAGTCAATGTTTCATGAAACCACCCGGAGGGATTGAAAAACCATACCATCAGGATTCCGCTTACTTTACGATTGAACCAAGAGACCTTGTGACCTGCTGGACCGCACTCGACGATGTGACTCTGGATAACGGTTGCCTGTGGGTGATCCCTGGAAGCCATCGTGGAGAACTGCTAGATCATGATCAGGCCTGGGATGTCGGCGATCGTGTCGATATGCAAGTTCGGGATGAACAAATTGACTGCAAGCATGAAGTGCCAGTAGAGTTGAAAGCTGGTAGCTGTTCATTCCACCACAGTATGTTGCTGCATCGATCCGGACCAAATCAAACTCAGAATTCCAGGCGCGGGCTGGCAATCCACTATATGTCATCCCGGTCCCGCTGGACACATCAAACACAACCGAAACCGAACTATCTTCTCCTACGAGGCAAGGAATATGATGATTGTGTTTAATCCACTCACGAATAGTCAACAGTGTAGAGCGAGTATCCTTGCAGCGATTTTATGTTCTTTATTACTCGCTTTCACTTCACGTTCGCAGGCTGCGGATTCCGAAATAAAACGATTTGAGACGCCTGAAGGTGTCAAGTATGGTGTCTGGGGGAAAAAGACGAAGAAGCCTGCTCCAATCCTGTTTGCTCTAGGAGGAACTATTGATAGTATTCTTAACTCTGCCTACTTCCGACAGTGTGGAAATGAACTTGCTGAATTCGGTTATCTGACTGTCTCGATCGATATTTCATGTCATGGTGAGCAGTGTCCTAAAGGGCAACCGTGTGGATTAGGGGGGTGGAGTTTCCTGGCGGCGAAGGGTGAGGACTTTGTTGCTGAGAGTAACAAACGACTTTCAAGTGTACTCGATCATCTCATTAAAACCGGTGTCGCCGATCCTGAACGCATAGTGTCTTGTGGAACGTCACGCGGAGGATTTTTGGCCATTCACTTCGCTGCCTCTGATAAACGTGTGAAGTGTGCTTTGGGATTTGCTCCCGTCACAGATTTGGCAGCACTCAGTGAATTTCGTAAAACGAAGGAACATCCACTCGTAAAAAAGTTGAGCCTGGCAGAACAGGCAGATAATCTAGCTGGGCGTCCTGTGTGGATTATCATTGGAGACCAAGACGAGCGCGTGAGTACAAGGGCTGCTTATGAGGTTGCACATCGTATCACTGAGGCGTCGCGTACGAAGAAGTTACCCAGTCGAGTGCAATTGCATATCATGCCAGAGCCACGCGGGCATACCACGCCGCGCGGTGCCAGCAAAATGGCAGCAGAATGGGTTCAAAGCCATTTAGCAAAACCGAAACA
The DNA here is from genome assembly GCA_022600195.1 of Planctomycetota bacterium. GTDB lineage: Bacteria > Planctomycetota > Planctomycetia > Planctomycetales > Planctomycetaceae > Gimesia. The sequence continues at coordinate 32,309 of JAHZKX010000084.1, forward strand.
GAAGACAGATAAAAAGATATCTCGACATATCCTTTTTGTTGATGACCATCACGTTTTGTATCGGTCGGGAACGAAGCGTTTGTTTCATCCTGCGAAGCTTAACCCATCGAACCCCATCGTTAGAGAAGATCAGCCCTGGGAGATGGCGATTGGCTGGACGAGCATCTCTAAAAATCCGAAAACCGGTAAGTTTCAACTCTGGTATCAGGCATATGCGGGTGGACGCGATGAAAGAAAAACCCACAAATGTGTTGTCTGTTATGCTGAATCTGATGATGGAATCCACTTCACAAAACCCAAATTGGGTATTCACGATTTCACAACAGACCGAAAACCCTGGGCAGGACATTTTAAGGAGACGAACATCGTTCTGACAGGAGATGGGGGTTATGGCGACCGGTATGCGAATTCGGTATTGTACGATCCTCGCGACTCCGATTCTGCCAAGCGCTACAAGATGCTTTATACCGATTTTGGTAAGGATAAAAACGGACGCGAGTGGCCTGGTTTTTTTGCTGCATTTTCAACCGATGGAATCCATTGGACCAAGTCACAGAAGAATCCGCTGAATAAAACAGCCTACGGTGGACGAGGCTTACAGCCACTCTACAGTGATGAAGTTCCTTACAACGAACGTTGGGACAAAAACAAGAACTTTCTCCGCAAGACTTGGGCAATTCCGCTATCGATGTCTGATGCTGCCGATGTTATTTATGATCCCAATCACGGGTTATATGTCGCTTATGGAAAATCATGGATACAGGGACCTACTGGTGGTTTGGCGTGGAAGCACGCCATGGCGCGTACCGAAAGTGAAGATTTTGTTACATGGTCAAAACCGCAATTGATTTCTATGCCTGATGATCTCGATCAGCCCAATACAGAGTTTCATACTTCGCCGGTATTTTACTATAAAGGCTGTTACTTCTGTCTCAATCAGATTCTCAGTTCGCGGGGTCAAGCAACGGGAAATAAAGCAGATGCGATGCATATTGAATTGATGATCAGTCGCGACGGATTGCATTGGGACCGACCATTTCGCGATCAACGGTTTATTGCCAGCAGCGAGCAGGATTTTTCGAATGGTGGTATCTTCACAAATTCGACACCTGTGTTTCTCGAAGATGAAATCCGTTTTTATTATGGCGGCTATAATAGCGGTACGATTGGTGGAGGGCAAAAACTGACCAGTGAAACGCAGCAAAGTGGTGTCGGATTCGCCGGTATCAGGCTGGATCGTTTTGCCGGGATTCGACCGGTCAAGCTCAGCGCGCAATCGACACTCAAAAAGCCACTGCAGAACATCGGTCAGATTACACTCAAACCAATGAGTTTTAAAGGGATTAAGCAGATCTCAGTCAACGCAGACGCGACCGAGGGTGAAATACGTGTTGAGGTACTGAATTCTGATGGGTATCGGATGCGTGGGTTTTCCAAAGAGGAAGCGGTTGTCCTCTCGAAAGATTCTTTACAGCATCAATTGAAGTGGAAAGCCAGCAAGATCAGCCAGCTTCCACCTGGAAAGTATATGCTGAGATTACATTTGAATAATGCGGAAGTGTTTGCCATCACTTTGAAGTGAGTGTTTCTTTCATCATATCTCCTCTGATACAAATAAATTTATTTGTTGATAAACAAACATAATTGTATCAAGAAAGAGTGATTTGTAGCGAATCATGTTAGGGGAAGTGGCTGGTTAGAGCCGCTGGGACTTTAGCAGATATTCCACTACCGAAAGGCATTTCAAATGATGGGAAAGTGTCATTTTGCGATTCTGGCTATTGTGACTTCGCTGGCGTGGACTTCTTCCGAATCTTCTGCTGAAGTTTTCGAAAAAGAATTGGCCGTAGATGAGCGTGTCGTCATTTCAAATGAAGATCTACCAAAAGGATGGGTCGTGGCTTCTGACCCGGAGCTTGTCAAATTTGGCAACCGCTGGTGGATGTTCTTTAATTCGATTCAACTTGATTTTGAGAAGGGACTGCCAATACATGTTCTGGCTGCGAACTTGCCTCCGGGTGTGCCGCTTAATGCTGCACCCGGTAAGTGGACTGTTCTACCAAATCCTGTAATCTCGCCCGGGCCAAAAGGTTCCTGGGATGATCGTACGATCGAGACTACGAAATACGTTTTTGGATATGATGCTACACTCAAAAAATTTGTAGGTCGTCTCTACTACGTTGGCTGGCCAGTGCAGAAAAACGGACAGAAGCACTATCAGATTGGGTTTGCAGAATGGAGCGATGAGCGGCGTCAGTGGGTCAAGCATGGTGATCCTGTTGCCACTGGGACCGAGAGGTGGGAGAAGATTAACGGTACCAGTTTTATAGGCGATCAGTCGGTTTATTATGAAGCAGGATCCGGGAGAGGTGGGGCAGACGGTGTATGGCATATGTGGTATCAAGCTGTCAGTAAACCAAAGGATGGTGGTGTATCCATTGTCCATCTGACAAGCAAAGATGGGATTTCCTGGGGGAACAAGAAACGACTGACTCATAAAGTTCCGTTTACAAATCAATTTGTGAAAACGGGACCGTTCTCGCTTGATGTGCTTGTCAAGAATGGACGGTACTATTTCGCCGGATTCCTATACAATCAACAAGATCTCCGCAAGCAAGGACTTTGGATCACTGAATCGAGTACGCCAGATGGAAGCGCGGCTGGTGACTTCACAAACTGGTATCCACTCATTTTTGAAAACAATGGCGTGAAATGGCATGACTCAGGATTGGTGAGTTCGAAATGTCACGCGACAGGGTTATTCGCACCCACGTTGCGTGAAGAAAACGGTCAGGTGTGGATGTTTTATCACGGCTATCATCGTACCGGTGAAGTAAAGGATCCTTGCAAGGACAAATCGAAGAACAGTGGGGTGATTGGACGCGCTCTCGTGAAAGACTTCGCGAAGATAGGAAAGTAGTTTCAGAATAGATCTGCTTAGATGTGTTTCAGGTCTTAGCGGCTGACGAACCACCGCATTGCGTGTCTTGTGGACGATTTTTCAAACTGTAATGTATAGGGATTGCAGATCCAACGTGCCAGATGTCCGTCGGTACGAGGCATGACCCAGCCGAAATCCCAACAAGAGGTGCCATAGCCGAGGGGAATTGTGGGGCGTGTACGCACAATGGGATTGGCGGATGCCATGAATAGTTTTCGTTCTGTGTAATAGTAACCCGCGCCAATGTGCACAAACACATCATGTTCAAATTGGGGTTCATCCGTTTCAGTGAGATCGCTGCAAAGGTTATGGATGGCGACTTTGATTTCACATCCCTCGGTAAATGCATCTATTAAATCTTCGAGAGAACCGGATTCAATTTGGCCTTCTGCATCGTGCGAAAAAACTTCTTCCCATTGATTGTGTACAAAATAGCGAAAGTATTCGAACTCATAAACAAAATTACTACTGGGTGCATTGGTGTCGGCATCCCAGCTCGCCAGTTCATGATACTTGGGCATGTCGGGATGATCATCAACTGGGACTGCGGCGAGTTTACCAGGGGAAGAGATACCGTCCAAGTGAGGTCGCGCTATCGCCTGATGTCCATCTTGATTATAGATGAAAAATGACATTGATGCTCGAGGACCAAAACCATCAGGTAAAGAGATGGGCATGCGCAGTGTTTCGATTCCCGAGACCCAGCGATTGTCCAACAGGTAAGTCACTCGAAAATCCATCACCTCACGAATGAGTTCGTTACAGTCGGATGTCGTATCGATGTGTTCGTTGTGACGAAACCCGGTTCCCACACGGAGGTCAGCACCAGAATTAACGGCATCGCGGAGTACTGTTTCACTTCCTGAAACTCGTTGACGTTGACTATCCAGTTCCAGCACACAATTCCATTTCGCCATCTGAGATCCTTTATCGCGGAATTACTTCTTCGCCTGGTTTGGTTTTGACCATTTAATTTTGACGAGATACACCGAGTTCGATTTCCATTGTTCTTTCGGGATTTTCTTGTAGTTACGGCGTTCACCCACGGTCACCCAGGACTCATTGCGGTTGATGTCGGCTGCACCGAAGTTGCCAAGCAGTGCGCCTTCTTCTGGAACGATGATCTGCTCGGTCTTTCGAAGTACTGTTAATTTCTGGGGATCAATCTGTGCCATGAACAGCGGGGCACGATGCCGAACGATGTGATCATTGTTGGCTCCACGTCGTGTATAGACGAGAAACAGACCCGCACTATGGCTTATCCAGTGCTGTTGTGTGTTATAGCTACCTAGATCTTTGCCATCGTCAAAAGTCCAGGCCTTGATGGGTTGGAAGTGCAGACCGTCTTTACTGGTTGAAATATAACTTTTCAAATCATTTCTGAGTGTCAGATAATAGCGATTCTGAAATTTGATCAAAGAAGGTTCAAATAAGCCACGTACTTTGTTTAGTTTTAAGGTGTTACCTTCGTTCTCGAATTGAATGTCGGTTCCGTCAAACGTGCACCTTACAACTGTTACAGAGAAGGGGGTCTTGCTGGATGGGCCGTGATAAAAGGGAAGAAGCAAGGTTCCATCTGGTTCCACTACCCATTGCGCACAGGCACTACAAGCATAATCATATTTTTTGTCGGTGGGCATCTGCAAGACTTTCCATGAGGTCCATTTCTCCACTTTAGGATCATAGATCGCATATGCAGTTTGGTGCGAACGAGTTTTGTCATCGAGTTGATGTCCCTCTTTGCTGTAGCGGATTTGTGTGCCCACTGCAATTACTTTTTGCAATTGGGGATGCCAGACAGGAGTGACGTCTGCTACGGCGATATCAATGCCTCCGGCTCCTTTTTTCCAACCTAGCTCTGGTGGAGTGATGGGTTTGCTCCATTGATTCAACTTCGACGAGTAGAGCATTGTACTCATTCCGGAAAAATAATCAGATACCGGTAACAGCTTTTGCAACACCATCAATACCGTTGACGGTTGTGTGGGATCTAAGTTGGGAATCACAGCAACACGTGGATGAAACCAGGTATGCGCATTCGGCTTTGATTGCAGCAAAACCTGCCGTGAAATGCTATAGCTGAGCGGTTTTTCAATCTCTTCAGCAGAACTGAATTTGTATGGCAAAAGCAGAAACAAGCTGCTTAAAAAGTAAAATACGAATAGTGGTCGGCAAAATAATGGCATCAGGTATTCTTTCAGTAGATTCTGTAAATGCTCTCACTACAAGCTGTTGAATAGTATGCCCAGAAAACATACTACTTGTCCAGTGTGTTAGGTGCAGTTGGGATGTCCGTTTTGTATTTGCTGAAATATCCCTTTCACACCCGGAAAACGATGGCACAGAATTCTGACGAATACGTTACAACATAACCATAAGTAGTGCGATGTAATGACAGGTGCTGCCGGCGATCACGAAGGTGTGCCAGAGGGCGTGGAAGTAGCGGACGCGCTGATCGAAAATCAGAAATACAGACCCGGCGGAATAGAAGAATCCACCAGCAATGATCCACGCAAATATGTCGAGTGGGGCTGCGTCGTAGAGTGTTTTCAATGAGATAATCGGTAGCCAGCCCAGGATACCGTACGTGATCATAGCTGTAGGTGTCAGGTTGCGCATGTGGAGGACGAGAAAGACACCAAATATTGCCAGGACCCACATGACAACCATGAGCATCGGCCACCATTGATTCCAGAGATAAACTACGGCAAAGGGTGTATATGAGCCTGCGATGAGTAGATAAATACAGACTTGATCCAAAGTACGAAAGAACCGACGCCAGGCGAGATCATAGAACATGTGTGAGAAAGTAGACGCTGCATACAGTCCTGTCAGAGAGCTGCAATAAATACCACAGGCTACGATGTTAATCGTCTGATGATGTTGAATTACTAATGTCATCAGGACGATCGATGCTACTACGCTCAAGAAAAATCCGAGAGCATGTGTGATGAAATTAGCACGCTCATCCACAGGTCGATGTTCAGCCCGTTTTGGCGATAATAGTTCTTTTGAGTCTGTCGTCATGATTTCGTATAAATCGAACGAATTGATAGCGATGGCTGACTCTGAATATACTCGCACCCGATCATTACGCAATTTTGATTTCTAAAAGATGTGAGTGGTCAGGCATCTACTTTTTATTCCCTGTTTTGATAATAGTGAAGACTCCAGCATGATCCATTTCTTTCACTTCCAATAAATCAAACGCATTCTGCCTGGCTTCGTTTAACAGTTTTCGCACAGCAGTCGTCCGGATATCTTTTAATTCCTTGATTTTTAGATGTCTCACCCTCGAACCTGTTCCGTGCAGCAACCTGTCAGGGTCAGAAAGAGATGCCCCAGATGGAAGGCTGATATTAATGTGTTTTCGATAAACGATTATAGCACAGTAACAATCCCAGGCCTTAGTGGTGAATCCATAACCTATATTGAAAGATTGCGCAGAGAGACCGACCAGTTCATAAGCGGGTTTCGTCTGCTTCTTCAGGTTCGTTCGCAAAGATTGTGCAAAAGACTGGATCTTTTCACTATACGGTTTGAGAAAATCTGCGATTTGTTTCTCATGATTTTCCATCAGTATTCTTTTTGAGAGAGAAGTTACTCGGACAAATACGAATATCATTGATTTTCAGAAGTCAATTTAATTATGACGAGTGTTGCTTTCGAGAAACGCGATTAAATCTTTTAACTCACGGTCGGTTAAAGTATGGACAAGACCGGATGGCATGAAAGAAATTGGCGATTCTACCATGGACTCAACTTCATCGCGGTCAAACGTGCGATTTTGCCCATTGGCATCCCGAATTGTCTCTTTGATGTATGAACGTAGTCGAATTCCAGTAAAAGTCCGACCATCATTGAGAATGATCGTACGTGGCTGGTATTCAGGAGCCATTTGCAGGCTTGGTTCAAGAATCGATTTCAAGAGCCATTTCCGGTCTTTGTTCTTACCCAGGCTGCTTAAGTCAGGCCCGACGACATTGCCTCGACCACCGTGTCGATGGCAGTGGGCACAGTTTGCAATTCGGGCATGATGAAAGATACGGCGGCCATTCTCTCGATCTGCTGGAACTTTCACTGCCTCCAGCGCATCCAGCCAAGCCTGTGTATCGGTCAGGGCAGGTCGGCCCGTGTTGAGTGTTTTCGGATTCAGTACTGCTTGAACTAGATCTGCAGATTCGGAGTATTGTTTGGCAAGTTGTTTCAAAACATTTTTCTGCTCGGGTGTAAACTTTCTAGACCGCAACGATCGCAAGGCTTCTTCGCGTACAGTCCGGTGCTTGTCTCCCGCCAGATTTAGCAACAGGGGGGCTTGTTGATCAGACACACCAGCCAGACCGGCGATTGCTTCCGCGCGTAGAATTATGCTTTGCTTAGTATCGGCGGCGATTTCCGCCAGAAATTTTTGTGAAACAATCGGATTACCAGACAACGTGCGAACAACTTCCAATGAAAGTGTTTCATCGTTTACTGCAAGAAGTTGCTTAAGAATTTCCAGCGTTAGTCCCTTGGGAAAGTTTTGTACTGGCTGGATTCCCTCTTTAGGGGCGGAACGGGACTGAGTCGGCAGCAGACGCAAGGCGTAAGCCCGGATTTGTGGCGCGCTCTTTGTATCCAGTACCCGGGCAAGCAGCATCTCCGGGTTACGGATGCCCGCATCGGGAGATCCTTTCAGTGTGTTCCAGGTGGCAACGGCGGCTTCAAAACGCTGGTAGTCGAGATTACTCTGTGTTAGTTTATGTTCCACTTCCGGGAGAAAGGTTTTTAATCCCGAATCGGAAATCCAGCGTAGCGTCTCAAACTGCACATCTGCATTTTTGTCCGCCAGTAAAGTTTTGATCCATTTCTTCGGCGGAGCGTGGGCGAGCTTCAATGCCTGCACCGCCTGAATCCGGTCAGCCGCGAGCCAACCGGCTACGTCCTGTGGAGTCCAATTTGGTGTTTCCCGTGCCAGGGCCAGCAGCGCAGCCTGAGCGAGGAAGGCATCTTCCTCTTTGGCAAGTTTCAATAATGTTTGACGATTGTGCGTGATTTTACCACTACGTAAATCGGCTGATAGCCGGGCTTTCTCCGTAAGTGGCTCCAGGTCTAACTTTCCAATCCAGGCCGCTTTTTTCAGGTCGATTTCAAGTTTCCATAAGCGTCCATAACCGTGCGCCTGATAACGACCATCTACCCAATCACATAGATACCAGATCCGTTTTTGATTTCCGGCACTGGGATCTTCTGCAATACAACTGGGGCGGAAGTAGCGGCTTCCTTTTACTAACGTAATAGGCTTGGCTGTGTAAGTAGCCCCTTTTCGAGTGAGTGGGAAAAAGTCGATTCGGTGATCACTCCACGAGGGAACCAGTAGTCCACGCCCTAGTGGCAATACACCACAGGGCGCTTCACCTGACGGATGAATCATTGGTAGGGTGCCACGTAATTCTCCGTTCCAGCTGACGAAAGGGTGATGTGCTTCTCCTCCATAGCTTCGTTCGTAGCCATAATCTCCCCCTTCAACGATGTGTAGCAGGCGACAGGGAGGGCGTTCTCCGGGATCGTTTTCTGCGGCGAAGATCTCACCATCATCGCGAACACAAATCCCGAATGGATTCCAAAATCCATGTGCAATTCGTTTCAACTTTTTTCCATCAGCACTGCAGCGGAAGATTCCACCTTTTCCTGCACCCTTAATCGAAACTCCATCCGTTCCTGTCAAAGCCCAAGGCTTGGCAAAGTTTTCTCCAAGTGCAAATACCAGATCTCCATTCGGGTGCCACGCTAATCCTTCGAGCCCGTTATGTGGATAGTCGGCCTCACTTTCCAGGACGGCAATGTTCTCTTCGACATCAGCTTTCCCATCTCCGTCGGTATCCTTGATCCGCAAAATGCGGTCTCTTTCGGCGAGATACACCCATCCATCTTGTCCAAGTTCCAGATCCATCGTCGCGTCGGTGGCATTGTAGAAAACCTGTCTTTGTTCAGCGCGGCCATCACCGTCCTGATCAGTAAAGATCAGGATTTCATCATGTTTCGGGCCGACGTAATCGTCTGGTCGAAAATGTGTATGTGTGGCAACAACCCAGACGCGGCCTTGTTCGTCAACGTCGATCCCCGTGGGCGTTGCCAGGTCAGGATGTTCGGCTACGAGTGAAATTTGAACGCCTGTTTTCAACGTTTTCACCTGTGGGTTACGCTCTGCTGCGGAGAGCGAACCGACAACCAATAACCAACTGATCATCAATGAATAGATTACAAGTTTCGTCATTAGTGTGTCTCTTTTTTATGATACCAGAAAACTCGTTTTGACTCAGTGTTGGGACTTCTTGCGACCTGTTCCAATATATGACACAAGCCGAATAATTTTATTGTATCAAGGATCGTTCTGTATGTCTTCCAGTAGAGAAACTGGGATTATGGTTTGAAAAAAATGGGATGTCGAAAGATTTTATATTCGCCAGCGACACTACACATTAAGAGAGCATATTGGGCTGACATCGCAAATTATTACATTAACTGTGTTAACTACGCCCCAAACTCATTCCCGTTTACAGAATAATGCAATAATGAAGGTAAAGGAATCCTGTAAATGAAAGACAGAGTTACTATTCGTTGTTTTTTATGTTCTGTTTCGATAGTATTTTCTCATCGGAACACTGTCATTGGGAGCATGTACCATTTCAAACAGGTCGATTCGAGTTATATGATCAGACTTCCTTGAGGGCTATAACAACAATGAGATTCACCCTGTTTTGTCAATCAATCTTCAGAATCAAATGGCATTCCCCGCGAATTGTCTCTCAGTTCTTAATTCTCTTTCTAATTGGTTTTGGTAGCAGTTCACTTTTTGCTGCTGACGGAACCAACACGGAAGCAGAGTCTGCTCAGGTTATTATTGTGGAACCTCCTGCCGGACTCGCGACTCTCGACTGGGCCATAATCATAATATATGCCTCATCGACGATTTTACTCGGGTGGTATTTCAGCCGAAAACAGGAAAATACTTCAGAATATTTCATTGGCAGCGGGCAGATGAATCCGATCTTGATTGGAGTTTCACTGTTTGCCACATTGTTGAGTACGATTACCTATCTTTCTCTACCGGGGGAAATACTGGGGAAAGGCCCCATTTACTTAGCCAGTTATCTGGCGCTGCCCATTGTCTATTTTATCGTTGGTTATTGGTTGATCCCGGCGTATATGCAGCAAAGGGTGACAAGTGCCTACGAATTGCTGGAAACAAAATTAGGTTTGAGTGTTCGGTTGCTGGGTGCCGTGATGTTCTTGCTGCTGCGTCTTGTTTGGATGTCTCTGTTAATTTATATCTCAGCAGCAGCCCTAACTACGATGCTCAATCTAGATGATTTATATATTCCCTTGATCGTTTTGGTGACCGGTTTGGTATCGATTACTTATACCTCTCTTGGTGGGTTGCGCGCGGTTGTGATTACGGATCTGGTGCAAACGATTTTGTTGTTTGGTGGTGCCTTACTGGTGATAGCAACTCTCTCCTGGAAGATGGGATGTTTTGATTGGTTTCCTACTTCATGGAATGCTAATTGGGATACTCAACCTCTTTACAGCTTTGACCCGCGTACGCGCGTTACATTTGTGGGCACCATTCTCTCTGTCGTTATCTGGTATGTTGCGACCAGTGGTGGTGACCAGGTTTCGGTCCAACGGTTTATGTCCACAAAAGATGCTTCCGCTGCGCGTCGTTCTCTGGCAATTCAACTCTGTGTAGGTTGCATCGTTGGTGCGACATTAGCACTAGTTGGGTTTTGCATGCTGGGATATTTTCAGACTTTCCCTGCGGAACTCCCTGCATCAATTGACTTGAAGAAAAACGCCGATGACATATTTCCATATGTGATTTCATATCAGCTGCCTATCGGAATTTCGGGTTTGGTTGTTGCGGCCATGTTCGCAGCAGCAATGTCCAGCATCGATTCTGGAGTGAACTCGATCACAGCAGTGATCTCGACTGACTTTATTGACCGGTTCGGGAAATCATTCCGCTCCGAGAAATCACATGTTCGCTTTGCACGTTATCTGGCATTTATAATTGGTATCGTTGTGATCTATTGCAGTTCTTTTATGGGGCAAATCGAAGGGAATATAACAGAGGTTACTGGGAAAACAGCAAATTTGTTGACAACGCCCATTTTCTGCTTGTTTGTTTTTGCGATGTTTATCCCGTTTGCCAAGCCACTTGGAGTATGGGTGGGTGCCATATGTGGGACAGCCACTGCTGTGGTGGTCGCTTTCTCAGGGTTCTCATACGACATTGATATCTCTACTTATATGTTTGAATTTCAGGGACAAATCAGTCTGGAGCCCTTCAGCTTTCAATGGATTGCACCGACTGCCGTGGCTGTCAATCTTGTGACAGGGAGTATTGTCAGCCTTCTCATTTCGGATACAAAGAAGAATTCCGTTGCATCTGCAGACTGAGCAGGTTGTTCTGCTGTCAGTTGTGATCATTTCTGTTTGATGAAATCAACGGTTGCTTTGATCAATTCTGTTTTGATTGGCAAATCAGGTTGGCTGTAAGTCAGGAGATTCTTCTGCCGATCCAATTCTGATTTTTTCATGATGTGATTCATGTCGTTGATAATTATTTTTTGTGCTCTTTGATTTGCTTTAGCAAGTATTTCGGCGTCTTTGACACTTACTTGTATATCAGTCGTGCCTTGAAGAATTAATATCGGTTTTTTGAATTTTGCAAGTTCTTCTTGCGGGTCGTATTGAAACCACGAAATTAGATATGGTTGCACACTTGGTCGAAATAATGATTGTAATAATGGTGGTACATCTTTAACGGTTTCTCCATGAGACAATTTATCTAGAATAGGTGTTGATTGTTCAGAAATGATTGTCGGCTGTGCTTTTAATTGTTCTCGAATGATTTGGTCGGCAGGTTGACCACTACCGGCGATGGATATGAATTTATCTACATCTTTCTGATGTGAGGCAATCATACCGATGAGCGAACCTTCGCTATGACCTATGACTATGATTTGATTGAACTTTTGATTGCGTTTGAGGAAATCAAGCCACTCTTTTGCATCTTGAATATAATTGTCAAATCGTAACTCACTTTCATTTAAGTTAGTCATCTTACTCTGACCGATTCCTCTTTTGTCGTATCGCAACGTAGCAATTCCATTTTTAAATAGCTCTGAAGCCAGCATTTTTAATGAATTGTTTTGCATGAGAGGGTTATTACCGTCTCGATCCGTCGGTCCGGAACCAGCAATGATCAATGCAACGGGTATCTTATCTTTTGTCTCAGGGGTCAGTAATGTTCCCTCCAGTGTCCTGGTTTCTGTTTTGAGGGTGACAATTTTTTCTGATGGAGCAGCAATACTGCTGGAACTTACGATTAAAAAAGATACTAATGTCAACATGAATGATTTCATATGACCTCTTTCATTTAATAGCTGCGTCAATTCGTTACTGAGAATTCAGCAAATGAATATTCCAGGATGTTTATCTATTAAGAGTGAATCTGCAAGAAGCAGTGAATGATTAACCCGGTCCTGGTGTCGTCCCTGCAGGTGGGATGCGGTCTGGATCGTTACGCCAAACCAGATACGAATAGAAAACCATCCAGAAGAAACAGATTACAATTACCGCGAACATTCCGAGGTAGGCCCACTGGGATCGAATGAGTCCGGCAGCGGTGATAGACAGTCCCATCAAAATAAATAACCAGCCGCTTGCCCTATGCGTCTTATTCCACGAAGCTTTACTCGAAAGTGTCCAGGGAGTTCGAATTCCTACAAACCAATTCGGTCGAATTTTACCCATGAAATTACCCAGGACCACAAACAATATGCCAACTGCAAACGGAATGATGGCGTTAACACTGATGGGATGTCCTAGAATCGTAAGTTGTATCACACCATAAATGATACTCATAAAAGCAATTATGGAGCAGCGAATGATGGTATAGGTACTGGCGAACTTTTGATAATTCATGTATCCCGGATCAATTCGGGGAACAAATAGTAGGAGAAAATAAACGGCAAGTGTAATCAGAGGAATACCCAACAATGCTTCGAACTTGCCACCATAGTCATCAACTTCACCTGCCAGATTCCAGTGAATCGGAATCAGATCAGGAGCCGTGGACCAGGTGAAGGCTGCCATGATGAACATACCGACAATTAACAGAAGTTGCGGAATCTCAGTGCGATAATTGAACTTCATTTTTTTGACTCCTTTGGCTCTTCGTCCATGGCAAATAATTCCATTACTGCGGCCAGCATTCCTTCGAACGCCGACACGTTCAGGCTATAAACAATGGTTGTTCCAGAACGTTCCGAGACGATCAGTCCGCTATGTTTTAAAGTTTTGAAATGACCGGAAAGTGTCGAGTTTGCCAGCGGGAAACTCTCGGCGATTTCACCAGCACTCATGTCTCTCTGTCGCAGAAGGCGCAGGATTTCTCGTCGAGTAGGATCGCTAAGTGCTTGAAAGACCTCGTTCATAAAACCAAACCTTAATTCGTTATTTCGCCAATTACCGAAATAATACGGTTTCAAAACGAGACAGTCAAGGATTTAGCGAAATTGAGCAATAGCTAAATTGTTGTAAGTAGCTATTAAAATAAATGTTACAAATATTATAATTTATTTGCAGGACGCAAAAACAAGTTTCTTGACTGATAGAAAATCGTTGGTCATGGAACAGAATTCAGTTATTTTGTGTGACTGTGGTACAAGTTTGGATTATCAATTTGAAAGGTAGATCAGGCTAGTGCGTGATCACGGGAAATGAGATGACAACTGCAGTGTGCTTTGCTAATCTGGATTGATCAATGTGAAGATTCCACGCTGATTTTCAAAAGAAAGAAGCTATCATGCGAGTGAACGGGAAGAGAAAGATCTGGTGGGTGGTCTATGTCCTGGTGTTGATCCAGTTCATTCGAGTACACGATGCTCAGGCGGATGAAAATTCGGCGGGCAAGTTGAGTGAATCCCAGCAAACGGCTGTGGATGATGTCATTCAACGGGCAGAGGATTTGAAAGCAGTAAATCAGTCTATCTGGAATTATGCAGAGGTAGGCTTACAGGAAACGAAGTCATCTCAGTTACTGATTGAGAAATTGAAACAAGACGGATTCACAGTGAAGAGTGGCGTTTCTGATATGCCGACGGCATTTGTAGCCAGCTATGGAAGCGGCAAACCAGTAATCGGAATTCTGGCTGAGTACGATGCGCTACCTGGTTTGTCTCAAAAGACAATTGCCTATCGCGAGTCTCTGAAGGAGGGGGGCGCAGGTCATGCCTGTGGACATAGTGGTCTGGGGACGGCTGCGTTAGGAGCGGCGCTAGCTGTAAAACAGGCGATTGAGAAACATCATCTTAAGGGGACGATTCGTCTGTATGGAACGCCGGCTGAAGAGACCGGGCTGGGAAAAGTTTATATGCTGCTCGATGGTCAGTTCAAGGATCTGGATATCTGCCTGCATTGGCATCCCTCTTCCAAAACGAACGTACATTTAGGAAGCTCAAAAGCACTGGTATCGGTTAAGTTTACCTTTAGCGGTTTGCCCGCTCATGCATCGGTCAGTCCAGAACGGGGCGTAAGTGCCCTGGATGCGGTCGAGCTAATGAATACCGGTGTTAATTTTATGCGCGAGCATGTGAAAGAAGATGCTCGGATGCATTATGTGATTATCGATGGTGGAGGACAGCCTAACGTTGTCCCGGCGAAAGCGACTGTCTGGTATTACGTGCGTGCGAATACACATGAAGATCTGGAACGTAACTATCGCTGGGTAGTCGATATCGCCAAAGGCGCCGCTTTGATGACTCGTACGAAACTCAAAATACAAGTCGATACTGATAATCATGAATTAATTCCTAATACACCACTTTCAGAATTGATACATAAAAAATTAACGGCAATTGGGCCTCCCGAATTTTCGGATGAAGAAAAAGTATTTGCCCGTCGTATCCAACAGCCATTAGTTGAAGAATTTGGTCAGAACTTTCCGATGGCCATTGATAACCGGATACACACGCTGCTTGAATCCCGAACTTCCACGAAAGGTTCAACCGACGTTGGAGATATCAGTTGGCATATTCCCACTGGCGGGTTACGGACGACCTGTTTTGCTGCCGGTAATCCCGGTCACAGTTGGCAGAATGTAGCCTGCATCGGTTCTTCGATTGGCGAGAAAGGAATATTATATGCAGCCCAGGCATTGGCTGCTTCCACGGTAGAACTGCTGGAGAATCCTGCTTTAGTGAAGGATGCGAAAGCAGACTTTGATCAACGAATGAAAGACCGAAAATATTTATCATTAATTCCTAAAGGACAAAAACCTCCGGTCAAAATCAGGTAGTTGAAGAGAAATGTTGTTTCACTGGGGCCAACCATATTCTCCAATCAAAGGGACGAAGGTAAAGGCTCCCAGGTTCTCTTCAGACAGTTCACCGTTTTTCAGAATAAACCGATACATAGTCTGGCCTGTATGTTCTGTTCCAATGGGAATGATGATTCGCCCATTGGATTTGAGTTGATTCAGATATGGTTCAGGCAGTGAGGCAGCCCCTGCTGTTACAATAATAGCATCATAGGGGGCCGCTTCTTGAACACCCAGAGTTCCATCTGCGGTGTGAACATGCACGTTGGAATAACCAAGGTGGTGTAATCGTTGCGCTGCCTGTTTTTTCAATTCCGGAATTCGCTCGACCGTATGCACTTCACTGGCTAGTAAAGATAAAACAGCCGCTCCGTAGCCAGAGCCAGTACCAACTTCCAATACTTTTTCGTCACCGGTGAGTTGGGCCGCCTGGCACATATATGCGACTGTAAAGGGTTGAGAAATTGTCTGCTTGCAACCAATTGGTAAGGCGCAATCGTTGTAGGCGAACGATTGCTGATCAGGTAAAACAAATTCCTCACGTGGAACCCGGCTCATGGCATCCAGAACACGTCGATCAATAATACCCCGAGGCTGAAGATGTTTTGCCAGCATCGTCTGGCGTGCCCGTTTCCATCTATCACTGTCTTGCATTGGTGAATGATTCATGTTTTGATTTATTTCCATGATTATTGATTCGTTCCAATGGTGATCAGGTTTTTTATCCTGCATTTTATGATAATCGAACTTTAATTTCACGAGACAAGAATGTTTTATAGTAGAAGAATTAATTATGTCATATAAAAGTATAGGAAATCGTGTCAAACCATTGCTAAATATATTATATCTGTATTTGTATTGATCGATGATTCCTGATTTTATGTAGAGCTGATTTTATAATGCTAATTCCCAGATTTCACATTCAGATGTTGGTTTATATTTCCTTATTGTTTTGTTCAGGAAATCCCGTCAGTTCAGAAGAATCCCAAATTAAACAGCCACCGAATGTAGTATTCATTGCCATAGATGATTTGAGAACTGAACTGGGATGTTATGGGGTTCACTCAGTGCAGAGCCCGTCGTTGGACAAGTTGGCTTCCGAAGGCGTTCTGTTTACAAATCATTTTGTGCAAGTTCCCACGTGTGGGGCTTCACGTTATGCTTTATTGACGGGACGCAGCCCAAAGCATTCGGGAGTTACTCGAAGTAATCAAGCCTTTTATCGAGGCAAATCTGCACTTTCAACTAAGCAAACTCCAGGGGCGCAGACACTACCGGAGCTATTCCGCCGGAATGGTTATCACACGATGTGTATTGGAAAGATCTCGCATACTGCGGATGGTCGCGTGTTTGAATATAATGGGAGTGGGGACGGTCGTGTGGAACTGCCTCATGCCTGGAATGAACTGGCGACTCCATTTGGATCCTGGAAAAGGGGCTGGGGAATATTTTTCGCATACGCGAATGGGCGGAGCCGTGAAGATGGAAGCGGAATTCGCGATTTGATGGAATTCACTGCTGAGAAGGACGAAGACCTTCCTGATGGAATTCTGGCGCAACAGGCTATAAAAAAATTGAAAGAGCTTAAAGTACGACAGCAGCCCTTTTTTATGGGACTTGGTTTTTTTAAGCCTCATTTGCCATTCGTCGCTCCCAGACAAGATTGGGAGGCGATGTCGCAAGCCAACATTGTACTACCACCTCATCCTGAAAAGATCGATTCTTCTTATTGGCATAAAAGTGGCGAGTTTTACAGTTACAATATGGAGTATGAGAAAACACGGCCTTTGTCGCCAGACGCTCAACTCAAAACGCGACGAGCCTACCTTGCATGTGTGCGTTATGTTGATCGGCAAGTCGGTAAAGTTCTCGCTGCGTTAGATGAACTGGGATTATATGAGAATACAATTGTCGTAGTCTGGGGAGATCATGGTTGGTTTCTCGGAGATACAGCACTCTGGGCCAAACATGCACCTTTCGAACGTGCCTTGAAGAGTACACTCATCATTCGAGCTCCCGGTGTATCTCAAGCTGGGCTGAAATCTTCTGCGCTGGTCGAGAGTATTGATCTCTATCCTACTTTGATTGACCTTTGTCATCCTAAGTTTTCTAAGACAGAATTTCCACTGGATGGTCTCAGTCTCAAACCAATTCTAACAGGTAAAAAAACTAGTGTGAGAGATGTCTCACGAAGTTATTGGCGTTCCGCTGTCAGTGTGCGTACGAATACGCATCGTTTAATTGCGACATACAATAGCGGAAAGCCGAAAAAAGTAGAACTATATGATATTTCAAAGATTCCTGATCCGGTTCAAAATCTTGCAACCAGGAAGCCTGAGATTGTGCAGGAGATGTTGAAGCATATTTCTGCCGAGAAGTAGATCAGTCAGAAGATGGACATCGTTCGAATTGAACCGCACAATCAAAAACACGTTCTGTGCTAATGGCTTTGCCGGTCCTGTTTTAAAAAATAAATCGATGGGTTGAATTTAAATCACATTAAATGCGTTTTCATCCAGGTGAGGTATTCAGAGGCGAAGTCATTGAGATTTTCTAGCTTGCCTCCACCTCGGATGGGAGAGCACATTTCATAAGTTGCGATGCCTTTAAAACCACCTTCTTTTAATCCATGAAAAAAAGCAGAATAGTCGATAAAACCTGTACCGAATTTTACTGCACGAACCATATCTGGTTGTTGCCTTTGATAATTAATTAATTCTGGCTGGTATGCAAACCGTGGCATTTTGATGTAGTCGGCATTCGTGGTGATGGCAGTGTGTGGTGCCATCTTTCGCGCTGCTTCGAACAGATTTTCATCACGCAGAGCAGGCGACCAGGCATCAAAACCGAGTTTACAGTTCGGTCGATCTATATCGTGTAGCAGTTCCAGCAAGGCATCAGAGTGAACGGCGACATCGTGATGATTTTGAACGGCAATCGTGACATCATAGTCGGCAGCACGGTCACAACATTCCTGTAGCGCTGAAACGACACGACACCAGAGCGCGTGGGGCATCTGTACCGCAGAATCATAAGCGGTAAAAATCCGAACCGTAGAGGCATCCAGTTGTTGAGCGAGCTGTGCCAGTTGTTCAACATACTGGATTTGCATTTCCAGAAAAGGTACTTCCGCTGCACCGGTTCCCGCAAAGTCGGTATAGCCTCCAATGATCGAACATTTCATTTGATGTTGATTGAGTGCGCTCTGAATCGATTCAATCTGTTCTGAAGCAACATCCAGCGGAGAGAGGTGAGGACGCTTTCCCATTAACATGACAGAATCGTATCCTAACTGACTCGCCTGCGCAATGAAATCATTTACATTCAAGGTGTGCTGGCCCCAAAAGCCTGCATAGCTTACGGAAAAGAGGCACAATTTCATGATCTGACTCCAATTGAGAATATGAAAGCATTTCTGATGATATTTTCTGTTATCCTAACTCTTTTCCAACAGCGGCTGCTACTTTGTGGCAGGTTTCCATTGTTTCGGCGAAAACCTCTGGGGTCAGTGACTGAGCACCATCACTCATGGCACGGGAGGGATCTGGGTGAACTTCGAGAATTAAGCCATCACAGCCTGCAGCAATTGCAGCGGCACACATCGGCGGGACCAGACTGGCAATTCCGGTACCATGACTGGGGTCAATGACGATCGGTAAATGAGTTCGTTCGTGTAGGTAGGGAACGGTTGCCAGTGGAAGTGTGAAGCGTGTATGTGTTTCAAAGGTGCGGACTCCGCGTTCACAAAGAATGACCTGTTGATTTCCCTGATCGAGAATATATTCGGCTGCCAGCAGAAATTCTTCAATGGATGCAGAGGGACCTCTTTTTAGCAAGACAGGGAGCTGCGTTTCTCCAACAGCTTGCAGGAGGTGGTAGTTTTGCATATTCCGGGCACCAATCTGAAGAACGTCAGCATATTGACAGAGAAGTTCAACATGATGAGGCGTCATGACTTCGGTGACAACAGCCAGCCCTGTTTCTTCTCGTGCCAAGGCCAATAGTTTCAGGCCGTCTTCTTTCATCCCCTGGAAAGAATAAGGACTGGTTCGTGGTTTATAGGCACCTCCACGTAGTCCGGTGGCTCCCGCTGCTTTCACTTGATGTGCGACTTGCAGAATTTGTTCTTCACTTTCAACAGAACAGGGACCGGCAATTACTCCCACATGAGAACCACCAATTTTTAGATTTCGCGTTGTAATAATCGTTGGATCGGGTTTTGTCTCTTTGCTGGCTACTTTATAAGAGGCAATAATGGGAACGACCTTTTCAACTTCGTCACATGATTCAAGTTCTGTCTGGTGTCTGTCCCGTTTAATTCCAGCGGCTGCGATGACGGTGCGTTCTTCACCGACAATGACATGGGCTTTCAGTCCCATTTCTTCAACACGCTTCACCATCGCCTGAACCATTTTTTCGGTAGCGTTTGGTTTCATTACTACTATCATGACGTTGACTCTTTTCTATCTCAGTCTCAGGGAATAAAAAAAGCCCTGTAACCAGTGAGGTTACAGGGCCAATCGAAATTAAGGGGTTGTTCATCTAAGATGAACAGTTTGTGTTTCGATCGGTCAGGCAACCTGTTCTGGTAAACCAATAGCCCAAAAAGTGCCAGGCTGAATTAAAAGACAGCCGCACATAATTAAAGCTAAAAGTACCAAACCGATACGTCACTGAGAAACTCCAAACTGATAAAAATACTAATTCAGCAAAATTTCATGGAAATTGCCTTCAAAAATGATAATACTCCTGGCAGTTCCCTGAAGTCAACCGATATTCCGAAAAGATTTTGCAACGATATCTATAGTCAGGAGGAAGTTTCGTCCCAATTGCGTTTTTTCAGATTAGAGTAACTGATTGCTTGATCCTGATTAATAGCAGAAGAGGTCCCAGATTGATTAATGTCGGGCTGATTCAATATGGATTGATTTTGGGCACTGGATTCAAACACAGAACCATATAATACTGTCTCAAAATTATCTGGTAATCGATTTGGAGTTGTCTCCGGATGCAATCCACTCCGTTCGCTGCGAATTCTGTGGAGTGATTTCATTGTGGCAGACTGATTGAAACATTCGGGAGGATAGCAAGCCATAAGAGCTCCCAGCATCATTTCCCAGTTATCACCAATTTTGCTGGTAGGACCTGAGGGAAAAGAGATTCGCAATCCGGCGGTAATTAAATCCCAGATTTGTACAGGATGCGGAGTTTGTAAATTGGATGACTGATCTTCACCGAAATCTTTGGAGCGGGCTACATCATGTGCAAACTCCTCAAGTCCGAATCTTAAAACAAATTGTCCCAGTAAGAGATCCGTCCAGCGCTCAATCGAGCGTCTGATTCGGTTGATCCGTTTTACACAATCCAAACTCAAGTGTTTTTCTGATACTAATATTATTAAAGCGAGTCGTTTCACTTCCAGAAATGATAACAGAAGATTGCGGGCTATGGGTTCGGCCTGGCACTGGTTGCGTCTCTTGTCAGCAGCAGTGAGAACTGCAGTTATAACACGAATTAGCATTTCTTCAGCAAAAAAGTCTTTGAATATGATTTCCAGTTCTGTTTCAGAAATTTCAGAGCTGGAATCATCTATGGTCAAAGGTTCAAAAACTTTGCGTCGTTGTTTCAGGTGCTCCTGACCTTGAAACCAGAAGTCATAAAGAGCATGCGGAGGGAATGGTTTTGTGCCTTCCACTAGTGAAAAGCCTTGAGATGCAATTAACGCCGCGACTTCTCCAGTGATTTGTGAATTCAAAATGGTACCATTCTGCCCTGAGATTAGAATAAGGAGAGGGGATAGAAACTACGCAATATTTCTAAGCCCTCTTCATATCTTTTGAAGCAAAACCAATACCAGATTATCTCTGAATGAACTCTTTTCTATTAAGTTATATGTAGATATGGTTTTAAGGTTGATAACCAATCATTCTGAATACGGAAATGATGGCTTAAGCCATCAGAGTGTTGATAAAAAACAACATATATAATTATTTTGGAGCTGTTTTATCGACTTCCTGCTGAGTCAGTTTTCGGACTCTGATATTTTTTAAAGCGGCCGTAGTAGAAAAAGATGTGATTCCAAACGGTCTGGAAAGTTCAACTTCATGTCGGATCGAAATTTTACGGTCTTTGAGATTTTGATCGACGATTTGTTTACCGTCCAACCAGCCTTGAATTTTGTGGTCAGTGACCTGTAAACGGATTTTATACCACTGTTTCTTTTTGAATGTTTGAAAACTGGTTGTGCTATTTTGTGAAGCATCGTCTCCGTCGATACTGGAAATACCACACAGGCTGCCTCCCCAACCACCTAGAATAAAGGAACATGGGTCTTTTTTGACAGGAAAGGTGAGCCCACAAAAGAAGTCGGTTCCATCGACGCGCATCGCTTCTAATTCCACTTCATAATTTGTGAGAGGCACTTTTTTAGCGTCAGTCAGCGTGGCTCCGGTGAGATCGACGCCCATTTCAAGAACCAGGTTTCCATCTTTAACATGGACTTCACCTTCTCCACCAAATTGAGGAACTTTCCAGCCATCCAGGTTTTTACCATTAAAGAGAGAGACCCATTTGGTCTTCTTTTTCTTTTTGGCATTTTCTGCTTTCGTCGCTTTGGACTCGTTTGAGTTCCCATCCTTTTTATCAGCAGAGGATGATTCTGTATGGAATGCAATAATCAACATTACAAGGAGCAGACGGATTAAAATTGTACAATTTCTGGTCTGTGTAGAATAAGGAAAGGCGATCTGATTCATGAAGGGACCTGACACTCAATAAAAAGTTATCTGTAATGGGTTTAGGTATAGTTCTATTAGAAAATAACAGGAATCGCGCTGGAAGTGTAATAAGTCAGTTTTATTTGGATTATAACGAATTCAAGGCGTAACCAAATACAGAGGTGATATTCCTCAAAAGCCAAAGGAAAATGCATTCATCTTGTTCCAAAATTGAGCTAGGTTTTAATGAATACTATCAAAAAGCTATTAATCACGACGTGATTAATTATCTCGATAAAATAGAACCGGCCTGTATTTTAGAAAGCGCAGGAGAGTGTTGTCTTATCTTTTCGCATCAATTATTGAAGTTTTTACGGATAATGTTGCACACGGTGTATCCAGTATGAGTGTCGTGGCGATCGCGTTCATCTGTTTATTGCAATACATAATATATACATTAAAAATGAGTGCTGTTCGGAAAGAGAGTGAGCAGATTCAACGTAATATTTACGAGGTAGAAGAAGAGTTAAATGATGTTCAGTCTGATCGTGCCATTACCCTAATCGAGAATCATATCCTAAGGGAATTTGTCAGCCAGTCTGAATTTGATCAGGCCATCGAATTACTCTTAAAACGATACGTTCCTTCGATACGTGAAGGATTTGGTATTTATTTCAATCTTGTTGATAGACAACTAATACTCAGAGAATCACGGGGTATTACAAATGACGTACAAAACGCATATGAGATTGATCAGAGGATATTAAAAGAATTACAGAAAGAAAATATCTTAATTTTGCGAGGGCAAAAATTACACGATTCAAAAATCTATGATAGTATCCATGAACAAGATAAGGCCAGAGTTCAAAAACTCTGCCTGATGGCTGTTTATGATAAAGCTGATATTTCTGGTATATTTCTCACAACAGACCTTTATCCAGTCGGTGTTGATGAGGAGCAACAAATCAAACTGGCAAAGCGACTACTGGTTTGTGTTTCACGGAATATTGTGAAGAATCAGGATTTTGAGAATCACCGCTATGAGTTACGGGTTACACGAGAACAACTTGAATTAAGATCATTGGCTGATCAGCAATTTAAAACTCCTGTAAAAATGTTAGAGGAATTTCTGGATCGATTACGTCAATTAACAGATTCCAGTAGAGCAGGCTTATTTCTCTCGACACCGGATGAAGAAGAAGGGTGTAAAGCCATTGTTCAATGTGGGATGACACTTCAGACTGGAGTGAAAGCACGATGGCGAGAGCATGAACTTAATCTGGTTCGCTTAGGTCTGAATTCGGGAGAGAATTCAGCTCTTTCAGGTGATCAGTTAGAACATCACGGAATCCATTCATTAATTGGCGCAGCGTTGATATCTCCCCTTGTTACCAATCGAAAACGAATCGGGGCGATCTGTCTGACTACTCAGGATAATCAACCCTATGATGAAAGATCAATTCGTCTGATCTCCTGGTCCTCTCAGTTTCTTTCTAACACATTACTAAAAGTGTTAAGTCATGCAACGATTGAAAGGCAGGCTAAACAAGATGGGTTAACAGGTTTGGTAAATCGTCGTTCCTTTGATGAATTGATTGAGGACGAATTTAACCGCGCTCAAAATATGCAGATGGCTTGTTCGTTGATTCTGATTGATTTGGATCATTTCAAAGCCGTGAACGATACTTATGGCCATCAGGCAGGTGATGAAGTTCTACGACGAGTATCATCAATTTTGAAAGAACGAATTAATGAGATTCGCTCATCAGATAATGTGATTGCTGCTCGATACGGCGGTGAAGAATTGGCAGTATTGCTGCCTGATATAGGATTAGCTGGAACAGAACGTATAGCAGAGGTCATTCGTCAGTCCATTGAATCTGCACTCATCGAGTTCAATCAAACACATATTCCAGTTACAGCCAGTCTTGGCATCTCGACCTATTCTCAACATTCTATGGAGAATGTTGAGTCGCTGGTTGCAGCGGCAGACAATGCACTTTATCAGGCAAAAGCAGAAGGACGAAACCGCATTTGTGGGCTGACCTCTTCACCGGTTTAATTGATTCTTCAAAACTCACTCTTTTTGGACTTGTATAAGGCATTATTCTCGTAAACAATGCATCAGCGTTCATGGCTCTGTTACCTGGATTTCCTGAATCCGAACTTTGATAAAATTTTTGCGAGTGGTTTTACATCTTTCGCTAAATTTACAAGGTCTCCTAAAAGAGGGCAAAGCATGCAATTCAATTCAAAATTCGTAAAAAACTAGATTCCCGTTTTGCTATGTCCAATCAATCTCTTCGCCAGCCTGATTTAGTACCTCAGAGAGGGCGAGTGATTGCCGTTATGCCGGCTTATAATGCAGCCAGTACGCTGGAACGGACGATTTCTGATATTCCTGTGGGGGCTGTTGATGAAATAGTACTTGTCGACGACTGTAGCAGTGATAATACTGTAGAGGTAGCAAAGAATCTGGGATTAACCGTGATTCAACATGAACGGAATACCGGATATGGAGGGAATCAGAAGACCTGTTATCGCTATGCATTGGATGCTGGGGCAGATTATGTTGTGATGATACATCCAGATTACCAATATGACAGTCGCGTTGTACCTGTTGCGATTGAGTTAATTCGACTGGGTATTTGTGACGTTATTCTGGGGTCACGGATTCGTACCAGAGCTGAAGCTCTGGAAGGGGGGATGCCTTTTTACAAGTATGTTGCAAATCGTGCACTCACTATCATTGAGAATATGGCACTTGGTCAGAATTTGGGTGATTTTCATAGTGGTTTCCGCGCATATCGGCGTGAAGTTCTGGAAAAAATTCCCTTTGAAAAAAACTCAGACGATTTTGTTTTTGATAGTCAGTTTCTTGCTCAGGCTGTGCAATTTGGATTTAAAATGAGCGATATTCCCGTACCAGTTCGCTATTTTGAGGAAGCCTCCAGTATCAATTTTAAACGCAGTTCCCGTTATGGATTGTTGACACTGGCAGTACTTTTTCAATACTGGGGAAATCGAATCGGGATTTGGAAGTCGGATGTTTTCTCAGATAATAAGCAATCTCTGGTCGAATGATCTCTGTTTTCAATCAGGTGAAATAACTTATTTTTTTTGCGTGCTTTGACGGGCGTCATATTCTTTCCAGAATTCCGCCGCTGCCTGCACATTCTCAAATGTGGTCCCAATTCCCTGAATTGATTTATTTTCACGAATGATATCCATCCCTTTTTTAATTTTGGAAGGGGTGAAAATCAGGCGTTGAAGAGGCATGCCTTTGAGAGGTGTTAAATCTGAAACCTCAGAGTTTGACAAGTTCAATCGTAGAAACGGCATGCCTTTTAAGGGTGATAAGTCTGCAACTTTAGTATCTTGTATATCCAGACTTTCCAGCAGCATTCCTTTGAGAGAGGAGATATCTATGACTTCAGTTTTGGGTATCCACAAGGTCTTTAATGGAAGTGTATTTACAATGCTCAGATCTTTGACTTTCGTATCAAAAAGGTTGAGTTGATTAATAGGCATTCCTTCCAACGGTGAAATATCTGCGATCGGTGTATGTTCTAATCGCAGTGTCTTTAAAGGCATACCCTTCAAAGGACGAAGATCGCTGACATAAGATCCTTCCAGATAGAGCTCGATTAACTTCATTCCTTTAAGGGGACTTAAATCAGAGACCGGGCAGTTGGTTAGATCCAGATATTGCAGTTTTAATCCACTCAGTGCAGAGATATTCTCTACTTTTAAATTGAAGAGATTAACCGAAATGATCTCTCCTTTTTCTTTGCCAAATTCTGCTTTGTTTTGATAATTTGGATTATCTTTCTTCAGTTGGTTATGAATATCATCTTCGGTTAAGACTGTTGGGCCAGCAGGAGCGGTGGGAATAGGCGGGTCTTCTTTTACGGGATTGTCAGCTATATTTGATGAAGATTGTTCATTTTTACATCCAGACAGAATTACTATTCCTGAGAGAAAGCATGTTATGAAAACCGAGTAGAGAAATGGGAAATGTTTCATGGGTCACAGCACTTTCAGAGACCGGGTAATGACAATGGAAATTATTAAAATGTGATTAATATAAAAATTTTAGATTGTGTTCATCGATTGACAGGCCAAATCCAGGTCGATCAGTTAATTCAATGACACCATTTTGTATCGACGGTTGCCCCGCAACCCATGTCATCCATGGACGACCAGTTTCTGCGAGCGGATTACGATCAAGGGCGGCAATTGCATGCAGAGCCCAGATTTCACATCCTCGATGAGGGCAAACGCGTAATCCTGCCTCATCTGCCATTGTGTAGATATTAATCAGTTCCGTCAAACCACCACACCAGCAGACGTCAGGTTGTAATACAGTGTGCAACTTTTGCTCGATTAATGGGCGAAAAGCAGCTGATGTAAATTCATGTTCTCCACCGGCAATAGGAACTGCTGATTTATCTTTGAGAACTTGATAGCCAGCCAAGTCATCTGGAGATAATGGCTCTTCTATCCATTCTAACTTGTATTTTGCAACTTCTTTTGAGATTGTAATAGTGGACTCGACATCCCATTTCATCCAGGCATCTACCATTAAGAACCGATCAGTTCCAATCATGGAACGAGCTTGCTCAATGGAAGCGATGATTGGCTCTTGCTCTTTCGCCGTAGCGACTTTTCCAAGATGTAATTTATACCCGGCATGCTCAGAGTCAGGAGATAAATCCTGAATGTCCCAGACGGTGTGATAGGTGGGGATTTTATTTCCTGGAATTCCTCCCAGCAAAGATACGATGGGTAATTTTTCTGACTTTCCCCGCAGGTCCCACAATGCCAGATCGACGCCGCTGATCGCCATTACAGCGATTCCTTTGCGGCCAAAAGCCAGAGTCGCCTGATACATTTCATTCCAAAGTTGAGAAATATCTTCGGGGTTTCTTCCGATTAATTGATCACGTAAAACAGTTTTGACAACATGAATTCCTGCCAAACCTCCTCCGCCGACTCCATAACCTGTGATTCCACAATCAGTATCAATGGCTATTAGGATTTGGCCTAAACTGGTACGCCAGTCCTCGGGAGATTTATTTCCGACGGGTTGTGATGCGCGAACGTCTGTGATTTTCATGGTGATATTTTACATGATTTAAAAGAAAAATGTAGCGAACACTTTTCATATCAGACGACAGAGAAGGAAAGATTTTCACAAAATGAATCTGTGACAATGCGATTCTGAATGAGAGTGAAAGAAATAATCTATTTAGATCATTTTCCTTCAGCTGCAACCTTCTGATTTTGTGGTTTCACATTTACGGGTGCCACACGGAAATTCTTAGGTCGATTTTTTTTCAACCAATCGTCCATGGATTTAGTGATTTCACCAGGGATTAATTGATTGGCTCCGGGTTGAAGAATAAAGGCAACCGGTTTGATAATTTGCTGGTAAGCATCATTAACAAATGTTTTATTTACTGGATTTACTGGTTTTTGAGTTAAACCATCATTTTTACCTGGGAAATCCGGATCACTGGATTCTGGTTTGAATGCAAGATAGATATTCCAAAAAAAACGTTTCCAAATACGAGATTTGCGATTATTGTTATAGGCTCCTATCATTTCGTTTGTCAGATCGACGATCGAATAAGTAATCAGTTTGATATCAGAATTTACTTTAAGCGGTAGTTTACCAAGTGTGTATGCAGCAGTTGATCTTACGTCATAAGTTCGCTTTTTGTCATTCATAACCTTCAGTAAGGCATCTACTACAATAGGGCGGCGTGCCAGGTTATCTGTGATATTCAGGGCCCCTAATGCAAAAACCAGGCTGCGCTGATACCACATTTCCTGTGTGAGTGATTGCTCAAGTGCAGGAATGAGCGCCTCCGCGATTTTGATTCTTTGAGCATTTGAAGGGTCTCCAAGCTTTCCAATCCGGGCGATTCCATTGGCTGCTATAATCTTCAGTTCAGTCGGTTGTTCCTTGGAAGCAATTATTTTAAGAAGAGGAACAAAAGCTGGCAAATATGCGGTTTGTTTGGTTTTCTTACGCGAGTTTTCATCCCTGAGATCAAGCTGTGAAAGTAAGACGACAGCGTTAAATCGAACCATTCGTTGATTATCAAATAAATCTTCCGCATATTTAGTCAGTTCTTTCAGGTAAAGTTCTCTTGCTTGATATTTACCAGAAACTCTACCCGAAAACTGAAGATCACGGAGGATATTCGTTCTCAGTTTATTAAGATCAGTAGGGGTGGGGTCTTTTTTTAATGGGTCCTGCTTCAACGTCATTAAATAAAGTTTGAAACGGGCACCACTCGAGATGAGTTTTTTATCATCTTCGGAACTGATAGTTCCACCTCGAAGTTTTTTATCAAATTTAGAGAGGTTGTTTTTTCGAAATTGAACTGCCTCTGCAGGAGTCATCAATTCCTTGAGTTTATCAAGCCCTTGAGTTTGATTGGGTTGATTATTGGGAGCAGGCTGCTGGCCAAAAAGAAACGAACCGGCTGGCATCAGTATACTAGCTGTCAAAAGTGAAATGACTCTCAATTTGACAGACAGTATTCCAGCTGGTGAATTGGCCTGAGACGAGCATATGGATTGTCGCACGGAAAGTTCCTTCATTCAACGTTCTGCTCGAACCCCAGTTCATAAAAAAACTTACGGGGCACTCTCGACTATAACAGGGAGCTTTACATTCAAGGAAATATTACACAAATAAGGCAAAAAACTCTATGGCAGCCGATTAGAATTCCTGTGAATAAATGCCGACCGCGAATATGGCTCCGAACGAAGCGGAATGAGGAGATGATTTACTAATTATCATACGATATACACAAAACACTTACTAATTAAATATGGCAATTTATGCTTACAGATACAAGGAATTAATTATGAACTCGTCTTTGATAATAGGAAAAAATCCATATCATAATGCTAATTTCATAATGTTGATTTACACGTGATAATGTTATTATCTTACGTTATCGCTTTATCTTACGGGCTGTCAAGAATTTTCTCAATCATTCCTGTTTGTTTCTCTTGAGTAGATGGTTTGGCTAAAGGGCCAACAGCGGAAATGTAACAGATTAATTGTTCCCTCTCCGGTCTACTGGCTTATCGGCATGATTTTTCAGAATTAGCATGTTGTGGGAATGTTCAGTTGGATCCGAGTCAAATATTCCACCTGTAAGGGTTAGAGTGATTGAGATGAACTTTGTGTATCTGGCAATGAGCCAATAAACTGGATTATTTTATGACCGTTTTCTTTCAGAGTGAACTCTTTTTACAACATGATACCGGTTCGCATCCCGAAAGCTCAGCAAGACTGAAAAAAGTAATGGACCGTATTTTGACGGAAGACATTACAGGTTTGTTAATATTTGATAAGCAGGTCAAAGCGACTAGTCAGGAAATCCTGCGAGTTCACTCCTCAGATTATGTAGCTGATTTGAAACGATTCTGTGATGGAGGTGGAGGCAGAATTGAGGCAGATACGGTTGTTTCTTCCGAGTCGTTTGAAATTGCTTGCTACGCGGCTGGCCATGCGGTTGAGGCTGTCAACCAGGTGATTCAAGGGCAGACACAGCGTGCATTTTGTGCCATTCGCCCTCCAGGGCATCATGCGCTTGCCGACCAGGCAATGGGGTTTTGCTTGTTAAATCATGTTGCCATCGCTGCGCGACATGCTATTGAACAGCATCAATTAAATCGAGTGTTGATTGTTGATTGGGACGTTCATCATGGTAATGGTACGCAGGACATCTTTTATGAAGATGAGCAGGTACATTTTTTTTCGGCCCACCGTGCTCAATTTTACCCAAATACAGGTACTGTCAATGAAACTGGGGCAGGAAAGGGACTGGGGACAATATGGAATCTGCCAATGGATTATGGAATTTCACGAGAACGGTATTTCTCGAACTTTGAGAGGGTACTGAATAACGCTGCACTCAAATGTCGCCCCGAGTTAATCCTGATCAGTGCTGGTTTTGATGCGCATAAGGACGATCCAATCGGTTCGTTAGGCTTAGAGAGCGATGATTTTGGGGAACTGACTCAGTTGGTTTTGAATGTGGCGAATGAATATTGTGATGGAAGAGTCGTTAGTTTGCTGGAAGGAGGATATAACCCCGAAAAACTGGCAGAGTCTGTAGTGAGCCATTTATACAAGCTCAGGGAAGATTAAGCCAGAGTGGATATGGGTCGTTTGGAGCGAGGCTATTTCTGATAAATCGGAAGATATCCCTTGTCCAGTTGCAAAATCGTTGCGTTGATGGCAGTTGTATAGACGGGACCAACATGACCTTCCATCCAGGCGCCTGATGCAGATTGTTTGCGTATTATTTGCTGGCCTATATCCTTAATGTATTTTTCCCAACTTTTAGTATCGCCTCGATACATTACCTGTGCATAGTAAAAATGTGCATAATGCCAGTGGCCGAAATAGCGATTAGAATTTCCCCCGGGCCAGATATTCTTCCTGCAATATTCCAACATGTTTTTCAGTTGATCAGAGTCATACTCTCCAGCGTTGAATAAGGCTGCACTGGCAGCAGCAGTAATGGCAGGCCTGGCGCCGCCTCCACGGATACTGTACTGGACGCCTCCATCTTGAGTGGTGCAATCTGCTATATACTTCTTAGCCCGATCAATAATTTTTTTATCAACCGGGATACCCGCGTTCCGACAGGCACGCAGTCCCTGAACCTGTGTAATACAGGTTGACCCTTCATCAAAATCGTTACCATCTTTAGCAGAGACATAACCCCAGCCGCCGCGAGTTGTTTGAGCTCCAGCACAGAACTCAACTGCTTTAATCAGGACTTTTTTCAATTCCTCTCGACGCTGAGAGTCTTCTTCTTCGCCATAGACTTGAGATAAAAAAACCATCGAATAGCCATGACCGTATGTGTAATGATAGTCGTTTTTGTACCCGATCAGTCCAGAGCTCTGGCTCATTTCAAGAAGGTAGTCTACTGCATTTTTGATGTTTTTGGCATACTTGCCACGGGTGGTTGTAGAACCCTCAGCCAGAAGCGCATTTCCAGCGAGAGCAGTCATTGCCACACGATATTGACCACCATTTGCTTCCCAATATCCTTGTCGGCGTTGTTCTCTGGCCAGGAATGTCAGAGCATTGGAAATGGCCTTCTGGATTTTGGGGTCGCGTTTTTTTGCGTAGGTCAAATTTGGGTCAGGCAGGATGAGCCAACCGACTACCAAAAGAAAAGACAGAACTTTTCGCATCAGGTTCTCCCTATTTCAAGAGATGATAGCGGAACGTTCAGGACTGTAATCAGTCGTTTATGCGCAGCTGAACTTTCCGGTTACCAATCAGATTTTATTTATCAACCCATTCTACCGGCTGTGGTTCTATTTCGTCTAGAGGTCTATTTCCGGCATCTGCTCTACCACTACCCTCAAGGCGGCTGGTGGCTTTGACTGTCATATCGTCATTACAAAGAATTTGACAGCTCAATCGACAGCCTGTTAATTCGCGGTCTTGAAGCGTATTTTTTTCTGCCAGCGTCATTTGAGCCGGTTCACCTGCTACAAATTCCACACGGCACGTTGTGCAGCGACCTGCACCACCACAAGCATGTAATTGATCGATGTGGACATCATCGGTTAAGGCCAACACCAGCCTTTTTCCGGCTTCCACTTCAAATTCTCCTACATTTTCAACAGTCAGTTTTGGCATTGTTTCCTCAATCTAAAGTGGGGTTTGGTAGATAAGATGTTAGCTTGCATCGAAAGGTTTGGTATTTTTTCGGATATGTGACTCACTTATTATAGGGAACCTGATCAAAAAATTAAGTAGGCATTACGAATTCTCGTTCAGGATGAGAAACAGTGAGAACAGGACAAGGGGCTTTGCGAACTACTTTTTCTGCAACACTTCCCAGCAGCATATGTTTAATTCCAGTTCGACCATGTGTACCAATCACAATCAGATCGATATCTGTTTTCTTTGCATAACGTATGATTTCGAGAAACGGGGGGCCGACACAGATCTCACGAACGACTTTCAGGTCCTCGGTTCCCGGTAGATCAGGCATCTCTTCCAGTTGTTTTTTGGCTAAATGTTGCATGTCCGCAACCAGATCATTCATGGAAGTCCCCATCATATTTGGTTCAGGGAACATCGCAACAGCGTCTTGGACTACATTTAACAAATGTAATTCAGCACTAAATTGTTTGGCCAATTCACAACCATAGAGCAAGGCCTGTTCACCAAACTCACTGAAATCCGTAGGTACCAGAATTTTTTTGATCTCTAACATGGGTTCACTCCTGAAAACGTTTTAAGGTCTGTCTTGTCTTATTCTAGTGTATGCTTCAATATTTTTCAGTTTATCAGGGCGCTGTCTTATCTAATAAGATCAATTTAACCACTTCGTTATTTTCCTGAAGGATATGGTTATCAGTAATAATCCATAAATTTTAACTAATTCCTATTGTGAGCGCCATCTTTATATCTGAATTATCAGTGATTTTCGATCCATCGAAACCGGTTACAAATGATACGACCGTTAGAGTAAGAAAAAAAGAATTATCAATTACGACACTTGTATTTATGAGAAATCGTTTTAGCGAGAATAAACGGATGGTTGTTGAACCTATTCTAACTGATTTATCACTTTCATATATTATAAAAGGGCAGATTTAACCGATTTTTATTTCGTGTGCCTTACCACTTTTATGGAGTTTGTCAAATTTAAAAGTGGTGCTTTAAAACGGTGCAAGTTTCACGACATGGAATGAGGAACAAAAGATGTCAATGAACTGTTCAAATATTGTCTCGTTTTCTGCCAGCCTGCTTTCATTGACGGTGTTATATGGCTGTCAGTCTACTCAACAAAATGTTTATCAGCAGGCTTCTCGTTCCACGTCTTATAGTCAAACGGAAAAAAGGGCTCCTGCCCACAAGAACCATAATCAACTGTTTTCTGAACCGGCTCCTGCTCCCTTAAGCAATGACTTTCCACCAGCGGCACCGCCGAGCTTAGCTCCACCGCAAACTAAAAAACAGGCGAATAAAAAACGTTCATTGATCCTGAAAACTTCGCAGGAAGAGCTTTCAGATAATCAGGAATACTTTAAATCAGAATTCAGTTCCGAATTTGATGAACCAGCTCAAAAGCATCTGGGACTGGTTCCTCACTATTCATCAGTTACTTCATCGGTTTCTCAAAAAGTGAAAAAGATGAACGGTAAGGTGAAAGAGTTTTATTCCAGCATGAAAGCACATCTCAAATCGCCCCGGTGGATTCGCAAAGTTTCCGGATCCCATGTTGAAGAACCAATAACTGATAGCTTAGGTAGCGAAGTGTCCTGTATTGATTCAATGCAAATTCTGGAACACGATTCTTTTCAGGCAGCTCCTCTCGCCCCAAATCATGATCACCCGCTACCAGTATTTCCCGAGCCGTTGCACACGCACCCACAATCAAAACCGCTACCGTTACCAATTAAGCCCCAGCCAAAGTCTGAGAATAGAGGGCTCCCGCGGCTACCTATGCCAAAACAAACAACGACATATCGAGAGAATTCCTGGAAAGTATCGGCTTCTGTTGAGCAAATGCCTGCTAAAAATTATTCGACTTTAGAAGATAAAATCGAGTTATGGCCGTACTCAAAGGAAAGAATGATCCAAGAAGCAAATGTATTGCCGTTCAGAAAGATAAAAACTGCACCTCCTGTTTCAATTCCTCGTCCATTCAAGAATCAAATAGAATTGCAGCATCCACGTGAGTCAACGGTTCCGTCTATGTTGACACAGGAAAATACAGATACCATTCGAAAGATCAGTCTGCATCGGTTTCAGAATGGGAATCATTCCAAAACGGTCGAGACCCTGCAACATTCACCCATCGTGATTGCACCTCGAAAGTTTTAATATCAGATATTAAGGCGGATCGTAGCCACCAGGATGAAAAGGATGGCAACGGCAAATACGTAATATCCCTTTGCCGGCTCCTTTGATGGCTCCGTATTTTTTGACTGCTTTAATAAAATAAGCACTACATGTTGGGTGAAAGCGACACTGTCCCCCGATTAATCGGCTTAAGGTCATCTGATAGATTCGGACCAGGCTAATCAGGCTCAAAGCCGGAATCTGATAGAGAAAGCGGACTATCTGCATAGCAATCCGTTTCATCTGCTTTGTTGTTGCTCCAGTCGGCGGGAAAGTTTTAGTGAAAGTCGTTTCAACGAGAGTTGATAATGTTTCAACTCTGCGTCGACTTCTGCACGAGGAACGACAATCAGGTCTAATCCCCTGGGTATTTGGTGCTGTATCAGTCGGTACGCTTCTCGAATCAGTCTTTTTTTTCGAGCCCGCTTCGGTGCATTTCCATTTTTTCGAGAAACGCTGATTCCCAAACGGCTTTGATCCAGATCATTTAACACCGCAAACACTAATAGATTCTGGTCCCCGGCCCTTTGTCGTGCGGAGTAAATCTCTGCAAAATCCTGTTGACTGCGAATTCTATTTATTCGCGGAAATCCATATCGTTTCACAGGGGACAATTGCCTTCCAGAAGAATGGTGTAGTAAGCCGTCTACGAGTTGCTCGGTCCTTCGTTTTTCTGCTCTGATTCATCGTGCTGATCAGGAGGCGTCTCCGAAGGGATTTGCTGTTCGGGTTGTGTTTGTTGTGGAAAGGGTCTTCTGACCATGCTGCGTACTGAATGACCAAAAAGTGAGGTAAAGATAAGAATCCCAAGTCCTGTTCCCGCTA
This sequence comes from Planctomycetota bacterium, assembly GCA_022600195.1. Classification (GTDB taxonomy): domain Bacteria; phylum Planctomycetota; class Planctomycetia; order Planctomycetales; family Planctomycetaceae; genus Gimesia. The sequence continues at coordinate 67,069 of JAHZKX010000084.1, forward strand.
ATAGCCAGACAATTAAGATCATGACCCCCAGCTCGCGTGGCCGGTCATCTTTCTTTTTTTCATCCGTCTTCGGCTGTTCCTGTTCAGATCCCGGCGGTAGTTCCATTCCAACAATTGCATCGGTTCCTATTGTGGTCGATCCTGTCTCTGTGGTTTGGGCTGACAATCTAACGACAGGTTGGAAAACGACACATAAGTACAACACCAAGCAGCAGGTTATGATTTGTTTTAACGTTTGTCGGAGTGACACTTTCATCACCATACTTTCGACCGAGGAGTTTCAGGATCCATGTCTTTTAGTTGCTCGTATAGAGTTCGTGCCTCGTCACTGATTTCTTTAGGAGCAACGATTTTGATTGCGCAGATTTGATCCCCAGGCTGTCTGGTTTTCTGATCAATGATTCCTTTTTCACGGAGACGCAGTTTGGCTCCACTGGATGTTCCCGGCGGGATCGTAACGGTGACTTCACCTTCTGATAGAGTAGGAACATCTACTTTTGCGCCTAAAGCAGCTTCCGCGAGAGTGATTGGTACTTCCAAAATCAGATTGCTGCTCTCTCGTTTAAAGTAGGGATGCTTACCTACTTTGATAGTGATCAGTAAATCACCTGCAGGGCCACCATGAATTCCAGGACTTCCCTGACCGCTCAACCTGATTACCGAACCATTGTCAACTCCTGCTGGAATCTTGATAGTCAAACGCTCCGATTTACCACCCATTTGTAGACTAACCTCATGGTCTCCACCAATGGCTGCCAGATGAAAAGGGATTTCGATTTGCAGGCGGCTCGAGTCACCTTTTTGCGGTCGTGGTTGAGCGCGCTTGCCTCCACGAAATGCACCTCCAAATAAATCACCCAGATCGACTCCACCGCTGCCAAACAGGTCATCCAGGTCAACCTGGCCACCTCCACCTCCCGATTGGTAATACCCACCCCCCGGCCCCGCTTGCTGGAAGGAGTGGCCAAATTGGTCATATTGCTTGCGTTTTGTTTCGTCGCGCAATACTTCGTATGCTTCCTGTACCTCTTTAAACTTCTGGTCCGCTGTTTTATCATCTGGGGCCATGTCAGGATGGTATTTCCTGGAGAGTGTACGATATGCTTTTTTGATTTCATCAGCACTGGCGCTGCGGGAAATTCCTAAGATTTCGTAATAGTCGCGTTTATTCATTGATTCGAAATTCGTTATTGGCAAGAAGCGTCAGGATAAATGGTGATGTTCTGGCGCCAAACAGTCTGAAAGAATGATGTCCTTTCTGGCGATCTGTGAAAATCAAACAATCAATATATAATCTGCAAGGCATTATTGCCTGTCGCATGAATTTAAAGTCTGACTATCAGCTGGGAGCATTCTACGTTTGAAATTCACTGGTTTTCAAGTAAGCCCTGTCTATAACTCTTTAATATCAGCTCTTTTATTATGAGATTACGAAACAAATGGATTCTTTGATGGATGTAAGCTGTCTAAAATGCAATTAACATCTGAAGACGGAATTGACTCGAAAGACTGGAAAACAGCTTAAATGTTTAAATTTGCCATCCGAAATCTTCTGAGCCGTTCTTTACGGTCTTTTTTATGTTTAATGGGATTGACGATTGCCATTGCCGGTATGGTGGGATTGTTTTCGATTGCTGGAGGACTCGAAAAGACGGTTTCGCAGACATTTGGCAAAATATCTGGAATCGTGGCGATGCAGCCGGGGGCACCGATTCCTCTGTTTTCGAGAATACCCCGCTCATGGGGAGAAGAGATCGGCGGGATTCCGGGAGTCGCGATCGTGAATGCTGAAATCTGGTCTCGGGTAAATATGGTAGAAGGCAAACCAGTCATCAGTCCTCCTCGGTTTCTCTTTGGTACCGAAATTCCAACTCGCCTTCAATTAAAACATGGCATTTACCGCGAAGCAATTTATGCAGGACGGTTTCTGTCACTGGATGACCAGGGACTTTTAAATATTGTTATCAGCAAACAAATTGCTGAACAGCATCAGAAACAGCTAGGAGATACGATTGATGTCAATGGTCAGGAAATGACAATAGTTGGGCTTTATGAAACAGGTTCGATATTGCTTGATGTGGCCATTATTCTGGATATTGAAATGGTGCGGACTATCACTAGATTTGATTCGAATAGTGTCAGTTGCTTCTATCTTGAACAATCGGGAAATGTTAATAACGATGAGCTTGTAAAAAACATCAAGAATCACTTTAAGGGACGCGAATTGGCATCATGGCAACCATCATCTTTGGCGCTGGCCAGTGCATCTCAATCGAATATTCTCAAAACTCTGTTGAATACAATCGATCAGAGTTTAAAGGGAAGCTCGAATGAGCAACTTGAAAAGAGTAACGAAAAGCACCTCAAAAACAAGAATCACGCAGAATTACAGGCTGCCACTAAGTCACCAAAAGAAATAGAGGAACAATCTAGTGCGCTGGATGTTCGATCTGCTTCGGATTGGGGAGATCGATTGGAAAACTTTACAGCCGATCTGGATATCTTTCTCGGCTTGATGACGGGGATCGGAGTCTTAATCGCAATTTTAAGTATCATCAATACAATGTTAATGAGTGTGATTGAGCGAATAGTGGACTTTGGAATTCTCAAGGCTAATGGCTGGACGAATCGGGATGTGATGCTGTTAATTACAGCAGAGAGTTCTCTATTGGGATTTGCGGGGGGAATTTTGGGTGGGCAATTGGGGTTGTTAGCCATTTACATTGTAAACTGGAAATTTGCAAATCAGGTTCATCTTTACGCCAGCCCAGGATTACTCTTGTTTGGTGTTCTGTTTAGTACGACTCTTGGGATTGTTGGCGGATTATACCCTGCCTGGTGGACTACCAGAATGACTCCGATCGATGCGATTCGCCGCGGTTAAGAACGATCAACGACTCACATGAAATAGGATTCAGAAAGTGAACTGCGAATGATTGAAGTTCATAACGTAGAAAAAATTCATCAAACAGGTGAAACGGAAGTGCGTGCATTGCAGGGAGTGAGCTGCAATTTTCCTGGTCAGGCTTTTTCTTTTATTTTAGGACCATCTGGAAGTGGAAAAAGTACATTGCTTTATTTGATGGGGGCACTGGATAAACCGACATCCGGTGAAATATTTGTTCAAAATCGTTCTTTGTCAACGCTGAATCGAAGTGAACGAGATACTTATCGACGTGAAAAAGTGGGATTTGTTTTTCAGAATTTTAATCTTTTAAAAAACCTGAATGCCCTGGAAAACGTCCTGGCTCCTTATTTGCCCCTGGGAGTCTCCGCAGAGCAAAAAAAAAGAGCGGAGGAGTTGTTGGAACAGGTTGGTTTAGGGCAGCGCATTACGCATCGTCCCAGTCAGTTGTCAGGTGGAGAACAACAGCGAGTTGCGATTGCCCGGGCTTTGTTAAAACGTCCATTACTGATTCTGGCTGATGAACCAACGGGTGAGCTGGATACGCAAACTGGTGAAGAAATTTTCCAGTGCCTGCGAGAAGTGAGCGAGCAGTACAAGACTACTGTTATTATCGTAACTCATGACGAACGTTACATTCGCGAAACAGATTTCATTCTCAGATTACGCGATGGGAAAATCGCTGAAGAGAACGCAGTAAAATAATTTTAATACTAATTTATAGTACTGTTTACTTCTCGTCGGTGAGCTTATACCTGAGTTCAAACAATCTCAGATACGAATCGTGAATCGTAGCTGAGACGGACTTCATTTTTGCTTGAATTATTAGTGGTTAACAAATCTGTTTTAGCAGCTGTCAATTACTTCAAACTGTGTTAATTTTGCCATCGTGTGATTTGCGAAAACCCGGGCCTGCTTCTTCAGGAGGAATTGAGTAAACGCTCAAGCGAACAAGCTCCAGATCGGCTAGATGCCCTTCGATGGTAATGTAAGCCGACGCTGAATTATTGGCGGCTTCTCGTTCTACTTGCTCCAGAAAATTAAAATGGAACCGATTGACTGATTCAAATCGCTCCAATAGATGCAAAAGGTCGAATTGAAAACTGGCAGCAATAAATTGACCGTCGCGCTCTCCACCAACAATTTCGGTACTCCCCAGAAAGAGCCCCACATCCCAATACTCTTCCGAGAACTGGCAATTGAAGCCAACCCGACCTACATCATCGGTGGGATTGAAGATTTCGGCGACTTCATCCACAAAACTGGTGAGCCAGGCGGGACGGCAATTAATGTTTTTCTGCTCAGAGGAATAGTTTTCCATTTGTTTCATCAGGTGTTGAATCGGCAAGTGTGAATGGGCCAACGTTCTTTCTCCATCTCAATCTTTTTGAAGTCACTTAATTCTTAGAATTCAAAGTCAAATAGTTTTATGAATTCCGTTCTGATCGGTAGAGTTAAATATCGGGGGATTTCTGGAAAGACCTCACATCATTTTTTCTGTTCTTGGTAGATGATCAGTATCTCATGTGTGTGAGTGCAAAATTGCCGAACCGGACTGTCGCACCATTCCCTCTACATGCCGGGGTCGTACAGGTCAGTCCGATTTTGTTGCCTGTTTAAGAGTCAATTTAAGTTGGGTTATGACAAATTGACCGATGGAATTATTCATGAACTTCTGTTTTGCGTCGATTGGAATTGAAGTTGAGATAAAAATACGAAATCATACAATTAAATTGAAAAAACAAGACAGGTTACTGCTATGAACGCGGCCGGGGTGTCAAATAAACCAGTCGTTTGACAGTATGCAGCACTCGCATACAATAGGACCTTCCTGTACAGTTTCGATTGTGGATTGAACTGTTCCTGGGTTGACTCATTCAGGAATCATGATTTACCTCGGTCATACATCAATAAGAATGAGAGATTCACTGTGGAAGGTGCCGTTCGTAAAGCCGCTGTTTTAATTGAAGCATTAAGCTGGATTCGACAATTTCGTGGTCGTTATGTCGTAATCAAATTGGGAGGCAGTGCACTTGAAGAGGAAGCAGCCGTCAAAAGTTTTTTGACTGATGTGATCTTTATGCGAACGGTCGGTATGCATCCGATTCTGGTCCATGGTGGAGGAAAAGCAATCAGCAAGGCGATGAATGCTGCAGGAATAGAGGCTCGTTTTGTTCATGGCCGACGTTACACCGATGAAAAAACACTGGAGATCGCTTCCAGTGTGCTTGCTAATCAAATCAGTGAGTCGTTGGCTGATGAAATCAGAGGGCAGGGAGCTAAGGCAGAACCACTTCATTTTGGAACCCGTAATTGTCTTTTCGGAGAACAACTGACGCTTAAGTCAGAAGATGGTTCGCGAATTGATTTAGGGCACGTTGGTTCTGTGACGGACGTTGATCAGAAACTGTTAGCGGAAATCTGCGAATCAGATGCTATTCCCGTCATTCCTTCTGTTGCCCTTGATGAAAACGGGCAAAAGCTAAATGTGAATGCAGATACTGCTGCTGCTGCGTTGGCTCGAATTCTTAAAGCAGAAAAACTGGTCTTCTTAAGTGATGTTCCCGGGATTTATCAGGATAAAGACGATCCTCAGACGTTACTTTCACATCTGGAAACCGAACGTTGTCGTGCTTTGATTGCAGATGGTACGATCGATGCGGGAATGGTTCCCAAAGTGGATGCTGCCCTGGAAGCGCTGTCAAGTGGTGTGAAAAAAGTTCACATTGTTGATGCCCGACTACCTCATTCGATTTTATTGGAAATCTATTCGGATAAAGGGATTGGGACTGAGATCGTTAAATAAGGCGCTCTCGTTCATCGTCTCTTGAACGACTGGAGTTTCAACCACATTCGAGACAGTAAAACGAATTTCAGGGTGTCTGATCATGCCTCCCCAGTGCGCCGCGGCCGCCCAGGAAATCGAAAGAAGAATCGTGCTGACCAAAATGACCCAGCGTTGCCAGCCCGGGATCTTTTCTCCCTGGAACCCTTGTATGAGAGCGTTACCCACGATCATTGCCAACACGACCATTCCTAACAGGCAGGATCGCGCCAGTAGAGCATGAAATTCGACAGTTTCTTTCTCGACCTGATAATGATCTTTCAGGAGATCATAGGCGGGAGGTCCCGAAAAGTAAGCGATTGTGGCCAGCAATAGAATCGACAGCAAGAGCCAGCAACTGATTTTGAACAGTCGGTCATCTCGGAAATAGTGCGCGAGAATGAATAAGATCGACAATCCCCAACAGCCAATGATGGGGATATGAACCGTTAAGAGATGAACCTGGGCCGCATTCATTGTCGACCTGTCTTGATGGCTTCGCTGGGGTCAATACCTTGATCAACTTGACTATAGTCTAGTTCACTGCCTCCCATGCTGTGCGGGATCAGATAACACACGGTCATTACGACAGCTGCCAGCAGAACGACAATCCGTCCCACAGGATGTTCTTTTTTTCGTGGTTTGAAACCAATCACAGAACAGGCAAAGACCCACGCCAGAAACATGAATAGCATTTTGTTGTCAGTCCAGTCCCCCCCCAAAGGAAATCCGGTCCAGTATTCTCCAAATGCATATTTTTGAACACAGGGACCTAAAATCATGCCCCCGATAGTCATGCCGCACAGGGTCAGCCAGGCCAGTTGACGCATATTATACGGGGCAAATAATGCGGCCAGGCCAGATCGCATTCCAAAGAGTATCGAGAAGATCATCAATGTAATATGTGGAATTAAAATACTGTCCGGTACAGGGTCCTTAAATCGAATCAGCACGTAGTCATCTGCCTGTGCTGGGAAACGTCTTTTTGACCCGCCGCTATCACCCGAAACGTTCGCTTCGATATAATACTCCAGTTTGCCAGCCGCTGGCTGCTTGGGGAGAGCTGCTCTTAAAATGTATAGGGCTTCATCTTCCTCTAATTTCATAGGAACAGCCGTAAATTCATCAGAAGTGCGATATCGTTTAAAAAATAGAGTTCCAGATGGTTTACCATCATCAATCAATCCTGCCGGCAATTCGACGATGGCGTCCTTCGTTGATTCATGTGTACGAATGAGTTTTGCGGTGATTCCATCCACTACGTGGATCTTGACGGGATAAGTCGGCCCCGTGGCTCTTTGGTATATCATTGCCGAGGCTGCCAGAAGGAATGCCAGAAACCAGAGTGAAGCTCGCTTAAGCAGGCTCGGTTTTTCTATGCGTGTTGATTCTGCGCTAACTTCTTCTGAGGTTTCAGCTTCGGGCTGAGGTGATTCCTGATTTTCTTCCATCGTAGACCCTTTTTTATCAATCATCGTGAAATCAATAATCGTAGTGTCTTATAAGCGGACCACGATTGCAATTCTATCCACTGTATCGGTACGATCAATTAGTATAGAAATGTATTGAAACCTGCCTGTGAAACTCCCCTTTCAGTTTGATCTACGTATTTTCTGATTCGAAATCCTGCCATGATAAAGCGAGTTGATTCTTTCAATAATAAACGCGAGAGATCGCGAAGCTGCCCCGCTCAGCGGTGGGATTCTTTCCATCTGCTCTTTCTAATCTGCTGCATGACTCTGGTTGTGAGTTGTTTTCCCGCTTCCAGCGAAGCACATCCCATTTCAGTCAGTCAGGAAAATGTCTACGTCACGCGCGATAAAGTTGTGATTTCGATGCAGATTTACGTTGAGGATCTCTATTTCTTTCAAAAACTGGAGCCTGATGAAGAAAACATCATCTCAGCAGCGAAAATCAAGAAAGCCATCGAAAAACACAAACAGTTTCTGTTAGACCGCCTGCTGGTTCGAGATATTAATGGAGAGAAATTGAAGGGGAAAGTCGTGTCAGTTGATGATTCCTCAATCAAACCACAGGGTGTCGCGATGACCGATCTCATGCAATTTTCTCTGATTTTTCAGATTGAATATGCACTCGCCACACCACCGGAATTTCTCACATTCAGTCAACAACTTGTTGATTCCAATGCCGGTTTTCCTGCCCTGGTTCAATTCAATCTGAAGCAGGAGGGGTCGGAAACTCCTTATGCAGTTTCAATGAAGCCACGTGAGCCTCAGACGATTCGATTCAACTGGGATCATCCTCCCTTAGCACCAGATGCATCAGAGGCCGACTGGCAGAAGTGGCTGAAGGAACGTCGCGAAGAAACACTGGGAATAACCAGTTATGGAACAATCTATTCTTTTCTGTATATCGAAGATTTTGAAGTACGGCATGAGATATTGATACCACTGGCAACTCTGGAATCATTCTTTACCCTGGAACGAAAAGATCCCGATTTTTTGTCAGTTGAAGAGCAGACTGCATCAAGGGAAACCATTGAGCAGTTTTTTGTAAAGTCGAATCCTGTCGAAATTGATGGGATCTCTGTGAAACCAGTCATCTCGCGACTGGACTTTTATGGTCTCGACTTCACAGACTTTGCAAGGCCCGCTGAGAAAAAAAAAGTAAGCATTGCGAATGCACGAGTGGGGATCATTCTGACTTACAGTACCAAAGGGACTCCAGATAAAGTCAAAGTGACCTGGGATATGTTTAACCGCAGTGTCTGGAGTGTGGAATCGGTGTGCTTTGCTTTTGACCAGTCTTTAAGACCGGTCTTCTCCAAGCTCGAAAGGAAAAGTGAGTTTGAATGGAACAATCCAGGGCGAAAATTCAATCTGGAAGTGAATCCCGTGGAAGTCAGTTTGCAGCCTCGTACTTCCTGGTCAGTTCCCAGCGTCAGTACAATCGGGTTTCTTTTGTGTTTTATTCTGAGTCTGAGTCTGTTTCGTAAGAAAGCATCACGCAGGAAAACCTTGATTGGAGTCGCCTTACTGTTCATCGTTAGTTTATTATGTTGGCCGTTATCTCGCGTTACATTTTCGAGCCCGTTTGAACCAATTCCCAAAGTTTCCGAAAAGACTGCAGAAGCCGTTTTTAAAACGTTGCATAAAAATATCTACCGATCATTCGATTATCATACGGATAGCGATATCTATGATGCCTTAGCAAAAAGTGCTGATGGGGCATTTCTGGAAACTTTGTACCGTCAGATTCATCAGAGTTTGAAAATGCAAGAGCAGGGGGGGGCGATCTCGCGTGTGTCTGATGTACAATGGAAGTCTATTGAGCCTGAGACAGCCATTGAGGGGAAGAATCAAATCACACAGGATGAACGTGGTTTCGCCGTGACGTCTACATGGACCGTTGCGGGTACGGTGGAACATTGGGGGCACATTCACACACGGACCAATCAGTATCAGGCTCTCTTTTATCTGGAACCTGTTGATGGAGTCTGGAAACTGACTGGCATGAAATTGCTTGATGAACAGCGATTGCCATTTCGGACTCGCTTGAGAGAAGTGAATAGCGAAGAATCGGATGGTTCTGAAAAAAGTCCACCTGAAACACAGTCAGCAGAATCGGGCTCCTGATGATTCAGATACAACAGCTTCAGTTTAGCTATCCGAAATCACAGTTTCGGTTAAATATACCTGATTTGAAAATCAGAGAATCAGAGAAGCTCGCCGTAATTGGCCCCAGTGGCTGTGGCAAGACAACACTGTTGAATTTGATTTCGGGCATTCTGATTCCCAACCAAGGGACGCTTCTTTCCTGCGGAATCAATCTGAATTCACTCAATGACAGTCAACGACGTGCGTATCGCATTTCCAAAATCGGATTTGTCTTTCAGGAATTTGAATTGATCGAATATCTGAATGTTCTTGAAAATATTATGCTGCCGTATTATATCAATGGCACACTACAACTGGATGAAGCTGTTCACGAACGAGCCCGTGAGTTGACCAAATCCATGCAGATCGATCAGTACCTGAATTCACGAATCGATCGTATCTCACATGGAGAGCGACAGCGTGTTGCCATTTGTCGCGCGTTGTTACCTCAACCTCAAATTTTATTAGCAGATGAGCCTACGGGTAATCTGGATCCGGTCAATAAACAATTGATTCGCGATTTATTGACCAAACATGCGACAGAGACCAAGGCTACGCTGATCATGGTAACGCATGATGACAGCCTGCTGGATCAGTTTGAGCGTACCATTGATATTGAATGTTTTCATGAAGTGGTGGAAACGGCATGAATGGTATTTTTCGTCTGACATTTCGCTATTTAGCATATAACAGACTCAAAACAGTGACACTGATTCTGTGTGTGTCGCTGGCCTTGCTACTACCCGTTTTATTGCAATTTGGTATCTCCCAGTTCGAACAAGACCTGTTGTCTCGAGCACGTGCTACTCCTTTGATCGCGGGAGCCAAAGGCAGCCGGTTCGATCTGGCTTTACAAACTATGTACTTTAACCAGGCAGATCGGGAATCAACAAACATGCTTGAGGTGGAGACGATACAGGAGACAGGTTATGCCCTTCCTGTTCCCCTGGTACTCCGATTCACTGCACAGGGAGCCCCTGTAGTCGGTACCACTTTAGATTATTTTGAATTTCGAAAACTGGTGATGTCAAAGGGGGCCAATCTAAAACGATTGGGAGATTGTGTGATCGGAGCCAATGTGGCTGAAAACTTACAGTTGTCTCCCGGAGACCAACTGATGTCGGATCCTTTAAATGTATTTGATCTGTCGGGAACTTATCCGCTCAAAATGCGTGTGGTGGGTGTATTGGAAAAATCGGGCTCTGCGGATGATGATGCCGTCTTCGTCGATTTACATACTGAATGGATTATCTCGGGGATTGGACATGGGCATCAGAAAATCAATGCGGCAACGAATAAAGATCTTGTCTTGAAGCAGGAAGGTTCGACAACGATAGCGAATGCCGCTGTTCCACAATTCAATGAAGTGACCGAGAAAAACATAACATCGTTTCATTTTCACGGCAATGCAGAAACATTTCCTGTTACATCGATAATAGTAGTGCCCTTCGATAAAAAATCTGAAGTGTTATTGTTGGGGATGTATGATTCAGATACTTCAGTATTGCAGCTGATTCGACCAATAGAAATTGTTAATGAGTTAATGGAAATGGTGTTTCGCGTCAAACAGTTATTTGACATGAATACATTTCTGGTATCTGTTTCAGTGGGTTTGCTGCTGTGTCTCGTTTTTCTGCTTTCACTGCGTTTAAGAAGACGGGAACGGCAGACCATGTTTCAATTGGGTTGCAGTCGTTCAACTATCTGGAAACTGCAATTGACAGAAATGCTTTTCATTGTGCTGGTCAGTTTGTTCATTGTGCTGGTTCTTACTGTGATCTGTCGAATTTATGCGTATCAAATTATTAAAATTCTATTTATTTAGTGATATAGGAATATGCATCGTATCTATTTTATTGTGGCTTTGTTTTCAATGACTTTGTTATATGCCTGCCAGCAAAAACCACAGCAGGAAAACAAGCTTGCAGAAGAAAAACAGCCACCGGTTATCGTTGTGGTCAATTATCCGCTGGAGTTTATTGTAAAATCACTTGTGGGGCCCGATGTCAAGGTTCTTAATCCAGTACCCCCAGGGGCTGATCCCGAAACCTGGTTTCCCGATGATGAGATAATTCAAACGATTCAAGAAGCGGATCTGATTGTTACCAATGGAGCCAATTTTGCCGACTGGGTCAAAAAACTGTCTCTTCCCCGTTCCAAAGTGTTGAAAACCTCTCTTTTTTTGAAACAGGATTTGATTACCGTTCCCGACTTTGAGGTGCACAGTCATGGTTCTGGGGGTGCGCATTCGCATGCAGGAACAGTTGCGTTTTTCTGGCTTGATCCAGCACTATTGGCCAGGCAAGCGGATGCGATTGGAAAAAAACTGATACAGTTACTTCCCCGGGAAAAAGAAAGTATCACAGCGAACCTCAAAAAGTTAAAGAATTCTTTAGAACCACTGAATCAAAAACTGGATCAGCTTCGATCCAATTATCCCGGTCTGCATTGGTTTTCTCAGCGTCCCGTTTATCAATATCTCACGCGACGTACCGATTGGAAGGTTCATCATTTACACTGGAAAAAGAATGCCGTACCCAATGAAAATACTTGGGAAAAAATTAAAATGATACAGAAGCAACATAAAGTTTCCCTCATGTTATGGGAACAAAAACCTGACAAAAAATATTTGAACGAGCTGCAGCAACGTGGTGTGTCTTCAATTGTTTTGGATCCACTCACGGTGAAACCGTCGCAGGGAGATTATCTGACAGAAATGCAACGCCAGTTGAACCAATTGGAAGCGTTTTTGAATTCAGAATCATCAACGCAAGAATCCTCTGAGACAAAGTAATCTGGCGTATGCGACAGGATGAACCGAGCGATTTCATCTCGATCAGGGAAGTTCACGAACTTGCCTTTGGTCAATCACCAGAAGCAGGAAGTGCCCTCGTTCAAGCGGGGCTGAACGGTCTGCAGAGCCTCAATCGGGCTTTCGTAATCGGTCTGGGAGATCCCCTGTATTACGCTCGGTTTGGGTTCAAACCCGCTTATCGCTACAAATTTACCAAGGAATGCAAAGGGGAAAATCGAGCAGTTATTTTGACCCATCTCTTAAATCATCAGTAATTTCAGCAAAACCAGGGGGTAGCCCACAATTCCCCTGAATTTTCTTTGTTTATTTAGTCCAAATAGGCCGCATATACTGAATTTCTGTCTCCAGATTTGCTGAATGTGAGTTGAACTCAGTTGCAACAGTTGGAAGTACCGATGTAGGTTATATAATGGAAATGGAGACAATTTCTATCATGACGGATCTTATTTAAGCAGAAAAATCCGAAAGGTTTTAATGATGCAAACAGCTTTACAGGTTTTGGATCGGGAGTACCTCGAAGCCCGCTGTTCCCTCGTGGAACTTGGTGCGGCTTTTGATCGCGTTGATCGTGCATCTGATCACGAAGAGAATACTGGTAAGTTTAACGATTCCCGTCTCGAGTTATTGAAGCAGGCGCTGGGAATCTTGACAGAAGAAAGCCATCTGCCGAATCGAGCAGAACGATTATTATTGCTTTTTTCAGACTTAGATTAAGTGAATTGACATTCTTTACCCACTCGTACAATTGAATAATCAGTGAGACAATCATGCAAATCATTCAACCACATTATCACGCGATTGCTCGAACCGCACAGGATTACGAACGCATGGCAATGTCCGGCGTTGTCGCCGTTGCGGAACCCGCGTTCTGGGCTGGATTTGATCGCTTATATCCAGAAACATTTATTGACTACTTTCGTCAGATCAGTGAGTTTGAACCGACTCGCGCTGCCGATTATGGAATCAAGCATTACTGTTGGGTTGGCGTAAATCCTAAAGAAGCAGAAAACCCGGAACTAAGCCACGAAGTCCTCAAGCAGATGCCTGAATTCTTCAAAAAGCCAACCGTTCTTGGTATCGGAGAAATCGGCTTTCATAAAACAACGAAGAATGAAGAAGAAATTTTTGAAGCGCAAGTAGAGCAGGCTATCAAGTATGACCAGTTGATTTTGATTCATACTCCTCACCTGCAGGATAAAGTTCGTGGAACAAAGCGGACATTGGAAGTGTTGTCACATATGAATGTGAACCCGGAACGGGTCTGGATTGATCATGTGGAAGAGCACACAATTCGAGAACCCCTGGAGGCTGGTTATTGGGTTGGTTTTACTTTGTACCCCATCACGAAGTGTACCCCCAAACGAGCAGTCGATATGCTCGAAATATATGGGCACGAGCGGATCTTAGTGAACTCGTCTGCCGACTGGGGACCCAGTGATCCCTTTACGTTACAGGAGTGTATTGTTCAATACCGGGCCAGAGGCTACTCTGTCCAAGATGCCATTGAAATCTTCCATAATAATCCCGTTCGTTTTATGGGACAAAATCCCAAGTTTGATATTAAGCCGGTTCGACTGGAAACCTATGAAGAGTCTCGTTCCAGTCTGGTTGAAAACTGAAATCGAGCCAAATGAAACAGGAGCAGTTATGAAAGTGGCTGCTCCTGTTTTGCTGCGCCTATTTCTTTTTGGGGCGAAATGCAACCAGTCGATCTGCATTGGTTTCCAGGTAAGGGCCTTCCAGTAAATCGATGCAATACGGAATTGCAGGGAAAACGGCATCCAGACATTCCTGAATTGCTTTAGGTTGCCCTGGAAGATTGACAATCAGCGAGCTGCCACGAATGACGGCAGTCTGGCGGGAAAGAATGGCTGTTGCGACTTTTTCCAATGAGACTTTTCGCATTAATTCACCAAAGCCTGGCATCTCTTTTTCAGCAACGGCTAATGTCGCTTCGGGAGTAATATCTCTTTTCGCCGGCCCGGTTCCGCCGGTGGTGACAATCAAGCAGCATTGCTGTTGATCGCTGAGTTCTATTAATGTTTCAGTGATCGTGGAAAGCTCGTCCGGAATGACGCGGGCAACGGGAATCCAGTTGCTGGCTAGGACTTCCCCAAGATAATCCTCAATCGCTGGACCACCTCGATCTTCATATTCACCGCGGCTGGCACGGTCGGACACAGTCACAATTCCAATTTTGGCAGCTTCCGAATTTGTCACGAGTGTTCCTTCTTCTAAATGAGATCATTTGAGACCACATAAAAGCGGCTACAGATCAATATACTCACTATTTTCAACGGTCATATAATCTTCCGCGCCGACATCGGTATTGATCAGGATGCCCCCCACCAGCACAATTCGTTTACACGAAAACTCGTTGATGGTGGCATCTAAGATTTGATTGACCTGTTCGTGAATAAGTTCATAACAGATCAGTGTCGCTTCTTGAATTGGCGAAGAGGCTGAAAAAATGCGACCCTGATAAGGACTCAACATTTTAATGATTTGTGGCTGTTGAAAATCATCATATGAACTGGCAGGAGCACGGCCTGACTCAATTTGAGTCACGGCACCCACTAGCGCTCCACAAGTAGACGTGCATCGGGATTGACCGGGACGCAGCATTTTTCCCATTCTGCCATCGGCGGCGATTCCTATATGGGGGCCATACAAAATAAATGCCGTCCCCCCTTCATGGATGTGATTTGCATACGCGGTCATTCCGGTTTTACCAGTAAAAGGAAAGCCAGCTAACCCACCTAAGTGAAAAGGGCCATCAAATTCCTGATTTAAGGTTTGATTTGTAGCAACCAGATCGTCCGCGCAACGAGAGCTGGCCAGTAATGTTGTGCGACGATCTCCACCCAGTTCCTGCTCGATATAATTCAGATTTTCTTCTGCAACCTGAGTGCATGTTACTGCATTCGGATAATGGCGTTGGACAATTTGATCCCAGTTCATAATATGTTTTCTATTTTGAACTTTTTTCTAACCAGGAGGGTTAAAGTAGTTCACACGTGACTTCTTCTGCTTGAGGAAGATCCTGTTTCTCAATCTGATAATTGCGAAATTGAATCGAGTAACTCTCATCAAACCAGTCTTTGATGTGCGGCAAAAATTCTTCATCAAAGTCTGGGGCTGTGTAGAAAGTCCTGCCGAACTGGTGTGCCTGGATTTCTCCATCTTCAACGACCATCAGCCCGTCCTTGTAAACCCAGCGAGGACGTTCAAACATTTCCTGACGGTTTTGTTGAGGAGCGTAGATCGTAATATCAGCGTCTGCTCCGACACCAAGATGTCCTTTGTTCTTCATGCCCAGAACTCGTGCTGGGGCTGCTCGTGTGATGATGGCGATTTCATAGAGTGAGTATTCTCGCTCAAGGTCAGCCAGTACACTTCTCTCGTGAATCTCCACCGGCATCTGTGATAGAAACTCCTGTCGAAAATTCTTATCCATCAGTAAATAGATGATTTCCGGATAATGATAAAAGGCGCCACCATTTGGATGATCGCTGGTCATGATCACCCGCCAGGGATCTTCCATAAGCAGATACCATTCCAAAGCAATAGCCCATTGGACGGCATTAATTAGACTGCGTTGAGGGCGATACTCAATCGGGATCACGCCACAACTGCTTTCCAGTTCACAATCTGCGGTATACCATTTATTACGGTTGATGTGATGCAAAAACTGACTGAAGGGAGTGTCGCCTGTCATGGAGAGCGTTGATCCCGGGTTGATATGCCCAACATCGACGGTAATGTTTTCGTGTGAATTAACATACTCTACGAGTTTTTGAGTGGCAGAGGAAAAACTCGTGGGGTCATTTGGATCGCCGTCATAAGAGTGAAACTGGACATGAGCCAGATGCCCGCGGTGACCTTCCAGCGATTCCATAGTGTTCAATGTGGTTTTCCAGTTACCAGGAATTCCCAGATTATTGCAATGGATATGCACTGAATGAGGTAGCTTTAGTCGATCTGCTGCACCAGCCAGGCCTCGTACAATCTCTCGTGGAGTGACTCCGAAGTTTTGTACGGGAGAATCTAATTCCTTGATCGATTTACGGCTGATTTGTTTCCAGTCTTCAACGCCTCCCGGATTCACGATTTTAATCGTGTACCCTTTAGCCGATTCCAGAAGCCAGGCACAATACGCGTCCAGAGAGTTCTGATCCTGATTCCGTAAATGCTTCATTACGAAATGATTGTTCCCGAACAGCAGATAGAAACCCTTATCCAGAATTGGCGTGTCTTGCAGTTCTTCATGAGCGTGTCGTGCGTGCAAACCGGGAATAGCCGCATCCATAGCTGTTGTGTACCCGATGCTTGCAAATAGATATCCGGTGGCAAAAGTACTGGGTACGACACCACCCGTTCCCGATCGCGTATGCTCGCTACGATAGATGGGGGGCGCGTTGCGTTTCAGTTCGGGCGTCATTTTGCGCCCTGCATTCACCTTCGGACCGGCAATATGACAATGCATATCAATGCCACCTGGCATCACTACATAACCGGCGGCATCCAGTGTTTTACCCGAAAATGTATCTGCGTTTGGCGGAGTGGGGATGATCTTTCCATCCTGAATCCACAAATCACGTACATCTCCGTTTATCCCGTTTGCAGGATCATAAATCGTTCCATTTTTGATGCGGGAAACAGACACAATCAACCTTTAGTATCGACAGAAAAAATATATTGGGATCGCTGAGATTTGGCAGGTTAGTTAGTGGCGGCAGCAGTTGGAACGGCCACAGCCAGGGTCAGCAATGGGGAGTTCGGACTTTTTGTTTGAACTTTCCCCGATAAATAACAGACCTCCCGAAATTAATCGTTCAATGGGGGTCGAGGCAGGTGTATCTGCCAGAGGAATTCCTGCTTTATCACAGAGCTCTCCCCAGTTTTTCAGGGATTCCTGCATGCGATGGCTGACTTCGACCGTTTGACCGTTGGTCTCACAAAAATATTCATACGTTATCATGCGATTATTCCATGCAATAATGAGAGAAACTATTCTGCGTTCTGTTTGGCTTGCTGAGTCGCCCGACGTTGTATTGCGTATCGTTTCACAAGCTCATCTGTGATGACTCCGATTAAGATCACAACTCCAATGATAGCAAATTCCAGTTGGGAGGGAATCCCCAGCATGGTAATGGAATTGCGGAGTACTCGCATCAATGCTGCACCGATGACGACTCCCAGGATACTACCTTCTCCCCCACGAATACTACAGCCTCCCAGAACGGCTGCTGCAATGGCGTATAGCTCATAAAAATTGCCAATTCCCTCTGGTTGTACCGAGTTGATATCCAACGCAAATAAGACTCCTCCCACGCCAGCCAGAAAAGAGCAGATGACATAAGACATTATTACAACACGGTCAGTTTTAATGCCCGAATAGCGTGCGGCTGCTTCATTATTTCCAATCGCCTTCAGGTAGCGACCAAAAATGGTTTTGTTCAAAAAGAATGCAGCAACAATCGCCAGACCAAGCATAATCAGAAAGGGAACAGGAAGTTTGAACCCTTCAATGAACGGCAGGTCGATTTTTCCGGTAGCCAGATATCGTAATCCCTTGTAAGCAGTTCCAAATCCTTGAGTCTCATCCTGGGTAATGCCTCTGGCAATTCCTCTGTAAATGAGTAGTCCACAAAGCGTCACGACAAATGGTTGAAGTTTTAATTTTGTAATCAATAAACCATGAAACAAACCGATGGCAATCGAGATTGTACCGACCAGGAGCAGTGCAGCGGGTACTGAGAACCCGTGTTCCACTAAGAGATAGGGCAGTAAACTGCCAACCAGACAAATGACTGAACCAATCGAAAGATCGATTCCTCCGGAAATGATTACAAAAGCAACACCAATACTGATGATACCGAACAATGAAGTTAATCGAATCACATTCTGCATATTGTAAGCCGAGAAAAAATTCTCGTTCGAAACTGCTGTGACAAAACACACAACAATTAACAAAATTAATATACCCAATACTTTCTTCATGATTTGAATTCTTAAAATGATTTTTATTTTAGATTGTAGTAGTGAACTTAGGTGACTACTGTTTTATGAGTTTGACCGGTCGCAAGTTGCATAATCGCTTCTTCACTCATGTCTTCACGAGAGAGTTCTCCCGTTAATTGGCCTTCATGCATCACCAGAACACGATCAGAAATACCGAGGATTTCTTCCAAGTCACTACTGACGAATAAAATTGCCATCCCTTTGGATGCCAGTTCAACCATTAAGTGATAAATTTCTTCCTTCGCCCCCACATCAACGCCGCGTGTTGGCTCATCCAGCAGCAAGACAGCAGGGTGCATTGCCAGCCATTTTCCTAACACGACTTTTTGCTGGTTTCCACCCGATAAAAATTGAACAATCTGGCGGTCATTCGGCGTTTTGATATTCAGTGCAGAAATCATTTCTGCCGTGAGGTTTCGCTCTTTCAAAAAATTAATGATGCCCAGTGGTCCCTGGTCGCGAGAAACGCTGGCTAGACTCATGTTTTCTCGCACAGCCATTTCCAGAATCAGTCCCTGTAATTTCCGATCTTCAGGAACGAGAGCCAGACCTGCTTTAATGGCATCTTTGGAAGATTGAATATGAATCTGCTGACCATTTACAGAAATTGACCCGCTACGGAGCGCATCGATTCCGAATAGAACCTGCATTAATTCTGTTCTTCCGGCACCGACCAAACCAGAGATCCCGACTATTTCATTTCTTTTCAACGCAAAACTAATCTGGTGCTTTGGGTTTGCAGGTGTGCGAAGGTGTTTCACTTCAAGTACCACTTCACCAGGTTCGTGCGAAGTATGTGGGAAAAACTGTGATACAGCACGACCTACCATCATCTGAACCATTTGATCGTGTGAGATCGAATCACGATCCAGATCTCCAGCATTTTCACCATCTCGAAGTACTACCACACGGTCAGCCAGTTCATTTACTTCACCAAGACGATGTGAAATATAGATGATACTGACCCCTTGTGCTTTCAATTCTCGAATGACTGAAAAAAGTGCTTCGGATTCATGAAGAGACAGGGACGAAGTCGGTTCATCCATGATAAGTATACGCGCCTTGATCGACAGAGCTTTGGCAATTTCGACCATTTGCTGCTGACCAACGGTAAGGTTGCCCACTAGAGTATGGGGAGAGAGTTTGAGACCAACCTGCTTCAGGTGTTTTTCTGATTCAATATATGTTTGCTTTTGATTTATAATTCCGCAGGTAGTCGGTTCGCGTCCTAAATAAATATTGGCAGCGATGTCCAGATTCTCAGAAAGATTTAATTCCTGGTGAATTAATGCGATACCGTGATTGAGAGCTTCTTCGACATTTAAAATCGGAACCTTGTTCCCATTGATCAGCAAGGTTCCTGAATCGGGTGTTTGTACACCCGCCAGGATTTTCATCAGCGTACTCTTGCCAGCACCATTCTCGCCAATGACTGCCAGCACTTCGCCTTTGTTTAATGTCAGACTGACCCGATTTAGTGCTTTCACTCCCGGGAACTGTTTCGTGATATTTTGCACTTCCAGAAGTGGAGTGGAATGAGTCAAATTGGAATTACTCATCCGACTTTGCGGCTTTCTTCTTCTCTGTAGTTTTGCTGTCGTCTGCAGGCTTGGATGCTTCTTTTTCGCTCTTGGCTTTGCCTTCCTCTTTTTGATCTACATCATCGACCAGCGACTTTAGTTCTGCCCAGAATTCTTTCACATTCTTTTTCGTGATTTTTCGGGCGGGGATGTGGATGATTTTGTTTTCGGGGATGACCGATTTGTCTCCCTCCGCAAGCGCTTTCAGAACTCGGACTGATTCATAGCCATATTGATAAGGGTTTTGTACAACAGTTCCCACAACGGTTCCATCAATAATTCCTTGCAGGCTGGGGCCTTCTTCGTCAAACGAAACCACTTTAATCTCATTCAGTTTTCCCGCGTCACGAATCGCCTCTAAGCATAATGGAGGATTATAGGCAAACAGGCCAACCATACATTTAAGATTTGGATACTTTGCAATCGCATCCTGTGCGTTTGCTTTAGCTTGCGGAAAATCAAAGTCATCCAGACGCGTGTCCAGAATCGTATATTTGTCGTTTTTGATTGGCTCGCCTGGTTTATCATAGCGTGTATTATCATCCGAACGTCCCATCACTTCATCGATGACACCTTGCCTTCGCAGACGGGCATTTGCCTGACCAAGACGTCCGACAAATAACATAATCTCACCTCCATCGGGCAGGGCTTCCTTAACCAGTTCGCCACACATGCGTCCCGCTTTGTAGTTGTCCATTCCGATATAGCATTGACGCGGGCTTTCAGGAGCATCTGAGTCTTGTGTAATGAGAATTGAGTTATCAGCGATTTCCTGTAGGAGATCGTTTTGGTTATCCGGGTCAATAGGACTAATGGCAATTCCGTCAACACCTTGAGCCAGTAATTCCTGAACCATACGTTTCTGATCACTCACCCCTTTAGGTGGCATTCTCACTTCCACATTGACATCCAGGTCTGTTCCTGCTTTTTCTGCGCCCTTTTGAGCAATCACCCAAAACGATGCGATCCCGTTAGTGACATAAGCAACCGTTTTTTTCTTCTCAGATTTCGAGCCTGACGTCTCGGAAGTCGTGATTTTCTTGTCCTGATTACAGCCAGGGACAGCTATCGAGATACTTAGTATTGTTATAAAAAGCGTGCAGTTCCGAATCAGTTTGCGACAGGTCATTAAGTGAGGCTCCTAGATTGTATGTGGTTCGGAAATTTATTGTGAGTATTAGATATGAAATCACGATTTCTTCACTTATATGATGCAATGATTTCGTAGAAATATCGAGCTTACATAACGGAAATCAAAAAATAAAAATGAATCTGATCCAGTTTTCAAGGGTTTAACTACCTGCTATTATAAAAGACCTGATGATTAACCCATTGTTCAGTTTAAAAACAGCAAACCCTTTCTGTGTGATTATAAGCTGGCATGTAATACCACGCATTGATTATTCTCAATATTACCGGTTCATTATCACCAAATTCAATTCAAACTGATCACATTTCAATCTAACATTGAGCAGAGGCAGCAACGTGATTCAAACTTTCAAAATGCTGTGTATTATCATTTGTGCGGTACTGGTTTCTCTACCATTGTTGGCGAATGATTCCAGTAACACTCAGGTATGGACGTTCGCAAACAGTGATCATGGTTGGAAAGCCTACAATGCTTGTAATCTCGCCGTCAAAGAGAATGTATTGCAGGTGATCAGCACAGGAAAAGACCCACACTTTGGTCGAGATCTCAAATCACCTGCTGGCTGGAAGAAGTTAAAGATTCGTGTGCGGTCTGCTCAAAATCAAAAAGGCGAAATTTACTGGAAAACTCAAAAACAAAACACCTACTCAGATGCACGTTCTCAAAAAATTCAAATCAAAAGCTCCCAAAACAAATGGCAGAATCTGGCTTTTGAATTTTATGCGGACTCAGAAATGACAGGCTTGAGAATTGACCCAGCAAGCCAGAAAGGTCTGGTTGAGATTGAATCAATCACTCTGGAAAATTCAGAAGCCCCTCCTTCTGCAACGGCAACTCCCGTTGATCAAATCAAATTATTAAAAGATTTCAAGGTGGAATTACTCTATTCCGTACCCACGGATGAGCAAGGCTCCTGGGTCAGTATGACGATTGACCCCAAAGGGCGTTTGATTGCCTCAGATCAGTATGGGGATCTCTTTCGTATCACGCCTTCCAAAATTGGATCCAAAACAAACGATACTCGAGTGGAACAAATGTCTGTCGATATGGGAATGGCTCATGGTTTGCTCTATGCGTTTGACAGTTTGTATGCAGTTGTAAATGGTGGCAAAAAACGGCCTTCCGGATTATATCGTCTGAAAGATACGAATGGTGATGATCAGTTTGATGAAGTGAAATTTCTGAGAGAAATCAAAGGGGGCGGCGAACATGGTCCGCATGCCATTATTCTCTCGCCTGATAAGAAATCACTTTACATTGCTGCCGGCAATCATACGGACTTGCCTGCACCTGAAAAATCAGTAGTGCCGCGTAATTGGAGTGAAGATTTATTGCTGCCACGTTTGTGGGACGCCCGCGGTCATGCCGCCGGAAAACTGGCCCCCGGTGGTTGGATCTGTCGAACCGATCCTGAGGGAAAGGAATTTGAAGTAGTAAGCATCGGATTTCGAAACGAATACGATATCGCCTTCAACCCCGAAGGAGAACTGTTTACGTATGATGCCGACATGGAGTGGGATGTGGGATCTCCCTGGTATCGCCCCACGCGTGTCAATCATGTCACCAGTGGTAGTGAATTCGGCTGGCGTTCCGGAACAGGTAAATGGCCCGATTATTATCCAGACAGTCTGCCAGCTATCGTAAATATAGGTCAAGGTTCCCCCACCGGGATTGTATTTGGAACGGGCACAAAGTTTCCGGCCAAGTATCAAAAATCGTTGTTTATTTCTGACTGGAGTTATGGAATTATTTACGCAGTACATATGAAGCCACAAGGGGCCTCTTATGTAGCCACTTATGAAAAATTTGCCTCTGCGACACCTCTGCCGGCGACAGATTTAGTCGTTAATCCTCTCGATGGCGCATTTTATTTTACGATTGGTGGCAGAAAAACGCAGTCGGGTCTGTACCGTATTACTTATACAGGTAAGGAATCAACAGATCCTGTTCAACCTGTACCGGATGGTATGGCAAGATTACGAGAACTGCGTCGTGATCTGGAAGAATTTCACGGAAAGCAGTCAGAAACAGCTATTTATTCTATCTGGCAATTTCTGGGTCATAAAGATCGGCACATTCGATATGCAGCTCGAATTGCACTCGAACACCAACCCGTCGAACAATGGCAGAATTGTGTTTTGTTTGAAAAAGATCCAACTACACTGATTACGTCTGGAATTGCTTTAGCAAGAAATGGTACGCCAACATTCAAAACTCCCTTGTTGAATACTTTGAAAAATATTGACTGGAAGGCACTCTCTGAAACGCAGAAGAAGGATTTGTTGCGGCTGTATCAGTTAGTTTTTATTCGATTGGGAAAACCGACCGATTTGGAACGTCTTAATATTCTTGCTCAAATCAATAAAGCATATCCATCTCAAAATTCATTTATGAATCGTGAGTTAAGTCGAGTATTGACTTACCTGAATGCTCCCAAAGTCATCGAGAGAACGCTCAAGTTGCAAAACAATGCTTTGACTCAGGAAGAGCAAATTCATTATGCCAAAGTTCTCAGCAGTATTTCAGTTGGCTGGAATGATGATCTGCGCAAGAAATACTTCAAGTGGTATTTGAAATCGATGGCTCATAAAGGGGGTATGTCATTCAATAAGTTTCTCGTGAATATTCGTGCGGAAGCTATCAAGACACTTTCCGATCAGGAAAAAGAAACGCTCAAGCCAATTCTGGATGTCAATCTGGAAAAAGCAGTGCCGATTGCAGAAGGGCCTCCAAGGTCTATCGTCAAGAAGTGGACTGTGGGAGAATTGTTGAGTGCAGTTAATGCTGATAAAAATCAGCGCAATTTTCAACGAGGGCGTGAAATGTTTGCCGCGGGAGCCTGCTTCAAATGTCATCGTTTTGCGGGAGAAGGCGGGACAATTGGACCCGATCTGACAGGCGCCGGAGGACGCTTCAATGCTCAGAATCTGCTGGAGTCTATTGTCGAACCTTCCAAAGTGATTTCCGATCAATATGCATCAACAATGTTTGCCCTGGATGATGGCCGTGTTGTCAATGGACGCGTCATTAACCTCAGTGGAAAAAATATGATGGTACTGACCGATATGACTCAACCCAGTAATCTGACTGTAGTGAACCGAGACACGATTGATGAAATGATGCCTTCCAAGGCATCGATGATGCCAACGGGACTTGTCGACACATTGACCAAAGAAGAGGCATTGGATTTACTGGCCTATTTGAGATCAGGCGGGAATCCTGATCATGAACTGTTTCAGAAGCAAAATTAACCTTTGGCATTACTTCTCGAGAGAAGCCAGGGGAGTAGATCCGCTTGTACCGTCTAACCGCTGAGCTACAATTCATTTTTACAAAGTGACACAATGATATACTCAAATAACATCACTCGCAGGGACTGGCTCACCAATGCAGCAGTCATCGCCTGTGGTGCTACGGCGCAGCGCGCCAAAGCGAACTCGGAAGAGCCAGTTAAAACAAAGTCTGTCGCCGCTATCGTGTCGATCTATGAGCCGGGGACACACGCTGATGTATTGGTTGGAAAAATTCTGGAGGGATGGAAGCAAGACGGCGGGACAGGGCCAGCTTTGAAGTTGGAATCATTGTATGTAGATCAATTTTCCGATCTTGATATCTCCCGTCAGATGGCCGCTAAGTACAATGTGCCCATTTTCGATACGATCGAAAGAGCAGTCACTGTCGGAGGTGACCATATCCCCGTGGACGGTGTGATCAGTATTGGTGAGCACGGCGACTATCCCTTTAACGAAAAAGAGCAGCAACTCTATCCTCGTCGCCGTTTTTTTAAAGAGATCACTGACACCTTTGAAAAGTACAACCGCGTTGTTCCGGTTTTCAATGACAAACATCTGGGACCCGTCTGGTCAGATGGGAAATGGATTTATGATCGTGCCCGGAAGATGCAGGTTCCTTTCATGGCCGGGTCGTCGCTACCACTGACTTATCGTAAACCCGAGATCAATCTTCCGCCTGGTTCTGAAATCGAGGCAGCCGTGGGAATTGGTTACTCCGGACTTGATATCTATGGCATTCATGCACTCGAATGTTATCAATGTCTGGTCGAGCAACGTCGTGGTGCCGAAAAGGGTGTGAAATGGGTGCAATACCTCGAAGGCGATGCAATGTGGAAAGCCCTGGATGAAGGCATCGTCCCCAAAAACCTGTTCACCGCGGCACTTGCCGCGGTGCCGAAACTGGACAATACTGATATTCGTAAAGACCCCGACGCAGCATTATTTCTGTTCAAGTATCATGACGGATTTTTGGGAATTCAGTTCATGCTGCAGTCCGTCAACCGTACTTCAGTGGCCCTCAAACTCAAAGGGCAGCAACCGATTGCCACTCAATTTGAAGAGCGTACCGAACCCAGTCATCCCCATTTTGCTTACCTTTTGAAAGGCATTGAGCGAATGATACACACCGGTCGTCCAACGTATCCCGTCGAGCGAACGCTGTTAACTGGTGGTATTCTTGACCGCGCTTTGACCTCAAGAATTCAAAATGGAAAACGGCTGATGACTCCCGAACTGTCAATTCAGTATCAACCTGCCAACTATCCACATGCTCCCATGCCAGACTTGACTTCGAATCCTTCACGATCCTGAACAGCCTCGAAACGGTAATGACAGCTCATTATTGAGATTTCGAAGCCAGCTTCTCTTTGTGTTTCACATGCAGCAGAACAGGGATCGAAGTTTGTTTCCCTTCCTGGGCTGCCTGGATATGAAATAAGCGCGTTGTTTCCGGAACCCATTTCGCGGCTGTCAGATAAAAGGTTCGTTCATTCATATTGTCCAGGAGAAGTAGTCCGTTCAGACCGATGTTATCTACATAGACGCCATGCGGCAGATTTCGTCCGGCATACTCACGTCCAAAACTGACCACTCCACTATATCCGTTCCGCAACAGCAGGACTTTGGCCGCGATGGTTTCACCAGGGTGAATTGTCAACTCCAATGGTTTTTCCGGGATGCGTTCCAGATTGGAATCGATTACCTTAATTCTCTTTGTATTTTGAGGTGCAATTCTGACGAGTAATTTAGGTTTTTCCAATAGCTGGATTCTTCCCAGGGAATTGACGTTGTGCGTTCTTTGGATCCCGCCAATTTTCGCTGTGGCTGTGACATGGATTGGTTGATTCTCTCGAGTGGGTTTGAGAGCGACAACTGCATCAGGATTACCTGCTGTACCTGTAAACGAATCAGCAGTAATTAGTCCATATGCGCGATCGTGACCCGCTTGAATGATAATCGGGCTGGTGACGTGCAATCCCCTGGGAACTCCTGTGATATCAACCTGGATTGGTCCCTGGAAACCATCAATCCGCTGCGCAACGACTTCAATTTCTTTTCCACTACCCGCGTTCACTCTAGGGTTAGCTCCCCGGAGTGTTACTTTGAAGTCCGGTTTTCTGGGACGGACTGTCAAATCGTAATGAAACTCTTTTCCCTGAAATCCACGTACATCAGAAACTCGCACAAAATACACGCCAGTCTTCGGAGCTTTAAAAATCAAACGGCTGTCATCACCCAGCTCCCTGCGCCCATCATCATTGTTTTCATAATAAACAGTGAAGTTAGGCAGGCCATTCGGCGGCAATTCAGTTCCGATTGGATGTGGCTCAACGATATAACAGGGTTCATGCAAGGCGTGAGTAATCGGACTGGTACCAAAATAAGTATAACGCTTACCGCCAGTGCCAGGGTAGACGTTGAATCCAGAGTCTGGTCCACGGGGATAGAGCCAGAGTTTAACGATTTCACCATTTGCATAGAGATATTCGTTTAGCTCCATTTCCTTCCAGTTATGAATTCGAAAATCATTCAAAATATTCGAATCTTTTCCGCGAAACGTAAAATAGGAATCGCGGACAGCTCGCAGTAATACTCGGGGAATCTGTTTCCCATCTGCATCGAGAACTTCAATTTTCGAATCCAATTTCGATTTCTTACGAGCGGCATTCGTTTCGATGTACCATTCTTCTCCCACTTTCGATTCAAAACGATACAGGTCAACGTCTGTTTGTCTTGTTTGTGTAGACTGTATCAAACCGCTGGCAACAACAGATGGCGAAGTCAGGACTGTGGCCTCAGAAGGTTGGTTATTAGGCTCAGTCTCTTTGATTTGAACTGGTTTGACGATTACATTCGAGTGAGAAACTGATTGCGGAGTTCTAGTCATCACACTCGGTTTCTCTACTGTTGCAGAAAGTTTTGATGGGAGCGGATAACGCTGTAAGAGCCCATTACTGAACCCGACAAGTGCCATCTGAGAGTCAGGCGAAAATGCAACTGAGGTTGGGATTGCAGGGAGATCTTCTTGGACATGCAGCAGTTGAATCCGATTTGAATCCCAGATTTTAAGAGAACGATCATCAGAGATTGATGCCAGCAGTTTATTGTCAGGCGAAAAAATAAATTGAATGATTGGGTTTTCATGAGCAAAACTGGCATGAACCAGAGGATTGATTTTCGCTGATTTTCGGGAAACAAATTTCCATTTACGGATACGATGGTCTGCACCCGTTGCCAGAATATAATTACCGTCCGGACTAAAAGAGACACAAACCTGTTCTTTGAGAGGCTGGCTGAGTGTGTCAAGACGGTTTCCCGTGGAGACCTGCCAGACCTTGATGGTTGCATCGGCGGAGGCACTGGCGAGTGTCGTACTGTCTGGGCTGAAAGCTAAATCAAAAATCGCACCGTTGTGCCCCGTTAATTGTCGAACGATTTTACCCGACGCCACATCCCATAAAATGATGCGCTGGTCATAGCTGCCAGTTGCCAACCACTTTTTATCCGGGCTGATTTGCGCTGCATATAAGACATCGCGATGGCCGACAAATTCTTTCAACTTTTTGCCAGTCGAAACATCCCAGATCGCCGCCTGCCCGAATACTCCGGTCGTTCCGGAAGAGGTAATCAACCATTTCCCATCAGAACTGAATCGCACGGAATTCACCTTGCCGGGAAGTCCTTTTAGAGTATGAATGATCTTGTTTGTGTTGCCTGATGTGATTTGTACTTCTGCAAAACGTGCGACGGCAATCAAATCATTCGCTGCTGACCAGGCAAGAAAATCGATGGGTCTGTTAACTGATTTTGTGGGCTTAATCTCAGGGACCGTTAATTTCATCCGTGCTGGCTCTTTGCCTGAAGGACCTTTGGCGCCCTGATCAATCCACTCGACCAGTAATGCGATTTCCTCGGGATTTAATTTCTCACCACTGTCTTCTGGAGGCATGACTGGTTTGGCTTCGCCTTTGACCATCCGAATCAGACGGCTGCTCTTACTGTCACCGGGAAGTAGAGCTGGACCATGCTTTCCCCCTTTGAGCAGGCTGCTGTAAGAATCAATGGCAAATTTACCTTCGGGGTCATCGACGTTATGACAGCTTTCACAATATTTTCGGAACAGGGGAGCAATCTGTTTTGAATAGTTCAATTGTGTTTCTGCTGCCTGCAGTGTATCGGTTTGTCCGATCACCAGTATCAGCGAAAAAAACAGAATAGATTTTGTCAGAAAGTGTAACATCAATGACCTCAAGTCAGTTGTATAGATAAACTGTTTTATATTAGGGAGTCGATTCTGAAATTAGTGATTAAATAGAAACTCGCGGCTGCTGAGTACTCCCCAGAACAGATCTTCGATCGCCTGCCGTTTTTCTGCTGCCGGTGTTTCAGAGAGTAGTTTCGACAGTTGTGTCTCTTCCGCGACCGTTGGTTTGCGAGAAAGACATAACATATAAATATTTTCAATGAGTTCTTTTTCTGATTTTTTAGCTTCTAAGAATTTGGTAACACGACTTTCCTTAGCCTTGAGTTTATTGTTAATCGTATCACCATTGGAGATGTGCAATACCTGGATCATCGTAGGCTCTTCTGAACGTTCACATTCACAGGTAATCATACGCTCGTTACGTCCGAACGTTTTCAGGAAGTAGGAAATCACTGATGAGTCGTAAAGCTGAATGGCTTTTGTCCCCTTAGGGTAGAAGTCAGTCTTTGTTGGGCTCGGCTCGTAATACATGTTGAATTCGTCGGGGACTTCCGTTACTTGCGAGATGGCATCCAGCAGAACCTCGGCCATCATCCGCCGAGGATAGTATCGGGAATAGAAACGCTGCTCGTCTTTATTTTCAGGAAGTGGCTGACTGCTTCTTTGATAGGCGGCAGACTGAAGAATCACTTTCATAAGTGATTTTAAGTCAAAATTCTTTTTGACGAGAAAATCGGAAGCAGCGACCAGTAACTCTTCATTACTGGCTGGGTTAGATTCCCGCATGTCGTCGACCGCTTCCACCAGTCCGACACCAAAGAAATTTGCCCAGACACGATTCGTAATTGAGCGACTGAAAAAATGATTCTCTTTCGAAGTCAACCAGTTTGCCAGATAGATGCGGCGGTCTTCCGGAGCATTGATGTCGATCGGCGTTCCATCCAGAGGTGTGGGTGGTTGAGGCTTGCCTGTCAGAGGTTGAACCAGATCGCCTTCGGTGGCTACAAACAATGTTCGAATTCCATCTCCGGAACCTGTGGCGCCACCCCAGCCTTTTGCTCGGACGCGTGAAAAGAAATTAGCCATGGCGTAATATTGATTATTGGTCCATTTTTCCAGTGGGTGGTTATGGCATTTCGCGCATTCAATGGACAAACCCAAAAATGCCTGGCTGACATTCTCGGTCATGGATTCAGGATCCTGATGCAGCGCGTAAAAATTGGTGGCACCGTTTTCAACACTGCTGCCTTGCGCGGTGATTAACTCACGGACCATCTGGTCCCAGGGTGTATTGTTTTTTACGTGTGATTTAATCCATTCGTGATATTTTTTGACTGGCGCTGGTCGGATGAGCTCTCCATTGACCAGTAACAAGTCAGACCATTTGTACGTCCAGTAATCAACATATTCAGGACTGTTTAATAAATGGTCAATTAACTTGACCCGTTTGTCAGGACTTTGATCCGCAAGGAATTTCTTCGTTTCTTCAGGCTTGGGAAGTGATCCGATTGTGTCGATATACACTCTGCGAATAAAGTTGGCGTCGTTCGATTGAGGGGAAGGGGGAAGATTCAATCGTTTTAACTGTTTAATCACCAGTTGGTCAATAAAATTATGTTGTGGTGACTTTTCGTAAATCGTGGGATCAATCTTTTGAGAGTAAGGGGAGGTGATCTTCGAAATCGCAATTTTACTGGAGAAGATACAGACAATGGCTCCTTCACCAAAACCGGTCACTTTGACAAATCCCTGAGAATCAACCTGGGCCACTCGTTCATTGACCGAAGAAAACGTGGTCCACTGAGTGACATCACGCACCGATTGATCTGAATAGTGTGCCTGCACAAGGAGATGCTGGGTTTGTCCTTTGGCCAGAATCGATCGAGCTGGTAGAACTTCCAGACGTTCAACCACGGGATCAGATTCAGCAGGTGTGGCAGCACCTTGTGCGATCCAACCCGATAGAATGCGGTATTCGGGAGAGTCGGTTTCAAAACGAACTCCTCCATTATGGGGGACTGCTCCCGTAGGTTTGATTAATAACAGGCTGCGAGCCGGGTCTGACAATTCTGTACGGCGTCCGCGGGATTGTTTGACAATTGTGTGATAATCACCCTGGACATCGTATGCTTTCAGAGACAGTCGGAATCCCCCTTTGCCGGCGAGCGCACCATGACAGGCACCGGAATTGCACCCCGCTTTCGTTAAGATCGGTTGAACGTCATTCCGGAAACTCCATTGATGGCCTTTTTCAAATCCTTTAACGACGACAGTACTTTTTGATTTAAGTCCTCCTGACGTAGCGGTGATCACTGCCCGTCCGTTGCTGACAGGCACCAATGTCTGGCTCTCAATTTTAACAACAGAAGGATTACTGGATGAAAGCTGGTATGCTTCTGTGACAGGTCCCGCGATTTTGCCATCACTGACTATCTGAACTGATAAACCATGACGTGATTCTTTCCCGTCAAGTTGAACCGACTCTGGTAACAGGACAATATTTTGATCTGCTTCCGCTGCACAGAGATTAGTGTTTAAATGAGAAGCAAGCAATCCTGTAATAATCAGTAAGAGAAAGTACATCGTGTTATTTTTGAATGGATACATCGTGAGCTTCTCTTTATGGATAGTTAAATTGCGAGATTTCTGATGACGTAACAGGAGTGTGTTCAGGAGCCAGTGGTGCAGACTCCGTTTACGATCTATTAAAAATCGTGATTTATTATATACACCAACATTTATGTTGATGTTGTGATGCTAAAACAGTTCACGGATTTGATGATTACCGACATCAACTACCGGGAAAGGGCGACCTGAGGGACCGGGAAGAACCGTATGCAGATCAAAGCCAAGGCTGTGATACACGGTTGCCGCCAGTTCGGCTGGTGAAACAGGGCGGTCCGCAGGAACTCCACCAATCGGGTCACTGCTGCCGACAACACGTCCCCCTTGAACTCCACCACCGGCAAAGTAGGTTGTGAAGCATTGCGGCCAGTGATCCCGGCCACCGGCGGGATTCACTTTCGGTGTCCTGCCAAACTCAGCGACATTGCAAACAAGAGTTTCATCCAGCATACCTCTGTCATAAAGGTCCTCAATCAGAGCGCTATAGGCTTGATCATACATGGGCGCCACGATGTTTTTCATGCCTTCAATCGAAGTGAATGGTTTAGAACCATGAATATCCCAGGTAACTTCATTGAAGACGGTCAGGAATGTATTGATGGTCACAAAGCGAACTCCGGATTCCACCAGCCGCCTTGCCAGCAGGCAACACTGACCGAAGCGATTCATACCATAGCGTTTCCGAACCTTGGGTGATTCTTTTGCAAGATCAAAGGCTTCACGCGCTGCTTTACTGGTCATCAATCGGTAGGCAGAATGAAAATTGCCATTGAGCAGTTTGGCATCTTCCGTTGATTCGAAAGAGTTAATTGTGCTGTCCACGACATCACGAATTTTTTTACGACGTTCTAGCCGCGCCGTGCCGATCTCTTTGGGAGGTAGCAGGTCGGGAACTTTGAAGTCTGGTTTGGATGGGTCAGCCATTAATGCAAATGGATCATGGGCTTTCCCCAGAAAACCGCCAGCCTGACCATTGGGAAGGTTTCCGCCGCCGCGCCCCATGGTTTCGGGAAGTACGACATTCGCGGGAAGGTCTGTTTTGCGTCCACGGAGATAATCAACAACCGAACCGATATGTGGTGTATTGATCCCGCCCGTAAAGAGTCGTCCTGTCTGCATCATCTGCCAGCCGGCATCGTGCACGGCAGCCGCTGTATGATAGCAGGAACGAACCAGTGAAAACTTATCTGCCACTTTCGCATGCATGGGAAAGATTTCAGAGATATCAATTTCAGGGGAGGCGGTGTGAATGGGTTGAAACGGGCCCCTGATTTCCTTTGGGGCATCCGGTTTCATATCGAAGGTGTCTAGCTGACTGGGAGCACCAAGATTGAAGATCATAATCGCCGAACGATTATCTTTCTTTTTATCGACGAGCCCCTGTTCTTTGGCTTCCAGGTATTCGGGTAGTGAAAGACCCATTGCGCCCAGCGTTCCCACTTGTAAAAAATCTCTGCGTGAGACTCCACTGCAGGTATGTGCTGTGCCTCGTCCAGTAAACTTCAGCATAATGCTTGCACCCCAATATGATGGATTGAAAAACAGAGCGGGCCGATTAAAGCCGGTTCTGTGATGATCGTTCGAGAATAGAAACTGAACGTGAAAAAGGTAATCACGCGCAAGGATTCTTTGATTCGTTTATTTTGACATATAGTAGATGCTCAGATCAACGTCGTCTTGTAGAAAACACGCATTAATTTGTATTATTTACGCATGTCCGATTCAGAGCACTTTCGCAACGATTTCATTAAACGGCTGGATAACAAACTCCATTTGGAAGAGTTGTTCAATTATATTCCGGATGCTTATTTTTTTGCGAAGGACGCCAAAGGCCGTTTTATCAAAATCAGTCGTACCTGGATGGACGTTCGCGCGATTCCTAAGGAAGAGGATATCATTGGCAAAACCGACTTTGATATACATCCAAAAGATCTGGCTCAACAATATGTGGCTGAAGATCAGCAGGTCATGGATTCTGCCAGTCCGCTGCCAAATCAGGTCTGGCTCATTCCTGATCGTCATGGAAACCTGAAGTGGTATCTATGCAGCAAGATTCCCTTGTTTGGTGATGGTGGCAAGGTGATTGGCGTTGCGGGTGTTTTGCGCGATATTAAAGTGGCAGGAACGCAATTCCAATCGTATCAGGAACTGGATAAAGTTATCGCTTATGTGCTCGAGCATTATCAAGAGCGAATTCAAGTCTCTGATCTGGCTGAATTGATTTATTTGTCCGTCAGTCAGTTTGATCGTAAGTTCAAAAAACTCTATCAGATTACGCCTCAAAAATATATTTTACGAGTGCGAATCAACGCTGCCTGTCAGTCTTTGACACGTACAGAAAAGCGAATTTCAGAAATTGCACTGGAGTCTGGGTTTTATGACCAGAGTTATTTTACGAAACAGTTTGTGAACCTGATGGATGTCTCTCCATCAGAGTATCGCCGCAAGTTCAAGCAATCGGAAACAACTTGAGGTACGCTCTCTTCTGTCGCGGGCTCAAATTCCTACGCAATAATTTTATCGATTACATGCCCGCCGACATCGGTCAATCGGAATCGTCGTCCACTATAGAGGTATGTCAGTTTTTCATGATCCATGCCCAGCAGCCTTAATATGGTTGCATGCAGATCGTTGACATGTACTTTATCCTCGGCAGCTTTGAATCCAATTTCATCAGTGGCTCCGTAGCTGGTTCCGGCTTTCACGCCACCGCCTGCCAGCCATGTAGTAAAGGCATGCGGGTTGTGATCTCGGCCGGGGTTGGCCCCTTTCTGAGCAATCGGCAAACGACCAAATTCACCACCCCAGACGACCAGTGTTTCGTTGAGGAGCCCCCGCGATTCCAGGTCAGCCAGTAATGCAGCGATGGGCTGATCCGTTTCTCCCGCGAAACCACTATGATTGTTTTTAATATCCTGATGGCCGTCCCAGCTTCGCTGGTTTTCCATTCCGCCCGAATAAATCTGGACAAAACGGGTGCCGCGCTCAACCATCCGTCGGGCAATCAGACACTGCTTCGCGAAGTGTTCACATTTTTTGTTTCCTATGCCATACTGTTCCTGAAGATGTTTCGGTTCCTGTGAGATATCTAATGCATCCGGAGCCGCACTCTGCATCCGATAGGCAAGTTCAAAACTTTCGATGCGTGCTGCCAGTTCCTGGTCGCCTTGATTCTGTTCAAGGTGTTGACGATTCAGAGATTTTAACAGATCGAGCTGAGAACGTTGTCTCCCTTTTTCTGTAAGTACTGAAGGTGGTTGCAAGTTGTCAATTGGTTCGCCCGTCGGCCTGAGATATGTACCTTGAAACACGCTGGGCAGAAAACCGGCTCCCCAGTTCAAGCTTTGCCCTTTGGGGAGGCCTCTACCCAAGGGGTCAGACATCACAACAAAAGCAGGTAAACTGTTACTTTCAGAGCCAAGTCCATAAGTCACCCAGGAACCGACGCAGGGGTGTCCCATTTTCGGGACACCACAATTCATCATAAATAATGCCGGGCTATGGTTGTTCGATTCAGTATGACCTGAATGAATGAAGGCCATCTTATCTACATGTTGAGACAGATTAGGAAAGATCTCAGAAACCCATTTTCCCGATTCACCATGCTGCTTGAACTTGAACGGGCTTTTCATTAAAGGGCCGACTGCGTTTTGGAAGAAACCGGTTTTATTGTCAAATCCTTCCAGAGCAACGCCATCTCGTTTTTCGAGTTCGGGTTTATAGTCCCAGGTATCAACGTGGCTGGGGCCACCGTTGATGAATAACCAGATGACGGATTTTGCCTTCGCAGGTAAGTCGGCGGGCTTTGGTGCCAGTGGGTTGAGTGCTTGGATCGAAGGAGCGGCGTGAGTGCTTTCCAGAACCCCTTCCTGTTTCAATAGACTTAGTAGACCCAGGGCCCCTATGCCACTACCGGCATGTTTGAGGAGTTGGCGGCGTGCCAGCAGTTGATTCAAAGAAATTGTTGGTAGTTCTGATGGTGGTTGTAACATCACATTTCCCTAAAGAAAAAATGTTGTTGGTATTATGTTTTAATATCAAATAACGAATCAGTTCGGATAGACGAATTCGTTAGTGCTTAATAAAGCGTGTGTGAAATCGGTCAAGGCCAGCAGTTTTGCCTTTGGTTTCTTTTCCGCTTCATATGATTTCTGGTGTTGAAGTATAAACTCACGTGAAATTGATGCTTCACTTTTTGAGGGACTTCGTCCCAGGGCAATTTGGTACGCGTTTGTAATAGCAACTTCGACTGATGCAGGGTGAGCCTGGTGGATTCGTTCTGCAAAAGACTGGGCACATTCTCGCACGAATTGAGCATTCATAAACAGGAGTGCCTGTGGTGCAATCGTTGTACTTGAACGCTGGCCGATACTGACTAACGCTTCGGGGGCATCAAATAATTGCATCATCGGAATTAATTGGCTGCGTTTGATTTTGAAATAAATACTGCGACGGAAATTATTCTGCTTCAATGTTCCCGGCCCATACATTGTTGTGTCGAGCTTCTTTCCGATATAAAGAATGGAATCACGAATGGCTTCGCCTTCCAGTCTGTGGGGAGAACGTCTCCAATAGAGTTTGTTTTCCGGATCAATTTTTGATTTCTCTGAATCAAAATCTGTCGACTGACGATAGGTGGCGCTCAGCATGATCTGTTTGTGTAACGGTTTTAATCGCCAGTTCTGCTGAATAAGATGCGTGGCCAGATAGTCAAGTAATTCTGGATGAGTGGGCCGTTCTCCCTGAAGACCGAAGTCATTGGGGGTCGTTACAATCCCACTTCCAATATGATGTTGCCAGATGCGGTTTGCCATGACTCGTGCCGCTAATGCACCTGCCCCTTGTTTTGTATCCGTAATCCAGTTCGCCAGAGACGTTCGGCGATACGATGTTGTGGCTGATTTTGGAGGAGCTGCGATCCATGTTTTTTCCTGTTGAGGAGATCGCATCAATACTTGCAGGAAACTTTGATTCGCGACGGCTCCCTTTTGTTCCGTGTCCCCTCGCGTGAGATAGTAGGTTTCATCAAAGAAATCTTTCCCTTGAGAATGGTGGCGAACGGGTTTGATTTTTGGCCCTTCACTGCAAATCATCACTTTTGTTAGGGTTTGTTGGGGTTCGGATTTCAGGCTTTTCTTGACTTTTGCTGAAAGGGCAACCCAATTTGGGTCTTGCTCACGAAAACTACGTTCGAGAATTTGTTTTTGGGCTGCAGTCAGTTTGTCTGTTTTTTTCTGTTGCACAAGTTGAATGGCATGTGAAAGCTGTTCAGGACTGCCAGTTCCCGTTTTGATTGTAGGTGAAGAAGAGTTACTGACAGAAAAACGGGGCCGACCTATGCTGTGGTTTACGTTATTTGTAAAAGACATCGTAACAGTCAGTTCGGTTTCTCCTTCCACGTCAATCGGAGTTTCCAGATCAAAGACTACGGCTTGATCTTTGCCGATGCCTCCCAGATCGACGGCCCAACCTGAACCGTATTGACCATCAATTGCACTGGCCGCTGAAAGAGTTGTTTTATTTTGCTCATGTGTAGCACGGGCGTTTGTCAGCTTGAGATCGATTGCTTTGGCCTTTTTATCCACACCAACTTTCGCTTTAACTTTGAAGGCGGTCAGAGAAAAGTTTCCATTAACAGCACGGCCTGGTCCCTGACGCGGTAACGAACGATGTGCCAAGGCTTCGAGGCGAATCGATCGGATCGGTCTTACATTAGTTCGTAAAGTAAAGGTGTAGTGATCCTGGTTGATATTCGGGCCACTGACCAAAATAGAACCATCTTCCAGTTTCTCGAATTTTGCCTTACCCCTGGATGTATGACTGACCACATTCGGAACAATCCATTCATTGAGCTGTGTAGAATCGACCTTTCCCTGCTTCAGCCAGTTTTCAAAATGCGGCTTGATCTGTTTGGTTTCATACTCTTTTAATGCTTTGGCCAGCGGGGCATGAACCAGATCAAATTTGGCTTTTTCCTGTTTGTATTTCTCCGGATCCAGATCAAGTTCAATTTCTGTTCGCACGGTTGTTGTGAATGTGGAGAGCATACGATAGTAGTCGTCGCTGGCGATGGGATCAAACTTATGATCGTGACAACGTGCACAGCCAACACTAAGACCCAGCATCGCCAGACCGGTGGTATTTAACATGTCATCCAGTGCATCATAGCGGGTGCGTTCGACTTCATTTGCAGTGATTTGAGTCGGAAACACGCCTGCTCCGAGAAATCCAGTTGCCATTAAAGCAAGAGGATTCTTCGGCGCTAGTTCATCGCCGGCTAATTGCCATTTTAGAAATTGATCATAGGGCATATCCTGATTCAGCGCTTTGATAACAAAATCCCGATAATGGTAGGCGTAATTGCGATCATAATCGTGCTCAAAGCCATGACTTTCAGCAAAGCGAGCGATATCCAGCCAATGGCGTGCCCAACGTTCGCCGTAATGGGGACTGTCCAGCAAACGGTCAATCAGTTTTTCATAAGCATGGGGAGACTGGTCGGCAAGAAACTCTTCCACTTCGGCTGGAGTCGGGGGGAGACCGATCAAGTCAAAATAAGCGCGGCGAATGTAGACACGTTTACTGACTTGTGCGTTTGGTGACAGATTTTTCTCTGCCTGCTTCGCAAGAATAAATTGATCAATCTCATTTTGCTCCCAGGAGCTCCTCTTGGCGTTTGGTATCTCGGGCGCTTTGAGAGGTTGAAACGACCAGAATTTTCGATCATCGTCTGTAATGACCATTTTTTCTGAACTCGATTTTTTGGTTGTCGCCAGAGGTTTGTCATAAGGGGCGCCTAAATCGATCCATTTTGACAGACTGGCAATTTCTTTTTCTGAAAGTTTCTTTTCCTTCAAAGGCATAAAAGGTTCCTCGCGGTGTTCAACCAGCGAGATCAGGTAGCTCTCTTTTCCGGTCTTCTCAATCATGCCACTGTCGAGTAAAAATTTTCTGTTGGAAAGGTCAAAGTCTCCTTTGACAGATTTTCCACCGTGACAATTCAGGCATTTTTTGACTAAGAGAGGCCGCACTTCTTTTTTGAAAAGTTCCAGTCCCTGCTGCATGCGTTTGGCATGGTCGAGCGGTAGTACGACTTTTTTTTCTGCCGCAGAGAGAAAGCCAGCTGACAAAATTGCGAAGAATAGTATGAGAGCGCTATTAAAGTTCCGCATCAAAGCCTCATCGTATTGATAATAAAGTCGGGTGAGATTTCAGGAGTGAATGTCTTTCGGTGAGTTCACAATACTTATATCACTATAAATCAGACGTAAAATCAATCAGGAACCGGGTTTTCCCGATTGATACCATTGTAAAATATCTTCCGAAGATAACGCACGTCCGAATAGGGCAAATTCATCCAAACGTCCATTTAAACTTCGAATCGAATGTGCGCCAGTATGTTCCTGCGGTCGCCAGTTACCGATTTCCGCAGGACCAATTACCAGGGGAATCGGATTTTCTATCTTATGATGGCTGACAGGCAAACCATCCAGATAGTGAGTGACTTCTTTTTTCTGATGATCATAAACGGTCACCAGAAAAATCCAGCGGCCCAGGTCTGTTGGTTTTAAGACGACGGGTGAAAAATAATTCTTCCCGGCCCCAGTTTTGACCCCCAGGATCATTTCGCCTTTGTCACTAAGCTGCCAATGGGGATTGCCGGGATTGTAACCGTCGGTGAGCATTAACGAACTGAGCCAACGCTCGAAACCTTCAATTCTGACCCAGGCCATTAATGTAAGGGACTGATATTTTCCGGGAATCTGCAGGCGGACCCGGTCACTGGTCCTTTTGAATTCCAGCGCACGTTTCTGTGGCCAGCGTCCTGACGTCCATTGACAACCGACAATGGCACCGTCCGTAGAGGATGTATGCTGCTGACTTTTATTATTGAGGGTCCGTGACCAGTTTGCTGAATCTTCAAAATCATAATAAGCGATCAGGGCAGGGTCGGTTTTGATTTTCTGATTCTGTTGTTTCCATTGTATGAATTGCAGTTGCTGCTGTTGCTCGGCCAGATGAGATAGTTCTTCCGGGTTGATTAAGGGCAATGCCAGATCTTGGGAGCGATTAATGGTTCCCCGTTGATCAAACTGGGCACCTTCACCGGTTTTTAAATTATGAATTTTGTCAGGAGTTGTTTTCTGATCAGACAAATGTAGCTCAACCATGCCGTCAATAACCTGAACATGCCCTTTGCCTGAAGGCTCGAGAGAAAGAGTAAACTCTGTACCCAGGTCAACAACATTCAAACGCGATGTTTCAATGGTAAATCCCTGTGCTTGTTCGGGAACAGAGGCACGCACTTTTCCATATTCGCAAAACGTTTTCAGGGGAGAAATCAACTCGAACGCAGCAGGTCCTTCGATAACAACCGAGGCTCCACTGATCAATTCAACTTGAATCGTTCCTTTTTTAAATCTTAACCAGCCGGCAGATAAACCCGCGCCGGTTTGCAGATTGCGGTGCGTATCCCATTCGACACCGACGACTTGAGTTAATAGGGCAATATGATCGGATTTCGGAGAACGACTTCCACCTTCTGGTGAAGTCGCAGGGAAGCTGGCAAGAGGCTGTTCACGGTTCGATTGAGTTTTCCAACCTGCATAGAATGAAAGCGAGAGAAAGATCGTTGCTGCAATAATTGAGGAAACCAGTAAGAAAAGAAAGCGGGATCTTCCTGGTCCGGATTGCGGTGCAGGGGAAGTGGAGTGAGGAATCCATAAATCCGACTGTTTTGACTCCGTTGCCCAGACAGACAGGCCGGAATGCACTTGTAGATATTCAATGTATCGTTGACGTTGTTCGGGATTTTCTTTGAGCAGGCGTTCCAGCTCTGCGTGATCTTCCTGAGTGATATTTCCCTCAAGGAGCGAGTCAATCAGTGGAATCATCTGGTTGTTATGAGCAAAATTCTCGTTCATGAGCCAGCCTCCGGAGCATGAACGGACTGTTGCATGCAGTTCAAAAGTCGGAGCCTCAAGCGTGATAATCTTTTGTAGACCGCATCAGTGGTTCGTCCTAACTGCTGTGAGACTTCTTTAATAGATTGCTGTCCGTGATAGCAATCAAGGATGAGTTGCTTATTCTCACTATCAAGTTTCTGGAGACAGTCATTCAGGGCCTGTTTCTGTTGATCGGTTTCGGAAATTGATTTGGTTTGCGCTTCTGCAATCAGTGAGAGGACTTCTTCAGAAAAATAATGCCGGTCGCGGCTTTGAACCCGTTGGAAATTTTTGACCTCATAAAAGGCAACTCCGCAGGCCCACGCCGAAAAACTTTGTTCTGCATCAAAGGTATTCCATTTCCTCCACAACACCAGACAGGTTTGCTGGAAGACATCTTCGGCATCCGTCTGATGAGGAAGAAGTGTGCCGATGAAGCCTCGAATCAGACTGTGGTGTCTAGCCAGTAATGAAACAAATTGTTCATTCGGGATCGGACCCTCGCCTGCTTCTAAGTCTTTATGTAAATCTGAGGACTGGTTCATAGTAATGATCGTACGTCATCGCGAAAATTGGACCTGATAAACAGAGATTTTATATCTCAACCATTGATTCAAACTTCCGAACTATTTTTAAGTTCGGAAAATAATTAGAGTTATGATTAGTTTGATATGACAGGAATACTCTCTATATTTTAACCAGTCCTTGATGAAAAGGGAGCTCGAATTTCAGGATTGAATCGAGTTCATGGTACTATACAGAATGTTTTTCGGCACTGTCGTCTATTCTAACAGGAATCGCAAATCTCACTCGCCGCGCCACTTGCGAGTTTATTGTAGAACGTGTAATCTCCTTGGGTTATTATTTAACGTCTCCCTGCCCGGCCGAGTGGCCAATCAATCTTCATTGCTTTAGTTAATCGATCAGAGTGGTATAAATCCATGCAGGAATCAATGGATGCTCAAAGCCGAATTGTCATTACCGGAATCGGCTTGACGTCTCCCAATGGAAACAATCTGGATGAGTTTCGGCAGAACTTGCTGGAAGGCCGTTCTGGTGTTGTAGATTATAACATTCGGTATATGGGGGATGTGCTTGCCGGGATTTGTGATTTCGACGAATTACGGTATCAAAAGCGAAAAGAAGTTCGCCGGGGAACAAGAGCAGGGTCCATCGCAGTATATTGTGCGAATGAGGCCGTCAATCAGTCCAATTTGGATTGGGAAAACGTTTCCAAGGATCGTGTCGGTGTTTATTTGGGGATTACCGAACATGGAAATGTCGAGACTGAGAATGAAGTCTACGAGATTTCCAAGTTTGATTATGATACGAGTGTCTGGTCTCATCATCACAACCCAAGAACGGTTGCCAACAATTCCGCTGGTGAAGTCACGCTCAATATGGGTATCACCGGACCTCATTTGACGCTGGGAGCAGCCTGTGCAGCGGGCAATGCTGGTTTTATTCAAGGCGTGCAGATGCTTCGCCTGAATGAAGTTGATATCGCATTATGTGGCGGCGTTTCTGAAAGTATTCATACGTTTGGTATTTTTGCCAGTTTTCAGAGTCAGGGTGCATTGGCAACTCACGAAGATCCAACAAAAGCCTGCCGTCCATTTGATGTCAATCGAAATGGTATTGTCGTTGCCGAAGGCGGAGCCGTTTGTACCCTGGAACGTCTTCCCGATGCCTTAGCTCGCGGCGCCACGATTTATGGGGAAATCGTCGGATATGCAATGAATTCCGATGCCAGTGATTTTGTGCTTCCCAATGCCACGCGCCAGGCAGAATGTATTCATCTGGCACTCAAGCGGGCTGGTTTAAAGCCCTCTGACATTGATATTCTCAGCAGTCACGCCACTGCAACAATGCAGGGGGATATTGAAGAAGCCAAAGCATTGGCGCAGGTATTTGGTGATTGTCCCAATCTGGCGATTAACAATACCAAAAGCTTTATCGGACATGCCATGGGAGCAGCAGGGGCACTCGAAATGCTGGGAAATCTACCCGCGTTTGAAGATCAGATCGCTCATGCTACTTTAAATCTGGATGACGTCGATCCCGAATGCAATTTGCCTCAGCTTGTCGCAAATAAACCGCGCCAGATGGAGCGGGTGGAGTGCATTCTGAATAATTCTTTTGGTATGTTGGGGATTAATTCGGTCCTTATTATCAAAAAGTATTCTGCTTGAAACAGCCGATTCAAGGTCCCTGTTCTCTGTTCTGAACGTGGTTTCTGTTCCGTTCTCAGAATGGTTTAGCTCATCGGATCTATCGATTCTGACTGGTTTTT
The DNA here is from genome assembly GCA_022600195.1 of Planctomycetota bacterium. Taxonomy (GTDB): domain Bacteria; phylum Planctomycetota; class Planctomycetia; order Planctomycetales; family Planctomycetaceae; genus Gimesia. The sequence continues at coordinate 109,344 of JAHZKX010000084.1, forward strand.
CTGAAAATCTCTGCATTCTCCGGGGTTCAGTCGGTTTAAATCGTTTAGATACCACTCTATAGTATTCCTTATAAGGGGCGGGTTTTTATAACCCGGCTTCTGGCGAGGAAGTTGTCTGTTTGTTATAAGTGGCTTCCCCTCACAGTATTTCGCAGTGAAAGTCGTGAGATTCGCTGATGGAAATCGACGTTATAGGATTTTAGAAAGTTTGGAGTTTCTGCATGGCGCCGGAACAAATCAGATCGGTAATCTTGGATATCTTAGCGCGAATTGCTCCCGATGAGGATCTTTCGGAGCTTGATGATAGTGTCCCTTTTCGTGAACAGATGGAATTAGACAGCATGGATTTTCTGGATATCGTGATGGAGTTAAGAAAACTCTATCGCGTCCAAATTCCAGAAGAAGACTATGGTGAACTGGTAACGATGGATAGCACTGTTACTTACCTCACACCACTCCTCAAGGATGCTGAAAGCACCGTCTGAGTCACATAAACTCCCCTCGCCATGAGCTACGATTCAATCATCATTGGTGCTGGCCTCTCCGGGTTGGCTGCTGGAATCCGTTTGGCTTATTACGGGAAGCGTGTCTGTATTCTGGAGAGGCACACCACAATCGGTGGATTGAATTCCTTTTATCGCCTGCGCGGAAGGAATCACGATGTTGGTCTGCACGCGGTCACCAATTACTCGCCACCCGGAGGAAAACGGGGACCTCTGAATAAAATTCTCAGGCAGCTCCGTTTTCAATGGGAAGACTTTGACTTGAGCCCGCAATGTGGCTCCTCGGTCGTCTTCCCCGGACATACGCTCCGTTTTAATAATCAGTTTGATTATTTTCAAGCACAAATTGCAGAACAGTTTCCGCAACAGATTGATGGCTTTCGGCAGCTCGTTACAGAAATCGACGCTCACAATATAGGCGATCTCGGACAACAGTGGATCTCAACACGCGAGCGGATGGCTGAACGTATTTCTGATCCACTGTTAATCAATATGCTGCTCTGTCCCCTTATGTTTTATGGCAGTCCGTCTGCACACGATATGGACTTCAACCAGTTTGTCATCATGTTTCGCAGTATCTATCAGGAAGGTTTTGCCCGTCCTTATCAAGGTGTGCGTCTGATTTTGAAGAACCTCACAAAAAAATTCAAAGCCCTGGGGGGCGAATTGAAGCTTCGCGCCGGGGTCAAACAGTTACTCATTGAAGGCAAAAAAGTCTCGGGTGTCGTACTCGATGATGGTTCGATACTGGAATCCCAGAATGTGCTCTCTTCTGCAGGCTCCGCGGAAACACTCCAGATGTGTGACGTAGACGTTCCCCGCGATGATCGATTTACTCCCGGCGATATTTCATTTGTAGAAACGATATCCGTCCTCGATCAGCAACCGGCGGAATTCGGGCACGACGAAACTATCGTATTCTACAATGACTCGGAAGACTTTTATTATGAACAGTCAAAAGAGCCAGTCGACCTGCGCAGTGGTATTATCTGCTCGCCTAATAATTTTAAGTACGATCAGCCACTCAAAGAGGGGTCCATTCGCATCACTGCCCTGGCCAATCCGGATTACTGGATGAGTCTGCCAGAAGAAAAATACATCGAGGAAAAACAGTACTGGTACGAAGAGATCTTGAAGTCATCTATGCGGTTCATCCCTGATTTCCGACCCCATGTACTTGACATCGACACCTTTACGCCGAGAACCATCAAAAAATTCACAGGCCATATCAATGGCTGTGTATATGGAGCACCGCAGAAAATTCTGGATGGCACAACGCCATTCAACAATTTATTCCTCTGTGGAACTGATCAGGGGTTTCTCGGAATTATCGGCTCAATGCTCTCCGGAATCAGTATTGCTAACCTGCATCTCTTGAATCCGAAATAGCGGATTTGTATTTTAAATGATGCTGTACTCTTGCATTATTCCCCACCGAAGAGACTCACTTTATTCCAGTCTTACGTGCTGAATTGTCACACTTTTGTCACAGAATACTGAATTACTCTCGTTTAGTAGACAAAACACTGGGATTTCGATAAACAGGAAGTGCAATGTAAGGGAATCCTGACAGGTATTTTCGGCCTCGCGATCCCTTCTTTTCTCAACTGCTAAACTGAATAAAACGCTGAGTTATTATGGCCAAAGATTTTTTGAAAGATGCAAAAGACGAGTATGATGTCATTGTCATCGGCAGTGGTTTGGCAGGAATGACGTCTGCAAACATTCTCGCCCGTCAGGGCTATTCCGTACTGCTCCTGGAACATCATTACCAGCTGGGCGGTATGGCTACCTGGTTCAAACGCCAAAATGGTCATATCTTCGATATTTCTCTGCATGGCTTTCCTTATGGAATGCTCAAAAGCTGCCGCAAATATTGGACACAGGAAATCGCCGATTCCATCGTTCCCTTAAAAGGCGTACGCTTTAAAAATCCGCAGTTCTCTCTGGAAACCTCGTTCAATCGTGAAGATTTCACACAACTCCTGATCGAAAAGTTCGGCATTGAACCGGAAACCGTCAAACGCTTTTTCGATACCGCGCGACAGATGAATTTCTTTGACGATCAGGGGAAAACCACACGCGAACTCTTTGAAGAGTTCTTTCCCGGCCGAGACGATGTCGTGCGTCTGCTGATGGAACCCATTTCCTATGCCAACGGTTCAACGCTCGAAGATCCCGCCATCACTTATGGAATTGTCTTTTCCAACTTCATGCAGAAAGGCGTTTACACATTCCGTGGCGGTACAGATCGCCTGGTGAAACTCATCAAAGCCGAACTGGAAAACAACGGCGTCGATGTGCGAATTCGAACACAGGTTGAGAAAATCGAAGTCTCTCCCGATCGCAGCGTCACCGGTGTCATCGTGAATGGTCGACGCATTGGCTGTAAAGCCATTATGTCGAACTCCAACATCAAAGGCACCATTCTGAATCTTGTCGGCGAAGAACATTTCGATCCGGAGTTCGTCGAAGAAGCCAAAGCGGTCCGACTCAACAACAGCAGTACTCAGGTTTATATCGCATTGAAACCCGGTGATGAACTCGAATACTGTGGGGACCTGCTCTTTCACTCGGAACATAATGGCTTTGATATCGAAGCCATGCTCAGTAAAAATGTCAGCAGCCGCACCTTTTCATTCTATTATCCGGAAACGCGTCCCGGCAGTGGTCGCTCGCTGATTGTCTCTTCCACAAATGCCAACTTCAGCGACTGGGCCGATCTTCCCGAAGAGCAATACGAAGCCGACAAAAAACATCTGATCGAAACGACTCTCGATTGTCTCGAACAATACGTACCCGATATTCGTGAACGAGTCGATCATCTCGAAGCATCAACACCGCGCACCTTCCAACGTTATACCCAGCATTTGCAGGGCGCTTCGTTTGGAACCAAATTCGAAGGCCTGAAAGTCAGCAAAGAATTGCCCGATCAGATTGCCGGACTTTATCACGCCGGTTCTGTTGGCATTATAATGTCCGGTTGGCTGGGTGCTGTGAATTACGGGGTCATCGTCAGTAATGATGTCGATAAATATCTCACCCCTGCAGCCGCTCGAATCTGAGATACTCACAATTCCGATACCTCCCCAAACAGTTTTCAGAAACGGAACGACACTGTGAATCTGGATGAGATCAAAGCCTGCATTCCCCACCGTGAACCTTTTTTGTGGTTAGATGAAATCGTCTCGCTGGAAGAAAACGGCATTCACGCCAGAAAAGTCGTTCCCCCCGATCTGGATCTGTTTCGAGGCCATTATCCCGACCAGCCGATTCTGCCAGGTGTCATTCTTTGTGAAGCCGCCATGCAGGCCTCAGCAGTGTTTATCGCAAAATCAGGTATTGTGGCCGACGATAAAATACCAGTCGCCACGCGACTGAATAACACTAAGTTTCGGCGCATGGTCAAACCCGGTGAAACATTGGATATCCATGTGACCCTCTCCGAAAAACTGGGAGCCGCCTACTTCTTTACCGGCAAGGTCATGGTCGGCAAAGAGACAGCAGCTCGCATGGAGTTTGCTGTTACTGCCACCGACGGGTAATCAATTCCTCACAGAATATTACTTCTGTTTGTTTTGAATCCGATACACATGGCTCGGCGTACGCAGAATAATCGACTTGCCGGCAACCGCCAACGAGGAAATACAGCCATCATCCAGTTTGTTGGCTGCCAACTCCTCATACTTCTTTCCTGGCTTGATCACGCGTGTCAAACCTGTTTTGTCGGCCATGTAGATCTTGCCGTCTGCATAAATCGGCGAGGCAGAAAAAGCACTGCGCGCCATTCGCTCTTTCCAGATCTCTTTTCCCGTCTTGGCGTCCAGGCAGGTGGCAATTCCTTTGTCGTCTACCATAATCAACAATCCATCAATCACTAACTGTGAGGGTTTCGAAGGAATCCCCTTTTGCTGAATCCATTTCACATGCGATTCGGTCACATCACCGTTACCACCCGGATCGACGGCATACAGGTGCGCTTTACCAAATCCCGTGCCAATATAAATTCGTTCGCCGTCAAACAACGGACGATTCGCAGTAGAATGTTGAGGATAATAAAACTTCCAGTAGACTTCACCCGTCATCGGATTATAGGAGAGGGTTGCTTTCGCAGCAGGGCTGATCAACTGCACGCGGCCCTGGTACTCAATGATACGTGGTGTAGCGTACGCCTTTTTGGAATCGCCGTTTCTGGTTTTGTAATCGATCTCGCGATCTTTTTTCCAGACTTCCTTACCCGTCTCCTTGTCCAGCGCAACGACATACTGATAGTCATAGCCATCAAAATGCAGAAAAAGCAGATTCTTGTAAATGATCGGCGATGAACCAGCACCGCGCCAGTGATTGCACTGATAATCACGATGCGACCAGAGCACCTTCGCCGTCTTCGTGTCCAGGCAGGCGGTTCCGTAAGCACCGTAATGAACATACACCCGACCCTCTTCTACCACAGGCGTACTCGAAGCGTGGGAATTCGAAGGATCAATGTACTGCGGTTTTTCAACATCAAAAATCTTCTTGTCGTGAATGATCTTGCCACTGTTCAAATCCAGACAGACCACTGAAAGTTCTTTGCCATTGGGCGTTGCTGTGGTAATCCAGACCTGATCTTTCCAGATCACCGGCGATGACCATCCCCGTCCGTGCACGGCCGTCTTCCAGACGATGTTTTCTTTCTCACTCCAGGTCACAGGCAAACCGGTCGCCTTCGATGTGCCATCAGCATAAGGTCCACGAAACTGATTCCAGTAAGGCTCCTCAGCCACAGCTGCACTCGAGATGATCGTTGTGAAAATCATCACAGCCAACAGAGACAAAGCAGAGCAGACACATCGTATGTTCATCGAGGGCATTGCTGATTCCTGAATTGAATTATTAAAAAAGTACGGGAAGGCTACTCGGAGTTGATCTGTGCGAATTACAGTTCGCAAAATCAGAAGGCAATATCTAAAGGAAGTTAAAAAGTAGGCATCATTTCAGACGCCCATTCGATTATAAGAGCCAGCTGGCCTGATGCAATTGTAAAGCACGTTCAATCTGTTTCCGGGGAGTCTTTTCGCACGAACTCCACATCAATGATATCCTCTGGTTTTACGGAAGGGCGCGGCTGTGTCAAGTCCTCAAATCCGGTGTCACCAGATTGAAAGCCAGCACCCGCCTGAAAGCTGTTGACTTGAGTTTGAACCTGCATTAGAGCCCGTTTTTTTAACCATTCCCCAATCCGGACTTTCATGATTTCTCGAAATGCCGGAATCAGAAAAGCAAAGCCGACCATATCCGTCATGATCCCGGGAGTAATCAAAAAGGCACCCGCGATCAGAATCATCAGGCCATCCAGCACCACCCCCGTGGGTGGCTGTCCCTGCACCATATGCTGTTGAATCTTCTTCCAGGCCTGCGAACCCTGCTTGCGAGCCAGCCACGCCCCCAGGATTCCCGTGACCACAACCAGACCAAACGTAACGGTCGGGCTGGTCAACGAGCTGAACCACAACAGCAGCCACAGCTCTGCCAGAGGAATGATCGTGAATAAAAGAAACAGTCGTAACAGCACAATCAATCACCATATGAATGAAATAAATAATCAGATACATCACAGATCATTCTATACCAAAGCCTGCCTGGAGAACATCCCCACTCCCATACTCTCCCACTGAAATATGTCGCCTGAATTTGATCCGGGTTTTTTCTGGAAATTTATGATCACGTCTGGTTGTTTCCCTTCTCGCAATTCATTTACCATTTTTGGCTGATTGCTTTAAGTCACTGAATAAACAGCCCTTGACAGCCACTTGCCCTTCGCGAATATGCGTTATAAGCGTCGCGCGCGAGATGGGTTTTATGAGCACTGCTTTTTACGAACACTGAAGATCTCACTACTATAAAAATCCCTATGTTTTGAAAATCTTCACCTGAAAAAGAGACATCGGTTCCCAATATCTCGTACGTTATCGACACGCTTCGGTCACGCTTCGACGCGTTTGAACCACCGTTCAACCACGTATCGACGGATATCAACCACGCTTCGCGCAATAAAACAATCTTGACACCCAGGTGCCCTTCATCAAAATGAGTAACAGACAATGTCAACAAAAAAATGAACGGCAGGGCGCTAGCCGCCATTAAAAAGCAAAAAACAAGAAAACAGAGAAGCATATCGCACACACCTGTAAGTAAAGTAGGGAATGACCCATGTGTCAGCTCGCCAGAGTAAAGACAACTAATGTCCCGTCAGGCATTCACCAACAGGACGTTTCGTGTCTTTCGTGGTAGAAAAAGAATCCATCACAAATGTCGGCTCTACAAAACCACAAAGAGAGTCTATCCGAAAGTAACAACCACCCTGTAGATGAAAATCCAGCATTAGTAACAGGCTCAGCATCCAGAGTGGTACTGTTGTTGAGTGGCATCCAGGAGGAAACTTCTGTCAAGATCGAAGTGAGAAGAATTGCTGAATGGAGAAGGCTTCGATGGTTTATGGGAAGCTAAGGTTTTGATAGAACGTTGGCGGAAAGAATATAAAACAATCCGACCACACAGTTCTCTGTGATACCGGGCTCCGACTCCGGTTCCGGATGCAAAACAGAACAGTCATTGATACATCGGATACTATGTCTTGTGGCTGGTGTCATACTTGGGGGCATGTCACATCTGGTCGATCAGGAGAGTGCGTTTATTGGCTCGGTCATCTGCCAGAAACGACTTTACTTCTGTCAATGTAGGTATGCGACCCCGAATATCGAGTGATAACCGGCGAAGAAAACCAGCATCATTCACTAATGGCATCTCATTTTTTTTAATTCCGAGATAGGCATCAATGAGGTGACTGGTCGTTGTTGCCTTAACGGCCGAGTTCTCCTGTGGCCAGTTTGAGATAGCTTGCAAGGCTGATGCATGCCGATGTCTCCAATAGGCATCTTCACGGGTAACAGTCAATTGACGTCGTTTTTCACGGCTCCGCGCCAAATAACGGTCGTTCCGCCTGCGATAGGTGGCCCAGGATGCGCTGTTGAGTGGCTCTTCTGTCGTTCCACCTAACAGATGCCACTCGCCAAGATTTAATTTGCCATCGGCGGCATTTACTTTTTGAACAGGGGCGTAACTGACAATGACTTCGCCCGATTCTGCATTGTCCGAGGGCGAAATCACTCCTGTCAATTGAAAAGAATGCGGTTTACCATCCAGTTGAAGGGACGTGAAAAATTCAAGTTTTTGCTTCTGGCTGTTCTTGGTGCCCGGCTGCTTTTGTACTGATGTGAGAGGATGTGGTTTGATCGAATTGCGAGCATCGATCAACACCCGGCCGTCCATCCGTAACTGAGCGGGATCGCGTGTTTGGAGCGCCAGTTGATATTCGCTTTTGGGCAGAGTAATTTCATGATCGAGAACAAATCCACTATAGGCAGTTCTTTTTTGCAGAGTGTTCCAACGTGAAACTCTGGGCGGCAAGCCGGGTAACGCAAACGCCTCGTACTTTAGTAATTCAGCACCCTGGTCCAACTCCTGTGGTGAAAAACTCCAATCAAATGATTCCGGCATGGAATCCATCAGCCTTAAAGTGACTCTTCTCGGCACATCCAATTCGCGAATACGCAGAAATTCATTGGGTGATAACTTTTGAGGCGTGATTCGGACTTCATCAATCAATCCGATGAATCCGCGATTCACCTGCTTGCCATCCAGCAAACGTGCCCCAATTGTAAACGGCGCAGTTCCCGCCGGCTTTAATGTGTTGCGTGAGGCCTGTCCGCCGAGAAATAATTCTCCACACTGTTGGTAATCAAGGTACCAGGTCACTTGAGCGGCTTGTTTAGTCCCTTCATGGACAAGGGCGAAATGATGCCAGCAATCTGAAGTGACTTCTACTTTTCCCGGGACAAAAGTTCTGCCTTCATTTCCTTCCAAATTGACACACAAGAATGGTGGACCGTTTGCTTTCTTGCAAGCCAAACCAATAGTCAAGCGTGTGTAGGCTCCTTTCGCGTCAACAAATTGGGTGATCAATCGATTTGCAATGCCGGTCTCTGTCTGGTACCGGTTGGAAGCGGGAGCAAAGAAGAAGCCTTCCCAGGTAAAATTCTCTGAAAACCCCTCTGTCTGGCTGGGCATTTTGGTAAAAACAATGGAACTGTTTCCATCAAATTTGACACTGCCAGCATTTGTCTGGTTTTTGATTGCGATTAACTTGCCTGGGGTGACAGCCGAATGCAGCGTACCGTGTTGCAGGGCAGCACCATTATCTGAGATACCTTTTGCGGGAGGGGTCTCAAATCTCAAATAAATGCTGCGTGGGCTTTCCTGGGCAATTCCTTCCACTGCCAGCAGAACGGTTCCGCACAGTGAAGTCAAAATTGGAATGAGCCACAGTTTCTTCCGCATGACGTTTCTCTGAAAAGTACGAGCATTTGTTATTCGCAGAGACTGCAATATGCAAAATCTGTCTTAATATAATTTGAATCTCTCTTTGAGTGGTATCACAATTTAGAAAGTGGATTGAATAAGCACCGAAGCCATTACTTTGCATGCCAGTGCTTTGCAAACCGATATCATGTTATTGTCCAAGTTCGGCTCGCACAGTCAAGCACTACTGTCAATAACGGAAATCCAATCTGGTTCGAGAACGAGTTGGTCAATCGGTTGATGAATTCAAATTTTGTCACCTCTTTCGCAAGGCTTCGCCTGCAGCGACGCCCTTGTCGCTACATCGAGTTGCCGGCAATCCAAGATGTTGTCCACGCGTTCTGAAAATTAAAGCCGCCCGTAATCCCGTCGATATCCAGCACTTCGCCCGCGAAATAGAGGCCCGGGCAAACGCGACTTTCCATCGTGCGGAAATCGACTTCTTTCAGGATCACACCACCACAGGTTACGAACTCTTCTTTGAAGACGCCTTTCCCAGACACTTGGAATTCGCCGGCAGATAATTCCGTCACGAGCGCCTGCGTTGCCTTTTTGGAAAGTTCAGCCCAGCGAACTGGTTGTGGACCGACTGCGTGATCGACAAGAGATTTCCATAACCGTTTGGGTAACTCCCAGGGGCACGCCGCATCGACTGTCTTCCTGGTATGAGATGCTTTGAATGAATTCAGTTGCGCGCGAATCTGGTCGGCACTGGTTCCCGACAGCCAGTTGATTCGCAGTGTGGCGTTGTAGTTCGAATCGTGCAGTTCCCGTGCAGCCCATGCCGACAGTTTCAAAACCGCAGGACCACTCAGTCCCCAATGAGTCACGAGTATCGGTCCCGATTGGCGGAACGTCTTTGTGTCGGTGACTAACTGACAATCAACGTGTTCCACCGCAATCCCGGGCAAGTCTTTAATCCGTGGGTCGTTTACTTTGAACGTGAACAACGAGGGCACCGGCGGAACGATTTGATGCCCGAGTCCACTCATCAGTTCAAACCCGGCGCGGCTGCCTCCAGTCGCCATCAGAATTCGATCTGCTGGAATCGATTCACCTGATTTAAGAGTCACTACGAATTGCTCTTCGGATTTTCGAATTTCCGACACATTGGCGCGTAGTTCAACGACGACTCCCCCGTTTACAGCCGCATTTCGCAAACAATCGACAATGGTCGCTGAATCATCGGTCGTAGGGAACATTCGCCCATCCGACTCTGTTTTGGTCTGAACTCCTCGCGACTCAAACCAGCTCACGGTGTCGGACGGCTGAAACCTGGTGAAGGGACCACGCAGTGCCTTTCCGCCTCGTGGGTAGCTATTGACCAACTCGCGGGGTTCAAAGCAACTGTGAGTCAGATTGCAGCGACCACCGCCGGAAACGCATACCTTCGCCAATACGGACGAGGCAGCTTCAAGGATCGTCACAGCGTGACCATTTTCGGCAGCCGCAATCGCCCCGAAGAATCCCGCTGCGCCGCCGCCGATCACGATAACTTTCAAATTGAGTCGCCTCGACTGAAACGGGTGAAGTGTCAAATTACGCGACCGACGTCGTGTAGTCAAAATACTCAGCCGAACTATAAGCCTCAACGGATTGACAACTTGCGGCAGCTCAGAGTCTAGCATTTTAACCAATTGATTTCACCCATGCGGCTTTACTCTTTTATGCAATCGCGTTTAATGACTTTGGTTGTAGGTTTAGATGTATTCATTTGATAATAGACAGAAATCCTGATAGCTTTAGACTCAAGTATATTCTGTCTATCGATAGTTATGCGCCAAAGCAAAATTCCACCCTTTCAGACGGTGTCATGATGACAATAGCCAAGTTCATTCTGCTGGCCGCTCTCTCCATCCTGATCATCATGATTGGCATGCCCAATATCGAGCAAGGCCTTCATTAAGCTCGCAACACCCAAGCTTTCATTCTGGCTCAACAAATCAAAACCGGAAAATTGCCTCCCGATACTGTTGATCCGTGGGGGCATGAATTCGATATTCAACATACGTCATCCAACGTGACTGTCGTAACTTCCCTTGGCCCAAACAAGTTCTCGCCGACTGGCAGTTACGATTCGGACGATATTTCGACTTCAATGTCGAATCCGCCTCATATGAGGACAATGACTCGCAAGCAGATTCAGGTTTGCGTGACGCTCGCTTTATCGATCAGTCCATGGCTTGTCTTATTTGCACTTCGCATTCGTGGACGTATTGCTCATCAAAATGGAAAAGGCAATCGTTCACTACAATAAAAACTGTATTAAAATGAGCCAGATTTGCAGTAAAAAATGAAATTCCGGGTTGTCGATCCTGATTTGATCAATAAAGTGATACAGGCTTGAATGCTAAACCCCGTTCGCTGAATCTGTATTGATTCTGTATTGATTCTGGTGATGATCTCGTTAATGAATCAATCAAAGTCATTGTTTCGATCATTCTATGGTAGCCGAAAGCGCAATGAGCAGTCCACAGACTCAACATAATCTTGCTTAGGAACGAAACATGATCTATCGAATTATGCTTACACTCATATTTATTGGTGCCTCGACACTGGCAGCTGATCAGGAAAAGTCCCGAATCCTGTTTCAATTCGACAATGCCGATGCAGCACAGCATTGGAATACGGTGAATGATGGCGTTATGGGGGGGCGTTCTGATGGTCGTTTCAGGATCAGCAAAGACAAGAAGATGGAGTTTTTTGGCACTCTGTCCCTGGAAAACAACGGTGGCTTTGCATCCGTGCGATCGAGAGGTACAAAGCTGGGTCTTAAGAATGGTGAATCCATCATTGCCCGGGTTCGTGGTGATGGTCGGGAATACCGTATCAATCTTTACACACCGAGCCGCAGAACGGCCTTCTCTTATCGGGCCTCGTTCCAAACCAGGCAGGATGAATGGATTGAGGTCAGCATTCCTCTTGCAAAATTTAAGGCGACATGGTTTGGGCGTGTCGTTCCCAACCAGCCACTTGATCCAGTTGAGGTGAACGGGCTAGGCATCTCGTTGAGTGACAAGAAGGCGGGCCCGTTCAAGTTAGAAGTGGAATGGATCAAAGCCTCTACTTCTGCAAAGCCTGCCACTACCAGCAAGGTCGAAAGTAAACGACCCTAAGCCAATTCGCGAGATTCCATCTCTTGATGTTTGCACAAACGAGGCAAACATAGTGGATGAAAATGAGAGCAGGGTTTTAAAGGAGACTTTTGTTCTGTTAGTAAACCAGTTCTTAATTCCATTGAAAATGGAATCTAGGATGTACCGAATTTTGGCTTGCGCGTACATTTTGAATGGAAGATCGACCCTACTGATTCGGTGATCACTGACTTTATTTAGCAGAGGTGTTGCAGGCTGCTCACTCGCCGTGACCCTTTACGCTGTGCGAAATTCTGATGGCAGTCCCAAATACAATAAGGTATCATGTTCCTGTTGTTGGCCCACAGACTGAATAAGTCGCTGTATATAAATCAGAGGTCATGCGGCAGTAAACTCCAACAAGATACCCACATCCCAGAATAGAAATGGCTACTATGGTAAACAAAATCAAACTGCTCCTCGCGATTTTCGTGTGTTTCGTGATTATGACAACATCTTCCATGTTCGCGCACGATTCCAAAAAGAAGACGGATCGCGGCCCAAAGCATACCGGATCGGTGTTGGTCTTTAGTGGGACCGGCTGGTATCGCCACCCGGAAACGGCGGCAATCAATGGCTGGTTAGCCCGGTTGTCGGATGACTTAGACATGCAGGTCGACGTTTCAGAGACGCCAGCCGACATCACAAATCTACTTGATCGCTACGACGTGCTCGTGCTTAATAACTCCAATGCTTTGACCAGTCTTTTAGACAAAAAACAACGAGACAAAATCGAACAATGGTATAAGGCCGGTGGAGGAATTGTCGCGCTGCATGCGGCACTCGTCCGACAGACAGACTGGAAATGGTTCAATGAACTGGCGGGCTGCGACTTCAACAGCGATTCAGAGTTCCTTGAAGCACGCGTGGTTGTCGATCCGAAAGCGAAGGATCATCCTGCAGTTCACGGCTTTGGCGATTCGTTCCAATACAAAGCCGACTGGACGAATCACGATCGTAGCGTCACCGGGCTTCCCGGATTTCAAGTCCTGCTGCGCGTAGATGAAGCCACTTTCGATCCCGTGCGAGATTATTTCAAGGACCGAGGTGGCAAGGCTATGGGCAAAGATCATCCTGTCGCCTGGACGAACACACTCAACGGAGGGCGTTTCTTCTACACGGAACTGGGGCACGACGTTCGATCTTTGGAAACAAAGTTTGGCCGTACGCACATCATCGAGGCCATCCACTGGGCGGCAAGAAATGACCAACGTACGAAGAAATAGTCACACAACCAAAATCGCTGAGACACCAGGATGTGGATGATCCAAGATTGAGACATCAGAGAAACAACACTCGAATCTGATACCTACCTAAACGGCTCAATTTGCACGCACGAGACGGGTGGCTCTCTCAACTTTCAACGGTCCGAAGGTGTATTTCGATGGTGACTAGTCCACTTTGAAACAGGACAGCACTTCAGGGCTGAAACTTATCGCTAAGTACGGCGGGAGAAACACGTCCCTTCCCATCTACGGCACTGATTTTGAAGGCGTAGGTGCTGCCAGGTAGAAGTTGGCGGCCCAGTTCGAGCTTTGGTGTTTCATCGCGTGTTTGAGTTGCCGCATAGGTGAGGATATCAGTATTCATATAACTGGGGCCAGGTTTGATGAGCACGGGAGTCACGCGGTAGGCCACCGCATTTGCCGAAGGAGTCCAGGTGAGGATTCCTTTATTCATCGTGATGTTGGTTGGTGCAGCCAAACCGGATGCCATTTCTGCTCTTGGCTTGATCTGCACATTCCAAGCATTGATGCGACGACTTGTGGGAGTTGTAATGATGAGCTTGTTTGTGCCTGCAATCGCCACACCCACGTTGCCGCCCGTCAAACTGCTGATGATGTGGGCGTTGCTCCAGCTGCGTCCGGTGCCATCAGCGGAGAGATAAAGACGACAGTGATTCCTGCTCAGTGCGGTCACGAGCGTGAGCAACCCATTTGGTAACAGATGCAGGGTGGGCAGTTTTCCGGCGAAAGGTAGTTTTTCAGGTAGACTCCACGTCTTGCCATGATCGGTCGAACGCACAGAAACCAGCGGGGACTTGGCAGTGCTGCCAGTGCGCACGATTGCAAGCAAATCACCGTCTTTTGTAAGCGAGACCGTAGATTCCAGCCAGGGCGTAGTAACTGCCGCTCCCGATTTGATCATGGCGATCGCAGTGGTGATGGTCGAATACACGTTCCAATGGTGTCCACGGTCCTCACTTCGCAACAGAACCACGCGATTGCCTCTGCTACTCCAGGCATAAGCGGGCATAAGCAAGGCACCGTTTTTATCCTCAATGATGTGAGGCAAGGGGCGTGCAATGACTCCCAGTTCCGGAGGACAATCGATTGTTGCATTCGCAAAGCTCCAGCTTTTTCCACGATCTTTCGAAATTGCGATTCGATAGGCATCTGAGGGCAGATCCTCGGGAGTGATTTCACGCCGTTTTTTCGGATCGGGAGTCCAATGCAGGCCCATCGCCAGGAGATCACCATTTCTAAGCTGATCGGCCCAAAGATCAATCATCTTCGGCAGAGGCCAATGGTCTTTGCCTTGTTTCCAGAGGAAACCACCATTCGCAGAATATGAGGAGCCTGTACCAACGGTGCGTCCGAAGTCATCCGGGTGATGTGGATAGAAGAGCAAGGTGCTGTCACCCACGCGAACAGGATGCCCGCCCCCCGTGATACCTTCCCGTTCGACGACAGTGACGCGAGGACTGACCACCACATCAAATTCGGCAGCGGGAACCAAACTGGTGAACGTCATCCAAACAAAAGGAATCAAAAACAGAACACTGCGTCGTAGGAAAAATCTTGGCATCATCGATCCCGCTTCTTTATAAAAACTGAGTCTTGCCGGGCAGAGCAACAGGTGCCACGTTCAGCGGTCCGAATGTGTATTCAGCTGGTGTCAGGTCCTCTTTGGAATTCCGGGCTTGTTCCCACGTAATGCTTTTTCCGGTGAAAGAGGCCATGCGTCCCATGATGGCCATCAGCGAACTGTTCGCAGCGTATTCACCATTACAAATGGGCGTGTCGGTGCGTATGCTTTGGAATAAGGCCGCGTGTTCTTGTACGTACGGCAGATCCTGCACCCCATTTTTGTCGCGACCGCGGGCCCGGCTGTAGCGCCAGGTTTTCGCACCGCTGAGCGTATTGCGATTGAGATTTGCTGTTCCCTTTTCGCCGAACACAAATTGAGAAGTGTTGATGTCTGTGCCATCCTGCTGGCGACAAAACGCAAACGCACGTTGTCCGCCTTTGTATTCATAGCAGATCGCGTGGTGATCAAAGATGTGGCCGTAAAGCGGGTCGGTACGCGACTGTCTGCCACCTAAGCCGAAACATTTGATCGGATATTCATTCTGCATGGCCCAGGACATGAGGTCGAGTCCATGCACATGCTGCTCCACAAGTTGCCCCCCCGAGAGCCACGTGAAGTAGTACCAGTTGCGAAGCTGCCACTCCATCTCACTCCATTCGGGCTTGCGGGGGTGTGACCAGAGTCCGTTAATATTATAGTTGGTCTGCAGCGTTACGATCCGTCCGAGTTGACCTTCATGAATACGGGACATCGTTTCCTGCATCGCCCTGCTGTAGCGCAGCATGAGGCCGGACATGATCGAAATCCGTTTCTGTCTGGCAAGTTGGCACGTCTCCAGCACAGAACGAACACCAGGCGCGTCCACTGCTACCGGCTTTTCCGCAAAAACATGTTTACCTGCTTCGATCGCCTTTTTCAGATGAGCCGGGCGAAAGTGGGGGGGAGTCGCCAGCAGAACTACATCGACGTTGGTACTTAACAACTTTTCAAAGGCATCGAATCCAACGAATTTGTGACTCTGATCAACCGCATACTGTTTGCCGATCGATTTCTTGATTCGTTCCGCACTCGAGTTCAGTTTGTCCTCAAACATATCAGCCATCGCCACGAGTTGGGTATTCGGATCTGCCTGCATCGCATTCACGGCGGCTCCCGAGCCGCGGGATCCGCATCCAATCAGGCCCACTCGTAAGATGTCAATATTGTTTCCACCATCTGCCCAGACAGCAGGTGCAGCAGCAAGTCCTGCCGCGGTCGCTGTACTCGCCTCGCGGAGAAATGTTCTGCGTGAAACAGGATTGTCTCCCTGTGTGAAGTGATCCTCAGATTGATCGCTCATTTCAATAGTCTCCAGAATTCATGTTTGTAATAGGCAGCTGCGATGATCGAAGTATTTCCGTTATACCAAAATTCACGTTTGAGTTTCACAAGAGACGAAGAAAAAATAATTCGGTTTATCATTCATGAGTCGGTCGTGTTTTTTTCATAAATCGGTCATTCTCCAGTTTCCAGTCTTCCCAGCCCAGATGCCGATAGAAACCAACAGCGCGATGACTTTCATCAAGGTCTGTCGTCAGCCAGATCTCCTTCCAGCCTTCCGACCAGAGCCACTCTTCGATCCGAGTCAGCAGTTGCTTTCCGATTCCTTTCCCTTCATGCTCCTTTAGTACAGCAATGACCCACATCTCTCCCGTTTCTTTATTACCCAGCACAAAGCCGACGACCCGGTTTTCTATCTCACACAGCCAGCCACGATGAGACTCTTCCAGCATCTGACTCACCGAATCGACGGTTATTCCCAAAGCGTTCAACTCTGCTTCGCCTCTTGGATTATCCCAGGTTGCGATCCGCACCGCAAAGAGCGCCGGGATATCCTCTCTCTGAATTTCTCTGAACTGCATTTGTAAACGTTCGCTCCCTTCGGCAGAAGTCAGGTCTATATGCTCTCTCCAATTGAACCGATCCTGAAATGTATATGTTCACATTGTAAGGGTCACAACTGACAGGGGTACTGTACGAATTGTGTTAACACAAGATGCCAGATTGAGGGAAAACCCTTAAGATTTAAAGACTATCCTGCGTGTACTGGATCATTTTAAACGATGATTAGATTGACATGACACCTCAGAAAGTCTTGTCAGCTGGGCCTTTTTCAAATCGCATTTATCAAATTGACATTGGTCATCGACTGCAAAAAGAGAAGAGAATGATTTTAAGGAAAGATGGCGTCTTCACTGCCGTGACAAGCGCGGGAGAAACTGTCCACATCAACAGCTTCAAAAGAGTACGGCATGAGTACAACGACAAAGTTGGATTCTATGAAGTAGAGGACAAATTGAGACTTCTGATGGACGAAAACGGGAGACCAGTTAATTGTATTGAAAAAGGAAATTATCAGATCATTGATGGCGAAATTCTGATTGACGCTGTCTCTTCTGAACCGAATGCAATTTGACTCTGAAAAGAGCAAACACACTGTTTCATAATACAATCGATGATTTCGGTTTTTAACCAACGCACGCTGATAATAGAAAAAATGACTGAGCAAGTCGGGGTGGCACTGCCCCGGCTTTTTTTATTTCCAGCTCGTCTCAACACTCCATTGCTAACGTGGTGGAATGGCAACGACGCCCGAATCTTTGACTTGAAGACGCCGGTACACATATTGAAAGAATTAACTTGTACTTTGGATTTCTCGGTTGCGGGTGGCGTAGTAAAATACACAACCGTTAATAAACCACATAAGACGAGTGGATCTAATAACGAGCAGCTACAAGTAATTTCATAGTGTGACTCCATTCATTGAGTATGAACAGCTTTGAGGTAAATCGACATAAGTCATACGACAATTCCCACCGCGATTACGAGTTTTTTTACGTATAAAAAGTAAGTATACACAACCACCTCGCGGAAGCCAAAAAAATCTAATGAGTCAGCAGGCTTTAGTGGTTGATTCCCAGTGGTAAATATTGGATAACTGTATAAGTAGGGAATCGTACTCTCTTTAAGTTAAGACTTATTCGAACAATTCAAATAGTTTGCTGATTCATAAAGGAAGTCCATCTGTGATGCGAAACATATTCTCTTTGATTCTGATGCTGGTTCCCGTGTGCCTTCATTCAGCGGTTGTCTCTGCCGGTGATGATGCCACGTTAAATCGACTTTCAACTGCCGAGCAGCGGAGTGGCTGGAAACTGCTCTTTGATGGTAAAACAACCAACGGCTGGCGGAATTTCAAAAAAGACAGCATCAGTGACGGCTGGACAATTAAAGACGGGGTTCTCTCCCGTTCTGAAAAAGGGGCCGGCGATATCATTTCGAAAGATCAGTTCGGGTTCTTTGAAATCTCTCTGGAGTATCGCATCTCCAAAGAGGGAAACAGCGGCTTGATGTTTCATGTCACAGAAGAAGAAAAAACTCCCTGGCGCACAGGACCGGAAATCCAAATACAGGATAACGTTGATGGACACGACCCGCAAAAAGCAGGCTGGCTCTATCAGCTTTATAAACCAGCCACACCCAAGTGGATGATCGAAGCCGAAAAAGCAGGCAAAAAAGTTACGCCCGCCATCGTCGATGCCACTCGTCCCGCAGGACAGTGGAATCACCTCTTCCTCAGAATCGCCCCCGATCAATCCGAAGTCATAATGAATGGCGTGAAATATTTCCGATTCAAAAAAGGCAGTCCCGACTGGGATAAACGCGTCGCTGCCAGCAAGTTCTCGAAATACCCCAAATTCGGAAAAGCAACCAAAGGACACATCTGCTTGCAGGATCATAATGATCTGGTCTCCTTCCGTAACATCAAGATCAGAGAGATCCCCGCCGACGGTTCCGTGCAGGATCCCAGTGATGGCAAGCTGGCACTCAAAGCCGTTCCCGCCTTTACAGAACTGGAATGGGAAGGCTGGGAAGCAGTCAATGAAGAAACGGGAAAAGTCACACCACTACGTCCGATGGTATTGACACACGCCAATGATGACAGCGGACGAATTTTTGTTGCGACTCAACGTGGCATGATTCACACCTTCGATAAAGCATCACCAAAGCAGACCAAGCTGTTTCTGGATATCCGTTCCAAAGTGGCTCCCTGGAAGAAAAACAACGAAGAAGGCCTGTTGGGAATGGCCTTCCATCCGGACTTTAAAAAGAACGGCCAGTTTTTCGTTTACTACTCTGCCAGTGATAGCCCCCGTCGTTCGATTATTTCCCGATTCCAGGTTTCCGCAGACGATCCCAACAAATCCGATGCAGACAGTGAGCATATCGTAATGGAAATCGATCAGCCCTACGGCAACCATAATGGCGGATCAATTGCCTTTGGTCCGGACGGCTATCTGTATATCGGATTGGGTGATGGCGGTTCCGGCAATGACCCACTGGGCAACGGTCAGAATCTGGAAACCTTACTCGGTTCCATTTTACGCATTGATGTCAATAAATCAGCGGGCAGTAAAAACTATAACGTTCCTGGGGACAATCCTTTCGTTTTTCAGACAAGGTCAAGACCGGAAATTTATGCATACGGTCTGCGAAACGTCTGGCGGCTGAGCTTCGATTCCAAAACAGGCACGTTGTATGCAGGTGAAGTGGGACAGGATCTCTGGGAAGAGATCAACATTATCAAAAAAGGAGGCAACTACGGCTGGAGCGTTCGTGAAGGAACACGCAACTTTGGAAATCGTCCAGAAACCGCAAAAGACGCGCCCATCGATCCCATCTGGGAATACGATCATCGAGTTGGTCGTTCCATTACCGGTGGCATCGTCTACCGGGGCAAGCGATTACCCGAACTGGAAGGCATGTACGTCTACGCTGATTTTGTCTCCGGAAAAATCTGGGCACTCGAATACGATGAAGAGTCTGGTAAGGTTGTTCGCAATATGCAAATCAGTGCAGGTGGTATCCCCGTCATGGCATTTGGAACCGATCAGGACGGAGAACTCTACTACACAGTACAAACCGTCAAAGGCGGCCAGGGAATCTATCGCTTTGAAAAGAAGTAACCGTTAAGGATGGGACATTGAATACCCTCCATATGAGACTCAGAGTGATCACCACAACCTGAGCAGAATGACGCTCGCCGCCGGTTTTAGATTTACATTCGATTGTTTTTCTGGATTACCGAGGGCAAGCGCCGTTACGCTTTAATACTTCTGATGAAAAAGAGATCTGCCCGTAAAATTCAGGAACCATTAATGATGATCTACCGCTTGAACCTACTTTTATTTGCGCTCTGCGTCACTTCTCAATCTTTTGCCGCGGAGCGTCCCAACGTGCTGTTCATTGCCGTGGATGACCTGCGCCCGGAACTGGCCTGCTACGGAAAACAACATATTCATTCGCCCAATATGGATCGACTGGCGAAAACCGGTACTCTGTTCGAGCGGGCTTATTGCATGGTTCCCACATGTGGCGCTTCCCGCGCCAGCCTGATGACAGGCATACGCCCCGCGCCCAAACGGTTCGTCAATTATCTGGCATGGGCACAGAAAGACGCGCCCGGTATGACGACCATGAATACGCAGTTCAAAAAGAACGGCTATCATACGGTTTCACTGGGAAAAATATTTCATCACTCGAAAGACAGCGCCCAGGGTTGGTCTGAACCAGCCTGGAGACCGAAGGGTATCTCCTGGTATCAACGTCCTGAAAATCAGGAGTTACATGCGAAACGACAAAAACAGGGCAGGCGAAAACGGGGCCCCGCCTGGGAATCGGCAGACGTCCCTGATAATGCGTACGCGGATGGCGTGCTGGCAGAGAAAGCCATCGCCACGTTGCAACAGTTGAAAGGGAAAGAAGAGCCCTTCTTCATGGCGGTCGGATTTTTCAAGCCCCATCTGCCGTTTATTGCACCGCAGAAGTACTGGGATCTGTACGACCACGCGAAGATTCAGCTACCTGACAACTACCATGTCCCAGAAGGAGCACCCGGAGAATCGATTCATTCTTCCGGAGAATTGCGTGCCTATGCCGGCATTCCAGCAAAGGGGCGGGTGTCTGACGAAAGTGCCCGAAATCTGATTCACGGATACTACGCCTGCGTCAGTTACACAGACGCTCAGATTGGCAAGCTGTTAAGCGAACTCGACAGATTGAAACTGACCGAGAACACCATTGTCGTCCTCTGGGGCGATCACGGCTGGAACCTGGGAGAGCACACTCTCTGGTGCAAGCACAGTTGCTACGAAACCTCAATGCAGATTCCCCTGATCGTAAGAGCTCCGGGAATCAAAGGCGGCCAGCGTAGAGCCGCGCTGATCGAATCTATTGACGTCTATCCCTCACTGTGCAAATTGGCTGGCCTGCCCTTGCCAGAACACCTTCAAGGACAGAGCTTCGCTGGTTTAATGCGAAATCCAAAAGCAGATTGGAAGCAGGCAGCGGTAGGACGCTATCGGAACGGCGACACGATTCGCACAGATAAGTTCCGCTTCACAGAATACCGTGATCCCAAAGCCAAGACGACTTCGCGAATGCTCTACGATCACTCAAACGATCCTGGCGAAAACATCAATGTCTCAAAAAAACAGCCAGACACAATCAGTGATCTGGCCAGCCAATTAAAACGGCTGAAAGGGCGTGACCGTAAGCAGGTCAAAAAGAAGTGAATGAAATAGTCTCTTCATTCACAAAATTGCCAATTCATAATCGCTGAAGACAGGCTAAGCCAGACCGGGATCGAGAACGATTCGGTCTAAGGCATCTTCCGGTCAAAAGCCGGCTGGCACCGATTCATTCTTCCCTACGGTCTTGTTGAGGTGAATTTTTCAGCGCAGGCCATTCTGCAAAAGCGAGAAAAAATAAGAGAGCAACGTTCAACACCGGGATCAAGACCGCGAGACTGATCCAGCCGGGAAATCCTGCCTTGGAGCAGATCATCCAGAAGGGGAACACACCGATTCCAATCATCATCACCCCGACGATAAGCAGTTCGAAAAATCCAGGTAAGCCAAAAGCAATCATTGTTTGATCTCCTGTGATACCCCGGTTATCCTCGATTGTCATACAATACCACTTTTACTTTGATGGGCGGTGTAGTGACTGTATATTTCTGCGGCTTGCCTTTGGGCTTTGTCTTTTCGGGAAAAGGAAAGGGTGGCAGCCCGGTGTAAACAGTGTAGGTGGCTGTGATTGTATATTCTCCCGGTTCACACCAATAGTACCAGGCTGTCCCGCCATTCGGATTCAATGAACTGATGGAGAGACGATAACTCTTGCCCGGTGCAATTGTAGGTTGGATGCTACTACCAGAAGACTCGCCTGATATCGAGCGCAAATTTTCCGGTTGAACAACTCCCTTTCCTTTCACTGTCAAATCGGGGTAAATGATAGACCCTCTCGGAAAGATCATCACGTCTTTCTGGCTGATGTTCTTGAGCTCCAACACCAGATTGACTTTCGGGGCAGCCGGTAATTTGTCGCTGTCTGTTTCTTCCTCAATCTGTTTACGAAACACGTTTCCATAGCGCCCTTTTGGCAGGACATACTTCGATTGTTTCACGATCAGTCTTGCTTCAACCGGAGAGACAACAGCTTTCTTTGTCGGCTTTTCTGCCAGCAGGGGAAAGGGACTCCCTGTGAGACTGAGGCTAATGAAAATCAGGATAACGTGATTGATGTTCATGATCCTGCTCCCGCCTGCAAAGTTTTTTGAATCTGGAAAAGCATTTAAATCAAATACGCAGGCCATCCTCATATAATTCAGGCTATCTCATCATGAATGAGACGTCAAGTAAAATTGTTCCAGACAATGACCGGGAAAGAACTGCTTGCGTGCTCTCGTTAGGGTAAGGCCAGAACGAATTGATGACATTTGTGCCACGGAGATTCCAGCTGACTCAACTCTGCGCTGTATCAGTTTTCGCGTCGCGATTCGTCGGAGCTTGCGATGAAATACCTGCGAACCCAAAGCAGGTATCCCACGAACACGACAAAGCTCATGCCGAAAATCAGGGGCATATTCATCCGATCAATCATTCCGGATTTCTCTATGAATTTCAACTGATCCTCGGGCATATTCATTTCTCGATAAAGGTCCATCAAATCGATGCGTGAAAAAGTAATAATACCTGACACCCCGAAAGTCACGTATACAGCAAGTGTCGTCCACCAGGCCGCTATTTTTAATTGATAAGTAGCCCAGGCCAGATAAGCGGAAAGTAGAGTAAAGGGGAGCATTACTATGCCACCAGGAATGCCCTTCAAAAGAATTCCAAAGAACGGCGTAACGAAGCCGTAGCTCGCCGAATAGAAGAACGAAAGTGACCCGTATCCCAGCATCAGACTCATCGCCAGCACCGGCAGCGGACACTTGTCGGTCCAGCGAACATGGGGGTCTCTCTGCTCGCACGTCGCTTTCACGTGTTTACTTTGATAGAAAAATACAAAAATTCCAGGCAGAAAAAGATACATGCAACCTATCGTTCCCGTCATCACCACCTGCATAAACACAAGCATCTCTTTGGGAACCTGTTGATCCTGACCTGCCATGTTAAACAGGTTCGGACCCCAGGAAACAATCATGATCATCGCCAAAATGCCGATGACGAGCCATGTCCACGCCAGCACCAATGTCAATGCTCTTGCCCAGCGACGCGCAAGGATGGAGCCGACTCCCAACCAGATTAACACCACGGCCAGAAAAGCGTACATCCCGATCATGGGAACCAGCATCCGCACGTTCATCTGGGTTCCGGCCGCAGGGGCGACATATTGCGACAGCAACATCAAGGGAATCAGCAAAACGCAGCATCCACCCATGAAGATTTGCAGAATTCCGAAAACGATGAGACCTGTGATTCGATCCTTGAACGGTGGGTGATTCGCCGATGGATTGCCAACGGTTGAGGAGACTGCAGGACCAGTTGGCTGAGGTGAAGCAGTGGGAGTTTCGTCTTTAATCTGATCGGGCTCTATCGGTTCGTCCGCCTGCGAAGAGTCATTGTTTTCGTTGTCATTCATGTCGATTTCCAGAACTTCAGGAGATTCAGTTATTGACTCAACATGCTACGGAACGCTGTCATGATTAAGAATACAACAAAGGACTCAGTGAAGGCTGCAGACGCTCCCTCTGCAGCAAGATATTCATAAGCGTACCAAATAAATGCGGTGCAGCAAGAAAATAATGGGACGACCCCCCCCCTGTTAGCTCTGACTTCCGAATTTATGGATCAGAAAAAAGTAAAGGCCATCGCTGGTAAAATAGAACACTGGTTGCGGTGAGTTTTCATGCAAATGCGGCTTTTACGTTAGCAACAATTATATCAACTGGCTGATCGATTCCGGGTTCTCAGGAGGGGTCTCTCTAAACCCGACTCCCGTTTCCAATGTTGGTCTATTCAAGTCAGTCTGTCGTGACCAGAATGAATGGCTCTTCAGAACGATCAATATCTATGCGCAAGATTCTTAAACCCGTCTGAAATGATATCTGATGAAACGTTTTTTTTTGTCTGTCGAAATGAACCTGGTGTAATCATGTTTTTACGCACACTTTGTTACGCCCTGATCGGTTTTCTACTTCTGCCTGCGCTGCCGGTCTCTGCCCAGTCGCAGCAGACACTCAAAACGGATGCCAATTCATTACACTCACTGATTCAACCTTCGATTGGGACAAAGAACTATCCTGATTTTTTCGTAGTCAATTCGATTCACTGTCCGCAACAGTCGGTTGGCTCTGTTCCCCAGTGCCAGGAATTGATTCATCACTATCTGCAAGATCGGAAGTACCATCCGACCGATATGAATTCGCTCGTCGCCTCTTTGAAGCCGGGCATTCCTGTCTGTATTGTCGTGCACGGCAGTTTCGTCAAAACAAAGGAATTCTACACGCAATCCGTTACCCACTATCAGCGAATTCTGGCGTCAGCCAATGACCGTCCCCTGCATTTTATTGCAGTTCACTGGCCCAGCGATCCCGGCTTATTGATCACTCCCATTCAGCAGGTGAGAAAACTGGGAAATCGGGCGGAATATAATGGGATCTATCTCGCACGTTTGATCACACGCATTCCTCCTGATAATCCGGTTTCACTGGTGGGGCACAGTCATGGCTGCCGCGTGATTGCTTCAGCGTTACACCTGTTGGGAGGCGGGGCAGTGCAGGGGGTTGTTGTTGAAAATCCGTATCCTCAGCGGCGGATGCGCGCGGTTTTTGGAGCGGGCGCAGTCGAGCAAAACTGGATGAACCCGGGGCAACGTTATGGAAACGCCTTCAACCGTATTGAATTCTTACTGAATATCAAAAATCAGCGAGATGCAGTTTTAAAATTGTATACGTTGACCGAACCCTATCGACCTCACACACTCGGGCAGAATGGATTTCGCATTCAGGATCTGGCACTGATTAATACTCAGGCAGGAAAGATCGTCGAATATGATGTCACAAACATTATTGGCACAGGACACATGATTTCGCATTACGCGCATCATCCGCAAATACGCTCAACCTATCTGCCCTATGTCTATTTTGATTGAATGAGTTAGTGCTTTCTCAGATAACAGGAGCAACTCAGATTCCTGTTCTATCTCTTACCGCGGAATTTTAGCGGGTCGTTTAATTCCCAGCTTGTTCATTCGGTAGCGGAGCGTACTGGGGGCAAGTTCCAGACGTTCGGCTGCTTGTCCAGGGCCTTTGATCGTCCAGTTACATTCTTCCAGGACACTGATGATATGAGCGCGGTCAACATCTTCGAGACTCGCAGAACTTGTTTGGAAAGCTGCTTGCGGAGTAGGTGTATGGACTAAATCTTCCAGGATCAATACTTTGCCGGGTGAGAGAATCATCGCTCGTTCAATTACATTTTCTAATTCACGGACATTACCTGGCCAGTCATAATCTATCAAGGCATCCATCACTTTGCGTGGTACTTCTTCGATCTGTTTACCAAGCCGGACTTTTTTCTGAGTGATAAATCTCCAGACAAGTAGTGGAATATCATCGCGCCGAACACGAAGTGGTGGAACCTCAATTGGAAATACGGCAAGCCGATAGTAGAGGTCTGCCCGAAATGTTCCCGCGTTGACGGCTGCATGCAGATCACGGTTCGTGGCTGCAACAATGCGAATATCTACGTGGGTCGTCACAGAAGATCCCAGTTGTTCGAATTCCCCTTCCTGAAGAACACGCAAGAGTTTTGCTTGCAAGTCCTGATCCAGTTCACCAATTTCGTCCAGGAAAATGGTCCCTTCATGCGCCAGTTGAAAACGCCCTATTCGGTTTGACAAGGCACCTGTGAATGCTCCTTTAACATGACCAAATAATTCACTTTCAATCAGTGAACGCGGCAATGATGCACAATTCACCTTAACGAGTGGGCGATCTTTTCGTTGACTGTGACGATGAATCGATCGAGCCAGCAATTCTTTTCCCGTTCCTGTCTCGCCGATTAGTAGCACACTGGCGTCCGTCGGAGCTACCTGCTCGACTTTGCTCAACGTCATTCGTAACGGATCGCTATTTCCTACGATCTCCTCGAATCTTAACGTGCTCTCGATTTCCTCTTGAAGGTAGATGGTTTCCTGTAAAAGTCGTTCTTTTAATTGAGCGATCTCAAGATAAGACTGTTGAATCGCGTCCTTCGCAAGTTTTTCTTCCGTAATATCCTTGGCGATTCCGCTAATCAGATTCAACTTGCCATGCTTGTCATGGATCTGGGCACCCGTGTCTGATATCCATCGGATTGTTCCATCAGGGCGAACAATTCGAAATTCCACGCGATACTCGGGTATGGTACCTTCTAGCCAGGAGATGAACTGAGTGGCTATGAATTCACGGTCTTCCGGATGGATGGCCTGCATCCAGACTCGCGCATCTTCGTAGAGCTCTTCTACCGATCGTCCCCATATTTGTTCATAGGCGGGACTGATATAGAGGACTCGCTCAGGTTCAATTTCGGTAAACCAGAAAACCTGATCGATGGTATCTGCCAGACGTTGAAGTAAGGACTTGTGATCTTGGTCTGGCGTACTCTCAATCAATTTTGAATTCGTGATTTCAGGTTTGCTGCCCATTTGTCATACCTTGCGACCTGATTGATTCGTAATGATGTCGTGATCGAGATCAGAATAATGTCGTGATGGAAACAAGCGTCTCTCAGACCGGTGTTTCACGATTTATTTTTCATTCGAACTTCGATCTATCATAGACAAGGGGCAGCTTTTGGCAACTTTGGGGGCAGTAAATTGCCCTCAGGGACAACTATTGGTCCCGTTGGATTGACGTCCAGAGCACTCGTAAAATGTGGGTAATCCACAACTAGTGATGACCTGCATTAAAAAGTTGTACCAGCCCTTATGAAGGTTGGTTTAGGTAATTTCGCTGTGCAGTTGTAGTGAGGGCGCAGCCCGATTGGAAACTGCACAGCGACTCGCAAACTCTGCTGGGGCCACATACCCCAACGAA
>JAHZKX010000006.1 GCA_022600195.1 Planctomycetota bacterium
TCAACATCGGCACGACGCAACATTGGGATAATCTGGTCTACACCATAACGTTTCTGAGGCATCTTAAAAAATCCTTTCCGGGCTTCGCCCGGGATGGATTCTCTCATAATCACTGGTACTATTCACGGGGATAAGGTCAGACAAGGGGCTCATCGTAATCAAAGCTCCTTATCACAGCGGAGTCTGCGAAACACGTAATCGCGCTGCTTCAAGAGCAACAGGGAATTATTTACTTTTTCTGGATGGTGACGATATCCTTCCACCCGACTATGTGGAAAAACACTTAGAAGCCATGACCCCTTCGACCCCCTTTGCCTATGGGGGAGCTGAAGCCTTTGGAAGTTTCTCAACACTGTGGGAAGCCCCTGAATGGAAAGAAGGTGATCTCTGGTTGAGAAATTTTGTGAATACTTCTGCGTTATGGAACCGTCAAGCATTTGAAACAGCCGGTCGCTGGAGGAATAAAATCAATACGATGTGGGACTGGGACCTGGCCCTCAGAGGTGCCAGACTAGATACTCCAGCGCACAGTAAAGCAATTTTGCAATATCGCCAGCATTCAAATTCCTGGTCAGCTAATATTCAAACAAAATATGAAAAGCGACAAGAAGTCCTGTTGCCACAAATAAGGCGCATCTGTTCCAGAATCAGCGTTGGATCCATTATCAGCGGGAGAATTGCCGAATCATTCCCTGAGTGGATGTCTGCTGTTGCACAATCGGTAAAACTCATCGGCAGCCAGGAACCTGTTGAGCTTATCTTACTCGATAATTCAAATAACCCGGAAACACTCGCCTTACTTAGATTTGAGACAAATCGATACTTGAACACTTTCGAATCAATTAGAATCATTCCTCACCCCGTCTCTTTCACGTTTTCTAACGAAAAGGAACGGAGGAATCAGGTGTCGCGATTTATGGCTCACGCCTGCAATCGATTACGAGTGGAAATGAAAGGCGATATTCATTGGCTGATAGAGGACGATATCCGTGTACCACTTGAAGCGGGGATCAATCTGTTCACAAAATTAACTGAAGACTGGGTTCCACCCAATGCCGTTTCCGGCTGCTATCGAAACCGGCACATCGAAACGCAATTCGTAGGTGGTCATTTTGACGAGTATCATATCGTCAACACCTTCACGGAGATTGGCACAGAAACCAGTCCCGTTGATTACTGTGGAACTGGTTGTCTTATGTTTTGGAAAGATAGGACACCACGATATTGGGACAGTCACTACCGAGATGTGCCAGCCCATGATTGGGAATGGTGTGCCAGAATTAAAAAGTCCAACGGCACCATATTAATGTTGCCTTCTGTGCACTGTGGACACGTAAAATCTCCTGAGGATATTCTTTATTGACCGAATCTCATCAAATAGAAATAAGAAAAACACAGGCCTACATACACAATGATAGGAAGCAGGCACTAGTCCCCTAACGTTGCGCGCTGATTGAAGCAAGTAGACCTGTGCATTTCTCTGTGTGTCATTTCCGCTTATCACAAAAATGACAGACACCCTCTATATGCATATAGGGGGTGAACTCGTAATTCTTCCAAAAGTATTTATTAACTCTGACCAGATTTTGTAAAAAAACAAAATGAAGTAAACAATATTACATACATGTATTTGTGTATTAACATAACAAATGGACCTTACAATTACTAGCCCAGCTGGAACGAAATCATAATCGAATCTGATCTTAAGTGCCTTAACAGTATTGTTTTCCACACAAGGACTAATTGAAATTCACGCGTTTTAATTATATTCTAAAACCCCCTGCTGTTCTTGATTGCCGATCTATCTCATCAGCCTCACTTGGTAGATGTTCATTTAAACACATCTCTTCAAACTCAATTGAAATATTAGCTTTCGATTTTGCTTCTAATCATAGCTATATGAATCCTTACCTATTTGACAACTGATTGTTAACAATTTACAACATACATATTCATCGACTACGTGTCGGCTTAAGAAAATGGTGATTTGCTTTTGATTCCATTACTTGCATTATCACAACAGATTATTGTTTTGAGGATTTCTAATGAATGAATCTCAGTTAGTCCGAGGCTTGGGCGAACAGATCGTGGAGCGACTAAGAGAAGACATCTTCTCGGGTAGAATCGCAGAAGGCGAACGCTTGCGCGAAATTGATCTGGCAAAACGATTTGATGTAAGCAGAGGCCCCATTCGTGAAGCGATTCAACAACTCGCCTGGGAAGGCATTGTTAATACAGATCGAAATAA
This sequence comes from Planctomycetota bacterium, assembly GCA_022600195.1. Taxonomy (GTDB): domain Bacteria; phylum Planctomycetota; class Planctomycetia; order Planctomycetales; family Planctomycetaceae; genus Gimesia. The sequence continues at coordinate 2,249 of JAHZKX010000006.1, forward strand.
AGGTGCACTCGTTGCAACGTCAGCCCCTGATGAAATTACGGAACTGATTATTCCACTTCGGTGCACGACCGAAAAATACGCAATTCGACTTTTTTTCGACAATTTAACAGAAGAAGACTTTCTTATCTGGGAAAATATTCTTGGCAAAATGAAACAAGCTTGCGAAGCGAAAGATTTTGCACTCATCTCTGAACACGATATTGCCTTTCATCGTGCGCTGGTTAAACGCTCTCATTCGCCTGATCTTTTAGCGATCTGGTCTTCTATTGTATCACGCGTCAGACGGCATTTCCGTGAATCCCATTTGAATTATAAAAATCCAATTCAGATCTACGAAGAACATCTGCCAATTATCGATGCACTAAAAAGCAAAAGTTTGGCCCAGGCACTCCAGGTAATTGAGGATCATATTGAATAAAGCAAATTCGATTCAGCCATGTACAATACAATTAAACAAAAATTGACATCCAGCTTACACGCATTAATTTTTTTCGGAATTTTATTGTGCGGATCGCCTTCCGGCTGGGCTGATACTAAAAATGATCCAGTCGTTCAAAAAATACAAGAACGTTTTTTTGAAGAGCAGGTTCGTCCACTCTTGATCAAACACTGCATCGAATGCCACGGCCCCAAAAAACAGTTTGCAGAACTACGACTGGACTCTCGTGATCATCTGCTTAAAGGTGGTGAAACGGGCCCTGCCATCAAAGTCAATCATCCTGATGAAAGTCTCTTGATAACCGCAGTTCGCCGTGAGTCTCTCGAAATGCCTCCCGACAATCCACTCAAAACTGAAGAGATCGAAATATTATCTACATGGATCAAACATGGCGCTGCCTGGCCGCAAAAAGCAATCATTGGAAATGAGACCAAAATCAACTTTTCTGAACACTGGGCTTTTCAACAAATTCAAAAACCAGTTCGACCTGCTGTGAAAAATACAAACTGGCCACAAAATGAAATTGATTATTTTATCCTTTCCAAACTGGAACGACATCAGCTCAAACCTTCTCCTCCTGCAAAATCAGCCACTCTACTGCGTCGCATCGCATGGGACCTCACTGGTCTTCCCCCGACGATTGAACAAGTCAAAAGGTTTTCTGACAAACACAATTCCACCTCGATCAAAACCATCATAGATCAACAACTTGCTTCCTTACATTATGGAGAACGCTGGGGAAGATACTGGCTGGATCTGGCACGCTATGCTGACACCAAAGGCTACGTTTTTTTTGAGAAACCTTCCTTCCATATCGCATATACGTTCCGTGACTATGTAATCAACAGCTTCAATCAGGATAAACCATTTAACGAATTTATTCTGGAACAACTGGCTGCAGATTATTTAAAAGAGGAAATCCCGCATCAATCTCAGGCAGCACTGGGATTCATTACCGTCGGTCCCAGATTCAAAAACGATACGCATGATATCATCTCAGACCGAATTGACGTGGTCACACGCGGATTCCTTGGTCTTACGGTAGGTTGTGCACGCTGCCATAACCATAAGTACGACCCCATTTCAATCGATGACTATTATTCTCTGTATGGCGTCTTCAGAAATTCGCTTGAGCCAATTCATCTCCCTTTTCGGAATCAAGGTAAACTCCCTGCGGACCTCGAAGCACAGGCACAAAAGATCAAGCAAGCCGCTGAGAATTTAGATCAACTCTATCAACATCAATACGAAAAAATCCTCAATGATACCCATCAGAGATTGGCCGAATACCTTAGCGTAGCACAATCTCGCAGAAGTGGCCCGAATACCGTAAAATTTGATGTGATCGTTGATGGGGATGATCTCAATCCGGAAGTCTTACAAATCTGGCAAGAATTTCTAGACCAATCTGAAAACAGCAAATCTCAAGCATTTATGCTCTGGCATCAATTAGCCACGATTCCCAACGATTCATTTGCAATTCAGGCTCCAAACTTTCTACGTCACACATTGAAAAAGTACACTCAAGACCCTTTGATCCAACTCATTGCCTCTCATCTGTCGAAAAGGAAACTCAAAAGTTTTCAGGATGTGACCTCGGGATATGCGGATCTATTTAAAAAACTCGATCACGAATGGGATAACTGGACCGTAGAAGCTCCCAAACCCGGAAGAAAAAAACAACGAAAACATTTTGCGTCTCATAAACAGGCTTATTTCACAGCATTTTACAGTCCCCATTCGCCATTAGTGATCCCCTTGCATGGCTATACTATTTTAAAGCTGTTTCCAGATCGGAAGTTACAAAAAAAAGTCAAAGAACTGAACAATGCGTTGGATAAAGCCCGCGCTGATGCACCCATCGAACTGGCACAAATGTTGTCGCTACAGGATGCCACACAAATTATCGAACCACGGGTTTTTAAAAGGGGAAATCCAGGTACGCCCGCTCACTCTGTCCCAAGAAGATATTTAACCTTTTTCGACCAGCTCTCCAGTAAACCATTCACACGAGGGAGTGGAAGGCTGGAACTTGCTCAAGCAATCGTTTCCCCAAAAAACCCGCTGACTGCCAGAGTCATTGTGAATCGTGTCTGGCAGCATCACTTCGGCAGAGGAATCGTTTCTACACCCAGCGATTTTGGAATTCAAGGAGACTCTCCTTCCCATCCCGAACTTCTGGATCACCTGGCAAGCTGGTTCATGCACAATGGATGGTCCATTAAAAAACTGCATCGCTATATCATGCAGTCAGCCACGTATCAACAACAAAGTATTTCTCATGCATACGGCGAAAAAACAGACCCTGCAAACAAGCTATTATGGAGAATGAATCGTCGGCGTCAGGACTTTGAAACGATGCGTGACACATTACTTCAGGTAAGCCAGCAGCTCGATACCAAATTCGGTGGAAAATCAATCAATGGAATCACGTTGAATTCCAACAAACGCAGAACGATTTATACTTCCATCGACCGACAACGTGTGCCTGGCCTGTTGCGTACTTTCGACTTCCCCTCTCCGGATGTCAGTACTGGAAGCCGAAACTCGACCTCGGTTCCCGGGCAATCTCTGTTCCTGATGAACCACCCCTTAGTCCTGAAATCTGCTGAGATTCTGGGAAAAGAAGCAGAACAGACTGCCAATCCAACAATCGGAATCCGACAACTCTATCAGAAAATTTTGCAACGAAAACCAGATCAGGAAGAGTTGAATGAAATGCAGAAGTTTCTGGAAGCTGACCAACTCCCGGAAAAACCAGAGTTGACTGCTTCACTATGGGAGTATGGTTATGGCGCCTATGACCAAGAGTCAAAAAAACTTTCGCACTTTAATCCGCTGCCTTACTGGAATGGTAAACAATTTCAGGGGGGAGAGCGTTTACCCGATCCAAAAATAGGCTGGGTGTTTATTGATTCCACAGGAGGCCACCCTGGTAATGACATGCAGCATGTTGCCGTGATTCGCTGGCGTGCTCCTGAAGCAATGGTTGTGTCAATAAAAGGAACTCTCAAACACGAAATGCCACAGGGAAACGGCATTCGTGGACGTATCCTCGTCGACGGTAAACTGATGCTGGGGCCATGGAAGATTCACCAGAAATCGGTAGAAACTAACCTCGATAAAATCATACTGAAAAAAAATGACTCCATCGATTTTATCGTCGATATCGCTGATCATCTGGGATATGACTCTTTTATCTGGTCTCCGGAAATCACAATGCAGCCTCTTGAAATAGAAACCACATCGAAGACAAACATAAAACAAACTCCCCAACAGCTATGGAACTATTCCAAAGATTTTAGAAAACCCGATTCAGTACAAATAACTCCCTGGCAAAGCCTGGCCCAGATTCTGTTGTTATCCAATGAATTTCAGTTTATCGATTGAATCAGTTTAAAGCAGAAAACATGAATTACATCACACAAAACTTACCCCCACTTTCCAGACGCGAAATGCTGTCACGAACCGGCATGGGAATGGGCATGCTGGCTTTAGCAGGACTGACATCAGAAGAAAACGCACAGGCATCAAACAGCTCAGGGGCTATCACCAGACATCACCCTGCACAGGCCAAACAAGTCGTGCACCTCTTTATGAATGGAGGCCCCTCACACGTCGACACCTTTGATCCCAAACCACTACTGAAAAAGTTCCACGGCAAACCGTTGCCAAACCCCAGTTTGCCAACGGAACGAAAGACGGCAGGTGCCCTGAGTTCTCCTTTTCAATTCAAGAAGTATGGTGAATCAGGAATCGAAGTCAGTGAACTCTTTCAAAAAACAGCAGCTGCACACATCGATGACATGTGCATCATTCGTTCAATGCATTCCGATATCCCGAATCATGAACCATCACTACTATTAATGAACTGTGGCGACAATGCCCTCCCCCGACCCAGCTTTGGCTCCTGGGTAAATTACGGTTTAGGCTCGTTAAATGAAAACCTGCCCGGCTTCGTAGTACTCTGCCCCAATGGATTTCCAGTTGTCGGCCCCAAAAACTGGCGGTCCGCATTTCTACCAGGTTCTTTTCAGGGAACTCATCTCGATACAAAAGAAACTGTTGTCTCCCGATTAATCGAAAACATCAATAACCCTCAACCTCCCGAACGTCAACGACGACAACTCGACCTGTTACAGAAAATCAATCAGCGTCATCTAAAACAAAGAGGACATGATTCCTTACTCGAAGCGAGAATTCAATCTTTCGAATTAGCATATCGCATGCAATTTGAAGCGTCGAATGTCCTGGATCTTTCAAAAGAACCAAAGCACATCCATGAAATGTACGGCGATGGTTTACAAGGACGACAATTATTAATGACCCGCCGCTTACTCGAAAAAGGAGTCCGCTTTATTCAGGTCTGGCACAGTGGAGGTCAGGCATGGGATCACCATAGTGGTATTGAAAAAGGTCTGAGACAGCTTTGTGGCCAATGGGATCAGCCCATCGCCGCGTTTCTGAAGGATTTAAAACAACGGGGAATGCTCGATTCGACACTGACTCTCTGGGGAGGCGAATTTGGCAGGACACCCGTCGCAGAACTTCCCGCAATGAGTGGCCGTGATCACAATCACTATGGCTTCAGCATGTGGATGGCAGGCGGCGGTGTCAAAGGCGGGTACGTACATGGGGCGACCGATGAAACAGGGTTCGCCGCATCCGAAAACAAAGTCCACGTGCATGACCTGCACGCCACAATGCTGCATTTGCTCGGCATTGATCATGAAAAACTCACCTACCGCTATGCAGGTAGAGATTTCCGTTTGACTGATGTGCACGGCCGTGTCGTAAAAGAAATTCTTGCTTAGTACAATGCAGCTTTTAATCACACTCTACACTCAAGGTAATTAACTTCCATGAAAATTGAACAAATCACTTGTCAAATATTACGATCAGGTTCCGTCACTAACAAAACAGCCAGTTGCCAGGACTCCGTTTTAGTGCGAATCAAAACCGATACCGGCCTGGAAGGAATCGGTGAAGCAGATTCTTCACCGGAAGTCGTCAAAGCAGTCATCGATGCCCCCTATAGTCACAATGTCGCGTGTGGACTAAGAGAACTTCTCATAGGTGAAAACCCACTGGAAACAGAACGACTCTGGCAGAAAATGTATCGGCACACCATGTACTTTGGAAGAACCGGTGTCACCATCACCGCCATGGCTGCCATTGACATGGCGCTCTGGGATTTGAAAGGGAAACATTTCAACGAGCCAATCCATCGTCTCCTGGGAGGACAACACCACACCGAATTCCAGGCTTATGCATCCATCCTGTTCGGCAGGGATGGTCGGGAAACATGTGACATCGCCCAACGCTGGATCGAAAATGGTTACACAGCCGTTAAATTTGGTTGGGAACCGATGGGTGAGTCTGAAAAACTTGACCTGGAACTTGTCGCCGGTGCCCGGGAAGGCATGGGAGATGGTATTTTATTGATCGATGCTGGTTGCGTCTGGGACGCCAGGACTGCCCTGCAACGAGCGCACTCCTTTGCTGAATTCAATATCGGCTGGCTCGAAGAACCACTCTTCCCGCACGATGTCGCCGGTTATGCCTGGTTGAAAGATCGCTCTCCTGTTCCGATTGCCGCCGGTGAAGAAGAATGTGGACGCGAATCATTCCGTCCTTATCTCGATCAAAGAGCCTTGGACGTTTTTCAAATTGATCTGGCACGTAACGGTTTTTCGGAAGCCACATATCTAAAACATAGAATCGCTGAAATTGGTGCGCGTCCCTGCAATCATTGCTATACCAGCCCTATCACCGTCGCGGCGAGCCTGCACTGGCTGGCAACCTGTAAAGATGCGTTCATCTTTGAAGACTGTGTGGAAGATGAGCCTCTCAGACACGAATTGACGCTAGAAAAAGTGCAAGCGGAAAATGGTATCATCCAGGTCCCCGATAGACCAGGTCTGGGCATCACGCTCAATGAAGACTTCGTCTCTGCACACATTGTCTCAGAATCAAATTAATCACAGCAGTCTACTTTCCCCTTATTGAATAGAATCAATACCATGTCGCAATCTCCCATTAGTACAAAAATCGATTTTGATAAACCAGGAATGCAGTGGGGCACTCTGAATATCCCCTTCTCTTATAACCTCAGTGGTTGGGCCCAACTGCAAATCCCCATTGCCACAATTGCTCAAGGCGAAGGACCAACGGTACTCCTCATGGCGGGCAACCATGGCGATGAATATCCCGGACAGATTGCCATTATGAAACTAATGAAATCCCTCAAGACAGAAAATATTTCGGGACGTATTATTTTCATCCCCGCGATCAACATCCCTGCAGCCAAAGCGGCCACACGACTCTCACCCCTCGATGGTAAGAATTTGAATCGCAGTTTCCCTGGAAATGCAGACGGAACAGCCACCGATATCATGGCGCATTACCTGACAACCGAAATTTTTCCTCTCGTTGATGTCGTCATCGATTTGCATACCGGTGGACGCGGAGTCTATTTTTATCCGTGTGCTCATATGCATCTCGTAGAGGATCTGGAACAACGTCGCAGAATGGCATTAGCAACACGGGCATACAATACCGATTTTTCTTTCCTGTATGCAGATATCGCCGGTAAGGGACTCTTACCCGTCGAAGCAGAAAACATGGGAAAAACCGTAGTCACAACCGAAATGGGAGGTGGCGAAGTTACCAGTGCTCCCGTGCATCGACTCTCACAGGACGGACTCAATAATGTGTTGATTCATTTGAAAGTATTAGCCGGTGAAGAAAAAAGCCGCGCCGATTTAGGGCTTCCGCCGACTCGGTGGATTCAGGCACTCGATGCAGAAGATTACATTTTTGCACCCGAGTCTGGACTCTTTGAAAGTTTCGTGGATGTGGGGACCGATGTTTCACAAGGCCAACCTTTGGGAGCACTCTATTTCCTCGAACGTCCCGACCGGGACCCGACAATCATCCAGGCCAATTCTGACGGCATCGCCATTGCTCACCGTGCTCCCACTTTAACCAGTCAGGGAGATATCCTTTTCTGTCTGGCCCATGATGTCGAAGAAGCAGTTTTGAAAACATTTGAATAACCGCACGGCTCACAACAACAGGGATCATTCTTATGAGTTTGCTGGACTGGTTTATCGTTTTCATTCTGAATGGATCGATCATCGCTTTTGGCTTCTATCTGGCTCGTAATACGAAATCCAGCAGTGACTGGTTTCTGGGAGGACGATCCCTTCCCTGGTGGGGTTTGGGGCTCTCTATTTTTGCGACCAGTGTTGACAATGCAGATGCAATTTCTTTAACCGGCTACGCTTACAACCACGGAATGCACATCATTACGGTCTATACTATCGCCAGTGTCTTTGGTGCGATTGTAGCCGCTTTTTTTATCGTGCCTGCCCTCTATCGAGGTGGTTTTTTTACCAACGCGGAATATCTGGAAACACGCTACGGAAAATCGATCCGAACCTTTAGTGCGCTCATTCAAATTCAGTACCGAACAACGATGCTGGGCCTGATGATCTGGTCAATTTATCTGATGCTGCAAGGCATCCTTGATATTTCACCAGTACAATGCTGGGCCTTGATTGCATTGCTGGTTATTTTTACCGCAGCATATACAACCTGGGGTGGGTTGACCTCCGTTGTCTGGACGGACGCGTTACAGAGTCTGATCATGATGGCAGGTGGCATTGCCATATTCCGCGCGGTCTGGGTTGCCAGTGGAGGCTGGACTGCAACCGTTGAAAAATTATCTCAGACAACGGATAAAAATGGGCAACCCCTTATCAATTGGCTACACATTGGAGAATTTCAGGATAGCCATTCCACATCACCCTATTTGTTTGTCATCGGCTGGACGATTATCGGTCTGTGTTATTATACCGTCAATCATACTCAGACCATGCGTCTGATGGGGGCACGCTCGCTTTGGGACATGAAAATGGCGGCTCTGCTGGGCTGTTTCCTGATTATGCCGATCATGATTGGTACCACGCTGATGGGAGTCATGGGTCGCGTGCTGGTTCCTGAGTTTTTAGAATCTTCGAACGCCGACCAACTTTTCCCCTATTTTGCCAATCATTATCTGGAGCCCGGTATAAAAGGTCTGGTAGTCGCTGGAATTCTCTCAGCTGCCATCAGCACTTTCGATTCCATCGGGTCTGCTTTATCTGCGCTCTTTACACGTGATATTTATGCACGCTGGATTTGCCAGACCCAGACTGAAAAACATTATTTGAAAGTCACACGCTGGGCCACCATTGGCATTCTGTTGATAGGATTTCTGTATATCCCTTTTATCATGCGTTATAATAATATGATTAACGCTCTGAAAGATTTGATACCCATTTTTGTCACTCCTTTATTTACGATCTACTTACTGGGCGTGCTGACGCGCGTCCCACGTGAAAGTGGACTGGTAGGTCTGTCTGTTGGCTCGCTGTACGGAATGGTAGGATTTCTTCACCGTCAAGAAGTCTATGATATTGACTGGATCAGCCCCATCATCTCCGATGGATGGTATGCCTTACCCTGCTCCATAATTGTCACCACCATCGCCATGTATGCTTCCGCACTAAAATGGGGATGGCTTAAAATTGAAACAACACTCGAACCAAAAGAGGCAGATCTTCCAGCGAATCAGAATTGGTTAACTGAAAGTCGTCAGGAATTGGCTGAAATCAAGGAATCTCCCTTTGAGCGACCAACTCCGCAGTACTTAAACCCAAACTGGTACGCGTTGGCGTTAATTGCACTTTCCATCTGGATTATCTTCGGCTTTTTCTGGTAAACAAAACTGAAATCGGGTCGTTTATTTTGAACGGTGATATCATGAAACCCTGTCAAATATTTTTGAACCTCTGCGTTTTAACATCGGTCATCATGAATTCGGCCATCGCCGCCGATCCACCTCAGAAATTTTCTGCTCCCCACGATATTGAATTCACCGCGAACTGTGATCACACAAAACAAAACTACGTTATGCTTCTGCCAGAAAATTTATCAGATCAGAAATCACATTCCGTATTGATAGCACTCCACGGACATGGATCGGACCGCTGGCAATTCATTAAGAATACGAGAGGCGAATGTAAAGCAGCCCGTGATATCGCTGCCAAATATCACATGATCTATGTCTCGCCCGATTATCGTGCAAAGACATCCTGGATGGGTCCCAAAGCCGAAATGGATCTCGTTCAAATCATTCATGATCTCAAATCGAAATACAACATCGATAAAGTGTTTCTCTGCGGTGGCTCAATGGGTGCCTCATCTAGTCTGACCTTTGCCGCACTCCACCCAAAACTGATTGATGGAGTCGCCGCCATGAACCCCACTGCCAACCATTTGGAATACAACAACTTTCAGTCCGCCATCAGTAAATCGTTCGGCGGGACAAAGCAGGAAATACCACACGAATATAAAAAACGCAGTGCCGAGTACTGGCCGGAAAAATTGACGATGCCAGTCAGTATTTCTGTGGGAGGCCAGGATAAATCGGTTCCGCCCGAAAGTGCGCGTCGGTTGATGAAAATTCTCAAACAAATCAATCAAAGCGCGCTGCTGATTGATCGACCTGAACAAGGACACTCGACTTCCTATACTGACAGTATCGCCATTTTGGAATTTATCATCACGCAAGCGTCGCGAAAGAAGAGCGAAAAATAGCTAAAAAAATTAGGCTATTGTCCAATTTGCGATTCACTTCGCAAAAGGTTGCCACGATTCAACAACTCATCAGTTGGCACGACCACTTTGGGTTGTAGCTGATAAGTAAAATCGTGTCGATTCGTGACCTCAAAGGGAAGCAGATTATCGGAGACGGCGTCCAGTGGAAATGTCTGATACCACGGTGTCTTCACTTTCTGCATCACGGTCTGCGTCTCATAGCCATCTTTCGTTAATGTCATCTCACGTGTGCCGTAGTAAGTGAAATCAACAGAGGTCGGCGTGTATCCAATTTCTTCTCCATCCACTTTCACCAGCGCCCCCGAAGGAACAGAACGGATGGTCATTCTCCGGTGAACACAGCCAAATTGTCCACTCGTCAACATCAACAACAGCGCAACCAGAACCCACCGCTTCAATGGTACAGTGACCTTTTCAAAAGCGATTGAGGTTGGATTCAGAGAAACGGGTAATTCAGAATGGGGCATTGATAATGGAAACAAGAAATAACAATAACTGGAAAGGACAAAACAACAGATTCCGGAACCGGATTCAGGAGTGAGGATTCTACTCCTCTTTCGAAATTGTGCCAAGACAAGTTTCAAGAAAACTAAAAAACCGACAACACAATAACCTACTACCTTATAACGACTTACAGTATTTCTACAGATCCTGTCACATATAAGAGAGAAATCGTGAACCTGTCGCATCCGATAAGGATCCAGTAAGGGGAGGCGGCTTGAACGTGTGAGTTTTACTGCTTTTCGATGATTATTTTGATCACAACAGCGGGTAAGTGACTCGGTTATCTTGAATTTCGCAGGCGGTCGTGCGATAAAGTGCGAACAAGAAATAAGTTATCAATGACTGAGCAGTCCATTCAGATTCGATAACAAATTCGGGACGTGGCGCAGCCTGGTAGCGCGCTACACTGGGGGTGTAGAGGTCGCAGGTTCAAATCCTGTCGTCCCGACTATCTTTCGGATGAAGTCCATCGTCGTTTTCGGCGGTGGACTTTTTATTTGGAATCACAGAGGTGCAAGCTATAATGTGAAGATTGCAAATCGCAATACATCGAAGACTGACCTGCACTCTCATTAACCACAATAATTATTTTCTAAAGGACCAACCTGAACGTGATTATTCAAAGACTCTGTCAATTCGTGCTTGGTGTCTTATTATTCTCAACGACTTTTTGTCCGACTGTAACTGCACAGGAACAACCGAACATTCTCTTTATCATGGCTGACGACGTGGGATGGTCGAACCCGAGTTGCTACCACAACGGCCTCATGAGCAGCCGGACCCCAAATATCGACAGAATCGCCAAGGAAGGTATGCGGTTCACAGACCACTACGCCCAGCCGAGTTGCACGGCTGGACGGGCCGCTTTTCTCACAGGACAATTCCCTTTGCGTTCCGGAATGCACACGGTCGGGCTTCCCGGCGATGACAAGCGTCTGAACAACCAAGATCCAACGGTTGCGTTGCTGCTCAAAAAAATGGGCTATGTGACGGGACAATTTGGTAAAAACCACTTGGGTGATTCCGATGAAGCACTGCCAACAAGACACGGGTTTGATGAGTACTGGGGGTGGTTGTATCACTTGAATGCTATGGAGTACACTTCCAATCCCGATTTCCCGAAGGGACCGGAAGGTCAGGCTTTTCGTCCGAGAAATATCGTCGATTGTGTCGTTACCACAAATGGCCAGCAGCAAATCAAAGATGACGGACCTTGCCCACCAGAACGCATGAAAACGCTTGACGATGAGGTGACAAAACGCACACTCGACTTCATCGAGCGACAGACTGAAGCAAACAAACCATTCTTCTGCTGGATGTGTCCAGCACGAGCACACATCTATACTTACTTCTCTGACAAATACAAAAACATGCTCGGTAAGGATGGCATGGGTAAGCAGGAAGTGGTCATGAAGGAACTAGATGACAACATAGGAATAGTGCTTGAAAAACTCGACTCTCTTGGCATTGCCGACAATACGATTGTGGTTTTCACAAGTGATAACGGGCCTGAGATTATGACGTGGCCAGATGGTGGAATGACACCGTTTCACGGTGAGAAAGGCACAACTTGGGAAGGTGGATTCAGAGTTCCTATGGTGATTCGCTGGCCGGGTAAAATTCCAGCCAGTCAGGTTAGCAACGGGATCATGGATCATATGGACTTCTTGCCGACCTTGATTGCTGCGGCAGGAGGCCCAGCTAACTTGAAGGAACAATTAAAAACTGGCTACGAGGGTTTTCGAGTCCATCTGGATGGCTACAACCAATTGGATTTGTTGCTCGGCAAGGGTGAGTCAAAACGCAAAGAAATCGTCTATTACGAGGGCACGACACTTCAAGCCGTTCGCTATGGTGATTGGAAGGCTCATTTTATTGTCCAGAACGAAGGATGGTTTGGGCCCAAAGAAAGATTGGGCGCACCACTGTTGTTCAATCTACGCCGAGATCCGTTTGAGAGGGCTGCTGAAGAATCCGGCCACTACATTGAGTTCCTTGGAAAGAACATGTGGGCCTTTGGTCCTGCAAAACGCATCATCCAACAGCACCTTGCTACGTTCAAAGATTTCCCTTCTCGCTCAGAGTCATCGCAAAACAATGCAAAAGAAATGGAAGAAAAATCTCGGCAAGACAAGGTTGGTCAATAGTCGGAATAAACGGAGCCAAAACGGTGATGCTCCCCTGAATTCACACCAGAAGTAGTAGACTGAAGACATCTTCCTTACACGCGACAATGAAGGTGAGAAAAAGTTCCACTGGGCTTCTGAACTCTCGACTAGTTGGAGTAATTGGCCGTTTGACGAGTTCGCCAAACGGCTTTCTCATTTCTATCACTAGACTTACGCCGCCTGATATATGGTTCAATTAGACGCATTCGAGAATTTCGCGCTTTTCGAGCATCTTTGAACCACACCAGATTTCGGCCGCATTTTGGGCAAATCCAAACATATTGAACGGTCAAGCATGGGGCATGATCGCACGGAATTTACGACACATCTAGTTATATCCTGCGCTTAAACTCCGTGCAGAGTCCCGATTTTAGCGAAATATCGACTTTCAAGGCGAACAGAACAGACCGAGAAAGGACGAATCATGTCGAATTCGACTAGAATACTTTTTATGATAACCTCCTGGAAACTCGGTAGTCTTTAATTAGTCCCACCATAAAATCCATCTGGAAAATCCAGGTTCTAGAGAACTCTGAGTCGGCTCCCATAATAATTTGATGACGGAAAGAAAAAAGAGGAGAGGAGATGATTCGAATCAAGTGCAGCCAATGTGGGTGTGGTTACAAACTGCAAGATGACAAACGTGGGAAGCAATTCAGATGTCGGAAATGTGGCCATAAACTCATTGCCGATAATTCTCAGAAAACAGCCCCAGATCAACCTTCGATTCCGTCTAGAGTATCCTCAAAAAATAGAAAGCCTCTCATTTTCGGAGCCACATTCTGCGCTTCCATTGCGATCATAGTTCTCGTTTATTCGACCTCTTCATCGACTGTGCATGACAATGAAAAAAGCAATATGACATCGATCGTGCCGCAAAAACCAAAAGTGCCACACCTAACTCAGAATTCAGAAGATACAGACGTTCGCGCGAAACTTCCGAATTCCTCCAACCAAATTCGACAGAAGCAATCTGAGAACATGGCCGAAGAGAAACCCGACGAGCCAAAAATCATAATACAGGTACCCGAGGCTCCTGACAAACAGCAAGTGGAACAAGATCTCGATTTGCAATTTCGACCAATCCCTCAACAAATAGTTGAAAAGTGGCGAACATCAATTTCGACTCGACTCGTCTGGATGCGCCCGCTTGGCTATGGGTATTATGGGTATTCTGATTCCGCAACAGGTGACGATGGGGAATTTCCTGCTTTTCAAATAGATCGATGGCAAGACAATATCATCCCGAATCTCCCCGATCCAGAAGTTCCGTTCGGGCTCATTCTTAAAAAAGATTCTGGAGTCACCGATGAGGGTCTATCCGATCTGTTGAATCTTAAGAGCTTATACGCTTTAAATTTATACCAAACAAATGTCACGGGACAGGGACTGCAACATCTGAAGAATCTGCCCCAATTAAGAATACTTAATATCGCCCTCACTAAAATGAAGCCCGACGAATTGAAGTTGGTTTCACAACTAGAGCAATTGCATGTTCTCCACCTTGGAATGATCTCTTTGAAAGACAGGGAACTTACTCAGTTAGACACGATGCCCCACCTGCATACACTCAACTTATTGGGTCAAAGCGAGATTACGAGTCAGGGTCTGACAGTACTTTTGAAATTTCCAAAACTGCAGCATCTTTCGCTACATTTTTGCGGAAAAGTTGGAAACTCAGGATTGGTGGCGCTATCGACACTCACTAAGTTGCGTTCGCTTGGACTGGGGGGAACTCGAATCAACGACGGAGGCTTAAAACAGTTGGAAAAACTCACCAATCTGGAGGTGCTAAATCTGGACAATAATCAAATTTCAGATTCTGGTCTGAAATCACTGGCTCCTCTGGTACATCTGAAAAAAATTTCCCTAAACCAGACATTAGTGACCGGCACTGGATTTAAAGATCTGTCCCACTTGAAAGAGATTAATGAATTGCAACTTTCTGTGTCTCAGGTCGATGACCTGGGACTCGAAGCTATCACAACACTCGCGAATTTGAGCACGCTCAACATTAGCAAAACAAAGTTTACAGGAGCAGGTTTAAAAACCTTGAGTAAGCTGAGAAAACTCAAATCCCTATGGGTTGTGGGAACTGAAGTTTCAAATTCAGGTCTGTCTGGAATCTCTGGCATGACGAGTCTGGAAGACTTAGACCTGAGTCGAACCAAAATCACAGACGAGGGCCTCTCAAACTTGAATCAACTCGCCAATTTGGAAAAACTACAATTGGCGTTCACCTCGATAGATGGAACAGGGCTGAAAGATCTCCAATCATTGAAAAAGCTGACGTACCTTAATCTGATTCGGACAGAACTCAAAGATGAAGCGGTTCCGGACTTGGCACAAATCGAGAACCTGACGCATATAATCCTGGATCGCACACCGCTCACTAACAAAGGCCTCCAATCACTCGCAGAAAACAAACGATTGAAATATCTCAGTCTTTTCAAACTATTCAATGCTTCTGATTCGGGGATTTATGACTTGAGAAAGGCTCTGCCAAAGTGTCGCGTTGATGGGGGCTCCAATTTGAGCTTGTCTCCGCTGTGAACAGAAAATTGCTAAAGTGATTCGGAAGGTGAGTGACGAGGCGTGGTGGAAATCATCCACACTCGATGACCAGTCCGTATTTATCACTTCGTCCTGTCTCAATATATCCCTGTGTGTTACTCATGCCACAACCTCGTTTCAGACAGGATAGACAGGTGAGATCTTAGAATAACGCGATGCTCGAATTGCGGAGGTCGTTCTTAAGTAGATCTCAGCGATCGCTCTGCATTTTTTTCTATTTTCCAACATTTAGAGGAAGAAAGTGGAAAATCGGACTTCATCAGCGTCTTGTTATGTACGAGGAGAAACTTAATTTGACAACCATTGACGATGCCGAAACCGTAAACCGACTCCGTGCGGGTGACCTTGCCGCATTTGGTGATCTGTATGACCGGTACGCGCGGCTTGTCAGAAGTCTGTGCTATGACGGAACAGGCAATCTCAGCGACTCACAAGAACTGTGCCAGGACGTGTTTATGAAAGCTTACCGCCAAATCCATTCGCTTCGTGAACCCTCTAGATTTGGCTATTGGCTAACCGGGATCACTCGCAATGCGATCAAGGATTGGCAACGACGCAGTGCTCGTGATCGGCTTCGCTTCGTGATTGATGTTCCAGATGTACACGACAGCGACACACGCGAAGATGCTGAGAACGGACTCTTAAAGACGATTTCGGAATTACCCGAAAACGAACGTTTAGCATTGCACTTGTTCTACTTGGATGAAGTACCTGCATCCGTTGCTCGCGAAATTCTGGGATTGTCGCAATCGGGGTTCTATAAGTTGCTTGATCGCGCTCGTAAACGAGTAGAAGAACTGTTGACAGATGCCGGAGAGAATAGTGATGAATAGCCAACCAGATGATAGCGACTATCGCTCCTCGCATGAGATTTTCTCTCAAGATCATAATGCACAGCGCGAACAAATCATGCAGCGGATCGCCAGTTTGCCTGAGCCAGTTCGGTCAGAGCAACGGCACAACCGTAGATTTCTACACCGATCGCTTGTCGCGCTCGCTGTCGTGATACTCTTGGCAATTGGCGCACCATTCTTATGGGACGGACAGCAAGAAGCGTATGGCATGGAAGGATACTTGGATCGACTACTGGCAATCCGCAGCGCGGAGATCCGAGGCTTTTTGCGTCAGGAAATCGTGGAACAAGACGGAAAGAAGACGCGGAAGAAATTTCCGGTTCGCTACTTCTTTGAACGTCCGGGAAAATTGTCGATGGAACATTACGGATTCAGTTCCCCCAGTAATGACGAACCAACGCTGATTCGCCATATGATCAAATCACTCGATCATGATGTTCTAGAAATCCAATTACCGAATCAGAAGAAGATTGCGACACGAATTGACCCACGGCTTACCGAGTTGCGAATTGAGCAGATGATTCAGTCTCTCTTGCCTGAACTGTTGTTGACAAGCCCACCGGAGTCGTTTGAGAAACTGCGTTCTGAAGAACTCGAGGGCGTGAATTGCGATGTCTACTCGGTCACCACCGGCGAGGGTGCGATCCGTTCGACCCAGCGAATTTGGTTGAACCCACGGACGGGTCTGCCAGAACAAATCGCTGTCTTCGATGTCGATGAGTCTGGTGAAGAGCAACTTACAATGATGTTAGGTACCATTGATGTCGATGTCACAGCGCCGCAGGACTTGTTCCCGCTTCAACAAGTTGAACGTAACAATGATGATCGGCCGGCTGAGCGAACGAACATCGAGGCGATTGGTTCGGCAACAGCAGGTCCGGTTGGAATTGCAAAATGGTACTCACTGCAACTCGATGAAACAACCGTCTTGTGTTGCTGGTCACAGCGTGAAACGATCGACGGTGAAACGCTCTGGTTCAACCAGCAACCTGCCTTTAAACTGAATTCTGCCGACGAAGTGAGGAACCTCGAGTCTCAACCTATTCGCGACTTCGAGAGCAACGGTGTTCGCTGGAGATGGTCGGTAGTTCGGTCTGACAAGCCCTGCGCCTGGCGGACACTGCACGTCTCGGCGACGCATGGCCGCAACACCGCGTCCGCGAGTCTCCTGCCGCTTCGTTTTCCAAAGTCGCGTCTGAATGAGATTTTTGATTTGTTGCAATCTTTAACCGGCAGCGAGGAAGAAGCGAGTGCAACGACGCTCGATTCTCTTATTTCATCGCCTGACTAACTGATTTTACTGCTTGGTGTTCGACGTCGTGACACCGCTGAATGGAAGTCTGCTTCGCTGCAATCTGCACGAAGAATTTACCCTTTTTCCTTCTGGAGGATGATATGCGCACACAGAATTATAATTTATTGATAACTTGGTTGCTCCTGCTTGCCGTCACAACTGGGTGTTCGACCCAGGCGCCGGTCGCGAAGACTACTAACGACTCTACTTCGACAACCCGTGCGGCGCTACAGGATGGCTGGCAGAAGGTCATTGTTCTGCCTGCTGTACTCGACAAGAATGATGACGTGATCTACGAATCAGCGACACTGAAACTGTGGGTCGAAGATCAGTGGTTGATTGCCAATCGTACTTCATCGGCAAACGAACTGGAGTGGCAAGTCGTCTTGGCGAAATCCAACATTGCTGATACGCCAACAGTGGAAGCGGGTGAGGGCGATGGACGATGCGAAGTAAGCTACGGTAAGTTTTTCATTCGGGAGTCACTTGGCGAACTGCGTATCTCGCGACAGAAGAAGATCGAAGGCGACAACTGGCCTTCGCTGACGCTGGAAACAGAACGCGACCTTGCGTCTGCAAGAATGGTAACACAGGACGTCGAATTGAAAGGCCAGCAGAAAGGCGACTGGGCCTGGGTTTCAAGCGGCCTGAACGACGACCGTCATGATCTATGGCTACGTCTCGAACACCAAGACCTCAAAGGCAAAGGCTACGGTTCACAGGGAGGTCGTAGACCCGCGAAATTTTTCTATGGCAAACGCCACGCGGAAGACGATGGCCAGCTCTTTATAGTAAGCCGATCATTGAATGAAACAGTCGAGTATGAACGGAATAAGCAGAAGGTTCGAAAAACATTGGGCGATAAGCTCGCTCCCGAGTTGTCCTTCGTCGAATCGCACAACACTCCTACAGAGTTGACACTTTCGAATCTGCAGGGCAAACCAGTGCTACTCGATTTCTGGGGAATGTGGTGCCGACCTTGCGTTGCGAATCTGCCTAAAGTAGAGGCTCTCTACCAAAAATACCGCGACCGCGGATTCACAGTAGTCGGGGTTCACTCAAGCAACGGCAGGGAAAATTTGCGAGAGTTCCTGGTCGAGAATAAGATTACGTTTCCAGTCGTGGTTGACCAGGGAGATACAGTCGAATTCTATGCCGTCGATCAGTTCCCAAGTTACTTTCTGATCGACAAAGCAGGCAAAGTAGTCAAAGGATTTGCCTCACACCCACCAACAACGACCGAAATCTAACGCTTGCTTGAATAGCGTTTTGCTTCAGCCTCATCCACCAGTCGGTGCCCGACAACAGTCGTCCGCATTACCAATGCGTGCAGTCTTCAAAGCAAAAAACCAACGCCGAAAACATGTTTTGCCCAGTTAGAATTCCCGGTGGCCTTAGCAACGCCGCCAAGACTAAAAAGATCTAACCGTGTCTGGTTACACCGACTGGCTTTTATATCTTAAATATCGTTTAAAGTTATGAAGACGACTGTTGACGGGGTTTAAGTTTTTTCTTTACCCTCTACTTAAGTGTCACGATTTTGAGAAACTCACGAAGATGCTCTATTTCTCTCTCAGTCGATTCACTAAAAACCCGCTTCTCTTCTCGGCTGAACTGCTCGCGCACGACTCAACAAACTCCCCGAAAGAACCAAAAGGAAATAGCAATGCTGAAACGGAAACTTGGAAACAGTAGTCTGGAAGTATCCGCACTGGGGCTTGGCTGCATGGGCCTGAGCTTCGGATATGGTGAGCCCGTTGAGGACCAAGCAGGAATCGCTTTGATCAGAACGGCCGTCGATCTGGGCATGAACTTTTTTGATACGGCCGAGGTCTATGGAGCGTACACGAACGAAACACTGGTTGGTAAAGCGTTGGCCCCCGTCCGTGACCAGGTGGTCATTGCCACCAAGTTTGGGTTCGCAATTGATGAGCAAGGCCAACAGACAGGACTCGACAGCCGACCGGAACACATTAAGAAAGTCGTGGAAGCGTCTTTGAAGCGGCTGCAGACCGACTATATCGATCTGCTCTATCAGCATCGTGTTGACCCCAACGTGCCAATCGAAGATGTGGCGGGAGCTGTCAAAGAACTGATTCAGGCAGGCAAAGTAAAACACTTCGGCTTATCTGAAGCGGGCGTAGATGTCATCCGCCGCGCCCATACAGTGCAACCCGTGACCGCGCTACAGAGTGAATATTCAATCTGGTGGAGAGAACCGGAAAACGTAATCTTCCCGACACTCGAAGAACTCGGAATCGGCTTTGTTCCCTTCAGCCCCCTGGGGAAGGGTTTTTTAACTGGTAAGATTGACGATTCGACTACGTTTGACAGTAGTGACTTTCGCAATAAAGTCCCACGCTTCTTTCCGGAAAACCGGAAAGCAAACCTGGCACTGATTGGGATTCTTGATCGGATCGCGAAGCGCAACAACGCCACGACAGCGCAAATCGCATTGACTTGGATACTGGCCCAACAGCCTTGGATTGTTCCCATCCCGGGAACGACGAAAGTACATCGAGTCAAGGAAAACATCGGAGCAACTGAGATCAAACTCTCCACATCCGATCTCACTGAAATCGAGACTGCTGCCGCTCAGATCATAATGAAAGGGGATCGATACCCTGAGGCCGCAATGAAAATGATCAATCGCTGAGAACTGACAACAGAAACGGGCAGTAACGATATTGTCGGCGGTAAAAATTCCAGAAAGTCTGGAGAACCCTCTAGACAACAAAGAAAAGGACTCTGTAACCACGCGTCATTTCAACGGTGCTTTCTTCTCAGTTATGGATGGTGTCTTAGCCGCCATCTCTGCATTGAGTTGTATAAATTCTTGCCACTGGTCTGGGACATTGTCCTCATGAAAGATGGCTCCGACAGGGCATTCGACGCGGCACGCGTCGCAGTCAACGCACTCGTCCGGATTGATGTAGAGCATTTGGTTGCCTTCGTGGAAGCAGTCGCAGGGACAAACGACGACACAGTCTGTGTACTTGCAGCCAGAGCATGGGGCGGTTACGACGTAGGCCATTCTGGGTACTTTCTAAAATGAAATTCGAACTTACAAGAGACAATAGCTGTCTCTTCTCTAGGGGTTCATCCGATTTGCAGTTAAGATTGGCCAAAGAATCTTAAGAATATTCGAGAAATTCCCAAATGGTCGCCCAAAATCAACTTTGACAATGGTCCAGAATCATTTACGAGAGTGTCGAACTTGAATTCACAAGAGCTACTGCAGATGTATCAAAATGGCCAGAGCGAAGCCGCAGCTGCCATTTTTGACCGCTATGTCGCCAGACTGATCGCTTTGGCTCGCAGCCGCATCGGGCCGAAACTCCTTCGACGAGTCGATGCCGAGGACATCGTTCAATCGGCATATCGCAGTTTTTTTGTGCACGCCAAAAGAGATGAGTACCAGCTTAATAAGGCAGGTGACTTGTGGCGGCTTCTGGCGAGCATCACGCTTCACAAGCTCTATGGGCAATTTGAAAAACATACGGCAGCAAAGAGAAGCATCGACTATGAAGAACCCACAGACATGGCCACCGCTACTGCAACGGCCCCGGAACCCTCGGCAGAGGAAGTCGTCGCGATAGTCGAAGAATTGCACCTGGTGATCCAAGACCTTCTACCAGAAGAACGACTTGTCCTTACGGCAAGTCTCCAGGGTCAAGACAACATCGAGATCAGTAGATCCGTTCAAAAATCAGAGAGAACGGTCCGCAGATTATTGGCGAGTGCTAAGCAGAAGATTGAGCAACGATTGTTGGCTAGTGACACCTCTGATGAAGTATCCCGAACGTCAGTGGTTGAACATGACGCTCCCCTACTCTATTCGGATTATGTTTTGGAGCAACTATTGGGCTCAGGTGGCATGGGAAAAGTATTTCGAGCGAGAGTGAAGGACACGCAAAAGAAGGTTGCAATAAAGGCACTACACAAAGTACGTCAGTCCGATGCGCGAGCGGTTTCTCAATTCGCAAAAGAGGCACAGGTCCTTACCAGGTTGCGTCATGCGAATATCGTACGCGTCGAAGGCCTGGGACGATTCCCGGGCGGAGGATACTTTATGGTGATGGATTATGTTGATGGCGTGGACCTTCAGTCTCGGCTGGAAGTACGACCGTTTCCGATACAAGATGCTCTTGGCGTAATAAAAAACGTGGCTAGCGCAATCGGTCACGCTCACGACAATGGGATAATTCACTGCGACCTCAAACCGGGAAACGTCTTGCAGAATAAAAATGGCAACGTGCTTGTGACAGATTTCGGTTTCGCTTTCCTGATAGCCGGTGGTTCAACAACTCTGGGAAATAGTATTGGAGGTACAGCGGGATACATCGCTCCGGAGATTATTAGTTGTCGGAGTCTGCCGACTCCCGCTACAGACATTTATAGCCTGGGCGTACTCTTGTGGACTCTTGTCACCGGGACGCTGCCGGAGAAACCGTTCACACTTTTCAGTGTGGAAGATGACTTGGCACCAATTTCCCGCATTGTAAGACGCTGTCTATCTGATGACCCCAATAAACGCTATCAGACAACGACCGAGTTGCAGAAGGAAATCATGGCCTTTCGATGACGGTGAAGATTTTCACCGGGACGTCAGGAAACGCCCCCTAATTAGTGCACATTTTATTTGATCTACCTTAGTTAGTGTATTGAGACTGGCCAAGGTAGCGGCGATAATACTAAGAGCATCAAGGTGGTTAAGCACTCAGCAACCATGACTTGTAAATATATTATGAAAAAACCGTTAAACGTTTCTCGATATCAGTATTAGAGTATGATTCCTACTTGGTTCGTACAGTTTAACAGATGCAAGTTCGATGCAACTTCGCCTACCCAAATTGGGCAGATTTAGTTTCGATCAATTAGAAGAGCGAAATATGAAACGATTTTACGCAACGACACTCGTGCTTTGCATAACATCAGTCAGTTATGCGGATGATGCTTCAACAACGTCTCTGACCAAAGTCGATTTTGCCCATGAAGTGATGCCCATTCTCCGAAAGCACTGTGTTAAATGCCACGCAGGCAACAAGAAAAAAGGCGGCCTGGCGATGAACACGCGGGCCGAGCTACTGGCCGGAGGAGAGTCCGGCGCTGTGGTTGTTGCTGGTAATGCTGGAAAAAGCCGGATGATCGAGTTGCTCGAATCATCTGACGATGCCGAGTGGATGCCTCCAGAGGGCCCCCGCGTTTCGGTAAAAGAAATTGCAACTCTGAAAAAATGGATCGACAAAGGTCTGCCGTGGGATACAGGGATCACCCTCGGTAATTCCGTCTGGGAACCACCGCTGAAACCACGAGTGGTCTCTCTGCCACCACCACGACACGGGCGTATCCATCCCATCGACAGGCTACTGGATGCGGACCTCGCTCTGCGCGGACAATCGCCTCCTCCACAAGTTTCAGACGCAGCATTTCTTCGCCGGGCCACCCTCGATGCCATCGGCCTCCTGCCGACGCCGAAAGATTTAGAAAATTTCGTCGCTGATCAGACGAACGATAAACGAGAGAAGCAAATCCAGCTGCTGATGGCGAACGACATCGCTTACGCTGACCACTGGCTCACAATGTGGAACGACCTTCTCCGCAATGACTATACCGGCACCGGGTTCATCACCGGCGGGCGCAAGCAAATCACTTCGTGGCTCTACGCGTCGCTGCGGGAAAACCAACCATACGACGAATTTGTGCGAGAACTGATTTCACCAACCGCTGAATCGGCTGGCTTCATCGATGGAATCAAGTGGCGCGGCGATGTAAACGCAAGCCAGACGCGCGAGATCCAGTTCGCCCAAAACGTCTCGCAGGTCTTTCTCGGTATCAATATGAAATGCGCCAGTTGTCACGACAGTTTCATTGATCGATGGACCTTGTCAGAGGCCTACAACTTCGCAGCGATTTACTCCGATCGGCCACTCGAACTCAATCGTTGCGATAAGCCAACTGGCGTAATGGCCACGCCAAAGTGGATCTTCCCAGAGTTGGGAGACATCGATTCGAAAGCCCCCAAAACCAAACGACTCCAGCAGCTGGCCGCACTCATGACACATCCCGAAAACGGCCGCTTCACCCGGACGCTCGTCAATCGAATTTGGGCGAGACTCATGGGCCGTGGCATTGTTCATCCGGTCGATGCGATGCACACACGGCCCTGGAATGAAGATTTGTTGGACTATCTCGCGGTGCAGTTTGCGAAGGATGGTTATGATTTGAAGAAGTTTATAAGCTTCGTGATGACCTCCGAGGCTTATCAGTCAAAGGGTGTGATTCTGGAGAAAGAGCCCGGCGAAGATTATGTATACGCCGGGCCGATTGCCAAGCGGATGACCGCCGAGCAACTCATCGATTCAATCTGGCAGATCACGGAGACAAACCCCACTAGCGCGGAAGCAAAAGTAGATCGCGCGGAGAAATCCAAAATTCAAAAACCAAAGTCGAAAATAGAGAAGTTGACACCCACGCCGATTTCCGCGTATTGGATTTGGCACAGCGGCGAAGTGGGCAAGAAATCGCAGCTGCGAAAAAAGTTTGATCTAAGCGCGGCTCCAACCGGGGCGAAATTGATGGCGACATGTGACAATGCCTTTGACATGAAAATCAACGGAGCGAAAGTAGCCACGTCTAGAATCTGGACGAAGCCGGTTTATGTCGACATCACGCAACACCTTCACGCAGGTAAAAACGTGATCGAGGTCGATGCCCGGATGTTTGGAGGAGCCGCTGGATTCATTTGCCAGATCGCTCTCCTGGATGGCGCCGAGCAAAAAGTGATCGCAAGCAACAAGAGCTGGGAAGCGCGTCCACCGAAAGGAAGCTGGGCAGCGGCTGCTGAACTGAAACCACATGGCCAGCCTCCCTGGGGCGCGATTCTGGATCCCAAAGCGAAATCAGGCCCGCCAACTCTCCCTGCGCAGCCAGTCCGAGCGGCTTTAGTAAAGAACGATTTTCTGATGCGCTCGCTAGGGAGGCCACATCGCGATCAGGTCGTAACAACCCGGCCAGGAGAACTGACAACCCTGCAAGCAATCGATCTCTCTAACGGAGAGATTCTGGCCGAATACCTCCGAAATGGTGCGAAACACTTTGTCGGCAAAGGCTTGACAGGTGAGGAACTGACAGTGCTCCTTTTTCGTTACGCCCTGTCGCGAGAACCCACAACCACAGAGCGAACCGTTCTGGCAAAAGTCGCCGGGGATGGACGCAATCCAATTGCCGTTGAAGACCTTCTATGGATCGTCTTTATGCAACCTGAATTTCAAATGATTCGTTAATTCAAAGTCTTAAATCTCATGATGACACTAGAAGAAAAAATCTCACGTCGTGATCTCCTTAAAAATCTCAGCGCTGCAGCTGTTGGCGCTCTAGCAACGGGAGCCCCTCGTGCCTGGGCCAGTTCTGAAGCCGTTATACATCCGCCCGCCAAAGCCGATTCCTGCATCCTCATCTGGCTCGCCGGAGGAATGGCTGCCCCGGACACGTTCGATCCGAAGCGTTATCTGCCCTTCGAAAAAGGACTCGATGTAAAGAAAATTCTCAGCACGTTCCCGGAAATCGACACCGTCGTCGATAACGTCAAAATCACAAAGGGTATGGAGCGTATTGCACAGGTCATGGATCGTGGCACACTGATCCGCTCTGCAGTGCAACCGGACCTGGGCCATATTCTTCATTCCCGACACCAATACCATTGGCACACGGGCTACGTCCCACCACTGACCGTGGCTGCTCCTCACATTGGAGCCTGGATGGCAAAAGTCTTAGGCCCGAAAAACCCCGTCGTTCCACCGTTCATCAACATTGGACAACGCCTTGAAGGTGTCGGCGAAAAAGAGGAACTCAAGGCCTTCACCACCGGCGGATTCTTTGGTACAGAATATGGCCCGATGAACCTGCCCTACCCGCAAGACGCTGTCCGCTCTGTTCAACCACCGAAGGGTATGGAGCCCGGGCGGTTCGCCAATCGCTACCGGTATTACCGTGAGTTGATTGACCAGAACCCCAATCGCGACTGGATGACCGATTACCAGCAGGAATCCATGCTGCGTTCGATGGATGCGGCACATCGCCTGTTGCAGTCGAAGGAAAAACACGCCTTTGACCTTACTTTGGAACCGAAGGAGTCTCGTGAAATTTACGACACAGGCCGATTCGGAAGAGGTTGTCTTCTGGCACGCCGTCTGGTTGAATCGGGAGCCCGGTTTGTCGAAGTCACCACCGAATACATACCGTTTATCCATTGGGATACTCATGAAAATGGTCACACCACTGTGAAACGTCTCAAGCAGGAGATCGACAGACCGATTGCACAGCTGATTCTCGATCTTGAAGCAAAAGGTCTGCTCGACCGCACCCTGATCGTCATCGCCAGTGAGTTCAGCCGCGACATGATGATTGAGGGTGTCCCGGGCTCTAACGCGAAAGACCAGTCACGCGCCAAGACGGAAAAACTAGCGGAGATGAAACACTACGGGCTGCATCGACATTTCACCGGCGGTACGAGCGTCGCAATGTTTGGCGGTGGTGTCAAAAAGGGGTTCCTCTACGGCAAGACCGCCGACGAAAGGCCCTTGCTTGCAGTCGAAAATCCGGTGTCCGTCGAAGACTTGCACGCCACAATCTTCACTGCAATGGGCGTTAGCCCAAAAACGGCTTACGAAGTCGAGAAACGCCCGTTTTTCGCGACGAAGGACGGACACGGCAAACCGGTGACAGAAATTTTTGCCTGAGAATCAACCACCTTTACAAATGAGCAACCCATGATCACTCGATTCGTTATCGCAATCCTAAGCATCTTTATCATCAGCGCGGCAACCGCGGCCGAGCCTGTGATTTCAAAAGGCAACAAGTCCCTACCACTGCCAGGCGAGTCCTTCAAGCTCGATGGCCACGACGCCTTTCTAATCCTGCCACCCGATGTTGACGCCAACATCCCATGGATTTGGTACGCCCCGACGCTTGGTGGGCTGCCGGCAAAATCCGAAGTTTGGATGTTCAACCAATTTCTCGCTAAAGGTATCGCTATCGCGGGAATCGACGTCGGTGAATCATTTGGCAGTCCAGAGGGTCGCGCGAGCTACACTGCTTTCTATGATTACCTCGTAAAGAAACGACGCTTTCGTGAGAAACCATGCCTGATGGCTCGCAGCCGTGGCGGACTGATGCTTTATAGCTGGGCGGCTGAGCATCCACAATCCGTGAGTGGTGTGGTCGGTATTTATCCAGTCTGCAATATCAAGAGTTATCCCGGCATCGCGCGCGCTGCCGGCGCCTACGGATTAAATGCAAAACAGTTAGAAGCAGAATTGCCCAAACACAATCCAATCGACCGGCTGAAACCGCTTGCCAAAGCCGGAGTACCCATTTTCCACATCCATGGTGATAATGATAAAGTAGTTCCCTTGGAAACAAACTCCGCTGAACTGGCCAGACGTTACAAGGCCTTTGGCGGTCCAGTTGAAATTGAAGTGGTCAAGGGGCAGGGACATAATATGTGGGATGGCTGGTTCCATTCTCAAAGACTCACAGACTTCGCGGCAGCTCGAGCACTCGGCCTCCCTTTGAAAAAGCTAAAAGCGGCGGTTGACCTTCCAAAACCGATTGCGCACTGGAAGCTCGATGACGAGGGTGAAGTGGCTAAGGATTCAGCCGGCCCCCACAACGGCAAGATCGTAGGCGCGAGCCTCACAATGGGGAGAGTCGGCAAAGCACTCGAGTTTACTCGCGCACAAGGTGATCACGTCGCAATCCCATACGCGAAAGACCTCGCATTATCAACCTTCACTGTTTCGACATGGGTTTATCTTACGCGTCCGCCGACATTTTCAGGCATCCTCGGAACCCGCCATGGTGGTGATCAGACATTCGATATGAAAGTCAACGCGGCCAAGGTACACGGTGACATTGGCGATGGGAAGAACTGGATTGAGACAAAGGTAAATTTTTACACAGATGATACAGGGACCAACGGTGAAGGTGGCAAGCTCGCGCTGAACCGCTGGTATCATATTGTCTATGTGATCGACAACACGACTAAGGAATGCCGACTCTACCTCGATGCCGATCTGAAGAAACGCATCGCATTCAAAGGCAACCCAACTCTCATGACTCCGGAGAACACGATGCACATTGGACACTCGTCAGGAACTGAGTTCATGGACGGCAGGATCGACGAGCTAAAGATTTGGAATCAGGCCCTGACGGCACAGCAGGTTAAGTCTGACTGGTCAGCAACTTCTGATTCGGTGAATTGAAAGTAATCAAATCTTTCTAAGCCGACCTCCTGGCTCTCGTTATCTCTTTGGCAATCGCCAGAATGACAGAAGTCTCCCAAAAACAGGTCACTCAGGCAACAAGCAAATCACGCATGCAACCAACTGGGGCGTTAAGGAATTCTCGCGCCAAGCGGTTTACAGATTTTGTGAATGCTCAGGAAATGATCATACTTGATTGGGTGAGGGAAAATTATAATCAAAAAGGAATGGATATATTCTTCGCAGCGTATCTTTTTTTGTAAGTAGACGCTGATTCGAGTTACCAATACTTCTGGAATGAGGTTTTATGGTACAGGACGAAGATCAAAAGTCACTATTCATGAACTGGCTCGACGACCATGCAGCGTCAGTCATGAAGGTAGCGCGCGCATACACCCTGACCAGCGAGGAATGCCAGGATCTCGCTCAGGAAATTCTGCTTCAGGCCTGGCGATCCCTTCCAAAATTCGAAGGCCGGGCAAGCCCCGCGACGTGGTTTTATCGTGTAGCACTACAAACCGCCATGAATTGGAAAAGGAAGGACAAGCCTCGTCGATCAAGACAGAAACCATTGCTGGAGGTGCAAGCCGTAGCAACAAACGGCGCTGACAGTGCCGAGCAAGCTCAGCAACGAGATACCGTTGAGCAGCTTTACAAAGCAATTCACCAATTAGCGCAAACCGATGCAGCATTAGTACTGCTTTACCTCGACGAACTCAGTTATCAAGAGATGGCCGAAGTACTGGGCATCTCAGAAAGCAACGTTGGCGTGAAATTGAACCGGGTGAAAAAAACTCTGGGTGTACTGATGAATGGAGAATCCCATGGATCCTGATAAATATCAACAGGCATGGCAGGCGCATTCGTCTCAGACGCGCGTCACGATCGATGTCGACTTACTGCGGAAAGAAGTGCAGCGCGAAGAACAAAATTTCCGAGCGATGATCTTCTGGCGAGATTTTCGTGAAGTGGTAGTCGCACTTCTGATGATCCCCATGTGGTTCTATCTGGGTATCACGACCTCGTCGCCTTGGACATGGTATCTGACAGTCCCAGTTCTTGTTTGGATTGCCGGGTTCATGCTGGTAGATCGTCTGCGTCACAAGCAGAAACCCAGTGAGCCAGGTGAATCGCTGCTTCAATGTGTGGAGGAGTCATTGCCCCAGGTAGAGCATCAGATCTGGTTGCTACGCAATATTTTCTGGTGGTATTTACTACCGCCTTCTGTTTCAATCATGGCATTCTTTGCTCATACTTTCTGGATGGTCTCTAGTGTCTGGTGGGAATTCCTCTTCGCTATCCTGGTTTCCGGCCTTGGACTATTTGTATTATATGCGGCGATCTATTTCCTGAATCAACGCGCCGTTCGTGAGCAGCTTGAGCCGCGAAGACAGGAATTGTTGACGCTGCTTGCAAGTCTCCAAGATGAAACCGCAAACGATCATGTCACTTTGTCTGCACTTCCCTTTGCAGAAAGCAGGCTCCAGACACCATGTATTTCTCCTGCTTCTCCGGCAAGACTTGCCATCGCCATGTTTAGTTTGGTGGTCATTATGCTGCTCGTGGTGGTCATAGTGAAGGTCATTAACAACACGGCCCCCTACACACAGACAGGTGAAGTCTATCCAAAGAAATCGCCCTTCGCCGCGGTGCGATGGCAGGAAGCCCAGCCGGAAGTCCAGCTTGGCGAACAGTGGTTTAAGCTCGTGTCGCTGGACGAAATCCCCGCTTCCGAGATCGTGGCTTTCAGTCAGCAAACCTATGAGAGCCTGTGGCGCAAACGATTCGAAGAGGATCTCGTCGAACTTCTGACTCGTATGGGCCATCCACCACAGGACAAAGTCACGTTGGTTGTTCAATCACTGACTTCGTCGGAAACGTGGGTCCGGGAAAATGTCCCCATGACAGAAGAGAATCGGTCAGCGATTTATGAAGCGAATCAAAAGCAGGAGACTACCGAGCCATAGAGCGATCGCAAGATGCGTACAGCTGGTTTTTGATCGTATGACTCAAACCTGACAACTCCGTTTCACTCGCGGACGTTTTCGACGCATTTGTAAGACGTCTTCTACCCCAATTCGGTAAACCAGTTTGTGCTTCACTTTCCATCTTTCGCACACAAGCTCAGAACTACAGCATCTGCTGATTTTGTAGTTTTTGCAAAATTTATTGAGTGGACTCAAACTCGATTTCGAACTCCAGCATTCATTCCAGCCCATTCCGCACACGCATGTGCGAAACAGCACAGATGCTACATGCATTTTTTCGCCGGGCGGCAATTTTTTCCTGATAACATTCGCTAACACACTGTGAATATACTAATTTTTTCTAGTGTTGAGAGTATGGCTCGATTTGGCATTGAGTTTGCAGCGTCAGTAATCATTAGTTTTGCGGATGACAGTCATTTTCTCGCATGTCCATTCAACAAGGAGCACTGGGGTGCTTGCGGAATCTTCAAGTGAGCGGTCAGATTCACAAGTCCAATTAATCTATCCGGTGCGTGCTGCTGCCTACACAGTGCGAGGCAGCATGCGAACTCGCAACGAAGATCGGTTTTATGTTGATTCCGCTAATCGAGTGTTACTTGTTGCCGATGGGATAGGTGGAACGCCAGCAGGTGATGTTGCCAGTGAGTTGGCATGCCGACTGTTGAGCCAGCAGATTTCTACATTCCGTAAAAAAAATCTGGCCCCTGCCCTGGTCGAAGAGCATCTTCAAGAAATTTTTGAAGAAGTAAATAACCTGATTCTAGTCCAGCGCGGCTTGGATTCGAGATTACAATCGATGGGTACAACGGCGC
Source organism: Planctomycetota bacterium (assembly GCA_022600195.1). GTDB lineage: Bacteria > Planctomycetota > Planctomycetia > Planctomycetales > Planctomycetaceae > Gimesia. Next base: position 32,813 of record JAHZKX010000006.1, read on the forward strand.
TGGCGGCGGTTCTGATCGGCGAATTTGCTTACATTGCAGGAGTTGGTGACAGCCGTGCCTACTTAATTCGAGACCACCAGGTCACCCAGTTGACTGTAGATGATACTGTCGCACAGGCTCTAGTTGATGCAGGATTGTTGACAGCAAAGAATGCGCGAACACATCCGTATCGAAAGGTTCTCAGCCGGTATTTAGGAAGTCAGGATTTTGCAACGGGCGTTGAAGTAAAAACCGTTCTTTTAAGGCCCAGCGACCGACTGTTGTTATGCACTAACGGTCTGACTGACCGGCTGGAGGAAGCGAGTTTCGTTGATGCGCTCAGACTTTCAAAATCACCAGAGCAAGCAGCCTGGAAATTGGTAGAAATGGCCTTACACAACAAGACAACCGATGACACCACGTGTGTTGTAGTATATGTCGATTGAAAGTTTGACCTCTCAAAAGACGATGACTAACACCTGCTTTTCCTTGAGCATCTTTGATTGAATGTTGATGATGTCTTGAACTTTTTCTGCAGCCCCTGGAATTTTAATGACGAACTGATTTGCCAGGTCATCGAACTGACCATAATACTTTTTTGAGTATTTGCTACCGCGATAAGAGCCGATGGGGGTTTTGTAACCATCGTCACCTGTCAGGAAGCCCGTCAAGTCTTCCTTCCGGTATTGTTTAATTTTCTTTGGCAGTCTGATTTGGATCACAACGAGATAGTCTTGCCTCGGCTTCGGATCTTCGGGAACCGTCCAGGCAGTAAAACTCCCCTGGGTCACAGCCTTGCCTCCAGATGGCTTCAGGAAACCGATTTGTTTGCTGATACTACTCTCGCTATCGGTTTTGAGAACGGAGAGAATCGGATTCACATCAATGTCCGTCGGTGTCAGCAGATCTGCTACATTGCTCGATTGAGTTTCGGACTCCGGTTTCTTACGGTCATTCACAATTTCCAGTTCCATGCGGATATCGATAATCTCTTGAAAATCAAGCTCATCATTTTCGTTTGTAATAATCGAAACCAGAGGAGGTTCTTGTGGAGTTGAACTCTCAAAATACAAGATCGATAACACGAGCAGCAGGAGAAGATGAACAAAGATCGAGATACCGTATCCGGCTGCATACAAGCCCTTCAACCAACGTTTAAATTGTTGGAAGTAAGTCAGCTCTTCATCAAGCTCCATTCCTAAAGAGATTTGAGGCTGTTGTGCGCGATTTTTCGATTCGGACTTTGGTTTTCCTTTGGCCTTTGGGTTCGGTAATGACTGTGTTTTCTTCCTATGTGTAGGCACGGTTCTTCACTCCGAATGACTTATGACTCTAATACGTATGGTTCTTCAGTACCACTGGCCTGACGGGTTTGTTTGGTAATATAAGAGTCGATACTGAAACGCCCTGCTCCGGTCACCATCAAAACCAGTAATGATCCGAAGAAGGTAACATGGCCAGCCACCTCCTCTTTGAAATAGAAAAATGACAGCGTCAGAACCAAAAAGGCAATGATGGAGAACGTCCTGGTGAAAAATCCCAGAATCAGAACTAAGCCGACAGCAAACTCGATCATACCAACCGAGAAGACCCACATGGCGGAACTAACGGGTATTACATTTTCGAGATTGAAATCAATCACGACTGCTTCTGACACTCGGGGGTTAAATGCTTTTTCAGTGACAGCCAACCAGATCAACGTTGAGCCCAATGACAAACGCAGAATAAGCCCGGTATTCTCCTGTAATTTCTTCCAGAAAGTCTTTAATAACGTACCTAGTAGATCGAAATTGAGAAGATGATCTGCACTGGGGCGTTCTCCACCATAGGCAAGAACCAACACAGCTGCAGCCGCAGATTCCATTGTCCCTAAGAGATAGTGGCTGTTTGAAAGACCGTAGAAATAAATAGCTAATGCCGATAATCCACCCAGGCGAACCATAAAGCCCACTAATAAAAAGAATCCAATCACCACTTCCAGAGTGCTGACCGCATCGCCGGGAACATTGGGAAGATAAATCGCCTGCTTGGTTCCGGCAACGATTAACGAAACCCCTAAAGAAACCCGCAGTACCAGGGGAATAAATTCTCGATAACCTAACAACCTGTTGTGTAGGCTCCTGCAAGAATCACGCAACGGGCGTACCAGCTCTCCCGTCATGAAACATCCCACCACCACCACTAAAGTAACAATGATCAATGTTAGATAAAATGAATCATACAAGGGCGAAAGCAAAAATTCCCAATCGGTACCCGCCAATGCCTTTAGCTTTTCCGGATCTACAATATAACTGACATGGGCCAGCAGAGAATCTGTCGTTTCTATCATGGAGTTTTGTTTCCGTTGAGAATTGATTTCGGAGTCATATTTATAATGTCAATTTTTTGTCCTTCAAGTGTTTTTAAGAATGAAAGCAGATCGTTAATTTCTTCCAAAGATAAATCCAATGGTTTTAACAGCGAATCGCGATGCGGGGTATCTTGCCCGCCACGATTGTAAAATTCAAGTACACCTCTCAGCGTATCGATACTACCATCGTGCATATATGGGGAAGTCAAACTCACATCTCGCAACGACGGCGTTTTGAATGCCCCCAGGTCTTTTTCGTTTCCGGTAACTTCAAAACGTCCGCGATCGTCTGATGATTTTCCGGTCCAGCTAACGCCCAAATGATGAAACTTGTGATCGGTAAACAAAGGCGGAATATGACAATTGCCACAACGAGCTTTTCCAAAGAATAGTGAGCGACCACGCTGTGCTGAAGCGGGGATGGCATCCTGATCCCCTGCCTCAAAACGGTCGAATTTTGAATTCCCTGAAAGTAATGTTCGCTCAAAACAGGAGATCGCTTGAGTGACGGTTGCAAGAGTCGCAGGACCACCAAAAGCCTGCTGAAACCGTTCTCCGTATTTGGATTCCAACCGACCTAAAAGAGACTTTTCATCCTCCATGCCCATCTCGACGTGGTTAAACAGTGGGTCGACCGTCTGCTCCTCAAGCGAGGGAGCTCTTCCGTCCCAGGCCAGTGACCGAAGATACGCCGTGTTCAATACGGTCGGAGTATTTCGTTGTCCTGTTCGACCAACAACACCCTTTGAAACAGCTAATGGTTCAGCAAATGCATAGTCGGGGCGGTGGCAGGTTGCACAGGAAACCGTATTGTCGACACTCAACAGCGTGTCGAAAAACAGCTCCCGTCCCAGCTCTACTTTCTCAGCAGTCATGGGATTATTAATCGGAACCGGAAGCATGGAATCAAGTCCCAAGGGAGTATTATGTTCGATCATTTCGGAACCATGATCCCAAAAGAATTTGACATTATGAAACGGAATCGATTGCCCCAACATCCCATCAATCGTCAGCCAGACTTGTCCTTTTAACGGATGTGATTGGGCAATCAGTTCTTTACTTCGCCCAACGCGCTCGAATGGAAATGAATGGACATGACCATCAGGCGATTCAATTTTCAGGACACCGTGGAACCCGGCAGGATCCATCTCCTGCCGAAAAGCGTTTGAAACCCACATTCGATGTTTGCCATCTTTATGGCTGATGAGTTCGAGATGAAACTGACCCGCCATACTCACTTTTCCGTTATCGTGCAACGGATCGTGCATGTGAAAATTCTCATCATGTATTGGCGCTCTGTTCGAACCGCTTACCCCTTTTTTACTCCAGGGTCCGGAGTACATGCCGAATAGCATGGCAAGAATCCAAACAGCTGTTATTGCGGCATGATGCGGTTTCATCCGGATGTTCGATTCATTCATGTGGAAACTTATTTACGAATTTTTCGTTTGACCTTCAAAGACGCAAAGTATGATCTCGCGATAGTTTGCAGGTTGGATCCATAGACGGCCTTCAGAGAATTCCTAATTTCGCCGCCATTTTCCATCGTTTTTATGAGCGCTGCCATATTCTTTTCGCCCCCCCGTTTCAGTAAAAACTGGGAAAGTGAAAATCCAACCGGCCTCGTATCATCGGCTGAGAAAAATGCCCCATCCCGAAATACGTCCTCCGCTTTGTCCAACTTTTGAATCGATTCGACCGTCGCTTCACGAAGCTTTGTGAAATAAGCATCTCTACGATCCGCTTTGATTGACACCATCCCAAGCCCAAGCCCGAGGCTGAACCATTCAGGATAACTGGCATCTGTGGTCGCCAGGAATGCATTGGTTAATTGGTCAGCCAGATTAATTCGTAAGGCGGGCGTCAAATCGCTCGATTTATCACCGATATCATGAAGAACAAGGTAAGCATCAACGAACGACTCCGTTACGTGCGAACTCCCTGCAATATCATCAAATACACGATACCCGGATACCGTTTCGTGAAACTTTTCAAAACTGGATCGGTCTTTTAAAACGAAAACCGTGAGTTTGCCTTTCCAGACAGAACTGCCCTCTTCCAGAGAAAATAGTTTTCGAAGTGATTGTAAATGTTCGACTGCCCATTTTTCCACTTTTGCGATTCGCTCGTTATCCACGTCACCTAAAAACAGAAAATCATCATGTTCCAGCAGTTGCGGTTTCGTATCGGAAAAGGTTTGTTGCCATTGTGATTTTGACCGCTCCCGCCGAAATGTGACAAATTGTTCGCCAGAGAATTCTTTCACTTCCGTTGCGAGAGCTTCATCGGCGGTTGGGTTCAATGCCCGTAGCGTGAGCCGGGGGTCTTCGCCATCATACTTCGCCCCTTCCTCAATCCAGGTCTTCAAGTCATCAAAATTTTTCTTCTTCACTTTTCCTTCAAGGGGCATGCGGTTGGCTTCGTCAAAGCTAGCCATCAGACTAAAAACTTTGCTTTGTTCGGGTTTTCCGCTGACAACAGCCGGACCGTTCTTTCCACCGCGCATCAGAGTTTCATAGCTTGTCAGGACCAAACCGCCGCCTGGATCCTTCCCCTGATGACATCTCTGACAATAATCTACAAGGAAAGGAGCAATATCTCGTTTGAATGAGACTTTTTCATTCCCGGTTGCTTTAGCGAATTTCAAAGGGGGAAGCTTAACTTTAGGTTTCAATAGTTCGGCAAGCTCCTCGTCTTCATCCTTGCCATCATATTTTGCCCCCTGGTTGATCCACAATGCTAAAATATTTAATTCCCTTAAATTCAAAGGTGGTCCTTTTTTAGGCATGCGAAATTTTTCATGGGCGGTCAGTCTCGCAAGTATCAGACTGCGAGAAGCAGATCCTGCCGACAATAACGGACCACTTTCTCCGCCACGCTTCATGCCGGCAAAAGTATCGAGATGTAATTTTCCGCCGGGATCATCGGCGTGGCATTTGACACATCGCGAATAGAAAATGGGGGCGACATGCTCTACAAAGCTGACAGTGGTCGCTTTCTTTTTGGCTGCTACCGGATCTTTTCGGTATGCCAATAAGTGTCTTTTTTGAGAAATCGCTTTCTTTAAAAACAAGACTGACTTGCTGGTCTCAGGAATTTCCCTTTGCTTGATTAGTTTTTTCAGACGCTCCTCTACGTCTTGAATCATTTTTTCTGCTTCGTCGAACTGTTTTTTACGGATCACCGATGAGACTTTATCAAGGTCTTTTCGAAGCTGTGTCATTGCACGCCGGTCTTCAGTGGTCTGGGCTGCTTGAAGAGTCTGGAACGAAGCTATGATTAGAGAGCCTGTCAGCAATATACTGATACAGAAAACAAGGATTCTCATGGCAACAGTTCCAGTTCTTCAAACAACTCAGAATCACACATTGGTCCCCCGACTAATTTTTCCCAAACTCCATCAAGCAAACAGTCCCAGCCCTTTTGCCGATGGTGTATATTCTGGGAAGAATCCTGCAGGCAGTTCAAAGTTCATATGCTCACGCAACACATCCGCATAAATTTCGCGGAAGTCGGTCGTCACTTGTAGATCGCGTTTTTGAAACAACTCACTGGGTTCCAAACCGGTCCATTTTCCGTAAATACGACCTCCCTTTACGCGACCACCCAGTAACCACGTAGCGGCACCGTGTCCGTGATCAGAACCATCATTGCCATTTTCTTTCGCCACTCGGCCAAATTCTGTTGAAACAACGATCAGGGTTCTATCGAGATCGGGTCCCAGGTCTTCCATGAAGGCTGCCAGACCTTCGGACAGGAATGCCAGCATACGGTTTAAAGCACCATCGGTACTTCCCAGCCCTATGTGATGGTCCCAGCCGTTAATATCAGTGGCTGCCACCTGCAAACCAACATCTGCCTTGATGACACGTGCCAATGCTTTCAGACGGCTGGCAAACCAACCACCCGGATACTCTTGAACGGCAGCGCCTTCAACAGGTGCAGACCGGCTGCTTTTGTAAGTGCTGTTATCCTTTCCGTACAGCAATTCCCTCAGCCTGCGAAGACCTTGAACGGTTTGTATTCCAGAAGCCATCACCGGATCGGCCATGATTCCTGAAGTCTGTTGTTTACGTTGCGAACTTCGCAAACTTTTACGCGACGTTGTACCAGATTGGTTTTTTGTCGCAGACTTAATGGTTGAGGAGAGCGCTTGCGGATCGCCACCTTGATAGAAATCCTCAAACAGGTCAAGTACTTCATCGATCTCCCGAAGATTGGGAGGGACCGCTACAACAGATGCAGAACCTCGCATTGAGCGGGGAAGGCGTTCCTGCATGGCTAAACCGCGCAAACGATTGGGGTCTTCACCTCGCGGATTCGCTGTTGCCGAGAGATAACGATTCAGCCAACCATCACGGATCGTGCGTAAGCCGGGTGCACCATATTCCATGAAGTCCTGGGCATCAAAGTGGCTTCGTGTCGGATGTGGAGAACCACTGTTGATGACGGCAGCGAATTGCCCAGAGTCAAAATATTTCTTCAATGGTTTCATTGCCGGATGCAGTCCCCAGCGGTTATCCAACTTGACAACTTCATCCCTCGGAATAGCAATCGTAGGACGAATTTTGTAATACGTTTTGTCTGTATAAGGCACAAACGTATTTAACTGGTCTTGTCCACCGCGAAGGTAGATCACAACAACGACAGGGTTCGCAAATAGCTTGCTTCCGCGCCCAGCCTGCTTTTGATTAGCAAACAAGTTTTGCGAGCTAGAGAGACCAGCGGATGCTGAGATTGCTCCGACACTGGCATTCTTTAAAAATTCTCGACGTTTCATAGCTTTTACTCCGTTTCGTTGGAAACTGATTTATTGTTTGGATTGATTCAATTCACCTTGTTTACTGTCTCTGGAACTCGGGTGAGCCCAGCAAAATACCAACAATGTAACGCCCCAGTTGCTCTGGCTTTGGATTAAACCGGGCATATTTGGCGATCACTTTTTCAAGTGCTTTATCGGTTTGCTCGGTGTGTCCCATCGGCAAAATGCGTTTGGAAAGAACTTCTTTCCACTGCAACGGATTGTTGGGTTCTAAATCTGACCAATAGGAATCAGGAATACGTACTCCCGGAATCCACCCCATGCCGATTCCGACACCGAATTGCCACCGGGCGGCCATCACGCCGGGATCGCGCCAAACATCTGCTTGGTCGTAATAGCCGGTCGGATCTTCACATTGATAAAGTGGTTCAGAAAGTGAAAGTAACGCATTATGAATTCCCGCGGTGGAATCAATCTCGGCGTTCGTCACACGTAAGGCACTCACTGCATATTCAAACGGTCGTTTGAATTTTGCCTGGTAATTTTCTGGATTGAAAAAGTCTTCGTCCTTCAAAATAGCCTTGTAGGTTTCTTTGAAGTCGGTCTGGTTCTTTCGTCGGAACGCTTTGGCAACCCGGTTGACCATCGCCTGTGAAGGGCTGTCATTTACAAAATGACGACATAGCTTGTAAGCGATGAATTCTGAAGTCCCACGGTGTTTCACCAGCATGTCCAGAATTTGTTGCCCTTCTGCTTCTGGATTGCGAGGATTTGCTGGAATACGAACTTTCAGAACGCGACGAGCTGCTGAAGCATGCATGTCTGGCTTGAACTCAAACTCGATAGCCTCATTACGATTTTGTTTAACCGTCCAACCGGTCAAAGCTTCCGCTACAGCTATCACATCCTCTTGCGTGTAGTAATTGTCGACACCTAAAGTGTGCAGCTCCATCAATTCGCGAGCGTAGTTTTCGTTCAGTCCTCGCATTTTGGCAATGTCGACAGCTTCTAAAGCCATACCATAATCGCGAGACTTTGCGAATTCTTTTTGAGCGGCTTCCAGCAGTTCTTTAGCCGGAGTTGCCCGCGAGATGTAATTATCGAGGAAGACCAACATGGCAGGATGACGTGCTTGCTTATTGAGGATATCCCTGAAGGTACCTAACGCCTCGGCCCGAATCACGTCGCGCTCGTAAGTCGTGGCATAATACCGAACCGAACCTTTGCTCACGTCAATACTGAAATGATTCCGCCAAAAATCGCAAGCCGATTCTTTGAGTTGGTTATTACTGTAGATGGCAATCAGCAGCACAGCATCCTTCAATTGCTGTCTAGGAATGTATCTTGTCCTCAATAACTCTCCTCGTTTTCGACGTTGCTCGGGAGTCAGCCGATTGGCCAGAGAAAGTTCTTTGGGAATAATGGGATTGTATTTTTGTACAAGCTCCTGATTTGACATCGTCAATGTATCAAGCTTGGCCAGATGAGCCTGGAGAACGCGAGGTTCATCAGCGTCTCCTTTTAGCTGATCATTAAACCATTCTTCTAATCCGATCTTTTCAACTTCATCAATCATCTCAGCAGTGGCGCCGAACGCAAAACGACTGAGAACATGGTGGATTTTCTCTCTCTCGGATAACGGTTTCTTGGGGTCACGATTCAAGGCCGGTGTTCCTTCACGCGCCTCGCGACCAAATTTAGAAGTACCCTCGGGGGCTGCCTCTTTGCCTTCTTGACCCGAGGCAAGCAAGAACGACACAAACAACAAGATACCCAAAGGCATTAGCACCAATGGGCGGAGACGCAATAAGACTCGCATGGTAGTTTCTCCTCAAGCAAAAAAAGTTTCATCCATTTATATTCTCTTAACAAAAGAGTCGTTCAGCGCATCCCAAAAGTGAGATCGAAGGTTGAATCCGTCTTTTCCTCGCTCTACTACATTTCAAAGCATCTGCCGTGCCCATTTCCCTAAATATGACAATTCGATCCAGAATAACAAACTCTTGCTATATTCAGGACTTCCAGTAGGAAAAACAACGGGCTCAAACGCACGTAAGCGTGCGGTTCCGCACAGTTGAATGCCACAAATTGAGAGTGATTTCCCCACCAAATGAGGGAATAAAAGAAAGGATCTGATTATCGGTCTCGATTTAGCCTATTCCGGATTCCGCCCTCTTCTGACCGACATCTGGCACGTAATCTGCTTATGTATAAAGTAAGGAGTCGTTCGGTAACCCAATTTGTGATCAGTCGCACAGGAAGATGTCCCAAATGTCTCGCCGAAGAAATTTTCGAAAACCTGGTGCGGGATCCTCTTCAGCAACAGTAGAGCTGGGAAATCAATTGGTAGCAGTCTTGGTATCCATTCCCACCTCAGCTAAAGAAATCTTCGACAGTAAGTTCTGGGGGTGGTGGGGGTCGTTTGGCATTCATTGCCTGGCATTGACTATTTGCTCTCTTGTATATGTAAGCTTCGATTTTCAAGAGCCGGAAGTTCTCATCAATTCGCTTATGATTGATGAGAAGGACACTGACCTCACAAAATTGGTTGATCAAGAGAAAGACATTTGGAACATCAATGAAAAAGTTCCCATTGCCCTTGTTGAGTCGAAAACCATTATAGAAAAAATTAATTCTAACGATGGTAAACGTGACCCGCTCGAAGAAATGATCGATCGTGATATGGAGCCCGCTCCGATGGCGGTCACTTTAGATGAAATGGACATGGGCGAAATTGTTGAAGGCATGGAAGGAGAATTCGTCAATACAGAAGGAGATATCGGCGCCGTTGATCGCATTACAGTGGAAATCATCAGCCGATTAAAGGAAGGAAAGGTCCTTGTCGCCTGGTTAATGGATGCTTCGGGAAGCTTGCGATCTCGCAGAGAACAAGTCATTCAACGATTCGACCGGGTTTATGCCGAGTTAGACGAACTCGCGGAAGAACATTCAGAAACTCTGTTAACCGGAGTCGTCGCATTTGGTGAAAAGTCAAAACTGATGACAGCCGAACCCACCGCTGACCGCCGGAAGATCATGCAAGCCGTGCGAGATATTCCCCCCGACGATTCGGGTATTGAGAACGTTTTTTCTGCGATTAAAAAAACAGCATTTGAATACCGTAAATTTCATGTGAAGGGATATCAGGTTCTGCTGATTGTACTCACCGACGAAAGTGGAAACGACTTTTCGATTCTGGATTCTACGATCAATGAAGTCAAACGAACCAAAGCAACCGTGTTTGTGATGGGGCCCGTTTCGCCATTTGGACGCAACCAGATGAATGTCAAATGGACCGATGAAAAAACCAAAGATGTCCTGTACCTCCCTGTCGAACGGGGGCCAGAATCATTAATGATTGAAAACGTAAGAGTTCCACGCTGGGATCCTAAATTGAAAAATGCCCTGTTTTCCTCTGGTTTTGGCCCGTATGCTCTGGCGCGACTCACCCGTGAAAGTAACGGTATCTACTTCATGTTCAATGATGGCAATATTCCTGGTCCCCATTTTGAAGTAACCGACATGCTGGAACATACTCCCGATTATGTCTCAGTAGCCAAATATCATAATTTGATTAACAAAAGCCCCATTCGCAAAGCAGTTCTTAAGGTGGCACAAGCCAGTTCGACCGCTGGTATTCAACCTAAGACAAAATTCCTGGCAGCGGGAATCCAATTCGATGTCCGCGATGAATTACGTTCATTACAAAAAATCAGCGAGTTCCTCGACCGCACTTTAGTTGAGTTAAGAACTGTGGAACAGTTTCGAGACCGGGAAACCTCGAAACGATGGCAAGCCCATTACGATTTATTAATGGGCCAGATATTGGCAAATCGCGTTCGGTTGTTCAACTCGATTCCATTACTCAATGAAATGTATTCCAAACCAAAGGTTTGCCAGGACGGAACGACGAATGCCTGGGAACTGGTCGGTTTGTTGGGAACTTCACTCGCACCGAACAATCAAGATCCTGACAAAAAACCAGAAGCATCTGCTAAAGCATATAGAAAGACTGTCGAGATTAAGGATATCGAGTTGGCTCGACAGTACCTTAAACGGGTAGTGGAGGAGCACCCGGGAACCCCTTGGGCCGTAGTCGCGCAGCAAGAATTGGAATTCCCCCTCGCTTTCAAATGGCAGGAAACTTTCATCATCCCTCCCGAGGGAGAAAAACTTCCTTGGGATAAAGTTCCTTTGGGAAAACTAACCGAAAAACAAAAGAAAGCCAAAAAGAAATTCGAACGATTCCTCAAGGAAAAACAGAAAAAAGAGGAATTGAAGAAGAAGCTGGAAGAATCACTGCCCGATGGAAAACGGAAGATACCCAAACTGTAATGGATGGTTATGATCTATTAAGTTCCAGAGACTCGATCCAGTCTAAGACAATAATTATGGCTTTCCGATCTGCCTGGCTGATCACAAAGAAGGAATTTTTGTCGGTGCCCTATAATTCCCCCCGTCTGCCCCCCCATCATTTGACGCGTTTTTCAGCTTAAGCCACCTGCCCCACAGTTGATTGAAAAATAGCGATCTCGTTTCTCCGCACAATCCGCAGCACGTTCCCTGGCTGGTTCAACAGTTCCTGCTCAGAATGGATTTGATTTCGCAATTGTTAGCAGAATATTTACCAGAAATTTGTTAGTATCAAATCAATAATATACGGTAGTTAATGTTGAAACTATTTGAGAGGCGATTGAATGGATCTGCAACCTGATTCATCTGCGGATTATGAAGCACTGGCAAACTATCTTGCGTTTTTGAAGTTGACCGAAGTTGACTCGGCCCGGCTCCACGAATTACGACCTCTCTTTCGTTCAAGCGCCAATTTATTTGCTGACACATTCTATGCCCACTTGCTTTCTTTTGATGAAACAGCCCGATTCCTGCAAGATCCACAGGTCGTCCAGAAACTCAAAGAGCTGCAAATACTACATTGGGAATCATTGCTTAATGCAAATTGGGACAAAGAGTTCATCGAACGTCGCAAAAGCATTGGCCGCACGCATGCGGAAAGAGGAATTGAACCCTTATTTTTCCTCGGATCGCATTTTCAGTTCATAGAACACCTGCTCCATCAGTTTGAAGCTGGTAATTTTGAGCAAGAAGACTATTCCGAACACTTTCTTTCCGTCATCAAAGCCATGTTTCTCGATATCGGGCTCACCCTTGAAAGTTACTTTGGTCAGCTAAGTACTGATCTCAGGCGAGCACTGAGCATGGTTTGGAAAGCCAATGACGAGCTCAAACAATTCGCCCGGTTAACCTCGCATGATTTGAAAACACCGCTAGGGACGGTTGCCAATTTGTGTGAGGAAGCACTCGATGAATTTGGTGATCAAATGCCTGAAGAGGCGGCTGAACTCATCGGCAAGGCGCGCCAAACTGCTTTCCGGATGAGCGGCCTGATTGATGAATTACTGTCTGTCTCAATCAAAACTCAAATCGATGACGCAAATGATGAGGTTTCGATCGACGAAGTCATTTCTGAAGTCCTTAGCCGTATGAGTCAGGCCATTAGTGAAAACAGCTTTAATGTCGATGTTGCCTCACCGTTGCCAGTTGTTCTAGGCAACAAAATTCAGTTACGGGAAGCCTTTTACAATTTGATTTCCAACGCAGAAAAATACATTGATAAAGTTCCTGGACAAATTCAAATTTCCGCTAAATCCAGCGAAGGTGATTTCATTATTACCATTACCGATAACGGCCCCGGGATTCCTGCTGAGGAACTCGAGCAAATCTTCACGGCGTTTCGAAGATTACAAATGCACCAGGGACATGAAGGTTCGGGGCTGGGACTTTATTTCGCAAAAAGCCTCATCGAACATCAAGGTGGGAAAATTTGGGCCGAGTCGAAATTGGGGGTCGGGAGTTCGTTCCACGTTCAATTGAGAGGAGCCCAGAATAGCCAGAGGAAGGACTGACTTGCTCTAATCGGTCTGGAGCCCGAGGATTTTTTCGATGGCATCCGTAAGATCGTATTTTTGAATTAATCGGTATAGACTCCGTCGAGTAATTCCCAAAGTCCTTGCGGCTCGAGCTTTGTTGCCCCTTTCCCGTTTTAGAACTTCCAGCACCTTCTCTCGTTCAAGATCATCCAACCTGTCATAATGAAAGTCTTCAGACCCCTGCGTTTCACCCGAAGCAGGAGAGCGTAGGCTTTCGGTAATCTCAGCAGGAAGGTCACACAGCCGAACTATATTGTCTTCGGCGAGAATCTTTGCCCGGTCAATCACATGCGATAATTGACGTACATTCCCAGGCCAGGAGAAACTCTCTAGAGCAGGTAATGCAGACTCTTCAATACTCCAGTCGGGACCTAAAAAAGACGAGGTCAACAGGGCAACGTCTCCTGTTCGGATTCTCAAAGGAGGTAGTTCAATTGTCATCACATTAATTCGATAGTAAAGATCTTCGCGAAATCGTCCTGCTTCCACCTCTTCCTTCAAGTCACGATTCGTTGCCGAAAGCAAACGAACATTGACTCGACGTTCCTGTACCGAGCCAACCCGCCGCATCCAACCATCCTCTAATACGCGTAATAATTTTGCCTGCATGGACGCGGGCATCTCGCCTATTTCATCGATCATCAATGTTCCACCATCGGCCACTTCAAACAGACCCGACTTGGCAGAAACAGCACCTGTGAAGGCTCCCTTCTCATGACCAAACAGCTCACTCTCAATCAGTGAATCTGACATGGAGGCACAATTAATTACCACCATCGGCTTTTCGGATCGGGAGCTGCTGGAATGCAATGCCCGGGCAACTAATTCTTTGCCCGTCCCACTTTCGCCCTGAATTAACAAAAACTTATCGGAAGGGCCCGCGCGTTCAATCAGTCGGTAAACATCCAGCATGGCGGATGATTGTCCGATCATATCCCATTTTGGCTCTGAGCGTTTTAAAAGTGCTTTGAGCTGACGATTCTCTTTATTGAGCTGTCTTCGTTCATATGCTTTCTGGATGAGAATTTCCAGTTCAGCAAGAGGGAAAGGTTTCGTCAGATAATCGTAAGCACCAAGTTTCATCGCCTCGACTGCACTTTCGATCGTGCCTTGCCCCGTCAGTAAGATCGCTTCGCACTCCGGTTGAGTCTCTTTTAACTTTTCAAGAACTTCCAAACCGGTCAAATCTGGCATGACCATGTCGAGAATGGCTACATCAAATTCACGCTGTTGAATAAGGTCTAAGGCAGCCTGCCCACAACTCGCTTCCTCAACTGCCAATCCCCGGCGGTGGAACCTTCTTACAACGGTACCACGAAAATCTTCATTATCATCCACGACCAGTAAATCGATATTAGTCGGCTCGTACATCAATATCTCACATGTTGTTAAAAAGAAACCACCAACCTGGACACAAAAGACCGCAACCCTCGTGCCAAAAATTCAATTTTCTCACTCGCATGATGAATCAATTTCAAAGGCCTCATAGCTTGTGGCTCCAGGGTAGTTTTAGAAACTGGCCCAAAATACCAGTTCAATAAACGCTTAACAGCGCCAGCAGAATTTTCTGGTCACATATGTATTCTACCCAAAATAAATGAAATCTCAGAGATAAATCTCCGTCACCAATGTGCACAAGCACAAAAAAGTAACTCATCCATGGTCAGTGAGAACTGCATCATAATATTTCATAAGTGGCGCACAGCATCTCAGCACAGTCAAGAAAAAGAGAATCGCCCCTGTTATACGCTCCACTTTAGTCACGATGCAGGACTTTGCCTCCTGACTTTTCTAATTATTCGATTTGCAATTGATAAAGTAACTGACCGGTAACAAAATCATTTTTTTAGAGGCATGCATATGAAAAGCAGCGAGAAAATTATTATTTTTTCTTTGACGAATTGGTATGACTTGTTCAGAATGTGAGTAATTGAACAGAACTAGATGAAAACAGGCACTAAGTATTTTCAGAAATGGGCCAATTATGAGAACAGTGCTCGAAGTAAGTCTGTTGTTTACTCTTGCGATAGTGAGTGTAAGTTATGCTATTGTTCGTGATGAGCTGCTTGAATTGAAGTTGCAATGTCATCTGTATGGTTATGCCAAAATAACCGTTAATGAGCTGGGAACGGTTCAATCAATCAAACTCAATGCACCAAGTGAATTAGGGCTGGCACCAAAATCAGATCGTAATCAAAAACCTTTGATTGCGATCGAACAAAAGCAGAATGCATACATTGATTACGGAACTCTCGCAGAAGGAAATTAAAATAGTTCGCGGATGGGTTGTCCCGTATCGACGATGCTGGTAGGACGACCGGAAGCATCGTCGAAGTGCGTATCCAGCGGAATCCCCAGCGTTTGATAGATAGTTGCCAATAGATCCATAGGCGAGGTTTTGCGTTCTAAAACTCCGCCACCAAATTTTTCACTGGCTCCCACAACACGGCCTCCCCGCACGCCACCTCCGGCAAACATCACTGTAAAGCAATTTGACCAGTGATCCCTGCCGGCATGGCCATTCATCATCGGCGTTCGACCAAATTCACCTGCACAAAATATCAAAACGTCATCCAGCATTCCTCTTTGATCGAGATCCTGTATCAGCGTGGCTATCGCACGGTCCAAAGGAGGCAGGTGTTCTTCAAGGCCCTTCTCAATCTCATTATGATGGTCCCAATATCCCGTATTGACGGTTACACAAGTACTCCCTGCCTCGACAAGTCGCCTGGCTAATAAAGCACTTTGACCGTATTGGTGCCGTCCATACTGATCACGGAGTTTGGTGTCCTCGCTACTCAAGTCGAATGCTTTACGAACGCGTTCGCCCGTCACCATTTCTAACGCTTGCGCCTTAAATGAATCCAAGCCTTCGATCACTCCCGATTTGTCGACTTCACGATTCAGTGTGTCAAACTTTTTAAGCAATTCACGCCGCGATTCGACACTCTTCAAAGTCAACCCTTGAGGAAGAGCCAGATTCGGGACTTTGAAGTTTTTGGAATTCGGATCGGTTCCCACTTCAAACGGGTTGTGTGATTTCCCCAGATAGACCGCGCCCTGATAACCAAAGGCTTCAGACTTGGGAATTGTTACATAGGGTGGTATATGCTCCGAATGAGCGCCCATAGTGCGAGAGATCACAGAACCAAAGGATGGTTTTTGTGCGGCATTGCGGGCCAGCGTAGGACCAAAGTAACCCGTTTGCATCCAGTGCGCAGAAGGGGCATGAATGCCGTTTTCATGATGGACTGACCTGATTTGTGAAATCTGATGCATGACTTTCGCCTGCAAAGGAAAGCGTTCTGTCACCTGAATGTCAGATACCGAAGTTGAAATTGGTCGATACATGCCACGATATTCAGCAGGAGCGCTCGGTTTCATATCGTACGTGTCTTGTTGACTCATACCTCCATTGGTCCAGAACACAATCAAAGATTTCTTCGTTTTGGGTCGGGCTGTCTCTTTAGCCGATGCACGTAGTCTCAACAAATCAGAAAGCCCCAGTCCCAACAGAGGCGCTCCAAACTGAAGAAAATTGCGACGGTTGAATCCGTCACCATGCGAGTATCGTGTTCCTGAACCCGATAACATAAACAAGGTCTCCAAAGTGTGTGTATTTTTGCTGAGCCAATTACAAAGCAAACTGTCAGTGATTCATCATGAACTCATTCGTTGCCAACAGCGCCCATAAAAATGATCGGTATCCCTCTTGTCTGCTTTGTTCGGCTTTGAGATATTCAACTGCAATTTTTTCTTCTGCCTCTCGAGGAGTTCGAGACAACGTTCTTAGAAAAATAGCGCGTACATTTTCTGAATGAGGTTTCGTATTCGCCCCCAACTTCTCGATGTACCCGTTTTTATCCGTCATTTTCCGCTGAATCTCTTTCGAATTGACCAATTCAAGCGCCTGGGACAATGCGGGGGCATCCGTTCGTTCGCATTCACAGGCAGAAGTACGCGAAGGACGTCCAAATGCGTCTAAAAAGTTCAGACGAACATTTTCGTCTGGCAAATTGACAGCCCGCATTCCCTCTGGGAATTGGCCCGGTCCACCAGGAAAGATGGTCGGAACATCTAATACCTGACTGATGCCATCCAGGAGAACTTCAGCTGAAAGTCGTTTGGGATAATAGCGTGCAAAACACTGTGTATCCGCGGTATTCGATTGATTAGGAACGGAACTGAGCCGGTATGCATACGAATTTGTTATCACTCGAATCAACCGTTTAACATCATAGCCATTGGTTGAAAAATCACGGGCCAATTCATCGATCAGCGCAGGATTCGTAGGTGGGTTCGTACTGCGGGCATCATCAATCGGATGAATAATTCCACGACCGAAAAAGTGCCCCCACATTCGATTCACCATCGTACGGGCAAAAAATGGATTCTCCGGACTCGTCATCCATTTCGCCAGACGATGCCTCGGATCTTCAAAACGCGAAATTGTAAAGTCCGGCCCTCCTAATGGACGAGGTTGCATGAGTTTGCGCGTCCGCGGATTTCGTATTTCACCTTTGTTTTTCAGGTAAATGATTTCATCCGTCGGTACTTCAGCATCAGCAAATCCCCCCTTGCGACCCACACGACTGAAAACGGCAGCGAACGAATAGTAATCATCTTCACTCCAGCGTTCAGCGGGATGGTGATGGCATTGAGCACATTGAATCCGGACACCCAAAAATGATTGCGCGATTGATTCCACATAACCGGGAGTCGTTCTGACGGAACGATACCAGATAGCAGCGGGATTCTCTGCCTGACTTCCCGTGGCAGTGAGAATTTCTGAAACAAATTGATCATAGGGCTTGTTGGAGAAAATGGAATCGCGAATCCATGAAGAGAAAAGCATCGTTCCAGACCGTTGTTTTCTGGTCGAATAACCACTTCCACGATTTTGTAAAATATCGGCCCATTTCAAAGCAAAATAACTGGCGTATTCAGGACGCTCCAGCAGTCGATTGATTAACCTCTGCCGTTTGTCTGATCTTTGATCAGCAAGATAATCGATGACTTCGTCAGCTGTGGGTAAAGTGCCACAGATGTCTAACGTCACACGACGGATAAAAGTGGAAGCGTCAGCATGATGCGAAGGCGCGATACCCAGTTTTTTCCATTGTGTTACCAGATGCTGATCTACTTTCGTAAGTTCTTGAGTAGACGGATATTCTTCTTCGCGCGGGATTTTTATCGTCTGATAGGGAACGACACCTTGAAACACCGCGATCTTATCCCCAAAGCGAGCCATCACTGCAAAAATCCCACCACGAGATTGTGTTGTGACAAGTCCATCTCTATCAACGTTGGCAATCTCTGGATAATTTGATTCATAGACCGCCTGCCGGGATACATCGCGCTGAGTGCCTCCGGTAAAGTGAGCGACCACTTGTAACTTCACACTGGAATTCTGTTTTAAGACTCGATCTTGTGGTAATAGACTGATACTCAACAGCACAGGCGCATCAGGGTCTGGTCCGGGTGCTCCCTGTTCAATCCAATTCCGAAGCACTTTGTAATCAGCAGAATCAGATTCCAGCTGCTTGCCCCCCCCATGTGGAACTCTGCCAATTGCTTTTGACAAGAGCAGGCTCTGATCCGGGTCTGCAGGAAAAATCCGCCGACCTCGCGATTCCAGAGCAATTGCGGAATAATCCATTTCTGGATCGAATCCCAGCAACGAAATCTTGAAACCATTCTGACCAGTAGATTTCCCGTGACAACCGCCACTATTGCAACTCAACTTGGTGAGAATAGGAACCACATCTGTGAGGAAATAGACTTTCTCTGCCCGTTGGTTTGGTTTGATTTGTGTTGTCTTCTCAGCAGCCTGAAGATCAGCCTTCAAGAGCATCACCCCATAGAAGATCAGCAAAGCAATCAACGAATGCCAGTTTATATTATTCAAGTATTTATTGAGATTGAACATATATTTTTGATCGTCAATTTAAAAAACTACTCGGTAATTTCCAGGTCAAGGAAACAGCTTCCATGATACACTGGTTGCTCTTCCACAACCCCGACAGCCGATAATCGTATGAAAGGCAGTCTTCCTATAGGGGCATCATCGTTCGCAATAATTTGGAGGGTACCCGTATCGCTTTGTCCGACAAAAGTGACTCCCCGCACACGCAGCCCATCAAGTGTATCAGCTGCTTCGAGTTCGGTATGAATTTTATTGATGAAACCATTAATACGCTTCGCAGAATATTTCACCTGAATCGTTTCTCCACGTCGAATCTTTCCTGGTGCTTTAGAATCAACCGCGACAATAAAAGCGGCCGATTTGACATCAAACGTGACCGGATTACTAAACACAGTGACGGACTGTTTCTGTTGCTTCTTTGTGCCAGAATTCTTCATCACATTGGCTTGAGCCTGGACTGTGATAGTATACCGACCGACGGGCAAATAGGGTGGTAGATAAAAACTGAGATAACCTTTATTCTTTCCGGCGGCAATGGTGGCTGTCTGGTTTTGAATCATATTGGGAATTCCCACTCCTATCAAATCCACTGCTTCACTATCGCCGGGAGCACGTCCTTCAATCTGAACCGCCACATCTAAAACAGAACCGGGAGAATGTCGAATATCCATTTCGCCGAATAGATGGTGCTTCCGTTTTTCATGTCCATCTGCAGTAATTCGAAAAGGAGCGTCACCCGTAACAGCCAGAGGGATTTCTGTCGTAAGGCGACTTAATCCGCTCGGCACATCTGTTCGTACGATGGTTCCGCTGTGCACGCTTTTTTTTCCGGCTTGAATAGAGTATCCATGTAGAGTGAGATTTCCAAAATAGGGAACCGCATCGGCATCAGCAGTCACTGTGAGAGTTGCACGATTTTCCTCAGGTCCTAACCAGATGTCAGGGCAATGAATTCCCAGCGGGAGGTTACTCGCGCTGACTCGAATGGAATCAGTCATCCCTCGTTTTCGTAAAGCGATCACATCCAAAATTGCACGACCGCCGCGTCTCACGTTAAGCGAGGCGGGTTTTTCATTGTGAGAGACGACTGTCAGATGAAAATCTGGTTCCTGGCGTCGTAAATTAAATCGGTAGACGCGACGTGGATCATCGTCTAAGCCACCACGTAAATTTTGAATCATGATCAAATAACGCCCATCCTCAGGTACAATCCATTTACCTACAGGGTCAAGATGGCTTGATTTGAATTGCTTCCCACCAATATTTTTTATTTCGTCACTAAACTGTTCCAAAGTCTTCATTGCCGAAGCATCGAATAGGCGAACGTCGAGATCAACCGGAGAATTCATCCGTTGACCAAAAGCTTCGATCCAGATGACTTCTCCTTTTTTTGCTTGAATGGCATACCAGTCTTTCTCATCACCCGCTATCAATTGGCCACTAACCTCAGAGGGAATCGATATTTCCCGGGCAGTGTCAGGTCTCTGATGTCTACCATTTTCTCGAATGACGGGAACGTCCGTTGAACCAATTAATACTGGCGCATGACAATTTTCCCTATGAAATGCAAATCCATTAACATCAACCTGTGTACTTCGTCTCCGAATGGGGAATGGAGTGGAGATGTTTTCTTCAGAAGGTGTAATTGTTAAATCGAGCCGCTCATATTTATGATCCACGATGGAATGTTTTTGTTTCCCTTGTGATTGAATCTTCAGCTCCACGTCCCCCACTTCGAGACGCTGTCTTTCAAGTTCAATATTATTACTCTCGACGATTTTTTGATTCGTTTTATGATTGAGCTTTCCCAGGTTCCAACCATAAATCGATACTCGTGAAGTCGCCCCGCGCTGGATGACCGCAGGAACAGTAAACAACATGCGCGGACCCGAATCGATATCAAGCCGATAAAAATGGTCAGAACTACCTGAATAGACGAGATCAAATACCTTGACAAAATAGACACCATCCGAGGGAACCTGGAAAGGGATCAATGGATCTATCCCAAAAAAACCTCGATTGACAGCCAGACGTCGACCCTTGGAATCGTAAACCTCTAAGATTGCGCGCAGACTGGAATCAAGCCGTTCTGCCCAACACTCAATGATGATTCGTTGTCCCTGTTTGGCGGAAAACTGAAAGACATCAACATCCCCTTTTTTCTCGATACGTCCGTTAATCGAAACATCAGTCAAAGTAGTTTGTGAAGATTGAAGATTTTCATTTGGTTCAATTTCGAGTAACTCGGATCGATTACCAACAAAGAAAGTTCGAGGCGAACTCAATCCATTGCGACAGAGAACCCGCACATCGTAGGAGCCCGTGGGTACGCTTTCAGGAATAGTAACGCGAAATCGATTCTTCGCAATTTTCTCGGATAAGATGTCGGATCGACTGATAATTAATCGCGAAACATCATCCAAAGCAGTGCCGGCGACTGTCAATTCAATCGTACTACCCGATTGTCCCCCCGTTGGAAACACCGACTTCAGTATGGGATTGGGAAGCTGAGCCCATGTGATCGTCACAATCACAAGCTGAAAGCTGAGAGCAAACAGACTGAATCGGCCCAAGTGACACACGATAAGCTTTCCTCTCTTCTCCCTGGCTCAATTCCAGCAATCGATTCACATTGATAAAGGATTCTATTATTTAGCTGCAGATGGCACCGATGAACTCAATCGTTTCACTCTGTATCTCAGCGATCACTAATCTCTCATTTCAGTCTTTCAATCTAGCACCGCGAAAATTGTCAACGTGAAATCTCATTAATTTGAGACCTTCTTTCTCATAGATTTTTGAAGCGCTATGTGGCACATCTGGCACTATCAGCTTTTCATAAGGAATCTTGAGTGAATTCAGGAAGGTCATATAGGCAAGATTATTTTGGTAATTGAAACCTTTTGTGCCAACATGAATCAAGATCCGAAGGTGAGGCTCCGGATGCTGAGCATACTTGCGGGCCAGATCATACGTGTTATACCCTTTGGTGAATATCAAATTCGGATTTTCCTGACCGTTTTCTTCCGATATGCGTTTCTCGGTTGCATGACCAGCGCCCCCAGGTGCTGCAGAACAGAATAGCTGCGGATGTTTGAACATGATTCGTGTCGTACCACGTCCTCCCTGCGAGAAGCCTTCAATGCCGCGGCCTTTCCGATTGGCAATCGTACGATAAGTTGAGTCAATGTGTGGGATCAACTCCTTCACAAAAACATCTTCACCCATCGCATTTTTACGTTCGGGCATATTATAATGACTGACCGGACCGCCATTCACGAACACATAAATCATGGGTGCCACATCACCTGCTGAAATGTGTTTGTTGATGAAATGCGCCAATCGCACGCTCTTTGTTTCGCTCCCAGGTCGACCACCATGCAGGTAGTAGACTACTGGAAATCTTTGTTTTCTGTTTTGTGGATCGCTGTATTGTGGTGGCAGGTAGATACAGTATCCGACATCGACCATCATGGAAGGACTGCGAAATGTCGCATGTTGCACACCCGGTATTTTCTGCTTTAACTCATTCACCCAGCGGAATGGTTGGGGCTTCTTTTTTTGTTTTATCTTTTGCCCGCAAACCGGGTTTGCAATCACCAGTAATGCAAATGTTATGGCGAATAAATAACGTGAAACAGATTCTAGCTGAGGAATTCGGAAGGGCATAAATTGTTCTTCATTCTAGATCAGGATTTTGATTTTGCGGGACGCTTCGCTTCGGCAGTCATCCGGTAGACACGAACAGCACCGTCAGAATGTGCTATTACTAAGTGCCGTCCGTCACTTAGTAAATCGAGCCCGCGAGCTGCAGTGGAAAGTTTCATTGTGTGGAAGAATTCTTTCTCACCCGGTTTCCTGAACCACAACTCGCCTTTGCCACTACGATTTGCACCAGCGCCAATTAGAAAACCATCAGGATGATAACGCACACCCCAGGCAATTCCCTGAAACGTTTTTTCGGGTTTGAGTTGGGCCTTCTCTTTGCCGCTTTTCCAATCAAACAGCATGATAATCGGGTCTTGCACGCCGGCAAACGAGTTGACCACTTTTGTAATACCTGCGCTGGCCAGCTCGCTGCCGTCAGGGCTGAATTGCAAATCGCGGGCTCCCCCCATATCGGCGGCAAATTTGTTGTCGTAGCCAGTCATCACAGTGGCATCGATACTTCGCGCCTGCTTGCCGGTTTTCATATCCCAGATTTTGATGAAACCCATCAAATCTTGAGAAACGAGATGTTGGCCGTCCGGATGAAAATCAACAGCATACACATGCCGTTCGTGCCCCTTGAAAGTTTGTAACAGTTTCCCATCTTCGACATTCCATATCTTTATCAGCAAATCATTACCACAGGTGGCAAGTTTTTTCTGGTCGGGAGAAATGCGTACCCAGCGTGCCGAACCTGTATGAGCCTGAATCATCATGATCGGTTTCGGCTGAGTGTCTGCCATGTTCCAGACTTTGATATCGCCACCCCAACAAGCCGAGTACAGTCTGCTGCCATCCTTCGAAAAATCAAACGACCTGACCCAACTGGTATGACCTTTAAGCGTACGATTAGACTTGGTCTGCAAGTCCCAAACCTGAATGTCTAAATCTTGAGCACCAGCGACAACATATTTTCCTGTTGGATCGACCCGGCAGGAAGTCAGTGGAAACTTATGCTTGAACTCCGAAACCTGATGCGTTTTTTCGAGATCAATGGCGTCATAATCAACGACCGGCTTCTGTGCAACAAGGGCATCACTCGTATCGGATTGATTGACATTCATGACAACAACTCCTTGATGGGTTGTGCAGTTGGGTCCCCGATGGGAATCGAACGGCCTGCAATATCGTGATCATTCGTGGAATCAATCCCAAGTGCCTGTAGGTAAGTGTGGAATAGATGACCTGCATCAACCTCACGATCAGCGACAGCAGTCCCCTTCTCATTAGTTTTTCCGATCACAGCCCCCGGTTGAATCCCACAACCTCCCAGGGCAATCGACCAGGCAGAACCCCAGTGGTCACGGCCATACCGAACATTAATTTTTGGAGTGCGGCCGAATTCAGAATAGACCATCACCAGCGTGCTATCCAGAAGGCCCCGTTCATGTAAATCATCTATCAGCATGGCAAATGTTTTGTCAAATTCACCCAGTTGTTCGAGATGAAAATTGAAGTTCTCGGCATGAGAATCGTACCCGTGATGTGTCACTTTGACACAGGTCGCATCATTTTCAAGTAAAGCTCTGGCCAGTAAACAGTTTCGACCAAAATCATGTTTGCCATAACGTTCCAGATCTTTGGGATCGGGTGCTTTCTCGAAAAACGCTTTCCGGCCCATGAGCTTGGCGGCTTGTTGGAATGACGCATCGAATGATTCTGTCAACGATTTCGGTCGCCCAACCCTGAACTGTTGATTAAATTGATCTCGAAGTTGAACTCGGCGTGCATCAGCGGTTTCATCAAGACCCTTTGGTACCGCTAAATTTTTGGGAGGTTTAACACCTTCAAATTTCAATTGACCGTGTTGTGCTCCCAGAAACGCAGACGTACTGTCGGTCAGCCCGCGAGTCGAAATGTGAATATAACCCGGCAGCTCGCTATTAGCAGGTGCCAGATATTTTGAAGCAATCGAACCAACATAGGGATACTCGCCGGCGCGTCTGCCCTTCTCCATAAACAGTCGACCCTGCCGATGGTCGTTTGTTTTCAAGTTGATACTACGCACAATAGAAAGCAAATGCATCTGCTTCGCAGTGTAAGGCAAGAGTTCCGATATATGCATACCCGGAACCGATGTCGGAATGGCACGAAAGGGGCCACCATGTTCCGTTCCCGGCTTCGGGTCCCACGATTCCAACTGGCTGACACCACCTTGCAGGTAAATTTGCAAAACACGTTTGTGTTGGCCTTTGATTTTTTCTGCAGTAGCGGGTGAGCCAGGTAAACCTAATCCCACTGCACCACCGGCGGCGCCCGCTAAAAACTGGCGCCGAGCCAGATGATGATCCAGGTGATTACATCCTTGATTACGTCGCATCGTTTATCCTTCTGACTTTCGAGGAGGAACGCGTAAGATGATTATTAATGATTGAAGCGAAATTCGTCGGAAGAAAGTGCCGCCCAAACCAGTTGCTGTAAAGCTTGTTGAGATTGTTTCTGGTTGTCTTTTAAGTACGCTGTCACATTTTCTGTTTCTTTTTTTTCTGGTAAACGGGAAAAAACGCTCAAATATAGTTCTTCAGCGATTTCAGAAGAAGTTTTGAGTTTCTTGAGTCTGGCGGTCAGGTTGTCTCCAGATGGCACCAACCAGGATTGTACCAACGGTCCGTTTCGCAAAAATAGCGCCTGATCCGCCGACGCATCGAAGCGGGAACTCTGTGCTCCCACAAAACCAAATGTGGTAATAAACGCCGTCACATTTTTATTTAATGCAGCGTGCAAAGCTTCTTCCTGCCACAAGGCATCTTCCGTTTTTTTCGCACCGTTTTTAGGGTCGGCCTTGACCTGCTTTGCTTTGAGACTTTTAAGTGTTTTAACCGTCAGACCGGTTGCCTGCATCATCGACCAGGCAAGTTGCTCGGGAGAGAGTGGCTTGAGCTGACCAACACCAAAATCAATTTCTTTCGCGATTTCAGCTCCTGCAGAAATTTGACTGCTGCGTTGATACGTTTTTGACAGCGCCAGTTCGCGAAGGATCAATCGCATGTTGTAGCCATTTTTTTGTAACTCTTTTGTTAACAGATCAAGTAGCTTGGGGTGGGATGGTGGATTATCGGCATGCCACATATCGAGCGGTTCCACAAAACCACGCCCCATCATCATCGCCCATAACCGATTGGCAATGTTTTGCCGAAAGGCAATGTTCGTCGGATGTGTCATAGCATTTGCCAGTTGCAATCGTCGACTGTAAACGGGCACCGATCGCACATTTTTAGCCGGCTTCACTTTATAATCTGCTTTCGCATCTTTCGGGTCGACGATTTCGGGCAAATCGAGCATTCGAGGAGCAGTCTTACCTTCCTCTTGGGTAAACACCGATGTGAATGAAACCAGTCCTTCCGCCTTTTCACCTATGGATGTTTTTTTCGTTTTCGGATCCTTGAAGAGATAACTGCGATTCAAAAACGCGCTCAAACCGTGATAGTGCCGTTGTAGGTAATCATCAACATTGGGATGATTGTGGCATTGCGCACACTCTAAATCACGCCCCAGAAACAGACGCCCCAAATCGCGCGTGACCAGTTCTGATTTTAATTCGCGATCGAGCAGGAACTTGACAGCGGGACGTGTTTTCTTATCTGTGCCATCAACAGATAATATTTCGCGGACTAACACATCCCAGGGTTTGTTATTCAAAAATGACGTTCGTAAATAATTCCGCCATTCGACAGCAGGCACATGTTTATCGGGACGGCGTTCCATCAACATCGTGTCAAAAACATATTGCATCCGCCGCGCGTGCTCGGGAGATGCCAGGAGTCGGTCGATTAATTGTGTTCGCTTCTCCGTTGATTCATCGGCCAAAAAAACGCGCACTTCATCAGAAGTTGGAATCGTTCCCGTCAAATCAAGAGTCACCCGTCGCAAAAAAGTGGCATCATCGGCTGGAGCGCTCGCAGTTTTTTCAAACTGTGTTTTTCCCACACCAATCAACGAATCGATCTGTTGATGTAGCGGAATCTCGGCGGAGTGAGCCGAAACGGAGCCAGCAAGTAAAATTGCCAGGCAAGAAACCAGACATTGGATGGAACGTAAACTCATAAGATCACGCTATTTGGGAAGGATTGATCAGGAAGGGGCCAATGAAAGATCAGCCATCTACGAGTAATACATATTCTATCGGAGTTCGACACTAAAATCAATAATTTCCTAGGAAACATGCCTTTTATACTACATTTCCCAACTAAGCGCCGGCTGAATCGATTACAAACTCAGATTCCCGTCATGTTTTTTACATACCAGCTTTCAAAACAAGATGAAAATCTGTTTTTTTGTATCCGCTCAACAAATAAGATCTATTCATCAAATTATTTGAGAATTGTCACTCCGTAACTTTTAACGGCATCTTTAAAGTACACAGTGTGAATGAATCAATTGGAGCATACTACTTCTTTGCTACTCAAGATTCTGATACTTTTTGTAAAACCGCCTTGAACGGGTTTTTCACAAGACGAGAACTAAAGGAGTGAGATGATGACCCGAGTTTGTGAATCGAAGTGCCAAACTGGTTCTGCCTTCTATTTTCTGATCCTCGTGGTGTGTCTTCTCTCCGAAATCCTTCCTGCGAACGGACAAAATACCGCAGGTCAAGCTGCAGTCGGTACAACACTCATTCAGTCACTTGATTTCCACGGACGACTAAGGGGCGAACAGGGATTCATTATTGTACCCGAGAATCGAAACGACTCAGCCAGCCGAATGATCACCGTTCATTATTTTCGCTTTCCTGCGCGCGAACCGACTGGGCGCCCGCCCGTATTTATTTTGCCTGGTGGCCCGGGTCAAGCCATCCTAACCGCTGACATTCAGAACGGTATGCAACAAAAGCGTTACAACAAGTTCGCTGAAATCGAAGCCTACAATCGAAATCGCGATGTGGTCATTGTCAATCAACGGGGCAATAGTCGTGTGCCTGGCATTCAACACCTGCCCTCAACCTGGACTGTGAAACCAGGTGATTGGTCAAAACCCATGTCTTTTACAAATTCATCCCGGCGTCTGGCAATCGGATTCAAGGCGCACCTCAAAAAACATGAAGCTTTGAAGTTTGACCTGAGAGGCTACGACATTCTACATCTTGTCGATGATGTAGATGCAATTCGGCGCGCATATGGATATGAAAAACTCGCACTGCGAGGAGGAAGCTTTGGTTCGCAATGGGCATTGGCATATTTAAAACGGTATCCAACTCATGTTGAACGAATGATTTTGTCCGGCACGGAACCCCTCGACTATGGCTACGACAGTGCAGAGGGTATTTGGAATGTCTTCATCAAAATCGAAGAAGAAGCCCGCGCATCAAAGGAGGTGGTCTTGCCTGAAGTGGGACTCCTTGGCGCGGTCAAGTCCATCATCACGCGACTTGAAAAGCAACCTGTGAAAGTCCGTGGCTATCATCCAAGAAAGGGTTACCCTGCGAATGTAGTCATTGGAGCCGATGACTTCCGATATTACCTGACGCGCCCGATCCTCAACTCGCGTTCACATTCGCGAGAGATGCTTGAGTTGTGGCCAAAGTTCGTCCTCGAAATTTATCAGGAAAACTACCAGTATCTAGCATCGAAGATCATCGATGACCGTCCTGAGGACGCGCATTGTAATTTACTTCTGACACTCGTTGATAATAGTCTGGGGGTCACTGGCCATCGACAAAAGAAACTGGAATCAGATCCAGCCTATCGATGGCTCGGCGATCCTAACTGGTTCTATAAAGCAACGCGAGATGTGACCCCAACCCCTGTCGTCAACGATGAATTTCGTCAGCTTGTTGTCAGACAGACACCTGTTTTACTCATTCACGGAACCCTTGATCTTGCAACGCCCTATGAAAACGCGGAAGAAATGTTGCAGTACTTTCCTAAAGGTCACCTGATTACCGTTAAAGGGGGGACTCACTTCGCAACCTATCATGCCGCCAGTGTTGACCCTCGATTCCTGGAGTATTTATCCACCTTTATGGATTCCAGCGATCCCGAAACCGCCATCAAAAAGATACCCTCTGAGATCTTACTCCCTGAATTGCAACTAAAACCAAATAAAGGCCAATCACTGTTCAATGGACTCTCACAGAAAAGAAAATGATTCAGATGCAAACTGATTCCTCAGAGTTCCTTGATGACTGGTAGTCCATAAATAATTTTTGGCCAGTCTCAAAGATTGCTTTCGCAAAAATTAATCATCGTTCTCCGTAAACGGGTGGCTTCCAATTCTTGGGTAATCGTCCTTGAGGACGTACGCCATACGCGTCGGCCGGGATCGGATGATCTGCCGCCTGCTTAAGTGGAATATTGTCGGGCAGGTGTTTGATTTTAAAATCTTTATATTGAATTTTCATTTTGGGTCCCACATGAACCTGCACCGCAAGCACGCCTTCCAGCGCGCGACCTTTAGCATCCAGATCGATCAGGTCAGCAGTTTTATGACCATCAATCCAGTGCTGATGATGGTTTCCTTTAACCAGTACACGGAAGTCGTGCCACTCATCGGGAGCAAACTTTTTGAGGGGCATTGAACCAATCACCCAGGGTTGTCCCGCAGGATCAATAATAACTTTCTCGCCTGTATGAGACAAAATGCGGCGGCCCTTCTCTTCGTATAACATGCCATTGTATTTCGGAACATTCGCGACAACGTCACATTGATAGCCGGTCACTATGTCCAAACCGAGATCAGGTCGCGATAAGCCGCGATACTGAATACCGCTGTTCCCACCCTCGGTGACCTTGACCTTCACACGCAAATCAAAATTGCGGATCGTCGAATCTTTCCAGGTAATGAAACGGTTCATCTTCAATGTACCGTCCGTTTTTCCGGTGAGTGCTCCGTCTTCGACAGTCCAGTATTTCTTATCCCCATCCCAGCGACGCAGTGTTTTGCCATCGAAAACTCTGACAAAGCCATCTTTGTCGGGCTTGGCACTGGCAGCAGCGGAAGCCTGGGGATGAGGAACTGTTGACACAGTGAATTTGCCCTGGCGCGGATCAAGTGGACCACCAAGTTTGGTAACGCGGTCAGTCGTGCGTTGCCGCATTGCTTGCAGCGTTTTCGCATGCCCAGGATCAGCGGCCAGATTCTTTAATTCATCGGGATCATTTTTCAGATCGTGCAGAAACTCATGATTCCCATTATCGAAATAGCGCACGTATTTGAAGCGTGCATTGCGTAAACCTTCAAATGCAGGAATGCGATTGCGGACCGCAAAATGCTCGTGAAATGTCTCCGTCCGCCAGTCGGCAGGTTTCCCCTGAGTCACAATGGGTTGTAAACTATGCCCTTGATATCTTTCCGGTACTTTAACCCCGGCCCAATCAAGAAAGGTCGCCGGCAGATCCAGATTCAATGCCAGAGCATCGCTGACCTGCCCCTGTTGTGTTTTGGGAACGCGCGGATCAAACACGATCAAAGGTACTTTGATCGCTTCCTCGTAATGCGACCACTTGCCCGCCAGACCGCGGTTGCCCATGTAATAACCGTTGTCCGCTGAATAAACAATAATGGTATTGTCCGCCAACCCCGCTTTTTTTAATGCCTGCATGAAACGCCCTATCGCACCATCAATACCACTCACCATGCGATAGTACGCGCGCATATTCGTCTGATATTTTTCGTCCGTATTCCAACGCCAGAAGTATCGTTCACGATTGATCGTCGTTTTCAAAAAATCAGGCTGACCATTGAAAATCGCAGGATCACTCAAACGCGGCGATGCGATTTCAACGTCTTCATACATGCCATCTACGGCACGCGGCCAGGGAAAGTGACCAATGCCCGGTCGGCGATCGCCGTCCTCTGCGTGACAGGCATTAAACCACATATTCAACGCGAATGATTTGCCCTTCGGCTGTGTTTTCACAAAATCAATTCCACGATCTACAATCAGTTCCGTTTCGTGGCGCAGGCTGCCATCCGGTTGTTTTTTGTAATAGGGATTCCGACCGATCGCCTCAAACTCATCAAAGTGATCTTCTTTTTTATAACCTTTAGGCATTTTGGCATGCCATTTCCCGAAGTAGCCGGTTCGATATCCGTTTTCGTGCAGAATGTCGGAATACAACGTTTGCACGGCATCAGGTCGTGCCAACTCAGGGTTCGCTGATGTGCCATAACTACGACCTGTCAATCCAGTGAGAATCGTAGTCCGGCTCACCCAGCAAATGGCTTGACTGACATAGGCATTTTCAAATCGCGTACCGCGGGCCGCCAGTTGATCAATGTTCGGCGTCTGAATTACCGGGTTGCCATAACAACCAATCGTACTGGTCGTTTGATCGTCGGCAAAGAAAAAGACAATATTCGGCCGCTCAGCTGCAGATAGTGGAACGAACGATACAAAGAACAATGGAAACAGATAAAGGATTGATTTCATGGAAGAAGATTCACCAGTTGAAATTTCCAGGCTTTGCACTAACTTAACGATTGAACAAAGCAGGGATAGATTGAGTTTGGTCAAGTTACAGTTTTCAGCATTCGCAAATTTATAAAGCCAGTGTCCCGAGTCTCGGACGACCCGTTGATGACAATAGTTAAATAATTTTAACTGACCAGATAGGCAAAGGCGACCCTCTTCACGGAAAACATCCAGAGAGTTCGGATCGACAATCAGCCGAGACTATGGTCCCTCGTCCACTGTGGAATCAATTTGCCTTAACGATTTTGCTCAAAATCGGATGATTATCGCGGATGTGATAGGACAATGCTTTACGGGCAGTAGACCACTCTTTTTTGATCAGTGCTTTGAGAATGGACTGGTGCTGCCGCACTGTTTCGATGGCCGTTGCCCGATCCTGATCTTCCCAGTCAAACAGAATATCATAATAGCGACCCTGTCTCTGGAAAAAGTCCTGAATATAATAGTTCCCTGCTTTATCGATGAGATATTCGTGTAAAGAATTATTAATTAATACACGCTCGGTCTCTGATTCGGGAATCACGTTTCCTTCCAGAATTCTCTCAAGATCTTCTTTCACCAGATGCGGTTTCGCCAACTCCAGCGCTTTCAACTCAAGCAGCTCGCGCACTTCAAGAAACGCCTGCATATCCTCCTGGCGAAAAGGCCTGAGTCTCCAGCCGCGGCGAGGAATATGATCCAGAATTCCGGTTCCCGCCAGACGATTCAAAATGATCCGCAGTGAAGAACGACTCATCTTATATTTTTGAGCCGTCACTTCCTCACGAATATCTACAGGCTCACCTTTCAGGCTTAGCTGTACAAAATCGTTTGTGATGACTTCAAACATATCCACTGGAGGTTCCGGTAAATCAGACTTCTTGCCCCGCTTGAGTGGTTTGATCCGATTCGTACTGATCTCTAATCTGCGATTGGAGCCCCTCTGCAACAACCCTTCATCAACCAGCTCGGCGAGTGCAATTCGAACGGGAGAAAAGCTGACTTGATAATGTGACGCCATCGATTCCAATGTCAGTTGAGCAGGCAATTCCTGGCCGCTCCGCAAACGCACTTCCAAGTCATTTTTGATATAGTTCTTAAGTGACATTATTTGATTCTGCGATCATCTTACAGAGTGGCGACGGAACCTGTTCCATAAGGCTGATAAAAGAAATGCCAGCCTTTGTCTCAGTTTACAGTTCCCCAGAGACGCTTTAAAGCCCGTAACACTCGAAATGAGGGAAAGCGATGCCTCTTGCTTCTGAATGAAATACGCCTCAAGCCAGAGAGGGACCGTTTCTGATTCACAAAAAAGCCCCTTTGATCCTATGGAGGAACCAGGGGCCTGATTTGCTGGACTTGATTTGATCGGCTTTCGATCTTCCGGTTAAACACCCAATTCATTCCAGGGACCAGTGATCGCAAAGGTCACGCCGGGATCCTGAATATTGACAAACAACCATTTGCCATCGGGACTGAAACAGGCGCCCGCCCATTCCCCTCCACTGAAATCTCCTTCCAGGTCGTTGTACTGCCCCTTTTTCAGTTGAATGTTATTAATGGCAACCGTTTGCAGTTGTCCTTTTCGACTGAGCGCATGCAACCGCAGCGGTTTCAGGTCGGCGTCTTCGCAAAGAATCAAACCTCCCCGCGGGCTCACTGTCAGATTGTCCGGGCTATCAAGGATATCGTGACCAGGTGATTGAAAAACAAGCTGCAAAACCTGCTCTTTAGGAGAGAATGCCCAGACTTGTCCCAATCCCGCTTCACCACCATTTGTGCAATTGAAATAAACCAGCCCATCGCCAAACCAGCAACCTTCCAGACGCCCAAACGTCGTCGCCCCTTTTTCCTTTCCTTGAGAATAAACGCCAAGTCCATCTTCTTTACCGGGAGTATTGCGTCGTACCGGATCTTCAATATCAACCCAGTCTGCATCATATCGGACACCACGTTTCGCGCCGGTCCTCAAGTCGTGTTGACCTTTTACCTTGAGCATTTGCAGACTTCCCCCATCCGAGAGAACCTCAGGCTCATGGGGGAGGAACCGGTAGAAGCCGGCTGTATCACGGTCTTCGGTTTCGTAGATGATTCCATCGTGAGGATCAATGGCCAATGCTTCATGCACAAAACGCCCCAATGCTTCTAGAGGCTGTAACGAAGCAGTACCCTGTGAGGGAACTTCAAAAACCCACCCATGATGTTTTTCATGCGGATAATGGATATCGCGAAAACTTTCATTGGGGCCAATGACGGTCTCCTCGCACGATAACCACGTTCCCCAGGGTGTTGGTCCGCCGGCACAGTTCTGCACAGTTCCTGAAAGACTGGTCCAGCTTTTCAACCATTTACCAGCATTGATATCAAACTGAAGATTCGCACAACCTCCACCTGCTTTGCGGTCATAAGTGATCTCGTCAGGACCGAAACTTTTCGAACCACGAATTTCATGATTGCGACAGAGAGTGATGATGTCCTCGTTCTGCGAAATCACAGCCATCCCGTCATGCCCTTCAGGAGTGATTACTCCATCTGACATTTTATCTCCCACCCAACCGAATGACTGATATCGAAAACCTTCCCGTAACTGCAATAAGGGAAGACCCGTCGTCTCATCCGGAACCGGCCTGAGTGCCGAATGGCTTTTTTGAATGCCATTCGCGGCCGCGGTCATCAGAAAACGGGAAAATACGGTTCCCACAGCGGGAGCGGTAATGGCAGCCTTTAAAAAACGTCGACGCGAGGATGATGTTGTCACTGGGTACTCTCTGTTATCAATATCAGTAATCAGTTTACCGGTTTTCATTCAATGAAATGAATCAAGACATCTGCCTGATTTGTTGATAATACAGCGAATTGTTAAGATTTGATTAACAACTCATTAAGAATTCTAAATCCAACCTTCACTGATTCCTGACATAAGAGTGTATGACTGGTGAAAACAGCTGGATTTTGGAAAACCCCTAAGCCATTGCCTCAAAATCGAATCGGTCCGGTATCCATCACTGACGGCCTGCGACACAGATTAATTACAGACAATTTCAAACAATTTTTACCGAGAGAAGTAAAAACGATCAGTGGTGATGCTTCATCTGAAGCATCATTAGCGAGATTTAGAAGGCAGAGAAAATCCGGATTGCTTAATACGAGAAGGTTGTTCTTGCGGATCTTTGAGGCCGGAACTCCCTTTCATGGCTCCGCTCACTCCCAGAATTTCCGGGTGGCGGGCAATTTTATCACTGAAGATTCGCACGTCACGAGCAATCGGTTCCAGGTTATTTAACAGAACGGTTAAAGAACTGGCCGACCGTGACATGTTGCGATACAGTTCCGGATCAGACATGAATTTTTTCAGTGAACCATCTCCCTGATTCAAAGCGCGCGTAAACGTATTCATTTCCGCCATAATCGAATCAAGCCGAGATAAACTGCGATCCAGTTTGATAATCATGGATTGGCTATGCTTCGCCAGTGGATCAGTCACTTGCGAAAGGTTATCCAGGTTTTCACCTGCTTTTTTCACAGCCAGTTCCACGGAGGAAATCGTACGGTGAGTACTCTCAATCATCGCAGGCATGGCTGCCATCGTACGCTTCAGATGTTCCTGTTGCTTCGGATCACCCACCAGCTGATTGACACTTCCCATCATCGTATTCATTTTTCGCATTGCTTGTGAAAATTCCTCTAATGACGTCGCCGTCCGTTCGATGACGACATCCAGATTTCCCTCTTTCGTTTCCACCAGTCGATTCATATTCCCGGCCAGTTTTTCCCACTCTTTACTGGTCGATGTAAACGCCTCCAGAGTTTTCGAAACTTGCTGCTCCATTCGATAGACAATCTCCATCGGATCGCTGGCCGGTCTGCCTACCAACCGTTCGCCTGCCTTAAGAAAATCAGAGCTGACTCCGGGATCAATCACGATCTTCGAATCTCCCATGATCGAACTGACAATCTGCGGGCTTGCATCTTTGCGCAAGTGCTGAGTCTCATTAATGGCTACAAGTAACAGCACACCCGGTTTACTGTTACTTGTGATAATCTTGGTTACTTCACCAATGCGGATTCCATGACGGACTACAGGCGTCCCTTGATGGACTCCGGAAACGGATTCAAAACGCATGCTGACCACATACTTTTTCTTCCATAATGATTCCAGTTTCCCGAAGTGAAAAATCATCGCGGCTCCCGTGATCAATGCAGAAATCACGAACAGTCCGACGCGAAATTGTATTTGGCGATCCGTCATAAAAGCCTCAAATCGATCCCATCCTTGAGATCAAAGTTTCTAATTCGTTTTAAAATGATTACAAAGCGGATTCTGTTAACGTCCCGGTTCAACCAGCTCCTGCCATCTCACGAATCCGATCTCCCGCTTCACCATGCACAAACTGATGAACTCGGGGCGAAGACGACTGAAATGCTTCTTCTGCTGTCCCTTCAAAGACTAT
Organism: Planctomycetota bacterium; assembly: GCA_022600195.1. Lineage (GTDB taxonomy): Bacteria > Planctomycetota > Planctomycetia > Planctomycetales > Planctomycetaceae > Gimesia. The sequence goes on from JAHZKX010000006.1 coordinate 68,326, forward strand.
CTGATCCTCTCCCGGTTTTAATCGAGCTAGTGGATATAACATAATTATTCTGTCAGCAACTTTTTTAACAGTGCTCATATCATGTGTCACAACAATACTGGTTACAGGGCGACTGACACGTGTCTGCAAAATTAATTCGTTTATCACATCTGTCATGACAGGGTCGAGCCCCGTCGTTGGTTCATCGTATAACATCACTTCGGGAGTCATTGCCAATGCGCGAGCCAGACCGACTCGTTTTTTCATACCGCCGGATAATTCTGCCGGCTTCTTCTGACTGATTGATTCAGAAAGACCGACTTCTCTCAATCGTTCAACCACAATCTGATCGATTTCCGTTTTTTTCAATTTCGTATTCTGCTTTAAACCAAAGGCAACATTTTCGTAAACAGACAGGCTGTCAAAAAGCGCCGCCCCCTGGAACAGATATCCGATCCGAAGACGATCTCGATGTAATTCACGTTTGCTACGATCTGAAACCAGTCGATCATGCCACAAGACATCTCCCTGCGTAGGCTGTAACAAATCCATGATCAACTTCATGGTTACACTTTTCCCGCATCCACTTTCTCCGATGATAACCAGGGTCTCACCACTGCGAACACCAAACGAAACATCACGCAACACTTGCTGTGATCCGAATTGACGCGAGATATTCCGCAATTCAATGACATACTTTTCGTTTGCATTGCGTGGATTCATAGTGACGTTATTTTGTCCTGTCAAAGAAATTCGTTGTTATCTGAGCACACCAGGGTGAACAGATTGCATGAAGTGGTAGAAGTTGACGATGGAAACACCAAGCATGAAATCAAGTACCATGATTACAATAAAAGAATACACAAACGCTTCAGTCGCCGCCTTGCCCACTCCTTCAGCGCCCGCACCACAATGAAAGCCCCGGTGACAAGAGATTAATGAAATCGCTGCACCAAAAAAGAAACTCTTGAAAATCCCACCCAGCACATCAAAAGCAAACACAAAGTTTTTCGAATGATGCCAATAATAAAACGAATCTACGCCCAAGATCTGTGTACTGAATAACCAGCCCCCTAAGATACCAATCGCATCCGCGATTACCGTGAGCAGTGGTATCAATAAACAGCAGGCCAGGAAACGGGGTACAACCAGATAGTGGATCGGGTTCGCACCCAACGCACGCAAAGCATCAATTTGTTCGGTAACCCGCATCGTCCCAAGCTCGGCTGACATCGAAGTTCCTACACGACCTGCCAACATGATAGCGGCCAGAACGGGGCCTAATTCTTCAACCAGCGAGATGGAAATCACAGCACCAATCTGGTTTTCCATGTGCATCATTTTGAATTGGTCAAATGACTGGACCGCCAGAACCATGCCGATAAATCCGCCGGTTATCAAAATCACGGGAATGCTCTGAATGCCTATATGGTACATGGATGCCCAAAGTGTGCTGCGCGGGGGCAGGCGTGTAATCATCCATCCCATCATTTCCCAGGCAAAGAGAAACAGGTCGCCCATTAAACAAATTAGATTGATCACTCCGCGCCCCAAACCATGAATAATGGTATCTCGGGGATACGAAGTTGACGCTGATGACATTACTTGTTTCCAGTTCAGACTTTGCAAATAGATCGAAAGAACGCACAGAGGGGGCAGGTTAATGGATTTCCGGAATTGAATCGAGACCATTTCTCCCGACGGGAGAATCTCCATTTCGACCCAAATTACGCTATTTTTCCGCTAGGAGAGCCACATTTTGCGAGTTGTGTCTTTTCTAAACAGGTGCACTACTGATAAAATGCTTTAAGATAACTGAAATTGATAACGCTTGATCTATCTCTAATGCCCATATTGATTTAGTGTATAAATACAATAGAAGCATACGGGAAGAATCCAGGTCGGACGCGATGTACTTTCAACTTTGACATCAAACTCTAAGAACGAAAGAGAAAGTAAGGATAGGTAAAATGAGATATTTTTCAGTAGCGCTGATTTCCACAATTTCACTCTCAATATTGTCTTTCACCTCCGCAGCAGACAAAAAAACAGACCCTGCTATTGAACAGGCAAAATCAAAAATTCGTGCCGCAGGTGGCTCGGTACTTGAGTTGGCCCAGAACGATGATCGACTTGAGGTTGCCTTTCATCTCTCCGATCAAAAAATCACAGATGAAACATTAAAAACACTTGCCGGTCTTACGAAAGTCACAGCTCTCAACCTGCGTGGAACGGATGTCACCTCCGCTGGCCTGGCACAGCTGAAAGGCCTCAAAGGTCTGACACATCTTCATCTGGAAAAGACCAAAGTAAATGACGAAGGACTCAAACACCTGAAGGAACTACCCAACCTCGTCTATTTGAATCTTTATGGAACCGGTATTACCAATGCCGGGTTAGCTCACCTGAGTTCATTGAAAAAATTAAAACGACTTTATGTCTGGGAAACCAAAGTCACTCGTCCTGCAGGATTGGCGTTTGCAAAACAGGTGAAAGGTCTGACAGTCATTGGTTTGCCTGAACCGCCCAAGCCACCAGAAGCAAAAAAACCGGAAACACCTAAAGCTGATCCTAAAAAAGCAGCCAAGAAAAAGCCCGCTGTGAAAAAACCGGCAGCGAAAAAACCACCTGCAAAGAAAGCAGAAAAGAAACCTGCTAAAAAACCGGCCGCAAAGAAAGAGACTCCAAAGAAAAAGAAATAGCGTTTCTTTGAATTGAATGCGATCCATATCAAGCAGGGCTCACTCAGCCCTGCTTTTTTTTGTACGACATGGCAAAAGAAGTCGAACTACTCTTAGGAGCCATTAGACGATTGAAGATTTCACTACTTCTAATTCTTCAATGATTTCTCCCGGATGCTGAAAAGGTTCATAATGTGCAATTTGAACTTGAAAAGGTGAAACAGCATTATAAATTACACCACGCCATAGAATATTGCGTGTTCTCATCGCAGCAAATAAGGCCGCACAATACACAAACAGTGTCAGCCAAAGCACACTGAACGTCGAGAAAGGAAGACGTTGTAATTGCTCTCCCCGCGCACGAACCAATTGACGAATCAGCGAGTCAATCCTACAGACGATCGACACAATACTTGTGCTCACAAATAATAATACAACCGCAATCATCCCTGCGCCGAACAAGTTTCCCTGAACCATAAAGAGAGGAAGTAAGACCATGAGGGTTAACTGAGCAATCGTAGAAAATAAACCCAAACCAGATATATACAACCAGTGTGAATGATAGAAACGCACATTCATCAACTGCCGTGTTATAAAATGAAAACATGACTTCAAGGATGTGGATTCTTCATTGACCATCGTAGCGGAAGGCACAAATACCAGTTCCAGGTTCAAATTAGATACCAGCTTTTTTAAATAGGTATCTTCCCACATCATCGTTGACCACGATTCATGCAGGAGTGGATTTTGAAAAACCTGCCTACTCATGGCAATCGAGCCTCCCCACGCGATATCCATTGCCATCATTTGAATTACAGCAGCCGAATTCCACATATATCGAACCAGGGTACCTACATTGGAATGCCGGGGCGCATACCACCTGATTCCTGAAGCAACGCCGACCTTTTTATCTTGTAAAGGCTTAATTAACTCTTGCAACCATGTGCGGTGAGGAATCACATCGGCATCTAACCAGGCAATTACTTCGACTTTATCATCAAGGTCTTGCAGTCCCTGAATCAGAGAAGCATTTTTCAATCCACAGATTCCAGTCCGATTTTCCAGTACATTCACCTGGCAATGTGGGTGGTTATGCTTGAGTAAGTACTGATTGACAATTTCTAATACCGGATCATCTGCATGATCAACAATAATTTTCACATCGTATTTCAGATAATCTTGATTTAATAACCCGTTCAGACAATCCACCAGAAAAGGGTCATTTCCTCTGAGAGGTAAGATTACCGCGACGATCGGATGATAGTCAGAATCATCTTCATGAAACCGATTGTCTTTATATATCTTGATACATCCCAGCCCCCAGTACAGATACATCACAGCAAAAAACAGCAGGATGACACTAGAAATAAGTGACAGCAAAAACATTCAATCGGCCCCGTTGAAGTTCGTATTCAGCACAAAATATTATCAGTTAAGTAGAACGATTCCACTTTTCCTGAAGTAAGATACTATCTGATCAAGGATAACTCGTATAAATGGCAGAAACAGATCCACATCCCAACGCCTCTGCAGGTCAATCAGGATTCAGTTCTACTATCAGGCTAATGGATAAACCATCAATGAAGACCACTTGTGGATATCAAGTTTCGTGAACGAACTCGTATGGCACACATTGCATGCAGCCACTTGTTCAAACCTAAAACTTTCATATTGCAGGCAAGATTATTTGAGCGGAGACAATTATTGTCGCAAACAGGTACGACATTACTTGATTCTTGTAAGGATTCAAGGAACTTACGAAGGGACTGACTCTTGTAGATTATCCTATCCACAGCTTTTAAGCTTTGCAAGAACTAACTCTTTCAGATTCATGTCACTCAAATTTAAATTGTTTTAGCCCTGATCCCATTGAATCAGAACCATTCACAATCCTAAAAACCCACTTTGTTTGAGTAATCCAACTGCTCTGAAAGACAGTACAGGGGTTGCCCACATGAGACATTTCTCCTTTTATGCCAGATCAAACTAAGACCCGAGAGAAGCGCTAACATTTTGGGACTTGAATCTGGAAGGAATTGCTCATAACCGAAACTTCCCAACCTTGTTATTTGTTGGCCTTAACAACCTTAATGGTTACAATGAACTCGAACCTGGGTTAAGGAACCTCGGATAGAGCTGCTTTTCTCAGAGCCAGCAATTCCCTCATGTTAATTTTGGTGATGACCGCGTCAAATCTGCAGAAACTTCAGGAGCGATTTTTAAGGAGTTCGGGCCGTTGGAAATTACCTATCAGCAAGAAATACTTGCGCCGATCGATATCGTTTTCAGTTTTCTCAACGATGATGAAAAAATGAAACTCTGGATGGAAGGTCTGGAATCGATCGAATATCCCAAAGGTAAAGATCTTGACAATCCAGAGGGGACTGAATTTATCCATACCCTCAGAGAGGGCGGACACTTACAGCAGTATGCAGGATCCGTCACCCAATACCAGGCTCCCACACTGATTGCAGTCGAACTGCATAATTCCGCTTTTCGAATCAATGTAACCTACGAGTTGACAGCCATCGGTCGCAAAACACAATTAGATTACCATTGTGAAATGGTATTCGCTTCTCTTTTCCATCGAATTATGGGATTTCTGTTCTGCTGGTTTACTAACCGCATTTTAAAATCTCAGATGAAAAATCTAAGGCTGCTTTCTGAGCAGGAAGCAGTCCGACGCCCCTCACTGGAAGAATGAACTTATTTTTTCTTTTTCGCTTTCTCTTTGGCGAGCTCGAACGGAGCCTTGGGGGCCATACTGAAAAGACGCGCAGTCTTGTCGTAGCAGGCAATGCACATCCGCAAACCATCCGGATGAAAATCCAGATCATAGGGAACGCTTTTCACTTTTTGAGAGAAGTAGGGCTTCTGTTCTCCCAGTTTCCAGAACCAGATCATGCCTGAGGAATTCCCACCCGCTGCTGCGATAAAATCATTCTCCGGATGAAACCGAACTCCCCAACACGTTCCTTTAAAATTATCACTGGGAGTCATGATTGCCAACTGCTTACCAGTTTCCCAATCAAACAAAATGACAGTCGGCACTCCGATTCCTGCGAACGCATTCGAGACTTGTCCAATTCCGCTAATCGCGAAATATTTTCCATCGTGACTGATATCCATACCACGCACACCACCAATATGGCCACGAAATGTTGGGTCGTATTTGTAAATCGCACTTCCGTCAAATTTTCGCTTCGCTGTCCAGGTTTTCGTATCCCACTGTTTAAGATTTCCCCGCAAATCTCCAGAGAGAAGATAGCGACCACTCGGATGAAATTTGACGTTATAAATATGATGCTCATGACCTTCCAAAGTCTGAATCAGCTTCGCTGTTTGAACAGACCAGATCTTAATCAGCCGATCATTACCGGCTGTCGCTACAAGCTTACCATCCGGACTGACTGAAACGCCCCGAACATATCCTTTATGAGCGGTTATTAAATGCTGTGGTTTCGGTTGAGCAGACGTTAAATCCCACCAGGCTATTTTCCCCTCATAGGCCCCCGTAATCATCAACGAACTGGAGCCATGCAGATCAAAGCGTCTGACCCAACTTTGATGTCCGGCCAATTGTGTATTGGCCGCACTGACAATATCCCAGCGATTAAAATTACTACCCTGCGCTCCGGCGAGCAGATAGTTTCCACTCCCATCAATTTTGCACGAATACAAAGGACGGCTATGCTGATATGAGGCCACTTCTCTTAATAGCTTGGGGTCGGCTACAGGAGCCTTTTCCTGATACAGGTTGACAAACTCTGTAAACTGACTTTCCTTTGTCTTTAATAACCCCAGTTGTTTCTTTTCTGCAGCAACCTGTTTTTTAATCTCTTCGAGTTGACTTCGTCTGGCCTTCAAAGATTGTTCGATCTCTTTTATTAGTTTCCCACTCTTTTCAATTTGCCGGGACAGAACATCGACATCGGGTTGAGGCCTGGCAGCTTCTAGAACAATACCTGACTTCACTTTCAAATTCTTCTGCTTTGCTTTCGCGGCTTTAAGCTGCTTGAGTGCCTGCTGCGTCTTCTTAAGAGTGCCAGTGTCCGTTGTGATTTTTAATTTCGCTTCCTGAATCTTTTTTTGATCGCTTTCAATCTCGATATTGACAACTTTAAATTTTTGTGAGACTTCCTTCACGACTGCAAATTGAGCGGCAGACTGCTTGGTCGCTTTCTCTGCATCAAGTTGTGCAAACTTCAAAGCTGCAGGCAAGGGAGTAGGACCATGATCAAGAATCGGCTTCACCGCAAGTACAGGCAATTGGGGTGTTGCAGGCTTGTCTTTTGGCTTCTCTGCCATCAAACCAGTCAGCGTTGTAGTCAACGCAAGCATTCCAGTCAGCAGGCAGACTCTCAACGAAATAACCAATCGTAGAAAACTCACACCAGAATCTCCTTAATGGGTTCTGCTTTTGGATCTGCTTTAGCAATCGGCTGCCCATTCGGATAAAATTCTTCTGTGGAGTCCAGACCTACAGCCTGATAATACGTGTGAAACAGATGCCCTCCATTCACTTCGCGATCAATGACCTTGGTGCCAGTTTCATTCGTTTTCCCGGAAACAGCGCCTCCCTTAATGCCAGTGCCTCCCAGTGCAACCGACCAGGCAGTTCCCCAATGATCACGACCAATACGGGAATTGATTCGGGGAGTCCGTCCAAACTCACACATGCAGATAATCAATGTGTGTTCCAATAATCCCCGATCGTATAAGTCAGAAATGAATGTTGCAAAAGGCTTGTCAAATTCTCCCAGTTGTTCGATATGGAAGTTGAAGTTTTCGGAATGCGTGTCGTAATTGGTATGCCCCACTTTGACAAACGTCACTCCCTTTTCAATCAATTGTCGAGCCATCAGACAGTGGCGACCAAAATCATGCTTACCGTAACGCTCAACATCTTTATCTGAGAATTTACTGAAATCAAAAACATCACGCTTACTCATTAAAGCAGCAGCCTGGTCAAACGATTCATTATAAACCTCCGTGTGTGCGGTTTTTCTTTTTTGTTCAAACCGTCGACTGATTTTATTGCGTAATTTTCTGCGCATCTGATCTCTGTCGGGCTGCATTGATTTGTGTAGTTCCAGATTACTGGGTGCGCGACCACCCGATAAAACCAATGGTGCATGTCGCGGACCTAAAAATGTCGATTCACTGGATGAGCCTCCTGCCCCAACAGAAATATAACCGGGTAAGGGACTATCCGGCGAAGACAAGTGGCTGGAAAAAGTAGACCCCAAATAAGGAAATGCAAAACCAGGTTGCTTCTTGCGGCCCGTTTGCATTATGTAGCCGCCTTTACCATGATCGTTTTCTTTGGTGTTGATTCCACGCACCAGCGCCAGATGGTGCATCTGCTGCGCGGTATGAGGCAACAACTCACTGATCTGAACTCCCGGAGCAGACGTGGGAATCGACAGAAATGGTCCCCCGGTTTCAGTGCCCGGCTTTGGATCCCAGGTCTCTAATTGGCTCACACCACCTGATAACCAGAAAACAACGACCTGTTTTTGCTGTGAGGCTAACTTTTTCGATGCTTGAACTTCAGTCATCCCGTTAAAACCAAGCATACTCAACGCGCCAGCACTGGCTCCACCAATAAATGATCGACGCGACAGCCCCTCATGGGTTCCGCAAGCATAATCACAACGCATGGTCTCCCCTTCCCTGATCTGTTTCTTGTTTACAGAAATATGTGAAAACAATTTAGCCAAAGTTGATTCTAAAACGCATCTATTTAAATCAGCGTGCCGTCGATACAATAAATTTGAATACAGGCTAATGGTTAAAACGGAATTCAGAAGACATCACCAAAGCCCAGACCAGATCACTTACCATCTGTGATCGTTCCACTCCTGCTTTGCCTTGAAGTAGCTTCGCCACTTCTTCTGTCTCGGTTTGATCCGGATGCCGATTTAACACACTCAGGTACAATTCCTCTGCAATCTTATCTGGTTGATCCACTGGTACTTTCAATACTCTGTCTGCCGTATTTCCGGAACTGGGCATGACAAGCCCCTGGATTCCACCGTCGTTAGACAAATAGAGTATTTGATCAGCCGTTGTTTCAAATCCTTCGACAGGCTTACCGGGTAAACCTCCAAATAAAGTAACAAACCGCTTTTCATATCCCAGCAGTCTTTTTCTTAAACTCTCTTCAGTCAGCTTATTCTTCAAGCTCTTGCGATGTATGTCAGCGTAACCTGTCGCCTGAAGTACCGCCCAGGAAAACTGTTCGGGAGTCAGCGGCTTCATAATCGCATGCGTAAACCGGGAATCATCCAGTTTCCCCGAACTTTTTTTGGTGAACAAGTCGTTGGCACTGGATCGCTGATAAGTCTCACTTAATACGATTTCCCGTAAATACCACTTGAGGTCAAATTGGTGGGATATCATTTGATCCGTAAGAATCTCTAAAAGTTGCGGATGCGAGGGAGGATTATCTGAATGGTCGGCGTCGAGTGGGTGTACGATTCCACGTCCCAGCATCATCGCCCACAGACGATTGGCCATGGTTCGAGCAAATCGACGATTTTGTGGTGCAGTAATTGCGACTCCTAGCTGGGCACGTCTGCTGTATTTGGGAATCGGCCTGACATCCTTCGCAGGTTTTACCTGATATTCCTCTCCTTTTTTGAATGCTGGCTCGGAAATTTTTGGACCATTAAAAACAACAGGCAGTGTCGTTTCTGCACCTTTTGATGTTTTATCTCGAACTTCAAAAACTGATTCAAATTTGACTTCGCCTTCTGCCTTCTCTGCAAATACAGTCTGCTTCTTCTTTTTATCAGTAAATACAAAACTGCGAATCAGAAATGCAGAAATTCCATAATAATGATCCTGCTTCCACTCATTCACATCGGGGTGATCATGACATTGCGCGCAGGTCAAGTCAGCACCCAGAAAGATTTTTCCAATGTCACGCGTCAACTCATTCACGTCTCCCGCACGCGCCAAATAAAAACGGGCTGCTGCCTGAGTTTCTTTATTGGAGCCATCTGATGCAAAGATCTCTCTGACAATTTGATCCAGCGGCTTATTATCGGCAACTGATTTTCGTAAGTATTCCTCCCAGGTGCTGACATTAATGTACTTCTTTCGAAGACGCCGCATTAACATCACATCTAATTGCTGTGATGTGTATCTCGCATATTCTGCAGATGCTAAAAGTTGGTCTACCAGAATGGCCCGTTTATCAGTTCGGCTGTCGTTTAAAAACTCTCGTGTCTGTGTAATCGAAGGAGTGCGGCCTGTCAGATCGAGATAGACTCTTCTGAGAAATTCACCATCACTGCTAATTGTTGACACAGAATTCGTCTGATCTTTGTACTCTGACTGAATCTGTTCATCTATGATTTTATGGAGGGGTTTGACGTTCGATTCTTTTGGCTTTTTCGCGATCAGAGGTGCTTCAGATAATTGAGGCGTCGCTGCAATCACCATTTGCAGAGGGAGAGCGTTCAATAAGAATATGACCAGAAGTAAAACGCAAACGCGCATGTTTGTGCGAAACATGGGTCTCCTTTCTTCCGTTTTCTTCAAATTGGTCAGATAGACAGGCTATCTGAGGCGGGACGTAACAAACATCAGGAAGGTACGCTGTGGGATGCCCTTGATACATAGGCGGGTGTTTATTTATCGTCTATTTTGCAGGTCTGCCTTCAGTCCGTCAAGTACAAACCGTAGTTCTTAACTGGGTTTAGGAAAACCACCCAAGAGATATCAGAGAGATAAATTTTGCCAAAAACAACGATTTTGACAATCAATCCAGATCAGACAAAGTCTATCTCGAAGCTGAAGAAAGATCGTAACAGGCGGCCTCTTCACTATTTCGAACAAAGAGTTTGCCTCCAGCCAATGCGGGATGATTCCAGGTTTGGCCCTCAATTGCCTGAAAAGAAGCCACTTGCATATGCGATTTGGGATCTGCTTTCACAAGTTCAACCCGACCGTCCTCTGCCAGAATCAGTAGTTGATCCTCAACTAGAATCATTTGCCCATATCCGTATCGGCCTCTTTTCCAGGCCCGTTTACCTGTCTTCAGATCCAGGCAGGTCAGTACCCCTTCATCCAATCCATATACAAAGCCATCCCGTACCACAGCGGAATTAAATTTGAGCTTCAAGCTCTTACTCTGCCAATCTGGAATGACTTCAAAATCTGCGCCCCGTTCCGCGGTCTGTTTGACGGTGATGCGTGCAGAGCCACTTCCATAACCTGCACCAAGGAAAATGGAAGACGTACCTACCACGATGGGTTGTGCCGCATTCACACCCGCATGATTGGTCCAGGGAAAGAACCAAAGCGACTTGCCTTCCTCGGGAGCAAAACCCTCCAATCCCTTGGAATGAAAAATCAGTAATTGGGGCTGTCCATTAATCACAGAAAGTTGTGGAGAACTATAACTTGATTTGTGTTTCCCACTCACCCACACCATTTCACCGGTCCCGCTGTTGAACGCAATCGCAGTTTGATTACCAGATGCGGAACCTTTCTTTTGAATACCCTGATTGACTATCACCAGATTTTCCCAGATCAACGGCGATCCCGACATGCCCCATTGAAGATTTTCCAATCCCTCTTTTTTGAGCAGATCTTGAGTCCAAACCTCTATACCACTGACTGCCTCAAAACAATGAAGAATCCCACTCCCCCCCACGGTGTAAAGAAATCCCTCATGGAATGTGGGAGTCGCCCGCGGTCCCACTCCCCCCAGCGTTTCTGCGAAACGTACTTGATCCGTATAAATCCAGATTTGCTCACCAGTCAGCACATCGTAACAGACCACTGCCTCCTGTTCGCCTCGCTGCTCCTGTGTAAATGCACGGTCACCAACAACACAAAAAGAACTCCAGCCGGCGCCAACGGGATGCCTCCAGAGTAATTTGGGAGAATGCGCATCCCAGTCCGTTCTGACTTTTTGATTTCGGACAATGCCATCCCGGTCCACTCCCCGATAAGCGGGCCAGTCACCAGGAGAAACTTCCAGAGTTTGCTTTTTTATTTCGTTGATAGCTGAAGGCGCGCTACTTTTGATCTGTTCAAAGTATTCTGCCGCTCGCTGTTCAGTCGATGGTAAAAACCGAAATTGAAAACGAGGCACCATATCGCCTTCAAAACTTTCCACACGTAGCAGAGAAAAGAATAACACGAAAATCAGGACCGCTCCCAACAGACCTTGAAATCGCATTTTCCAGGCTACACCGGAAATCAGTAACCACCAGACCAACAATCCGACCACTATATTTCGGATTCCAAAATAGACGGCAAATACCTGATACGTTCTATCCGGTGCTAATCGAAACCACTGGAAAAATATCGCACCGATGCCCACGAGGAAAATTCCCAGACCCCATTTCCACCTCAGCTTCCGGACAGACTGTTTTCCGGATGCAGCGGGAACTGATTCCCGGACATCACTGTTCTCCATCTCATTGACACCCATCGACCTGTCCCAACTTAATTCTTAAACAATTGAACATACGACTTAATGATATCGGAGGCAGGCGGCATATCAGACTTCGCAACCAGAACCAGAGGTGCATACACTACGTGGAGAGATTTTGTGAATGGCTTGAATTTCATCTTGTCTTCTATCCAAATCAATGGACCAGACATCAGAATATATACAACAAAAAACGCAAAAAAACATATCACGCTGGCGCCTGTTTTTTGCGCACGAGTAAGCTTTTCTGATTCCACCTGTGCTGTCGTGTCGGAATCGTAAGACATGGTAATTTTTCCTCACCTTCAAATAGATGTGGGTTCAAATCGACGCGGGCTCCACCGTGTATTACTCGAAGAAAGGCAACCGCGTTTCAATAAAATTCCTTGCTCGATGAATTTTTACTGACTCACTTTTTTTTGAATGCAGGCAGCTGCAAGCCGGTTTCCCGATCGAATTCATCAGGACGACGGCTCCTTGGTAGCCGATCATGTGTCTCTTCCTGCCACTGATCAAGAGCCATACGTAATTCCTGCTCCACTTTGGCGTAGGCTTTCTGACCCGCCAGATTATGTAGTTCATGTGGATCAGCCTCTAGATCATAAAGCTCGACTTCAGGTCGAGGCGTCAAAAAACTACCTTTCTGATCGGTAGTAAGCTTATTCTCACCTCTCAATTGCAGCATTTTGACGAATGTTTCACTGCGAACCGCGTCTGCAGGAGGTGTGCCGGGAATATCAGGGTAAAAGTTTCTGATATATTTGAACCGGGGAGAACGGACCGCACGCCCAAAATCTTCAAAGTCGTGCCAGTTATGTTCTGCAAAAATATGAGACCGGGTTTTACTACCCGGATTTTGCAACAGTGTCCTAAAACTTTTTCCCTGAAACGTTTCGCTCACAGGTAAACCCGCCAGTTCCAGAATCGTAGGAGCCAGATCGACAGAACTAATCAATGAGTCACACACGCTCCCCGCTTTGATCTGACCAGGCCAGGCAATCAGACAGGGTGTTCTGATCCCACTATCATAAACGGTTGTTTTACAACGCGGGAACGGTCGACCGTTATCACTCACAAAAACAATCACCGTATTCGATGCAGCATTCTGTTTTTTCAAAGTTTCGCGCACGCGCCCGACAACGAGATCTAATCTGGTAATTTCATCATAATACAGTGCCAGATCATTTCTGACTTCGAGTGTATCAGGCAGATAGGGAGGTACTATCACCTCCTCGACTTTATGCGGTCGTTCTATAATATTCCGTTGATAGGGCCGATGCGGATCAATAAAAGCAAACCACATAAAAAATGGTTTTTCCTTCGGCCTCTGCTCCAGAGTCGAAACCCATTCATTCAATTTTGTTGTAACATGATCAAACTTGCTTTCAGTCGGCTTCCCCAGATGCCACTTGCCGGCTGAAGCAGTGTAGTAGCCAGCTTCTTTTAATTTCTCAACAAAAGTGACCTGACTTGCCGGCAGCGGAAGGTGTAGTTGATGTGCTCCGGTACTATGGGGATAACGACCTGTAATCAAACTCGCGCGACTGGGACTGCATGAACTGCAAGTCAAAAAGGCACGATTGAATTTCATCCCGTCTTTAGCCAGCCTATCCAAATTTGGCGTCTGAATTTTAGGATGACCATAGGCACCACAATCATCCCATGCCATATCATCTGCAATAAAAACAATAAAATTCGGTTTCCCTGCAGAAGAACTTTCTGTCTGTGCGTTTCCGGTTTGAACATTCACAGCTAGAAATGTCAAAAGAAAAATTGCAAACGGAATCAATCGCATGGCTGTCTCTTCATCAACAAAAACGTACAACATTCAGGGTAAAAAACGAGCCCGTTCTTCCGGTGTTGGCATGCGACAAGTGGCATGTTTTTCAAATAGCCGATAACGCAAGCCCGCTATGATTCGGTAACCAAGATCGCGAATCGGTAATGGGATGATCCACAAAGTCCAACCACAAATATTCCAGGGAAATCCCAATAGCCACAGTAATCTTACAATGGCTGCGGAACGCTTATAAAGATGTTTCCCATCCTCCGTTCGCAATATCACCGTAGCGATATTGCGAATCTGATCCTCGCTCAATAGTTGTTTTGCTGTCTCGCCCTGTAAAGGAGAATAGAGCAACCGCGAGTTCTTATCTTTTGCGATCGCAAAATCCACACTTGAGTTACATAAACCACAGACCCCATCAAAAAACAGCATCGGCTTTCTTAACGTAGACTTCTCTTCGTTGTACTTTCCCGGGCTTTCTGCGGGATAGACAATGCTGGAAGTCGACTCGGAAGCAGCTGCCTGATCAACGGACGTTGATTCGTTCATGACTCACTATCAAAACCTCAAAACACATTAAGCGAACCTGGAAGCGATGCCAAACACACCAGTTACACCTAATATTATACGTAACAAGTATTTAACTCTAGCTGTTTTTTGACACTTTAATCGGATTCGCGTCAATTTTCAGAATAAATTGGACAAGATCAGAAAGAAGCAATCGAGTAGAACATTTCCTTCTGTCGTTTACTGAATTCTTAGGCTAGAATATGAGTGATGACAAAATCAAACCCCTTATTTGAGGGGTCAGTTTTGCCGTTTTTCATCAGAGAATTTCATGCACTCACACCAAACACATTCTGGTTCAAACTCTCAATGGTATAAGGGGGTTAGTGTTTCTACGCTCTTCCACCTGCTCATCCTTTGTGGATTGGCAATCATTGTTGACCCTCGGGCTGAACTCACTCCCTCATCACCAACTAGTACGATTCAAACACGTTGGGCACCCGCTCATGAATTGAAGCAGCCTGTCCTGCTGGAGTTGACAGCTGACATAACGAGTAAAGAAATCACTGCGGGTGCATCTGCTCTGACAAAGTTACCCCTTGTTCACAATCACAATTCTGCTCCCGATACGAAAAATCTCACATCGCTTCTAAACGGACCACAACTGCAAACAATGCAAAATGAAGAGTCCCTCAGAACAAAATACGCAGCAGACATCGTTGGTGCTATATTAACCTCTTCTGCAATCGGCCTATCCAACTCCGGATCCGGAAATGGCATAGGAAGCGGTGGCTTCTTTGGCCATAAACCCAAAGCCAGGAAAATTGTCTATGTAGTCGATTCTTCAAAAAGCATGAATTTCCCACATGACAGTGTCGGTAAAACCAGACTAGGGCGTGTTAAAATAGAGCTAGCCAATGCGATTCTCTCGATGGATGAAAACCAGGAATTTTTCGTAATTTTCTTTAGCGATTTTGCTATACCTATGCCTGCCAGACAGCTTCAAACAGCAACTCCTCGATCAAAGAAAAAATTTCTTTCCTGGATCGCCAAAGTACCCGGCGTCGGAACAACAGAACCGTTTCAGGCTTTGATGTTAGCACTTCGTCTCCAGCCGGACACGATCTATTTCCTGACAGACGGACAGTTCGACCCCTCCGTCGTACGCGCTTTCAATAAGGCAGCCGGGAAAACCCGGCAAAACCGAAAGATCATCGTCAATGGCATCTGTCTGGGAAACCGTGAGGGCGAAGAAGTAATTCGAGAACTGACAGAAAATAATTCTGGAAGTTATACCTTTATTCCCTAATCATTCCTCATCGCCCACATCCCCCTTTACATCACATCCATACAC
Organism: Planctomycetota bacterium; assembly: GCA_022600195.1. Lineage (GTDB taxonomy): Bacteria > Planctomycetota > Planctomycetia > Planctomycetales > Planctomycetaceae > Gimesia. The sequence goes on from JAHZKX010000006.1 coordinate 84,087, forward strand.
TGCCAGCTTCCCCCTCGCGAATTCTTAAGGTCTTACGAATTCTAACTCTTTACAGAGAAATGCTTTTTGACATAGTATGCCCTCTGCATTATTCATCACATTTTTCTAGTGACATTTTAAACGATTCTTCGCCTGTAGTGAATGAAGTGATTCCAAAGCGTTTCTTTCAATTACTGTTGTGAATCTTGCCAGACAGCAATAGTCTGATTCAACCTGGACTTTCTGACAATGGCATATTGATATCTGGATCTCTACAAAATATGAATTCTACTCTCTCCAAAGAATCAGATAATCAAGCAGATGGCGAAAAAAAAGGAACATTAAATTCCTCATCATTTCTGGCGCTGCTGGGAACTCAGTTTCTGGGTGCGATGAATGACAACATGTTTCGCTGGTTTATCATTCCCATTGGTAAACCTATCATCGGCGATGCTGAAGCGCTGTCACTGGGCCTGGCCTGCTTCACGATACCTTATCTCCTGTTGGCCAGTGTCGCCGGTTATCTTGCCGACCGTTTCAGTAAACGAACTGTAATCGTTGCCTGTAAAGTCGCTGAAATCGTCATTATGATTTTGGGAATCTGGGCCATCCAGCTTGGCAACTTATACTTACTCTTTTTTATCGTGGCTTTGATGGGATGCCAGAGTGCTCTCTTCGGCCCTGCAAAATTCGGCAGTATACCGGAAATGTTACGCGATAATCGCCTTGCCAAAGGCAACGGATTAATGGGACTGATTACAGTAGTCTCTTCAGCACTGGGATTTATCGCTGGTAACTATTTATACCATATCACAAAGCCCGACCTTAATGCACCCGGAGCATTTTCCGACATCAGCATCGCTGCATTGAGTTTGGTGGGCGTCGCAATACTCGGCACTTTGGTCAGTCTGAAAATTCGAAAGTTACATCCTGCTGCACCAGAGAGAGACTTCCCCTTTAATCCAGCTAAAGAAACATGGCATCAATGGCAATTACTCCGTAGTAGCACCCCCTTGCTCAGGACCGCACTGGGCGTGGCTTTTTTCTGGATGTTGGCGTCCATGGCCCAAATGAATGTCGATACTTACGGAATACACGAACTGGGGCTCTCACAAAAAGATATCGGCCCCTTATTGGGAATTCTGGTGTTAGGTGTCGCCGCGGGTAGTATTCTGGCAGGCATCTGGTCCGCGGGACGTATTGAGCTGGGAATTGTACCCATCGGAGCTGCCGGAATTGTTGTGACCTCCCTGTTATTGTTCTTTACAGGCAGTAGTGTTGGCCCGGAAACGGTAACGAATTCACAAACCTATTATCTGTTATCCCTTCTCTGGCTATTTCTGCTCGGCGTCAGTTCCGGATTATTTGACATCCCTCTCGAAACATTCCTCCAACACCGTAGTGACGTGGAAACACGTGGCAGCATTCTGGCAGCAGCAAACTTTCTGGCGTTCTTTTTCATTCTGATTGCTTCCGGAGTGTTTTTGGTAATGCAAAAATACCTTGAAATGTCAGCCAGCCAGATCTTTATGGTATTAGGTTTACTCACCATTCCGGTCGGTATTTATATATTCAAACTCCTTCCTAACGCCACCATTCGAGCCATCGTCTGGATGGTCAGTCGAACCATCTATAAATTGCGTGTATGCGGGCACGAGAACCTGCCTAAAAAAGGGGGGGCACTGCTCGTTGCCAACCATGTTTCCTGGCTGGACGGAGTCTTTTTGATTCTTACGTCATCTCGCCCCGTAAGAATGGTTGCCTTCTCCACCTATGTGCAGAATCCGTGGATACGATGGCTGACTGAGTTATACAACACAATCCCCATCAACATTGATGATGGACCAAAGGCACTGATGGCTTCCATCAAATCAGCACGACAGGCCATTACTGATGGAGAATTAGTCTGTATATTCGCGGAAGGAAAACTGACGCGATCAGGTTATTTACAACCATTTCAATCTGGTTTAATGAAAATCATCAAAGGGACGAAAGCCCCTGTGATTCCGGTTTATATCGACGAACTTTGGGGTAGTATTTTTAGTTTTCACGGCGGAAAATTTTTCTGGAAATGGCCTCGAAGATGGCCTTACCCGGTTTCCATTCGTTTTGGAGAACCCATTCTTCACCCGGAGAATGAAAAACATGTTCAGAAGGTTGTTCAAGACCTCGGAGTCGAATCTGCCAATTTTCGAAAGACCTACCAAATGATTCCACCAAGACTGTTTCTCAGAAAATGTAAAAGTTGGCGTTTCAAACAAAAAGTCGCCGACTCTACCGGTGTCGAACTATCGGGGGGAAAATTGCTCACCGGTGCCTTGTTGATCAGACGACTGCTCAATAAACATATTTTAAAACAAGACGAAAAAATGATCGGGGTTCTTCTACCTCCTTCTGTGGGAGGTAGTGTCGTCAATGCCAGCCTTGCCATTGATGGACGTGTTCCCGTTAATCTCAATTACACTCTTGCTGACAGTGATATCAATTACTGTATAAACGAAGCGGGCATCAAAACGGTATTGACCAGCCAGAAGTTTCTCGAAAAGAAACCCATTGACATGGATGCTAATGTTGTACTGCTGGATGAATTAAAATTGAAAGCCTCTGTATGGGATAAGCTCGTCTGCTTATTTCTTGCTTATCTCGTTCCCGCATGGATCATTGAAAGACTCATCGGTTTAAGACACATTGATTCTGATGAATTGAGTACCATAATCTTTACTTCTGGCTCTACCGGTCGCCCGAAAGGAGTCATGCTGACACATCATAATATCGTCTCGAATATCAATTCTGCGGATGATTTACTGCACCTCTCCTCCAAGGACTGTATTCTTGGAATATTGCCTTTCTTCCATTCATTCGGGTATACCATTTCGCTGTGGATGCCTTTTATCCGTAACATGGGAACCAGTTTTCACTTTAATCCCACCGATGCACGCACCGTTGGAAAAATGGTAGAGAAGTACAAGGTCACACTCTTTGCATCAACTCCAACATTCTTAAGACACTACTTAAAACGCTGTACTCCGGAACAATTCAAGTCGTTGGATATCGTAATCACAGGCGCTGAAAAACTTCCTCAGAGTCTGGCAAGAGAATTTGAAGAAAAATTTGGACTCTTTCCTACAGAAGGTTATGGAACGACCGAACTCGCGCCAGTCGCTGCGGTAAATATTCCACCCAGTCGACAACTCGATCCAAACGAGATCAGCTCAAAACCGGGAACGGTTGGCCGGGCCATTCCCTGTGTCATGGCGAAAACCGTCGAACCGGAAACCATGCAGGATCTACCGGACGGAGAGGAAGGACTCCTGTTCATTAAAGGCCCGAACGTCATGAAAGGCTATTTGAACAACCCCGAAAAAACAGCTGAAGTCATCATTGATGGTTGGTACAACACCGGTGATTTCGCCACGATTGATGAAGACGGATTTATCACCATCACAGGCAGACAAACGCGATTTTCGAAAATTGGAGGTGAAATGGTGCCTCATGTCCGAATCGAGGAAATCATTACAGACATCGTCAGCGATCCCGATGAGGACGAACCTGAAGTTCAAATCGCCGTGACGGCTGTTCCCGATTCAAAAAAAGGAGAGCGATTAATCGTGCTCCATAAACGTCTCAATAGATCTATCGATTCGATTCTAAAAGAAGTTGCAGAACAAGGACTTCCCAATCTCTGGATACCTTCCATTGACAGCTTCCTGGAAGTGGAAACAATCCCCCTGTTAGGAACTGGTAAACTGGACCTGGCAAAAATCAAACAACATGCCTGCGAAGCATTCCACGTGGAGATCACCAGCTAGTTCATGGTGACACGCATGAGAATGATCACTAATTTTTTCCTCATGACGGTCTATAATTTACACTAAAATGCTCAAAATCCTGTTAGATCTCAGGAACTCAGGAGTCTAATTAAACGAAGCACGGGCCATTGTGTGGTGAAAACCACGATTTATATTAATCGTTTCATCAAAAGTGGTTAGGTGCAGGCATGATCAACAAAAGCGTCAAATTGACCGAACGTCAACAAAAAGTCTATCAGTTCCTGAAAGACAAAATCATCAATCGAGGATACGGGCCTACCGTAAGAGAAATTGGTGATGAATTTGACATTCGCTCTCCCAATGGTGTTATCGGACATTTGAAAGCATTGGAACGTAAAGGACTGATCACCAGGCAATCCAATATTTCGCGGTCGATTCAACTCTGTGATAACTCACAGAAACCAGCCAATATTTCTTTTGTTGGCTTATTAGTACCAGGCGATACCATTACGCCTCCCGCAGATGAGCAATCACAGATTGACTTTAGTTCGCTCTTTGATTCAAACGAGAACTTTTGCCTGAAGGTAAATGGCACATCAATGATTGATGCCTGTATTCAAGATGGAGATTACGTCGTCGTCAAACGGCAAGAGTCTTGTCAGCAGGGTGAGATTGTCGTGGCGCTAGTAGACGATCACAACGCAACATTGAAACGTTTCTATCAGGAAGAAACACGTGTTCGGCTGGAACCAGCCAATTCAAACATGGATTCTATCTATTCTAATAATGTCAAAATTCTTGGTGTGGTAAAAGGTGTGATCCGTAAATTTGTTTGAGTGCTAAGTTTGACCGGGGCCTAATCAGCGAACGCCGCCATCTGGATTCGTGCCAGTGTAATTAGCATCGGATCCGGGAGACATGTAGCGCCTACCTGGCGTAGCATATTCACAATTTGCGCCGTTGTATATTGCGCGTGAGTGCAAACATGTAATAAGACATCTGAACGTTTCGTTCGATGTACGCGGCCTTTTCCGGAACTTGTACTGGACTTACCCACCAACTCTTCCATCGAGTCGTCAGTGAGCTGCTCTAAATAATGAATCCAGCGTTGATCTAACTCTGCCCATTTCTGCTGCAGTTCCATCAGGGATTGAATCCTACCCTCTCCTTTCTGATTTCCCGGCAATTCTCCGGGAAGGTCACCGGGTACCTCAGGTGTCTCATCTCCCTGCAATGCTTCTATCCAGACATATTCAGCAGCATAAAGATGTAATAACGAATCCCAGATTGACCCCTGCCCCATGGGAAACGTCTGTCTTCTCTGCGATTCGGAAAGCGTTCGGGCAGAATCCAATAATGACTGATTCACCCACAAACGATGTTCATGCAGACGCGAGATTAAACTGACAGACATAACTTTTGCTCCTGGTTTTATCCAATATTTCTCTACTACGAATATCAGATCATACTCTGCCGATGGCTGACTTTTACTTTAATAGAGTGAAATACTCCTGCCGGGGTTCGCGAGCAATTCTTCATTCTGTGCAGGCTCTTACCAGTTAACACCTGTGACAGGACATTTTTAATTGTTTTTTCATTTAGATTGTTTCTCAGCACTTGAATTGCCGAAACTATTTTCTATCCTTACCCTTACTATTAAGGCAGTTTACACCACCAAACAGGGGGATTAGCTCAGTTGGGAGAGCGTTTGGCTGGCAGCCAAAAGGTCACCGGTTCGAGCCCGGTATCCTCCACTAAAAGCTTACTGTTTATTAACAGTAAGCTTTTTTTGTTTTCACATTCTCTTCTTATGATACATCCGAGGGGCATGACGAATTGAAGTCGGCCCGTATTCAGAATAGAAATACGGGCCGACTAAGTTTTGTTTTAATTCTTCAGAAAACTCAAATCTTTGATTCAGGAATTCTGAGTCTCAAGTAAAAATTGCACTTCCTTATTTTCTCTTTTGCTCAGTTGCTTGCGGGATGACAATCTCTTTACCAACTTCACAGTGGGGACAATCCGCTTCAGGACGCTCAATCACACCTTCTTGCACTTCTCCCGGCTTACAAATCTGACAAGGTTCTTCAACCGTTTCCTGTTCCAGCCATAATTCTTCCGAGTAGTTGCTACCACGATCTACTTCACATCCATTGTAACCTAGAACGGCTCCCCCTCGACGATAAGAGTTATAGGCGGAACCGGAATAGTATGATTTGAATTTTCCATAGTATCCCGTCGAATAAAAACCAGTATAAGCATAATTCTGATTTAACGAATTAATTGCTCCCGCTATATCTGTGAATTCACTCACCACCGCAGTTTGAACATAGCTTAAGCCGACAATCATACCTAACACTGCCACTGTCAGAATGATGACCAGCTCTGCTGAGAGAACGAATCCATTTTCATCGTTCCAAAACTGATTTACGAAATTAGTCATTTGAAGCTCCTTTAGATATTTTTAATTTACAGTGTTTCTTAATTTTGAGTTATTGATTCTGGAAATCGCCCCGACGATCAATTCAGTCGGAACTCAAATTGGTTCCACTTCACAAGTAGATGCACAACACAACGACATTTTTTTGGACTCAGTCACTTACACTCTCTCAGGAACGTTTCCCTGTTGATGACTTTCATCTCTGTGTTCAAATTGCTGATTGGCTAAAGCGGGACAGGAAAGTTTCTCAGGCTTTCCTTTTCTGGTTATCAAGGCGGAACTCATTGCCTCACTCACCATAGAAACCAAGGTAAATACACCAGAATTTCTCCCCGCTTCAGTCAATCAGTCATCGGTGGTCTCTCAGGTCACCGACTTGTGTAACGGTCTCTCAGGTCGCCACACACTCTCTCTATTTCTTTCAGTTCCCGGCTTGCGTTCGCGCTGGGGAACTTGTTCGTTCCAATTTTTGGATTACCACTTCATCTGGTCTTATCATTAAAGCCGGAATAACCGGTCTGATCGATATAACTCGCAAGACATGTGCCAGTCTTATAATTCCTATAAGAAACATCACCCCCACAATCGACATAAACCATTTATTAGTAATTACTTATAAAATCGCTACAATACGAACTTTTCCTGGAAGCCTCTTTGCACAAATCGACTGGACAGTGATATGTTCAAATATCTTTACACCGGTTTTAACGCTTTTGATAAGAAATCGAGTCGTATCGATTTTGACGATTATGTGGGGAAAGCAGCAACAGCGGAACCGCTTGATCAGACCGTAAGGAGCGGGGCTTTGGACAAGCGCAGAGAGGCATGTGTGTGAGTGTGAGAGAGAATCTGTCATGGCTTCAGAAAGCGATTCAGCAAGCCGGTAGGAGTGCTTGAAGGCTGAAGCAGTTCAGCAGAGAGAACGCAAACGAAAAAAGCCCCCCGAAACCGAAGTTCCAGGGGGCTTGTGCTTTTAACTGTTAAGGAATCTGTCGACTAGTCGAGCAGTGGGTTCTCTCCATCAACAATTGAACTGAAGAAATCATCGATATGAGATGCTGCCGCGTCATCA
>JAHZKX010000007.1 GCA_022600195.1 Planctomycetota bacterium
CGATGCGATCCGGTGGCGTTGTCCATCTATTCCAGTGATGCCAGCGTGTATCAGATTCCCCCCTTGTGTGTCACGTATCCGCGTGAACGCGATGATTTAATCGCGATCGCCAAATACGCGACAGATATGAATGTTCCCATCTGAAAGGTCTTTCCTTGATCTGTGGAGCGGTAGACGTTCGACCCACGTTCCTCGCCGAGGTCATGCGTCAGCATTGCGGTCGTGTAGGGGGCGAGTTCCTGGGCGTCGAACTTGACATTTGGAACGTTGGTATTGTCACGCCATAGGCCAATTGGTAATAGCCAATCGCCGCTGTTCAAAACGGTCGGCTTATTCAGCATGACGCCATTGGCAATCCGGCGGGGCTCCGACCATTTCGGAGTCTCGGAATCGGCGTCTTGTGTCACCATGGCCCAGACGCCCATGCGTCCGTCCTGCACGCCGGCACTCTGCGCCCAGAAGAACCACATTCGCTCTTGAGGATCGATCCACAGGCAAGGATCATAGGTGTGAACGAAACGTCGGGCTTGGACGACCAACTTTTCTGACCACGATTGTCCATCATCTCCGCTAGTTGCCAGAACAATATAACTGGATGAACTTTCGACACCTCGCTTTCCTTTCCCGGTATACCAAGAGGCCCACAATCGACCTTGAGCGGTACGTTCTAAGCCGGGAACACCCTGCGCACCCCGCGAACTCTTGACGTGATTCGGCCCGATGTGTGACCACACCTGCGGCGGTTGAAGTGCTAGATCAGGGAGCGGAGAATCTGTCATCTGGCTTTGCTCGGATGAGATCACCTGTGCCAGCGCCCCACAGATCAACATAGAAGTCATACTGATCGCTAATGCGATGATGTGAAATGTCTTCGCCATTGGTCGTTCCAACCGGGATTTTCCATTTGGGTTGAGCCTGAAATCGTTCCAGACTCGCAATGCTCGCCATTCTAATAACTCGGCCCACCCCGCGTCTAACGCGCGGTGAAAATTTGGCATTTTCTCGACGCTGCCCGGCGGTTCCATAAATCGTTGGGTTTTGCTGATGAAATAGCATCCAATCAGTATTTTAGCCACCAGCAGTACCAGAAACCCCCAGGGGAAGTTTAATGGTACGCTCTGGGCGGCACCATAAAACGTATTCCGCGAAATGGGTCGTTTTCTACAATTACATAAATCGAATGAGTTTCTGAGATGGCTAGGGACGAGTGGGACCAAACTCAGGGAATCTGTGCAGCGATTGAAAAAGCTACTTTTCGCTCTCCTCCGTTGAGAACACAATTCCACACGCACCGAACCTTGCGTTCTAGCGCCAGAATTAAATAGACTGATTGGAATGACTTCCCAGGCAATTATTCTGAAATGACACTCCCATGATGACTTCTTTCACCAACAAATTCAGTTCTGTATTTCTCCTGAAGCCAGCGCTGATCCTGTCTATTGCCCTTGCCGCCTTCAGCCCTGACCTAAACGCACAGACAACCTCAAAATTCGCCAAGGTGGAACCCGCCGGCAAACCAAGTACTTTCGGCGCTAGAATTCAGCGCACAATGACACTGCTGGCAACAAGCACACCGGAAAAACGCAATCGTGTACGTATCCTTTTCTACGGACAATCCGTCACTCGAAATCCATGGTGGAAAGTCGTTGCTGATGACCTGCGCAAACGTTTTCCGCACGCCGACCTCGAAATCGAAAATCGAGCCATTGGAGGTTATGGTGGCCCAGTCCTGATCAACACCGCAGAATTTGATCTCTATCCCTTCTACCCTGATCTGGTGATCTTTCACGTATAGGGTGGGATTAAAAGCGGTCACCAGGAAAAAATCATCCGCCGCATCCGCGAACGCACTACCGCCGAGGTGTTACTCTGGACTAGTAACCTGCGGTGGCCGAAGTCAGTACCGGAAGACGGTGACTCACAACATCCTGACGTGCTTGCTAAAGACGCGGAGGATCAAGCGATTTCAGATCTCTACCATCGTCTTGGCAAGGAACTCTATTGTGAAGTGGCCGACGTTCGCACAAGCATGCAACGCCATCTGAAAAAAACAACCTGGTCGTTAAAGATACTCTACGCGACACCGTTCACCCTAATAAATTAGGGAACTTCCTCATCGCCGAACTAGTCAAAGGGCATCTGCGCTATGATCCCACCTTTCCCGATGACAAATGGAAAAACCTCGTCACCGAAATACCGGTTAATGATCCCGGTATCGAGCATAAGGACGACGGCTCCCTGACGCTGAATTTTAATGGAAACCGTATCGACGTGATCGCGGCTCCCGCAGACGAAGCAAAAGCCACCGTACTCCTTGACGATAAAGCACCCTCACTATACCCAGACCTCTACTACCACACACGCCCCAGCCCCACACCAGTCGCGGGACGCCCGGCCTTCAATCGCATCGATCATCAATCCCCTCTGCAAGTGGAAATCTGGACCGCCCGCATCCTCGAATGCGATCTTGAAAACGATGTTCTGCGCTATGAAGTCAGCGGTTCCAAAACGGGATCCGATGGCAGTGGCGATCACAAAACGCGTTTTGTTTCCAAGTCCGGTCGCGTTGTGATCGAACCCAATATGTGGATGGTGAACTGGTCCCTTCGTTATCGAAAACAAACCCTATCCAAAGAATACAAAGTCACATGGGAAACAAAACCGCTCTTCGTGGACGTCTGGGAATCGCCATCTGTAACGGATCCTTCAAAAGAATATCCCACGGTGCTCGCGCAGGGAATGAAAAATGGTGACCACACCCTGACACTCTCGCCGAAGGCAAAAGGCAAGCTGCCGATTAAAGCCTTCCGGATCTACCGACCACCAAATAAAGTCTCTCGTCGAGTGCAAATAGACTGAAGAGTCTTAAGTTCAAGAGGCAATTGATCTTTAAAACAAAATCTGATGAAAAAACTGACGTGAGTCGGGGCAGGTATGCCGTGAATGGCTGTTGGTTGTGACCTTTAAGGAGCCAACGCGTGTACGGGACCGTATTGTGTTACAGGTTGTTTACTGTACAATAATCGAAGTGGTAAGCACGCACTATCTCCCTTATTTCTCAATAGGATACAGGGGCTGTTCTATGAAGATCGTGAGGAAGTGAATTGAAGAATAAACTCAAAAATTTGCACAGGACAAACCATTCTCAATCTGATCCAGCTCGACGCGGGTTCCTGAAGTCGGTTTCGGCTGGCATGATGGGATGTGGTCTGGCCGAGATGCTTGCGCTGGAAGCGATGGCGAAGAGCGAAGGCAGACGGGCAGCAGGTCGGGCAAAGCAGGTGTTGGTCGTCTATGAAGAGGGCGGGATCAGCCAGATGGATACCTGGGATCCGAAACCGGATGCCTCTTATGACCATCGCACGCCTTACAAGCCGATTGCGACCAATGTACCTGGTGTCAATTTCTCATCGCTGATGCCGATGACAGCGAAGCAGGCGGATAAGTTATCAGTCATACGCTCAATGACCTCGGCTCGAGTTGCTGGCCACAAGGAGGGGTGCCAAGAGTTCTTTAAAGGCTACCGTTTTGATTCCGCTTTTGACTTTCCCGACATTGGGTCAGTCGTCACCCATAAAATTGGAACAGACTGTCCGCAATTGCCGGGATATATTTTCTGTCCGGGAATCAATATGCCCAATCACGTTACCAGCACCGGCTTCCTGCCCTCCAGCCGATCGCCGTGGAAACTGGGCACAAAGAATCTGGGTGAAAACCTTTCTGACCCAGAGTGGAAAGTGAGATCGTTGCAATTGCACCCAAAATTGAGCCCTGAGCGGTTTCATCAGCGGCGTGATTTGCTCGAGAAATTGGATCGTTCAGCCGTCTCGAAGACTGAATCTGCGGAAGCGCTACAAACATATTATGAGAATGCGGTGGATCTGTTGACCAGTCCCAGGGTACAAGCTTCGCTCAATCTGTCGAATGAAAGCGAGAAAATACGGGACCGCTATGGATGTGACCATCGTGGTTGTTGTTATTTGCTGGGACGAAAGCTCATTGAGGCGGGGGTGCGTTTTGTAAGTGTGACTGTCATCCAGCCACCGGAGCACGTGAACCGACCCGGTTACGGGCAACCCAATGGTGTGTTTCTGAACTGGGATCACCATGAGGGGATTTACAATAACGGCCCATGTAGTGGCTCTCAAGGGAAGAGTAACCAGGAACGTTTCGGCTTACCTCACCCGGTGATGATGCCCAGCCTCGACCGTTCTTTGAGCGCCTTGCTCGAGGATATGGATGCGCGCGGGTTACTAGACGAGACTCTGGTCTGTTTCATTACTGAAATGGGGCGAACGCCACGCGTCAACAAGTGGGGAGGGCGTGATCACTGGGGGCGAGCGATGTCGGTCGCACTGGCCGGTGCTGGCGTACCGGGCGGACAAGTGATTGGCTCAACCAACAAAGAGGGAGGCGATGTGACCGACCGGCCCTACACTCCCTATGATTACGCAGAGACAATTTATCGCAAGCTCGGTATCGACACTACGGCTCGTCTAGAAAAACCGGGTGGCCTGCCGATCGATTTCACCGATGGTGGTCGAGTTATTTCAGAAGTATTTTGATTGATCACAGTAGTAGAACAAAATTCGAAAGTACAGTGTCAGAACGTTGGGTACAAATAGACTGTCGCACGTTAAGGCCCGTAGTCAATTGATATTGAAAAACAAAATCTGTTGAAAGAACTGACGTGAGTCGGTGCACGTCTGCCTTCAAGGACTGTTGTTTTTGATCTTTCAGGAGGGACGCGCGTAAGTTACGACATACTGAGGTTCTCTGATATCTAAAAAAATGAAATTGCCGACCACCCGGAAAGGTGGCCGGCTTACAGAATTTCTCAGGTAGTATTAATACTCTAAAACTAATTCTGCTACAGTGATTTCCTGCGAGTACGACCATCGGGCACAGGTAGCCCATGTTGTTCGTGCCAGAATTTGACTGAACTGGTTACCGTATTCCGGTCGATTTTCAGAGCATCAGCAATCTGTCCGAGTAACAATCCCTGATCGTACAGTTTCATCACATCATCTGCGATGGACTGATAGTGGGGAGGTTCTTTGTGTTTCACAGCGAGTTCTGACCGACGTGTACGTCCATCAGGCTTTTCCTCTCCCAGTAAATCAAAGACCTCTTTTAAAATTGCTGTGACACGACTGCGGCTGACCGTCGAGTACAAAAAGACTGAAGAACCTTAAGTTCAAAAGACAACTGATCTTTGACAACAAAAACTGGTGAAAGAACTGACGCGAGTCGGAGTCGGTATGCTGTGAATGGCTGCTGAGAGCGACCTTTCTTCTGCTAACGCGCGTACGCTGGCCGTGAAGATATGACCTGCGTCTCGATTTGGTCTACGCCGCGATTCGTTCGAACGACTTGATCAGCCCACCGAGATGCTCCTTGCAAGCGATCTCGTCGAGCTTGATTGTTTCGTATTCGGGTGGCGGATCGGTAGAGCAGGGTGGTAGATGATCGCGCCTGGCTTGTTTTCCGTTAACCAACCAATCAAAAGTCGAAATGCGTTCGATACTTCAATTCACTATGTGGGACTCGAAAAACTGTAACACGTTGCCAATATTCATATTACAGCTATCCTCTCAGCGCGAAGTGTCACTGATACGTCCTACTCGGGGAGACCTTTGGCAAACTGCAAGAGGTGAGTTCGTCGGTGAGACACCGCTGAAGTTACAAGAGGCCAGTATCTTGCACGTGTTTGTCCAACCTCCTGAAATTGGGAACTGCTATAATTCGCATCCGAACGATGAAACCGAAGTGTGTTAGCGAGGTGGCAATATTCCCTCTTTTTTGGGGTAATCGAGGGCATTTAGCTAAGTGCCCTTCGTGCGGGCGATCAGATTCACCGCCAGCACTTAGTACCTTTCGCAAATCTGCTCAAAAGCACCGCGTATGTGGCCATTGACGAACTGCCGTTTCGAGTCTGAGGTCGATGTGACCCACCGCAGCTAGGTATCCAACGATTGAAGCGAGTCAGAGCGGGTGCGGGAAAACAGCGTTCCCTTGTCATGCTGACCGTTCATCAGAAAATCCTCCGCTGAGGTAAGATCGTAGCCATTGCAAAGAAACATCTCGCGGCCCTGATCTAACATAAACTTAGCAGCCTTAAGCTTGGTTACGATACCGCCGCTGGCAAACTCGTGATTAGGAGAATCGACCTGTTTCAACTCAAGTTCAGGAATTTCTGAGACTAATTTTTGCATCACCGCATCATCATGCTCGGTGGGGTTTTTATCATAGTAACCGTCAATATCACTAAGGATAACTAGCATATCAGAGTCACTACGATGGGCGACATGTGCGGACAACTGATCGTTATCGCCAAAGACTTGCTCAGAAATGGTGGTGATATCATTTTCGTTAACAATCGGCAGGATGTCGTTCTCCATCTGGGCATTAATAATCTGGCGGAAGATATCAATATGGGCTACTGAATCAAAATTCTCTTCGGTCATCAGTATCTGACTGGTATTCACATCATAAATATCAAACAATGCTTTGTAGTTACTCATCAAAATCGGCTGACCAACAGCGGCAAGTACCTTTTTGCTGATTTTTTTATTACGGTCTAATTTTAGGGCGGTATAACCTGACGAGACAGCACCCGAAGAGACAAGAATGACATCGTAATGCGGCTTCAGCCTGACGATAAATGAGACGAGATTAAGCATACGCTGCTTAGCGATGGAGTTATTCTCAGTTAACATACCACTACCTACTTTCAATGTGATTCGTTTCAACAAATCCTCCCTTCTGGTGTTCAAATAAAAAGAAATATTTCAACTATCGCGTCATTCCATTTGTCGCCAACTCTTGCTTTGAATCTAAGGAGCGTGAGCGACAGGCTCAAGAAAAGGACGCGAGGGCTTCAACTGGTTCAAAATAATGGAGTTCGACAAGGCACTGGCCGATTACAATGAAGCGATTCGGCTCGTTCCCACAGAGCCGACGACCTATCGCAATCGCGGAGCTTTGTACAAGCAGTTAGGCCAGACCGACAAGGCGGCGGCCGAGATGTCAGGGCTGAGCAAGCCGCCAACGGTGACTGCGGCGGCCGTACCGAGAAATCGGCGGCGATCAAATAGTGGTTGTGGGTTCATGGACACTTTCACTAGCTGAGGTGGCGGAAGGGGATCAAAATCTCCACTCGGAGCGATGATGTTGCTCAGAGGGAATTCCCGTCCGGCATTGTACTGGGGTCATTGCTTATCAACAAGGAAGTGTCTCAGGCCAAAGGGTCGGGCGCAAATCGCGTACTACGGTGAGAAGTGTCTTCTGGGAAGTCCGTGTTGAGTAGGCTCGCCGTTGGATTGGTCCACGCGTTCCTCGCTACGTCAGCAAATGTTGGTTGAAACGTGCATGCTGAAGGCCGGCCAAACGAAAATCTTCTCATCGAACTCGAGTTCGCTGAAAGGTATGGGTTGCTCTGGCGCGTACGGAGTCCGCGAATACGGTGAATCAAGGCATGTACCGGAATACGTATGAGTTGATGGAATTACATAAACGATCGAGATGGGAGAATCAGAAGTAGTTCAAGTCCCAAATACCCATGCAAATACGGGTTGGCTAAGTTTTTTGACCCTACGGGCTACAGAACGAGCTCATCGAACCTGTTGATGGAATCGGATCACAGGCTGGCAAGATCGAATGCCGTGATCGTCTTGGTGGCTTGCTGAAGTACTATTATCGCAATGCCGCTTGAGCTGTTGACTTGCTTGGGCTGAAGAGTGTCGCTCATGGTACGCCCTGATCTGCACATTGGCCGTAGATCTGGGATGCGAGCCACAATTTCAATGGTCGCTTCGGCCGAAACACAGCATTCCGTTTGTACCTAAACTCGCTATATCTATAGCGAGTCAGTGTCGGCTGAGTTTTTTGACCCCACGCGTATTTGTAGCGCGGACTGACGGTAGTTATTTACTTAACTGTAGAATGACCGTGGTCTCTGAGACGACGGGGAGCGTGCCATTTTGCAACGCCGTTGCCCGGATGGTGATCTTGGATTCTTCCACTGTAACGTCGGAGGGGTTGACAGTGATGGGGAAGGCAGCCAGTGATTGATTGCTGGCGACTTCGAGTGTATCACTTATGTACGACGTGGATTCTAAATGGTCTTTAAGGAGTTCAAGGCGAACCGGTTCCATCAGATTCTGCGACCGTTGGATTTTAACTGGTACAATGAATTGCTTTCCGATGATTGCTTTTAACTCACTTTTTTTCGAGGAAATTTTCAACAGTGCGCCCGTTGGTAGAAATCCCATTCGTGTTTTCTGTCGTGTCAATGAATAGCGGACATTGCCTTTCGGGTCAGTGACCTTGGCGACACCATTGACAACCATCCGTGAGGTGCGTGTCGTTTCCAGCCATTCGGGTAAGAAAACGGGATAGAGAATTCGTTCAACGCTTGGCGGCACGGTCAGCTCGGGCCCACGTATACCCTGGCGATGGCGACCTTGCCTCGAAGTCATCTCCAAATTGATTCCCCCTTTAAAACCTGGATTGCGTTTTATCAATACCGGCGCGGGAAATGTTGTGCCGCGGGGCCATTTAGTGACATCATCTTTGCCTTCCGCATCGATTGTGAATGGCGGTTGGATTGTTGTCGCAATTAATACTGGACTGGAAGTAAATCGAACAGTTTTTTTGTCTTTCGTTTTTGCCTGTCCAACGACTGTGACTAACGCAGCCGAGGCCGCGGTATTCGCAGCCACGTCCAATTCAATACTGAGGGCGGATTTACCAGCGGGTATAATGAGCTCTTTGGCAGTCGTAATGCCGGGTGGCAAATTCATGAGCGAAATCAAAACCGGTTCATTTAAACCACCGCTGCGTATTGCTTTGAGGGCAAGCTTTATTTTTTTACCCAAAGGGGCATTCAAAAGTTCCGGGACCGTTAGTCTGAAACTGGGTTGAGTTGTTCTGATTGTCATACGGTAGACAGATGATTTCTGGCCGCTCAAGCCAGATATGTCGCTCACGACGAGTTGATATTTAGCATCTGTGGGTACTTTAAAATGTAAAGCGGCGTCGGTTGAGCCTGGAATGTCGTCGTTACGCGCCAGTTCTTTTCCATTGGAGTCGCGTACCGTTAACTCAACGTCAAGCGGTGAAGCAATCTCTTCCGCTGACAGATGGATCGACCAGAGGTCGCCTTTCTTTCCGGAAGCCTGATATACGTCGTTACCAAATCGTTCGTTGAGTACACCGGTAATCGCAGCCGGGAGTTTGAGTTCCGGGGTTGCTTCCGCCTTCTCCACTGATTCTGTTAGATCAGAGACCAATAGTGAAAATGCGGGGGAAATTCCGTAAGGGGTTTTGAGTTGATACGGGAACGACTTGAGGGACTTGTCAGTCGGGAAGCTAATCTTTCGCATCACGGATTCCAGTTTCGAAGCGCCGGTAGCGACACCAAACCCCACCAGTTCAACAAGTCTTGTTTCGCCACGTCGACCGGCGGCTGGGATGGCAGCCACCACACGCGGAGCGGCAGTAATCGATAACCGATAGACGAATTTACGATTACCACGAAAATCGGCATCGTACACGCTGATTGTATAAGATTGTTTCGCCTGGGCGGAAAAAGTGATAGACGCTGAGTCATTGCCGGCAGTATCGATAGCGCTGGCTATTTTGCGTCCATTTACGTCGTGAATTTCGAGCGTTGCATTCAAGGGCGACCCAAGTTTGCGTGCGACGATTGAACATGATACTGGACCTGTTTTTTCTGCTATGAAACGGTAACGGTCGACCTCTTCAATTTTCTTGATCTGCCCTGAGACTGTGATGGGGATTTTGGATAAAGTCTGCGTTTGTTTTGGGTTTTCGATTTCAAGTAATTCAGGGCCGTGTGAAACGATCAGATTTCCCGAAGCTGTCGCACCATTGGCATTGGCGGCTTGCCAGCGGACTACGCCCGGGGGAATATTCGCAGGAATCGTCAGCCGCGCCCGTGTTTCTCGCGGCAATAAGAAAGGTGCGCGACGTGCTTTTTTACCGAACCAATAGGGAGGTTCAGGTACAATGATCGGACCTGGTTGCGACAGGATTTTCAATTTAATGCGTTTGTCGTGTACGAACAATTTCATGTCAGGCGTCCAATCATAACCGCCTAGAATGACATCTGTTGACTGGCCTGCCTGTCCACCCGGAGGGTGCATGTAGCCGATTACCGGTGGTGTCTGGGCGTTGACAGCTAACGCTGAGCAGCATAGAAAGAGGGCGCATCCCAATATTCGAGGGGTAAAATAAATTAGGTCTGACTTTACTAGAGCGCATCTCATTTAACGATGGCGGCTTTCATTTTATTATACTCGTCTCAAATTGTCGGGGAGACGCTACAGTAAATTGAGACACAGACTAGACCAGGCCTCGGATCATTTTTCCGCCGTCGACAATGGGAACGGGGCGTCCTAATGGACCAAGATAGGTTTTTTCGGGATCGATGCCCATCAATTTTGAAATTGTGAATAACAAATCATTCACTCCAATCGGTTCAGTAATGGGAGCAGCAGCTTGTTTATCGGTTGCTCCAATGACCTGTCCCGGCTTGATACCACCGCCGGCAAAGATGATGGTTTGTGCCATCGACCAGTGATCGCGTCCCGCTTTTGCATTGATACGTGGTGTGCGGCCCATTTCTCCCATCATGATGACCAAGGTTTCATCCAGTAAACCACGTTGGTCCAAATCGCTTACTAAGGTACTGAAGGCTCGATCGGCGTAGGGAATCAAATCGGTTTGCAAACTGGGAAAACAGTTGAAGTGCACGTCCCAGCCGGGGGCATCGACGCCGACAAAACGGCAGCCGCCTTCGACAAGTCTTCGAGCCAGCAATGCACATTGTCCGATTTGTGTTCGACCGTAAGCGTCTCGTGTTGAGTCTGATTCGGAATGAATGTCGAAGGCTTTTTTCGCGTCGGTTGAGGCAATCAGGTTGTACGCTTTTTCGTAATAAGTCGACATGACTTTTGCCTGGCCGTTGTTTCGCGTGCGTTCCAGTTGGTCAATGCCCGTTAGCAACTTCTCGCGCAAGCTCAAACGTTTTTGTGAAAGATTTCTATCTGGTCGTAAATCCTTGACTTCAAAATCAGGTTGTGTCGGATCAGCTTCAATCACAAAGGGGGCATGTTCGGCACCGTAGAAGCCTGGACCTCCACCTGCCATCGGGTGTGGTAAGTTAATGTAAGCCGGCAAAGCGCCGCGTGGACCTCGCTCTCGCGATACTACTGATCCGATTGATGGGTAAAAATCGTTATTTGGAACAGGGTTATCGCCATCAGAAAAATTGGGTTTCCGCCCCGTCAACACATAATGATAACCTGTTGAGTGGCCATTATCGCGATGACTATGACTGCGCACAATTGTGTATTTATCAACCAACTTGGCACAGAGTGGTAATTGATCGGTGACATTGATGCCAGGAATCTTAGTTTGAATTTGTTTGAAAGGTCCACGGATTTCCAGAGGTGCCTCGGGTTTGGGATCCCACATGTCCTGATGAGGGGGGCCACCTGAAAGGAACAGGAAAATACAAGACTTGGCCTGAGGGGTTTTCGCCAATGGTGCTTTGGCTTGCAACTCCAGTATCCTGGGAAGCGTTAAGCCTCCAATCAAGCCACAGGCTCCCATACGTAGAGAATGTCTGCGTGAGATGCCGTCGCAAGCTAAGCTTTCGCGATTCCCGAGTGAGATTTTAAACATTCTCAATCCTCGTATTTAACACAGGGTTAAGTAATATTAAGTAGTTGATTCTAATGATTAAACACAAATTCCTTTGAGTTCAACAGTGCCCAAAGCACATCTTCCGCCGCAGTACGGTGGTTGTCTTTCAATTCGTCGAAGGCCTGCAACATCAAGGCTTTTTCCTTTTCGACCGGAAATCGTGATAGAGTGCCGAGATATAATTCATCAATGATTTCACTTGGAGACAAAGACAGCGCCAACCGCTGAGCTGTGCCATGTCGATGACCAATTTTGGCGGCGATTTCAGGCGAGTTCATCAAATGCATGGCCTGCGAGATACTGGGTTGATTACTGCGTTCACATTCACAGACGGAAGCCCGAACAGGTCGACCAAAAATGCGAAAGAAATACGAAGGCATACGATTATCCCAAATTTGAATGGCGCGATAGCCTTCCGGCCAGCCGTTGTACTTTTCGGTAACTCCGGTGCTTTGGCAAATCGCATCTAGCAAAACTTCGGCAGGCAGTGATTTGTAGGCAGCATGCGAGAAATTTTGAATGTCGCTTTTATTTGACGCTTTCGTCATTGAACTTAATTGATATACGCGAGAGTTGAGCAGAGTTCGTGTGAAAGCTTTGATGTCGTAGCGGGATTTACGAAAATGATCGGCCAAAGCTTGCATCAGTGGTTCGTTGGTGGCAGGATTTGTAGTCCGCATATCGTCGATCGGCTCAACTAATCCTCGTCCCAGATAATGTGACCAGATCCGATTTGTGGTCGCTTTGGCAAAAAATGGATTGTCATCCGCAGTCATCCAGTCAGCCAGCACACGACGACGATCAACAACGTTCGTAAACTGGGCTGAATCTGAACCCAAGGCACGTGCTGGGATCAACTCACCAGTACGAGGATGGGGAAGATCTTTCCCTCCCAGTGAAACTACGGCTTGCTCTCCGTTGGGAAGCTTCTTGAGTTTTAGCCCGGTAAAGAAACCGGCCAGACCAACATAATCGGCCTGGCTCCAGCGTTCAGAAGGATGGTGATGGCATTGAGCACACTCGATTCGCACGCCCAGCAATAACTGGCTGATGGATCGAGCTGCCAGTTCCGGTTTGTTCAAGATTTTATAAAATGAACCGGGACCTTCAGCCGAGGTGTTACCTTGAACTGTCAGTAAGTCTTGAGCAAACTGATCGAAGGGTCGATTCTCAGTAAATTGCTTTTGCAACCAGCGTTGCATGGCAACGGTACCTTGCGGCGAGATTTTTAACTGATCGGCCCGTAAAATATCGAGCCAGCGCATGGTGGAATAGTCAACGTACTCCTGACGCTCCAGCAGGTGGTCGATTAACTTCTCGCGTTTATTTTTCGAAGTGTCAGCAATAAAGCGGCGTGCTTCAGCGGGCGTAGGTAAAGTGCCGATGCTATCGAGAAACACACGCCGTAAAAAAGTAGTATCATCGGCCAGTTCACTTGGTTCGATGCCCAATCGTTCAAGTTTGTCCCACACCAGTTTGTCAATAAAGTTATTTTCGGAAGGTCGTGCAAATTTCACTCCAGGTTGTGGTAAAGTGATACGACAAATGGTGACATGTCCCAGATAGCGAACCAGAATGGCGGCTTCGCCGGGAATATGGCTGGCTTGAATCAAACCAGACGAATTGACATCAGCAATAGACGCTGCGTTCAATTCGTATTCTGCTTCCGTAGTAACACACTGCCGTTTGCCTGCTGCATTAATGGCTGTGACGCACAGTTGCTGTGTCTGACTTGCCAGAAGGATTTGTTCCTTTGGTTCAATCTCAATTCTGACAATGCGATCACTTTCTTCGTCGGCTTGTTCGAAGTGGGCACCTTCTGCAATCCAGCGCAATAAACGTTGGTCTCGGTAACTGCCTGGGTCAATTTTTTGTCCGCCGCCGTGTGGTGTGCGTGCTGAGCCTTTGAGAAACAAGATGCTGCTTTCAGGGCTGGTTGTTGAAATCCGTCGACCACGACTTTCCATCACCAGTGATTGATGATCTGAGATGGGATCGAATCCAAATATACTCAGCTTGAATCCGTTTTGTCCTTCCGCCTTGCCATGACAGCCACCAGAATTACAGTGGGCTTTTGTGAGGATTGGTATGATTTCGTTTCGAAATGAAACAGGTCGAGGTGTTTTCAATGATCGGACTTCTAACGGAACACTGATTCGTTGGCCTTGATGGGAAACGACAAGTTTGCCTTTGCCGTTGGTCAGTGGTCGCAGCAACCCGGATTGATCAATGCTGGCAAGACCTGAGGGGACGATTTTGTAGCTCACATTTCGCGAAAGGTCATTTGATTGGTTTTTTGAAATGACACTGGTCACCAAAACTTGTTGAGAAGCTTCGGGGCTGTCAAGCAATATTGAGGGGGGGCTGATGCGTATCTCAGCCGCCATGCACGGGCCGCCAGAACTGAGTGCCACAATCACCAATATGGCAAACAGGCGATGTAGACGAAAATGATTCACGTTTTGTACTCAAATACGGAAAAACGACCGTAAACTAAATCATCGCTTTGATTTTGAAATCTTGTCAATAATACATATACTATTGTAGATATGAACGAACTTGAATACAACGTCTGATTCCAAATTGCGAATCGCAAACGATTGCCCCATTAGTAAGAGCGCGCTCAAAACCAGACAAAAACGCTGCGTTGATTGTTGAGTGTCAAATTGTTTCAAAGTTGAGAAACAGGTGATCACGTGCAGTGTCTGACAGGATTCTCAGAAATTCAGTTAAACGAGTTGTGAAAGTGGCGTGTCCAACATTCTGGAATGAATTCAAATGCAATTGCACCCATCGAGTACAGATAGACTTTTACACGTTAAGTCCCGCAGCCAATTAATCTTTAAAACAAAATCTGTCGAAAGAACTGACGTGGGCCGTGGCACGTATGCCGTGAAGGACGGTTGGTTGTGACATTTTAGGAGCGAACGCGCGTACGGTGAGCGTGAAGAAATGACTTGTGTTTCGATGTGATCTACGCCGCAATTCACTCGTACGACTTGATCAACCCTCCGAGATGTTCCTCGCAGTATATCTCATCGAGCTTGATCATCTCTTATTCCGGCGGCGGCTCGACAGAGCAGGGCTGCAGATATTCTCGTGAGCTGTACGCTCGATTCTATCAAAAAATGTGATTTCGGATAGCCTATGTGGAGTCAGCGAAAACGGTGGTTTATTGAGTGCTACCGGAAAACAAATGAGTTTGTAGTACTGTAAGCGACCGAGTTGGGAGAATCAGACGAGGCACAATCGCAGAACAGTTCAGAAAATTCAGGTCGGCTGAGTTTTTTGACCCTACGGGGTCATGGAAGAAACTCTAGATCCCGGAGTTCGCAAGCTGGCAGAGTGGGAAGAGAATTCGGATCTGTTTTTTGCTTCCGTGCAGGAAGAAGCAGAATTGTTGCCATTTTAGGTTTGATTACATTTTAGTATTCAAGCCGCTACAACGTTTGTAAACGTTCAGAACTCTCTTGAATGTTCCCTGCACTACTGCCTTTTGAAGAATACGTGTGCTCGTCGAGTACCGGGATCAATAAAAAAAACAGGAGCTGTCCAATAATGAACAGCCCCTGTTTATCTGGATGCGGCGGGACTCCGAAACAGAATTTGTAAACCCTTGTTATCAAGGGTTTTATGGAGATAGCATTTCTCTAATTGGACCCGCGAATGGCCCTTTCTGGCCGCCTAATTGGACCTCTGGTGACCGTTGTTTACAGTCCCAGGATTGACGATCGCGATCAGGTCGTTGATCGCTGTTGCGAGCGGCTTGCCATATTTCAACAGCTGCGCACGTTCATGAGGTTTTGTGTGAATCTCACCTGGTGTACGGTCCCGCAGAATCCGGTTCTCTTTTTTCAGGCAGAGGGCGTATTTGGCCAACAGGCTGTCGGAAGCAGTAGCAATCAGTGTCAGTAAGGGATGAAAAAGTTTGATCATCGTGATAGAATCAGTTTCGGTGGTAACATTATGTAAAATAAGGAGATGTCACTTTATTTGTACCCCTCTGGGACACAGATCGCATTCGATTGACGACCTCTTTCAGTTCTCTGCGGAACCATCGCCGACTGCAGGGCCGCAGAGTTTACGCAGTTCACCTTATATAATGGTGTCGCGACTGCTGTGGACCTCCCAATCATATGTTCGAAAGCCGTGAGTTACCTCCGATTCACTGTAGTGGACTAAGTGGTAAGTCACAGCTGGTTTCACGGCTCCCAGAATCAGCCCGAGTACAAGTCGTTACGAAGAATGTTTTGTACCGGACGGGGGATATTGATCCACTCATTAAAGTTCGGAATTTCTGAGCTCATTAAAATGTCAAGTCAGCTTCTGTCTCCCAACACGAAGAGCATGACAACAAATCAACCAACCGCGAGCCATGAAGCGTGTGATAAAAAATCGAGATGCCTTGCCCATCTGCTTCAAACTACTTTTCGTTGGTTAAAACGTGCATGCTGAAGCCCGTCCAGACGGAAATCATCTAATCGAGCTTGAATCCGCGAATACGTATGGCTTCCACGCACACATATGGAGTCCGCGAATAGGGTCGTTTTTCCAAATCCAAGAATTGGCATGAGTTTGTGGAACATCGAGCGGCTGAGATGGTAGGATCAGGTGAAGTGTATGTGCTGAATGAGGCTGCAGATTAGATTCGGCTGAATTTTTTGACCCTACGAGGTATGCCGTGAAGGACTGTTGGTTGTGACATTTTCGGAGCGAACGCGCGTACGCTGAGCATGAAGAAATGGCTTGCTTTTCGATTTGATCTACGCGGCAATTCGCTCGTAGGACTTGATCAGCCCACCGAGATGTTCCTCGCGGTGGATCTCATCGAGCCTGATTGTCTCGAATTCCGGCGGTGGCTCGACAGAGCAGGGCGGCAGATATTCCCGTGAGCTATGCGCTCGATGTTTGTTGTAATAATCAACGGATTCCGAAAGGATAACTCATGATGTAATTCCGCAGGAAAGGAGTCAGTGAAATCATCAAATCGAGAACAGCTTCAGCAGAATTAGGTAGTCTGAATATTCCTGTTTCACATGTTTCTCAAACCTTCGCCTGAATACTCTCCAGAACGCCATCCCACAATCGCAGCCGCGCTTCCACAGCGGCCTGCGCTGCAGTGATTGCTTCTTCGATTTTCGTGGGGTCATTCTCACACAAACCATTCAAAAGTCGCAGTGAAAGCGGTGCATGGAAGTCGCCATCAAGTTCGACGTGCCGATTCAGATAGAAATGAAACACGGGAGCCTGCTGTTCGGTCACGCCGGTCTGTTCCAGAATCGAACGGAACATACCGGGAATAATATGTTCGCGTCCCAGCGCGAACGCCGCGGCGATTTTGTGAGGCGCCCCGTCAGCAATGAACTCAAAGGTTTTGGTTGTGAACTGCCGCGACGGTTCCGGCATATCGGGAAACTGAAGTGCGGCTTCGATTCCCTGTTGATCGACGATTGTGATGAATTCTGTCAGGGTCTCCGTGCTGGCGCCCACTTCTGTCATCGCCGCCTGATATAGTTCAAAGTGGCTGGAAAATTCGCCATCGGCGGTTTCATCGCATTCTTCTTCCAGCACGATCTCATTAATAAACCGCCGCACGCTGGCATCACCGCGGGGCAGCCACGGTGCACCGGTCGGCGCGATCACTCCCTGCAGATACTTGACCAGCGACATGAAATCCCAGACCGAATAGACATGGTGCTCCATGAACCGCTGCAGGTCTTCTAGCGTAGCAATCGCTTCGTAGATCGGGTGACCTTCCAGCTGGCTGGTAAAGGAGTCAATAATATCAGAAGTGATTTCCTGTGACATGGATGGCCCATCCCTTGGTTTTAGGACAATTATGAGCCGAATGGCGATCACTTTTCACGTAATTTATGAAACATTGAATGATCGAAAATCAATTCAACTCGGTTGATTATAGTCCTCGCGGTCAGTTCTGGCAGTGGTCGGGAATCATTTTTCGGGAATCACTCACAGATCACCATATTTAGATTTAGAAGCGAGCAAGACGGTATAACCGTTTTGGCCAACAGGCTGTCGGAAGCAGTCGCAATCAGTGTCAGCAGGGGATGAAAAAGTTTGATCATCGCGGTAGAATCAGCTTTGGTGGTAACATGTTGTAAAATAAGGAGATGTCACTTTATTTATACCCCGCTGAGACACAGTTCACATTCGATGGACGACCGATTTCAATGCTCTGTGGAACCTTCGCCGACTGCAGGGCCTCAGAGTTGACTCAGCTCACCTTAAATATCGGTGTAAGCTACTCCAGAAAAGTTCGAAAGCGGTGAGTTCCCTCTGAATCACCATAGAAGGCTCGAACTTTTCTAAGCTCCTTTAATTTCATGACTTCCGGAATCAGCCCGTGCAAAAGTCGTTATGAAGAGGTTTTTGTACGGGACGGTTCCGGTCACTCAACGAAGGAGCGATCGACACGACTTGTGCCTCATGCGAGCTGATTTTCAACATCTTTTCAGCCCTGGCCCAGTTCGAGCGGCGGCTCATTCAAGAACGCACGAAGGCGGGATTGGAGGCGGCGCGAGCACGGGGCCGCAACGGTGGACGCCCGAAGGTCGCTGCCAACGAGGCGAAAGTCGTGCTGGCCAAGAAGCTCCATGCTGACAAGAGCCTCGAAATCGATGATATCTGCAAGACGCTGCGAATTTCGTGTTCAACTTTCTACAGGTAAGTGCGGCTTGACTGAGTGTCATTTCCCGGTCGCGATCGCGTACCCCCTCTGCAATAAGGCTTCTCTTAAGTCGAATCGTTACTTTGATCTGTTGCTTTAGTAGGCCAAAGCAGTGCGATGACGATCAGTAATGCGTAACACTGATAGGAAAGAGCCGTGAGCGATTGCCAGGGAAGCGCGATCATGCCGCCGTTTTCCCAGGGCATTGCTCCCGTTGCCACTTCTGCTTTTTGTGGGCGTATCAAGAGCAGCCAGATGATGCGGGGACTGATTGCCAGAGCAGCAATCGTGAGGTTCACGATCCAACGTTTGCCAGAGCGAGGTCGATGTAAGGCCAGTAACAGTCCGACTGGAAGTGCCAGCGTGACGAAATAATGATGCCACGTTGTGGGAGACATCAAGAGCATGACGACGATGGTAATCGCAAATGCGCGTTCGCCGAACTTTTCCGTTCGTGTCTTCCAGATCGCGATACTAGCAAGCAGTGTCACGGTTAGCCACGATGACCAGACAGAAATTTGAAGCAGCACTGGTGAATCGTTGATCGATTGAATAGTGGACGTTGATTGGCTGAAAAGTCGTTCCCAGAAAGACAGCAGCGACGCATTTCCCCAGTTGTTAGTGACGTTGCTGATCGAAGGCAATACCACGGTTATATAATCCCAGTAAGCATCGATACCAAAAATGGCTACCGTCAATAGAGTGATCAGAGCAAAGGAAACAGCTCCCCCCGCTATACCTCGCCAGTCACGTCGCACCAGGAAATACAGAAACAGATAGGCGGGATAGATTTTGACCGCGGTTGCCAATCCCAGGCACATTCCTGAAACGAAAGTATTGCCTGATTTTCCTGCCCGCCATGCGCCGACGATGAGCAACGTTAATAACAGGTTTGGCTGCCCTTGAATCAGGGTTTGCTGGAGTGGATCGCTGAGCACAAGCAAGGTAAACAACGCGAGAATCGACCAGCCAGACAGCCGAAATTCGAGCCCTCTTACTATCCAAACCAAAGCCAGGCACAACATGCCAAGTGAGACGAGATTCCAGGCCAGGTGCGCGTTTTGATAAGACAAAAAGAAAAACGGGAGCGAAATCAAGTTTGCAGAGGGAGGGTGTGTATTGTAGGGGTCAAAAAAACCGTCGGAATCCGAGAGGCCGGCATTAAGATGCTTTTGGATCGCCAGTTCCTGATTGGAATAGACGGGCATACCCACAGACCAGTTCTTGACAGCCGCCCACTCTTTAAAGAAGTCAAATATATGCCCGTCAGCTGGTTTCAGAGCTCTTATGTTCCCCGGTGCTAACAGGACCAATACGACGAGAAATAATATAAACCAGAGAATTTTACGTGTAACAGACCAGTCACTTGTCTGCTGTTCTTCAGTGGGGATAGACACATTCTGCTCCAGGAACCTGTTTGCGAAATTCGTATCAACGGTTCCCTGTTGTTACGGCGTTCTTGTTTCGACTTAGGGTATCCTCTTTAAACTCTATAATGGGAGCCCAAATCTGATTATGTCTTGATATTAATCACCCGACACGTCTTTTCTATAGTGGTTATTTTCTCTAAATTTACATTGTGGGGACAACTTGTGTCGAGTGAAAATTCAATTTTTGATTGAAAGTTGTTTTTATGTGGACTTGGGTGCACTACCGTTCTATGGTGAGGTTTTTGAATTTCAAGTTATTCAAATCGAGGAGCACCATAATGAGTGGTGAATTTAATCCATATCATAAATGGCTAGGCATTCCTAAAAAGAATTGCCCGCCGACTTATTACGAATTGTTGCGTATTTCGGTGGATGAACAAGATCGCGAAGTCATTCGTATGGCAGTTGGACGGCAGAAGGAACACATGGAACAATTCCAAGTGGGAAAAAAAGCCAAGGCCGCTTCCAAGATCATTTATGAACTGGAAGAAGCTGAAGTCACGTTGTTAAATCAGGAATTACGTCGAGAGTATGACCAGCGTGTTGGTTCAATCAAAAAACGTAGAACTCAACGACAAATTAGTTCGATGCCGTCCATCGATGGGAATAATACCAGTGCAGGCGAGGGGTCGGGTCTCCTGCGCCAATACACGGGGATTGTTTCGGTATTGGCTGTAAACACCGGCCAGAAAACGTAGCGCCTACCGGGAAGTGGTAAATTGTTTTAAAAGCGTAGCGCCCAGATGATCACCTGCTGATTTATGAGTCAAACTCTTGATAGTTGAGAGTTCTGATTTCTGAAGCAGCGGGGGACGAGGGTGTATACAGACATGCAACAATGGGCCGAAATCAGGCGGCGGGTTTTGAACGGTGAGATCAGCAAGCGGGCTGCTCGTGCCGAATACGATATTCACTGGGAAACACTGCAGAAAATCCTGACGCATTCCGAACCGCCCGGTTATCGCCGCGCAAAGCCTCGTGTCTCAAAGCTGGAACCGTTCCTGCCAGTGATTCATGAAATTCTTGAGAGTGATAAAAAGGCACACCCTAAACAGCGGCACTCTGCGAAGAGGATTCTGGAACGCTTAAAAACAGAACATGGTTTCCAGGGCGGAATCACGATTGTGCAGGAAGCGGTACGGAACTGGAAGCAAAAAACGCGTGAAGTATTTTTGCCGCTCAGCCATCCACCGGGGGAAGCACAGGTAGATTATGGTTTTGCCGATGTCTGGCTCAAGGGCGAACTGACCAAAGTAGCGTTGTTTGTGATGACGTTGCC
>JAHZKX010000008.1 GCA_022600195.1 Planctomycetota bacterium
TCCCCCCCTCTCCGCTCATTTGATTGCCGTTGAGTTGTAACCCTATAACTCAGCGGCATTTGCTTTATCTGGACCGCTCCAGAGCTTCCTTTTTGTGGCACAATTTGTGGCGTTTTGTGGCACGGGGGTTCTCTGAAAGGTTCTGTTGATGAAGCAATCATCAAAGCAAAATCGTAAGACATCATTCCGTATCGGCAAAGTTCGCGGTGATTTACGAGGTAAAATCTGGTACCTCACCTACCATGAAAATGGAAAGCGATTGCGACCCAAACTTGGTCCTGACAAAGAGCAAGCAAGGCAGATGGCCGCGCGTATTAATTCCCAACTGGAGTCTCATACTCACTCAGTCTTCAACTTCGAGCCGATAAGCATTGATGATTTACAAAAACGCTGGCTCAAACATCACGAACAGGTACTACGGTCTTCATTGCAGACCATCCGCCGCTACCGGGCTGCGACAACCCACCTCATCAATTTCATCGCGCAAAAAGGTGTCGCTTCAAAAACATCTCTGTTTCAGGTCGGGCACGCTGAGGAGTTTGTGCATTACCTGCGGACGATCAAAGTGGCTCCGAACGGCCATGAGAACTCGCAGAAACGTCCTCTGCTGGACAAGGGCATCAAATACATTCTGCAATGCTGCCGAAGTATGTTCGGTTATGCGATAAAACGACGGCACCTTTCTCCATATGCCGAAAACCCTTTCTCCGCTCTCGATCTGGACCGTATTCCAATAGAAAACTCTAAAGTCATTTCCATTTTCAGTCCAGATCAGGAAAAGGCATTTCTAGAAGCCTGCGATGACTGGCAGTTCCCGATTTTTCTCACTCTCATGCTGACGGGGCTCCGTCCAGGAGAACTTATCCACCTGTTGCTTCCAGATGATATTGATCTGAAAAAAGGAATGCTCTACGTCCG
Source organism: Planctomycetota bacterium (assembly GCA_022600195.1). Classification (GTDB taxonomy): domain Bacteria; phylum Planctomycetota; class Planctomycetia; order Planctomycetales; family Planctomycetaceae; genus Gimesia. Next base: position 919 of record JAHZKX010000008.1, read on the forward strand.
AAATAAACCTCGGTTAGGGTGGCAGGTTAAGACACGCAATGAACGTGAAATTCCACTGATTGATGAACTGAGAGATGTTCTGAAAATCATCATCGGTGATCGAGTCACGGGCCCAGTCTTTTTACAACGCCGTTTTACGTCAAGTTCCGTACATCCACAGTTGACTGGATATACTGAAAAACAACTCGAAAACTTACTTCAGGAACGAGTGGTTAAAGAAGAGGAAGTTTCAGGTAATGCAATGGATAGAAGTCAGTGGATGAAATTCTCACGAACAATTTGGGGCGATTGTGGCACATTGAAAACAGATCGAATTCGAACGGAATTCATCAGATTAACAAAGCAAATTGAACTACCTCAATTCACAGCCCCCAAATCGCTGCGACATCTCTTTGCCACATGTTTACAGGACGGGAATGTAGACCCGTTGATTCGCAGTGAATTGATGGGACATTCTACTTCTGCAACGAATGGGGCGAGCCACGGTTTAGGGATGACTGCCACTTATACTCATTCACGTCCCGAGACGAAAAGAAAACAACTTACCAATGCGCTGTTGATTCGACTCGCCGTGCAAATAGCTAAAACATGGTGTATTCGATACTCAACTAAATTTAACAAATTAGACAACCAAGCTAAATTCAAAGGAAATATGTGGCATATAAGATGAGTCTTCTTTCATAACTCTCAGAGATTCTGTTCTCTTTTATTCTTTCATGATGATACAAGTCATTCAGTAGAAGCTGCCTTACATTTGGTAAGTGCGGTACGATTCTAAATTTATAGACTGTGATTGATTCTGCTTGAATCCGCGCCCCTAACCGATCTGGAGGATGGTCGATTCCACAATCGGCAACCGGAGTCCTTGACCACAAAAGATTCGAATATGACGATTCTTCCGCCCCTACATCATGTATCATAAACCTCTGATTTTACGGCAATCCCGTATTTTGTTTTCGCTGATGGCAATATCGGAATCCAATCGGGCTTTTATTGTTTGTCTTTATTGATTCAACAGCTCTCCGCGAAAACGAACCATAAAACGAACGAAAAGTAGCTTGAAGCAGATGGGCAAGGCATCTCGATTTTTTGTCACACGCTTCGTGGCTCGCGGTTGGTTGATTTGTTGTCATGCTCTTCGTGTTGGGAGACAGAAGCTGACTTGTCATTTTAATGAGCTCAGAAATTCCGAACTTTAATGAGTGAATCAATATCCCCACATCGAAGTGTCCAGGTTTTCCACTTGACAAAATACTAAAGGATTAGTAGAAAGTGACTTCTTAGTGAAATGGAAAGAGATGAAAAGGATTTCGACTCATGCATAATGGGCTGACCGGCATCAGCGAATGTTCGCAACGTCAGCAATTGAGATGTTTTAGCCTTCGTGGATTTAAATCTCTCAACAAGCTGTCTCGAGCTCGGCAATCACGTCGTGGCTTTACGGTTCTTGAATTACTTGTAACCTTTGTGATCATCGGTACTCTGATGGGGCTGATCCTTCCGGCGATCGGTTCTGCCCGCGAAGTTGCACGGCAATTACAGTGCAAAAATCAGCTCAAGCAAATCGGTCTCGCGCTTCATTCCTACCATGATACCAACAATTGTATGCCACCTGGCTGGCAATGGGAGGCATCGAAGCAATCTGCTTATAGCTGGGCCGTGACGCTGCTACCTTATTTAGAACAACGGGCAATCTACGATCAGGTTAATCGCAATCAGATTCTCAGTCACTTATTAAATCAGTCTGCTCGAAGCACTTCTATTGTAAACTTCCTCTGCCCCTCAGACATTACAGATCCGACCTTTATGCTTTTTAAGGAGAATGAATTAGCTGGATCAGTGACAATGTCGCCTCTGTTAGAACTCCCAACTGCGAACTATATTGGAGTATTCGGAACGATCGAGCCCGATGATAGTATTCCTGCTCCGCTTGGAGATGGTACGTTCCTTGAATCGAGCCCAGTCCGCTTTGTCGAACTAAGGCGAGGTTTAAGCAACACCATCATTGTGGGAGAACGAACGATGGCAAAAGTACCATCAACGTGGCTCGGCGTAGACTCCTCTGGCGAAGATGCTGCCTGCCGACTCGTTGGAATGGCAATGACTACCCCTAACTGCAATTCCTGTGATGAGTGTGAATTTTCCAGTCGCCATCCAGGTGGTGCTAATTTTCTGTGGGCCGATGGCCGAGTTTCGATGCTCTCGGAAAACATGAACTCTTCGAACTACCAACAAATGGCTCGTCGGGCAATAAAGTATTGATCTCGAAACCATCTAATATTCCCAATGCATATAGTTCTCTTTTTGAAATTTTATTTCGACATTAAATTTAGTGATTCATTCACGTGGAAGGAATGATATATGCCTAAATTTCATCTGACCAATTGCGAACTTGAAGTAATGGATGTTGTATGGCGGAAAAAACGTGTCACTGTGCAGGATGTCGTCGATACTCTCGAACGCCCACTGGCTTATACGACCGTCATGACAACGCTGAAGATACTGGACGAGACACGCGGAGTCGTCCGACGGATGAAGGAAGGTCGCGCCTATGTTTATGAGCCAGCGGTTTCTCGCGAAAAAATTAGCCGCAGCATGGCCGACGACTTCACTCAGCGGCTGTTCGGCGGATCGGTGAAGTCGCTTGTGCTCAGTCTCGTCGAAAGCGACTCAATGTCGCGGTCGGACATCAAAGAATTGAAACAGGCAATTCAATCCTTGGAGAAAGATTCATGACATCAACACAATTCCTTGAATTGGCTGTTTCACTTTCTGTGCAAGTTGCGCTCGTCATTATCGTTGCCCATTGGTTAGGACGGCTCGTAAATAGCGAACGAATGCAGTGTCGTTTATGGACCGTCTGTTATGTGGTTCTACTTTCGCTGATCGGAATGGCCCTGCTGTTACCCCATCCGAGATTCTTTCAGCCTTGGGCTTCAATTGATACACAACACGCAACAGCACTTGTAACAATAGAAATGCTGTTAGGACAAGTATTATTCTTTGTTTGGCTTGCCGGAGCTGCTGTTTCCTTGATGGTATTTTTCATTCGCTCTTTTCAAGTCTATCGCTTTCTCAATACTTGCCAACCTGTTGATCTCGATGAATTTATTTCTGAAGAGAATCAAAGCGACATTCCTGAAATGACATCCTTTCCATCGAAACAAAGACTTCGATTATTAACAAGTACAAGGTTGACGACTCCATTTTGCTCCCAGTTCCACTATCCCTACATTGTAGTACCGGAATATCTGCTCGGATTTGATCGTCAGAAACTCAACTTCATCATCCGGCATGAATTAGAGCATCTCAAAACCGGACATCCGCTGCAATTATTTCTACAGCGTGTAGTGGAAGTGATTTTTTGGTTTCACCCAATGGTTTGGTGGGCATCGCAGCAGTCTTCCATTAGTCGGGAATTCGCCTGTGATGAGGCGGCAATTGATTCACCATCAGATATCGTCATGTATTTGCAAACATTACTTACAATCATGGAATACGGTGCATCGCGAGCGGAAGAGACACCCACATCACTGGCATTTGGAAGAGGAAAGAGCATCGTTGCCAAACGCGCTCGCCGCCTCACTCAAATTGCAAAGAGTAAAGAGTTCGATGGTCGATCCCGCATTTCGGGTCCGGCGGCGTATTTCAGCCTTGTAATGTTGGCAGCCTTGATCGGATTTTTGTGGCTACCAATTGATGTGCTTGCATCGTCTCGTACAAATTGGTCGCCTTGGCCAACTTGGTCTGCAAGCGTTTTACATGACTTTGATATTCCCGCTCGTGACTTCGAAGTTTTCGACCACCGAATCGAACTGCACGAACTGTCGGAACATCAGTCACCTGAGAGTGTCGATGACGACTAGTTAAATGAAAATTCAAATATCCATTTTTTTGATCGCAATTACTAAGATATTAGGAGTTGAGCTTCTTGTGATGCAAAGCACAAATACAAAATTCAGTACAGATATTCGAGTTAGTGAATCGACTTGGCTGACAGGGTTGAACATCATCGGAATATCCCTCGCTTATAGAAGTATTAACTGGCGTAGTTTGAAAGTTTAGGAATCTAAGATTCTTTGATTACTTTTTTTATCATGAACTACTAAATCTTTAGGAATTCCAATGAACTCAAATTGAACAATGGATTGTAAATATGACTTCTGTTAAACGGACTAAGACACCTCTTTATTCGTTTGAAGTGACGCTTTGCTCCCCTATCTGTCCGCTGGCAATCATTTATCGATGATCACTTGTCTGACAGTATTACACCAAACAGAGACTTTTCGAAAAAGGACTTTCGATACATGTCAAATATTTCACTACCATCAAACACGCTTCCAGGATTATCCAATCCGGGTCCAAATGCATCGGGCGAATTATCTGAAGGCGCTTTGGAGGAACATTCCGGCTGCGTTTATACCATACAGAACTGGTATTCCGCATTATCTGAATGGTCGGGCCGGTATTCAGTGATTGCCATCATCTTTGCGATTACTGTTTCGTACCTTCTATTACTGCGAACTGTCATGGTGGTTACTTATGCTGATTTTGAAAAGCTCTCACTATGGCATGGGCTCAGTTTGTTTTTTGTTGGAATGCGATTCGATGTTCTCGTTGCGTTGTGCTTTGTGATACCTCAATTATTACACATTACCATCGTTTCTAACCACAAAATTGATGGTAAGACAAGCCGCTTGTTTCTGGATGCGGCATGGGTCATTGCATTCCTGTTTCTACCGTTTCTGTGTATGGCAGAATTCATATTCTTCGATGAGTTTCAATCGCGACTGAATTACATTGCCTTTGAATATATAGTCTACCCTACCGAAGTTTGCTGTAATATCTGGGAGTCATATCCACTCATTGACCTGATAGCCATTGTTGGTGCTTGTGGAGGAAGTCTCTGGTTTCTATTGCGAAAGAATTTTCATAAGAGGATCGCAACGCCAATGCCCTGGAAACGGCGTTATGGATTTTTGGTAAGCTGCCTCACTGGGATGATGATCTTATGGTCCACAATCGGAGCAGACAGTCGACAGATCTCTCGCGACCGTGTCGCAAACGAATGCACCTGGAACGGATTATATAGTTTTGTGTATTACGCTTGGACTTGCCGGTTTGAATTCAAGGAAAATTATGTCACACTCGACGGTTCTGATTCTGTTCAACGGTTACAACAACAGGTTGTAGGAGAGGGAGACAAACTGAAAACAGGATCAACCAATCCTGTCGACCGAATTGTTGACACCGACGGACCTAAACAAAATTTCAATGTTGTGCTGATTTTGGAAGAAAGCCTGGGTTCTGACTTTGTTGGTGTTTTGGGTGATGGCCGGAAGCTCACACCCCACTTTGATGAGCTTACCCGCAAAGGGATCTTATTTGACAATTTCTACGCCACGGGAAATCGAACTGCACGTGCATTGGAAGCGGTGCTGACCTCCATGCCACCGATTCCCACCGAGTCCATTCTTAAACGAGATCATTCCGACCGTGTGTTTACTCTGGCAAACGTTCTTGCCAAGCGTGGATACGAGCGGCTGTTTATGACCGGAGGCCGTGGGCTGTTTGACGGAGTGCGTTCATTCATGAAGGCGAACGGTTTCAACCATTTCATTGAACAATCTGATTTTAAAGACCCTCTCTTCGCCAACGCCTGGGGAGTCAGTGATGAAGACTTATTTCGAAAGGCTCTTGGCGAACTCGATGATTTACACGGAACTGGAAATCCATTTTTTGCCACGATCCTTACGGTATCCAACCATCGGCCTTACACATATCCAGAAGGTCGAATTCCTGATAAGGAACAAACACGCGAAAACGCAGTAAAGTACGCCGATTGGGCACTGGGTTATTTCTTTCGTGAAGCACAGTCTCACGATTTCTATCGCAATACAATCTTCATTGTAATGGGTGATCATGGAGCCCGAGTTTCCGGTAGTCAGCTTTTTCCAATGAGTTCCTATCGAGTTCCGGTTTTGATGATTCAACCGAATGGAAAAGACCGGGGAACACGCTGCAATACTTTAGCTTGCTTACTGGATATCGCGCCAACCATTATGGGGCGACTTGGCGGCGATTATCGGTCTGTCTTTTTCGGCTACGATGCGGTTCTGGCTGATCCAAAGAAAGGGCGCGCAGTCATGCAGCATAACCACGACGTGGCATTACTCGATTCTCAGAATCGCATGGTCGTTCTGGGGTTTGGTAAATCAGCAGAGGGCTTCGAGCTTGATCAATCCAGCCATCAGCTTGAACAAAAAGATTCCCCTGACTCTGATATGCTGCAAAACGCTGTATCACTTTTTCAATCAGCTTTTGAACTATATTATTCTGATCGATGGTTTCCTGGTTCCGGTTGATAAGAGCGAGGTTACTCTTTCAGAATTCGATAATCCTGAAACCAGCTACTGTCAGAAGAATCTTCTTGAGCGGTCCTCTAGGAGCAGGATTAGCACGTTTTACATAGTCCTGACTCATCTCTATTTGATCTCATCATTTGGGTTCTCTTTGTCTGAGATTTCCTGACTGACGTGCATTCCTTCCCAACTTCATCTCGACCTTGGTCACTTTTTTACCTAATTTTTTTAGCACGTAGCAGTTAATGAATCCACTGAGAAAGCTGACATTGCAAATACGAGATGCGCTATGCCGGGCGAAAGAATTCCAATTGCTGGTCTCTTTGAGTGTGAGCGCGCTCGTTCTATTAACAGGATGTATCACCACCACAAAGACGACTCGAATCGAATCATCCATATCAGGTCAAATCAGTGAAATCGCTGAACCATCAGGTTACCAACAGATCAGTGATCCAATGAAAGATGATGATACTGAATTGGGAATTGCCAGCGTTGTTGGTGACAGTTCGTCTTATCCGAATTGGTTTGAGCTGACGCCAGACCCGATCAGCTCTCTCCCCCTACATCAGCAGCTTGAAACGGGGACAACTCACTCTGGAGAGGTAAACGAACCACTAGGGTTGGTCACGATCGAGGGATTCCTGTCAAACAACCTTCCAGATGAACCCGCTGGATTCAATTCTGTTTTCGACGACGACATGCAGTTAGAAAATCTGACTCTCTGGAAACGAATTAAATCTGACCATACCAACTACTATTCAAAAAATTCACTCACCTGGTTAGCAGGCGGGCTCGGCGTGGGAGCCATCATGGCAAATACATCAATTGACGAGGGAATCCAAAATCACTTCCAGACCAGCGTTCACAGTGCGAGCTCAGACGATTGGATCGAAACGTTGCATGCGCAAAAAGAACTGGGTAATGGTCGCTACACGTTACCAGTTTTCGCAGCAGCCTGGGTGGTGGGAGAACTCTTTGAGAGAGTCCCAATGGCCAACATCACAGGCGAATGGGGACAACGTTCGATTCGGGCGATCCTCGTTGGTACGCCTCCGATGCTCGCCATGCAATTTCTCACTGGTGCCTCGCGCCCGGGAGAGACAAGTTCCGGTTCAAGATGGCAACCATTTCAAGACAATAACGGGGTAAGCGGTCACAGTTTTATGGGGGCGATTCCATTTCTGGCTGCTGCTAAGATGACCAAAAAACCACTCCTCAAGTTGGCTTTCTATGCCGGCTCCACGCTAGCACCTTTGTCTCGAATCAATGATAACCACCACTATCCTTCACAGGCTTTTCTCGGTTGGTGGATGGCTTGGATTGCCACGAACGCCGTCGATGCAACACAGAAGGCAGATCGAAACTGGAGAGTATTTCCGATTTCGTATCCCGGTGCGACGGGTATTGCTATTGAATACCGCTGGTGAGTTCCCACCAGTCATCATAATCCGATGATCAAATCCAACGGCATTCCGGTTGCGCCAACCAGGAGTGCTGCAGACTGAGCGAGTTCATTGAACAAGTCGAGTTGTGCTCTTTGATTCTGCAAAATGCTGGTTCGTGCTTGGATGATACGAACAACATCCACTTCTCCTGCGAGGAATTGTTTCTCCAGGCTTTGCAACTCTTGTGGCAACTCTGAAGTGTTATAGTTTTTCTCTTTAGCAAGTATCTCAAAGGCGAGTTTGTATCGTTCGAATGCCGCCTGTGCTTCCAGCTCAGCTCTCAGAAGTGTCTGACGCCAAACCGCAGTTCTCTGATTTAGTTCGGTCATTCGCTGTGTTTCGAGAGGTCTTCCTGTATTAATGATTGGCAGGTTCAGTTCAGCTCGGAGACCAAAACGTGCCAATCCATCCGGATCTTGTTGGTAATAGGGTCCCATTGTCAGATCGGGGACACGGTCTGCAGTGGCAAGATTTAAATTGGCTGATGCTACATCGATATTCGCATGTGCCACAAGGACATCAGGACGGGATGCTGCCCAACTCGCCATCCAGGCCTTGTTGTCTATGGGAAGATTCACACTTTGAAGGCCCATTTCAGACATCATCAATCCCTCATTCCCTTGAGTGGGAAGTAGCCATCTGATCGTTCTCAGCTCACCTTCAATCTCTTCGGGTGAATCTGGAGGTAGCCCCAACTGACGTCGAAGGTTGCGCAGCGCCGTCTGATAATTTGCTTCTGCCAATCGTAATTGCTGGCTTGTGGAACGAGTGTCGATGCGAACCGTAGCAAGGTCAGCACCAGAGACATCACCAGCCTCAAATCGCTTCGTCAACGTTTCAAACAAACGCTCGTTATTATTCTGGCTGGCTCGAGCTACATCGAGGAGTCCTCGCTGATAGAGGGCTGTGAAATATAACTGCGCAATTAGCGAAGTGGTTTGAAGTTCGGCCTGATGGATATTCCAACGTACTCCATTTAACGATGAATGCGCGGCATCCTCGCGAAATTGCTGTTGGTGTGCTAACTGAATTCGTTGCATCAGTAATACATAGTGTGAAGTGGTTCCCGGTCCTCTATTGGGAATCCTTCGATTTTCCTGACTGGGAGTGACCTGTACCTGTACCATTGGGTTAAATGGATAAGTTTCCGCGACTCCCACAGTAGCAACGCCCACTTGTTCCGTTTCACGGAGGGCAACCAGATCTGGGTTACCTTCCAAGGCCAGAGAGATGCTATCGTAAACAGACAATGACTGACTTGCAAAATGGGGTGTTGAAGTAGAAATTTCCGATTCAGTCGATTCCGAAGACTTTAACGACACCTTTTGAATCTTGATATCCGGCTTTTGTTCAGCAGGAACCGTGAGTATGGCTGCCTGAGTTTTTATCACAGGGGATCGGGTGCTCGAAATGTCTTTCATTGCGCTCAGTTCAGATTGAGATGAACCGCTGGTTCTGCATCCGCTGAATGCCAATAGCAGCAACAAAATCAGAGTGTGAAGACGAGCCATCATGGCGTTTCTATCCAGTAATGATATTCCAAGAGGGAAGCACTCCGTCGATTCCCATGTGTCAGGCTAACGCCTTACTCTCTCCTTTCGTCAAAATACACAGCATCGATTCAATCCGAAGTCCCTTTTTAAGTCAGAGTTAATCTTCCCGATGATGAAAGCCGGACTCTACGAATCACTTTAGGAAACCTACGTTGACAGTCCGGGTTGGTCTGATTGGAGCGAGGACCGACTGAATTCTGCCTCAACAGTATTTTCGGTGCTCAGCATTGCCTGTTTTCCCCACAAGAGGTACAGCGGCGGCAGCAGAAGGAGATTCAATATGGTCGAGGTCACGAGCCCCCCGATGATGACGACTGCCAGCGGATATTCGATTTCGTGTCCTGGTTTGTTCCCCGAAATTACAAGAGGCAACAGCGCCAGCGATGTGGTCAGGACGGTCATCAAAATCGGAGCGAGGCGTTCTTCAGCACCTCGAATCACAAGTTCGAGACCAAACGACATCCCCTCTACCGCCTGAAGATGCCGGTAATGACTGACCAGCATGATACCGTTCCGCGCGGCGATGCCAAGCACGGTGATGAAACCCACCAGCGAGCCGAGAGAGAGTACGCCCCCCGCCAATGAGACAGCAATCACGCCGCCGATGAGAGCAAACGGAATCGTCAGGCAGACCATTAACGTCAATCGAGCAGACTGAAAGTCGATATACAAAATCAGCAGAATTCCCATCAGCGCGACTGCTCCCATCAGAAGCAGTCGGTTCTGCGATTCCTGCAGGGTGGCGAATTCTCCCAGGAATTCGGGATGATAACCGCGACCAAAGGGCATGCCGCCCACAGCGGCTTCAATGTCACGCGCAACAGAACCCAGATCCCGGCCTTTGGCATCGCAGGTGACGTCGATTCGTCGTGAACCGCTTTCGCGTTTGACTTCATTTGGAGCTGGGACAATACCGATTTCGGCGACATCTTTGAGGGGCACTTGCCCGCCGTTAGGTAAATCGATTCTTAGTTCGTGCAGTGCATCCAGATCCGTGCGAGATGCTTCAGTCCCCCAGACCATGACATCCATCTTTCTCTGGTTTTCGAAAACTTCGCCGACCTTTGTCCCCCGCAGCATCGTTGTGACCGCTCGTCGAACCTGACCGGGAGTCAATCCAAATCGTTCGGCGGCTAATGGCTTGAGTCGGATGTCAACTTGAGGAACCAGCACCTGAGGTTCGACCTTGAGATTGTTCACGCCGTCAATTTCACCCATGACTGCAGCGACCTCATGCGCCTGATTTCTCAGTGTTTCCAGTTCGGGACCATAGATACGCACCACAATACTGGAACTGGTTCCCGACAGGACTTCCTTGACCCGCTCTCGCAGATACGTCAGGACATCACGATAAAGGCCGGGATAGCTGTCGACAACGGCCTGGATTTTGGCGAGCGTTTCGTCGTAGTCCACATCTTCATCAATGCTGATCCAGAGTTCGGTAAAGTTCGGGCCGACCACTTCGTCGGCAACCTGAGCGCGGCCGATATGACTGCCGAAATTACGCACGCCTGGAATGGCCCGTAGCTCACGACTTGCCTTGATCGTAATACGGTCCATCGCTTCAATCGAGGTACCCGGCTTTTCAACAAAGTGCATCAGGAAGTCGGTCTCCTGAAAGTTTGGTAGCAGTTCCTGTCCCAGGCTCTGCAGTAACACAAATGTCGCAACAAAGGAGATCGTCAGAATACTGATGGCCGACTTAGGACGTACCGCGAACCACGGCAACATGTTTCGATAGGGAATTTTCAGCCAGCGCGTCAGAGGAGGTTCATGCTGTTTCATCTGCTTGCGTGGCAACAATAGGAGTGACATGGCCGGTGTCACAATGATCGCCACTAGCAGCGATGCCAAAATGGCCAGGATGTAACCAATCGCCAACGGTCGAAAAAATGAACCGGGCAATCCTTCCAGAAAGTAGATCGGCAGAAATACCAGTACGATAATCGCCGTCGCATAAACAATCGCACTGCGAACTTCCATTGAGGCGTCCAGCACAACATAAAAGGCAGAACGGGGTCGTTCTGCAAGCTGGTTGAGTCGCAGACGGCGCACGATGTTTTCGACATCGATGACCGCATCGTCAACAACTTCTCCCAGAGCAATGACCAGTCCTGCAATCACCATCGTATTGATAGTCATGCCCCACCAGTGAATCAACAGCACCGCCGATATCAGCGACAGCGGGATGGCCGTCAGACTGATGACAGCCGTTCTCCAGTCAAACAGGAACGCGATGAGTACGATCACCACGAGCACACAACCAATCATTAACGCATTGGTCAGATTCGTAATCGAACGTTCGATGAATGTCGCCGGGCGGAATATGGTGGAATCGATTTCAACCCCCTTCAATCCCGGCCTGAGTAGCTCGAGAGCCGCTTCGACCTTGCGTGTCACCTCCAGAATATTAGCCGCCGGCTGCTTTTCGACGATCAGCAGCAAACCGAGCTGGTCGTTGATCACGGCATCTCCGATGGCGGGTGCCGCCCCGATCCTGACGTCAGCCACATCTCCCAGACGCAGCGCGGCGCCTCCATTAAAGGAGACCACTGTTCTTGCTAAATCTTCTGGGCCGCTGACAGGCGAAAGCTGGCGTACCGCCATCCGCTGATTTGGCGTATCGACAAAACCGCCTGCATCGAGCACGACGGCGTCTCCCGCGGAACGCAAGACGGCATCGAGAGTCACCTGATGCGCCCGCAGTCGATCAACGTCTACCATCACCTGCAGCTGTTTGTCTCTCTGTCCCCAGATGGCCACATTGGCGACGCCCGAAATCGCCATCAACCGCGGTCGAATCGTCCAGACAGCCAGTTCCGACAGTTCCTGCTGCGACAGCGAATCGGACCACATCCCGATTTTCATCATACGGCTGAGTGAAGAGAGCGGCTGCAGAATGACCGGGGGGCGTGCGACCGTCGGCAGACGCGGTGCTTCCACAGCCAGACGTTCCTGCACCAGTTGCCGCGTCCGATAGAGGTCCACATTTTCTGTGAGCAGCATTCGAATCGAAGACAGACCGAGTACCGACTTGGAGCGAAGTGTGTCCAGGCCGGGCGTACCAATGAGTGCGTTCTCTAAGGGAAACGTGATCAGGTTTTCGACTTCCTCCGCGGACAACCCCGGGGCTTCGGTCTGTATCTCAACATAAGGCGGAGAAAATTCAGGGAAGACGTCGAGCGGCATCTCAGGCACCATCCGCAGCCCTCCTACGATCAACAACACCGCTGCGGCGATCACCGCGATGCGTAACCTCAAGGCTGTTTCAACGAGCCACCTCATGTTTATCTCCACACATTATGAACAGTCAATCAACTTTGACCTAATTAAATTCCGTTTTGGCCCACTGAGTTATTTCGCAAAACCGAATTCGGTTCCCGAAAGTTCTGCTGCTCCAGCGGTCACGATCTGCGCACCGACCGCAGGTCCGCGTAAGAGCGCCATTCGGTCGTGATCAACCCAGCCGACCTCGACGCGGCGTCGAACGTATTGACGTTCTCCCACTTGTTCGTAGACCCATTGCCCCCCGTAAATGTCATAAATCAGTGCCGACCAAGGCACGGACTTCACATTAGTCTCCCCCACCAAAGGCAGATGGGCTGAGACTTTCTGGCCGGGGCGAAATTGATGATTGACGTTGGGGATTTCGTAATAGATATCGACCGCAGCCGAAAGCGGCATCGCCGTTGGTGGGAGCGAGACCGGTTTTCCCAGAATGTCTTTGTTTGTTAAACGACCATCCAGCAGAGTCAGTCGCGCGGGGCGTTTCATATCAATTTCATCCAGTTCCCCCACATAAACGGGGACTTTAATCCACAGCACCGCATCATTCATCACTTCAAACAGAGGGAGTCCGGCTGCGATTAACTGGCCGGGTTGAACGTTCGTGGTACGGACAATACCTGACAGGGGAGAATGAATGGCGAGCGGCTTGAGCGTACCGGCGTCTTCATCCAGTTTAATGTTGTCGACCAGTTTTTTACGACTTTTCGCTGCCACCAAAACTTCGTCTGCCAGCTTCAATTTGGCCTTGGCATCATCAACGGACCGTCTGGTTCCCACGTTACTTTGTAACAGGCGTTCGGCCCGCACCAACTGGATCTGCGCCGCTTCCTTCTGCACACTCGCCTGCTGAAGTAGGCCCTCTGCATCGATTTGAGATTGCGCTACCGCGACTTTTGCTTCTGCGAAGCGAATCCTCTCAGCCGGAGTTAAAACGGACCGCTCGGGCGAGAGTAAAGGCAGCAGTTCCAATAACGTTTCATCCTTTTTAATACGCTGTCCGACCTGTGGGAATTTATGATCATGAGGATGCTTCAGGGTTCCAGCGAGTGGGGCGGAAACAATCACAGAAGCTCCCGTCGGCAAGATCATCTCTGCACCATAGGGTCTTGCACGAGGCATTAAGCGTAGTTCCACAGGCTGGGTTTCCACTCCCAAACGTTTGTCAGCGTCCGAACTGAGCTGAATGATATTCAGATCCGCTTCATTCACGGGGTGAGTGGTCTTGGCATGGCTCACAGTCAGCTTAGATTTCGCCGACGTGGCTGCCTGTTGCGTTTTTCTATCGCGGTTCCATATCGTAAACAACAGCCCCAAAATGAGACAAAACGCCAGGAGAGCGAATACTTGTTTCAGAATTTTCATCTCAATTTACTTTCTTACTTTTTGTTTCGCTCAAATCACTTATGATCAGGTTGTTGCTTCACGTGAAAGGAATGTCACACTGTAATTCGGTCTGCGGATCTTGAACTCGAGTCATCAGTGTTCGTGTATAATTGCAGACGAACCGTCACCATCGTTCCCTGTTCGAGCTGGCTTTGAATGTCAATTGTGCCTTCGTGCATCAATACGGCAGCCCTGGCAATCGAGAGACCCAACCCGGCACCTCCACCGGAGTATTGACGCGAAGGATCGGCCTGATAAAACCGATCGAAGAGATGCGGCAAATCGTCTGCAGAAATCCCGAATCCCGAATCCTGAATTTCGATGACCGCGGTATGATCCGAGACACTCAGACGCGCCGTTACCTCACCGTCACGGGGCGTGTACTTGATTGCGTTATCCAATATGTTGAAAAACACCTGGCTGAGACTGATGTCGTCGCCGAGGACTTCGCATACCGTTTCGATTTCGCAGTTCAAGGCCACGCCACAATCATTGGCAAACGGTTGCAGTTGATCGACCACATCCCGCAGTAGTGCGTCCAGTTGCACCGGGTCATGATTGCAGGGCACGATACCGGCGTCGTGTCGACTGAGATTGAGCAGTTGATCGGCCAGTTTTCCCAGACGCGTGGTTTCTTCAACGACAACTGCCAGCGTCTGCGCGTATTCCTCGGGAGTGCGCGGCGAGCACAGGACCGACTCGGCTTCCAGTCTCAAAGCGGCGATTGGCGTGCGGATTTCGTGAGACGCATCCGCGGTGAAACGACGAATTTCATATACAGCGCGTTCCAGTCGGTTTATCAGCGAGTTCAATGCCACTGCCAGTTTCCCGATTTCATCATCGGGATTCGCGACCTGAATCCGATGGTCGAGACAGGTAATGTTGATCGCATTGGTGGCGTCCACAATCTGCTTGACCTGTCGTAGTGCACGTCCCGCCAGAAACTGACCGCTGGCAATCGCCAGCAGGACTGCCACCGGCAACAGAAATGCAACCGCCCATTGCAAGGTGTGCAGGTCATTATATAGTGGGATGAGAGAGGTCATCACCTGCACGTTCAAGGTGCCGAACGAGCCAGACATGGTAGTGCTCGCAATACGATAAGGGCCTAAGCCTTTTAGTTCCCGTGTTTCCAGTTTTTCCTCTGGCATCTTTGTGGTGGACCGGGACGAAGTCACCACAGGTTCCTTCAGCCCAGTACTGTTAAAAATGATGCGGCCTGTTTCATCTGTGACTATAAACTCATAAAATTCGTGCTGAGAAAATCGTGCTGAGGCTTGCGCGGCGAATACCGTGACGCTGTCGGCCAGCTCAACTTCCAAACCGATTTCCTGCAGTTCCTCGCGCAAGCCTGTATCCGTACGAGCCAGCACCTGCTGCCAGACTAACAGAAAGAGCACGAGGGAGAACACGCATAACATCAATGCCAGCGCGAACGCGTACCAGAGTGTCAACCGCCAGCGAATCGAAAGCTGTCTCATGGAGGATCTCCCAGCAGATAACCCTGGCCGCGCACTGTATGCAGAATGGTGGCTTGGCCGGGTTCTTCAATCTTCTTGCGCAGCTGGTTGATTTGAACCTCGATGACGTTGGTCCATGTCGCCGTCGATTCTTTCCAGACGTCGCGGGAAATCATATCGCGCGTCACTATCTGATTGGCATGCGAAATCAGATAGGCCAGTAACTCCAGCTGTCGGTTCTGCAAGGAAATTGACCTGTCGCCCCGACAAACGATGTGCGTGACCAGATTCACTGTCAGATCACCGAACGAGAATTCTCTCTCGTTCGTCTGTGCGTCCCGACGCAGCAATGCGCGGATGCGTGCCAGCAGTTCATCGAGGGCAAATGGTTTGATCAGATAATCATCGGCACCCGTATCGAGTCCGGAAACACGATCTTCAATGGAATCACGGGCTGTTAAAATCAGTACGGGGGTTTTGTTCCCCGTCACGCGCAGTTGCTTCAACCATTCCAGACCGGACCCATCGGGTAGCATTAGATCTAATACGACCAGATCAATTCTTGAAGACATTTTTTGTGTTGCCGTGCCTAGTGTTTCTGCAGCTTCTGGTTCAAATCCTGATTCGCTCAATGTGCGCATAATACTCCGTAGGAGATTCGTTTGATCTTCGACGATAAGTATTTGAGGCATTGCAGCGTGACCCAAAATAAATTTAACACGGGTTGATATCATGGAAACAGATGAATATCACTTCTTCAAATTCCATTATCAGCTATGCAGGCACATGATAGAAGCCGCAATCATACGATATAAACTCGAATTAATCTTACGGGTAGTTGATTTCGAAAACATTGGGTTCTGTTGATATTACTAGCAGAGTGTAATACTGATTCTACAGTGCCATTTAGGTATTTTGATATTCACTCTGGTTTTCGAGGACTGATGCTCGGTCCAATGGATCTACCTATAGAGCAAAATCTGTCAGACAACCTACTTCTGAAACCGAATCAAAACTCACCACACGAGATTATTGTAGGATTTTGTTCGCGAAACTCGTCAAATTCGGTACTGCAAATCAAACGACCGTTTTCTGGTTTTCAGCCGGGTCTGGAGTAGGAAAACCAGCAAGAAAATGCGTGTGCTAGACACAGGGGGGGGTGATGTTAAACTGGAGTTATTGCAAGCTTGGAGCGTCTCCCGGCTCAACCCATACGGGAAATGTGGGTTATGATGAAATCGGAAGCTGATTCCATTGTCTGTGCGGTGATTCCACAGGAGGCATCTGAATGGACTACACACTTGATCGAAGAGAGTTTGGCATCGCCAGCGCGGCTTTCGTGGGCGGGTTATTCCTGAACGGTCGCTGCGACGTGCAGGCGGAGGAGCGCAGTCTGACGGAGAAGCGGCTTGTGCGGCTGGGGATCAATGGTCTGGCGCGGGCTCCCGAAATGAACTATTTTGCCGACGGGCACCGGGGGGCCGCGATGATTTCGGCGCACATGATGTGCGTCAACAACAAATTCGACGACGCTGCGGCGGCACGGATCGTTGAGTTGTTCAATCTAAACTGGGCTACTTCGAAACTGTGCAAACCGTTTCCGGAGGGCGATCCGGTGAAAGATGCGACGGAGCGCGTGGGAAAATCGCTGGCGAAAGGGGGCGGCGTGTTACGGCAGGTGGGGCACGATGCGATCTTCGCGATGCATGCCATCAAGGCGTTTCGGATGCTGCCGGAAACGGCGACGCCCGAACGCGTAGACGGGGTGTGCAAGTTGATTGAGGCTTTCAAGCCTTGGCGCGACGTGAAACCGGACAATAGTATCGATCCACCCAAATTCAAGGACGATGCGGCCGCGTCCAGGTTCATCCTGAAGGAAGCCAGCAATGCCATCGACCGGTTCGTCGGTTTTGGCCAGGGCTTCGCCGGGCACATGCTAACGTTCGGGCAATCACTGGTCGAGCTGGCGGCGATGGGGGACGTCGAATGGGCCGAAAGCTGCCGGACTGCTTTTCGCAAGTACGTCACGGTGACGCGCATGGGGCCGCAACCGGATGATCGGAAGATCATGGACCACAAATTCAGCAAGCTGCGTCCCGACGACACGGAATACTGGAAGAAGCGGGGGGCAAAGACGATCGGCATCGGGCATGTCTTCAAGTATCCTTTTGCGTACTATGACCTGATTGCGCGGGCGAAGGATCCGGAGCTGGAGAAGGAGTTTGATACTAAGGCTTGGCAGTTGTTTTGACTGATTCGGCCGATTGTTCCGCTCCACCTTGGGCAGTGTCTATCACCACTTGAATGCAGAGTTGGTAGAATCGCTTGTAAACAAAACGAATATAGTGGGAGAATTTAACTATGAATCGCACAATGAATCGAAAGGAGTTCCTCAAGCTTTCCACGGGTATCATAGGCGGACTGATTATTCCCGGTGCGTTTGGGGACTTCACACACGCTGCGGACACCAAATCAGGCAAAGGCATCGCCCTGGACGATTCCTATCTGGTGAAGGGCCTCAATGCAATGGCCAGAGCCCACCGGATGAGCGCGATGGCCGGTCATCTCGGGGCAGCCGTGGTGGCCGGTTACTTCATTGGGAAGCAGCGTCCGGATCTCGATCCCGAAGTCTACAAGGGAATCGAATCCGATCTCGTGCGGGTCATGGGCGGGGAGTCAGTATTTGGGTCGAAGATGACGAAGAATTCGAAGATCACGGATTCGGAGCTGTTTGAAGCCTTTCCGAAGGAGAAACCGAACGAAAGCCTGATCGACGGCATCGCCGAAGCACTCAACAAGAACATCAAAACGCCGCGCGAGTCCGGGCACAACGTGATTTTCGCTTCCATCGCTATTCACGCGCTCAAAGAACACCCGGATTTAGCGACCCCATCGATTATCGACGGCATTCGCAAGCTGATTAGCCTGTTCGACAACGCCCACCCCGGGAGCGGTTACTACGGGAAGGCGAAGGGTCGAATCTACGGCAACAAGATCACCCTGCCGGAGGGGGATGAGGATGGGACTCCGCATTACACAGATGTGAAGGGGATGGTCGAGATCGTGCTTGATGAGATCATCAACCAGGATCCGAAAGTCAACACTCGGGGTTATGGTGGTCTCGTGCACGTCAACAACCACGCCGCCGCTATCACCGACCTCGCGCAGTACGGCTATACCGAACTCGTGCCCGCGGCAATCGCGTCGCACCGCCAGCACTTGCGTTTATGGCGAAACCTGCCGAATGTAGCCGATGAATTCGGTCCGGCGCCCTTTTCAGAATTTAGCCCGTACACCTCCGCCTACTGGACCTCTGGCAAGGTTCCCTATGACCGCGCGCTATACACACATCGCGTGAAAACCATGTTTGGTTTCGACGAACTGGCGGAAGCCATCGACGACAAGCCGAAAGAAAAGCGGGCTTGTGACAAGCTGCGTTACATGATGTAGTTCGCAAAGGTGGAATCCTATCAACTCATACGTATTCCGGTACGTGCCTTAATACCACCGTTAAACGGTTTCATGTCACTTCGATTTGATCTGAAATTGATCCATGCCAGTCCGACCGCTCAATGTTTGTTCGCGAAACTCGTCGAATGCAGGACAGCAAACAAAAAGGAACGTTTTCTGAATCTGTTGTATCTGCTGAGCCAGGGCACTGCATTCGTGACTAAGGGATGCCATGGAGCCGACTGGCCAAGTCGAACAGCAACTCGGAACCTCACACCCAGCCCTGCGGCGTAGAACTGCCACATCGCGACGATCTTATTCAGCTGCGAAAACGATAGTCAAAGAGGCTCAACTGCGGACTTTTCAGACGATATTGTTTGAACTACCACTCACTTTCCAGTACGATTGAGAACGGTCTGCATTACGTTTTACAACCTGAATTCATGGGTGCTACCATGCGTACCTTCTGCTGTTTCTGCCTGATATTTGTTCTTGCTCCGACAGCGTATGCTCAGAAACAAGGTGATAAAATCGTCGTCATCTCTGCTGATCGTGCAGAATTACGCGCCAACGAAACCGTCACCGGAACCGTGGCGCGTGGAAATCGTCTGCGGGTTGACGATGTCAATGGCGACTGGTTCTGGGTTAAGTATTCCAATGGCAATGGCAAGCATGTCGCTGGGTGGATTCATCGCGACTACATTATGCCGCATAAACCAATCAGCAAGGTAATTGACTTTTTCACAGCCTCTATTCAGAAAAAACCGACTGCTTATGATTATCAAGTGCGAGGCATGCTTTGGAGTGATAAGGGAGAGTATGACATTGCCATCGCCGATTACAATGAATCGATTCGGCTTGATCCAAAACAGGATGACGCCTGGAACAATCGCGGACTGGCATGGTACAGAAAACGCGAATACGACAAGGCAATTAAAGATTATGATGAAGCACTCAGGATTGATCCAAAATGTGAGCTAGCTTGGAATAATCGCGGACTGATCTGGAAAGATAAAGGTGAATACGATAAAGCAATCAAAGATTATGACGAAGCACTCAGATTGGATCCCAAGTTTGTTATTGCCTGGAATAATCGTGGAGATATAGAGAGAGAAAAAGGCAATTACGACAAAGCGATAAAATACTATGGTGAAGTAATTCGACTCGATCCAAAGAATATTGATGGCTGGAATAATCGTGGTTACATATGGAAACTAAAAAAGAAGTATGAGAACGCGATTCAGGATTTCACTGAAGTGCTACGGCTTGATCCTGAAAACGTTTATGCCTGGAACAGCCGAGGCTTTTGTTCGAGAAGAACTGGTAAATATTATAATGCTCTCAACGATTACAATAAAGCACTGAAGATTGACTCTAAAAATGATGAAACCCTGAATGATCGCGCATGGATTTATGCAACTTGCCCCAATGAAATTTTCCGAGATGGCAAACAGGCTATAAAAGATGCGAAGCAAGCCTGCGAATTGTCCAATTGGAAAGACCATCGCTTTGTGGACACCTACGGAGCAGCATTAGCGGAAGCAGGTCGGTTTGATGAAGCGATCAAACAAATTGAAAAAGCGATGAGCCTGGATGCAGACTACGCCAAAGAGACCGCTCCCAAAATGCTTAAACTGTTCAAAGCAAAACAACCGTATCGTGAAGAATTGAAGAATTGAGCCTACAGGCGACCAGAGGATGTTAATACTCTGGTAATCGCGTACTATTGGGGGCATATCTGCCCGTGGGGTAAAAAAACTCAAACGGCATCGAATCGCCACGAATATCGGAGCTAAGGAGCAAACAGAACACTGAATTTCGGCCGAAGTGACTAATGGAATTGTGGCTCACATCCCAAATCCACGGCCAATGTGCAGATCAGGGCGTACCATGAGCGACACTCTTCAGCCCAAGCAAGTCAACAGCTCAAGCGGCATTGCGATAATAGTACTTCAGCAAGCCACCAAGACGCTCACGGCATTCGATCTTGCCAGCCTGTGATCCGATTCCATCAACAGGTTCGATGAGCTCGTTCTGCAGCCCCTGGTGGTTTCGTTCTTCGTGATAATGAGAAATGTATTCATCGACAGCACGCCGTAGCGAACGCTCGCCGAAGAAGATCATGCGGTCTAAGCACTCGGACTTGATGCTTAGGTGAAAACGTTCCATGTATGCGTTCAAGTTCGGGCTCTTCGGCGGCAGCCGCACTGGCTGTACATCGCAGATTTCAAGTCGTCGCCGGAAGGCGCTACTGAAATTGGCGTCACGATCCATGATGACGTACTTCTTCTCTTTCAAGAAGCCATCAATCTCGTCAGTGAGACCAACGGCAATATTCCGCATGTATTCGTCACCAAGTCCCGGTGAGCAAGCCGTGAAATGAACCCGGCGTGTTTTCAGCTCCATCGCGAAGAGTAAGTAGAATGTGACAAGCCCGTGCTTCGTCCAGACTTCGACAGTGGTGAAGTCGATGGCTGCCAGTACGTCCCAGTGGGATTTGAGGAATGTGCTCCAGGAGCCTGAACACTGGCGATTGGGTGCTGGTTCGATACCGTGTGCTTTGAGAATATTGCCGACGGTTGTGTCTGAGATCTTGTAGCCGACATTGGCCAGAGCACCCTGGATGCGGTTATAGCCCCACGTTGGATTCTCTTTTGCAAACTTCAGGATCAAGTCAACAATCACTTGGCGAATATGTGGTCGGCCCACCGACTTTCGTTTCTCGCTGTAATCCCACTTCTTGGCAACGAGATCATGGTGCCAGCGCAGGAGTGTGTCTGGTGTTACAATGGTCGTTAACTCCATGAGCGTTTTACGACCGATCGATTTGCTCTTCACGGCGAGTACTCGGCGTTGATTGTCTGTGAGCAGGATTCGCTTCTTACCAAGCTTCTCAAGTAACGCCGTGATTTGAGCGTTCTGGAACTCGATGATCTCAGACTGCCGCTGGTGCACCCAGCCGCAGAGAAGGACGAATAGGAACTGCCAAGGTTGGAGAATGAACTTCATTGGACACCAGATACTGAATGGGATTGATATTCTTAGCTTCTAATAGATTGGTGTTGAAATCAAGCGACCGAGATCGGTGGAACCAGGTACTCACAAGTTGCTGAACCGTTTGGAGTTAAGGTTCGGCTGAATAATTTGACCCCACGGGCTTGCCGTATTTCAAGAGCTGGGCACGTTCGTGAGGTTTTGTATGCATCTCACCTGCAATACGGTCCCTCAGAATTCGGTTCTCATTTTTCAAGTAGAGGACGTATTTGGCCAACAGGCTGTCTGAAGCAGTAGCAATTAACGTCAGTAAGGGATGAAAAATTTTGATCATTGTGGTAAATTTAGCTTCGGTGGTAACATGATGCAAAATAAGGAGATGTCACTTTATTTGTACCCCGCTGAGACATAGTTCACACTCGATTGACGACCTCTTTCAGTGCTCTGCGGAACCATCGACGACTGCAGGGCTGCAGAGTTTACGCAAGTCACCTTATATGATGGTGTCGCACCTGCTATTAACCTACATCAGAAAAGTTCGAAAGCCGTCGCTTACCTCCGAGCCACCGTAGAGAACTTTAACTTTTGTAAGTTTATTTAGCTTCAAGACTTCTGGAATCAGCCCGTGCAAAAGTCGTTACGAAGAAGGTTTTGTACGGGACGGTAACGGTTAGCGTTCATAGGACCGCTCTCTTTGCTTTCTGGTAATGGTACTCGGGTATCTTCATGAGAGCCAGTGTTTTGGTTGGCGTTATTTGTTCTTGGTTCTGCTCATTCACTGCGATGGCCCACACGTTCGCTGCAGGGGAATTGTTGTCCCGGCGCTGCCCGTTCGTTCCGGACATCTTTACTGTTTCCCCATCAACATTTTTCGGACGTACAATTAGGGTGGTTTCAATCATTCCGCGCCTGGTCGGCGACTTCTGTGCCGGTCAGGGCCCGCCTGTGGATGCGGACATCTCTGATTCTGCCGTTGAAGAAGTCATACTGCCCGAACCCGATTCGCAGTGGCGCCTTGTTCGTTAGATTGAAGTCCTGCGCGTCAAATTCATCGGACTCTGCTACTTGCTTGCCATCGATGAAGAGTTTCAGCTTCCCGCCTGTTTTGACTGCGGCGATATGTCGCCAGCCGTTTTTCAGTTCTGTGTCGTGGCTGACGACTTTACCGGCCTCGAACGAGCGTACATGGCCCGATGGAAATGTGCCTGAGAATAACCGGCCCTTGAAGACAGCCAGTGAAAATGCGCGGCGATAAATTACATCCCTGGTGAGATCCACTCTCCCCACTGGCTTCCATTTTTCATCGCCGTCGTAGCGGAAAATTTCTGCCATTGGCAATGATCCGGCGTAAAGTTTACCGTTGTAGTGATTGGAGCCCATGATCTCCTGTTCATTTCCGAGGCGTCCGGTGGATTTCCAAGTTGTTCCGCCTTCGTAGCGATAGACTTTTCCTTCTGGCCAGGTTCCCGCCACGAGTTTTCCCTGGTGAAGGCCCAGGCTATAGACCTGAGTGCCGGTCTCTTCGCCTTTCAGTCCGGTGGGCACCCATTTCTTGCCATCCCAATACGCTTGCGTCCGGCTTGCGGTGCCAAGAGAGCCGGTGCGATGCCATTTCTTTCCATCAAAACGAAAGACCGATCCTTCGTCGTAGGATGTTGCATAGATCGAGCCGTTGTGAACGGCCAGGGCCTCCGTGCGCAAGTCGTCGGGCGTTCCCATAGACCGCCAACGCGTGCCCCCCTCATAGCGAAAGAATCCCGGCTGATAGAAGCCTGTGGCATAGAGATCACCCTTGAAATTGACCAACCCGTTGACTCCGTCCAGACCCAGCAACTGGCCCAGGTCTGTCCATTGGCCATCGTCTTCGAGCCGGAAGACTTTCCCGCCAATGTGATGCGACAGTGTTGGCTCGAGGCCGGAATAATGCAGCAGAACGCGCGACACACCGACATGCAGTTTTCCCTGGAAGCTCGCCATCGAAGTGACGCCATTGCTTTTCCAGGGCGCTCCCAGATCTTGCCATTCGCCGGTTTTCTTGTAGCGATAGACGTGCCCCTTGTCGTCGTTAGTGCGTCCTTCGACCGTTCCTGCGTAGAGGTTGCCTTCGTGGACGGCCATGCTATGAATGAAAATCGATTTACCGGGGCGTCCCTCGTCGCGCCACTGCGCTGATTGCCGGCCCGCATCGATGCCGAACTGGAGATTGCGATAGTTCGCCTGGCTGCCGACGACTCCGGCATGGTTGACCAGGCTAAGATTGAATCCCCGGCGGGTTTCGGGATCATATTTGGTGATCAGATCTCCCAGGTTGTCATCCATTTTCTCTTTAGTGTGTACCCATAGAGAGACGGAGAAATCTCCGGTTCCCAATGCCAGAGATGGACTATGTGGAATTTCGAGGTAGCTTTTGCGGCCGTCAAACAGGGCAGACTTGTATTTCCCGCTGTCGATTCCGACCGCACTGAGATCCACCCCATGGTTGATCGCCGTGTTCTTGTTGCCTGAGCTGTCAAGAAGATCTCCCTGCAATTTCCAATGTCCAGCTGGATTGTCCTGCTGCGCATAAAGGTGCATGCCGGTACTGAACAGGGAGAGGCTGGTAAGCAAAGCAGTCAGGCAGGAACATGTTTTTTGTTTGATTGATTTCTGCATGGTTTCTGACAATGGCTCCAGGGTAATGGTGTTACCAATGATTGGTTGTTCAACGTGTCGTTCTTTTATTTTTTACGTCAACAAAATATTAAGATAACATACCAAGAGACCGTAGATCTCTGCAATTCACCGTCCATTTTGCGGTTTTCTCCAGAATTGTGACAAGTCTGCAAACATGTCAAACATCGTTCTTTGCTCTGGTGATTAGTGGTGAATATTCATGTCTGTTGTGTGAGTGAGATCAGGTAGAATCTCTATTCGTGAGTTCGTCCGGCCTGAGTTGTTTTAGACTGTTTTCTATCACGAAAAACACGAAACGATCTGGCGGCCGGACACTTGGGTTCCACCCCCGCCATTCAGGTGCGTCTTTGTCTGGAGGCTAGTAATGTGTTTGTTGCTTTGATTCTGGTGGTTACTTTTTTAACTGGATTTAATTTTGCTGAAGGGCGTGTGTGGGTCAAGTTCATTTTGATGTTCGAAGGGTGGTTGATCGCTGTCGACACGTGGTGGAACGGGGGTTCAAACGCGTCAAAGCGTGTTCGATACGCGTCGATAAGTTACGAGACATTGAGAACCGATGACATATTATCAGGTGAAGATTTTCAAAACAGAGGGACTTTTACGGTAGTGAGATCTTCAGTGTTCGTAAAAAGCAGTGCACAAAAAACTCATCTCGCGCGCGACGCTTATAACGCATATTCGTGAAGGGCGAGACGGTGTCTAGTTCTATTTATTCAGTGTTAATCTTAAGTGTTATTAATCAGTGGTAAAACGTAAGACAGAAAAAAAGTGGCGTTTACTGGTGTATAATGAACTCAAGATTCCTGGATCAGGGGATCGCTGTTAAATGCTAACAGTTGTTTTTTCAAGATTATATGTTTACATGTCGCAATATAACGATATAATGTAAGAAAGAGGTGGGATTGTTTTTGGATCTGTTGATATCAGTGAGTTTCTGATTCTGGAACGGCGTTCATCGACACAAGATTGGTATCTGTAACAGCGGAATGTGAAGGAGTGATGCGATGTTGATGAGGCAGCTAACAAGTGTGTTTTTGATTATATTGATGTGTAGCACTGCAAGTTCTGTACTGGCCCAGGGCGGTAAAGGGCGGGGCTTTCGAGGTGGTCGCGGCGTGCAGGGGCCAGATCATGGCCGGGGGCAAGGGCAGGCACACGCTAGAGATCATGAGGTCTTTCGATTCCTGTTGACCAATCATATGAAAATTAAGCGGACTGTTAAGGAACTTCCGAATGGTGTAGATACACTTACAGAATCAGATGATCCACAGATTGCTGCCAAAATTCAGGAGCATGTTGGCAGGATGAAAAGTCGCGTTGTAAAGAATGAGCCGATTCGGCTCCGCGATCCGTTATTTGCTGAACTTTTCAAGCACACAGATAAAATTAAGATGGAGTATCAAAAGACTGAAAAAGGGGTGCGTGTGATAGAAACATCAGAAGCCCCTTATGTTGCGAAATTGATTAAGGCGCATGCGAAAGCGGTTTCTGGTTTTGTCAAACATGGTTTCAGGGAGGCGATGAAGAATCATTCAGTTCCGCGTCAGAACAAGTTGTCGAAAAACGATCAAGTTCAGTATCATAATCCCGTTATCAAAGATTACGGCAAGGTTATCAAACTTCCCGATGCTGTCCAGCAACCTCGTAAGGGTAGCAAACTCTGTGTTGATTTGACGCGCGGTGGCGATGCGGGCCAATTAAATCCTGCGCTCGAGAAGGTTGCCCGTTACGTGAATATTTATCAGGGGGCAGGCAAGATGTCCGTGAAGCCTCAGATTGCTCTGGTCTTGCATGGCGATGCGACGTTGGCGGTTCTGAATGATGATGTTTATGCGAAACGGTTTGGAACTGAAAGCAACCCGAATTTGAAATGTCTGCATGAATTGCACGAGGCAGGAGTGGAGATCTATGTGTGTGGACAATCTTTAATCGGCAAGGGAGGCAAGCAGGAAGATCTGGTTGTCTTTTCACAAATGGCGGTATCTGCATTGACGGCGATTGTGAATCTTCAGGCAGATGGATATGGCTATGTGCCGCTTTTGAAATAATGGGCAAGGTATTAATCAGGTCTGGGGCGTGAATAACAGGGTTTTCTGTTCAGTTCCATTGTCCGTTTCGTTTGCAATTTCATCTGTACAATTATCGAATTATCTGATATTGAGAGACTCAATTTTCCGATGTATTTAGAGGAGCCGGGGTAAGTGCTGTCGGATTTGCCTGAAACCCCGATTGTTGTAAAAAGTGCAAAGTTTGAGTGGAAGGATTCACACAAATGACCTGCGTGTCTCATCAAATCATAGTTACACTTCTGTTGAGTGGTTTATTACAGGTGGGCTGTAGTTCCATGAATCATACACAGGCCGGTGCAGCGAATGGTGCGGGTCTTGGGGCTGTGACAGGCGCTATTATCGGGAGCCATACTGGTGATGGAGGCGTAGGCGCTTTGATTGGAGCGGCGACGGGTGGACTGGCAGGCAGTTTGATCGGAAATGCAGAAGATGAACGCGTTGAACGTGATGTCGCTGTCGCACAGGCGCATCATGAGCAAAAAGCACGTGCTGCGATTCGAAACAGTGATGTGCTGGAAATGTCGCATAATGGAGTGAGTGACTCTGTGATAATGGGTTCCATACGCAGTCGCGGTGGTGCTTTTGATTTGCATCCGCAGACTCTCATCGCATTAAAACAGCAAGGGTTGAGTGATCCTTTGATTGAATTTATGCAATCCCATAATTACGTGCCGGGCAGTGGGCCTGTAGTGATCAAGCATAGAGCACCGTCGGTGGGGCCTGCGGTTGTGTATGTCAGGCCACGACCTCGTCCGCGACCAGTGCGGTCGCGAGTTGGTTTGCATGGCCACTTTCATTTCTGAGCCAGTTGCGTTGGCAGTCAATTTAGCGGTTTGATTTTGCGACTTGTGCTGCTGGCTTATTTTTCCAGTCAACCGTGAGCCACAAGATTGCCTGTCCATCCTGGCTACCGGTTGCCACGTAGCGTCCGTTAGGTGAGAAATCAACAGAAGTCACACCCTGTCCATGGCTGTTGAGGGTGAGGATCTCTTTTCCTTTTTCTGAATCCCAGAGTTTCGCGGTGCCATCTTCACTAGCAGAAAAGACACGACTGTCATCAGGTGAAAACACCACCGAAGTTACAGGAGCAGTGTGCCCTGCAAGAACCATCTTCTTCTGAGTGGCGATATCCCAGATGATGGCGGTGTTATCTTCAGAAGCTGAGATCAATCGTTTTCCATCATGTGAGTAAGCGACTTCCAGAACCGGCCATTCGTGGCCTTTAAAGGTTTTTAGTTTTTTACCGGTTTTAGAATCCCATAAGACGAGCGTTTTATCATCTGAAGCCGTTACGATTTGTGATCCATCGGGCGAGAAGATGGCGCTCGTTACATGGGTACCTTTCTGGTCGAGAGTAAGAATGACATTGCCGCTGGCGGTGTTCCAGACTTTTGCCGTACCATCATCGCTGGATGTCAAAATGTATTTTCCATTTGGAGAGTATCTTACCGTGTTGACGTACCCTTGATGTTTCTGTTCCAGTTTCTTTTCTGCATGGCCGGTCTGTGTATTCCAGATTTTGGCGGTGTTATCCCAGCTACCTGTGACGAGCCATTTGCCGTCTGGAGAAAACGAGGCTGAGGCCACAACACCATGTGGGTGAAAGGCCATGACCTGTTTGGCAGTCATCCCATTCCAGAGTCGAGCATCGCGCCCGCCGACGGTGAGTATGGAATCATGATAGGGTGAAAAGACGGCAGTCCATAACATGCCCCCTTTGGTTTTGAAATCGAGAAACGGCGTCAGCTGACCATTTTTGCCGGGAATACGGAGTTCTTTTCCGGTATCGGCTGCCCAAACCTGTATCACTCTCTGTTGGACATTTGCGGTGAGAATGCGTTTGTTGTCATGGGAAATACTGACCGAATTGATCAGTCCCTGAGCTGGTTTAATTGTTTGGATGACTTTGGGAGTTGTGATGTCCCAGATTCTAACCAGGCCATCGGCACAGCTGGTGACTGCCTGTTTTCCATCCTTGAACACTGACATGGAAAGAATGGCATCGGGATGTTTCAGGATTGACTTCTGGTTTTCTTTGCCCGTTGCGACATCCCAGTTGCCGACGGTATTGTCACCGCTGGCAGTGAGTATTGTTTTGCCGTCTGGCAGAAACTTGATTCCCGTAATTCGACGTGTGTGTCCTTCGAGTTTGTGCAGTAATTTTCCTGAGGCGACATCCCACAACATACATCGACCACGTGCATCACCACTGGCACAGAAACGCCTGTCAGGTGAAAAGGCCACAGCGCTGACTTCTGAACGATGTCCTTTGAGTTCTTTGATCCGCTTGCCAGAATCGATATCCCAGATGCGGACTGTTTTTTCATCGCTACCAGTAAGTAACAATTTGGCGTCCGTAGAGACATCAATGGCTGCGCTGCGTCCTGTGTGTTCAAATCGTTTGTGTTCCGTGCCTGTCTGAATATCCCAGATGCGAACGGAATTGTCGACTGCGGCTGTGGCCAGTCGTTTATGATCTGGTAAAAAGACGGCACTGGATGCCAGAAAGGAATGTCCTTCGGTGAACTCTTTTTGTGCTTTTCCTGTTGCGACATTCCAGGAGATGGCTGTTTTATCGCGACTGGCGGTGACCAGTTGTTTTCCATCCTTTGAAAAAGAAACATCGAGAATGGCATCGACGTGTTGTGCGAGGACTCTGCCTTTTAAGGTCCGGATTTCTGCATAGTCGGCAATATTCCACAGTTTCAGGTTCGCGTCATGACTGGCTGAAAGAATCCATTTGCCATCGTTTAACAGTTTGGCCGATTGGACCCAACCGTCATGGCCTCGAAATGTTTTAATTGCTTTCGTTGTTGCGATATCCCAGAGTTTTACGGTATTGTCATGACTGGCGCTGATGATCATTGTGCCATCGTTTGTGAATTCTGCTGATTGAACGCTCTCCTGGTGCCCATCAAAGGCAGTGAAGGGAGGTGTTTCATTTTTCTTGCCTGACACGATTTTTGAGAAATCATAGGGCACAATATCTTCAGGTCTCCATAAGAGGATGCGTCGGTCGTAACCACTGGTAATGACTTGTGTGCTGTCAGGATCGGGTGAGAAATGGGCAGAATAAACGGGTCCCTGGTGTCCGGTGAAGGGGGCTCCGTGTTTTCCGGTTTCTACATCCCAGATGACGGCTGTTCCATCCTGGCTGGATGTGACAATCCGCCGTTCGTCAGTTGAGAAGTTGGCATCCCAGACCCACCAGTTGTGGCCCCAGAATTGTTTAAGCTGTTTTCCGGTTTTTACATCCCAGAGGCGAGCGGTTTTATCGTAGGAGCTGGACAGCAGACGGGATCCATCTTTGGAAAAGGTAATACTTAATACACCTTCCGTGTGTGCTTTTGCGAAAGGCGTTTTTTGAGTGGGATCTTCAAAGGTTCGTGGGATTTGCGATTGGGTTTCCAGGTTCCAGAGCTTGATAAATCCTTGCGGATCTTCAGAACCGGTCGCCAGGAATTTTCCATCAGGGCTGATGGCAACCGCTAACACGGGAAATTTATTATGTCCGAAGGTGGCGATGACTTTTCCGGTCACGCGGTCCCAGAGGCGTGCGATACCATCTTTACCACCGGTGACGAATTTCTTCCCATCGGTAGAAAGTGCCAGTGAATCAATGGGGGCCTGGGCATTGAACGTACGGCTGCTTTGAGAGCAGAGATGCATTAAACGGCCCCATTCCCAGTTTCGCAATTCTTCAGGGCACCCATTCAGTAGCTGGATGGCGCTTTCGAAGGCGTTTTCATCAATCTTCGCAGCCGCCAGTCCAATGCGGGCAATGTATGCTTCGTATTGTTCTTTTTTCTGAGCAGTAATCGCTCTGTCTCGTTCAATGTCGGCCTTCTTTTCTTCCTCAATAGCCTTGTCACGTTGAATCTCTGCCTCTTTAAGAGCTACTTTTTCAAGCCGTTGTGCCTCTACCGCTTTTTCTTTTTCTGCGATCGCTACTTTTTCAGACTGAACGGCTTTCTCGCGTTCGATCTTTTCCTGGGCACGTGCTTCATCTGCTTTTTTGCGTTCAGCGATTGCCGTGTCCCGTTCTGTTTCAGCGACTGCCTCTGCTTCCAGGGCGCGATTCGCTTCAGCGCGAATCCAGAAGAAGGCACCTGTGACGATAAACAGCACTGCTGCTACCATGCCGACAAAGACTCTTTTGGCAGTGCGTAATCTATGCTGACGTGCATCACGCTCTGATTGAGCTGCTTTGATCTGTTCCATCAGTTCAGCATGAGTGGGCTCTTCCTCTGTAAGTAAGGAAAGACCGAGGTCATAGTCTCCCTTTACATAGGCAGTATTCGCATAGCTCAACGTTGCTTTGGTGACACCTGCTTGAGCAGTGGCATTTTCCGGCCAGAGTGAGAGTGCTTCCTGATATCCGAAGACAGCGCGTGAAAACAATTCATAGTTTTCTGTATCCGTCGCTTTTTCTAAATCGGCTTCTGCTCTGGTTGCCAGCGAAATACTTTCAGAATGTGACTGGTAATCCATGATGGCTTGTTGGAAAGCCTGCACAGTCTGATAGCGATCACTGGTTTTCGATGCCATTGCTTTCAGCGCAATGTCGAGTAGCTCCCCTTTTTTCTCTGTCGGTACGATTTTGTTCTTGGCAGCCGCCATCAGGCATTTCATGGCAGTTTTACCTGTGTGCGGAGGTCGTCCCGTGAGGATTTCAAACAGGATTGCCCCCAGCAAATAGATGTCTGAAAGCGGCGAGATTTTATCGACAGGTCCGGTTGCCATTTCAGGCGCCATATACGCGGGGGTTCCACCCATGCTGGATGTTGTGTTGATGCTATTTGACTTGCGGAAACCCGATGTGGACTGTGCCAGTCCCCAGTCCATGACGAGGACTTCACCGAATGCACCGAGCATGACGTTTTCCGGTTTTAGATCGCGATGCACAACGCTCCTGGAATGTGCGAACGCCACGGCATCGGCCACTTTCATCAGGATATTCAGATTTTCCGCAATTGAAGTCTTTCGAATGGACTTCAACCAGGGGCGGCCTTCCACTTTTTTCATCGAATAGAAGAGGGCACCGGAATTATTGCTTCCCACATCATAGATGGGAACAATATTGGGGTGGTCGAGTTCGCCGGTGACGACTGCTTCTGCTAGAAATTTGTGTCGCTGATCAAGGTTTTGTGCGGTTTTGCTTTTGAGCATTTTGACAGCGACTTGCCGGTCAATGGATGTCTGTCGGGCGGTATAAACAACTCCCATTCCACCCTGGCCAAGAATTTCCAGGAGCTCGTATTCTGCATCCTTTAATATTTCAGACTTTGTCGTATCGCTGAAATTCCGTTTTTTAATGACCAGAGACGTTTCATCAGTCAGGTCTTCTTCGGGAAGATCCGGTGCTTTGATGGTCATCTCAGGACCTTCCTGCATCGTCTCCATTCCGTCGCCCCAGGCTGCGTTCATCGTTGCCATCATTTCCGGAGGTACATCACCGGATACAATCGTGGCATCGATATCACTGGGGGTATAGTCATCGCCTTCGACTAATGTGGCATTGATGTCTTTATCGATGGTCTCTTCACTGATTACCAGCGTTTGTTCATTCAGGTCATCGGCGCGTTCACCTGGTATTTCACTGATCGTTTCCATATCAGGTGAAGATGCTTCATTGTCAACAGAAAGCGTCTGGTCCATATCCAATGATTCCGGGTCGATCATTGTCGCATGGATATCGTCAGGATAATCCTCTTCTGTAATAGTCTGGTCATTCATTGAGTCTTCATCCATCGTGTTCATTTCAGAATCTGATGGATTGTGAGCCACGCTGTCTGCACCGGGACTCGATTCTTCTGAAGTCTCGAGTATTTCACTGGAAAACTCTTCCGATTCAAATTGATCTGAGAGAATGGTTTGATCATTTTCTTCAATTCGATCATCAGAATCAAATTCTGCATCGGACTGAGTCTGATCGTTGTGAGAGTTCAGCTCATCAGACGAATCGTCATTGTGTTCACTGTCTGGAGTGTTGTTCATAATCGTACCCGCATGTTACCGTTGAATTAATTTGAAAATAGCAACGGTCGTCTCGTTAAAATATGATATCAGTTAATTGGATTGAAATCAGTTCTTAAGTTCTATGATAAAGCATACCAGTATTACGTGGTATCATTGATTTCTTTTAAATAAATTGTAGTTACGGTTAAGTAATCGTCTGCCGTATTTACCCATGGCATCGTCAAAATCGTCTTGTTTTACCGGCTTTTTAAGCAATGACTTCCCATGAAAATAACCTGAGAGTAAGGCAGCACTACTCCATGCTTTTTCAGCGTGATCCGCTTGCAGACCATTTAACTCTGTTGCAGATTGATTCGTTTTTGTACCAACTCTATTTTGGTCAAAGAGCAGGCCAGCCGAATTACCGTCGATTAAAATCCGGTCTGAATACAGTAAGTCTTCCGGCGTCGAAGCAGTATCTGCATCGGTGGAGGCTACCGTTGTCAGCGTTTTTAGTTCTTCCTGGAACAGATTGGTCCTGCTCGAGAGCGGCATCGACTCTTCTACTTGCCTTTGAGTTGTACTGTTGTCGGCGTCAGGGTTTTTCTGGTTTGCGGGAGCTGATTGATCTTCAGTGACATCGGTTGCTTTTCCACCACGAATATCGACGTCCATCAATAGTCGAATCCGTTCTTCGCCAGCTTCTTTTAAGTAAAGCTGGTAACGTCCATCCGGTAGAGATTTGAAGAGTTTTGGTAAATTATCCAAATCAGATTCCTGAATGACAACATCTTCAATGACATTACCATTGGGTGCCAGGATTCTTAAGAAAACGAGTCGTTCAGCATTTTTATTAGCTTCATTGATGGATGATTCAATTGAAACGGTGTCTTTTGATGTAAATACAGTCTGCTGACTGGATGTTGCATCAAGAATCGTCTGCGTCGGTGGGAATATTAGTAAAGGCACCTGAGGCGTGGTGTCAATTGCGACGGTTGCCAGTCCATCACCGGGAGTTTCCAGAAACCCGGTTTCCGTTGTAAAGTCCAGATTACCGCTACCGTCTGAGAAGGTGAACTGCATATCGCCTTGCATGGTAACGATGATCGGAATTGGTGCAGCGGGGTTTCCACTATTGGGGTTTGCAACATAATTATGTGTGAAGACAAATGACCCTGGATTAGAAAAGTTCGTGGTCTCAACTGTACCATCACCCCAGTCAATTGTAATGAAAAAGTTTTCTTCAGTAAAACGACCGAAATCACCAGTTACGGTGGCATCACCAGTTGCCTCAATTTGTGGTGTGAAAATATTACGCAAGTCAGGAGGGATATCAGCAATAGCGCCAGTTTCTGAATTCAAAGTCATATCGGAATCGAATAAGACACCACTGGTACCATGGCCGGAGAAGATTCCATTTCCAGCGACGCTATGATCAGATGCGACTCCGGTATCGTTGAAGTCCAGAATGCCATCACCGGCTTCTACGTTAATATTACCATGACCACCGAAAGCACGAACGGGTGCATTTAATGTCAAATTTCCGGGACCCGTCGATTCCAGATCGATATGACCGCCTGAGCTGTTTGTGACTGGTGAATTTACTGTCAACGGGCTGGCGTTGGAAATAATAATGTCGCCGGGCACGCCAGCGGCATTTGTGATACCAGCCAGTCCATCAACGGTACCAATAGTTAATAATCCACCCCCCAGGTCATTATGGATTTGAATATTGCCAGAATCCGAATTTGTAGCCGCCAGTAGAGAAACCGCGGTTTCCAGCGGGTTTGTAGAACCGGCTCCGGCTGCGGTTCTTATTACCAGTTCATCGGCTGTGATGTCGGCACCGTCGGTATCTCCGGCATCAACGACTCCCCCCGCGGTACTGGTTAGACGTGACAATGTAGTTGTGAATAATTGACCGATCGTGAGATTGTCACCCGCCTGCAAATCAACGATGCCTGTTCCTGCATTGAAAATGGTTCCATCAGACATTGTAATTCCACCGCCACCGGCTCCCCGGGCAGCCGAATCTGCAAGTAGTGTGATTTTTCCATCGGAGCTGCTTACGTCTCCCTCATTTCCAAATGCCAGATTTTTTTCAGCAGTCAGGTCGATTGTCCCACCAATTGTGCGGAAGCCGTCATTAATCTGGATTGAAGAATCCACACCTGTGGCTGTGACTTGAATGGTTCCGGTTCCATCGGTGGAAACAACATCAGTTAGTATTCCCGGGTTTTCAAAAGTCATCGAACCATCTGCAAGAATGGTGATGTCAGAATCTGTTGTGGAAATTTCCTCGAAGGTGGTGCTTTGGCCACCCGTTTGTATAAAGTCGATCGTGCCTAGACCTGTTGTTACTTGAAATACGGTAACAGGCCCTGTTGCGCTAGAGGATAAGTTACTGACGTCGATGTTTCCTGTTGTGGTATTGATGGTAAGGTTTCCGGCAGCGAGTTCAACGATTTCATTGTTGCCGATACCGTTCAGTGCCTGCAAAATGATCGAACCTGAAGAAGCATCTATATCGACTTCCGGTGAAACTTGATCGTCGACAGCGTCATTGATGTTACCCGCAGAGGTGACTGAGATGAGGCCAGTCAGTCCGGAAACATCTCCGAGAAGGATATTTCCAAAACCAATGGTCGAGAGGTTGATTTCCGGAGCCGTTCCACCAGCGGTGATTGAAGTGAGAGTCAGAAGGTCTGTCTGAGCATCGCCCTCATTGGAAATCGTAATGTTTCCGTCGTCTGTCGAAGCCAAGTCAACCGACAAAGATTCATTGCCGATTTGTTCCAGTTCAATATTTCCTGTTCCCGTAGTGATGCTGGTTGCAGTTACACCTGTGGTTGCAGTGTTGTGGAGCAGGATGTCTCCGTTGGTCGTGTCGGCTGAAAAATTATCGACGCTGAGTTCCAATGTGTCACCGACACCGATTCCGGTAATTGCATTCAGGTCCAGATTGATCGCATGAATGTTTAATGGGTCTGGCATTCCATCATTCTGGTCAATGATGGAAGCCTGTGAATCAAGTACAACATCGCCTGTGATTGTCTGAATCAGGCCTGATAGCCGAATGTTGTCGCCAGCAATGACACTGATGTTGCCGGCGGTGGCCTGAATGATGTCATGAATGATGAGGGCATCTGTTTCGGTGATCTGAATTTCACCTGAAGTCTGGTTGGTGATATTAATCTGATCGACTTGTGTTTCAATAGCGCCATTCGCATCGGCAACTTTCCCGACTCCTGTTGCGGAGACAATCGTGACTCGGGCTCCCACTTCATTTGCGATCAGGTCTTCACCTGTACTGTCGCCGGCATCAATGACACTTGACATAGTTTCCAGATGAATGGCGAAGTCAGTGGCGTTCGTGGTGATGATTTGACTGAGAGTGATATCATCAGTTGCCATCAAAGTGACCGCCCCATCACCGGCGTTGATAAATGAGCCGTCCGACATGGTGATGCCACCGAATGTTCCGTTAGCAATGCTGTCTGAATCGGCAGTCAGCATGACATTGCCAGATGTGCTGGTCAAGTTATTGGAATCATTGAAAATGATGTCTCTGGCTGTAGAGATAGTGACACTGCCCGTTTCACTTTGAATGTTCTGATTCAAAATCAAATCGCCGTTTGTGTCTGTGACATCAATCAGCAGCGTTCCCGTGCCAAAAGTGCTCACTAAGTTTGTGACGGTAATGCTGCCCGCTGATGTCAGAGAAACGTTTGTGTTCGTGCCTCCCGTCAGAGCATTGGAGTCTGTGTTCAGATCGACGAGTTCCAGGGCAGGGGAGTCGTTAATAATCACGAAGTCGCTGCCAGTGGCTGTGCCGTCAAATTGTTGCGCGGTGATCTCGACTGTTTCTGCAGAGGTTGAGTTAAACAAAATCGCGTTAACGGCGTTGATATCGATATTTCCGCCACCTGCATCAATGATGTTCGGGGCATCCAGTCTTAAATTTGCTGTTTGCAGCCCGGTTGGCACAGTAATCGATGTGTCGGAAACGAGTCCAATATCATCTTGTGAATTACTGATTCCTGTAGTCAGTGAGACATCAAGTGAACCGTTGGTCGCTTTTACGAAGGTTGTTCCTGCACTGAGTGTGCCTGCATCCAGGTTGATCAATTCAGGTGAAGTGTCCGTATTATGAATGGCAATGATGTTGCCACTGGTCAGGTCCATGTGGTCAACGGTTGTTTGAATTGGATCGAAACCAGCTTCGGTAAAGATGCTGGAGATACCGCCGATATTATTAGCGGCAACAGCCGTTAATTGATCACCGAATGTGATGTTCATGTCGGAACTATCAGAATCAAGGATATCACGTCCGGAATTCAGTGTGATGTCTGCCGTATTCTGAGCAGTTAATGATGTGATAATGATATCGCTGGTGGCTCCCGTTGCGGTGAGCGAAATACCATTGGTGAGTTCAGAAGCCGAGCTGTTTTGCGAGATCACATCAATTGCTTGAA
Organism: Planctomycetota bacterium; assembly: GCA_022600195.1. Taxonomy (GTDB): domain Bacteria; phylum Planctomycetota; class Planctomycetia; order Planctomycetales; family Planctomycetaceae; genus Gimesia. The sequence goes on from JAHZKX010000008.1 coordinate 38,029, forward strand.
TTGTGCCTCCGGCATTGACGGTGATAGGGCCATCGGCTGTTGTGAGTTGTGTCAGTGTGATATCGTCCACTTCAAGAATACGTAGTCCGCCGGGATTTGTATTAACTGCGGCGGTGACAGTATTAACGTCAGTTTGCACGTTTATTCCATCCTGAGTGCCACCAGCACTGCTGGACGTCATCATCAGGTTGTCGGCTGTGATACGATTCATGTCGATATCGTTTGTGTCGAGAATGCCATCATCGGCTGTGAGTATGACATCGGCAATACCTGTTGCCGTAATGGTTGTTACAAGAATATCACTGTTTGTACCGGTTGCAGTTAGGGAGATGTCATTGTCGTCGCTGGCGGAATTATTCGTCGACACAACTGAAGTCGCGGTGATCGTGGCTGTGGCATTGAATGTGATATTTCCGTCAAAGGTTGAAACATTGAGGAGTTCAGCATCAATGCCGTTATCGATGAAAAGATTTCCGATTCCAGAAACGGTTGCGGAAAGTGTGCTGATATCCGTTTCCAGTGGGTTGCCATCACCAATGCCGGTGACTGCGTTTAAGACAGCAGTGGATGCGGTGATATCCGTATGTGTATCACCATTATCGGTAATTGCCGCTGACAAAGAGTCTATATTCACAGTTCCAGTGGTAAGCAGGCCTCCTAAAAGAACGTTTCCATCAGTGGTGAGGTTAATGTCACCTGAGCCAGCATCGATCAAAGCGTCATCGGCCATTGTGATGGGGTTGCCGTTATTGCCAGCTGCGTTGTCGGCGGTGACTGTAACAGTACCTGAAGTTGAGTTGATTCGCACCATGTCTCCCATAGAGACATCATCTTCCGAAGTAACGGTTACCGTTCCCACGTTACTGTTTAGGGTTGCGGCTGTGTTGAGTTCAATTCCATTGCCCGTGCCGGTGGAATTCCCGAGAAGTTCGATGTTTCCTGTGCCGGTTATTGTGATACTGGAACTGTCTGAGATCTGAATTCCATCATTGCCGTTCGATGTTCCATTGATGGTGATATTACCATTGGATGAATTGATTTGTCCCGAGGCGTTTAGAATCTGCACTCCATCGGATGCGGTTCCCGCTCCGTTGGAAACACCTGTGATCACAATGTTTCCGTCAGTGGATTGTACATTGCTGTTGATCATTACGCCTGCGTTGTCAGAAGCAGTGGTGCCGTTGATGGTGATTGTTGCTGCGTTGACACCGGTGCCGGTGGAAAGCACAACTCCCTGGTCCACAATTTGAATTCCGTCACCTGTTGTGGTGTTGCCGACGATCTGAATATTGCCATCAACGGAGGTCACGTTTGTGGACGCATTCTCAATACGAACTCCCGTGTTATCAGCAAGCCCCGTGCCTCCCGTGCCGTTAATGGTGATCGTGCCAGCAGAAGCGCCCGTGCTTGTTGAACTGATTGTTGTACCCGTATGGAGGTGGACGCCATCATGGTTGCTGGTTAAGCCATCGTCGCCACCAAAGCCGGTGATGAGAATGTTGCCCAATCCAGTTGTTTCGATGGTTGCGTTCTCTGCTTCGACACCAGTGAAGTCACCGGTTGTCGTACCAGTGTCGTTTGCCAGTAGTGTGATCCCACCATCCACGGTTTTCAGATTACTACCACTGTTCAGTTTTATGTTTCGCGGTGTCGTGAGTAAGAGTGCACCCGTGCCAAATGTAGCGATTGTTGTTCCGATATTGACAATGAGTTCGTCGGTGGCAGTGAATGTGACAGAATCTGTTGTTGATTGAACGTCTTCTGTAATGTCAAGAACACCCATGGCGTTGACCAGGATCTCCAGGTCGGCGTCGATTCCAACCTGAGGAGTGATATTGCCAACAGTTAAATTACCCATGTTGTCGAGGAAGAAGCCGCCCAAACCGGCATCTGCTTCCAGAAAGGAAATGGCGGTGTCGATGGCATCTGCTAATTTTCCAATGCCCATGTTGGCATTCATGACGAGCTGGTTTGCTGTTACATTTTTTGCAGCAGTGATGTCATTGTCTGTGATGTTGCCATTGGTAGATGTGATATCAACGCGTCCGCCTGTTGTGCTGATGGCAGAAACGGCAACGTTGTCGTAGGCGGAGAGTCGAATCTGTCCCCCTTGCGATTGCACGGTGCTGCCTGAATTCATCGTGATGCTGCCGGCATTCGAATTGTCGTTATCTGCCGTCAGCGTAATCATGCCACTGGCCTGGCTGACAATGTTTGTTGTGGAACTGAGTGTGATATCATTGTCTGCGAGAAGTGTGATGCTTCCATCGATACTGGTTAGATTCGATGAGATGGTAATATCTGAAGCGGCACCCCGGGCAGTCAATAGAATGGTTCCCGCTGCGTTGACTGTGACTCCACCTGTCGTAATGGAGTTGCTACCCGCAGAAACATTGATTTCGACACTGCCGCTACCTGTTCCTGCGGTGGTGTCAAAACTGCTGTTCAATGCGGTGAAGCCGGTGACGGCGTCCACATTGATATTTCCTGCATCACCTGTCAGTACATTGCCATTCGTGAAATCCACCTTCCCGGTGTTTGAAGTGACTCCAATTGAACCACCGGACATCGTGCCAAGAGTGGTGTCGATACCAGTACCCGTTGATGTGATATCACCTGTGGCTTGTATTACAACACCGCCTCCGTCTCCGGTGTTTATTCCAAAGTCTTCTAATGTGACGGTTCCAGTCGCGGTAATCGAAATGTCACCGCGAGAATTTACTCCGTTATCTTTAGTGGTAACATTGCCATTCGAAGCGTCAATGTTCACCGACGTGGCAGTTGTATTTGTTGTTGTGACCGAACGCGTGGTGACGTTTGCGCCATCGATCTCAATGGTTCCCGAACCTGCATCGAGACTTGAGCCCATTTGCATGCTTACGTCACCTGTGCCTGACAGATCAGAATCGGCAGTGACAGTCACATTACCATCGGTACTCACGGCAGCATTGAAAATAATGTTGTTAGTGGCGCTGATATCGACATTGATGCCACTTCCCCCGGTTAGTGTCGAATTAAAAGTGATGTCGTCCATTGTGGTGGAAGTGAAATTTGTTGACATTCCGAGAATGACGGCGTCATGGTAGGTCTGAGAGCCTGTGGTATCGACGCTACCGCCGTTGACATTCGTGGTTCCAGGGGCGTCGGTCGTCAGACTCATGAGGGCAGTACTGTTCCCGACGGTGCCGTTGAAGTTGGTCAGTCCGGCGGTGTTGACGTCGAGTGTGACGGCTCCGTTGAGGGTTTTGTTAA
>JAHZKX010000009.1 GCA_022600195.1 Planctomycetota bacterium
CCGATTGAAATTCGCGGGGAATTCAACCCCATTGCTACATCTCTGAACGGAGTCAACGTCTGCGAACATCTACCTCGACTGGCCCGCCAGATGCATCGAGCAACTCTAGTGCGGTCAATGAACCATAGCGTCAATAATGCACACGCCGCAGCTGTTTACGCCGCCCTCACCGGGCATGATCGAGGCGAGCTCGGAGGCGGCGCCAAACCAGATGATCATCCTTCACCGGGATCCGTGCTTGCCAAGTTGCGACCGACACCCACAGGGTCTCTGCCTTACATCACACTCCCGTATAAAACAAAAGAAGGTGCAGGCGGTCCACTACAACCCGGTTTTCTGGCCGGCTTCATGGGGGCAGCCTACGATCCGTTCTGGGTCGTCGATGATCCGAACAAGCCCGATTTTCATGTGCGCAATCTGGCGTTGCCTGAAGGCCTGGCCCTGGATCGTATGAATGCCCGTCGCGGCCTGCTTGCTTCACTCGATCATGGTCTGGGAAAAGAAACAAATCGGTCACTCTCCTCCATGAACGATTTTCAAAGGCAGGCGTTTGACCTGCTCACGTCGAATCAGGCACAACGGGCTTTCAAACTGGATGAAGAATCCGCCAGTACACGCGACCGGTATGGCAGAAACATTTATGGGCAAAGTGTATTGTTAGCACGTCGATTGATCGAAGCCAGGACACGCGTGGTGACAATGTCATGGGCGCCCGACGCCAATGCTACCTGGGACACACACGGACAGAATTTTAAGAAGCTCAAAACGAATTTGTTACCACAGTTTGACGCCGCTTGTAGTAGTTTGATTGAAGATCTTGCGGAGCGCGGACTTCTGGAACGAACTCTGGTCGCCGTTCTGGGTGATTTTGGTCGCACACCTAAAATCAATAACAATGCCGGCCGTGACCACTGGAATTCCTGTTACTCCATCATGCTGCTGGGTGGGGGTATTAAAGCCGGTTCCGTTTATGGCGCCAGCGACCGATCAGGCGCGGTGCCCCTGCATAGCCCGGTCTCTCCCGGCGATATCGTAGCAACCATTTATCGATTACTGGGTGTGGACCATCATCACGTACTGTATGACAAACTCGAACGCCCGCACACCGTCGTTCCCCAGGCCCGACTCATTCCAGAGCTCATGGCCTGAATGGAGCCCCACTCTACTCGATGTCGGGCACAAACAAAGTGGCAGCATTGAGACACCCAATATCGATTCCGCAGATTAAAGGATCAGCATGAAGAGTTCGCCAGTGAGTCGTAGAAATTTTTTGGCTGGTACAAGCCTTGGCCTGCTCGGTGCAGCAGGTGTCCCACTCCAGAGTGCAGAATCAAAACAGTATGAGCCCTCTTCGATTGACACACGCGCAAATCGAGTTTCGTTGGTCGACGCGCGATGGATCAGTCACAGCAATTTTCTTACGCGCCAATTGGCTCAACCTCAAAGAGTTTCTGCAGAACCGGTCATTACCCCCGCGGGAGCCGCTGGTACGATCCTTCCCGCTGATGATGGTGGGTTTGTCATGTGGTACAGCACAACGCATTCAGTACCGGTGAAGGGGGGAAAGACTCATCAATCCTGGATTCATTATGCAACTTCAAAAGATGGAATTACGTTTCAGAAACCAGATCTGGGTATTCATCAGGGTAATGTCATCATCAAAGGAAATCAGTCTGGCGCTGACGGCAAACCACTGACAGGTATTCGTGGGTGTTCGGGTTTTAGTGTACTCGATGCAAAGCATCAGAAAGTACCCCATGCCCGAGCCCGCTATACGGCCCTCTATCGATCATGGATTCCGAATCGACCAGGTGGCTTATTGCTGGCGCATTCGGAAGATGGTCTGCGTTGGACGGAATATCCGGAAAATGCGGTGCGCGTTGGTGCGTCGGATACCTTCAATAATTTCTTCTATGACGAACGCATCAAAAAATATGTTGCTTATGTCCGTCCTCGACTTCACGCAGGTGGATCTCATGTCAATCGTCTGGTAGCCCGAATCGTCAGTGATGACATGATCCACTGGAATGATGAGAGAGTCGTTTTAGACACCGATGACCAAGATGCACCCGCGGTGGGCACGGTTAACGAAGCGACACACCCGGATGGGACACGTTATCCAAGAGGCCGTGATAAACAGTTCTATGGCCTGACTGCAACTCCCTATGGCGATCTCTATCTGGGGTTGGCTTCCTTGTATGATGTGGAACCGGGTACGATGTCGATCGAGCTCGTTCACAGCTATGACGGAATAGACTGGCGGCGTGAAGCGACCAGAGGAGCATTGATTTCCCCTGGTGACAAAGAATCCTGGGATTCGGCCATCATCTACTACCCGCTGATGGGCAATCCTGTGGAAGTCGGTGACAACTGGCTCATCTATTATCATGGTACGAACTTTGATCATCATATGCGGAACCGTTCCCGTAAAGAACTCGGCGAGTACAGGGCCATGGGCGCGGTCCAGTTAAAACGTGATCGACTGATCGGCTATCAGGCGGGAAAAACGCGGGGTGAATTATTGACGCAGCCTTTTAAATGGGAAGGGAAAGAATTGTTTCTCAACGCCTCCGCCGAAGGAGGTCAGGCACAGGTAGTTGTCTGTAACTCAAACGGAAGCACTCTGAAAGGATTTCAGCTCAGTAAGTCCGTCCCCATACATCAGGAGGGAGTGAGACTTCCTGTCAGTTTTAATGAAGGAGCCTCGCTGGCAACCCTCAAAGGCCGCGATATCCGACTGAGAATCTATCTCCAGAACGCGACTGTCTTCGGTTGGGAAGTTGCATAATTCCGGAACTTAGTGGTGAGGATACATCCCAGGTCATGAAAAATGAATCCTGATCAAACCAGATCGCCATTTCGTTTTTTGAGCAGACTCTCACTTTATTTCCATTTGGTGATGTAGCATACATTTTAGAGAAATATGGGTTATTATACTTTGCAATACCAACAATGAATTCTTAAAAATTTATCTACGATCAAGGAACTGCTTACATGAACTCGTTCAATATAAGATGTAATTTCGTTTTGGTTATGACATTGATGCTGTTCTTCGTGAGCGCGTCCCCAATTGATGCATCTGCTGCATTAAAAGATTCAAAACAACCTGCCGTGGGAACCGTTGCCGGTGATTTTCAACTTTCCAACTTACAGGGCAAAAAAATAAAGCTTTCCGATCAGTTAAAAAATGGTCCCGTCGTCTTGCTCGTTCTGCGTGGTTATCCCGGCTATCAATGTCCGCTATGCACGCGGCAGGTGAGCCAGTTCATCAACAGTGCACCCAAATTCAAGGCCGCAAAGGCGTCGGTACTTTTAGTTTATCCAGGTGCAGTGAATAACCTGAATACAAAAGCGGGCGAATTTATTCAAAGCCAACAGCTTCCCGCGAACTTCCACTTCCTGACAGATCCAGGTTACAAGTTTACCAATGCCTATGGGTTACGCTGGGACGCCAAAAGAGAAACTGCCTATCCTTCAACGTTCATCATTGGCACCGATGGAAAAGTGAAGTATTCCAAAATCAGTAAAACTCACGGAAATCGATCCAACGCAAAAGAGGTTTTGCAAAAACTGACAGATTGAAGTGCCATTCGCGGTCGACTACGCTTTCGAACTGCCCCATTTTAAACCGTTATAACTCAAACGGCTCAGCAGTACGTTGAGTGAAAAATTTGCGGATGAATCTGGGGACTTCCCAATAGGTAATCAGGCCGCGAGGAAAATGCGCCACGTCACCCGCGCGAAGCGTGTGCGTATCACCATTCTCTTCACGAATGATCGCTTCCCCTTCCAGAACAGTCACAAATTCATCCCACACAAATTCCCATTTGAATTTACCCGCGGTGCAGCTCCAGTAACCCGACGAGAGTAGCTTGTCTTCTGATTGATTGAGCACTGTACCGCAAGCGGTGGGAGTACCCTCTTGAATCCACTCGGGTTCAATCGGCATCGGTGGTAATTCGTCAGGCGCGTGTGCGGCGGATATATGAAGTTGACTCATCTCTGTCTCCTGTCTGGAATATCAAGTGACAATATAATGAAGGATCATCGAAAAGTAGTCAGGAACATTATCCTACGATCAGGCACACACTCAAGGAAGAGTCTGACACAATAAAAGAGATTCGAAAATCAGAAACGAAGTCATGGAATTTCGGGTCAGCTGGAACGCATCCCATTTAAGTATGCGCCTTTCATTCTAATATGCTCGTTTCAAACGGCCTTCGAGACGTTGCAATAAACCGGGACACAGGCTAGATAATCTTACTGGTTCGCGTGGCACGACGATATTGTGTTGGCGTTTGTTGCAGTTCTCGCCGGAAGATACGGTTCATGATCTCAGTTTGCGAGAAACCACTGGCGGCAGCAATTTTTGGCATCGCCCAGTTCGTATTCGTCAGCAGCTCCTTTGCCTTATTCACTCGCAGGCGACGCAGCTCGGCTGCAGGAGAACGACCCAGTGTTTTGCGGAAACGTAATTCCAAAGCACGTCGTGACAAGGGAACCTGACGCAATAGATCACTGATTTGCAGTGTTCCGTAGGCATGCTGGCGCAGATATTCCAGAGCCTGAGCAAGTTCTCTATCATCCATTGCCAGCACGTCGGTCGAATGGCGCGACAGGACACTCACCGGACTAATATGTAATGCCGTTGTTTCCACCTTTTCACCCGCAAGACAACGCGCCAGTAAAGCAGCCGATTCGTAACCCACGCGCTCTGGTCCGCAATCAACGGCTGATAATGGAGGATAGGAGATCTTACAAAAAAGTTCATCATCTTCCCCGCAGACAATGGCCACTTCCTCCGGTATCTGCAAACCAGCCGACGCACAGGCTTCACACAAAAAGTGACCATGCTCCGCGTCCCAGGCAAGAATCCCGACCGGCTTGGGCAGCGTATGCAACCAGGACTCCAGTTCTGCAAGCGTGACATTCGAACTCGTCTTTTTACGTCGCCATTGCTTGAAATTACTGCATGTCCCTACCCCACGAAGAGCGACTTCCTCAAAACTGGATCCCATCTGGTCTTCATAGTTGGGTTGGTTCGGTACGCTGTAATAAGCGAGTGAGCGAAAACCTCGCTCAAGCAGGTGAGTCGCCGCCAGGGTCGCCGTTTCACGTTCGTCGATGCGAACTTGTGGAAAGTGAGAATTGGGTACAACACTTCGTGAGACATTGATCACGGGAATTCCCAATCGCTGTAATGCGGCTGCTTGTGTACGGTGAGTCACACGGGTGATCACGCCATCCACATCCCAATGACGAGGCACGCTGGTATGATCGCGAACCCCGCGAGGCTGCAACAGAATCTGCCAGGCAGGTTGTTCATGCGCATATTGTGCCACGCCTCGAATGACAAGACTGCTGAAAGTAACCGAAGTATCGATCAACAGGGCGATTCGTTGCGCTTGAGTTGAAGACATATTTTGCTCAGTCGGATCGAGGATGAAATTGCGCAAAACGTCAAAATATTTGCGCATTATATCCTGTCTACTGCCTTGGGTCTAGCGTATAGTGAATCCAGAGACCTATAATACCATTCGATCAAAATGCCGGAGCAGACCCTTATGAATCCAGCAAACCTGCCTACTTCCTCTTCAAGGACCTCCTGGTTTCTCAGCATCTCAACAGTGCTGATGTCTCTCACTGCAGGTGGATCACTTGTCGCTCAGGAAGTGCAATACAACCGTGATGTGTTACCCATTCTGGCTGAACATTGTTTTGCCTGTCATGGCTTCGACAAAGCAAAACGTGAAGCGGGCTTGCGTCTGGATCTGGCGGAAGGCGCTCACGCGGTGCTTGAATCTGGAGCACGCGCCATTACACCAGGAAATTTAGATCAAAGTGCGCTCATCGAACGAATTTTTACCACCGATGTTGATCTACAGATGCCTCCAGAGGAATCGGGCAAACAACTGAAGCCTACTCAAAAGAAAACGCTCAAGCGCTGGGTGGAGCAGGGCGCTAAATATGAAACACACTGGGCCTTCATTCCTCCTCAACGCACAACTCCTCCCCTGATCAAAGGGAGCCAGCACGCCATTGACCGTTTTATTCGCACACGCTTGAAGCAGGCAAAGATCTCACCCTCGCCGCAAGCCGATCGTCCGACATTGATCCGACGATTAAGTTTTGATCTGACTGGTTTACCACCGACTCCACTGGAAGTGGATGCCTTCGTTCACGACCCCCGACCAGATGCCTACGAGCGGGTTGTTGATCGGTTGCTTGTTTCTGAGCATTTTGGTGAACGGTGGGCGCGGTGGTGGCTCGACCTCGCGCACTATGGGGATAGCGATGGTTACTTGCAGGATTTCCTCCGACCATTCGCATGGCGCTATCGCCAGTGGGTCGTCGATGCCTTGAATCACGATTTGCCTTTCGACCAATTCACAATCGAACAACTGGCCGGTGATCTCTTACCGGATGCCACAGTTTCACAAAAGACCGCCACCGGTTTCCTGCGCAATACGTTGAGTAATCGAGAAGGAGGTGCAGGGCTGGAAGAATTCCGTGTGCGGAAGGTCATCGATCGAACGGCAACAGTCAGTACTACCTGGCTGGCACTTACATTTGCTTGCGCAGAATGCCACGACCATAAGTTTGATACCATCTCACAGCGCGAGTTTTATCAATTCTATGCCTTCTTCGATAATGCCTATGAAGCAAACATTAATGCACCATTGCCGGCTGAATATAAACCCTGGGTGAAAGCAAAGCAGGAGTATGACCGGAAACGAGCTAAGCTGCTTGCACCGGTTGCCAAACCACTCGCAGAACTACAGGCAGACTGGGAAAAGCGGCTCTTGTATGCCGAGGCACATCCCGATGAGGATTTTGCCTGGGATCGTACATTAGAACTCCTGGGGCTGCAATGGGGTCAAGATTTGGGGGGCGGGCAACTAGAAGGGCTCAATATAATTAAAACGCCTCTTGCGTTACGCAATCAAGATCAGCGGGATGAATTACTGGACTACTTCCTGAGCAGGCCCCCCACTATGTATAGCGCGAAATTCAAAGAACTGAAAATCAACGAAATTCATTCTCAGCTCAAAGCCCTCAAAAAAACGCTGCCTCCCGTGTCGCGCGCACAAGCTATGGTTCAACACCCGGTACCGCATCCCACGCATATTCACATTCGGGGAAATTACCTCCGTCCGGGGGCTGTGGTGCAATCTGATACTCCCGCAGCTTTACCCGCTCTCAAAGCAAACAACGCAAAGGCGGATCGTCTTGCTCTGGCACGCTGGATGGTCTCGCCCCAACATCCATTGACGGCACGCGTCACTGTGAATCGGTTGTGGCAGGAGTTGTTCGGTCGAGGTATCGTTGCTACCTCTGAAAACTTTGGTGTGCGCGGAGATCGTCCGACACATCCTGAGTTACTGGACTGGCTGGCGTTAGAGTTTCAGCATCGCAACTGGAGTGTCAAAGAACTGTTGCGCCTGATGGTCACATCACAAACTTACCGCCAATCATCGCATGCAAGGCCAGAACTTTCGACGCTTGACCCGAATAACGCACTGCTGGCGCGCCAACAAAGATTACGCCTTTCTGCTGAAATGGTTAGAGATAGCGCACTCGAAGCCAGTGGGTTGCTTTCGCATACCATCGGTGGACCCAGCGTGAAACCCCAGCAACCAGATAGCGTCTCGAAAGACGGCTATCATAACGTCTGGAAAACCAGCGCGGGTGCAGATCGCTATCGTCGGGGGCTATACACGTTCATTCAACGTACATCCCCCTTTGCGCAGTTTGTTACTTTTGATTTGCCGGATACCAGCAGTAGTTGCACACGCCGAGAGCGTTCCAATACACCATTGCAGGCACTCAATCTGTTAAATGATCCCGTGTTTCTGGAAGCAGCACAGGCACTGTCCGCACGCGCCAAACGCGAAGCAGGCAAATCCGATCAGAGTCGTCTGAACCACGCTGTCATGCTGGTTCTTGCCCGGCCTGCAAAATCCGATGAATCAAAGCGTCTGCTCGCATATCTCGATCAGCAGAAGACACTTTTTAAGAATGATCCCGCGTCAATGCGGAAACTGCTCGACGAGCCGAAACCCACTGGAGATGCCATTGAACGTTCTGCATGGATCGCATTGTGCAGCGTGTTACTCAATCTTGATGAAGCAATTACTCGCGAATAAATAGAGGAACCTGGTTATGTTTTTGCCTGATATTTCACGTCGTGATTTCCTTGCACGAAATTCACATGGATTCGGTGCGATGGCGCTTTGGCATTTACTTGCACAGGAGGGCCGGACAGCGGAGACACAGACAAAGCAGGCTCAGACAAACTTCGCGCCACGTGCAAAGAATGTGATCTTTATCTTCATGATGGGGGGGCCCTCGCATCTTGATCTGTTTGATCCCAAACCAAAAATGAAGCCCTTGCATGGTGAACCGATTCCAGAATCGCTTGTGCATACAAAAAAAAGTGCCACGGGTGCTGTGTTGGAAACAGTGATGGCAAGTCCACGCAAGTTTCAAAGACACGGACAAAGTGGAATGGAAATTTCTGAACTCTTGCCGCACACTGCAAAAGTAGTCGATGATTTATGCCTCATTCGTTCTATGCACTGTGAACAGAGTAATCACGACCCGGCACAACTGTTGATGCACTGTGGCACGCCACTATTTGGTAATCCCAGTATCGGTTCGTGGGTGAACTACGGCCTCGGTAGCGATTGTAAAAATCTGCCTGGCTATATGGTGTTGACATCAGACGATGGTCATGGTCTGGAAGGTGCAGGCAGTTCGCTCTGGTCCAGCGGTTTTATGCCTTCGACGTATCGTGGCGTCACCTTCCGAAATTCCGGCGATCCCATTCTGCACCTCAAGCGACCAGCGGGCATCAGCGCGGCCACACAGAGAGCAAGGCTGGATGCGTTACGTGACCTCAATCAAATGCACTTTCAAACTACGGGAGATGATGAAATATCCTCGCGAATTGCATCTTATGAGATGGCATTTCGCATGCAGAGTGCCGCACCTGAATTACTCGATTTTTCCAAAGAGACCAAAGACAGCAGAGCCATGTATGGAATTGAATCCGACAACACCCATGCCTTCGGTACAAACTGCCTGTTGGCGCGTCGCATGGTCGAACGTGGCGTACGTTTCGTTCATCTGGTCCACTCCACCTGGGATCATCACGGCGATTTGAATAACCGACTCAGTCTCAATTGTGGGATGACAGATTTACCTTCTGCCGGTTTGATCAAGGATCTCAAGCAGCGAGGACTACTTGATGACACACTCGTCATCTGGGCGGGTGAATTTGGACGCACACCAATGGGCGAAGTGCGTCGCGGCAGCAAAGCGGGCAAGGAAGGCCGTGATCATCATCCGAATGCGTTCAGCCTCTGGATGGCGGGCGGAGGCCTGAAAGGAGGGTACGTGCATGGTACAACGGATGACTTCGGTTTTAACGTGCAAGAAAATCCTGTTCACGTTCACGATCTCCAGGCTACCATTCTCCATCTATTAGGCGTCGATCACGAGCAACTGACTTACAGGCACAGCGGACGCGATTATCGCCTGACCGATGTAGCCGGAAAAGTGGTAAAAGAGATCATCTCTTAAGAAATTCGTATTATGAACTTAAGAAACTGATATAATTAAAATAACGGAAATTCAAATGGGGTAGTCGTATGTAGGATTCAGATATGAAATGTTCCCGACGAAGGTTTCTTGAGACAGCTATTGGAACAGCAGCAGGTCTTGCACCACTCTCAGCTTTAAAGGGGCAGGAAACCCAGTCAAATACGTCTCCGGCATTTGCTCTGACGATAGCTGGATATCCTTACGAACGAGTGAAGGCCATTCAGGATGGACGTACACAAGTCGCTGGATGCAAAGTGAAGTTCGAGACATCTCCCATTGGTGAATTGAATCAGCATATATTCAGTGGTCCCGGAACGCGCGACGTGACTGAGGTGGGCCTCATCCCCTATCTTTTGGCTTTCTGTAATGATGGCTTTCGCGACTATCAAATGCTGCCGATCTTTGTGTTAAAAGTCTTTCGTCACAAAAGTATTTTTATTCGCACAGATCGCGGAATCAACAAACCGGAAGATCTACGTGGTCGAAAGGTTGCTACCGTCGGCTATTCTTCCTCAGGTCTCACTTGGGTTCGTGGCATTTTACAAGATGAATACGGTATCAAACCAGAAGAAATCCAGTGGGTCATGACTGCAAAGGATTCCGCAAGCAAGCAAACAGGAGGTGCCTCGAAGTGGGAGAAAGTTTTACCCGCCGGCCTATCGATTACTCAGGCTCCGCAGGATAAGGATGAGTCAGATTTGTTACTGGAGGGCAGTGTGGATGCCATCTTTCATCCGGCAGAACCGCAGGCGTATATTGACGGCCATCCAAAAGTTGACCGCTTGTTTCCAGATTCCCGAAAAGTGGAAAGCGCATATTTCAAAAAGACGGGTATCTTTCCCATCATGCATATGGTCGCAATTCGCCGAAAACTTGCAATGGCTGAACCCTGGTTACCGAAAGCAGTCTTTGATGCCTACTCGCACGCGAAACAATTAGACTATGCAGAGATGAAAAGAATTCGCTGGGCCTATAGCTCTTTGCCCTGGTTCGGGCAGGAATTCAAGGAGACTCAGTCGCTGATGGGCCAGGATTATTACTCTTACGGAATCAAGAAAAATCAAAAAGCCCTTGAAACGGTTTTTCGATACATACACGAACAAGGTCTGGCAAAACGCAAGTTAACGATTGCTGAGGTCTTTCCCAAATCCATGCGTGGCTTCTAAGCCATCAGTTCCGGAATCAATTCACCACCGAATTGGGAGAGTTGTTTATAACGGCCGCCGTGGAAATAAGTCAGTTTGTTGTCATCAAGGCCAAGTAGATGCAGCATCGTGACATGCACATCGCGAATGGGATGCACCACTTCGACGGCTTCCGCACCAATTTCATCGGTCGCGCCCACAGTGGCACCCCGTTTCACGCCGCCGCCTGCGAACCACATATTCATGGCATCAATGTTGTGACCTCGACCCAGGGCGGTAACTCCCCCTCGATAGTTGTTATCCGGTGTGCGTCCAAATTCGCCAGTCCAGACGACAAGCGTTTCATCGAGCAGGCCGCGGGCCTTGAGGTCTTTAATCAAGGCGGCAATCGGCTGATCGACACTGGCAATTCGCGATGAGTGCCCTCGTTCGAGGTAGTCGTGACTGTCCCAGCCACCTGAAAAAATCTGAACGAATCGTACACCCTCTTCAACAAGACGTCGCGCCAACATACATTGTCGACCAAAGGCGGCGGTCTCCTTACGATCCAGACCGTAAGCCGACTGTAAATGCCTGGGTTCACTATCCAGATCAATAATACCGGGAACCGACATCTGCATCCGGTAGGCGAGTTCGTAACTTTCCATCCGCGCCTGCAGTTCGGCATGCTCGGGATGCGCTTCTGCATGTTGTGAGTTGAGCATTGCCAGTTGATCCAGGGCCTGGCGCTGATGCGCCCGGGATTTGTATTTTGGTGGATTCAGATCCAGAATAGGCGAGCCTTTCGAACGCAGTCGTGTTCCCTGATAATGCGAGGGCAGGAAGCCGTTCGTCCAGTTCGCAGGACCCGCCTGGGGCAGCGCCAACTCGGTCATCACGACGTATCCCGGCAGGTTTTCATTCTCGGAACCAAGCCCGTAGTTCACCCAGGAACCCACGCCCGGATCACCGCCCAGCCGACTGCCAGTATTCATATGCAGCAATGCTTCTGGATGATTCAATGAAGCGGCCTTGCAACCACGATAGACACACAGTTCGTCAGCCACCTTCGGGTCCGACAGAAACTTCCACTGGTCACACATTTCGATGCCGGCATTTCCCACCTTGTGTGACTTGAACGGACTGCCTACATAAAAACGCTTGCCCGTGGCCAGACCTTTCGTTCGCGTGGATTCCGTCAAGTGAAGTTTGCTGAGACTCGGTTTGGGATCGAATGTATCTACCTGCGAAGGACCACCTTCCATGAACAGCATGATTACTGCTTTGGCTTTCGGCTTGTGCAGGGGCTGTTTGGGTGCCAGAGGATTGGCCGCTTTTTTCTCAGCAGCCTGCAGGTCAGTCAGCGCCAACGCACCCAGTGATGCGCCCATTCCATATAAAAACTCACGGCGAGGTATTGCAGTGGACATTGTTCAATCCTGATAGTGTGTCGAAACTGTTTTCCTGGAATCTATGTGGTTAATAGACAAAGAGGAATTCGTTGGAGTTCAAGAGCAACAGGCAGACATCTGCTAGTGCACGCGTGTCGGCATCAACGGTCCACGGCTTGGCATCCGGGACATAATTCTCATATACGTTCAATTTTTCGATAAATTCGAATCTCTCGCCCGTAAATTCTTCAACCAGAGATCGCACAATCTGTGTCGGGTATTCAACCTTTTCCGGCTGGTGTTTCCGGTGGTATACCTGCATCTGTTTCAGATACCGTTCCAGATTTTCCTGCTCTTGTGGAGTCGGAATCCGACTATAGGCCAGCTGCACAGCGCGGTGTATCAGCTCAGCTGTGTCGGATTTTCGTTCACGCTGTACCCTTTGAGCAAAGGCGATGGATCGATCAGTCATCGTCTCACTGTTAAGCAGAGTGAAAGCCTGTGGGGAAACGGACGCAGAATTTCTCACTTCACAAGATTCATTAGGATTCGGAAGATTCATGATTTCCAGAAAAGGGTCGGCCTGACCTCGCACGCGGTATGCGTAAATCGTCCGACGATTTCGTTCAGCGGGAGAACGCGATGGTTGATGTGCAGGTGCGATTGAAAATTGGATCATCCGCGGCTGCAATGCCACTTCCATATTCATCTCGGGCATAATCGGAACGCCACCTCTTTCTCGATTCAGTTCTCCACTGATGAGCAGCGCGCTGTCCCGCAGCTCTTCAGCCGTAAGTCGACGAGGGGGAAACGACGCCAGCAACTGATTGTTGGGGTCAATCGTCGCCTGCTGCGTCGCGTTTCGTGGTGTACTGGATCGACGGTAAGTCTTCGAAGACATGATCAGCTTATGCAAACGTTTCAATTTCCAACCATGCCTGATGAAGTCGGCTGTCAGCCAATTCAACAGTTCGGGATGGGTGGGCTTGCCTCCTTTGGCCCCAAAATTGTTTGCGGTTTTGACGAGGCCTTTCCCGAAGTGGTGTTGCCAGACGCGGTTGACGATGGAGCGGGCAGTGAGCGGGTTCTTGTCACTTGCGATCCATTCTGCCAGAGCCAGACGACGCCCACTCAGTTCGTCTGTTATTCGATAGGGGTTCGTGTTTTGGGGATTGACTGAGAGTCCGGTTGCACTCAGTACACCGGGTGAAACAGGTTGCGAAGGTGCTTCAAGAGAACCGCCGGCAAGAATGAAATTCTCTGGTCGCCACTTACGATTGATTTTTTTGGCGGGACGCAGCTTTCTACCATTCTTATAGTCATCCTGTCCGTTGTAAACAGCCTGTGCCATAGGCTCATAGCGTTCCAGGCGGCGTTCCCAGATCCATACGTCCTGCTCACGCACTTTCTTGATCCCTGTTTCCTCGGGCGTCAAACCAACATGGCGCGGCGGCTTTTTGTCTTCCGGGTCTTTTTTGCGTGCGTTTTCATTCTTATAGGGCAGGTTATGCTCGGCGTACCATTTCTTTGCGGCTGTTTCCTGTTTGTTGATCACCTTGTCTCGCTCGGCTTTGGCATACTCGAACAGTTCTTCCACAAGTTTTCGTTTTTCGGTGAAACCCTTACGGTTTTCCTCTGGCAGAAAAGCGACCTGCATCTCTGCCGGCTGAGTTGTTGCAAAGGCGGCATACATGCTGTAATAGTCGTGCGTGGGAATCGGATCAAATTTATGATCGTGACATTTACAGCACCGCATGGGGATCGAAAGAAACGACTGACCGACGTTATGCACCAGATCGTCAAGATAGATCTGACGCAGTTCCTTTTGCGGAATCATCGCGGTTCCCCACGGGCCCATTCTTAAAAAGCCCGTCGCAATGGTCGCTTCCGGATCACCCGGGCGCAGTTCATCTCCCGCGATCTGCTCTTTTACAAATTCATTATAAGGTTTGTCTTTGTTGAAAGAACGAATCACGTAGTCGCGATAGCGCCAGGCATTAGATCGTTCGTAGTCATTCGAAAATCCTGCCGTATCGGAGTATCGCACAACGTCCAGCCAATGCTGTGCCCAGCGTTCGCCATAGTCCTCACTTTTCAGCAATCCATTCACAAGATCAGACCATGCCTGACGTGGATGCTTTTTCCACTCCTTGTCAAATTGAAACACTTCTTTGGGACTTGGTGGCAAACCGGTCAAGTCATAGGTGGCCCGACGGATCAGTGTTCGGGCATCAGCCTCGGGAGCCGCTTTAATTTCTGCTTTATCGATTTTTCGTTGAATAAAATAGTCAATCGGGTGCTGCCCCTTTGGCTTCATCTTTTTCACATCTATCTGTTTCAGTGGTTGAAATGCCCAGATGTCTTCCTGTCGATAGCGTCGATAGGTCCAGTCATTTGCCAGCCCACCGGTTGTATCAACGATGATACCCTCTTCGTTTTCACGTATGGACCATTCCTGTTTCTGAATGGCCAGTTGCGCCTTCGCATCAGGCCAGGGGGCACCCGCTGTGATCCATCGCCTGATATATTCCGTTTCAGTTTTCGACAGCCGATCGTTTTCTTTCGGCGGCATTTCGGAATCGTTCCACAGGACTGCTTGATACAGCGGACTGTTTTCAGGATCGCCCGGTACGACAGGAGGTTGCTCAGGGTCAGTCCCTTTGAGCATGGCTTCCCGCGTCAGCAGATTATAATCGCCTCGAATGTCTTTGGGATCATTGCCATGACATCCGAAACATTTGACCTTGAGCAGTGGTAAGACTTTAAGCGTGAAGAGACGCTCTGCACCTGCCTGATTGAGTTTCTGGCTCTGTTCTGCTGCAGCACAGGCCGACATCAGATTCCATACGGAAACCAGCATGGTGAAAGTGAAAATAAACAGGTAAGAATTACGGCTTGCCATTTTCGTACATTTCCTTAATTTCATCTGCTGTCAGCGCTGCAGCAAAAATGGCAAGTTCGTCGATACGACCATTGAGATTCCGGATTGCAAAACTTGCATCGGGCCTGGTCGAATCGGACCAGTTTCCAATCGTCGCCGCACCAATCCGTGTCGTTTTCACTAATTGTGCTTCAGGAATGATTTCAGAGTGTATCTCTTTGCCATTCAGATAGTGTGTAGTTTGTCCCGTGTCTACATCGTAGGTCGTTGCCAGATGCAGCCACTTGCCACTTAAGGAGGGTTTCCAGAATGGTGGGGAAAGCACTTTTCGGTCAAGAATTCCCTCCACGCCTTTCTTCTCAGGCCGAACAGAAAAATAAATTTGCCCGGTGTCCAGAATCTGCCAGTGCGGTTCGCCTAAATTATAACTGTCTGTTAAAAAGAGAGAGTTGAACCGGCGGTCAAGGCTGTCAATTTTCACCCAGCAGGCAAAGCTCAGTGAACTGTACTCTCCGGGGATATAGACCCGAACACGATCTCCGGGCTGTTTAAACTCCAAGGCGCGCTTGTTTTTCCAACGTCCTGGTACCGATTTCGCACCAACGATGGCCCCATCCAGTTCACTGTTTTCCGGCTGAAGATCGCATTTGAGCCTGCGTTCCCATCCCCCGTCTTGGTCGAATGCAAAATAGGCGATCAGTCGCGGGTCGTGTCTAAGTTTTTCAGACCAGACTTTCCAATGTTCATAGTGGGCCGTCCGCTGCCCCTGGTCGCGAGATTCCAACGTAGCGATATCAAGGTATCGTTTCGGAGTGACTTTTGACTTTTCGAACAGTCCTGCGGGCGTTCGCACCATCCCCTGACCGGCTGTCAGAAGTTGTTTTTTCTTCTTCGCAGGCTGTAACTCAACTTCACCATCGAAAACCTGCACGTTGGCGCCTGCTTCTGACACAGAGAGCCCGAAATCCGTACCCAGATCAACGACCTTCATGTCTTCCACTTCAAGTGAAAAACCACGAGCAGCTGGTGGGACTTGCGCCCTGAGCCGACCCTTGCGAACACGCGCCAGTGTCTCGGATTGAATATCCAGATCCGCCGGGCCTTCGATGATCAGCGTAGCACCACAAAAAAACTCGACCTGTGCAAACCCGGTTTTAAACGCCAGACGTCCAGGAGGAAGTGCATCACCGACTTCAAGCACAGACTGTCCTTCCTCCCAGCTGACATCGATCAGGCGTGTGACCATCGCAACACCCCGCGATGTTGCTTCTTTTTCTGGTAAATCTTTTGCAACGTTTAGAGGTTGATTTGAAGGAGGCAAAAATTCCAGATGAACGATCCGTCCAACTAGAACGATGAGTAGCATGGCCACTGCTGCGATCCAGTAATGGGATCGTAACGGGCCACCTGTTGAACGTCTCATCGGCTCTGTTGGATGTACCGCGTTATTCTTGGAATTGTCAGCACTTGGCAACCCGATCCCGGAATCGCCTTCCCGTTTCAAGGCAGCACTCATTATTTGCTGCTGAAGGAAGAAGGTTCGGGCTGCCTCGTTCTGATTCAGAATTTCACGGATACGGATAACTCCCTCATTGTTAAGCGTGCCTGCTTCCCAATCAAATAGTAGTGATTCAAGTTCTTCAAGATCTGAACTCATGTTTTAACTTTCTGCCGCCATTCGTTTCTGCACACAATCAGCCAATTGTCTTCGAATTCGCAGCAAAGCGACCTTCACCGCAGACGCAGATCGATTCACAGCATTTCCAATGTCGGCAACCGGCCTCGCACGGAAATAGCGTTCCTCAATCAATTCCCGGTTTGCAGGCGTGAGTAATCCCATGCAAGGTCGTAACGCTTCTCTAATAATTTCAATCTGCTCAGAATGCTTCGCGGCTTCGTCACTCAGCATTTCTGCCAGATGGGGATCCAGTAGTAATCGATCCCGCTGTTTGTCACGCAGTTGTGCCAGTACCTGAAAGCGAACAATGGCGAACGCCCAGGGTAAAAACGGCCGCTCTGGATCGTATTCGCCAATCTTCCGCCACAAAACCAGGTTGGTCTCCTGTAAAACATCTTCAGCGCGACCGTGATCACCCAGCAGAGAATAGACATAACCGTACAGCCGATTCTGATTCTCCGTTAATTCCTGTACGAATAGTTCCGTGTTGTCCGATTGGTCCATGATTTCTCCCAGATAAAGGCAGTTACCACCGCAACCACAAAGGTTACACCAAATCTGAGAAATCTTCGAGAAAAAAGTACAAACGGAGCGAAATTCAAGTGAACCGGGGGATTAATCGCAATCGTTTCAGATTTTAAGTCTCTGTTTGAGGGGCACCCGTTAGAGAGCAAATCGTGGTAGATTGCGATTTGGTTTGTTCCAGCGAATTCGGGAGAGTAAGGCATCACCTTTGGCGCCCGCTTTAGGAAGCCACTCGCCAACAGTGACACATGACTCGCTCGGGCTGAGGTTCGTGACCGCGAAATTACCCATCAGAGCGACCTCATTCGGTTTGTTAATGCCATCACCCACCAGCGGCAGCACAACCTGTTCGGTTTCACGAATCAGACAGAGTTTTTCCGGATCAACGCGGGATATCCACAGGGGAGAACGCCAGCGAATCACATTCCGATTGGAGTCGTCTTTTCTGGTGTAGACCAGAAACAGTCCATCGGAATGCGTGAGCCAGTGTTGTTGCGTGGTTGACATGGCGATCGGCTGCCCATCATCCCAGGCCCAGGCGGTTTTTCGCTTATAGTTCAAGCCATCCGGACTGACCGCGACATAGCCGTGTCCATCCTCGGCCCGAATCGTCATGAAGAATTGATTCTGATAGCGCGTAATGGAAGGTTCCAATAACCCACGTCCCACATTATTTTTCAAAGGGGGACCGACCTCCTTGATCTTTAATTCAGTTCCGTCAAAAGCACAACGAACACCTGCCACCATGCGCGCGTCTTTTCCAGGGCCGAATGTAAACGACATCATAATATCGCCATCAGGCATCACGACCCGTTGACCGCAATTATTGGTATAAATAAATGATCCCCGCGGATCATTCCACTTCAGAATCTTTCGCTCTGACCAGGTCCCATCCTTTTGACGCACTGCATACACCGGATAGCGGGCCAGTTGATCGCCGCGCGCAAAACGGGGACCACGATAAAAGACAACATGCCCCATCGCAAGAATCGTTTCGGTCTTGGCATGGTATCCGGGCACAACATCACAAACCCCCGCCAGTAAGCCGGGGTGTTCTTTCATAGGGTCCCGCCCCAAAGACGGAATGGGCTGGGGTTTGCTCCAGGTGGCACCGCGATCTGTTGATTCGCTCCAGTGCACCGGGCCAAAATAATCAGAGCCGCCGATTGCCTGCAGATTCGCGAACAGTATTGGGGCGCCTGTGGGACCTGGAACCAGACAGGGGCGCGGATGAAACCAGGTCGTTCCTGATCCATCACGATTTCGAAAAATCGTTTCTTTCGTGATCGATTTGATGAGTCGATCGTTCGCTTGATCGCTGAAGCCAACTCGGGGAGCAGCACTCCCTATAGCAGCAACGGTGAGCGCTGTGGAACGCAAAAAATGACGACGAGATATAGACTGATGATGAGTCACGAAAATACACTTTCTTCAACGGGAATGAAGATCAATTGTTAACACGCTACCAGAGTAGATTCAGTATACCCGAATCGAAGATCGTTGAAAAATCAGTTTTCGAAAGAATACAAACCCGATATAGAATTTCATCAGAGAATCGACGCCGATCTTAAGGTCAACGATTGAATTCTACCTTTGGCACAAATAAGATTATGAGTGCATCTGAAGCCGTCGGTTCATTTCTTCAAGGAACCAGCACTGTTCTCAAGTCGAGATAATATTTCTTTCTGATTAAGGTCAACCTGCTGATGAAAATATTGATACTCACTTTTATCACTGTTTTAGGTGCAAGTGCTCATGCCTGGGGTGAATCAGAGGAGAGTCCATTAAAAGTGCTACGCTATGGACCTGTTAATGATCAAATCGTTGATGGACTCACACCGGGAGGCCTGGTTCAAACCAAATCCGGCGATCTGATCACAACGTTTGTCGATCGTGGCGATGCAGCAGCAGGATCAAAAAGCTATTTTGTGCGTTCTAAGGATAAAGGGAAAACCTGGTCGAAACCGTTTCGGATCATAGAGCCTGCGAATCCAAAAGAAGGACTGTTTTCGCAGATCGTTCAGTTACCCGAGGGGAAGTTGATGTTAATGATCCATCGAATTTCTCACGTTGATTCAAGCCGGGAAAGTGTATTTGGAATTCGCGAATCCAAGATTGAGTTGCAGGTGAGCCAGGATAATGGCACGTCATTTCAAACAATTGGATTTTTTACGACTCCACCCAAAAGCTTGACCGCGGCAATGGGGGCTGTGTACCAACTGCAGAATGGAGATTTGATCATACCCGCTTATTGCACTCCGGGATCTCCGCGTCGTCATCCCGGTTATCATTATGGTTCGGGTTTTTTTCGCAGTGTAGATGCAGGAAAACATTGGGGACCACTTGAGGTTGTTTTTACTGACCCACCGACGAAAGACGAAGTGAAACAGGGATTCAATGAAGCGGCTTTTGTTGTTCGCGAAGATGGTACACTGATTGCCTATGCTCGCGTTGATGTCCATAAAGGGGATGATTATAAAAAAAATAACCTCTGGATGTGCCAGTCCAAAGATCAGGGACTGACATGGACGAAACCTGTTGAAACGAAGATTACAGGAATTTATCCGTCCATAACGAAATTGGCATCAGGCCAATTCGTCATGCTCTGCGGCTTGAGAGATTCCAAAGTGTGCCGCCGCACGACCTCTCTGTTTACAAGCAAAGACGGCATCAACTGGAACTATCGCGGGCATCCATACTATTCTCGTACCAAAGGGATTCCCCATAACCCGGCCACAGGTGGTGGGCAAGCAATGATTTCAATGGGCGATGATACCATCTATGTTGTGTTCTATGCCTGCGATCCCACGCTACCGGGTTATCACAAAACTTATGTGGATGGAGGATTGCTCAAATTATAGTCGCAATCGTCACAATACTTGAGATCAACGATAGTATCTCCTCCAGAACATAAATAGAATCAGAAAACAGCCTGGGACTTTCAATACACTTTTATTAATTCAATGATACACATCAATGGACTCACTATGAAAAAATCACAATTCACACGACGCCAGATGCTTCACTCATCTCTCATCGCAGCAGGCGCGACTGCCATGGCCACAACATCAAACGGTGCCCTTGGCGATCAACCAAAAGTACAATTGAAGCAAGGCGACGTGGTCCTTTTTCAAGGTGATTCCATCACCGATGCGAGACGCGATCGCAAATCGGAAAAACATGCAAATAACTCGCGTGGCCTGGGATACGGATACCCGCTGCTGATTGGCAGTAAGCTTCTTCAGGATCACCCAAAGCTTTCACTAAAAGTATATAACCGGGGGATCAGTGGAAATAAAGTCCCTGATTTACAAAAGCGATGGCAAACAGACTGCCTGGATCTGAAGCCGGCCGTACTCAGTATTCTGATCGGCGTCAACGATATGTGGCATAAAATGAATGGCAAATATGATGGGACAGTAAAAGATTACCAGACAGGATTTACCACACTTCTTCAGCAGACCAAAGCAGCGTTGCCCGATACAAAAATCGTTATCTGTGAACCGTTTGTTCTACGATGTGGTGCGGTTAAAGAGAGCTGGATTCCGGAATTCGATCAACGTCGTGCGGTTGCGAAAGAAGTGGCTCAAACTGCCGGTACGATCTGGGTTCCATTCCAGTCTATGTTCGACGAAGCAATTGCCGCCGGGACAAAACCAGACTATTGGGCCGGAGACGGCGTCCATCCAACACTGGCAGGACATGCATTAATGGGACAGACCTGGCGAGATGTGGTTGGTGTTTAACTTTTACATCTGGTAAGGAATCAGTTCCCTTCAATTTTCGATGCCCAGTTCTTTCTTCCACCAGTTCAAGTAAGCACGATCGGAAAGTCTTGGATCCAGGCCGCGCCGTTTCATGGTCTTTTCGTAGGACTTCCACTTCGACTTTTTTAACGCATCCAGATCGACAGACTCACCTTCATCAATTGCACCAAGATCACCCGTTGATTCGATCCACTGATTGACCGCGTTTCGCAGCTCCACGAGTTTTTCAGCATACGCGGGTGACGCTGCCAGATTTTTCATTTCGTAGGGATCCGCCTTCAGATCATAGAGTTCTTCAGCCGGTCGCGTTTTAGCCATGAACAGTGTATTCCAACGACCTTGTGCGTGCATGACTTTCATCAGGGTCTCAACAGGATAGACCATTTTTTTGTAACCACTGTGTTGCAAATAGGGAATTTCCGGGTGGAAGTTGCGAATGTATTTGAAATCGCTCGTTCTTACGGAACGAATCCGGTCCACCGCATCGCCACAACGGTCACGGGCTGCGAAAAGCTGCGTGTGCCCCTTCTCATCAGGATTAAGTAAATTCTTACCCGGAAGTTGAGGGATGTTGACGCTCGCTGCTGCCAGTGTTGTGGGCATCATATCGAGCAGAGAAACCAATCGATCATCCACCGCGCCCGCTTGAATCTTTCCAGGCCAACGCGCTATCAGAGGCACATGTAATCCACCGTCATAAAGCCACTGCTTACCACGAACATGCGGCCGTCCATGGTCACCAAAAAACAGTACCAAAGTGTTATCAGCCAGTCCTTCTGTCTCAAGACGATTCAGTACGTCGCCCACCTTTTGATCCAGCACTTCGATACTGGCAAGGTAGTTCGCCCAATCCGCGCGCGTCAGTGGATGCTTCGGGTAGTAAGGCGGAATCAGAGCAGCGGGACGGGGCTTTTCGCTTTTAACGAACGGGCGATGCGGCTCCTTGATTTGCACCTGAGCAAAAAAGGGCTGGCCTTCCGCCCGTTGAGACCAGTCAAATCCATCGAAAAATGTTCGGGCATCATAGACAAAGTTGAGATCCGATTTCGTGAGCCTCTTTTCGGCTTTCGAGCTCCCTTTACCGTTGCTGACAAAGTAGCCCGCCTGTTGCATCAGTCCTGTCACCGTTGAAATGGATTCAGGCAACACAGGCAGATTCCGTGTGCGGTGGTGATGCCCGCCAACAGTGGTCTGATACTGTCCGGTCTGAAAAGCCGTCCGCGAAGAAGAACAAACGGGCGAAGTTGAAAATGCACGTGTATATCGCGTTCCCTCCGCTGCAAGACGATCCAGATTGGGCGTCGCAACTCCCGCGTAGCCATAACATCCCAGTTCCGGCCCCAGATCATCCGAAATAATCCAAACCACATTCGGCCGGTCCTGTCCCTTCACAGAAGGAAGTGGGAAAAAGAGAGCCATAGCGAAAATGAAAAAAAAGACAGCTTTCATTGAAATTACTTTCTCAGGCAAGTTCGGAATCGATCCAAAATAGAAGAACGAAAGTCGTTCCAACAATTATAAATTACTGGAATTCTTTCTGATCTTTTGGTCAGGCTTATTGTATCACGGTCTGATCAGACTGCATTTTAATTGTGACTTCGTTGGTGTGAAGCATGGTCCCCTGGTCTCTTGTTGAGGCTTTCCAGTTTTCGTGCCACCAGCTGGCGGCCATCTTGTTTGTCCAAGCGGTTGCACACTTACATTGATTTAATGCATCGGCAAGACTGATCGCATCGGGGAATCGGTCTGCTGCCTGCTTTTCCATGCAGCGAAGAATAATACGTTCAAGATCGGCGGGTACTTTTTCATTCACCTTTGAAGGGGGGACGACTTCGGACTTTGCATGTGCGGCAAGCAGCTGAATGACATTTTTCTCTGAAAACGGCGGTTGTGCAGTCAACAGATAGTAAGCAACTGCGCCCAGCGCATAAATGTCAGATCGCCGATCTACTTCCTGATAAGCAACTGCCTGTTCTGGTGGCATGTAATGGGGAGTACCACTAAACGATGCATAGCTGCTCTCATTCTCAATCGAAGCGTGATCGTTCGAATGTTCTTTCACCAAACCAAAGTCAAGAAGTTTTGCAACGTCATAGATTCCACCACGCTGGGCTGCAAAAATATTGGCCGGTTTGATATCTCGATGAATCAGACCGGCTTCATGTGCCTCTTGAAGCGCACCACACACCTGGCGCAACAGATGGACTACACGACCGGGGGGTAATGGTCCTTGAAGATTGACCAGTTCGTCCAAACTGAGTCCCGGTAATAACTCCATCACGTAATAAAACGTACCATCTTCCGTATGACCATAGTCGTAAATTTCAATCGTATTCCAATGCGTCAGTTTTGCAGTTGCTTTCACTTCTTTTTCAAAGTTCGCGATTGCCGTCGTGTCGGCGACGATTCCTGGCTTGATCAGTTTCATGGCACAAGGGCGTTTCAGTAGAACATGCTCGGCTTTGAAAACCTCGCCCATTCCACCACTGCCGAGTTTGTTCAGTAGACGATACTGACCAAATTGCCTCGCTTTAAAGGCTTCACGCCGCGCGCTGTTGATAATGTGCGTGCCATAAATACACACGAATGCAGCGACGACTGGAAGGGGGATCGGACTGATCGATGCACCCTGGGCAAGTAATTTCGCAACCTGTGGTGACCACCAACTCTGCACAGCAAGAATAATAAAAGGCATCAGGGAAAGCGGTATCATCACAGCGGCTCCCCGTTTCCAGGTATTGGGCATGAAGATCCCGTAGATCAGTATCAGTATACACCATGCTCCCCAGAAGACGTACTTGATGGCAATCACTGAGGTGACGTCATTGTTGATCGCGTATTCATTGATTCGGGAAACAAGCATCGTTGATACTTGCAGAACAACAATCCCGAAAACGATCAATTCGAATAAGCGCAATTGAAACAGGGAGAACTGATGTTTGCTTCTCAAACTGAAAAAGCAGGTGATGAGAGCAATAAGAATCGCGACCCGGAACCACAATTGGTTTTCAATTTGCTGGACCAGCCCCCCTAAGAGGGCGGCTAGCAGTATCACTATCAGTGCAAGGCTAACCGCGGTTAGACGGCTTCGCAGCAGATCCGCTGTTTCACCAGAAAACTTCGGTCGACTGCCGGCAACAAATCCGACAGCGGCCCGCGAAACATCTGCAGATAAATCGAGGGAGCCGATCGATTCTGATGAGTTGCTGATAACAGTATGCTCAAACTCACTATTGCTCATATTCTGGGTCTCAAGTAAATATTTTCACATCAGTTATAATTCAGAGCGAGTTGGTTAGATAGAAGCATGATCATAGGCTGAACTTGGTGGTTGTGTTTTGTCACATTGGGCGCTCAACCAGATTATTACATAATCTGTCTCTGTTGTCTCTCAAGCCATCCAATCAGCCGGGCATCTCGATAACACTGGGTTCAGATTAGAGTTCAGTAACAGACTTTGACCCAACGAGTCACTGGTACCTTAACTGTATAGCAGCGAACCCTTTTTACACGATAAGGCTTACCACAATGGTCATAACGCGTGATATAAACCGTCTTGTATTGTTTCTGGTACTTGTACGTGGTTACTTGTTGATATTGGTATTGATGCTGTCGCTGGTATCCATCACCGGCAGAAACAGGAGCAGCCCCGGTTACCGCAAATATTCCTGCCAGAACTGCCAAAACCAGCCTCTTTTTCAAATTCGTCATGACTCTCTCCTGTGTGTACGGTTTATTTTCGACTTGTGCGTTTGATATCAGGAAAACGATTCCATCTCCTCAATCTTCCCCTGAAATTCTGATTTTTATAATAATTCTGACCACTGTGTAGTAAGCAGCCGTCCGCGTAAGGCTGAAGCTTAAAAACAGCCTTGATTTCAGCCTAATTCTCGGGAGCCTCAGACAAAACTGCCAAATTTTTCCAGGGATTTTTCATCAACGTCCACTCCAAACCGCGACATTTCGTCTAGCTGATTGCAGTCATCCAGCACATAGATAGGAGTCGAGGTTCGATCTCTGTCGGTGATCAGAAGAGCGTCTATAGTGGTGCTGTCTGTAGAAGCTCCTGAAGTGATTAAAGCGATGTTGAGTACAATGTCTAAGACGATGTTCATTGTTCTACCTTTCAAACTGAATTTTAGAGAGTTTGTTTTCCAGGAACTTACGATTCCCGGCTTTCAAAAGGAGAACGAACGCCAGAGGATTTTCTTCCCCCGATTTAAAAGAAATTTGGAGAATATCAAAATTACGCGCGTACCTTGGGAGACAGAATGGGTTGGAGTGAGAACGAAAGAAACCAAGAGACCTTTCTGGTAGTAGCTCTTTTCACGCCGTGAAATTCTTCAATCTGGCGGCATCCTTTTGAACCGCAGAGCTCGTTGAAAAGTTCGAACGCAGGGGTTGTCTCTGGAATCGAGCTCGACTGAAAACGATCAGTATTTTAACAGCACTTCCACGACATCGAACAGGGAACGGAAATCCGTCGTTTTCTTCTCTACGATTACCAGATTTGACTCCTGCGGTCGAAACGAGATCACTTGCAATAAGCCACGGTTTTCAAGGTCACATCGCCGCGGATTGGGATCGGTTTGCGGCGTAGATCAAATCGAAAGATAAGTCATTTCTTCACGCTCAGCGTACGCGCGTTCGCTCCTGTAATTCAAAACCAACAGTGCTTTTAACGCAGACGTGCGTTGACTCAGGTCAATTTTCAACAGATTTTGTTTTCGAAGATCAATTGGCCACGGGAATTAACGGACCACAGCCTTTTTGTGCCCGACGGATTACATCATCAACAGGGCCTTTCAGAGACCCCCGTGCCACAAATGGGAAGCTCTGGAGCAGTCCAGAGAAAGGAAAAGCCGCTGAGTCATAGACCTACAACTCAACGGCAATCAAAAAAAGCGGAGAGGGGGGGATTCGAACCCCCGGTACCTTGCGGCACACCGGTTTTCGAAACCGGCACAATCGGCCACTCTGCCACCTCTCCGAGTTGATTTGTTCGTCTGTGTTGAATCCTCTTATATAGACATTTCAGTCCATCGTCAAATTCGCGGATGATTTGATTTGCCTCTCTTTACTTCTCCTGCATGTGAATAAAAGCCTTTTTACTCTGCTCTGCTCATGAGAAAAGTGGTAAACAAATCAAATGGAATTCGTTATTTATAGTGTCGGTCTTATGGACTCATTGGATGAACCGCCGGAAATATTAACGATTCGAGGCATCTTTCTTGCAGAGACAATGCGATCGGGATATGCTGTTATTTATAGATGTTTTCTGTAAAGATTGGTTCTCTCTCTGCTTTGCAAAATTGACCGGTCCCAGAAATTTCCAATCGATCAGCAAACATTTAGCATAAGAAGTAGGTATAATGACAGCCGAGGTGCTTCCTTTCTATACGACTGCCTTTTTATGCCTGATTTCGCAGATGAGGCTCCTCATGTTTCTTAATATTGGTTCATTTGTTCATTGGCAATGGAATTTATAATATGCGTCTATTCCATTTAGTTTCGATTGTGAGTCTATTTACGATTCTGACTTGCGTCTCCTCTGTATCTGCTGAAGAGCAGTATCTTGAGTTCCTGCAGGGATTACGCGATAAGAATTATCACGATACGGCTCTGCAATATCTCGATCAGATTGCTGCCGCCAAAGAAACACCCAAAGAGATCAAAGAATTAATTCCCTTTGAACGTGCCATGACTTTAATGGTGTTTTCAAGGACTCAAAAACTGCTAAAAGATCAGGAAGAAACGCTCAATCTGGCGTTGGCACAACTCGAACTGTTTGCGAAGCAGAGTCCCAATCATCCCAAAGCGGGAACCGCAAATACCGAACGCGGCAAAATCATTCTTGAAAAGGCAGAGGTCGAAGGACGAAAAGCACGGTCACCCGCTGAAGGAAATAAAAAAGAATATCAGGTAGCGGCGCGGAAACTCGTTGCACAGGCGCGAGCGATTTTTCAAAAAGCTTTTAATCTGCATGAAAAAACCTGGAAATCATTTCCTGCTACTTTTATCGACAAGCAGAAAGAACCCGAAAAATATAAAGCCCGAGCAAAAGCCGAAATTCAATTCATGAGTGCACAGCTTGATCTGGCCCAGTGTACTTATGCAGAAGCGCAAACCTATGATCCCGGCAGCGCCGACTTCAATCGTCTGTTGAAAAAAGCTTCTGAGGAATATGCGAAAATTCACGAACGCTATCGTAGTCAGGTGGGGGGGTTGTATGCCCGCATGTGGCAGGGGAAGTGTTTTGAGGAACAGGGCGAATTGGGACGGGCTCTGGGGATTTATAACGAGTTGCTTGGTCATCCCGGCAAGTCGCTCCCCATAAAACAGCTCAAAGATAATATTCTGCAGTTTCGGTTAATCTGCCTTAATGATGAGAAGAAAAAAGATTATCAACTGGTCATTAACGAAGCAGAACAGTGGTTGCGAGAAAACCGTTCCCGGAATCGGACTGCCATCGGCCAGGGAATTATGTGGGAGTTATCTCGTGCCCAGGAAGCGCTGGCTAATATGGAAGGCATAAAAAAGGCCGATCAGGAACGCATCCTGCGTCAGGCTTTAAAGAACGCACGTTTTGTGAATGCCTTCCGAGGCAAGTATCGTGATGTCTCCCGTCTGATGGTGGGCCGAATCAATGCCCGGCTACGGGGGAGGTCCGGCGGAGATCCCGAAGACTTCGAAACAGCTTATGGTGTTGGACAAGACCGTGTTAAACAAACCAAGAGTTTAAAAGACAAAGTTGCCGCTGCCAAAAAGGCGCCAGAGAAAAAGAAAGCTCAGGTTGTTCTCAATCAGTTTATGGATGAAACGGCTCGTATCCTGAAAATAGCATTAAAACTGGCAACGCCCAAAACAGACCCTAAGGAGTTGGATCATACACGATTTCTCCTGTGTTATACCTATTACAATCTAAGACGCAGTTACGAATGTGCGATTCTGGGTGAATATATTGCGAACTTTCATGATAAGGACAGTGACCAGATTGCCCTGGATGCGGCCTATCTGGCGTTGGCTGGTTACTTGCAGGCGTATAATGATTCTCCCAAGGAGCAGCGTTATGTTGATAATCAACACATGGAAAGTGTTTGCAACCTGATTACCACCAAATGGCCGGATAGCGAACGGGCCAATGATGCAAAAATTCAGTTGGGTAATATCTACAGTCAAACAGATCGACCGGCTGAAGCCGCCAAATGGTATTCACAAGTTCCAGTCTCGGCTCCACAATATGTCGATGCACAAATCAGGGCAGGCCAGGCCTATTGGAACAGCTATCTGACGAGTATGTCACGTCGATCTGATACAAAACCTGCAGATGTGAGTGAATGGGCAAAACTGGCTGAAAAACATCTGCTGACCGGGATTGCTGCGACTCAGAAATTAGTTCCACCCACAGCAGCCACTCCACAAAATCTCACAGCCGCGAAAACTTCACTCGCGCAGATTGAACTTAATAATGGCCAATACCAGAAGGCCATCGATATTCTAAGCAAAGACCCTCATTCGGTTTTGAAAGCGATTCATCTTGCGAAAGGGAAAAAACGACCTGCCAACGGAGTTCAAAGTAGTGAATTTGCAAACCTGGTCTATCAACTTCAGCTACGAGCTTACATTGGCCTGCAACAGATTGATCTGGCCCGTAAGGCGATGAAACAGTTAGAAGATTCTGCATCAGGGACTGGTGGTGAATCGATTACAGAGATGTATCGTCAACTGGGTGAAAAAATTACAGAAGAGATTGAACGCCTGAAGGCGGCCGGC
Source organism: Planctomycetota bacterium (assembly GCA_022600195.1). Taxonomy (GTDB): domain Bacteria; phylum Planctomycetota; class Planctomycetia; order Planctomycetales; family Planctomycetaceae; genus Gimesia. Next base: position 28,746 of record JAHZKX010000009.1, read on the forward strand.
GATACCAAACGCATCGATGATGTCCGTAAGTCGCTCGAAACTTTTTTGTCGGATATCTTTAAGAGAAAAGACCAGACTTACGGTTCGCTGGTCTGGATCGGTGAAACCTATTTCGGGATGGGTCAGGGAGCCAGTGAGAATCCCACCACCGCCCGAAACTACTACGACAAAGCCGCTGCCGCATTTGAAGAAATTCAGAAACGTGAGGAAGCAACAGGCGATTTCATTCCCGGAAATTTCCAGGTGGGAATCACGCTGCGTCTGGTAAATTGTAAAAGGGAACAGGGAGAGTTTGAAGAAGCGCTAACACTGATTACACCAGTTCTCAAAGAGAAAGACAAATCGCCTGAAGTTCAGTTTGAAGCGGCTTCCATTTTGCAGAACTGGGCTGCCAGTGGTCAACCTGATTCTGAAAAAAAATATCTGAATGCCATTCAGGGAATGACACTCGAAGAAGGGGCTCTCGTTCGAGGCTGGAGCTATCTCTCCCGCTTGTTGCAAGGATCAGTGGCTTCTTCTGGGCGCGAGGATTTGAAGAAAATGTATTATGACGCCCAATACAATAATATCGAATGTCGGCACAAATATGGCGTGGCCCTGAATGATGCCAAGCAGCTTGAACAGGCGAAATACGAGACGAATGTCTTCGGCCAGATCAGCGTCGATCTGCCGGATGAGGTTTGGGAGCGATACAATCAGCTCTATCGAAAAATTCAGACCGATCTGGGGGAAGATCCTCAAGATCTGGAGCGGCGTGTCACTGCTACGGAAACGGTAGCCTCAAATGAAAATAACCAGCTCAATTCTGCAACACCCACTAACACGCAACAGAAGGTCGTTCAACAATCTGCCGATCCTTCAGAGGCAAAAGGGGGGAGTAATACGGTTTTATTCCTGGCCATCATTCTCCTGGGAGTGGGAGGTGCTGTCGCATTTTACTTCTTCGGATTGAAGCCTGGAAAGAAAGGCCCGTCGTCTTATCAATTGGCTGCTGATATGGGCGCTCCGCCACTGATTTCAGCACCACCTGAAATTGCAGCGCCGAGGCCGGCTTCTAAATCAGGTCGATCTCAGCCAGCAAAGTCTTCTCTGCCAGACATTACCATTGGTAAACCACAGCAGAAATCAGCAACAGAAAAATCAGCAACAGCAAAAGTCAAAACGAAAAAGAGTCCGGAGCAAGGTGAACCCGGCAAAGAAAAACGAAAATTAACACCAGAACAAATCGCGGCTCGTAAAGCCAAACTGGCCCAAATGTCGCCCGAAGAACTTGCGGCTCGTAAAGAAGCAATTGCCAGGAAAAAAGCCGCACAGGCAAAACAACAAAAACAGTCACGACCTCGTCCGGAAGGTGAATCTAAAGATGTCTGAAAGTCCCTGTTTAGTCGGGATCATCAGACTGAATCTAAACCGCGGTGAGACATCAATTATCGTTGAGGAGCAATAGACTCATGAAGTGCCCGATCTGGTTAATATTGATTCTTCTGGCAAGTCTGCCAGTTATGTCAGTTTCAAACCTCGAAGCAGCAGATACGATTTATCAATATAATAGCGGCAGCCCGCTGTTAGGAGATATCAAAGGATATACAAAGACAGAACTGACTTTACAACGTGGGACAAAAAGCGTCAAAATTCCTGCGAATGAAGTGCAGCGCATACGTTGGAATGGAGAACCACCACAACTCAATATCGCACGGAATCAGGAAGCAAACGGGAATTATGCTGCCGCCTTAGATGAGTATAAAAAAGCACAAGCGAAAGGGAGTGCCAATCTAAAGAAAGATTTGCAGTTTCTGATTGCCAGGGCGACCTCCAAAAATGCATTCTCTAACCCGGCTGATTTGGATGGTGGGATTAAAATGCTCGATACGTTCGTCAAATCCAATGGAGATCATTATCGATATTACCCGGCTATGAAACTGCTGGGTGAAGCCCACCTGGCGAAAAAAGATTACACGGCAGCGAATACCGCATTCGGCACTGTGGAAAGGTCTCCCTGGAAAGATTACCAGATGGATGCCAAAAACATGAAGGCGCGTGTGATGCTTGCACAAGGGAATATCAAAGGTGCCTTGGTCGCGTTTAACACAGTAGCCAAAATGGATGCGAAAACAGAACCAGAGCAAGCCAGCAAGCGGGCAGCACAACTGGGAAGTGCCTTATGTCTCGAAAAAGACGGAAAACAAAAAGAAGCAATCAAAATTCTTGATGAAATTATCAAAACCACCAGTTCGCAGCAAAGCCCTCTTCTGGCAGAAGCCTATTTAAGAAAGGGAGACTGCTTTCGAGAATTAGGTGAGGCCAAAGAGGCCTTGATCGCCTATTTGCATATCGATGTTCTGTTTCCGAAGGAACCTGCGATTCATGCTGAGGCGCTCTATCACCTATCCACATTATGGGGAAAAGTACAGAAACCGGAACGAGGTGTAGAAGCACGGGCTGTCCTGCAACAGCAGTATCCGAACAGTGAATGGGCCAAAAAAGCCGCAGGAAGCTGATAATTTGAGACGAATGTCAGATTGCTGCAAAGATTCAGTGAGTCTTCCCTTTACAATGCAATTTTGACCTATAAATAATAGCGGGAACTTGAAAAAAGACTTCGATGTCCAGTCACAAGTGATCCACGATTAACACTCCTTTCAGTAGACCGGAGACCACAACGATGATGATGGGGAATTCCTTGGAACGGAATCAGACTTCACTGGCTTACCGAAGCCTGAGCATATTACTACTTTGCGCAGTGGTGTTTACGCCGCTCGGCCTGAACAGCGATAGCTGGGCTTATCAGGACGCTGCAAAAACACCACCCACGGGCGAAGCACCTGCTGCAACCCCGGCCCCCGCAGGTGAAGCTCCAGCTCCAGCTGCAGCTCCGGCTCCCGCTGGTGATGCAGCCGGTGGTGGCGATGCTCCTGCAGCAGCTCCAGCAGCGGCAACAGAAAGCTTCCTGTCCTGGATGATTCGTGCTTCTGGTTTCTTCGGTTTGATTCTGCTTTTACTTTCGTTTTTAATGGTCGCGTTGATCATGGCTAATGTACTCTCGATTCGACGAGATAACCTCATGCCACCAGATCTGATTGCTGCCTTTGAAGAAAAAATTAACACGAAAGATTACCAGGGGGCCTACGAGTTAGCGAAAAGCGATGATTCATTCGTGGCGCGCGTTCTGGCTGCCGGACTGAGTAAACTCAATCAGGGTTATGCAGAAGCCGTCGAAGGCATGCAGGAAGTCGGCGAAGATGAAAATATGGCCATGGAACACAAACTGAGTTATCTGGCGTTGATTGGTGCCATCGCACCAATGATCGGACTGATGGGTACCGTTTATGGTATGATCTTGAGTTTCCAGACCATTGCGAATTCAGCCACATCTCCCAAACCTTCGGAACTGGCAGATGGTATTTCCACCGCGTTGTTTACGACTTTGGAAGGTTTGACAGTCGCGATTCCTGCTATGATCTTCTACAGCCTGCTTCGAAATCGCGTTTCGCGGTTTTCACTCGAAGTGGGTATGATTAGCGAAAGTCTGATGAACCGTTTCTCTTCAACTTCGAAATAATACCTGGAGCGATCAGACAGATGTCATGCAATATAGAGTTGCAGGCTATAAAAACTGTTTGAGTAGAGAGTGATTCAATGAGAATAAAATCCAAGAAACCGGCAGTCGCTGATATCGATATGACGCCAATGATTGATATTGTCTTTCAATTAATTGCGTTTTTCATGGTGATTACCAACTTCGAGCAGATCCAGGCGGATGAACGAGTCAAACTGCCCTCGGATTCACTGGCAAAACCACCAGAGGTCAAAGCCGCTGATGAACTGGTGCTAAATATTGGTTTTGAGCGAAATGATAAAGGGGAAATCACCGACCCCGAGGCCTATATTTTTTATAACGGTGAAAAAATTCCAGTATTGCAGTTTGGTCCGAAATTCGAACAGGAAGCACGAATTTACAAACAGAAAAATCAGGACCCGAAAGAGGTTCCTGTGATACTGAGAACGGATGCGCTCGTAAAAACAGGGCTGGTCCAGGATCTGATTAAGATCGCCCAGGAAAATGGATTTACCAAGTTTGCCTTCAAGGCGACACAAAAGACTCAATAGCGACAATTTTTGAAATAACTGTCAATGTGACAGATACTATCATTGCAGGATCAATTCCTATGAAGTTACGCAGTTCAGGTCGAGAAGCAGAAAAGATCGAGCCCCAGATGGCGCCGATGATCGATGTGGTTTTTCAGCTTTTGATCTTCTTCATGCTGACGCTGAATATTGTTGAGCCGGAAGGTGATTTTAACATCAATATGCCGATCACAAACAGCGCAGAGCCATCTGATGAACCGGACATCTTTCCTGATATCAAAGTGCGATTGGTTGCAAATGAGGATGGAACATTAAACACGATTCGCCTAGGTCAGGTGAATCTGGGCAACGGTCCGAATGTCTTTGCCGGTTTGAATCATGAGATTCTGAAAATTATCGGTAAACCTGGTAACCCTATTACCAAAGACATGGAGGTCGAAATCGAATCTGACTACAACCTGCATTATGAGTACACTCTGAAGGCAGTCAGTGCCTGTACGGGCCGCCTCGATTCTTCAGGCAAGCACATCATCCGCTACATCGAAAAAATTAAATTTGCTCCCCCCGTTGGTGGAAACAGCGCAGGCAGTTAAAAGACTCGTCCAAAATGGTTTGAAAGTGCTCACGGTTCATCATGACTGTGAGCACTTTTTTTATATAAATTTGTTTCTGGAACGGCACTCTTCTCTGGAGCGCATCCCATTTAACCATAGCACGAGTCTGTCTATTGTACTCGTTTCAAATGGCCTTGGAGACGCGACAATAAACCTGGATACAGGCTTGTGAAAATTATGTAATACTGCAAATTTCGCGAATTCGCTGACGCCGTGCCCCATTTTTCTGGGAACCTTTTGTCCCGATTTGCTATCTACTATTTCAGTAAAGCTAATCTTTTATTCGTGAATATCACAGGATGTCTTACTTTCCAGAAAGTGAGTTCCATGCTTGTCTATCGTTCTGGAAAACTGCGTGGCACCAATGTGAATTAAGTCATTGTTGATTCTAAAGCCATTCCAAATAAATACTTACTGTATAAGTAAAGATTACGATTATGTTTCAGAATCATTTGATACTGATTACTTTTCAGTGGCGGACAGGTTTTCGTTTGGATATAGTGAATGAGTATCCTTTTGCTCATAATGGGCAAACGGTTTAATATAACAGCCTGAAATTTCAACGTTCAATATTCTGAGATTTCCAGGCTGAACTATGTTGTGTGTTTGGGAGATCACACAATGATTTTGTTATGTCGGCATCTGTTAACGAAAACAGCGACCAGAGGTTCGGTGCTATCTGAAAATTTGGTGAAGGAATAGACGAGGTCCTAAACTGAATAGAGCATCCTCAGGCTGTTGGATTCACTAATGGATGGAATACTGCTGGTTTTTTAGAGAGATGAAATCTCGTTGCCAGATTAGTTCTTCAGGTTGACTGAACTATGAACTTACTGAGATGATTCAATAAAGACTGCATTTGCCGATCTCAAAATCATTCCCAAACTCTCTGGATGTCTGATATTGTTTTCCGGAGAACAGGAATGTTTTGGTTCAAGTCTGAACTAAGTTAGTGGACTTGCATTATCTGTTTTTATTAAAAGCATGTTAGCATACAGGGTACTTATGGGAACAAATAACTAGAATGTTTGTCATATACTTAAAGTGATTTATCTAACATGCTGTTAATAAGTATCCGAGTGCTCTACGCCTTCGTTTGTGCGGGAGCCATTGCCACTTTTGTCAGTTCCAATCCCCCCAGTCCAGTTGATCAATATCCTCTAATCGCGTTTGTGCTTTTGATGATCTTTACACAGGGAGTAACCTGTCTGGATCTTCTTATCAGCCGCAAGCGCATTGAAGTGATGTCAGCCATCTATTTTGGGCTGTTGGTCGGAGTACTCCTCAGTTATCTGTTAATCCAGGCTCTCGAACCTGTGATTAAAGAAACGCCCTGGGGAGAGGGAGTCGTGATGATTACGACCCTGACTTTGCCCTATCTGTGTATATCTTTTTTACTCCAAACCAAGGACGACTTTCGATTCATTGTCCCTTATGTGGAATTTTCACGTGAATTGAAAGGGGTCCGTCCTTTGGTGCTTGATAGTAGCGCGCTCATTGATGGGCGGATAGCAGATGTCGTCGAAACAAAAATTCTGGTTTCAGAAATGGTCGTCCCCGATTTTATTCTGAAAGAAATCCAGGATATTGCAGACAGCAGCGATAAAATTCGACGTGTTCGCGGACGACGTGGCCTGGATATTCTTTCTGGTTTGCAGAACAATCCCAATGTAGATATTTCCATGTATGATGCGAATGAAACGGACAAAGAAAAAGGACTCACCGTTGATCAGCGATTAGTCGTAACCGCGAAAAAACTTGGTGGAAAAGTGGTGACGAACGACTTTAATCTGAATAAAGTCGCCAGCGTCCAGGGAGTGGATGTCATCAACCTCAATGATGTCGCCAATTCCTTGAAACCCCGCTACCTGCCTGGAGAACATATTCAATTGAAAATCATCAAAGAAGGGGAATCGCAGGCGCAAGGCGTGGGATATCTGGATGATGGAACGATGGTAGTTTGTGAACAGGCAAATCATCTTGTGGGCCGCGATGTAGATGCTGTCGTCACCAGTGTCCTGCAAAGCAGTGCAGGTCGCATGATCTTTGGCCGTGTTACTGAAGACCGATAAAGGCTCATAGCGACGGCTCCGGAATCAAACGGATGATGCCATGAACACCCGGAAAACGAATCAAATTGGGATTGCCGTTGTCGAATATCAACGACATTTCCTGGTTGGCATTCGAGATACCAAATCTCCACTACCAGGCTATCATGAATTTCCGGGTGGAAAATGTTTAACCGATGAACCAGCCAGGTTATGTGCCATCAGAGAGTGCCGGGAAGAAACTGGGCTCGAAGTCATCGCTTTAAAAGAATTGCTTTATCAAGAGCATTCGTATGAGCATGCGGATGTGAAACTGCATTTCTGGTTATGCCAGCCCGCGCATCTTCGGGAAGATTTGCTCGACCAGAATCTGAAAGGATTCGATTGGTTTCCTGTGAAATCGCTTCCGAAACTGCAGTTTCCTGAAGCAAACCGGAGCCTCATTGAACTACTCTTAAGTACTTATAATACCTGATGATAGTTCATAGGATTTCAGTTAGAACAGAGTCATGCTGTTTATGCCTTTGATCACCAGTGCCCCTCCGCCTGATTCAATTTGACTTCCCATGTGAGTGACCTAGACTTCTTGAATGTTAGTTATCACCACTATTCGTCGCCGGTCAGTATATTTGAAAAGGTTCTTAAAGCATGGGTTATTCAATCACTCAGACGTCTGCGAGTGACAATCAGGAAGAACTACTTTCATTGATTAATCGGAATTTCAAGAAATCCGATACTCAGTGGTTTAACTGGTCTCATAACCAGAATCCGTTCGGCGACAACTTTTGCTGGCTGGCCCGAGAAGATGCAGCCGGGCAACTCATCGGTTCCACAGGTTTATTAACTCGTCGCATAAGTTGTGATGGCAAATCTTTTGTTGCTGGACAGGCTGAGTTTATTAATATCGATGAAGAGCACCGATCTGCCCAGGCTGCGTTGAGACTTCAACGTGCACTGATTTCACATCTACCAGAAACGGATTTTAATTTTGTCTATGGTATGACAGATGAGGCAGCAGCCATTTTCAAACGCTGCCGTTACAAAGAAGTGGGAACATTTCAGCATTGGGTGAAACCCATTCGCTCTGAATATAAATTCAAAGATAAAATTCGCTCCAAAATTTTAAGGAAAAGTGCTTCGACCCTCATTGATCTGGCAATGAGGGCATATTCTCTTGAATCGAGAACTTTTTTGACTCACCGCAATAAAGTGAATTTTGATGCCCCCATCGATGGCCGATTTGAGACGCTCTTTTCAAATCATTCAGAAGGAGTTGTGATGGTGGAACGAACTCGCGATTTTCTGGAATGGCGCTTTCGTAAAGACCCTAATACACGATTTCATGTGATGACACTGGAAAGTTACAATCAGGAACTGTTGGGATACATCGTTTATGTTATGGGGGAAACAGGTCGCAAAGGTGATTACGCAGCGGGGATACAAGATTTTTTCTTTAAAGATATGAAATCACTGAAACTGATGCTGACGGCTTTCTGTAATCATTGCCGACAAGTGGGGCTGGAGTCGATTGTTATTAATTATTTTGGTCGGGAAGAAGTGATGAAACTGTTTTCCCGGTTCGGATTTTTTCAACGACACGCCGAAACAAAAGTCTTTATTTATGCCAATCCAAAAAATAAAGAGTTCGATTCAGAAGCGATTCTCGATCCCAATCGATGGCATCTGACGAACGCCGAACTGCTGTCTTAAATTCAGGCTATTGAGTGCGTGTTTGCTGGCGTTGCTGTTCGCGAGCGTTTAACTCGGCAGCCGCCGAAGAATTCGTGTTGAGTTCAGCAGTGGCAATTGTGGGAATCCCGTATCCAAATCCTTTCAGAGGATTAAACCAGATCTCACGTCCCGTGTACGGGTCCAGACAGTAAGTATAACCATCAATGGAAACGAATAACTGTTCGTCATCGACCAGGATTGCGACATAGTTTGACCTGCCCTTTGAAGATTTCCAGGACCACAACAGCTTTCCCGTATCCCGGTTCAATGCAATCACACGAGAGTTGAAACTGACAAACAACAGATCATCTATCGAATATGTCTCAGAGATCTGATCGCGACTGTCTGAAAATCCCGCGTCGTCCAGAAAACCACCATTCATTTCAATTGCCTCACTTGATCGGACGAATGAGTGGTTTTCCAACCGTTTTTTCTTTGTTCAATTTAGCGGGACCCAGTGAAGGGTCTATGGCAACCGCACGTTCAAAATCTTGTGCTGCCTTTTTAAGTTTTCCTTGTTTCTTGAACGACTTAGATCGCATCAGATAGGCTTTCGCAACAATCTCGTCAATACGTTTAGCCCGTTCGAAATCACGTAGCGCATATTCGAAATCACCACGCTTCATAAAGGCATCACCACGAACTGAATACGCTTCCGGGTTAGGCTGAATACTGATGGAACGTGAGCATTCCTGAATACAGCGATCCAGTTTGTTTTCCTCCAGATAGAGTGCACCGCGAATAAAGTAACCTTTCCCTGTATCCGGAGTCAGTTCGACGATTTTTGCATAATCAGTCATCGCTTCTTCACGCATCTCTGATTTCAGATAAAATTGTGCCCGTGCCTGGATCAGATCAGTATCTTTCGGTGCCTTAGCAATGCGATCGTTGATACCTGCTAACGTTTGCAGCCAGACAATTTTTTCTGAGTCAGCCTTGGCTTTTTCTGGTTGATTCATTTTTTGATATACGACCATTCGCTGCCGATAAAATTTCTGATTCTGGGGACTGAGTTCGATTGCTTTGGTAAAATCTTCAGCAGCTTTGGCAAATTTCTTTTGTTTCTGCCAGGCCAGACCACGGTTGTCATACGCATTCAGATATTTGGGATTCAGTTTGATGACATGATTCAAGACCTCAAATGCCTTGTCTATCTCATTTAAATTCATCAGCGCAAACCCCAGGTTATTCATGGCATCAATACTGTCGGGTTTGATACGTATGACCGCTTCGAAGTCGGCGCGAGCTTCTTTTAGTTTGCCTGATGTCGCAAACAATAAACCCCGGTTGTTATAAGCTTGATGGTCTTTGGGATTGAGTGCAATCACTTTGGTAAGATCTTTGATTGCCAATTGACCACCTCCACGCGTTATGAAAAACAAAGCACGCGAAGAATAATATTGTGCATTGTTCGGGCTCATCTCAATTGCTTTAGTTAAGTCGACAATCGCATTCGCATCCTGTTTTAAATCTGCCCATGCTCTTCCACGATGAAAATAGTATTTTGATTCCTGTGGATTCAATTTGATCGCCATCGATAAGAACTTGACCGAAGTAGCCAGTTTTTCCTGTCCCTCTTTTACCAGTTTTATCCGCTCTGCTTCTGAAAGAGTTCTCAGTTTCTCTTCTGATAGAGATTCCTGCTTCTGAAACGCGATCGCCTGCAGGAAGTAATTCTCTGCTTCTTTGAGGGCGGCTGCATTACCAGTCGTCTTCTTAACAGGATTCCCTTCCGCGGATTGTAAAGAAGCGCCCGCTTGCACAGCATCCTTCGAGGTGGTTTCGGATGCCTTTACTGTTTTCTGCTCAGAAATCTCTGCCGTTTGATTTGGGTTAACAGCTTGCTGTGAAGTCGGTTGCGTATCGGAGCCACAGCCAGAAATCATGCACAAACCGGCCAGCATCCATGCCATATGACGATTCATTTTTTTATCCCACCTACTTCTTGTATCCGCTGTTTTCGCATAAAATGTCATTAATTGACCGACGGCTTGTAAATCGACATCTAAAATCTGTCAATCCCAATTGATTTTTCTCCTTTTTTCATGAATGGACGTTGGCCTCGGGATCTTTTACAATTCGTGAGCTTGAGGGACCTCAGAAATCTTTTCTTAAAGGAACAGACAACTTGCAGTTACCCCGAAATCCAACCAGAGAAGTGCGCATAGGTACAGTTTTTATTGGAGGCAAAAACAAAATTGCCGTCCAAAGTATGACAGCGACCAAAACCAGCAACATTGATGCAACCGTTGCCCAGATTCACTCACTAGAGCAGGCGGGGGCTGATATTGTGCGCATTGCAGTCGACAACAAACGAGAAGCGGCTGCACTCATCGAAATCAGAAAACAGACAACAGTTCCATTAACCGTCGATTTGCAGGAAAACTATCGACTGGCAGAAGTAATCGCGCCTTATGTCAGTAAACTGCGTTATAATCCGGGGCACCTGTATCATCACGAACCAGAAAAACCCTGGCAGGAGAAAGTCCGCTTCATTGCAAAAATCGCAAAGGACAATGATTGTGCGATGCGTGTTGGAGTCAATTGCGGCTCAGTCGATCCGGCAAAACTGGAAAAATATGATCCCCAAGACTCAATCTCACCCATGCTGGAAAGCGCTTTAGATCATTGTGAATTTCTGGAATCGATTGACTTTACTCGATTTTGTGTCTCGCTCAAGGATTCCGATCCGGCAAAAGTCATCGAAGTCAATACACGGTTTGCTGCCAAGCGTCCGGATATTCCTCTGCATCTGGGAGTGACCGAAGCAGGGATGCCGCCGGATGGAGTCATTAAAACGAGAATGGCATTTGAGCAACTCATCAGTAAAGGCATCGGAGATACGATCCGCGTTTCCTTAACCGTTCCCAATGATCGCAAAGGGGAAGAAATTGAAGCAGGTCACACGATTTTAAAAGATATCGCCGCTGGTCGTGTGCGAACAGTCGTCGATTATGATCTGCCAGGATTAAACATCATCAGTTGTCCCAGTTGCTCTCGGGTCGAAAACGAAGTGTTTGTCGATCTGGCCGCGGATGTCAAACAAATGACCGAGTATGCCAAAGACTACAAAATTACGATTGCTGTGATGGGTTGTCGGGTCAATGGGCCTGGAGAAACAGATGATGCAGATCTTGGCCTGTGGTGTGGTCCGAATTATGTCAATCTGAAAAAAGGGAGCGAATCTTTAGGCCGTTATTCATATGATGAAATCTTGCCGCGGCTCAAAGGCGAACTGGATTCCCTGATTCAACAGCTTTCGGCAAAAATTTGAAATCCTGATGTGTGTAAATACGCGTTTCATTATCGCAGAAATCTTCTTTCTTTAAAAAGACATGGATGTAAGTCATGGCCAACTCCAATTCTTCGATAGAACTGACGACGGCGACCATTCTGATATTTGGCGCCTCAGGCGATTTGACTGCCCGAAAATTAATTCCCGCACTCTACGATCTCTGGAGCGATGGGTTTCTTTCTGCAGATCTTCCGATCATCGGTCTGGCACGACGCTCAAAGACAGATGAACAATTTCGTAACGAACAACGCGATACCGTTTCACAATTTACACGCACAGGCACTGTGACTGATGAAAAATGGGCCACGTTTTCCAAACGGCTGTTTTATCGTGAAGTCGATATCACTAACGAAAATGACCACGAAAAACTCAAAGCCTCCATCGAAGCAGTAGAACGCGAAACCGTTGGGGATATCATCACCAAACGCGTTGCTTATCTGGCGACGGCTCCTTCATTGTTTTATCCTGCCGTTCAGGCACTCTCCCGTGCAAAGATGGTACCCCGAAATTCTGAAGCAGAATGGTTGCGGGTCGTGATCGAAAAACCGTTTGGCCACGATCTGGAATCTGCACAGGAATTGAGTCAGCAGCTCAGCGAACTTTTAAGTGAAGACCAGATCTATCGAATCGACCATTATCTCGGTAAGGAAACCGTACAGAATATTTTGTTGTTCCGACTGAGTAATTCGATCTTCGAGCCGCTATTGAATCGAAATCATGTCGATCACGTACAGATTACCGTGGCAGAATCACAGGGCATAGAACATGGTCGAGGTGGCTATTATGACCGCTCGGGCGCCTTACGCGATGTTTTACAAAATCATGTTTTGCAACTGCTGTGTTTAATTGCCATGGAACCTCCCGCACTATTCAGCGGAGAAGAAATTCGTGACGAAAAATTAAAAGTATTGAAAACACTCTCGCCAGGGAGCAAAGGTGATGTTTCAGACTGGGCTGTCGCCGGTCAATATACCGCGGGGCAATCGTTTGGCCAGGCGGTACCCGGATATCGGGAAGAAGATCGCGTGCCCGCAGATTCACGTCGAGAAACGTTTGTTGCAATGAAAGTTTTGGTCGAAAACTGGCGCTGGGAAGGCGTCCCCTTTTATCTGCGGACGGGCAAAAGATTGCCTGAACGTGTCAGTGAAATTGCCATCCAATTCAAACATCCTCCGATGAACCTGTTTACGACTGTCGAGTGCGATGGTGATATTTGTTCGCTGGTCGAACGTAAACCAAACGAACTTATTTTTCGTATTCAACCAAAAGAGTCGATTTCAATGCAGTTTTCGACCAAACGGCCCGGTATGCAATATCAAATTCAGCCCGTGACTATGGATTTTGCTTTTGAAGATGCCTACCACAAAAGTTTGCCTGAAGCCTACGAACGCCTGTTGATGGATGTATTGAGAGGTGATTCAACGCTGTTTACTCGCAGCGATGAGTTGGAAGCGGCCTGGAAGTTTGTGACACCCATTCTGGAACAGTGGGAGCAAGCAGACCATGTCCCCGAACCCTATTATGCTGGAACGTGGGGACCAGCGGGTGCGGCTGCACTCTTAAATAAATCGAAGCGCAACTGGCGAACTCCCTCTGCCAGCAAAGAAGTGTAGGCCACTCGCAAGAATAAGGTCCTGGTTTAGAGTTCATTGCTCAGTCGAAATGGGTCGTTTCACGATGTATCATCGTTTTTTTGAAATCGATTGAAAATTCGCTGACAGGGTTTGCGTACCAGCAGAAAGAGAGCAATTCCCAATAACGCTCCCAGGGTATCGGCTACCCAGTCGTCAACACTTGGCTCGCGCCGTAACACGGGTATTCCCTGTAACAGTTCATCCAGTATGCCAAACAGGCTCACTCCCACAAATACGATGATCAGGCGTAGGGGAGTTAGTTTGTCCCATTTGAACGAGAGCCACCAAATCAAAAGAAACGAAAGCCCCGCATACGCGATAAAATGCAGGGGGACATCAGTTCCTTGTGGCAACGTTCCTTTTTTAATCGGAATATGAGTCGCAGTAAACAGCAGGATCCAATACAGAATGAGCACAATGCGAATCAGTGTTTGATAACGATTCATAACATCCCTGAAGTATCGAGTTCTTTCAGCTTCTGATTTGTCTGCCAGCTTAACTGACTGAATGCCAGGTATTACACTGGATAAGGAGACTTCAAGCGGGCAGAAGGGTTTGCTTCCAGATACCCGCTGATTCGATCTTTCCTGGACAAGGCTACCGGAATAAAGTCAATCGCCTGTTCCAGTCGATCATTGGGTTCTGCACAACTGAATCGCAAAAATCCATGACCTGCATCACCAAAACATTCTCCGCCGAGACACGCAATTCCAAAATCATCGTCAGCATCATTCAGTAAGTAAAGCGCCAGCCCGTGACTCGTAATTCCCAGCTCGTTGCAGACGGGAGCGACATTCACAAAGACATAAAATGTGGCATGTGGATCAAGGGCATGGAAGTTCTCTATTTGATTCAACTTATTCGTTAGCAGAACCACTTTCTCTCGGAACTTCAACATGACCTCATCGCGTTCGTGGGAGTCACAGTTCAAAGCAGCAGCACCAGCAAGCTGTACTATCGGAGGCGTACAGGAAAGAGTCGTGTTGACCATTTTCCCGATCGAAGCAGCAATCTCTTCAGAAGCAACACAAAAGCCCAGACGCCAGCCACTCATGCTGTAAGATTTACTGAAAGTATAAGCGGAAACACATTGTTCCATCATTCCTGGCTGTGCCAGAATCGAGTGGTGTTTCCCCTGCCAGACCATATGGCAATAAGGTTCATCACTGAAGACAGCGATATTCTTGCCGCGGATTAAATCGGCAATCGCCTTGAGGTCGGCTTCAGCAATGACGCCTCCGGTAGGGTTATGTGGTGAGTTGAGGAAGATCGCTTTCGGAGCAGGATCCTCTGCCAGAAACTTTTCAATGTCAGCCAGATCGGGGCTGAAATTATTTTCCTGTTTGAGATCTGACAAAACCATACGTGCGCCGCGGCGTTCGATGTTGGGCAGATAGGTCGGAAAATAAGGACTAAAGACGAGTACGCCATCACCGGGGTTCAAAAACGCTTCACAGAAGAACTGTTCAAAAACTTTGGCCCCCGGGCCGACTACTATGTTTTCCGGTTTGGCAGCGACCTGAAATTCTCGCGATACAAAGTCAGCAGCAGCTTGCCGAAATTCAGGAATCCCCGGCGATGCACAGTAATGCGACTGGTTATTCTGAATGGCTTCGATCCCCGTGGACTTCGCAGAAGCTGTACTGTCAAATGGACTGTCTCCTACTTCCAGTTCGACAACATCCTTTCCCTCTGCTTTTAACTGTTTGGCAATCGCTAGAACGCTGAAGGCAGTTTCGACGGTAAGAGACTGAGCAAAATCGCTTAATGGTAAAGCCACGAAGGAATCCCCTTTGAGTTTGATGTTTATGGATGTACGCTTTGATTACTACTTTATAAGGGTCTGAATCTTTTTGAAACTTGCTCGACCCGGATTCTATAAATCACTCTTTATTTCGTTGAAATTGCCTGAGCCAAAGGTCGCAAAACCTGATCGATCACATAATCGTTCATCAACTGATCTGATTTGGTTTTCAGATTGAGCATAGTTTCTTCCAGTTTCGTCTCAGCAGAGAGACTTCCGTACTGTCGTAAGGTAAAGAAGACGGAAATCTGTTCATCAGAATATTCTTCACGTCTCACCTGATAGGCGTTGGTTCGTGTCTCGATATGGAGTCGCGCCTGACAGCGGCAGGTGTCGTCCAGACTAAGAGTGATCGCAGGCTCATAATTGAGAGCACGCGAACCTGGAACTTGTAACAGGCTGTCGATTGCCTGATTCGATCCCAGAACTTCTGCCACCAATGCATCGTGATTCCCCTGGTAAGAAAAGTCGAAACCCACCACATAATCCAGGGCTTCACAATCCAGCGGACTGACAGACAGCATGTACGGTACCAGTTCCAGCATCAACTGGTGTTGTTCCAGACCATCATCTGGGTCTTTGGGGTTCAAGTAACCACTACAGATACGCTGAGTTTCCAGAGACATCCAGCGCTGGCGTCCGGTCTCTTCTTTATCTTCCTCCAGCATGAAGCCGTTTTCACCACGGTTATAAAAGTTTCGCATTGAGGGAAATGATTTTTGTACCCGTTCAAAAAAATTCAGCACAGTCTCCCGTGATGAAGGTAACGTCATTTCGGTGCACAAATTCAGATTAATAAAAAAATCGTCGGATAACATACTGTATTGATGCATAATGGCTCTATTATCTTGTGTTTTCGGCAACACGAATCTTAAAATGGCAGGGAGTGAATTCATACGTTTTCGATTTAACCATTCTATCGGAGTATTTCAGATGGGTCAAAGTACTGCCTCAGTTCCGAAAGCGGTTTCTGGAACATCACATAAAGCCACCGTAGACCAATCTGAACCCTTAAAAATATCCGTTTTATCCACGGAAATCGGCTGGTGTGGGCTTTTAGGACGCGCGGAGACTGTCGATCGGCTTCTGATCGGACACCACTCTGCGGCTGATGTTCATCAAGCGGTCAAGGCTCTCAATCTTGCAGATCAGGTCAATTCCGGCGAAGAAATCGAACAAGAAAACTGGTTTCCGGAATTACACGAAAGACTACAGGATTATTTTCAAGGAGCACTTGTTGAATTCCAGGATATCAATATCAACTTGCCTCGGTTGACAACATTCCAGTCACGAGTCATTCGCGAATTGAAAAAAATTGGGTACGGGAAATCAATCACCTATGGCGAACTGGCGCGGAAAGCGGGAGCACCCCGTGCCGCGCGTGCTGTCGGAACTGTCATGTCGTCCAATCGAATTCCGATACTCATTCCCTGTCACAGAGTGATTGCATCCGGAGGAAAACTGGGAGGCTTTTCCGCACCTCAGGGAACATCGCTCAAGCAGCATTTGTTAACTCTGGAAGCCGAGTCCTTCCGGTAACGAAACGTATCGGATCTTGATGAAGATAAACCACACCGACTGACAGGCAATTCAGGCTGACTTGCGGGATGCCCTTTCAGGGGCTATCGCGCTCGATGGTGGCACTTGTGAAACTTTGCTTTGCTGTTTTTGAGACTCCTGTTGATCCAGTAGCGCCTTCTCAAACAGAAAAATCCTCTGACTCAGTGAATCAATCCGTCGGCTCACTGATGTGGTTGCCTGTTCCATACCTGCAGAGACGAGCGTAATCACACCCAGAAACAACAGCATCTGTCCGGCGGTACTGATCAGCCAGCCTGTCGAGGCATAGTTTGCCGGCCCGCCATAATAGCCCCAGAGGACAAGCGTTGTTCCTATTGTCAGAACGGCGACTCCACCATAGGCCATTAATTGTCCTACCAGCGCCAGCCAGTTCGGGCTTTGATCATCTTCTTCAATCAAAGTCTGGATATTATTATACTCAGCATGCAATTGTGGGACTGCGGTTTCTTGAAATGATACTGACTCCAGCTCTTCGTGAGCTGTACCTGTAACATTGTCGTCTGTTTGAAAAGTGTTTTCCTGCTTCGACTCCTCTACCGGAGTCTGGTAAGCAGCGGGTTCCTCACTAGTTCTTTCCTGTTCAGCAAACGTTTGCGGCATCGATTCCAGGGGATGAGTTTCCGATTGATCGAAGAGAGGCGAAGTCGATGTCGGCCGAAGTTCTGATTTGGCCAAAGGACCATAAGGGTCCAGCACCTCGCGATTTGACCAGCGGGCTAATAGCTCGCGGGCTTCCTGAGTTTTGTCGCTAATCCGTGCGGCTGCGGTCGTTCCGAGATCATTGCTACAGATCGCACAATGTACTCGCTTAGAGTCTGCAGAGACTTCTGCAGCCACATCCGACTGGCAATTCGTGCACCACATAAGGCACCTGGTTTTTATAACTAGATAGTGAGAGAGGACTTGGGAAATGTCTGAAAATGAGATTTCTGGGAGAGAGAACCTCATTATCAATACTTGGTAAATTCATGCAAGACTGATTTTTCTGGAGCGGTACCCTGTGATCTCACATGCTTTCACTGGAATCGATTTGTGAGAACTGAAAAACATGTGGGGAGTGTGAAATACACCACAGATTTGAGCGTGAGGTAAAGTAATACTCGCTGTATGACTTATGAGAGAGGTAGTCATTCGAATGTATCTCATGATGTCACTAAGTCCTGTGTTTCTGAAGCAATTCAAAGGCTCAGCCTCAACAGTAAAACGTAAAGTAATAATTTTCAGGAGAATTTGATGAAGTTGACTCGATTTTTAATGGTGCCCGTAATGCTGGCAGCAATCGCCTTAACTGGTCCGATGCTCGATGCAAAAGAAGCAAAGCAAGCGCCAGTGGCCCTGGATGGTAATTGTGCTGTCTGTCTGGTGAAAAGCAAAAAAATTGTCAAAGGCTCGCCCAGGCATGCAGTAGTTTTTGATGGCCGAACTTATTTATTTCCTTCCGAGGAAGTCAAAAAAAGTTTTGCAGCCAGTCCAGAAAAATATGTTCCTGCATTGAATGGAGATTGTACGATCTGCTTTGCACATCATGATGGCGTACGCAATCCTGGCAAGATTGAGCACGTGAGTTTCTATCAGGGGCGCGCTTTCTTGTTTCCGAATGATTCTCTCAAAGCAATGTTTGAACAGTCTCCTCAGAAATATGCGGATGTCGATTTAGCTCATGGCGGCAAGTGTGCAGTCTGTAAAATCGATGGCGGGAAAGAGATCGCGGGCAAACCGGAATTTACAGCAATTTTTCAGGGTTTGCGTTACCAGTTTCCCAACCAGAGTGTACTGCAGAAGTTCCAGGCGAATCCTGCGAAATATACAGGGCAGAAAAAAGAAGGACTGAAAACGAGCGCTAATACTGCTACCGAGACTAAGCTGGTATCCGTGAAAGGGACCACTGGTTGCGCTGCCTGTGAATATGGGGTTCACCCCAAACAGGATCCTGACGAACTGGGGTTAGCTGTAAAAAGCAATGATGGCTTCATCTATGTCGTTGAAGGTGCTCATGACTCGCATCCCGATCTCTATAAGAGCCGCTTCCAAAGTTTGAAAGTCAGCGTTATGGGCAAAGAAATTGCCCGTAAAGGAAAAATTGTCTGGCTCCAACCGAAATCGATAGAAACAGTTCAGTGATCATTAAATAAAAAAACCTGCCACCTTAAAGGGAGCAGGCTGATTACCTGAGAATACACCTGGCAGCACGTTGTTCCTCTCCCTTCCAACCTAAGTTGAGGAATGCTGTCAGGTGTTTTTAATTTTTTGGTTGCAGAATATACATCGAGGGATTGGACGAAAACCGATCTCGATTTTCTGCAGAAGTGAAAAAGACCAGTTTCTCACGATAAACGCCACCTGATTGAGGGTTACCCTCAACAGCCTGTTTCTTTTCCATCCGAGACACGCGGCAGTTCCCTCCAAAGGCAGGCCAGTAGCGCTCCGGGTCAGAGTCAAATTGCTTTTTATGTCCCGCTGAAGAAAAGCAGACTTTGCGTCCATTGTATTCTGAATGAAATTTCGATTCACCTTTCACAAGTAGTTGATCATCCAGCATACTGACCAGACAAACTCCTTTGAATGCAAATTCGGGAACAACCTGCTTTCGACTGATTTTTTGAATCGCTGGTCTGGAACGTGCTGGAATTGGTTGCTCGTGTTTTACAACACAAATCTTATTCAAATGTCCTTGCATCTCATGAGCGGGGACATAGCCAGAGATCTTCTTCACGATTTTCAGTTGCGGTGAGATAATCACAGTCATCGGTAATCCGGGCACACCAATGGCTTCTACCAATTCTGTACTCTCATCTGCGTCCACTTGAATCGGAACAAAACAGGAGTTGATATGCTTGACCACTTTGGCGTCCTTGAACGTTTCTCGCTCCATTTTGTGACAAAACCCGCACCAGGAAGCACCAATTTGAATGAGCATGGCTTTATCTTCTGCTCTAGCCCGTTTTGCGGCTTGTTGTAAGTTGGTTTGCCATCGTATTTCCTCACCCTGAACAGAGTTGGATAGTGATGGTATTGATATCAAACAGATTGAAAAAAGGAGAAGGTATAGTGGTCTCATAATTATCCCTCAGGAAAAGGCCCAAAAATCTGACACGGTTTACCTATCGGTATTATTTGACGGTGTGTTCAGTTTGCAGGAATATTCTGGTTTAGATTTATGTAATTGATTTGTGACTTGGAACGATTAGTAAAAGAAGGTAGCGAAGGATATTAGTGCAGTTTCCCTATACTTCCTGTGTTGACGGGAGGTGAATTACTGGCCTAAACCATTCCTCTCCTTGGTTTTGATTCACATCGATCAACAAGAGCACGCCCCTGGCTCCTGATATGGGATAGCTAAAGGGAACACTTCTCAGCATGATTTAGAGAACCGTTTACAGCTTGCTCTGATTCTTGTGACTTTCACTAAATGTGAGCTCCATTTGTCTCTGAATTCATTATCGAACGACCTGAGACTCAAATCTGTGAGTTAACGCACATCCCTGGAGAATGGCCGTGTATATCAAGAGTGAATTTGATGGAAACAAAGGAAAATCACAGGACTTATCAAAAGAGACCTGTTGAAAAAGAAGTCATGTTTTTTGGTGAATTCAAAGATGCCGCAGTTTAATTTCTGAGGTAAATGTGAGATAACTCACAGAACAACAGAGAAACTCTGTTTAGTCTTAAAGTCTTGTCTAAAACATCATCACATACTCAATTGAATCTCTGAGGAACTCAATGAAACGTCCTGAAATGAATCGCCGTGATTTTAATCGACTGACATTTGCAGCTTTCGGCGGAATGGTAGCTGGCTCCACCATGTCAGGTTGTCAGTCTAAAACGCCACCCGCTCCAGCAACTCCTCCAGCAGGCGAATCAGAGGCTGGCAGTACTACGAAGGATGACCACGATCATGTAGAAGGAGACAAAGATGTCAGTCTCTTGATGTCCGAACCACATGTCTGTCGTGGTTTAAACACCTGTAAAGGAAAGCATGGTGGCGTTGAAAATGATTGCGCCGGTTTGGGTGCTTGCGCTTCAGTCGCAGCACACACCTGTTCTGGTGCCAATGAGTGTAAAGGCCAGGGTGGCTGTGGTACCAATCCCGGCATGAATTCCTGTAAGGGCAAAGGGGGCTGTAGTGTGCCTTTAATGGAAGACGCCTGGAAACTGGCCCGCGTAGAATTTGAAAAATCAATGGAAAAAGCAGGTAAAAAAGTAGGTCCCGCACCTGCCGCTAAAAAATAAGAGATTCAACTTGTAGCAATAAAGTCCAGGCTCCTTTATCAACCAGATTGATGAGGAGCCTGCTTTTTGTTAGGAGTCGGTATGACAGGATCGCTTCAATTTTTTTAGAAGTCGTTCTCGATCAGAGGGGAATAGCAACCTATGTTAAAACCACGTCTTGGCCATGAAAATCTGGGTTTGGGGGTGGGCCTGCGAACCGTGCACTTTCATCATATTCTGGAACACCAGCCAGAGGTTGACTGGTTTGAAATCATCTCAGAAAACTTCATGGACTCTGCTGGCAGACCCAGACATGTTCTGGAGCAGATCGCTGACCGATATCCCATAGTGATGCATGGTGTTTCGCTTTCAATTGGAAGTACAGACCCACTCAATCGCGAGTATCTGAAAAAATTGAAAACACTGGCAGAGTCAATCAACGCGCGTTGGATTTCCGATCACGTCTGCTGGACTGGTGTCGCGGGACGCAATACACATGATCTCCTGCCAATTCCCTATAATGAAAATACATTGACCCATCTGGTAAAACGCATTCGCATCGTTCAGGATATTCTGGAGCGTCCTCTCATTCTGGAAAACCCAAGCAGTTATCTGGAATTTCAAGATAGTACCATGTCAGAATCTGAATTTGTCTGTCGCATGGCGGAAGAAGCTGATTGTGGCTTACTGCTGGATGTCAATAATGTCTATGTCTCCAGCGTGAATCATGAGTTCGATCCCGTGAAATACATTGAAATGATCCCCGCGGAACGTGTGGTGCAATGTCATCTGGCAGGCCACACGAACTGTGGCACTCACTTAATTGATACACATAACGGGCAGGTCATTGATCCTGTCTGGAACCTGTTTCAATTAATGCATCAGCGTACAGAAGGCGTCGCCACATTACTTGAATGGGATGCCGATATTCCTCCCTTTCCTGTGGTGCATGAAGAAGTACTCAAAGCAAGAAAATATATGGATGAGAATTTACCTGTTCGGGATCAAGCGAGTAAGGAAAAGACGGTCACAAGTCCTTCCTCAACGGCAATTCCTCATCCGGCCTCGTTTATTGTAGCAGAAGTCGAATGAGCAACGAATCGCGTAATCTGGATCAACTCCAACGCTGGATGCAAACCGTCATCAGTTGGCCCGGAGGAGTCGAAGCTGGCATCGACTCCGAAGCGGCACAATCTGAGATCCCACTGGAAAGTAGCGAATTGGAAACGATCGTCACTGCCTCCAGCAGACAAACAAGTCTGGAAAGAATGGGAATCTATGCGAACGCATATTATGCCCGCCTGCTGGAATGTTTAAGCGAGGAATATTCGGCGCTCGTGAGTGCAATGGGGAAAACGGCCTTTGGGGCCTTTAGCATGGAATATCTTCAGGAATATCACCCCACCAGTTACACGCTCTGTGATTTGGGGGCGCACTTTCCTCAGTTTTTAACAGAACACAAGCCTCCCGCTGAGGAGAATGAACTCAACTGGACAGACTTTCTGATCGAGGTTGCTACATTGGAACGTGTTTATAGTGAAGTCTTTGATGGTCCCGGCATTGAACAGGAAACACTTCTGACCGCGGAAGTATTAAACTCCATTCAACCGGAAGAATGGCCTGAAGTAACTCTCAAAATGGCACCCTGTTTCAGACTGATGCAGTTTCAATTTCCCGTTCATGAATTTATTTCCCACGTGAGAAAAGGAAACTCACCACAGATTCCGGAACAGCAGCTGACCTGCCTGGCGATCACACGTCGAAATTACGTCGTGCGTCGAGAAGTGGTGTCTCAGGCGGAATATCTCCTGCTTTCAAAGCTGCAGCAGGGCTTGAACGTCGGAGACGCCATCACGTGCCTCGCAGAATCAGATCTCATGGAACCAGAGGAGTTAGGCACCAAGCTCCATAAATGGTTTAAACACTGGACGACAGCAGCGTTTTTCATTGATGTGTCTAAACAGTGACTGTTGTCTGTAGGGAATCTCCCACTCAGGAAGACTCAGAATCACAGCGCAATCACGGTGCCTTGCAATCTTGCAGTCGACCATTTGCCGCACTTTGGTCTGAATGACCCTGATTGGAATGTTCTCAGTTTTTTGAACAAAATCGCGCCGGTTGCGCGATATGAGGAATATGGGGTGTTTGGAGAATAAATACATGCTGTTTTTTCACGAAATGCCGTGATTTACGAGCAATTCTAATCGCAATTGAGTTCCCTTTCGAATTCCAGAGAAGTACAGCTTAAATCACCAGCACTCCCCGCATTGACACAAAATCGGCTCGGAATTACAGTCCCGACTTAGAAATTTTATTAACGGGATGAATTCCGTATTTTCATTCGTTTTCAAATGAGTTGATCTGCAGTGAGGCTGTCAGGGAGGGCGGCAATATGAAGGGCACCATAATGTGTTGCGTCGCGATGTTGCCAGCTTTGGAGATTGCAGGATGTACCCAACGAACATCCCTGCCTCCGGTGACGATTAATTCACCGAGGCCGATTCCGCAATATCCGGCTCAGGTTGCAAAGCCCGCTCCTCACACACCGCTGTTTACAACGCCACCGATGGTAGCCATTGAACCGCCAAATCCCTGGAAGCCAGAAGCGGAATTACGTGACTGGAAATATATTGTGATTCATCACACTGCTTCAACCACAGGTAGTGTGGAAAGCATTCACGAACTTCATAGCAAGAAAAAAGACAAGTCCGGCAACTCCTGGCTGGGCATTGGTTATCACTTCGTCATTGGAAATGGAAATGGCATGCCGGATGGCGCCATTGAACCCACATTTCGCTGGCGCGAACAGATGCATGGTGCGCATGCTGGAGATAACAATTTCAATCAGAAAGGGATTGGTGTTTGTCTGGTGGGAAATTTTGAAAAGAAGCCTCCTACTGAAGCACAGTTGGTAGCCGTCAAGAAACTGGTGGGAATTCTCAAAGCAGAATACAAGATTGCGGGTGAAAATGTTCAAGGACATCGCGATGTGAAAGCGACTGCCTGTCCTGGGAAATACTTCCCCATGTCTGAAGTCGCTGCTGCGGTTGACCTGCCTGTATTCGGAGCCACTTCCCCACAAAAGCCAGATCAACCCAGAACGATTGAGCTGGCTCAAGAATAATTACCACGATTACGCCCCACATTTAAGACTTACCTCAGATTCACGCACTGAAAGAAAAATGACAATGGATTATATGCAGCGTCTTAAATGGATTGAAAAAGTATTCCACGCAGAGAGAGCGGGGAATACGCAATCCCCTCCCGTTGACAGAATAAAGAATGCGCTCGCTACATCAGACACACCCGTCAATTTACCTGTGAAACATGTCTCATTATTTCGTCCGGAACACTACGAACCCGGCTATGCTTATCCGCTGGTCATCTGGTTGCATGCAGACGGTGGTTCTGAACACGATTTACATGAAGTAATGCCACAGATCAGCCTGCGGAATTATCTGGGACTCTCGTTCCGCGCTCCCGCAATAGACCCTGCTGATCCTGCTGGTGGATATCATTGGCCCGACAGTCAGCTGTACGTGAAACAGTTTGCTGACACGATCCAACAGACGGTTCAGGAATTGAAAAAAGTTCTCAACATCCATGAGAGACGAATCTATCTCGTGGGAACAGGCACCGGTTGCTCTGTTGCCACAAAACTGCTGATGTTAGCCCCCCATTTCTTTGCGGGAGCCGCTTTGTTTAACGGCTGCTTCAAGAAAACGGATTTTCAAAGTACGGGCAGCGTCAACCTGCAAGGCAAACGGGTTCTGCTGGACCATCGTATCGCCATCAACTTGAGCAGCCAAATTTCGTCTCAATGGGTAACTCGCATGTGGGAAACTACCGGTTCAGAAACACGAATTGTGAATGCACTGGAAGCCGAGACACAAGATGAATCTGAACTGCTGGTCGCTCTCGATCGATGGATCATGGAAGGTATTTCGACGGCCTGGCTCGTCTGAAACCTCTCAGATGCCACTGTATAGTGTACATGTTCAGTTTTAATTACGACGATTAATCGGTTTATGCAGAAGTTTCCTGTTGTGATGCCCTTGATCAGACCGATGAATAAAGCGGAATCCTGAATTTCTCAGGTTTTCATTCGCTAATAAAACGACCCTAGTGGGGTTGATCGCTTTATTCTACTGACTGGCAAGGAGAGAACTATTATGGTGCGGCGTCTCATGCTCGCAGGGTTGTTCCTGTTTGTGGTTGGGTTGGCCACGTCTACTTTTTCGCCTTCCGATGCAATGGCAGCCGGTCGCGGACAACCTACAGACTGGAACCGATTTTACCACTACCCCTATGTCTATTATCCCCAAAACTTCCAGAGACCACAGGGGAGCTACGACAATCTGTATTACCGGTATCCCGAAAATCGAAGGATTCCTGTATACAACCAGAATTGGCACAACTTTTATCCCAGCGAACGTCCCTACCACAAAGGAAATCATTTCTTCCTGGACGTATTTTAAAAAATAGCTGCAATGCACTAGTTGCTTTTCAGCAAAAAAAGCCTGCGATGATATTCGCAGGCTTTTTTTATTTCATTCGCCTGATCTCGATTTCCGGCTGTGATCCTTTCCTGATTTGTGAACAACTTTCTAGAACGCGTCCCATTTCACTGGAGCATCATCCATACTATTATACTAGTATTGAAAGGCTCGGGAGACGCTTCCATAAACTGGATACAGGCTAAAATCAAACAGTCGAAGATCACGCAGCACCCACAGCACCGATTTGACAGGTGTCGTACCTCAGATGCCCTTCCAAGAACTTTAACGCGTGAACGCAGCAAATATGATCAGGCAGCTTCCATGTCTAATGAAAAAACCGAAGGCTTGATTATCAGACTGGCTGACTTCAGTGAGTCCAGCAAAGTCATTACCTGGTTTACCAGGGACTTTGGTAAAACTGCGTCTTTGGCAAAAGGTGCAAAAAGGCTGAAAAGCTCGTTCGAGGCTGCTATTGACTTACTGGCCACATGTCGGATAGTCTTCATCCGAAAATCTTCCGGCGGACTCGATCTGTTGACCGAAGCCCAGCTCGTGAATCGTTTTCGCCCTTATCCTGGGAATCTTTCCAACCTGTATGTGGGCTACTATATTGCCGAATTATTGGATGCTCTGACTGAGGAATATGATCCTCATCCAGAACTATATGACGCGGCGTATGCAGTATTACAACACTTGCAGGAACATGATGATTTTCAGAAATCGTTGATAACATTTGAGTTAACCATATTAGAGGAAATCGGTCAGCTACCTCAGTTCGATCACTGTGCCGGATGCAGTCAGGAATTAGGGCAGCTGGAATCATATCTTTACGACGTCAATAACGGCGGACTATATTGCCAACATTGTGAACAGCAGCGACACGGAAATGTTCGTATTTCCCGCGGCACAATTGCGGTCTTACAAAAACTTTCAGACGAAAAAACAATACTTTCCCAGCGATTAAGCTTATCTCTTCAACAACAACGAGAGATTAGAAAATTGCTGTCCACAACCATGTCTCATATCCTGGGGCGCCGCCCAAAAATGGCGTCCTATCTAAAACTATAAACTTTTCATTTCCCCCCAGGTGGAAGTCAGGGATGACCATGTCCACTTATGACTTAAAAAATATATTTTCATACATGCCACACGCAATTCGCTATTGTACGACTTTGGTGATTTGTGGGCTGGTCTCAGGTTGCGCAATGTTTGGAGACCAAAACTCTGAATTTGCGGCACTGAAACCTCCCTGGTCCAAAAAAAGTGGGGTAGATGATCCGTCTATCGAGGGAATTCAAGGGCCCATGCAACGCGTGATGCAGACGGCACTCTGGAAAAAGAAAAATTCCACTTTCATTGAACCCGCGCTGGGAGCCGCAGAATACAAACAGGCAAACGAAAAATTCCAGGCCAAAGAATTCAAAGTGGCTGAGAAGGAATTCAAAGCCATCGTGAAAAAATACAAAAATGATCCGATCAAAGAAGATGCCCAGTTCATGGTGGCCGAAAGCCAATATGCACAAAAAAAATATGCATGGGCACAAGACAGCTACGACCAGTTGTTGATCGATTACCCTTCCACGCGGCATCTGGACCAGACTACAAAACGATTGTTTTCCATCGCCCGTTACTGGCTCCAGGAACCATCCATTGTCACTGGCAGCGAAATTCAGCAGGTGAATCTGGAAGAACCTGGCTCTGAAAAGCCTGAAATTCCCAGTGATGGAAAGCAGCGCAAATCACGTTGGGCACTCCTGCCAAATCTGTTTGACCGCTCACGTCCCGTCTTCGATACCGAAAACAGGGCTCTGGAAGCACTGAAATCCATCTGGCTCCATGACCCTACCGGTCCACTGGCCGATGATTCATTGATGTTGACCGCCAGTCA
The DNA here is from genome assembly GCA_022600195.1 of Planctomycetota bacterium. Taxonomy (GTDB): domain Bacteria; phylum Planctomycetota; class Planctomycetia; order Planctomycetales; family Planctomycetaceae; genus Gimesia. The sequence goes on from JAHZKX010000009.1 coordinate 56,135, forward strand.
TTACTTGAAAGTCGGGCGTTATATGGACGCCGACCGCACTTTTACACTGCTCCGTGAAGAATATCCCAAAAGCCCACATCTCAAAGATGCTTTCATGCTGGGAACCCACGTGAAGCTGATGTCATATCAGGGGCCTCAATATGACGCGACCGTCCTTTCTGACGCAGGAAACTTAAAAGAAACTACCATACGACTCTTTCCCGAATCAGAACGCATGCGGCTCAAAGAAGAACTGAAAAAAATTGAACAGGCCAAAGCCAAACGAGACTGGGAAACCGTTCAATATTGGATGCGACGCAGCAAGCCAAAGTCGGCAGCCATTTATTGTAACCTGCTGATCGAGAACCATCCCACATCCACGTTTGCCAATCAGGCCCGAGAATTACTGGCAGACTTAGGCGAGGAAAATACCAGCCACCTCTGGGCGAACTACGCAACGCCGAAACAGAAGGTACAACAGCAACCGGAACCGAAAAGATCATTCGTTCCTGAACTGCCCGGCTTGCCCGCTTTTGGAAAAGCAGGATCCTCTCCCTCCAGCACTCCACCAAAATTACCAGTCGCGACAAAAACGGGGTTAGAACCTCCGGCCCGCTTGAGACTGGATGACTTAGATGACCCCATTAGAAAAATTCCACTGGAAGAAGAAGCGAAGCCGGCAAAAATTAAACTCTAACATTCGGTTATTTCGTGGCAGAAAAGCAGTTTTCTGTTCAAAAAACACATGAAACGTTTTGTGGTCAATTTGTTACTGTTGTCTCTGCTGCCGATCAATTTGTCAGGCTGCGGATATACGGTTGGTAATTCTTATCAACCCGATGTACAGACCGTTTATGTACCCATCTTTGAAAACAAAACATTTCGTCGTGGATTTGAATATCAGTTAACCGAAGCCGTCCAACAGAAAATACAATCTCGAACGCCATTCCGTCTGGCGAAAGGCGTCGAATCAGATACAAAACTCACGGGAACGATTAAACAAATTAACAAAAATGTACTAGCGACAACACAAAATACGGACCCTCGAAATTTGAACTTGAAGTTTGTGGTTGAAGTAACCTGGGAAGATATGCGCAGCGGAAGAATCTTATCTCAACAACAGGTACCCATCACGGCTGACGTCGTCAGTTTAGTGTCACAGGCCTCATTTGCTCCGGAAGTCGGACAATCGCTGGCGACCGCAACAAAAACTGCCACAGACAGTCTGGCAAACCAGATTGTCCAATTAATGGAAGCCCCCTGGTAAAAAGACGAAAATTCACTGTGACAAATATGGATAGTCAGGATTTTTGATTCCTGCTAAACTTCGATTGAGTGTCGTCAATAACTAGATCAGAACCAATATCAACCACCCACCTCACTAAAATGACCTATCTTCTTCATTAGCACGGATTGCGAAATCATATCAGGCGACAGACCAGTTTCACTGGTTCATCAATCAGCCAGACCGGCAATCCAGGGAAGGATTTGGATAATAAATGAAATCAAATCTTGTTTTACATCAAAGAGTTCTCCTTTTCTCCTGCTGTACGGCATTAACGCTCCTGCTGTTCAATCATGAGTCACAAGCACAGGACCAGCGGAAACAACGCCCTGACCCCGCAGGTGCGGTACTACAGGTACAGCAATTACCTCCTGCGTTGGAAGAGATACTGAAAAACTGGGAGCGAGAATCAAAAAAAATCAATAAACTGGAAGGCAATCATACACGTTACTGGTATGACGACGTCTTCCAGGTAGAAAAACATTCGGAAGGCAAGTTCTATTATGAACAGCCCGACAAAGGTCGTATTGATATTACTCCGTTAGAAATTCCGAAAGGTGCGCAGGGCAGGAAAAAAAATGCAAAAGGAATACCTTACCAGCTAAAACCAGGCGATAATCAACGTTGGATTTGTGACGGCAACCGAATCTTTTCGATCGATGAACACGAGAAAACATATGAGGTCTATCCCATTCCTCTGGATCGTCGTGGTGCCAATATTATGGAAGGACCACTTCCGTTTCTATTTGGTATGCCGGCCAAGGTTGCTAAAAAACGCTACTTTTTGAAATTAGTGGTGAATACCCCAGAACAGATTGTGATAGCCGTCAAACCCAGGCGTCGCGCAGATGCAGCAAATTACAGTGAAGCGAAAGTTATGCTGGATCCCGAAACCTATCTGCCCAGCGCAGTACAACTGATACATCCGGGGGGCAACCAGTCAACCGTTTATACTTTTCGAAAAGTAGAAGCGAACAAAAGCAGAGGACTTCTAGATGGAATATTTGGAAAAAATCCATTTGTACCCAAGCTCGCCGGCTATCAACTGCAAGGCAAAGTCGTCGCGGTTGCTGGTGAGAACCAAGTACAAGAACCTGTTCAACAAGCGGCTTTCAAAGTTCCCTCTCTGATTGGCAAAGATTACAAGACGGCTCAAAAAATGTTGCAACAGATGGGATTCCAATCAAAGCTGCACGAAGGACAAGCAGTTGCAAAACCGGGAGAGCGCCCGTTCCATGTTTATTTACAGGCACCTGAACCAGGAACTGCTGCCAAAAAGGGAGACTTGATTCATCTGAAGCTCTATGTGAAGCCTAAGCAGGCGGCTCAAAAATAAGGGCACAAAGAGAACAGAAAACGCGGGACCGTTAAAGCCCTCTGGATTTTTTCAGAGGGCTTTAATTATTGCGGGCGCGCATTGCACGTTGTATATCCATGCGTGCGGAATCTTTTTTGAGCTTCTCGCGTTTGTCATGCAGTTGACGGCCTTTGGCAATTCCCAGCTTCACTTTCACCAACCCGCGTGAAAAATAAACGCTTAAGGGAATCAGCGTCAAACTCGATTTTTCACCCTGCTCAGCAAATTTCTTGATCTCTGATTTCTTCATCAACAACTTGCGAGGGCGTCGTGACGCGTGATTCATTGTGCTGGCTTGCGGGTACATTGCGATATCACAATTAAATAACCAGACTTCGCCATTCTGCATCCGGGCAAACGCCTCTTCAATGGAGATCTTATTCGCACGAATACTTTTGACTTCGCTGCCCACCAGCACGATTCCACAATTCAGCGTGTCCAGAATTTCATAATTGTGCCGCGCTTTGCGATTTTGACAAACGGTACGTGAGTTGGGGTCTTCTTTCGAAGCACCTTTTTTCCCTTTTTTACCCATCGCCCCAATCTCCACTCGCTAACAAACTAAACTTAATCTCAACGGCTTTCATAGAGAATTTACTTCTCAGATCAGTATCGACACCGCTGCCTGCCGACAGGTTCAGCATTTGATGAATTCCTAAATACTATCTTGTCTTACCTGAACCTGGAGTGCTCCCAGCATACGGGTAATCTGTTTTTCCTTCCTGGAAATAAAAGGCACATTGTCCAGAACAATCGCCCGGGGTTCATTCCGGGGATGCAAAACCAGACGGCCTGACCGCAGCAGAACATATTCAAATATGTCACTGATCTCTTTATCAATCTTCAGATTGGGAGCGGCAAACCGTTCCAGGTCACTTAGAAAACCATGGTGATGCAACAGTTCATTTCCTTTGACTTCCCAGTAATCAAAGCGGACACTGATTGCCACACCTACAAAAATCAAACCCAGTATTATGGAAAAGAGCCAGTACATCTGAGAATTTGCCCAGGGGCGTAAACTTCTTAAAAAGTTGGTCAGCGGAGGAACAATATCCGGATTAAACCGAAGCAGCATCCAGGCGCCCATAAACAAGGCAGCTCCCAGAAAGAGCAGCGTCAGTGAGGTCGTGCGGGGAAAGTCAAAAGCCAGGACTGTCAGATTGAGTCCGAAGACGCCCAGAAAAAGTAACGCCATGATCTCAGCCATGTGCTCACGATCCCCGCCGATCTGGGCAGATTCACCGGCAATCGACATAAAGATCGCAGCAACCAGCGAAACAAATAATGTCGGATAGAGAAACACAATTTTGGGATACGAAATCAAATAAATACTGGTCGGGGTTTCATCTTTGGAGGAACCCTGATTGATTTCCTGTTCTTCGCTGTTCTTAGAGTCATCAGTCATTTTCGAATCCCTTATCTGTAGTCGCTTGTTAACTCAACTGCTTTCAAATCACAACGCAGACCTTTTTACTTACGAATCCCATTGGTTAAACGCATTCGCTTCTGAAATGGATCATAAAACCAGCAGCAAATTTTAAAAAGTTGTGGCTTTTTAAAACATGAAAAGCCAGAATCGATTTTGCATTGAGACCGCAATCTTCTCAATTTCTACCATTCCTCTTCAGATCGGCCATAGTAGACGCGTTTAAATGGGACTTCAAGGCTGATACACGTCAGCAATATCAGGCGGAAACCCGAGTAGAATCGATTCACGTAAATCTCGGACAATTGCCCGTTTTGAATCCGATATAGTGTCAATTTTGCCTAATGAAACGATTATGTTTTAAAAGCAGCCTATTTTGTATAAAATATATAAAGAAA
>JAHZKX010000010.1 GCA_022600195.1 Planctomycetota bacterium
ACGAAGAAGAGTCCGACGAAGAAGAGTCCGACGAAGAAGAGTCCGACGAAGAAGAGTCCGACGAAGAAGAGTCCGACGAAGAAGAGTCCGACGAAGAAGAGTCCGACGAAGAAGAGTCCGACGAAGAAGAGTCCGACGAGGAAGAGTCCGACGAGGAAGAGTCCGACGAGGAAGAGTCCGACGAAGAAGAGTACGACGATGAAGAGTACGACGAGGAAGATGATGATTAACTGGGAATTTGAGCGCAGATCCTTTATGCTGGAAGAGCTGGTGGTTGTTTAAATTTATCAAACTCTCCTTTTGTAATTAATCTGGACTATGACCGAATCCATTTCGGATAAAAAATCAATCATCTTTGCTGGTGGTGGAACCGGAGGACACTTGCTTCCGGGAATCGCTGTCGCGGAACAGTTAGATTCTCAAAATGAATTCCAAATTCTCTTTGTTGGCTCGAATCGCCCCGTTGAACAGCAGATCATTGAATCTGCCGGATATCAGCACCTTCGATTACCAAGCTCATCAACCAGTGATCTCAAGCGGACCCCCATTCGGTTTCTCTGGAATAATGGCCGTGCCTTTTTACAGGCACGCCGTTTCTTACGAAAAGAAAAACCAGCGGTTGTGATCGGACTGGGAGGTTTTGCCAGCGTCCCTGTAGTCATTGCAGCCTCATGGCTTAGGATTCCAGTAGTATTACTTGAGCAAAATATTATTGCAGGAAGAGCCAATCAGTTTTTGTTTTCTCGTTCTAATCTGGTCTGCACTTCATTTGCAGAGACTTCATTTAAAAATGCTGATAACACGAAATCGGATCAACCTCGGATCGTCTTTACTGGGAATCCTGTCAGAAAAAATATATTGAAATCGGCTTCATCGAATGAAACAATCATCAATAAAGTAGACAGAACCTTAATTCTGGTACTGGGGGGAAGCCAGGGAGCGACTGCCGTCAATGATGCTATTATTTCCATGCTGAAACAATGTTCGGACGTATTACTCTGTAAGTTGCATCTGGTACATCAAACAGGATCACATGATTATAGGAATGTTGAAAAGGCTTACCAACAGTTGAAAGAGATCTATCCTGAACTCCAAGTAACGGTTCAACCTTTTATTGAGAATCTGTCAGAGTGGTACTCGCAGGTGGATCTGGTTATTTCACGTGCTGGTGCTACAACTTTGGCAGAGTTAGCCTGTGTAGGTTGTCCGACGGTCCTGATTCCTTTTCCCGACTCCATCGGAGATCACCAACTTCTTAACGCTCGTTTTTTTGAGGACAGCGGTGCTGCGGTTCTGGTAGAACAGGCCCAGGAGATTGCTTCCACGGCAAAACTACTTTGGGATGTGGTACTGGCTTTACTAACGGATTGTGATCAACGGAACAAAATGCGACAGTCTATGCGTGATATCTCACTTCCTCAAGCTGCACGGGATGTGGCCGTTGAGGTCACTAAATTGCTAAACTGAAGACATGTCTTAGTGTTCACTGCCAGGGCCTGGGGACAGAACATCAACCTGGGTTGTGTGTCATCTATCGGTAAACTGCTACCTTTCAGGCTGGTTTTCCAAGTTTTACAGAATCAGAAAAGTCTGATGATTCACGAATAAGAGTCGATTTGTTACCTTTCAAAGTTCCTGTTTCAACACAGGGAGCATTACGTGAAATGGAATGTTTGACTCAGTAAATATTTTCATTCCAAAACATTAAATAAAAGATGAGCAAGTAGAAACGGAGAAGAGACGTGTCACTGATTGTCCAGAAATTTGGTGGAACAAGTGTAGCCGATACAAGTAAAATTCAGGCTGCAGCGCGACGTGCCACTAAAATGCATCAGGCAGGGCATCAGGTCGTGATGGTGGTCAGCGCACGCGGTAAAAAAACTGACGAACTTGTTAGGCTTGCTGCTGAAATTACAGACGACCCAACTCCACGAGAGATGGATATGCTGCTTTCCACCGGAGAGCAAGAGTCGGTCGCATTGATGGCGATGGCTATTCACCAACTGGGGGAAGAGGCCATTAGTTTGACCGGTTCTCAGATCGGAGTCGTCACTGATTCTTCTCATATGAAAGCTCGAATTCTTTCGATTTCAACGGAAAGAATGCGAACCGCTTTGAATGAGGGAAAGATCGTAATTGCAGCCGGCTTTCAAGGTAGAGATAAGGATTGGAATATTACTACTCTGGGACGAGGTGGAAGTGACACGACCGCGACAGCATTGGCGGCTGTGTTAGATGCGGAGATGTGTGAAATTTATACCGATGTGGAAGGAGTTTTTACCAGCGACCCACGTATCGTGCCGGATGCTCATAAAATCGATAGCATTTCTTACGACGAAATGCTCGAACTGGCAAGTCTGGGGGCTGGTGTAATGCATTCACGCTCTATTGAATTTGCAAAAAAATACAAAGTACCATTAAAAGTGCGTCCTTCATTTTCGGATGCCCCCGGGACCCTCATTGCTGTTCAACCATTAGAAGATGCACCCGTAGTAACAGGTGTTGCTTTTGTTCGAGATGAAGTCAGAGTCAGCCTATCTGATATTCCGGACGAGCCTGGTGTGATGGGAAGTATTTTTACTCGCATGGCGGAAAGAAAAATTTGTCTGGATATGATTGTACAGGATGTGGGAACAGGAGGCGTCGCTCGTGTTTCCTTTACAGTTCCTGAATCAGATCTGGCTGAAACACTGACTGCTGCCAGAGAAGCAATTGATTCTATCGGTTCAGGAAAGATTCAACACGGAACCAACCTTTCCAAAGTCTCAATCGTGGGTAGCGGAATGCGTCATCATTATGGTGTGGCCAGTCGAATGTTTTCCATTTTGTCTGAAGCGAATATCAATGTAGGCATGATTACTACCAGCGAAATCAAGACGACAGTTCTCGTTGATCGCAATCAATGTGAAGAAGCAGTACGAGTCATTCACAAAGGCTTCGAACTGGACTGTCTTCCCAGTTATTGCTTTGCTACGAATGAGAATATCTCAGAAGGAGACCAATCAGAAAGTTCGATACTGAAGCAGAACGAGTTAGAGCAGGAAATAATGGATCAGTTATCGAATATGGAAGATATTGTTGTGAGTGAGGTATTACTGGATCAGAGTCAGTCGCGAGTAACGGTCAGAAATCTGCCAGATAACCCGGGGATCTGCTCGCGGTTGTTCTCAGTGGTTGCTGAGGGTGGTGTGTCTGTTGATATGATTGTGCAAAATATGGGAGAAGAAGAACAGGCCCACATTTCTTTTACTGTGCCAAGAAGTTCATTGATTAAAAGTCTGGAATTGGTCGAATCTCTCCTGTCTGAATGGGGAGATGCCGAGTTGAGTCATGAAGCGGAAATTGCGAAGCTCTCGGTCGTCGGAATTGGGCTTCGCAGCCATACGGGTGTAGGCCAGTCAATGTTTTCCACGCTTGCCGAATCGAATATTAATATTCAAATGATTAATACCAGCGAAACCCGGATCAGTGCAGTCGTGGATCTCAGGCATGGTGAGAATGCCTATCGGGAACTCTTAAAGAAGTTTCAGTTGGCATGAACCAGTTTACGGTTTCCGTTCGAGAGCCGCATGCATAAGCTGTGGAAGCTGTGCAGAAAATTGACTGCGTGGAAGAATTTGCGAGCATCCCGCTATTTTTGCTTTTTTAAATTGTTCTGTATCCACATGCGGCCCGAATGCAATGCTCACCAGATGAGAGTCAGGGTTAAGTATCGAAGCCAGCAGTTCCCAATCCAGATGGGGGAGATTCATATCGATTAGAATTAACTGTCTCAATTCATTCGACAGGTATTTCAATGCTTGTTTACAGGAATTTGCGGAACTGAAAGAAAACTCCAGTTGCGTAGCGACTCCTGTGATTTTACTCAAAAAAAAGATGTCTGAGCAGAGTATGACGATCTGAGGTGACGTACCTGTTTCAGTCATATTTGAGAGCAATTCATAAAGGTTTGTTTAGATGACAGAACGGTGGAAATGCACATGTTGCCATTCGCCATCCTGTTTTTGCCAGAGTCGTGTTTCTTCAAACGATGCACTTGAATCATGACCATGTTCATCTATGGACTGGACGATTCGAACATAAGTAACCAATGCGACATCGTCCATAATGGAAACCATGGGAGAACTGATGGTGGATTGTCGAGGTCGTCCGGTTGGATTCATCTCAAAATAAAAACGATGGAAATCCATTCCTGTAATCAGGTGCCCCTGGGCTTCTGGCTCAAATGCGGTCAATTCTTCATCACATAGATCTGTGTAAGTGTTCCAGTCTTTGTGATCGATGGAATCGAGTAATTGTTTGTTCAATTTTAAAAGCAGCTGGACATCATTATCTGACATGATCGTATCCTGAAAAAACTCATGCGGAAATCACTTTCCCTCCATTTTATCATCTAACTCAATTTCTGGAAATTCAACCGTCCTGTTATTTTGCTTGTTATTATGATCAGGAACATATTCTTCGATTGTGACAGTTTCGCTCGATTTGTGCTTTTCAGGTTTTTCCTGAGTTCCGGGCTGAGCCGATTCTTCAGGAATCTTGATTTCTACAGCTTCATCAGAATTCGGATTATGAGAATTCGACGGCAGAAGATCTTCAATACCCTTTAAGTTAATAGTTGATCCAGGATCTAGAAAATCCTGATTATCGTAGTCGATACGAAAATTGATGTCTGCGATGGACAGCAGGCAGCCGGAAACCAGTTTTGTGTCTCGTTTGGGGGTTAGCTTTTGTCCGTCTATAAAGGTACCGTTTGAACTTCCCAGATCATGAACGATGGCAACAGAATCGGTCAGGAATATTTTACAGTGATGGCGGCTGACTAGATCAGACTTCAGCTTTAAATCACAATCAGAGCCCCTGCCAATCAATGTGGTTTGAGTGAGCGTAAAGGGTTTTGAACTTTGAGAAGGGCTTTGAATACTCAGTTGAATTTTCATGACTCAATCATTTACAAGAAAACCCGCCGAAGTGAGACTTCGGCGGGGAATTAGATCGACTAAGCTCGATCATGTAAGTTAGATCGAAGCAAGTCTATGCGGCTGCGGAATCATCAGTGGGGAGTAACTGTTCAGTTCCCCGGATGACTTCAGGTGTAAGCACATATTTTTTACCGGCTTCCTGTTCGGGAAGTTCATACATGATATCAAACATTGCCTGTTCAATGACGCTTCGTAATCCACGCGCACCTGTATTTTTCTTTTGAGCAATACAGGCAATTTCATGCAATGCTTCGTCAGTAAATTCCAGTTTGGCATTTTCCATTTCAAAGAATTTTTGAAACTGCCGTACAAGGGAGTTCTTCGGCTCAGTCAATACGCGAACCAAATCATCTTCTTCAAGTTGAGCTAATGAAGACAATACGGGAAGTCGCCCGAGCAATTCCGGAATTAAGCCAAACTCTAAAACATCATCAACAGAGGCTTGGGCAAGCAATTCGTTTTTCGACCGTTCCTGCTCTTTCTTTTGGCTGGTAGAATGTCCAAAGCCGATCGTTTTGCGACCGAGACGCTTACCGACGATGTCATCAAGACCTACGAATGTGCCGCCACAGATAAACAGAATATTCGTTGTGTCTAACTGAATATATTGTTGCTCTGGATGTTTTCGTCCTCCCTGAGGAGGAACATTGGCAACAGTTCCTTCCAGCATTTTAAGCAATGCCTGCTGGACTCCCTCGCCGGAAACGTCGCGAGTAATCGAAACATTCTGGCTGGTTTTTCCAATCTTGTCTATCTCGTCAATAAACAGAATTCCTCTTTGTGCAGCTTCCACATCAAAGTCGGCGGCATGCAATAATTTCAATAAGAGGTTTTCTACATCCTCGCCTACGTAGCCTGCTTCGGTCAGGGTCGTTGCATCACCAATCGCAAAGGGAACCTGCAGATAACGCGCCAGACTTTTGGCAAGTAACGTTTTACCTGATCCAGTTGGTCCGATCAGCAGAATGTTAGATTTATCAAGTTCAACATCCGATTCTTCTTCTTCTTCGGCATGCATCAGTCTTTTGTAATGATTATGAACGGCAACCGCCATGACTTTCTTGGCACGTTCCTGACCAATAACGTAATCATTCAGGTGGGTTACAATTTCTCGTGGTGTAGGAACATTTTTAAATAACTTCTTCGAAGTCCCTCTTCGTCGATGTTCTTGTTCCAATATTGATTGGCAGACTTCTATACATTCTCCGCAGATATATGCATTGTCAGGACCCTCTACGAGAGGCCCCACTTCGCGATAACTTTTTCTACAGAAAGAACAATTTGCATTTTTTTTTCCAGAAGGATTACGTTTTCCAGAAGTGATATCTCGTCCGGTGGGCATAGCTTCCCTTCAACGGTGTCAACTAAATTGTGGCGTTCAACGTCCAGTGAGTTTTGATTTTGCCTCCCTGCAAATCACTCGATAGGTAAATAACTTAAATCTAATAATGAAATAATTTTAAGAGGCAATCAGTATGTCATTATGATGATCAAAAATGATGGGAGATGAGCTGGTACAATACCGCCCGAATTCTCTAATCAGATTATTCAGTTTGATCAGTATCTTCTTCTTTTTCCAAAACCTTATCGGTCGGATCAACAAGCCGTTTCTTGATGGATCGGAATTCGTCGTCGGTGAGGTCACCTTCTCGACGCATTTCTGAGAATTGAAGAAGCAATTCACTCGTGTCAACATGACGATCCTCATTTTCCCGAAAATGTCCTACGATCCTTAAGATCATCCAAATCAAAAAACTGACAGTGATCACAGCCAAAATCCACTCAAGAATAGATCCCTCAAAGAGTTCCTTGAGTAGCTTTTGGGTTCCAGAAAGATTTCTCAGAGTTATATTGAACAGAATCACTTTAAAATAAGCAGAGAGTATTGTTCCCCTGCCTTCCCTAATACGAAATCCATCAAGCTTTACTGTTAAAGCGAACTTCTTTAATAATACAACTCTCTAATAACCCTACTCTGATATATTGTATATCAATCATTATTAGGATGAATATCAATTGTGACAAGTCCCTCAGATGCTTTTGGTATGTATCAGTATAAGCGAATATTTAGCATTTCACGCGCCAAACTTCGGCAAAATATGTCGTAAACAGGAAATATCGGTTCTCAAATTAGGTGCGGACAGAGGTTGCATGTTGGAACTGAGAATAGGATAAATGATCTATTTCCAACTGAAAATCTATTAAAAAGATGTCACTGAGCGGTGAAAATCAAGAGAGTAGCTGAAATAATGAAGAATCGACTTTGGTGAAATCTGAAATGTAGTCCTGAGTCCTGAAAAGAGTAATACTTACATTGTCGATCTTACCTGATTTGAAAGCGAGTCCACTATTATCTGCTGTTTTATGATTCGCTGCCCGAAATGAAAGACTCTCGGTGGCCTTGCATTGCATCCCAGAGTATTCACTTTTATGATCAACTCCCTGTCATTTTACGATGAAGTGGAAAAAGTATTAATTCTTGAAACCAGACTTGTTACACAGACTTAAGGATTTTGAATGGACTTTGAAAAACGTCTAAAGCATGCCATCAACAAAGGCCGTGCCGCCAAAGATGAAGAGCTACAACAAGATGTTGGTAAGAAGATGTCTGAAGAGGAGTTCCGAAACCTTCATCTAAAATATCGACTTGAGTTAACTGAGCATATTGATGCATGTTTGAAAAAATTAACTGATCATTTTCCTGGATTTCAATTTAAAACCCTTATGGAAGAAGATGGTTGGGGATCCCGAATTACGCGAGATGATGTTAGTCTCAGCACTGGGAAAAAAGCACAGAGCCTTTACAGCCGCCTGGAAATGATTGTCAGACCCTTTACTGAAACTCATATCATTGAATTGGTTGCCAAAGCGACGATTCGGAATAAAGAAACCTACAATCGTTCCCACTATCAGTTTGTCGCCGAAGCCGATATGCAGTCGTTCCAAGACCTGATTGACATATGGATTTTGGAATTTGCAGAGGAATTCTCATTTCAAGCCTGATAGTAACAACCCACCAGTCAAAATAGATTATCGATATTGAAAGTAGACATCTTATGAGTCGACATGCTGATTTCGCTCAGGTTATTGATCGTGGAGCGGTTGCTATTATTCGTGCTCCCTCTGGTGAGTTACTGGTTGATGTGTCTAAAGCTATTTATGCAGGTGGCTTAGACGTCATCGAAGTCACTTTTACAGTTCCAGGAGTTCTCGATATTCTTGCTCAAGTCAAGCGGGAACTGGGTGACAAGATTCTGTTAGGCGCCGGAACGGTACTTGATTCTGAAACAGCACGTGCTGCCATCCTTGCGGGAGCAGAATTCATTGTGACACCCACAGTGAATACAGAAGTGATTGAATTGTGCAATCGATATGACAAACTGGTTATGACAGGTGCTTTAACTCCGACAGAGTTATTAACCGCTTGGGAAGCCGGGGCAGATATTATAAAGGTCTTTCCTGCTTTTGTAGGCGGGCCGGAATATCTCAAAGCATTACATGGACCCCTGCCTCAAATTCCACTCATGCCCACAGGTGGCGTCGATTTAGAGACATTACCCGACTATCTCCACGCGGGAGCGTGTGCCGTTGGTTTGGGAAGTTCTCTTGTCACAAAACAGATGGTTGAAACGGGTGATCTGGATGGAATTCAAAATCTGACTACTGAATATATGAATAAAATCACTCAACTCCGTAAAAGCTGACAAGAACGAATTCATATTTAGCTGAATTCAGCGCAATATCCTCTTCCCCTGGAGATCTAAGCTACCCTGCCTCTACTTTGCTATTGCATAATATAGGGAGGTATTTTCTTGTCTGCCCTCTCAATCTAACCATAAAGATCGTCTCAAGTCGTACGATCTGATTGGTCGATATTCCTAGATAGTCAGGATTCGGTTTACTAGTACCCGTACGTCTAGGCTGTTGAATAAAGTAACATCTTCTCAGGAGGGGGCTCCGAGCCTGGATAGCATAAACAATGTTGTTATCCGGGCGTGAGTGTGTATTGGCATGAGACTATTTACATTACTGGTAGTCAGTTGCTGGATTGGGGGAAATCTATCTGATTCAACCCAGGCTGCTGCTATTCCTTCTGCACCCGTCTATACCAGTAAGACCCAGTTTCGAATTCCCTATCACTATGATCAGGCTGAGATAGACCGCTTGGGAGCTCGCGAAATCAGGCTCTATGTTTCCACAGATCGTGGTGTAAGTTGGAACCATCTGAAATCAGTATCTCCTCAGGCCCGGAAGTTTCCTTTTGAAGCTACACAAGATGGCGAATACTGGTTTTCAGTTCGAACTCTTGATTCAAAAAATCAACTCCATCCTTCCGGTCGGGTTTTTGAACCCGGTTTGCGGGTTGTGATCGACACAACTCCGCCTCAATTAGATCTTGATTTGAGACAGATTTCTCCCGGTAAAGTACAACTTGTGTGGAATGCAGAGGACCAGAACCTTGACCCGAACAAGCTGGTTCTGGAATATTCTCAAAATGGCAGCCAAAACTGGCAACGAGTGATTGTTGCCCCGCATCGTAAAGGTCAGACAACCTGGTCGATTTCCCAAGGTGGAGTTGTGGCAGTTCGTGGCATGATCAAAGATCATGCCAATAATATTGGCAACAGTCAAAAAAAGATTCGAGTGGTTGCTGCCGCCAGCCGTACAATACCCAAGGCCAAACAAGAGATTCCTGATTTCAATCAACCCATTGCACAAGGTGGCTTGCCTGAAAATAGATTATCCATGACCGATCCAGCATCACCTGCACCCTATTCGGGCTCAGGCAAACCTCTGAAACCGAATCAACTGGATACCTTGGAAACTCATACTCCTCTTGCAAACCGACAGCTTCCTAGCGTTTTTCCGAAAAAAGGCGGTTTGAACGAAGTGCCCCTAATAGATAAATCAATTCAGGATCAAATAAAAGGGCAATTCGTCGCCGATGATCCGGAGAAACGACCACTCTATGCCAAAAACCGATATCCATTGAAAGAAAAGGATTGGCAACCGAAACGAAAACAGGTCTTGAATGGAACTCAGTTCCAGATTGGTTTTCAAGTCGATAAAGTAGGTCCTTCAGGAGTCGGAGCCGTTGAGCTGTATATCACTGAAGATAATGGACAGAAGTGGTATAAGTATGGAGAAGATCCCGATAAAAAAAGTCCATTCCACGTAGAAGTTCCTCAGGATGGAATCTATGGATTTGCGCTTCGTGTGCGAAGTGGTGTAGGACTGGCCGATGCCTTACCAAAGTCAGGTGAAAAACCGGATGTTGTGATTGTAGTTGATCGTATTGCTCCTGTCGTTAAGTTAAATCCGGTGAAACAGGAGTTGAGTGGGCAGGCAAATAAAGTGACGATCTCTTGGGAAATGAGTGATCAGAATTTGGCAGAAAAGTCCATCGCCATTAACTATTCTACTCAACCAGATGGCCCGTGGGAGCCCATAGTCGGTTGGCAGGAAGATACAGGGCGGTTTACCTGGACTGTTGGTCCAGGCAACCCTTCCCGATTTTATCTGCAAGTCATAGCACGTGATGCTGCCGACAATATCTCGAAAGCGGTCACGCCTGCACCAATTATTCTGGACTTGACCAAGCCTTCCGGACGAATTGTGGACGTTGAAGTGATCAGTCAATCCCCTTATTAAGTCGAATCAAATTGATTTCAGGACTTAACAAAGGTTATGTTTTTTCAGACTTCTGTTCGTCTGTTGGCTCTGAACTGGGAATTTCAAACTTGGGGGCTGTAAATTCATCAGAACGCTCTTCAGGCGTAGGTCGAGGAGTTTCAGTCTGTGAATCCGAATAAGTTGACTGATTGACCTCGTCTTCAATTCCACTGACGCCTTTTTTGAATTCAACAATCCCTTTGCCCAGGCTCCGTGCCACTTCCGGTAGTCGTTTACCGAAGAGAAGCAAAGCGATAATCCCGACGATGATCATCTCATATCCGCCAGGCATCCCAAAAATTGCAGGAACAGCAGTCATGTGTGTGATAGTTTGGAACATGTTTAACCTCTTTTTATACTTAAGGTGTTAAGGGCAATACACAAAAAGATCGCGCCCTCTGTGCCTTGTTTCGCATTTTTGTTGACTTCAGCAATCGGGAAGTTTGTCTCACGAATAAAATGTTCTGGACCGGTTAATTATCTGGTTTGGTGTCATGCGGAGGGAACTTGGATGTTTCTTCTTCGTCAGTATCTTCTCGAGCCCCTTTTTTGAATTCGACAATGCTTTTCCCAAGAGAATTCATGGCCCCTGGTAAACGTTTACCAAACAGGAGCAAGATAATCCCTAAAATGATGGTAACTTCAATCCAGCCCGGAAAGCCAAACATACTAATGGTCCCATTAACTCTAATGCATTAGTCGAAGTCGACAATTGCGTTTATAATTGATCAGGTTCATTCGGCGAAATGATAACAGATGAAGACTTCACCGATAAAATGAACACCAGCAAAATGGGATGCTCCAATGAGGTATGCTCTATGGGCGCTGAGGAAAAGACAAGAAGGAAAATCACCATTCCTGCTTGGTGGCCCCTGCGAAAAATATCTCGGAGGAAATCCCATGGATGGATATCCACTCGGTTTGCCCGCAGGAGTCGCAGGAGGATTGAGCGGTAAGTAACTAAATCATAACCGCGCAAACGTGCCTGTCAACAGAATTTAACGGTGCAATTCAGGCGATTTAGCATTCTGAACAGTAATGTTAGAAAAAAAGAGCATTTTCCGGTTTATACGCCGCATTGGGTATATGGAGATCAGTTTCGCCTTAACCTGTTGTCGCATCAAGGGATGTTTTCTGGAGTAGGAGCAGCATTTCAATCCATTGGACCCTGCGAGCGAACTGGCTCAATTCCCGGTCCTGGCTTGATTCACATTCAGAACAACAGTCGACAAAGGTATTCAGAGACCAACAATTATTTAACAACAACCGATCTTTCCAGTTGGCGACGGTTTGACTTTCAAATAGATCAAATAATGGTCGTACCCGTTCTGGTAAAAGATCGTGAACGGGGTGATAACCGACGACCCTGCTCCAGTATTTTGCGTTAGAGTAATCTGGTTCACGGCGGTGCATAATGTGATGCCAGTAGTCACCCGCCTGGTGTAAGCCCTGATTTTGTACTGATTGCGAGAACTGATGGCTTTCATCAAGATAATCATGAAGACACAATAACCCGGCCTGCATGGCTGTTGCGTCAGCTGGTGACGAAATCGAGGGTAAGTCATGAGCAGGTTGATAAGCACGAAGTAAATTCAGAAGCCAGTTGCGTGCAAGGCCGGGAGCATTCGGGGCCAGATCGGGTAATGGAGGTTGCGATGTGCTGGAGAGAGGAAGTTCAGTTGAACTGAAACTGCGACTTTTCACACCCGCTTGGGCCAGAAGAATCAAAATATGCCAGAGTAGATCCGCTGAATCAGGGACTTCCTGAAGCCTTGAAAATGCAGATTTTGGGATTAGTACCAAGGCATGCTGAAGTGGATTCATTGCAAGAGATGCTGCGACCGGAGGCAAGCACTCAATTAATTGAATAAATAGTCCTGAATCGTCGAAAGGCAGAAGATAAATCTCATTTTGATCCGCATTCAAATTAAGATTGTTTAGTTGATTCAGTTCTGACAGATCCACTAATCGTTGGGAGTCAACAATACCCAGATAATCCGAAGTGGTTCCTTCAATGAGTGAAACGAGTTCATTCCGTCGAAGGTGCGCGGTCTCAGTATGGTTCAGTCTACCAAAACTCAGATTGGAAAGATCAGTTAAGCTCTGTAACGATTCGTGGTAATTTCCAGAAAGGGAGAGATGGATCAAAGTTGTCATGGGAATGAAATTCAATTTAAAAGAGAAGAAGACCGTCCTGATTTGCCTAACTTAATCTATTTACAGACTGTTAGAAAGGCAACTCTTATGGGGGGCTTCTCTCTTCAGAATCAATCTCTGCTAAAACAGCAGAGTTGACCATTTTCCAATGAAACAATAATCCTTCCTTCAGAATCAATGGCCGTTCCCCCCTTCACTGCCAACGCGGGAAGTTTGTGAGTCCAAAGATCTGTTCCTTTATCAATATTGATTGCTGTTAGAAACGCTGACTCTGGTTTTAAATCCGGATGACCGGCGGTAACAAGTGTCTCTGGAGAAACGATAAAACTGGTAAAGCGACGCTGATTCTGGTCTTCCCAGATTTTCTTGCGTTTGAAGGCTTCACCTGTACGACGGGCACGCATGCTTAACCAGCGTGCCACTTCTTTTTTCACCTTGGGGGCACCTGGCGGCAACGCTTCTTTCAGAGTCAGATTTGTAAACACACTTCCTTCATAACTGGCATCATGAATCAATTCTCTTCTGTCAGCCAGTGTGTGTTCAATAGAGAGATACTTCCCATAGCCAGGGTAGTACGGATAGAAGGCAGTTCGGTATTGTGATCGAACTTCTGTACTGGGGGTATTTAAACACTTTAATGTCTTCAGGTTGTAACGGGCAATTTCATAAACGCCTCCTGCCAGGAATCGGAGTTCATCGCCTTCGATATATAAACTACCCTGCAGACTGATCCCACTATTCACTTCCTGCGATAGTGCTCCCGAGCTGTTGTTTTCCTGCTTTAACTCACCAGTCTTTGAATTTAAGGCGACAACGTGCGTACCATCAAAGTGAGCGATACCTGCGACGGCGTAAACGGTATCATTCTGAACCACAACGCCACCTGAAACAGGCCAGGTCGATATCAATTTTCCATAGACGGGAATTAAACGTTTGTCGGGGGCTACTCGAAATGACCAGAGAGGTTTACCAGTTTTTGCTTCGTAAGCGTAAACTCGCCCATCAGCTGATCCAACATAGAGACGATGATTGTTGACCGTCGGAGGATAATAAATGGCGCCGCCTGTATATTGTTTCCAAATCTGCTTGCCTTGCATATCAAATGCAGTAATGACACCATTTCGATCACCGATAAAAATCTGATTACCAGCAATAACAGGTGCTGTAGGCAGTGCAGATTTTGTGACCTGGGTTGTCCAGGCAAGTTTAGTTTTGTCAGGAACTGAAACTTTTGTTGTGGATGATTGATGATTGTCACCACGAAACGAGGGCCAGTCATTTTCGTGAACAGATAACAATTCAACTTTTGTCAGATCATCTGCATAAGCGACTCGTCGAGGAGGGACTTGTTTTGCAGGTGAAGAGGAATTCTTTTCAGGACCCAAACAGATATGTCCGTAAAGCGATAATTGGCACCCACACATCCAGGGCCCCCAATATAAGAGCCCATTGGAAACTATGACACCATCCTGACAGGGTGGGCGCATGGGGGCAATATGTTGGGCAGAATGTGTTTCCGTTTCCAGTCTGACAGTCCCACCGCTGGTGCGGAAAAAGATACTGTCTACACTGCCGGTGGCTCGCGTACAGGCGCGGCGAGTGGGAAGTGAAGCAATTTTTTCTCCGGTAGCATAATCCAGTTTCATACCAGTTTCTTTGGGGCCGGCGGCATAAATTCCATCATCGCGTAAAACTAATTGCAGATTACCATGCTCTTTTTCCCACAGCCAATATCCATCAGTGGCAGACGCGGTGACAAGATGTAAACGCTGTGGTCCAGCAAAAAACAGGTAGTCATCGCTACATTTCATATAGGCTGTCGTAGCATATCCTGTAACGTAATGTTGAGCTTTTTGATTGGATCCGATCGAAGATAAAAGTTTTTTATCATCATTTTTCCAGAGCTGTTTTCCATTCTTGGTATTCAGGCACGCAAGAAATTTACCAGGGCAATAATAAAAGAGCTGGTTGTTTTTCATACAGACGCCGCGGCTGTCGATATAGTCCTGCTCACGAAAATGCCAGAGGATTTTTTTTGTAGCAGGATTCATTGCTACAAACGTGCGGCCGAATCCAAAAGCGTTTTTAGGATCAGAATAGTCGTGTCCTTTCCACATTCCCCAAGGCCAGTGTCCCAGGCCGCGTCTTGCTGATTTTTGGGTATCAACCTTGATTTCTTTACTTCCGATTAGTGCATAGAGAGTCCCGTTTTGCATACCCATCCATTTCCAGACGGGCCCATCAGCAAGTTTCTCATCAATGATGATTTCATCCCGGATTTTGCCCGTTTCACTATCGATAATTTTACAGGACTCATTGTCTGCCATATAAAGGGCATCTTTGGTTCCAATCATAGTGTTTCGGTGAATCATGAAACCTTCTGGTAGTTTTCGTTTCCAAAGGATAGTTCCGTTGTAAGCATTGATACACATCAAGGTATTCAAAATTGCATTTTGATTCTGTTTATGTGCGATGTGGCCAAATGCTTTAAAGACCTTACCGCCCGCTGCTACAGATACTTCAGGCATTGGTGAAAATTTGGGATCTGCGAGGAATTGAGTACGATAAGGAGAGCGTGCATTTTGATCGGTCGATTGCGGATTATTATCCGGTCGATGATAAGGATGGTTCCAATAATCATTTCCCGCCGGAATTGGTTTTGTCAGTTTAGAATCAGAAAAAAATGCGATGCCTTCGGGTCGCAGAACACGCAAAAGCTCCTCTTTAGATGTCTGTTTACCAGCTGTTTTTTGTACAAAAATAACGTCGGCCAGATTACTGGCAAGTGCAATGGCGTCATGCGTTCCGTGATCAGCAAAAATACGTTGTCCCAACATTCCTGCTTGATCAGCCAAAGCTCGAACTTGAGCAACTTCTTTGGGGGATTCAGATTGAAAGTAAATCTGCAGCTCACTATTTTGAGTCAGCTCTACAACAAAAGAAGCCTGGTCAGCATCAGGTAACCCTAGAACGATACAGAGTCCCTTGGTTGATTTCAGCTTATTCAGACAGGTACTGGTATCAGGTGAAATCTGTTGCCTGTTTTTCTGTGCTTCCACAACCGTAGGAGCTTGTAGCAAAAGAGACAGAACAGAAATGAATAACAGCGACCTGATGGTGTAGAACTTCAACATTTCGATCTTCCTCAGCTCGAGTAGTATTATAAAAGTGAGAGAACCACATCCAACCATTTATGGAACACGTTAACGAATGCATCAGCGTCCCTTTATAATGGCAGTATTGAATCAGATTATCAAAGAGTAATTGATACTTTCGGGGTAGTTTTTTAGTCGTACTGAAATTCGAACAGGCTCAAATTTGAGAGTGGATTCTTTTGGTCGGCATTGTCTTTTCTATTCTGAATGACGGCATGTGTACATGTGGTTCATTCTGGTTGTGGAATTTGTCTGATCTTGAGAAAAACTCTATTATCAACTAGTTTATATTTTAAATTTGTGAACAATAAGTGCAGATTGATTTGCCCATCAAGAAAATAAATCAATTTGAGATATCAATGACGGAGGTGGGCGCAATAGTTTGAGTTAAAAACAAGGGGACCTGTTTGAAGCTCAAATGGTAAATCGTTTCGACTGGTGATCAAGTCTAATCACTGGCGGTATTCTTGTATGAATCACATCTTACCAGATTATTATGTAAGTGAAGCGACATGGTTTTACCTGTCTCTATTGCTGTCGCTCGCGGTATTTTTCCGCTTTGATCGCATTATTTCATTGCGCAACTTAGATTTATTATTATTGCTTTCTATTTCCCCGGGACTTTTATTTGTCGGGGATCACCCCCTGCTGGGAAATGTCTGGCTGTTTGTGGGAACAGGATTATTAGTGATTCGCATGAGCCTTGATTGCTTTTTTCAGCGCAGGCCGCGCGGGGAACAAAATCTAAATAGCTTCGGCATGGCGTTTCTCTGTATTTCGATCTTTGCTTTTTTAGTTGTGCGCGTCTTCACAGAGAATCCGGCACCGGAAACGATTCAAACCGTAAAGCAGGCTGACAGCTTATTAAGCATGCAAGATGTTACTTCTACTCAAAATCAAAAAATTCCAGAAGCCGGACCAACTGCGCGTCTTTTGATTGCGCCAGTTGTTCCCCTGTCATCGGCAGTAGTAAACGGGGCGAACACCCCTTCCAATTCTGGTATCTCTCTGGATGGATCTACGCTGGCAGCCCGCATAATGGCAATCCTGGCTCATGCCTTTGTGGTTGTCGGATTAATCATTATGGGAAAAGTGCATTTTGCTGATGTTCAGCTGGGGTTGGCCATGGCACTACTTTATCTTCTGCTACCCTGTACTGCCTACGATGTCAGTAAAACAAACCATGTGTTGCCCGCTGCCTTACTTGTTTGGGCATTTGTGGCTTACCAGAAACCTGTTATGTCAGGAATTTTTATGGGCCTCGCATGCGGTGCGATGTTTTTTCCCGTCTTCCTTTTACCATTATGGGCCAGTTTTTATAGAAAGAACGGTCTAAAACGATTCGCAATCTCTGGCAGTGTCGTTGGGATTATCTTACTTGGTAGTTTAATTCTGACATCAGTGGATCGTTATTCATTTACCCAGCAAACAATAGGTTCGATCGACTGGTCCGTTCTCAAATTTGAGGGAGGGCAAAATATTCCTGGTTTTTGGGGTGCCGTTGATTCTGCTTATCGGATTCCCGTCTTTGTAGGTTTCGTGCTTTTGATAGCTTGTTTGACAATCTGGCCGCGGCGTAAAAATTTAGGCCATTTGATGTCACATACAACAGCCATCATCATTGCGACATTACTGTGGTACCCTCAACAGGGAAGCGTTTATCTCTTGTGGTACTTACCTATGCTGCTGATGGTTGTGTTCAGACCGCGGTTGTTCCATCAATCACAAAAAGATAGAGACGATCGGAACCAACAGGAAACTGAAAGCCCCACCTCGCGATTTCAAGATTCGGTTGGTATTGTGAGGCACTCGTCTCATTAAGCTGAATTCAGAATGCTCTCTGCCTAGTTGATCAGGAATGTTGGGAAAGTTCCTGATCAGCATCAGTCGTGGCATTTAGTTCGACGCTTTGAACGTGACTGGAGATTGCCAGAAGAGGTGCTTCGACGTCCGGTGATGCGAAATTCGTTTTAGTGCTGACGATAAACATTGGGCGGGCTCTTACTTGATCATAAATTCGAGTGACATATTCACCAAGAATTCCAATCCCCAACGCATTTAATGCACCAAAAAAAGACGCGGTAATTGTAGTCGAAGCCCAGCCGGGAATGGCCAGTTCGGTGAAGACCTTATGGTAGAGAACAAAAGTAATGAGTCCTAAACAGACGATCGCAGATAATGCAGCAATTGCATAAAAAATAGTGAGTGGCAAGAATGAGAAGGAAAAAATAGCCGTTTTTGCCAGGCGGCATAACTCAATAAATGAGACTCGCGTTTTTTCGTCATATCGGGCAAGACGCTCGACAGTCACTCCAATCTGGCGATATCCGACCCAGGAACGTAGTCCCGGAAAGTAGCGATCTCTGTCGCTTAGCTGTGCAATCTGAACAGCCACTTGGTGATCAATGAGACCAAAGTTGCCAGCGTCACGAGGAATTGGTGTACTGGATATTATATTAAGCGTTTTATGAAAGGTCTGAAAAGCCCAACGTTTTACTATATTTTCTTTACGGTCAGTACGAATTGCAAAGACAACATCATAACCCGCTTGCCAGTGTTCGATAAATTTCACGATGGCTTTCGGGCAATCCTGCATGTCTGAGTCCATGATCACCACGGCGTCACCTGTAGTGTGGAGCAAACCTGCCTGGACAGCTGCCTGATGTCCAAAATTTTTAGCAAAGTGAATGACTCTCACTCGTGAATTTAACTCAGCAAGCTCATTCAGTATTAAGCCGCTTCGGTCTGAAGAACCATCGTTCACAAATATGATTTCATATTCGCACCCGGCTGTCAGTAATGATTCTTCAACAGCCTGGAGTAATTGCGGAAGTACATTTTGTTCATTAAAGACCGGAAGTACGACTGAAACAAGCGAGTCAGAAATCGGCTTTCGTGGTAGAATGGAATGTTGGGAATCGCTTGTCTTCATTTAACCAGTACTCCTACGAGCGAAAGGCCAAATGGAACTCCTGTTGAATGAATCAGCTTACGCTCAATTTGGGCACACGATTTCAGACAGGCGTTTGTGAAACGTGATACTCGGGCGAAACAAGGTGGAGAATCATCTGTGCGATTCAATATTTTGTCTCTACCTCTGACTGCAATGGCAGCGGGTAAAGTAAACGAGTTCCAGTATGTCAGCCACTTTACTTTCAGTCCAGCTTGTTCGGCGTGTTTCCGGAACTGCGATTTTGTATAACGGCGAAAGTGACCTAATTTCCGATCCCAGTCAGAATACAACAGGGGGTAAGCTGGGACCGTAAGAATAATCCCCCCATCATCGACCAATGTTTCTGCTGCATTTTTCAGTAACCCAACCGGGTCCTCCATATGCTCCATCACATCTAACAGGATTACTGCTTTTGCTGAGGCAGCAGGGACTGGCCAGGGTTGACTCAGATTGTGTACACGTATATCGTTTAGGCCACGCGATCGGCCATGTTCGACAGCATCTTCCATTAGATCAAAACCGGTGACTTCGTATCCGAGCTGATTAAATTCAAGCAAGTTACGTGCAGAACCTATACCACCCTCTATAACCAGGCCAGGAGGGGGGAATTCATTCATCAAAATTTCTGTGACTAACTTACGTTTGGCGACATGCCACCAGTAGTTTTCTTCCAATTCAATCAGCTCAGTGAGGTGTCCTGGATCCACGATACTTAATTTCTCTTTGGGGTGAATACTGATATAGGAAATTCAAGATGCACTATGCAGATTGAAGTAAAAGAGGCCTCGAAGAAGTCAGCATAACGCAGCAGCCGGGTGAACTCTTCAGGATTCCTGATGAATATAGTGGATTTTCATGCAATCTAGCCGTATAAATTTTAACTATACTGTTTATTCTGTCTATAGTGTTTCTGGGTGCCTTTTTCGTGAGGGATAAGGGTGGTGTAAATATGTGGAGTGCAAGGCGTGCAAAACCAGCAAAATAGACAATCAACAGGGTTAACATGGTTTGCTGCTGTGATTTTCCTTCTCATTCTCATTCTGAATATCCCGCTCTTTATCAGAATGCCTTTAGCAACAGATGTTGTTCTTTACGATTTGCAGGCCCAAATGGTCCTGAATGGAGGAACTCTTTATCAGGATATGTTTGAGACGAATTTACCAGGTATTGTCTGGTTACATATGCTGGTTCGTTCTTCTGTTGGGATGAGCTCTGATGCTATCCGTGTGGTTGATCTGTTGCTTTTCAGTGGTACTGTCGTGCTTCTGATGTTGTGGAATCGCAGAAATCATCTTTCTCTGACCGGTATGCTTTGGGTTGGAATCGCATTATTCTCGTTTTACTTCTCCCTTTCAGAATGGTGTCATTTTCAGCGAGATACGCTGATTCTTCTCCCTGCACTGGCGGCAGTCTGGTTGCGACGCAAACAAATTGATCGACTTATTAATGGCACTGATTCACTACCACAAGCTTCATTGAAATCAGTATTTGTGTGGGCGTTCCTGGAGGGTCTCTTATGGGCAACCGCATTTTGGATCAAACCCTTTGTGGCTGTACCAGCGCTTTGTGTCTGGATTGGATCACTTTTGATCCTGAAAACATTCCGCAAACGAATGATTGATTTGTCAGGAGTTCTACTTGGAGGTTTATGTCTGGGAGCGGTAGGGATCTACTGGATGTGGCAGACTGGCGCCTGGTCTTCGTTTTATACGACATTTACTGAGTGGAATCCGGAGTATGTGGCCGCTCGAAAAGCGGGATGGCAACCATTACGATTTGCCCAGTTTTTATATCGCTTTTATCCCTGGTTCTTACTTCATTTACTGGCGGTGCCTCTCGCTTTGATCGCATTGAAAGACTATTGGTATAGCAATGCGAAAACAGACAATGATGCACTGGTGGAATCGGGGAAACGCGATTCAGTGCTCTTATCTCTATTTTATTTAGGGTGGCTCGTTCAGTCATTTGCGTTCCAGCACCTCTTTGATTATGTGCATCCCCCTTCTCATTTGTTGGCCATCACAGTTATTGGTGGTTATTTGGGGAGCCGATTTCAGAAGCGTTCGCTCACCTGGGGCTGGAAAAGTAGCCTGGCCTTTTTTTTGATGATGGTGATGTTCTCATTTCCGGCGTTCAAACCACAGCGGGCCACGTTATGGAAGACCTGTTTGTTGAATTCCAGTAATGCCCAGTTGAAGTCGAAGTTGGCGTTATTGGTACAGGTCGATTGGGAAGATCTGGACGCCGTACGGAAATATTTAAAATCTCAAAAACTGAATGATGGACAATTACATTGTTTCAACAGCACGTTGGTTTATTTGTATCCAGAGTTATCAGTTAAGCCGGCAACTCGGTTTGTATTTTTCGATTCGGTGCTGATTTTTTGCCCTAACCACCGAAAAGAACTTTATGCTGCAATCAATGAAAGCCAGCAAAAATACATTGTGACCGACTTAATCGACAGTGGTTTTGGAAGTGAGAATACGTTGGCAAAGTCAGTGAACCCGAAGCAATTAACACCTCCGGATTATCCTGTCAGTCTCAAAGGTGCCTACCCATGGTCGCATCCTGTAGTTTTTCGTTCGGGAAGATACCTGGTTCATAAAGTCGAACGTCCATTGGGAAAATTTTTGGGAAGCGGAAAAGTACCAACAGAAACACAAGTTAAAAAATACTATCAAAGACAACAAAAGCAGAAGCAGTTGAAGCAATCAGACGCGCCAGCAAGTAAATGACCAAACAGTTGGTCTCGCTAATCCTGCCAGTTATTGCTTAGAAGTTGAGTCTGGCGTGGAGTGTGAAGACTTGGTCAATAAAATCAGAACGATGGCAAGTGTCATGATAGAAATGAGGCGTCCGATTTTAAATCCAGGAGGCGTAAACGAGAGGTGGACGTCATGATTTCCTGCCGGAAGAGGAATGGCCCTTAATGAAAAGTTGGCGGGTAAGATCGGAGTCAAACTTTCATTGACTTGTGCAGACCAGCCCGGGTAATAGATATCTGAAAGTACCAGATATCCCGGTTCATTCAATGCAGCCCTGATTTGCAGCTTGTTGGGAGTGGCTTTAGTGATGTCTGCAGCCTTATAAGTTTGTCGTTTACCTTTCGATAGCACGTCTTGTTGTAACAGGACCTCATTACGCGGTTGTACTTTTGCTATTGTCTCTACGATTTGTTTGCTTTGCTCATTCTGATTTATTGGTTTGGTGTTCCCAATTAAAAAGGCTCTGGGGAGTGGGTTTGTATTTTCCAGAATCAAATACGGAATTTGAGTCGGTTCAGTATTTCGCAAAGTAAATTCTTCAGGTATTGATCCTTTTTCAACTATCTTCCACCCGTCAATCTCAATACGTTTATCTGTTTGTAATATGGCATATTTCACACTTAAAAGGTCCAGTAATTGTTGGCGAGCGGTGGGGATTTGTGGCTCGCTATACCCGGCCATCATCTGAGCAGCGTCCTTCTGGGGAAAAACTGCTGCTGCCAACAGTCCTAGTCGTACAAGCGGTACAGGCTCATAACCCTGGATTTTCAAGATCTGATTGTTCCATGCTTCGCGGTCACTCAGTAATTTTTGGCCGACAAGGACTCTATGCTGTCCCAGATTATTTTTCAGGAACGTTGTGATTTTTGATTCATGGCGAAATGTTGCCTGAGGAATCGTCCGTAAAATCTGATTGCTGTGTACTGACAGTTCACCCAAGCAGATGACACAAAGTAAAATGAGGCCCCCTGTTGCTGTTTTACGAGAAATACAGGCTAAGAATACTGCTGCAGAAAGACCGAGTACGGCAACGATGCAAGGGACCAGTTGGATTTTGATAATACGTTCCGGGTCAATGTTGAGTGTTGTCAGCCCACCTGAAGTGAACACAAGCCAGGGCAATAACAGTGAGGCTGTGATGAAACAGACGCTTGAAATGATTCGATATCTATTTCTTGATGGGTTCAGGAACAGGTTCGAAATCGATTCACAACCAAAGCCCGACAGCATGGCTATCACAAACGAACAGATCCAGAGTAATCGAGCGGGCATTCGGAACATGGAAAAGCCCGGAATGAACTCATAGCACAGTTTGTAAAATGGTAGATGTGGTCCGAATGCTAATAAGATAGACGCCAAGCCAATTAGGAACAAACGAATGACTGTTCGTTTTTTAAATGAAGCGATCGTTCCCAGGCAGGCGAGTAATAAAGGCAGACATCCAAAATAGCAAACTGCTTCCCAATAGTAACCCCCTGGTCCTCTGTAATTAGCGGGTCCTCCCCAGACAAAGGGGTCCAGTAGCTGCAGCACACTGGGAAGTGAGAGGCTACCACTTTCCAATACTTTTAAATCGATGCCACTGGCTCTGACTGCTTGCTGGGTATAGATATAAACGGGGATCAAGTCAATGGCGACCAGTCCTATCGTCAGGATACCCGCGATCAACCAACCTTTGAGTAAGGCAGCAGTTGAAGTAGTAATTCTTGAATGCTCAGGATTGATTTGGTCATTGATTTCTGAGTCAGATGCTGATGTTCGATTATTTGGCAGGAGTGCAATGAGGGCCTCGATAACAACAGAAGCAGTGAAGAAGAGCAGCAAATAATATAGTTCTTGAACATGGCCACAGCAGAAAGCTAACGCAATCAGCATTGCCAAAATGGGGATCGCTTTTTTACGACCTTCCATTAACAGTTCATAACCATAAAAAATCCAGGGAAACCAGGAGATCTGAGTGATGGATGTGAAATGACCTTCCCCCGTTTTTGCAACAAAGTAAGGAGCCGCCAGAAAGATGATTCCTGATATTAATGAACTGAAGAAACTGAGTCGGTACTTCCGGCCAA
Source organism: Planctomycetota bacterium (assembly GCA_022600195.1). Taxonomy (GTDB): domain Bacteria; phylum Planctomycetota; class Planctomycetia; order Planctomycetales; family Planctomycetaceae; genus Gimesia. Next base: position 23,755 of record JAHZKX010000010.1, read on the forward strand.
GTAGATAAGCCCCCCAGCCAGCCCACCAGTGATGAAAAAGGAGTGTCCAGCTGATTGATGTTAATGCGTTTGTGATATAGAAAACCCAGTTTCCCGGATAGAATAGTGACGATTGAGGGCTCCCCAGCCATGGCATTCCCAGTAATGAATATGGGTTCCAGAAAGGAAATTCAGAGTGCTGTTCGATACATATCTTTTGGTAGCTTTTAAAGGCTATGAATTGATTTGTAGTATCGTTATGACCTTGATCTTGTGACCCAACGAGTACATCAGTCGGATGGAGTACTAATGCCTGGAAGCAGAAGCCTAAAGTGATTGCAAGTACCAAAGCTGCTATCAGATTTTGAAACAGTCTGGAATTCATGAGCGTCATTTCTTAAAAGACCGAACGTGTGTTTTTCCGCTAAGAAAGACTGTCAGTTGTAAAGGAACTGATACAAGTCAGCGCATAATGCATTAAAAAACTAACATTCGCACTGACTCAGTCGTCTACTTTTCTTCTGGAAAGATTAACGCCTTAGGATGGTAGAGATTGTCTATGCCTGAATTTGTATAGGAACCGCATAGATTGTGCCGAAATAGAGTTTTGACACAAAGGCAATCTGGTATATTTATCCAAAAACAGGAGCAGGAAGACTTGTTGGTTGAAATTCCCAACCAATCAGCTTCGATTAGGGGGCTGCAATCCATGCGGTTCGACAATTTTTCCGTACATTTCGGGGCGTCGGTCCGCCAATCGATCAATCACATGTTTTTCAGGTACTCGATCCACTCTTTTATTGCGCGCGATTGCAGGGTCAATCATAGCATAGAGAACTTCTTCTTCTGTTCCAGAAGCACAAGCTAGTGTTTCACCTGTGGGAGCGCAGATACTACTTTTTCCAATAAACTGAAAACCACGCTCCATGCCGACCCTGTTAATGGCACAATAGTAAATGCCGTTCTCCATAGCCCGTATATTAATCGCATGTTCTGCCACACATTCAGCTCCGGAAGGCCAGTTTGTGGGAAGAACGATTAAATCTGCACCCTGAAGTGTCATGGCACGCGATGATTCTGGAAATGCACTATCGTAACAGATATTGAGTCCAATATTTGCTTCCGGATGAGCATGAACTTCGAATGCACGATCGCCGGGAGTTGCGAATCGGTCTACACCGAGAAAAGGTAAATGTACCTTTCGATAACTTCCCAGAACACCCTCAGGTGTAATCAGGACGGCTGCGTTGTAGACGCTCTGCTCAGCCAGTTCGAGCATGCCTACCACTACGGAATGATTTAATTTTCGGCAAATTTCCTGCAGTCGTTTTGTTGTCGGCCCCGGGATTGTTTCTGCATACGGGATGGCTTCTTCTAAGCTTTCAAAACAGTAGCCAGTCACAGCACATTCTGGGAAAACGGAAAGAGCAGCGCCTTCGGCTGCAGTCTCTTTCATTCTCTCGATAATGCGATTCAGATTCTCTTCCTTCGCCATCAAGGATACATTCATTTGTACGCCGGCAATTTTCATGGACATCAATTCCTGAGGGATTTTTGAATGGCTACGGAGTTCAAAAGACAAAATTATAGTGTGGTGTTAATTATAGACACCCACGTGAATCGATTCTATTGAGTTCCGTTGAATCCAAGAAGATTTGTTATCGACGAATCGTCTCAAATGGTGATGCATGTTGGACAGGCGGAGATTGATCTGCAGGGGCAACTCCTTGCATCGGGACCAAAATACCTGATTCCACCAGAGTGATATACGTCATAGTTAGGAGAATTGCATAGGCAACCGCATTTCCAAACAGGCCTTTACCGAACCATTTTATGGCAGTTCCAGAAGATTTTTTCAAACGAATTTTGGCTCCCTTTCGTTCGACACTGTAGACCTCGTCGAGAATAAGATGTGAGAGGAAGCCTAACGAGATACCTCCGGCCATGAGAAATTTGACGGCATAAGAATCACTGACATAGGTAAGGAAAATGGACTCTCCTGTGATGATTAATGCGGGAAGGCTATGGAACATGCCGCGATGTACCGCAAATTTACCAAGGATAGCAGCTGCACCATAACGAACGGCCGCGTAAGTCACCACTGCCATCAGTATGGCAGTGTCTGGGTCTGTACCAACTCGAATCATACTCCGCATTGCGACAAATGAAGCGACAGCTGCAGTTAAACTGAAGAGCTCTTTAATCGGGCGACCGGTTTCCGAATCAAGATCAGGCAGCATGCCGCCGATCCAGGTCAGTACACCAGCCAGGATTCCTTGTGTAGGAGTGAATCCCATCAACAAACTGGCAACGGAACCATAACCAATTCCCAGTAAACCACTGACACTAATATGTTCCTTGTAACCAGCCATACTTTTCTTCCCTGAAGTTGCGGTACAATTCTGGTATGTATAAAGCGCGATTGTTTGCCCGGGGATCGTAGCAAAGAACAGGGGAAAGGATCAATGGGATTTCTCAATTGGGTCTTGCAGGCATGATCTACAGCTCATTGTGCAATGATTTGTAGGATTTCGTCTTTTAAAGCGGCATTCACAGCCAATCCATTTTCAGAATAAATCGATGGGTTTCCTGCAAAGTCGATCCAGTGGCCTCCGGCTTCTTCTAGAATGGGAACCAATGCAGCCGCATCCCAGGGGCTTAAAACTGGGTCAATCATGACTTCTACCCTCCCTGTAGCGACTAGCATATGGCCATAGCAGTCTCCCCAACCACGAGCCAGATAGGAGTTGCGACAGAGGTACTCATATGCTTTTTGTTTGCCAATCGTTTCCCAGCGCGTCATGGTCGTTGTGCAGAAGACAGATTCTGAGAGTTGAGATTGATCAGAGACTTTCGCCCGACGAGGTTCCTGGTTTCCGATTTTCCACCATGCCCCCCCTCCCTTCATGGCATAAACGACTTCATCTAATGCCGGGAAGCGGCAGACGCCCATCACGAGTTTACCGTTTTCTTCCAATCCCAGGAGCGTTCCGAACAAAGGGACACCATGTGTAAACGGTTTCGTTCCATCAATGGGGTCAAGAATCCATTTGAATTCATTTGTGCCTTCTACAGGCGGTAGTTCCTCGCCCATAATACTGTCGTTGGGAAAAGCCTGAGTGATTTCCGCTCTTAAAATCTCTTCCGCTCCGCGATCAGCAATGGTAACGGGAGAGTTATCGCTCTTTCGTTCGACATGGAGATCAGGAGATTGATAATATTTAAGAATCAGATCACGGGCTTTTTCTGAAGCCGTCAAAGCCAGCTCTAATCGTGCTTTTATTTCAAAATTTTCTGAGTGTGTATTCATGATTATTTAACTCTACTTCTTTACTTTAAGTCTTCTGAATTAGCTAATGAAGATGACAGCAGGCAGATGATTGTCTTTTGAAAACGGGCTAGCTGTTTTTCAGGCGATAAAGATGCTCCCCCGCTTTTCTGACGAGAAGAATGCCTTCTTCTTCCCGGTTTGCAAATGATTCCACATCAATGCTGTTCGGATCTCGATAACCAAGGTTGATTTTCTCGCAGAGCTCAGGCGAAATTTGTGACGCAAGTGTGACTTGTACACGAGGATGTTCCACACCGTCTGTAAAACTTCCGGTGCCTCTAACATGGGTCGAATGCGCCAAAATTCCCCAAGGGTACTTCTTGAACTGGTCCCATTGTTTCGTAAAGTAGTCGCGAACGTGATAGCCTACCTGTTCGATCAGCGAGCCATGAGTAATAGAAATTTCTTTCATGTGAGGAGCATAGATAATTAACTCTCCTCCATCTGCGACAACAGGCTCCAGTTTATACATGCATTTTCCGGCGACCCATAGTTCATCGTACATTAGAGGCGCGCAGGAAAGAACTTGTTTGAACGGTTGGGCCATACGTTTGATGTGAATTTGACCGGATAAGTCTGCGGCAGATTCCCAAGCAGACTTTGGAGTACCGTAATACAAACCATAAAGCGAGCTGTCGGGAGCAACAACAAAGGTAATACAACGTTTCTCGTTCGGAATCATTGCGGCAGAACGATTAACCACCTCGCGCACAGGGGTGTGCTTCACTCCAATAATTCCGACGTTTGTGATCAGGGCACCAAGCCAGTGGAAAAAGTTCAGCAGGTCCGGGCCAGAAATACCTGGAAAAAAGTATTTACTTCCACCAGAGAAACCAACGACTTCATGAGGAAAAACTGGTCCCATGATTTGCAAGATATCATAGTCCTTTACACGGGAATTAATTGTGACCGGGACTTCCATTTCCAGCAGACCTTCTGAGATTTCTCTCGTCTCTTTTTTTGTTAAAATTCCCAGTTCTGTCAGTCTGTCGGGTTGATCCCATTCATGATTGAAAAGCCCAACATCCTTATATTCCGTTTGTCTTGCACTTTCAGAAATTCCGAGCAAACGGCAGATATCCTGTTCGGGCATTGGTGGGTGCGTTCCCAGAGCAATTAAGACGTCAATTCGTTTCGCGACCGGGCTCAGAATGCGATGAAATGTAGAAAACAAGAGTGGTAAAGGTGCGGTGCGGGTCGCATCCGGAACGATCAACAGGACGCTTTGGTTACGATAGTCTTCGACGGGAAGATTCGATTCAAACCACTGAATCACTTCCTGGTCAGTAAGAGTTTTATAGATTTTTTCCATTGTCAATGTTGCTTCCAGATAAGCCCGTTTATTCGCTGTTTCTGTTTGAATTTAGGAGGGCCAGCAATGAAAACGAATTATATGATGATTGACTTAAATAGTGAATTGAGTCACCTGTTCTGTGAAAGTCCTATAACACACTTTTAGTGATACAACCAGTCTTATGGTGATGAACTTCCGAGACTCTTTAAGATAATAGAATGTTCACATTTATTTTAAATGGAAGTCAAAAATTCATAAGAAAACAAGCCAGACTGACTGGTCAAAAGTAGCGTCAATCTAGTACCCTCATAAGGTGCGGTTTCAAAATGGTTTGAGCGACATTTTACTCGTGTTGAATAAGGTCCGTTTTGACTTTTAAGAAGCTGTATTTTAAAATTAATTGTGTCTCGACCGATACCATCGTTGGTCCAAAAGAAACTCAGGGCTGACTTATGCAAATAAAAGGGAGTGTCTCAATAATGCGAATTGCGTTTTGGGATCAGGCAGGAGGCCGTCCATGACGTTGGCAGAAATGCTTGAAAATCAATTTCGTGCAGATATTCGATTTCGTGGTGCTGCTTATATTGAAGCTGAGCGAGTTGAATTGACTCGGGTTACAGCAGATCATATCTTTGCTGTTGTTCGCGATGGAGTGGAGTATCAAACTCAACTTTCACGTGACGATGGCAATCTGAAAACGTATTGCACCTGTGATCAGTTTCAGAAATTTAATGTTTGTAAGCACCTTTGGGCAGCAATACTCGCTGTTGATCAGTCAGGGTATCTGACAGGTGTGATCAAACCTGGATATATTCCTCCTTTTATTATCGAAAGTGCCCCACTCTCATTCGATGAGGATGATCCTGACTTCGATTATTCCATGCCTGCAGATTTCGAATTAAGTGGCCCCCGTTCAAAAAAGATGAAATCGGGTGGTAACCAATCGACAGCAGTCTCAACAAAGCCCCGCTTACGGGATTGGGAAGCCCGTCTGGTAGAACTCAAGAATGAGTTTGTGATGGCACCCGTCTTGTCGAAGACGACCCAACAAGAACGCGAAATATTTTATGAAATCGATGTCGAGGAAAGTCTGGAATCAGGTCAGCTAGTCGTCCAGACATCTCAGCGGCAGCGACGCGCGAATGGCCAGTGGGGTAAACTGAAGCCCCTTAAGCTAAAAGCAGGTCAATTACAGGAAGTGGAACATGAGGATGACCGTCGGATTCTCGCGTATCTTTCTGGTGGAACTCCCGAAAGAACAAATTGGCGCGCACAGCAGACAGAAACTCAGGTTGCTGCATTCCGGTATCGAATTCCTTACGAATTATGCGAATTAATATTGCCACTTATGTGTGGCACAGGACATGTACGTTATCTTGATCGCCAACCCGAAGATGTTGATTCATTGGTCTGGGACGGGGAGCACTCCTGGGAATTCTGTATGGGAGTGGAACGAAACAAAAAGGAGTCTAATTGGAATCTTAGTGGCCATTTAAAGCGTGGAGATCAGGTTCTGGAGATCTCCTCGGCACGGTTAATTGTTGCCGGCGGTCTTGTCTTAACACGCGATAAAATTACACCATTGGAAGATTACGACTCGTTTCCCTGGATTAAAATGATTCAGTTAAACCAAACGATTGAAGTCGAAGAGGGAGAAGAGCAGGAACTGGTAGATCGATTACTGGATATGCCAGTCCTTCCCAGGCTTGAATTACCCTCAGAATTGCATCTTGAAGAAATTACCTGCGAGCCAAAGCCGGAGTTATTAATTCATTCGCCTCAAAAAAAACGATGGCAACAGGATCGCCTTTTTGGTGAAGTTCACTTTAACTACCTGGATCATTTGGTTTCAGGTTCCAGTACACAATGGGCTATCGTTGATCGAGAGGAAAAACGCTGCATTCTCCGTAATCGAGAAATGGAATCAAAGGCTTGGACCTTACTGCAAGATAGTGGTTTTCGCAGATTATTGGACCGGCGTGTTCAGGGACGCGATGTAGAGATTTCTGCACGAGATTTGGGAAATGCTGTTCGCGATCTGATAAAAGAAGGTTGGGCAGTTCGGGCTGATGGCAAACAGGTTCATCAACCAAGTAATATGCTTTTCAAAGTTCAGTCCGGTATTGACTGGTTTGAACTACATGCAGACATTGATTTCGAAGGCCAGACCGTTCTCTTTCCTGAACTGCTCTCTGCATTAGCACGCGGCGATTCTTCAATTCGGCTTGATGATGGTTCTTTGGGAATTCTTCCAGAAGAATGGATAGAACAATATGGTATTCTTGCTGGAATTGCGGTCACCGATGAAGATCATCTTCGATTTGCTCCTAATCAGGTTGCACTGCTTGATGCTTTGCTGAGTGCGCAGGAGTTTGTAGAAACAGATTCAGTATTCGATGAATTTCGAGAGAAAATTAAAACTTTTTCAGGTATTTCTATCGATAAAGAGCCTGAGGGGTTTGAGGGAGACTTACGCAAGTATCAACTCGAGGGATTAGGGTGGTTACAGTTTTTACAGGATTTCCATTTCGGCGGTTGTTTGGCCGATGACATGGGTTTGGGAAAAACTGTTCAATTACTAGCGTTACTATTAAGGCGAAAACAATCGCGTGAAGAACATTTACCATCACTGGCTATCGTGCCTAAGTCATTAATGTTCAATTGGATTCAGGAAGCGGAAAAGTTTACTCCTGAGATCAAGACTATTGAATATGCGGGAGGAGAACGTACTAAGCTCATCGAACAATTGACTGAATATGACCTGGTATTAACGACCTATGGAACGATGCGGCGAGATATTAATCAGATTAAGGATATCCAGTTTGATTATGCTGTCTTAGATGAAGCGCAGATGATAAAAAATTCAGGATCTCAAGTAGCAAAAGCATCACGTTTGCTTAAAGCGAAGCACCGAATTGCGTTAAGCGGTACACCTGTAGAAAATCATTTAGGAGATCTTTGGTCGATCTTTGAGTTCCTCAATCCGGGAATGTTAGGGCGCAGTTCTGTCTTCAAAGCATACACCAGTGATATTGAGGATAAAAACTCACGCGTTATGTTGGGGAACGCCCTGCGTCCATTTATTTTAAGACGAACAAAAGAGCAAGTCGCCAACGAGTTACCCGAAAAAGTAGAACAAACCCTGTATTGCGATATGGGTAAAGAACAAACTCGGCTTTATGATGAATTAAGACAACACTACCGCGATTCTATTTTAGGAATGGTTGAATCTAAAGGACTTGGTAAGACTAAAATACACGTACTTGAAGCACTGTTGCGTTTGCGACAAGCTGCCTGCCACCCTGCTTTACTTGACCGTGGTCAGGCTCTGGATGCTTCTGCAAAAATGGACGTTTTGATACCACATCTGGAAGAGTTGATTGAAGAAGGTCATAAAGCATTAGTGTTCTCACAATTTACAAGTATGTTGTCTATCGTGCAGGAGCATCTGGATAAAAAAGAAATTGTCTATGAATATCTGGATGGCCAAACTCGTGACCGTAAAGAGCGAGTTGACCGGTTTCAGACTGATAAAGACTGTGGCATTTTCCTGATCAGTTTGAAAGCTGGTGGGCTGGGCTTAAATCTGACCGCCGCAGACTATGTTTTCATTCTCGATCCCTGGTGGAACCCTGCTGTCGAAACACAGGCCATTGACCGCGCACATCGTGTAGGCCAAACGAAACGTGTTTTCGCTTACAAATTAATTTGTCGGAACACAGTCGAAGAAAAAATTACGGAACTGCAACAACAGAAGCGTGAGTTAGCAGATGCGATTCTGGAAGAAAATCAGAGTGTTCTCAAGAATCTATCTAGTGATGATCTCGAACTTCTCTTGTCGTAAACCCGATTATTTATCAACCGGCTTTTGCTCCGCCAGCCCTCGTGTAAACGCCTCATAGGCTTCCCGATATTCTTCGGGAACTGGCAAACGACGGGGGCCTAAACTGTCATTGGTTTGCTTTCTGGTACTTGTACGGTTTCGTTGTTTTGCGCCAGGAGCAGGTTTAAGAGACTTTAACATCTCATCGAATTGACGCTTTCGCGCCAGTGATTCCGGTGATTGTTGATTCAAATCAGGATTTTGGAGCTGCTTTTGTAAGCGCTCAGAAAACTGTTTCATCTCTTCTTTTGACCAGCCTAATTCGTTTAATAATTCCTGATCAACTTCTTTCCGTTTTAGCTCGTCTTTGATACGTTTCAGAACTAAATTTGCAGCCTCTTTACCATATTCCAAATTGGCATCCTCCGCTTCGGGAAGATTATAGTCGCCTTCTGCATTTGATGGTTTGTTACCTTCTGCTGGGGTTGCTCCTCCACTGGTGGCACTGCTTCCTTGAGGATTATCTGATTTTGAACTGGTGCCTGAGCCTGGCTTTTCTCCTGATTTGGATTGGCTTTTTCCCTTAGATGCCGATCCCTGGCCTTTCGATCCTGAACCTTGTTTTCCTGGTTTGGAATTACCGTTCTTGGACGAGCCCTTTCCTTTTTTGTTCTGATTATTATTTTGCTTCATGGATTGTTTAGAATTCGATGGGTTTTTCTCAGACCCTTTTTCCTGATTACCCTTTTTCCCTGTTGAGTCACCCTTTCCGGGTTGTTTACTTCCTGATTGCCCCTGATCATTTTGAGAACTTTTACCCTGCTCTCCATCTTGTGGTCGTTTGGATTTCTGCTCGGTTGTTTGATTCTTACCTTGAGGACGTTGGTTAGCACCATCCGGCTGATCATTTTTTTGCTTTTTCTTATTTCCGTCTGATGGTTTTTGTTTTTGTGAGGGGGATGGGTTTTGATTCGAGTTTTCTGGCTTCCTCATCCCTTTTTGGGGCTTGTTTTCTGAAGCAGAGTCCGATTTTTCAGAAGATTGATTCTGTTTTTTTGGTTGCTCGCCCTGTTTGGGTTTGGAGTCAGTAGGATCATTTTTCCCGGGTCGGGTTGCGGGTTTGTCTTTGGGGTCACGCTGAACATTCTGGCTGCTCTTTTCAGGTTTGGCATTGGGATCGTGATCGGGCGTCCCTTTTCCTTTAGTTTCTTCATTCGGTTTTGTCTTCGTGGCATTATCCGAGGGGGGAGCTGACTCTTTTTTGCCGTTTGGAACAGGACCGTTTTGTTTTTGAGATTTTTGGTTTGAAGAATCTTTGTCTGGCTGATTTGCTTTTGAAGAAGGTTTTGATTTGGAATTCTTATTTTCTGAATCTTGAGGACTACCATCAGGGTTTTCGGAAGATTGAGAAGTAGAATCTTTTGAAGAGTTCGATGATTTCTGACCCTGCATGTTCGGGTCAGAAGACTGATTTTGTGAATCTGGCTTCTCGGATCCCGGTTGTTTCTGATTGGGATCTGATTTTGGTTCTTTACCTTCTTTTTTCAATTGTTCCAGGATTTTCTTGATCGCTTCCTGATCGTCTTTGCCTCTACTGTCTAATCCTTTTTTATCGTCTGATTTTTGCTGATTTTGTCCTGTTGATGGTTCTTCAGATTGTTGAGGTTTACCGGATTCGGGATCCGGTTTGCCTTGCTTGTCTTGCTTGTTCTCGCCGCTGCCCTCTTCAGCTTGCTTTCCTTTTTTGGTTCCTTCACCCGATTTGTTCTTTTCAGATTGATCCGGATTGGTCTTCGAAGCTTCACTACCGGTTTGAGAGTTTTTGCTGGATTTCTTTTCAGATTGATTTTTGGGGTTCGGGTTTTGTTTCTGGTTTTCCTGAGCTGATTTTTCCTTTTGTTGCTGCAGTTGTTTTTTTGCTTCTTCTTTTGAGACAGGTTTCAATATTTCAATTTTGATTTTGGGTGTGTTTTTTCGATTTCCGGAGGGGCGCTTATTGTCGCGCGCTTCGACCCAGAAATAAATGGTATCTCCCGGAGAAAGTCTTAGTGGTTCCAGTGAGAAATCATGATTCAAGCTGACACGCTTTTCAGCACCTTCAAATAAGGATTTATCGATCATGCGAATTTGATCTTTTTCAACTCTCAGGTCAAGGTACCGAATTTTAAAATCAGGATCTTCAGCCATTACAGAGATTGGGACGATGCCGTTAGCTGGCATCTTTAAATCTTGTTTAGGCGAAAGCAATGTGATTTCCGGCGATAGATCCGGACGAATCATGAGTGGATAAACTGTGGGCGAAAGAGTCGTCTGGCCTGCTTCGTTTCGACATTTAATCTGATAAAACTGGGGCGAACTGCCATCTGCACGTAAATTCAATTTCCAGGAAGCCGTTATTGAATTGTTCTTGATTGTTTTTTCAACTTTGTACTCTTCCAGTAATGAAGTGGAATCTTCTTTGTCAGAGAAGAGAACTTCAAATGAAGTGATCGGCAGATTTGTTGATGCATTGATCGAAACGTTGGTTCCTTCCCAGGCATCGATGGCGCCACCGGGTTGTTCAACATCTGAAATTCCCATGTATTGAGGGTATTCATAGCGCACGGAATGCACTGTGGCAGAAGGTGGCTGAATGACTTTTACCTGAAACGTATCAGAGACCGCATCGCCGGCTTCAATGTGGTAAGTTAGTTCCTGCCGAATTCCTCTACCATTAACACCGATGATGACTCCCTGGTAACGTTTTAATGTGTCATCTATCGAACGTAAAACAATCGGTTCATCAACTCTGCCCTGGTCACTGGATGTGTAGAAGAGCATGACTTTTTCGGGAACCTCGCCACGCAAATCAACAATCACTTCCAGTTGGCTGCCCGAGAGGACTTCGGTATTTCCAGGAGTTACTGAATTAATCTGAGTTTGTGTGGCGAATTCTCTTTGGGGAGAAAAGGACATTGCTGCAGAAACTGAAGGCCAGATCTCTTTAGGGGAGAATAAAGCGTAGAAGCACAGCAACGCTACGACAATTAATAGACCGTAAGAAAGATTCATTAAAGGACGGCGATCGACAGCCAGGTCGGTATCGGTTTTAGAAAGTGTCAGGGCGGCTTTCTTTTCCAGTGAATTGATGATTTCTGGATTGACCGATCGATTTGATTTTTTTAAATCAATCAAGTTCAGAAGCGAGCCTTCCATCTCATCGGATGTTTTTTCTAAAGCGTGTGCCGAGTAAAGTCGTGTCACTTTTTTGAAATAGGGAATGACTAGTTTCCAGACAGACCAGCCTAGACAGGCAAGCACAACTGCTGCCAGCATTAATAGGCGGGATGTGTGACCAAACCCTCCTTTGATAATCCAATGATCGCAGATGACAAAAATCAGCAGGTAGCCAAGAAAGATTGTTGAGATTCCAACACCGGTTGTGAGTAGGTCATTGGCTTTGATATTTGAGCCAGTTTTCGAAATCTGAAAATCCACATATTCATCGAATTTGGCGTAATGGCCCTCTCGATTTTCTGTGGATTCGGGTGATTTGGATGCTGTTGACATAAAATACTCGTATCTTGATTGAAACCAGTGCGTGTTCTCCCGTACCTATTATAGGATGATCGACGCCATCAATGGTATTAATGTTCCTGATTTTTTAATGGGTTTCTTTTTTACCGATATTTTTTAAGAGATAGCGAAACAAACCTGCAAAAGTCTTTAAACCAGACCTTTATGTTTCCGCAAAAACCATTCTCCCGTGAGTAAAACCACGAATAAGACCAGAAAATACCAGTTATCCCAAAGTGATATTCGTCTGTACCTTGTCAAGGCGTTGTTCCAGGATTTTTCATCATTCATTCGAGTTAAAAAATTTTCCAGTTCTTCAGGTGGAAGCGAACTACCACCTGATAATGAAGAGATGGCTTCCAGTAAGGAATAATCGGCTGCCGGATTGTCTAATTCCAGATCGCGGGGGTCGACAATGAATCGGGTTGTGGCATCAAATCCAAGAGATACGCCATTTTTTTCCGCATGGACCGTGACCCAATAATCGCCCGGTTCCATTGTTTGTGTGTAGGTGCTGGAGGAAGATTCTCCCGAACCCACTGTTTGGACTTGAGTGGATTTACCCGAAGGGCCTGTGACTCGAACTGTAAATTTGACGTCAGAAATGGGTTTGTTTTCTGAATCTCGGGCTCCGAATTGAATGGGGACTCTTGCGCCAGGGGAAACATTTCTGGGATTCACACGTGCCCAGATGCTCTGGCCGGAATCATTTTCTTTATGAGCCAGCCAAAGGATCAACTGTCGCCAGAACTGCTCATGTTCTGCTCGATTGCCAGAAAGAAACCACTGAAATGTCGTGTCGCCAGCAAAAGCCATTACACGCGATCTTGCGACATCTGAAGCAAACAGCAGCGGAACAGCTTCACCTCCTGCCGACTGGGCCAGAATTTCAACCGTCTCATATTTTTTTCTTAAACGATTTGCTCCTTTCAACGGAGCCAGGGAATTCCATTTTTTCTGATTTTCTGTGGCACTGTTTTCAAGTTGCATGACATAACGTTTCAAACCCAGAGCGGTCGGAATCATTTTAAGATCCTGGAAATAATGCAGATCTTTTGCAATATTGTTTCCTGCTTGTTTTTCACTGGGACGCATTTGAACTGGGATGAATCTGTCTAATGCTGTACCTGCATAGCCTCCTGGACCGAAACTGCGATAGCCGCCAGTCATAAGAAGCCCGGCCCCCTGTTCGATTCGGCTGGAAATCTGTTGGATGACTTTAGGTCCTAGAAGATCTGCTGGAACATCTCCAATGAGAAATACATCGTATTTTGAGAGGTCCAGATTTTGTGGTATTTTACCGCCAGAAAATCCATTTCCCACAGGAATGTAATCTAATTGAATTTTGGGGTCATTCATCGAACGGATAAATTTTTGCTCAGGACGGAGCGAGTCAAAATAAACGACTTGTACGCCCCCCTTCTGAACAGTGACAATCGTTTCCAGGCGGTTGTTCGTCTGTTTGATTTCTCCTTCCAGAGGAACCACTTCGACGGCAATTTTGTATTCACCTGGAATCTCTGGGGTCCAAAACAGTTCAACAGTACTGAGTTCGTTATTCTGAGTGGGATGAATCTGTGTTGCGACTCGGGAATTGTTGTACGCGGGAGCAGGTTTCATTTTACCAGCTTCACCGATTTTCTTATCAGTTCGGTCTTCAACGAGAAGGCGCACAGTTAAATCACGATTAATCGCACCCAAACTACGTACTTTCACGCTGATGGGGGTCGTTTTTTTCTCAAAAACCAGCGGATCAATGACCAGACTTTCCATAATCAGATCTAAAGATGTGTCTTTCAGATTAGAAGAACCAAATCCAATAGTGTAAATGGGAATCCCTGAATCCCCAAAAAAACTGGCTTGCGATCTGGTATCCACATCAAAAGATGGAAGTGTACGTTCTGCCCCATCTGAAAGTAGTAAAATTCCTACCAGTTTTTCCTGTTGTATTTGAGATGAAATAGAATTCAGTGAGTATCCGATTGCTGTTTGTTCTCCGTTGGATTCTTCAGAAAAAACTTCAACAGGTATCAGCTCTTTTGAAAAATTAAATCGTTTGATTCCAATGTTTTTATCCATGTTTTCAAACTGATTTTTTACAGAATTCAACGTTTTTACTAGTTCATTTCGACGTGTTGTGTTACCCGGTCCATCTTCAGTTTGCATGCTGCGACTGGAGTCTGCCAGTATATACAGCCAGGACTGTCTGGTTGTTTTATCAGTCAATTCAATGGCAGGACGTAACAGCATAAATACAAGTGCAAACACAGTGAGTAACCGCATGCCTATCAACGATCGACGTAGTGGAAGTGATAAGTGTTTTACTCGTTTTGGATAGGTGATTAATACCAATGAAATCAACGCGATGATGATCAGAGTCATCATCGGCCAGGACCAGATTGGTTCAAGAATTGGTTTCATATCGAATTCAAGTATAACTATGATTGTCTGAGACTAATTTTTAAGTTTCAGAAAGGGGTTCTGGTGTTTGGTCAATTTCATAAAAAAAGTTGGCAGTAAAATGTTCCAGACAAAAAAAGAGTATTAGTAGAGTGGCAAGGAGAGGGAAAATTTCGACTCCCAGTCGACCGGTACGAATGGTTCGTTTGAGGTCTTCTGTATTGCGTGCCAGACTATAACGTTCCATTCCCAATAGCTGATTGAGTTCTTCAACAGTTATCGGCTGGAAATCGCTTTCTCCAGGAGATGAGTTGACACTGAACCCTGTTGAGAACTGAGTTTGATTACTGGAGTTGTCGATCAGTTGATAATGCCCTGCTACAGTGGTTTCTGGAATGGATATTTGTTGCTTTCCCGGCTGAACATCGACTCGCAATTGTTTTAGGTCGGGTGTTCTCAACAGAAACGAAGTAAGGTTTTCAGCAGATGAGGGCCACTGGTAGCTCGCGATATCTCCCGCGAGATAATTTGTCCGATTGGATCTTGCGTGAATCAGGTAGCGCGTCAGCTGATCTGCAAAAGCCAGATAAGACCAACGGGCAAATAAAAGCTGACTCCAGCTGTTGTCGTCAATGCCCGTTGTAAGAACAATTACTTTTCCTCGACCAAGAGATTGCTCCACAATTGCTGGGGAATGGCGAGAATCGGTATAGCGGGCTAAGACTTGTCCTTGATTGACAGGATCGACACGCCAAAAACGATTGACCTCCATTGACGAAAGTTCTCCCGTTCCTCCCAGATTCTGAAAGTAAGTAAAGAGAGAGTGTTGGTTATTTTCCAGATCTAAAAATTCTGGTGGAATAAATTTCAGTGAGCCAAGCAATTCCACGGGAAGTAATTTTTGAGCGGCTACCGAATTAAAGGAAATAATCATAGATTCGGGTGCATCACCATCACTGCCTAAAATTAAACAAAGACCCCCTCCTTTTTCAGTATACTCAGTTAATTTCTGCCAGGTAATTGCTGGCAAACTCGTTACATTGATGAAATAGATAGCTGCATATTTTTCAATGGGGAGTGTATCGATAGTATTCAGAGGTGCAACTTTGCATTGAAAGCGATTTTTTTTTAAAGCGATCAGAGATTTTGGGGCTAAGGCATCGCTCCATAGACGTGCAGAATTCTGATCAGGGCTGATGATTAAAATTTCAGGCGGTGGAGATGCCGCGATTGTAAAATAGCGGACGTCGTCGGGAAGATAAGGGTCTGATGACGTGATTCGTAATTCACCTTGAGTGATTTTCTGGCTGATATTGGGGAGATTCATCTCCAACCCTGTGCCTTGTCGAAAATTTGAAGAAAGATCAGCCCCTGATTTATCTGATGGCTTCTTTATGGTTGAGAGCGGGCGTTGGTCCCGTTTGATTAATTGACCTTGTTCA
Source organism: Planctomycetota bacterium (assembly GCA_022600195.1). GTDB lineage: Bacteria > Planctomycetota > Planctomycetia > Planctomycetales > Planctomycetaceae > Gimesia. The sequence continues at coordinate 39,579 of JAHZKX010000010.1, forward strand.
TTTTGTGTGTACAGTTCAAGGATCGTATTCTCAGCTGTAATTCCAGATGAGACGATGTCCGTTTTTAAAGTGACTGAACTTCCGAGTGTGACTGACTCGCGAGAAAGATTAATCTGAGAGATGCCAATATTTTGCGGATTCGTCACTCCGACATCAATGATATATATTCCCAGCCATTTAAGTTTTTCAAGTTGTTGCTTAATTAACTGCGAGGGTTGATTTTTCCAGGCCGAACGGGCTAGATCCGTATAGAGGTAGATCTCTCTCACGGATTGATCTGATTGAGTCTGGGAAGATTGTTGTTTGCTGGTGTTACGTTTCAGATCTTCTTCCTGGCGATTGATGGCTGAACGTAATCGATCATCCAGAAAGAGCGAATAGGCTGAAGTTTTCAATGATTTGATTCTCGATTGAACCGCTGACAGATCTGATTGATAGGGGGAAATGTCTTCATTGCTGCTGTGTAGTACAGAAACTCTGCTTTGAGCAGGCAGATTACTTAAGTGTTCACCGGCGATCTTCTTTGCCTGATCCAGACGGGATTGATTTTCCAGTCGGTAATCCATACTGAGGCTGGTATCAAATAAAAAGATAGCTGTGACGGGAATGTTTTCAGAGACAGCAGGTGTTGGTTCAGAGAGTTCAGCAAAGATCCGATTCTGATAAGGCCAGAATACCAACAACAACAAAAGCAAAAGAGCAGCAGCACCAACTCCTCCTCTTGTATAGGTACGACGCGTGTTTAACGTCTGCTGAGAGATGTTTTGGTGCTGAAGATATTTCATTAATCCGGCATAAGCAGCAATAGCGAGCACAAGAATAATGATTAACATCACAATTTCGTATGTTGAGAAACTATAATTTGCAGGCGGAAGTGAGGGTCTGGTCAGCGCGAAAACAATTGCGATAATGACCAGTATGCGTAGTAATAACAGCCACAGATGTCGCAATTTAAGTCGTCGGGAGTTTTGGATTTTTCGTTGTTGAAGTAGGGCTAAGGCGGGAAAAATCAACTTCTTAGGTTTAGACCGCAGAAGGAAGTGTAAAATTACCGGGATTATTGCGAGAAAGATTCCAAGAAATAAACCAGGGTGAATTAAAGACATATTTCAAATAAATCTATTAGGTTGACTCATGCTTAAATCAATAATGTGAAGTTTCTCGAAGTTAAGTCGATAAGGAAACGCGTAGCCCTTAAAATTTTGCGTTTCCAGATGATGAGTTTTTTCGACCACCACCAGTTTGAGGTGAGACAATCTCAACAGTTTCTAAACTGTAATCCATATGTTCATCCAGTTTTGATCCGCGCGAGATATTTTTAGGTATTACAAGCAACACAACGATTTTATTTTTTCCTGATTCGTCCAGATAGAGTCTCAATTGATAAGGAACACCGTTTATCTCTGTCTCGGGTTCAAATATACCGACCAAAAATGATTTGGGGTCGGTGTAACCTTTTCCTTTTGGATATTTTTCTGTCTTAAATTCTTCTGTATTCAGGAATTGATTGAACGTACTGGCAAGCTGATTATTTACTTCATCATGGAAGCTGAGTGCCTCATCCATCATTTTTTCCTTAAGAAGGTAATGATTGCTGAGGACGTAAAGATAAGCAGGGAGGTCTTTAGTTTCATTATCCAGCTCAACGGGAACTTCAACGCGCCAGGCACCTTCCAGTCCGGGTAGAACAAGGTCAATATAATCTGGTTGTCTGGGGTCGATGGTTTGAGTTGGTTCAGGATCTACCGTCTCAGCTTCGTCAGAGTCTTTTGCTGGTGCTGCTGTGGGGCCATTGATCTGTTTGAACTCAATCGGCGCCCTCATTTTAACCGACGGTGACGACCAGTTATTTGCTAAAGCCTGATCCCGAATATCAACGTATTCAAAATATTTGGCCGTTTCGTTTAATCTGTGCTCATATGTTTCTGATCCGCAGCCAGTCAAGCTGAGTGCAGCAGACAACATTAATAAGACGGAAGCACCGATTCCTTGAGGGTGATGATCAAAATTCAAAAATCTATTTTGCATTGTTAGTTTCAAGTCCCGTTTTTTTTAAAGGCCTGAGATCTATGTTAGCTTATTTTTATGTAAACTGCTGTAAGACATTTCTTTCAAGATGAGTTAAGTAGCAATTCGATATCAGTTTTTCACATCGTTGTCTCACTTGGAGAACAGGATCTTAAAAGATCAAATACTAAGGAAAGATCATGAGAATTAGAGAAAGTATAACAATTGAACAGAATGATTTTATACCAATCTGTTTATATTGTTGATGATATAGAAGGGAACGTCAACTACGATCATTTTGTGTGCAAAAATAAAATTATGTTTCTGCTCGATACCGGACTTGGCCGGAAACAAGGACAATTTCCGCCCTGCCCTGGAGTTCTTTCCCCAGAAAGGGGCTGTTATGACTGGATGATTTGAGATTGGCTGGTTCCAGCCTGTATGTGATATCCGGGTTGATCAGTGTGATATCAGCGTCAGCGCCCTCTGCCAGGGTTCCTTTGTCGAGTCCCAGGATCTTTGCTGGACCAATTGTCATTTTACTGATAAATTCGGACCAGGATAAATGTTCCGGTCTGATCAAGCTTTGAAAGCAAACAGGAATGAGTGTTTCCAGCCCGATAATACCAAAGGCAGCACCTAGAATTTCGTCAGTCTTTTTTTCAGTGGCATGTGGTGTATGGTCAGAACAGATTGCATCGATGGTTCCATCTTTCAATCCTTCAATCAAGGCATCAATATGTTCCTGCGAGCGAAGTGGAGGTAGCACTTTATAATGGGGATCATAGGTTTCCAGCATCTGGTCGCTGAGCGCCAAATGATGGGGAGTAACGTCTGCGGTAACACGAATGCCGGCTTGCTTGGCTTGTCGAATTTGCGACACACTGTTTTTAGTAGAAATACACATGAGATGAATTCTACCCTGGGTTAACTCCGCCAGTGCGATATCGCGATTGACCATAATTGATTCTGCTGCAGCGGGAATGCCTTTCAAGCCCAGCACGGTAGAGTAGTAACCTTCGTGCATTTGCCCTTTTTCTGTCAGTTCAGGGACTTGAGGGCGATTCAGAATCGGACGATGAAACATACGCGTATATTCGAGTGCGCATCGCATGATTTCAGCATTTTCAATCGGCTGATCTGCGTCGGTAAAACCGACTGCGTTGCCTGCCACCAGTTGTCCAATTTCAGCAAGCTCTTTACCCTCGTGGTTTTTGGTTACCGCACCTAATGGAAATACATTGCAATTGGCAGCTCGTTCTGCCTGAAGCAAGATAAATTCCGCGGATGAGCGATCATCGACCACGGGAGAGGTGTTTGGTAAACAACCCAGTGAAGTGACACCACCCGCCAGAGCGGCTGATGTCCCACTTTCGATGGTTTCGTCTTCTTCAAAACCAGGTTCACATAATGAAACGTGAAGATCAATGAACCCAGGGCTGACAATTAGTCCTGTTGCGTCGATGACTTCCTCTGCAGCCGTTGTTTCTTTGCAGAGACCTTTGATGATGCCATCTTCAACCAAAAGGTTTCCCTGCAGATCCAGATCTTGCGAAGGATCGATAATTCGGCCATTTTTTATGAGAATTGATTTCATCCTGGATTTCCCAAGGAAGATGTACGCTGAAGGTGAAGAAGATAGAGACAGGCCATTCTGATAATCAAACCATTGCTGACTTGGCCAAGAATCACGGAATGAGGGCCATCTGCCACATCAGGTGTGATTTCAACTCCACGATTGATAGGGCCTGGTGCCAGGATCAATACATTCTCTTTTGCTTTGTTGATACGTTGTTTATTCATGCCGAACAGATGGGCATATTCCCGTATTGAAGGAAAAAAATGTCCTCGTTGACGCTCAAATTGAATTCTCAGTAGATTCAGACAGTCGGTGCGTGCTATGACCTCGTCAAGGCTATTTGAAACTTCGACTCCCATTCTGGATATGTCACTCGGTATTAAAGTCGTCGGTCCACATACAATGACATGCGCACCCAGTTTTTTTAGTCCCCAAATATTAGATCGAGCGACTCTGCTATGTAGAATATCACCGACTAAAGTGACAGTCAGTCCTTCAATTTTTCCGAAGTGTTCCCGGATGGTAAAAATATCAAGCAGGGCTTGGGTGGGGTGCTCGTGTGTGCCATCGCCGGCGTTAAGAATATTTGCATCCAGATGCTGAGCCAGCAGCTGTGGTGCGCCGGGAGTTTTGTGTCTGACAACAACGTAAGAGACCCCCATGGCTTCGACTGTCTTCGCGGTATCAACAAAACTTTCACCTTTGGAGAGGCTGCTGCCCGAGGATGAAAAGTCAACGGTATCGGCACTCAATCTTTTAGCCGCCAGGCCGAAGCTGATGCGTGTTCGTGTAGAGGGCTCAAAGAATAAATTGGCAACCACAGTTCCAGCCAGGGGAGTCAACTTGGTTTCCCCAATCGCAGCTAACCGCTTAAACTCTGAAGCCTGATTGAGGATAATATTGAGCTCGTCTTTGGAAAGGTCTTGTAGCCCTAAGATATGTTTACGCGTCCAACCGCTTGAGATGTCAGTACGATACTCATGGTCTATATTCATAGTCGTATCAGATTTGAGTGGGTAGACGTATTCAGATCATGGGCAATCAATGTTTGCGCACCCCGACTGAGTGAAAATTACACTGGGCTGAGAGTGATATTACCAAGCCTTTCAGCTTCCTTCAAGGAGTTCACTCAGAGATATTAAAGACAGAGTCTTAGTTTTTAAAAGTTTGCAGGCGAGACAGGAAATCGGGGAAATTTTCGGGCTGAATGCCGGGAGGATGTGCAGATTTCCGAGGAACTTGTGCCTCCTCGATCACGGAGTCAGCAGGGTGAAGACTGAGTGGGGCCGCATACTTGAATTTTCCTGTCGATAAGCCTTCAATCATCATTTTTGAGTTATCCAGTTCCTCCAAAGGCTGGCCTTCGGCTATTTTCCAGCCTGCGATTTGGATATCTGAAGAAGCAACCGATCCTTCTCCAATCAAGCTGACGGAAGAGAGCCAGTTTTCTGGTGGTTTCTCTCCAAGTGCCTGGATGAGAGCTGCTTGTGCCAGATCAAAAACACAGTCCTGAGTCTCAATCTGAACTATACCAGGTATGATTTTGGGATCATTCCAGTGAAACAGAAGCAGTGGACCAGAATTTCTAACGGTGAGGTGTTGCAGATTTAGGCGAATCTGCTGATCAATTTCTGGAGGTCGTTCAAAGTAGAAAGTTGCTCGTGAAGTAATATTCAAACAGTTGGTCAGTGTTATCATTTGTGGGGCATGCGTTAAATGAATTGCATGTTCAGGAACTGCGAATACTGAATTCTGGATCTCCATCCGGCTTCGATTCTGTTGTTGCGAATCAATGAGTTCCCAGTGAATGGCACTGCGACCGATAACTTGATTTTCTTGAGGTTGATCATCCAATTGTGCAAAAAAACAATTTTTGAGAATGACATTTTGCGCTGTCACTTTCAGGAGTGGGAAAACCTGGAACGTTTCTGTTGTTTGTGTGGCAGATTTTGATTTTCCGGAATGGCTGATAAGAACGACATTTTCCAGAGTGAACTGCTCTGCAAGGATACTCAATGCTTCATCCTGAATCTCGATGATCGAAGGGGCATCAGAGCTCCCTTTAATCGTGAGTGGTCCAACATGGGTGATTTTTGAAGCTTCGTAAGGATTTGATGAATCCAGAAGAATAATCCCATTTTCGTTTGGAGGAGGCAATAACTGATTGTTGGGAATTTCAGGTTTTGGTGGCGTTACAGAATCCAAAATCGGTGGCTCATCCATGGTTGGTTTATTGAATGATACATTCGATGTGATTTTAAGGAGTTGGCTGCGCGCTCCCTCATCCAGGAGTGCCAGTGAAAGTCCTGAGAGAACAAAAATTAAAGCTGCGACAAAAGGCAGTCGGCTTGTTTTTCTTTGTGTAGAGTCTGAAGATGTGCGTGTTGATTGAATACGAAACGATGCATAAAAGTTTTTTAATAATTTGCGTGAACTTTGCGATTCAACAGGCCATAGTTTTTGGGCCTCTTGAATATTTAAGGGGCGTTGCTCCAGGTTAGATGAAGTGAATTTCAATAAAGCCTCAGCAATGTTTGCGGGAGTCTCAGGAGCCCAGCTGCGTATATCAGGTATCATTTTTGTCTGATGGCAGGCTAGTTTGGCTAGTGGATCTCCTGTGGTAAAGGGAGGGCGGCCTGCCAGCAATTCCCAGAGTAAACAGCCTAAGGCATAGAGGTCACTTTGAGCGTCGGGGTGACGACCCGTTCCAATTAATTCCGGTGCGATACCGTCGTAGCAACGTGGAGGTAATGAACTATGAATTGTGAGCTCAGGGGAGAGAATGGATTCCGTACCCGTATCAACTAATACGGCAGTGCCAGTTGAACTGAGTCGTACGTTCCAGGGGCGTATATCGCTATGTATTACATTTCGTTTTTCGAGAGTCGCCAGCGCATCCAGTAACTGAGTTCCAATAGCACTTACGGTAGGTACGGGAACTCGACCTCTACGAATTAGTAATTCCGAAACGGGAATTGAGGGAAGGTAGCTACTAATGATCACAAAATGTTCGGGTAGTTGCTTAACGACTTTGGGGAGTACCAGAGAAGAGTGCTCCAGCCCCTGCAAACGATTCAGCAAGTTATGAAAATTATGCTCTAATTGAGAGCTCTGGTCATTCTGAGGACGAGTGATTTTTAATGTAAAGAGTTCAGTACTTTCTGGTGTTTTAGCTAGATAAGTACTGGATTTATGGCTATGACCTAATTCAGAAACTAGTAAATAGGGTCCGACGGCCAATTGATCTGGATTGCTTGATTCCAGTGTTCTCGCTTGGAAAGGAGTAATTTTCTGTGCCTGGACGAGTGCATCAATCCAGACAGAATCGAACGCAGGGATCCCACGGGCCAATTTCTTAACTCGACGACGACATCTCCTTACATCGGCAGCCGTGCAGAGTTTTAACTCTATCAATCGTTGCAATAACTCTTTGGAGGGAGGTTCCAGCAATGTGTAGAAATCCTTTTCCGCATCAAATAAGCCTGAGACGCGACTCAATCCCTTCATATCTGCCAGAGGCAGTTTGACGGATAAAAGCCACATTAGAGAACTGCTTTATGGCAAAAAAAGCCAGATTTCGCAAGAGAGATATTTTCGGGACCCTCATATCTGCTTACCAGATCGCTCTTTTCGAAAACTAGTAATATGGGGTATAAAACAGGTGAAAATCAATTTTTTGCCTGTCAGATTTGAAATAGAGAAGAGATCAACATAATGAATGTTCCCAAACAGGAATTTGTACTGATTTTGGGCAATTCTCAAACTTTGGAAATGAGTCCTGTTTTAGATGCAGTCAGCAAAATCTGTCAGAAGGTGCGTATTGCTGATTTTTCCTGTTTGAATGTGAATTCGACCGAGGTTGAAAGTCCTGGTTTGATTGTGATCTGCCAAAACTGGTCGGATGAATTTTCGCGCAACGATTGGAACGATCTGGTAAAACGTTTTCCAATTAGCCGCTTCGTTTGTTGTTATGGAGTCTGGTGTGAATCAGATGGCAGGACCAGAGAAGTTTGGCCTCTCAGTACACGTGTGCCAGCTCGCTATGCCCGTATTCGAATTCAACAAGAGTGGGATATCGTTCAAGGTAAAGAGAACGCTTTTCCATTGACAGCAGGACGTGACGAAATCTTTCAATTGCAAGTGACTGCTGAGTCTTGCAAACTTAATGTAGACAGCGATTTTCCATTGATCGGGATTGTTTCTGGCGACCGTTCGTATCAAACGATGTTGGAAGAAATGATTATTTCCTGGGGAGCCCAGGTTGCAAACAAGTCGCAGCAATGCGAGGCCGATCTGTTGATTCTTGATTTAGATCCGTGGGAATTGGTTGAAAAGGAATACGCAGCGCAAACAGATCTTCCTCCAATGATTGGTATGATGGGGTTGTCTCACTTCGAAAATATAGTGGCTTCCAGATTGTTCGGATTCGAAACGATTGTCTGTAAACTCGCACCTGAGCTGGAACTTTTTCAGGCAGTCAAACGTAGTCTGGAAATCACGGCGCTTCCGCAGGTAGCGAACTGATTTTTAAGTCTTTAAAATTCAGATCTGTTGTCGGATCGTGACCTTGCAGGCTGATATGGCCCGCTTTTAATCGGAGCCCCTTGCGAGGATTTTCGTCAGGCTTTCTAGTATCTTCCCAGTCTGTTACCTGATACCCATTGATCCAGACCGCAAAATGTGAGCCGTAAGCCGAAAGTGTGGTGGTAAACCATTCATTGTCATTTGAGACAACACGTCTGGCTTCTGTTCGTCTGAAGATCGCGCCGGTTCCAGCGTTTTCCGGTTTGGTGCGATCATTGTTCTTAACGCCATTATGTATCTGTGCTTCGTAACCATTCGCCATGCCTTTTTCGGAGCCTTTAATTGCCCGGAAAAAGTAGCCACTGTTTAACGCAATACCGTTAGATTTTGCAGTTGCCTGAAAAAGAAAATTGTCCCAGGTATCTTCAGTTTCAAGGTAGCCCTGCTTTTCTGCCGTGACATGTATTGTCTTATCGACGACTTTAAATGTACTCTTTGATCCGGGAACAACCTGCCAGCCTGCCAAATCAACTCCGTTAAATATGGTCGACATTCGAAGTGGCTTTAGATAGACATTGCGAAATTCAATCGGGCCTTCGTTTTTCTGGAGTCCAATAAAACCAACCGTTCGTTGATACTTCGATGTATCTTTAAAATTCAGAACTTCTCTCCCGTTGAGTGAAGCCTTGATCTGTGAATCTTCCAGTCGCACCACGAATGATTGCCATTCCATGCTGGCTGGGACAGGTTTTTGTATTTTACTGCGGCCAACTAAACTCCCGGTCGGATATGCTGTCATCTGATCGCAAAGATTGAGCTCATAACAGTCCTTGACAGGGTCTTTCGGATTAAAAACCGTTCGAAGGAAAACGCCACTGTTGGTTGAGGGGGTCAATCGAAACTCAAATTTCAATTCATAGTCAGCGAAGGGGGATGTGGTTTGAAGCAATCCCGGTTTTCCTGTGTCTGCTTTGATCACGCCTTGTTCAACACGCCAGTTCACGTCATTAGTGGCTTTCCACCCATACAGGCTATGACCATCAAATAGGGCTATCCAGCCTGCTTCGATTTCTTTAGCAGTCAGACCGGTATCAGGGATGACATCACCCGATGGCTCACTTGATCCTTCTGATTTTATGTCCTGTATACCAACCTGCTTCGACTGAGGTTCCGCATTTGATTTCGCTGGGGGAGAAGGATGCTCTATTTTTTGGCAACCTGTTAGCAGAAATGTAAACAAGGTAATTAAACCAACGAAACGAACTGATTGCAGTGGCATTATTTTCTCCCCGATCTGTATATATCGAACAAGATTTCTCGCTGAATGAGTACTTAGTCGCCTGACATTCCCCAGCGGAGAAATGATTCCAGGAAACCATCCAGATCTCCATCCAGAATTGGACCGGGATTGCCGGCTTTATATCCTGTTCTGGCATCCTTGACATATTGTTCAGGATGTAAAACGTAATTCCGCACGGTTTGGCCTCCGAAGCCAATTTTAGATTTGCCTCCCCGTTTTGCAGCAAGTTCAGCATCTCGCTTTTCCTGTGCGATTTGGAACAGTTTTGACTTCAACATTTTACGAGCTTCAGCCCGGTTTTTATGCTGGCTGCGATTATTCTGGCACTGAACAACGACGTTTGATGCCAGGTGGGTTAATCTGATGGCAGAATCGGTTTTGTTAATATGTTGCCCCCCTGCTCCACTGGCGCGGTAAGTGTCTTCACGAACATCCTGATCCCAATTGATTTCGATTTCCGCAATTTCGCCCATATCCGGAGAGACATCAATGGCTGCGAAAGAAGTATGGCGGCGTCCTGCAGAATCGAATGGGCTGATTCTGATAAGTCGATGATTCCCCGTTTCCCCTTTCAGATAACCATATGCGTAATCACCTTCGATGCGAATGGTGGCACTCCTGATGCCAGCTTCTTCTGCATCGGATCGGTCAAGCAGTTCTACTTTAAATCCGCGGCGTTCACACCAACGTAAATACATGCGCAACAGCATTTCTGCCCAATCTGATGAATCCGTCCCCCCTTCTCCAGCCTGAATGCTGAGATAGGCTGCAGAACCATCTTCTGGCGCAGACATCATCGACTGAAGTTCAAGGTGAGCCAGAGTTGTTTCCAGTCTTTCTGCAGTTGCGGCAAGCTCTGGAATGCTGTCTTCACTTCCGTCTTCTTCAATGAACTCCATCAAAACTTCAAGGTCTTCTGCACCAGACACTAGTTCCGTTAATGGTTTCACAATTATTTGCAGTTGTTGCAAATTGTTGACTAGTTCCTGAGCTTTTTCCTGGTTATCCCAGAAACCAGAAGCACCCATCAATTCATTGATTTCGACGGTTTTGTTTTTCTTGCCAGCATAGTCAAAGAGAGTCTCGTAATTTGACGATGCGATCAATGATTCCCTGGCATTTATCTTTGAGTTCGTGGTCCATTATTTTATCCAATTTAATTACGATAGCATGGTAATAGCAAGTGATGATTATTTTTGATTAGATGTGCTGATGCCAATGCCAAAGTATTGAATCCCTTTTTCTTTCAGTTTTTCAGGATCGTATAAATTACGACCATCAAAGATTACCGGGTTTGACAATTTTTTGAGAATATAATCGAAGTCCGCGTGCCGAAACTCATTCCATTCCGTCACGATGGTTAAGGCATCAGCACCTTCCAGGGCCTCATGGTGATGAGAAAAATAGGAAAGTTGATCTCCATATTCGGCTTTCACATTTTCCATCGCTACAGGGTCATGTACTTGCAGATTTGCTCCCGCTTTTAATAATTGATCTATCAGGACCAGTGCTGGAGCTTCTCTGATATCATCGGTTTTAGGTTTGAAAGCGAGTCCCCAGATGGCAATGGTTTTTCCTTTCAGATCTTCCTGGAAGTAACGGCTGATCTTTTCAAACAAGACTTTTTTTTGATTGATATTTACCTGGTCAACAGCATTCAAGATCGTTGGTTGCATTTTTTGATTGTTAGCAACTGAGATAAGTGCAGAAACATCCTTCGGGAAGCAGGACCCACCATAGCCCACACCTGGAAACAAAAACGAAAAACCAATTCTTTGATCATGCCCTATTCCCCGTCGCACTTGGTTAATGTCGGCTCCCACGCGCTCACAGAGATTTGCCATTTCATTAATGAAACTGATTTTTGTAGCTAGCATACAGTTAGCAACATATTTTGTCATCTCAGCGCTTTCAAGTTCCATGGAAAGAAATGGGTGCTCTGTGCGCAGGAACGGTTGGTAAAGTTCATGCAGTGTTTCAGCGATTTCGGGCCGAGAAACGCCTACTACAACTCGGTCTGGTTTGGAGAAATCGTCAATGGCAGTTCCTTCTTTCAGGAACTCAGGATTGGATGCGACATCGACAACTCTTCCCGTTAAAGCTTGAAGCTGCTCTGCTAATTTTCGGTTTGTCCCTACCGGAACAGTACTCTTAATAATAACGATCGCGTCTTTGGCTAAATGAGGCGATAGAGATTCTGCCACCTTCCAGAGACTCTCCAGATTTGCAGCACCATCTTCACCTTGAGGAGTACCTACTGCGATGAATATGCATTTGGCGTGGGGGACTGAATCTTTATAACTGGTTGTGAAACACAAACGCTGCGCATTTGTGTTTCGTTTGACCATTTCTTCCAGACCGGGTTCATAAATCGGGATTTTGCCAGACTTGAGCATTTGAACCTTGTATTCATCAATGTCAATGCAAGTGACGTGATTTCCACTTTCGGCAAAGCAGGTGCCTGTAACTAGACCAACGTATCCCGTCCCAATAACTACTATTTTCATAATGTCCTCAAAAAAATGATTCATTCATAAATTTGTGATAAAATATCATCGTCGTCCGGTATGAAAAATGATTTCCCGTCTGCTGGAACATTAGGAACATCTCATTTGAAAAATAGTGTTTGTGACGAAATTGAAATACGACTATGTATTTAATCGATTCCCATACTGTTGGTCATAGTACTGTAGATATTTTCCGGATCGAATTCGATTCACCCAATCCAGATTCTCCTGATACCATTTGAGGGTCGCATCTAATCCAGATTGAAATTCGGTTTCAGGTTTCCAGCCTAGTTCTGATTCTGCTTTACTACAGTCAATGGCATATCGCATGTCATGCCCCGGGCGGTCTGTGACATACTTGATTAAGCTTTCTGGTTTTTTCAGTAATTTGAGTATTACCCGTGTGATTTCAATATTCTGCATCTCTGTATTTCCACCGAAGTTATAAACCTGGCCCACCTCTCCTTTTCTCAAAGCAGCATCAATTCCACGACAATGATCATTTACGTGAATCCAGTCACGAACGTTGGTGCCTGCTCCGTAAATTGGTAAGTCTTTATCTTCCATCGCATTCGAAATGAACAGAGGAATCAGTTTTTCCGGGAACTGGTATGGGCCGTAATTATTGGAGCACCGGGTAATGATCGCGGGTAAATCGAAGGTTTTATAATAGCTGCGAACCAGCAGGTCTGCTGCAGCTTTCGAGGCAGAATAGGGACTGTTGGGAGCGATCGGAGTTTCTTCTGTAAATAAACCTTCCAATCCCAGGCTACCATAAACTTCATCGGTTGAAACTTGTACAAAACGTTTGATGTTTTGCTTGCGGGAGGCGTCAAGTAATATCTGAGTTCCTACAATATTTGTCTGAATAAATGGACCTGAATCAAGAATGCTACGGTCGACATGCGATTCAGCAGCGAAGTTAATCACTGCGTCAAAGTCTGTCGATTCCAGTAGTGAATTTACAAAATTACTATCAGCGATATCTCCTTTAACAAACTTGTACCCTGAATGTGACTCAATTTCCTTTAAGTTTTCCAGGTTGCCGGCATAAGTTAATTTGTCGAGATTTGTTATTGAAATATCAGAGTATTCAGAGAGCTGATAACGGATAAAGTTTGATCCAATAAAACCACACCCGCCAGTCACTAATATGTGCCTCATTAAATTCTCCGTAATTAATAGTTCTCAAGAAATAGTGATACTCGTGTTGGAAAATATTATTCCGAGTCTGATCCTGAATCAGTACCATTGTTTTCTTCTGTGGCAGGGATATCAGTGGGTGCTTCCGGACTGGTCGCTATGTCATTTTCGGAGTCATCAAAGATTTCTGCTGGAATTCTGGCTAATGAAACGAGTTTGTCGTTCTCGGCTAGTTTGATGACGCGTACTCCTTGAGTATTTCGTCCAACCTGACTGATCTCACGACCACGGACTCGCTGGATGATACCATTTTTTGTGACCATGAGTACTTCATCATCTTCGGCAACCGGGATAATATCTACGGCCTGACCGTTTCTGGCTGAGGTGCGAATGTCGCGGACCCCTTTCCCACCCCGTTTTTGACGGCGGTAATGCATTCCACTTCGCGTTTCCTGTTCATCTTCAGAACTTTCGTCTAAATCTGAGTCGTTTGAGGAAGGTTCTTCGTCCGTTTCTTGCGAATCATCATCGATGGATTCAGGAGAGTCATCTTCGGAATCCGGACTGCTGGGTATAAACCCAAATGGAGTCCGTTTGCCGAACCCATTTTCGCAAACAGTTAACAGGCAAGTGTCGGGGTCTGCAATCACCATTCCAATCACGTGCCCCGTTTTTGAGAGCTTTATTCCTTTCACACCTCGCGTGTTGCGCCCCATGCTGCGCGCATCAGACTGTGCAAAACGAATGGACATCCCGTCTGAAGTCGCAAGTAATAAGTCTTCGCCAGGGGAAACGATTAATGCTTCGACGAGTTCATCATCTTCATCCAGTTTGATGGCGATGATGCCTCCTTTCTGGACACGACTATAGGCGGAAAGTGGTGATTTCTTGATGATTCCATTTCGCGTTACCATTACAAGGAACCGCTCTTCATCAAATTCTCGTACAGCGACGCAATTAGAGACGGTTTCATCTTCCTTAAGCGTCAGCAGGTTCACCAGAGCTCTTCCCTTCGCAGTACGGCCTTGAAGTGGCAGGTCATAGACCTTTTGCCAATAGACACGTCCACGGTTTGTGATAAATAAAAGGTAAGAGTGAGTGCTGGAAACAAAAAGGTGTTGTATCGGGTCTTCTTCGTCAGTCTTGACACCTTTAATTCCTTTTCCACCACGATTTTGTGCCTGATATGTGTTTAATTGAGTTCGCTTGATATATCCCTTTTGTGATAGTGTTACGACCATGGGTTCTTCTGTAATTAAATCATCACGATTCACATCTGTCAGCTCGTCATCGGAAATATCAGTTCGACGTTTATCTGAGTACTTCTCTTTCAGATGCAGCATATCATCACGAATCAGAGCTCGGATATGATCTTCATCGGATAGAAGATGCAGATATTCTCCGATAGATTTGAGCAACTCTTTATGTTCGTCACTCAGTTTCTCTCGTTCCAGATTTGCCAATGACCCTAATTGCATTGATACGATGGCTTCCGCCTGATTGGAAGATAAAGAATAATATTCGTGAACACCCTGTTCGTTCTGGTATTCCTTGAAACCCGCTTCACCTAATGCCCGTTCTATGAGTTTGCCATCAACCTGCATACCTTGCAGACCAATTTTTGCTTCTGCTCGACTGGGTGAATTGCGTATGGTTTTGATGACCTCGTCGATATCAATTTGAGCGATCATCAAACCTTCAACAGTATGTTTTCTCTTGCGGGCTTCTGCCAGCAGAAACTCTGTACGTCGACGAATGACATCAATGCGATGCAGGAGGAACTGTTGAATCAATTCCTTAACGGAAAGTGTTTCTGGTCGGTTGCCAACCAATGCCAACAGAATAAGACTAAAAGTGCTCTGAAGGGGAGAAAACTTAAATAGCTGAGCCAAAACGACTTCTTTATCAGCATCCCTTTTCAGGATGATCTGAAGATGTACTTTCCAGGGGGGAACGTTTCTGTCAGTCAGGTCAACAATTCGCGAGATTCCCTTGACTCGGTCGTCTCGGACTAATGTTTCCAGCTTTTCCCTGATCCTGTCACGCGTTTCCATGTAGGGGATTTCTGTTACCACAATCACATCTGACTGTTTTTCAGTTTCAAAGTGTGTGCGGGCGCGTAGTGTAATCGTTGAGCGACCGGTAGCGTAACCTTTTCGAATTCCATAACGACCACAAATAATGCCTCCCGTTGGGAAGTCCGGGCCAGGCATCACCTGCAAAATTTCATCAATGGTAGCGTCGGGATTATCAATCAATAGAGTGACAGCCTCACAGACTTCTCCCATGTTTTGTGGGGGAATACTGGTCGCCATCCCGACGGCGATTCCGCTTGATCCATTAACCAGCAGGTTAGGGAATTTTGCAGGGAGAACTACAGGTTCATTATTTCTTTGGTCATAAGTGGGAACAAAATCAACGGTGTTGCGGTTGATGTCATCCAGCATTTCAGCTGCAACCGCGGAAAGTCTTGCTTCAGTGTAACGCATGGCGGCAGGAGGTAAGCCTGCAAGCGACCCAAAATTCCCCTGTTTATCAATCAGGACGTTTCGCATGACCCAGTCTTGTCCCAGACGCACAAGAGTTGGATAAATAGAGCCATCACCGTGTGGGTGGTAGTTACCGCTGGTGTCACCAGAGATTTTTGCACATTTAACCCGAGATGAGCTTGCACCCAGGTTTAAATCATTCATTGCAACAAGAATTCGCCGTTGAGATGGCTTGAGACCATCGCGTGCATCAGGCAGCGCCCGACTGATAATAACACTCATCGCATAAGTGAGGTAACTGTCTCGCATCTCATCCTGGATATCCAGGTATTTGATATTCTCTTCAATTTTCGGCTCACCGCCGTTGTCGCTAGCCAATCCTTTTTCTCCTTGAGGAATTCAACTAATGATGGTCAATCTTACTTCTCTACTTGAACTTGGCTTCTAACTTGAGTTGTCTGTATGATACGAGATCTTAGTAGACAGATTTTGCCAAGTCAGGTGATGTGGAAACGATTCAAATTTGTTGAAATGGATGCCAGTTTCCTTAGAGTTTCAGTGATTATTAAGCTGCTTAGAGCAGGCTGTATTTTGTTAAAATAGAGGTTTTGAAATTTGTAAAACACGACAGAATTCAATCCGGTAAATCATCACCGAATTGTAGCTGGATTCCGTAAATTTCACAACTAACAGGGCCCTCGAATTTTGGTGGGATTGAAGAGAGAAAAACCTTGAAAATCAATAAGTTACGTTCTGAGATTAGTCATTGAGGGTCGCTCGTCTATCGCATAGAATAGAGAGGGTATCGAGTATGGTATTCAAGGGGAATCAGAGGCTGGAAGTTCATCCCGAGTGCAGCATTTCTTAAAGACTATTTTACCATGAATGAATCAGAACCTGCTGAGAATACTCCACAGGTGGAGAATCTGAAAACTTCCGAGAAAGGAAGCTCCGATTCTGAGTCCAGCGGAGTTGATTCCTCTGAAATGACTCTGAAACAGTCAGCGGAAGAAATAACCCAGGCTGCGCATTTAAGTAAAGACCACCTTGCTCTGCCTTCTAAAGTTCCTGGATATATTATGGTCCGGTCACTGGGGGAAGGATCGTATGGATCCGTGTGGCTTGCCCAGGAAGAAAATACCGGGAAATATGTTGCGATCAAGTTTTACACTTATCGACGAGGGTTGGACTGGTCACTCTTGAATCGAGAAGTAGAAAAACTGGCAGAACTCTATACCTCACGGCATATTATCAGCTTGCACGGAGTTGGATGGAATAGCGATCCTCCTTATTACATGATGGAATATCTTGAGAATGGTTCTCTGTCATCATTTCTGGAAGCGGGGCCCCTACCCGCATCTGAAGCAGTTCGCATCGCAAAAATAGTTTTACTGGCTCTCGTGCATGCACACGGACGTGGGATTTTACATTGCGATTTAAAACCGGCCAATATTCTGCTTGATGCGAATTTTGAACCAAGACTCTGTGACTTTGGACAATCTCGACTCTCAAGCGAACAAAGTCCCTCTTTGGGGACACTCTATTATATGGCTCCCGAACAGGCTGATCTGCAGGCAGTACCTGATTCGCGGTGGGATGTATATGCACTCGGGGCTTTGCTTTATCATATGTTATGCGGAAAAGCTCCCTATCGGACAGCAGAAAATGAGCAGTCCATTCGAAAGTTAAAAACTCTCGAAGAGAAACTTCAGGCCTATCGCGATTTGATCCAAATCTCTCCCCGCCCCGCTGAACATCGCAAAGTTTCCGGCGTGGATCGACGTTTGGCTGAAATCGTCGATCGCTGTCTTGAAACAGATCCCAAAAAACGATTTCCGAATGCACAATCTGTGCTGACAAGCATGCTGCAAAGAGAACAGCAGCGGGCAAGAAGACCATTAATTGCACTGGGGATTATTGCTCCTCTCTTGGTGATTATTGGATTAATCCCCGTTGCAGGAGCCGCTGTAAATCAAATGGAAAACAGATTTCGAGAAAATCTGACAGAACGAGCATTAAAGAGCGATTCCATTGCGGCCAGTTTATTGTCGCAAAACGTTGCACGGGATCTTCAGGATCGTCAGGACCAACTAGAGGAGCTATCTCGTAAAACATTGTTGCGTTCTAATCTGGTAAATGAAAAAACATATTCAGTGGTGGGAGATTATTTGAAGGAAGCAAAGGCAATTGTTGACGAGAAACGGTCAAAGCTGGAACTTGAAAAAGATACGAGTTGGTTTCTTACAAATGACGAAGGGAAGCAAATTTGGCGTGATCCACTGGGGCCGACAATTGGTCAGAATTTTTCATATCGAGATTATTTTCACGGGCATGGTAAAGAGTATGAAAAAGGAAACGCGCCCAACTCAATTAAACCAATCACGGAACCTTATATTTGTCAGGTTTTCAAGAGTGAAGCCACTCATCAATGGATGGTGGCTATAGCCGTTCCAATTTGGAATTTACAAAACGATAAGGTCTTGGGAGTCTTGGCTAGAACCACGCATCTGGATCAATTACTGTCAGGCTATGATGAAAGTATACGTGGGGATTCTGAAAATAGTGGGGACCGAAAAATAGCGTTGATAGACAACCGTGATGGAAAAATGCTGGCTCACCCGAGAATGACTGCAAATATTTTACGAAATATGAATCGTGATGAAGTGGACCGTTTAGTTCTCAAAGAGAAACACTTTGATGAATTGCAATCATTTAAACTGGCACAAGAAAAGAATCGAACTGGTCCATTATCAGCAATAATAAGTGAATATCATGATCCCGTAGAAGCAGTGCTTTCAACCAATGATGAGGATAACGTCTGGCTGGCAGCTTTCTCTCCAATAGGTATGACTGGTTGGACGGCCGTTGTTCAGGAACGTCGGAGTATGGCGCTGCGTCCTGTTACGGAAATGCGAAGTTGGCTTATCCAGTATGGTTTGATTGTGTTGGCAACGAGTTGTCTTTTAGTGTTTACAGTCTGGTATTTTGTGATGCGGGTTCTGACAGAACGACGTGCCTGGGATTGGGCTCGTCACCAGTCTGAAAAGCGATCTGAACAGGGTTCTGGATCATCCCGTTGACCAAATCATCAACAGAATTCATAAAATGATGGAGATGTTTCTTGTTGGAATTAATGATATATGGATCAAATCCTCAGAATTCCAGCAGGATTTGTCTGGAGAGCGGTCAGGAGCTCATTCTAGGCAGGTCTCCGCAAGCTGATATTTCGGTCCCCTGGGATGATCGAATTTCACGTCAACACGCCATTGTACTGGTACAGCAGAATCAGCTTTCCGTTTCAAAAATTGCTTCTGCCGAGAATCGTATCTTTTTATCAGGGAGTGAACGGGATGATTTTCTCCTTGAACCTGGAAATTCATTCGTAATTGGTTCCTCAACCTTTCAATTAGTAAATTCGATATCAAGTTTTTCATCGCCGAGTGAGTCTCCCCTGGAAGAGGTGACATTCAAACCGAATGAGTTATTAAAAGTCAGGTATCGTGATGCTGATCAGAGAATTGACGTCTTGGCACATTTACCTGACTTAATTATGGATGCAAGGAATGAAGATGATTTGTTCCACCGTCTGGTGACAATGTTGTTGTCTGGTGTGAAGCATGCAGATGCTGTCGCTGTCGTCCGATTGAACGATGAAGATCGCGTGGAAGTGCCATTTTGGGAACGCAGACGCCAGACCCAGGGGGAGTTCCGTCCCAGCGGACGACTTGTTCTGGAAGCGGTCAAAAACAGTAGACGAACTGTATTACATGTATGGGCAGCCAAAGATGATTCACAGCCCCAGGATGATTATACTGCGGTAGCCGAATTTGACTGGGCATTTTGTACTCCCATTGAAGATGGTGTCTCCAGTAAGTGGGGGCTCTATGTCGCAGGAAAACTGAATCACCCCTATCAAGTGGATATTCCCGCAGGAGCCAGTGGAATTGATCTTCAAGCTGACGTCAAATTTACAGAACTTGTTGCTTCGATTGTGAAATCTGTAAGACGTCTTAATCAGCTGGAAAGGCAACAGGCTGGATTGCGTCAGTTCTTTGCCCCACCGATTCTCGCAGCCATCGGTGATGACTTAAATACTGAGATTCTGGAACCTCGAGAATGTGATGTCACAGTATTATTTTGTGACCTCAGAGGTTTCAGTCAATATGCGGAAGATTCATCTGGAGATTTAATCGGGTTGTTGGACCGAGTCAGCCAGGCTTTAGGAATCATGACATCTCATATCCTTGATTTTGGAGGAGTGACTGGAGATTTTCAGGGGGATGCTGCCTTAGGATTCTGGGGATGGCCCTTCTCATCTGAAGTAGCTCCCCTGGATGCTTGCCGTGCTGCTTTGGCGATTCGCGCTGCCTTCGAGCAAATCCATCACCAGTCAGATCACCCACTTTCCGATTTCCATATGGGAATTGGAATTGCACATGGGCGAGCCGTAGCTGGGAAAATTGGTACTCATGATCAAGTGAAAGTGACAGTATTTGGGCCGGTCGTTAATCTGGCCAGCCGCCTGGAAGGTTTGACAAAACAGTTACGTGTTCCGGTTTTAATGGATGAAGCAACAGCTCAAATTATCAGGAGTAAGCTGGACCCAGAGGAAGGTCGTGTTCGTAAACTGGCTCAAATCCTGCCGTATGGTATGGAAAAACCAGTGATTGTCAGCGAACTCCTGCCTCCAGAATCACAGTCAGAAACACTTACGAATGAACAAGTTGCGTGTTATGAAACAGCCGTAGATTGTTTTGTTCAAGGGCAATGGGAGGAATCATTTCGTTTACTACATGGGATTCCCCCATTTGATCGTGCACAGGATTTTCTTGCATTACAAATTACACAAACGAACAGAGTCCCACCAGTTGATTGGGATGGAACCATCAGGTTTGATAGTAAGTAGTTTCGTCAATTGATGCAAAATCAGTGATCATGATAATCTGCGGTTCTAGTCCGGTTTTACTGGTTGGGTGGAATGTATTTGTTAAGCAATGTTTTTCTAGCTCATTTTTTACAAAAACTTTGCTCATTCGTATGATTGTGACCTATTTTTAGAAAGGACATCATAGAGAGGACTTTATGATTTAGTCCTTTACAAATTGGGATAGTCAGAATCGTTGAGAGAACTCACTATGAGCAATACAGAACTGATAACAGAATCGGATCTGAAGAACCAAACGGAAAAAAATGATAAATTTCTTGAAGCAATAGGAATAGATAGTCGTTCCTACGAAATGTTACTCGTGCTAAATGAAGTTTTTGATTCCATTCATACTCCCAGCAAGTCTTACGAATTGCGAATTAATTAGTTGCAGGCTTCGCTCATGATAAAAACATCCGAAAAATCAAATGCCCGCGTCCTGGTGATAGATGATGATCCGCTCTTTCGAAATCTGATGGTTTCATTTTTGCGTCGAGAGTATATTGTTTCTGTTGCCAGTGATGGATCAGAGGGGTTTTATAAAGCATTGGAATATCCACCTGACATCGCGATTGTTGACGTGCAGATGGATGTGTGGGATGGATTACAAACCTTAAAGGCTTTTCGTTCGCATCCCATGCTTACACAAACCAAAATCATCATGTTGACGTCCGATGCAAGCAAGGAAACGGTGATTGCTGCGATTCAAAATGGTGCAAATGACTACATTATTAAAACCAGTTTTTCCAAAACTGAGTTTCTGGAAAAAGTTCGAAAATATACACATCCGGAAATATCAAATGATGTGAACTCTTCCGAGACACAGGATGCAGTCCCTGTATCAAGAGAGCCAATCCCGGAAGTCCCTCAGCAAGCATCAGCTCGAGAATCCATTGTGGCTGGAACCAGTTCAGCTTCAGTTGAAGACCAACTGGGAGAATTGTCTCTCGATCAAACCGAAGAAGAACAACTGCAAGAACTGATGGAAGATTGGGATTAATGTTCGCTTTCGAGACGAGTCTCTGCTGTAGAGTTTTTGCTTTTGAAAAAGTCAACCAGAACTGAATTAATGATTTAAATAGGTTGAAGCACTAAAAAAGGGCACAGACTTTAGTCTGTGCCCTTTTTTATCAGATATTACGAAATAAGGTTACAGGGTTTCTTTGGAGAACTTGGCAATAATATTGCCAATAAATCGTAAAATTCCTTTGTCCAATTTCGCGTTGCCATTAATGGAATCCCCGTCTCGCTTCATCACAAAGGTGAAAGTGTCATCAGCATTTGTCAGGGATTTTAATGCCAGATCACGTATTTCCTGATTCCCCTTCTTTTCCCTGAGTCTGTCGATCATTTTTAACCAGGGAAGAGTTTTCAGATTAAGCTCTATTACGTTAGGACTGATATCTTCGGGAGGGTCTTCTTTGACCAGTTTGGCAGCAGTTTTAATGCGATCAATTGCGTTGATTCCAGCAGCCATCCATAACGCATCGGGAGTACTACCGACATATAATGCCTCCCCTGCTCCAAACTGTTCATAAAAACCATCCTGGAATCGTTCTTTGATGTTGATTTTGTGAATACTCAGGCCATCTTCTTTTACAAAATCAAGCTCAACCGTTTGATCCTTAAGTAATTTAGGGAGCAGCTCAACGACTTCTCTCAGCTTGGTACCATCTTTTGATCGTATTCCACCCAGCATGATGTATTTACCACCATCGACGGGATTGGAATCAATGAAGGCGTCAATTAAAGATGCTTCCTTACCTGCATCAAGCATTTGAATTACCAGTTCGGCTACTTTGCTGCCCGCTGTTATTTGTTCCTCAGTTAACTTCTTATTATTGGCGATACGATCTTTAAGGGTTGGCAATAATAACTTGTAAAATTCTGTGAAATTTGTCTTTCTCATTTCATCCAGCGGATGATTAATTCGGCCATTGAGAATTCCATCTTGTTTGACAGGAATCTTGGCAAAATAACTTGGTTTCGTGGCAAATTGCTTGATACTTTCTTCGAGAGAAGTCCCTTCAATTGCTTTCAATGTAAACTCGAGGCGTCCTTCATGCTTTGTAGAGTCGGTGGTCCAACCAATAACCATTTTTTGCGATTCCGCAAATAATCGTTCCAGTTCATCCATCTGGTGCGTAAAAGCCAGTTTTCTCAATTCAAAAGCATTTTCAGTTTCATCACGCTTTTTCTTGACGGCAGCCAGTAATTGTTTACGAGTACTCGTCATCGATTTTTTACGGGCATCAACACCTTCTTTTTCATTAGTAATCAATGCACTGAAATCGTATTTTTTCTTTAAAAGATCTTGAACTCTTTTGAGAGGATCTTCTATCTCTTCTACTTCAGTGAGCTTTTCAGAAATGACGACATACTTAAATTTCTTTAAGTATTTCATAAATCCCTGAAACAGGTTACCTAACTTGTAGGGACCATTTCTTTGTTTTTTTGATGAAATCTCGAAGACTTCCAACGCCTCTCGGAAAACTCCGAGATCAGTAACGGGAAGTATTAATCGATAACGTTCCTCCTGGTTCTCTCCGAGCAAGATGTCGATTCTCAATGGACGTTGTTGATCAATTCCTTCAAGGAACGTGGGAAGCAATTCATCTAATTTATCCCACCCTGTTTTGTCTCCCGCAAGATCCAAAACAAGAAATTTCAGATCTGCAATCATGCCCTCGGCATTGATCTGAACGAGCGAGATATTAGGGGCAGTAGAATCCTCGGCAATGGCTGTTTTGGAGAGAGAGATTCCAAGCAATAAGATCAAAGCAAAATGAGCAATACGGCTCATACATTTCCTCCATGATGTATTTCAAGGGATCAGTGGTGATCTAAGAATGACAATTTTGTGGTGTGTAATTAACTTTCAAATTAAACTGACTACCAATTTTGAAAACCACATCTTTCGAATGTTAGTTTATAATAAAAGTGATGAATAGGGAACTATGGTTGAAGAAATAGCTAAACTCCAAAATCATTGAAATTTGAGTCAAGGATATTTAGCCGAAACTATAGTGCTACACGAGAGGTGTACATGTGGTGTGGTGTTTTGAGTTCTGATTCAAACTCGGACTAGATAAAAAATCGGCGGGACGTAACGCAAATAATTAATCAGGTTTCACTAGAAATAAAAAAATCAGAAACAGAAGCCGTATCATTACAGGTTTTTGGATTGTTCCTGTGGTGTCGATACGCCTGTCTGCTGATTCTCCAAAGACTCAATTCCACTAATCAAACCCAGTAATCCCGAGATTCTTTCTGTAGGAGTATAGGCATTACTATCCAGTTCTTTCTTGATCGGCGAAATGGTTCCATGCTGTGCAGAGACTGCGCCAACCGTATTCAGCATATCTTCACGCAAAACGGGATCTTTGATAGCCTTGATAAACTGGATGGCCTGATTGTATTCAGATTGACTCAGTAGATAGGAGAGTAGTTTGAGGGAGAGTTGCCCTTTCCATGGTTTCTTGATTTCTGATTGATTAATTTCGTGTGCTGCCTGCTCTGGTTTACCGTTTTTAATCAGAGAGGTTGCCTGCTGAATCAGGTTGTCCTCTTGAGATAATGCGGGAACGTTTTCGTTCACCGTTTCTTTGATCTTACTGATTAACTCATTATTCTTCTGACCCACAGATTGTATGATGACTGCAGGCAGGCTGGACTTCAAAAGTGGATCATTCAAATTATCATTGACAGACTTCTGAGATTGCAAAGCAATATTCCAGGCGTCGATTTCTAAGTTGGATCGAGAAGCTTCTGAAAGGAGTTTGACCAAGAGAACTAATCTTTTTTCAGCGGAAGACTTTAAGTTACGGAGTTGTTTTCGGTAGTTTTTGACTCCCATTTTGACCCGATCGCTACTACTAAGATTGAGGGCCTCTTTGATGTCATTTTGAAAATTAAAATTCGCTGTTTCATTAATTTTATTCTGAACAGCAGCCATGCTGGGGGCGATAGCACGAATTGATTGCACAGCATTATTCAGGGACTTTGTAGCTTCAGCTTTTAATCCCAATTCAGACTCGGTACAGGCAATTTGAACATAAGCATGGGCCAACATTTCCAAGGGAAGTGCAACAGGTAGAGTCAATCTATTCACCGACTTGATATCTCCCAATGTGATGGGAGCAGGGATCGCTGTATTTGTCAAAAATGAAGTTGCTTTGTTCAAGTAAGTGCGGGCGGCTTCAGGTTGTTTCAACGAGATCAGCTTTCTGGCACAGCTTGCATATACATATGAGTTTCCAGTAGCTGATAGCTTCTTTTCTATAGGTTGAATTAAAGTGATTTCAGGTTTCTTTTTAGCTTTTACAGCATGCTCTATTTGTGAGAGCGCCCATTGTGTGATTGCTTCAGTACGGACTTTGGGTTCAGGAGCTAATGCTGCCCAGTTTAAGGCTTCTTGAGGATAATCTCGCGCGATCAATATCAATGTCACCGCTACCCATTGGGGTGAATCCCAATGTTGGTGCAGATCTATCAGTGAATCAAAATTATATTGATTTGATTCATGAGCAATTTGGAGATAAGCTGACAATTGTGCCAGATTGCTTTTTGCCTGATATTTTTTAACCAAATCTACAGCCTGTTGTTCTTTGCCGGCAGCAATCCAGAATGCCGCTAATCGGGCTACCAGATCCAGAGAGTCCCTGCCTCCATACTCAGGGATCTGCTTCGAGAGTTGCTCCGTCTCTTCGAGGGTCTTCTTTAAATCGGATCCCTTTTTTTCTCGTAATTGAATCCAGCCAATTTCGACAAGAGGAAACATTTTATAAAAAGGAAGCAGTGGTCGAACTTTATCAATCCGCCCAATTTGTTCTTGAGCTTGATTAATTTTACCTGAGATTGCATAGGCCTCTGCGGCTAATCGGCGACTAAATGGTTTGCTGCGGTTTTCCCGGGATCGGGAAAGTTTCACAATTGATTCCAGTGCTTCCTGTTGAACCAATGCGGGAGATAAAGGATCTTCTTTTGTTTTGCTGCTTGCCTGTTGGTTATTATTCTTCGAATTGACTTGGGTGTTATTTTTTTCGGGTCGGAATGATTTCTGAGATGCTTGATTAATTATTGGATTATCAAATGGTTTGCTTAGTTCTGATGAGTCCTCGACACCAGTGAAGTACCAATAGGCACCGCCCAGGGAAACAGATACTAGCACAACAACTGCAATCAGCGGCAATTTCGAGTTTTTATTATCTTCAGTTTTAGATTCCTCTTTTGGTTTTCGCTCCTGGGAAGTGGAATCAGGAACCAGAAACACAGGAGCCAGACATTCTGGATTCCGACATTTCACTTCGTTTCCAACTACCTTAGGAGAAGCAAAACCAGGTGTGTCACACATGGGACACACGACACGAAACATCTTTCCTTTCGCAGGCTTCCGTGACAGGGGAATCACTTTTTTGGTCTGTTGCTGACGTTCCAGATCAAAAGGATCGTCATCAGAGATCGTTTCACGTTTAGATCGTTTGGTTATAGGTTTTTTTTGATCAGTTTCTACCTGAGATGGTTGTTTTGTACCACTCGATTTACCTGCTGGGGATGTGGGGGATGAAGAGGCAGTCATAGATGCACCACAGAAAGGGCATTCTGATGCATCTTCATCCAGAACTGATGCTCCACAAGATGGGCAAGTTGGAAGATCCATATTCTATCGTCCGATAAGTTACAAGTGCCAGAGGGATTAAGTGTGTGACTCAGTGCAATCAAAAAAGAATGAGTTGTTGCAACTGTAATTGTATGGTTATACGCAGAAATGTAATAATGATTAACGAATTTGAAATTATACAGCTAAGACTATTGTATACGATAGATAACCTTTCATTCAAGGATTATCTATGATAGTAATTGACATCATTTGGTCATTGGAAATAACCATTATGTCAAAAGAGAGAATAGCGCACTTAGATTAATGATATTTTATCATGAACTCTCAAGTCGCACACAGTCTGAATTCAGATGTCTGAGGAGAAGAAATACTGATGGAACAACAGATCAACGAGATTCTTGTTCAACTTGAAGCAGCTTTACGGGGAAAAAAAACAGTTGTCCCTGTGCTGGCCCAGATTCTGGGGTTATTAGAGGGGAGAGCAATTGGGTTATGGTGTTGTGGAAATAACATTTTGCGCCAGGTCGGTTTTCATGCTGTTAAGGAAATGGATGTAGAGATACGAAAACAATTTGCAGAATTTACTCGGGAAGTACCATTGGAAAATACCGGATTGGGAATTGTAAAGGCGATTGTAGAAAAAATCCCAGCGACAGGAACTCTGCATGGTGAGAAATCTGGCCTTGAGGGATCGTCTGAGTGGCTTCGAAAATTTGAGGCGCAACAGTCATATGCGGTACCAATCTTCGAAGGAAATCAAGTGGTCGGAGTATTAGCAATTTCCACAAGATGCATTCATCAGGTCGGAGATCCTGAGTGGGAAACTTTGACAAAAATTGCAGCAGGAATAGGCAAGAAAAAAATATTGGGGATGTTTTAGCCAGCTGAATTGATTATGATTTATCCATTGAAAAAGAGCGAGATTACGAAGGATTTATTTGGCGGATTTTTTTGCAAATAATGTGAGGGGCACTGTGAGTTCAGATAATGAATCTGCTTTCTGCACTAATCTGAAATAAAGCGATGTTTTTTAGTTTTTAGAGATGATATTCTTCAGGTCTAAGTAAGATGAGTCGTTCGAATCCATTACACTGGTCTTTTCCAATTGGAACCTGGTTTCTGACTCAGGTTCGTGTAAGTATTTTTCTACCAGTTTTGTTTTTGGTTTTCTGGGCTCACTATTCTCTAGAGCTGGGAGTTTCTTTATTCGCCATTCTTTTTTTAAGTGTTTTTCTGCATGAGATGGGACATGTTGTCGCCTGTCGTATGAGCGGAGGTGAAGCAGATCAGATCGTGTTATGGCCATTGGGAGGGCTTGTTCCCTGTTCGCCAGGTCGTTCAATTTCTGCCCGGATAATGACAATTTCAGGTGGTCCTGCTGTTAACCTGCTAATTTGTGCGATTACACTTCCAGCAGTCATCTGGTCGGAGCACCTTTCCGCATCTTTGAATCCCTTTAAATTGCCAGTTGTCGATTTAAGTAGTCATTTCGGTCAGGCGATCCTTTTGCTGATATTCAGCATTAATTGGCTACTCTTATTGATTAATTTAATTCCCGTTCTTCCCCTCGACGGGGGAAAAATTTTACAAATCATTCTGTCGCGTCGTTTTGATGAAACGATCGTACATATGATTTTAATTAACGTCGGTTTTTGGCTGGGCGGTTTGGGAATGGTAATCGGTCTATGTAGTTCCAGTGTATGGGTTGTGTTTTTCAGCGCGTTGCTCTTAATGTTGAATTTATTGGAGTTCACGACCGCTTCCAGGGAGGACTCATTAGATGATTCCGTATTTGGTTATGATTTCTCTCAGGGGTATACCAGTCTTGAGCGTTCCAGTGGGAATTTTACTGAGAAAAAAGCTGGTTTTTTCCAACAATGGCGGGAAAAAAGAAAAGTTCAAAAGCAACTTCGTGAGCGGGAAAAAAGCCGTGATGCCGAAAAACAACTTGATTTATTACTTCATAAAGTTCACGAATTTGGATTGGAATCTCTGACATCAAAAGAACGGCAGCAGCTGAATCAGGTCAGTGCCAGATATCGAAAGACCGATTCTGATACTTGAAGGCACCCCATCTTTTCAAGTTCTCTACCTCAGTTTGTGAATTTCCTGACGATAGTGGCAAATTCAAAAACGATTGATCAAAATCTTCATGTTTCGGATTAATATTTTGCCAATCTGCCTGTAAATTCCCTTTAATTTTACTGACCGGTAAAATCCCACATTTGGCAGCCACTTTTGTCTCTTTGAATCTTGACTAATAGTGAACGATTTCTGTGACCAGTACGAATTTGATCGCGAAGCGACGAGATGCTTTATAGTGCCTTAAGTGTATTTGTTTAAAAAGGATAGAGTGTGTGATGCCTGTTGTTAGATACTCTTTGTAGCCCAAAAAAAAAGAAATTTCGATGAGATCGAGGTGATTTCTTACGATGTTCACTTCTACTGAGAAATTCTTATCCAGTTAGCAAATACCCGCCTTGGACAAGGAAAATTCCTGATTTTCACTCTGAATGAACCAATCTGGACAGGGAGGGATATTCGAAGTTGCGGCTCTGTATCTACGGACTAACTTTTTAATGGAAAAATTCCTTTAGAAAGTAGAGAGTAGGGCCATGGCTATAGGGACAACTGATTCACTGAAGAAATTGTCAAATTTCAGCAAATGTGGTGGTGAGTGGGATCGGAATTTGCAAAAAGAGGCAAAAATCGATCGTGCTATCAGACAGATGAAGCGAATATCAGAATTGACAGGACTTTCAATGTTCTGTTTTGATTCAATTAATGGGATTGTTTTAGATAGAACAAATTCGCAATCTCTCCCTTTTTTGCCCTCAGATGTACTGGATGAAATCGAAAAAGCAAATGGTTTAACTCTCATTGAAAGTGCGAATGGGATCATTCATTTTATTTTCCCTCTAGTGGACGAGAAGAATCAAAAAATATCGATCGCTGGTTTTGTCTTTTCCAAAGAGAAGCAAAAACTAACAGAAATTGTACTGGCAGCAGTGGAAAGAGAGTGGGCCTCGGATGAATTGGATTCCTGGCTTGAAAAACAGAGAATTCTGGATATTAAGTCGTTACATGCTCTGTTGAGCCTTGCTATTCTTCATTTTGAAGAAGAACAACAACTTGAACAACTAAATGATGAAGTCGATAACCTCTCAGAGTGTCTGGATGAGACCTTCGAAGAAATCAGTCTGTTGCATGAAGTTGCTCAACATTTAAAGATCTCTGAGAGTCCTGAACAACTGGGAAAACTTTGTCTGGATCGAATTGAAACACTGATTGAGGCAGATACCAATATTATCTGGTTTGAAGACCAAAAAAATATCTCTCAGTTTATGTCTCACAGTCAATCCGGTTTTGATGAGTTAACTCTGGCCCGACTGGTTGCTCAGTTTGATAACTATAACTTCAATCAGCCTCTGGTGATCAATCAAGTAGAGAGTTCGCTACTATCCCTGGAATTTCCTGATCTTCATAATCTGGTGCTTGTTCCTATCTCTGACGGAACCAAATCATACGGCTGGATTCTCAGCTGTAATTTGTTGAAAAGCGAAGAATACGGGACAGTTCAGGCAAGTCTCTTAAATTCCATCGCATCATTTTTAGGTACTCATCTGAGAAATATTGACCTGTATGCTCAACAGGAAGAATTGATGTTGAGTTTTGTAAAGTCCTTTATATCAACACTTGATGCGAAGGATCCCTACACCAGGGGCCATAGTGAGCGGGTGGCATTGATTGCGCAACAACTGGCAAAACAGTTAGGATATTCCGGAGAGTTTCTTCAGGAAATCTATCTATCAGGACTGCTGCATGATATTGGTAAAATTGGTGTGGATGATGGAATTCTGCGGAAAGAAGGCAAACTGACTGATGCAGAATATTTGCAAGTTCAAAATCATCCCATGATTGGTTACAAAATCCTGTCTGGAATTAAAAAACTGAAAAATATCTTACCGGGAATTCGAAACCATCATGAGCAAATTGATGGGCGGGGTTATCCAGATCAATTAAAAGGAGCAGATATCCCATTGATGGCACGCATTATTGCTGTTGCTGACGCCTATGATGCAATGGGCAGTGATCGCCCTTATCGAAATGGTATGCCTCTGGAAAAACTGGAAATTATTTTCCGTGAGGGTAAAGGATTTCAATGGGACTCTGATGTGATTGATGCCTATTTCGAGATTCGTGAAGAAATTACTCAGCTCTCACAAAAATATAATGAGAACTCGGAAACACTGGTCGGTTCTTGCGTGAACTGATAAACTAAACTCCCAGAATTTACTTCTTTGAGTAATCTGATCCATAATGATCTGGGAGGAGATGTTGAAGGTCTTGACAAAACAATTACAATTCTGGTTGATGTTTTTGCCACTGGCTATTTTTGGTGTTTTGAGTTGTAATTCTGATGATTCGGAATTCAAAACCGACCCCCCTGTCCCGGAAGCTGCATCACTGTCTGTGGAACCTTCTCAGTCAGAGAAAGTGGAGACACAAACCTCTAAATTCAAAGAATTTGATGGGATTCGGTTTAAGGTACCCTCGAGTTGGGAACAGGTTGCATTATCCCCTGCGCAACAAGGTTTTGTTACCGCCAGTTTCAAAATTCCCCGGGCGGGTAATGACGTCAAGTTGACCCTTTCTTCTGTTGGTGGTGGTGTTGATGCAAATCTGAAAAGGTGGATTGGGCAGTTTCAATTACCTCCTGGAGAAACGCCTCAACAGAAATCAATTCGAGTAGATAAGATCGATGCGATCTGGTTGGATTTAAGGGGCACATTTGATGCCGGGCCGGCTCTCAATTCTGAAGCAGAATCCGGAATGAGAATGATTGGCGTAGCGATTCCTCGTAATCCACGTGATTTTTATCTCAAATTGACAGGGCCGCGCGAGCAGCTGTTAAACGCGGAAGAGGAATTTAGAAATTTTGTAAAATCCGCTCAATTTGTACCGTAATCAGTGTCAGCTTGAAGGATCCCATTTTCTGATCAGTCCCGCGACCAGATGTCCTCCAAAGCCAAATGACAGTTTCATTGCCTTTTTGATTTCTTTCGGCTCAGCTTTGAGCGGTGTATAATTCAAATTACACTCCGGATCAGGATTTTCCAGATTCACTGTTGGTGGAACCAGATTATCACGCATGGCAAGCAATGTGAAAGCCAGTTCGACACTTCCTGCAGCACCCAGTAGATGTCCCATCCCTCCTTTTAAACTTGAGCAACTGACTGAATGGGATACAGCCCCCATCGCATTTTTGATGGCTCGTGTTTCATACAGATCATTAATCTGAGTTCCAGTGCCGTGCATATTTATATAGTCGATTTCTGAGGGGGAAATGCGAGCGCGGTCCAAGATTCCGGTAATCAATTTCGCAAGACTTTTTGCAGAGACATCAAATTGCATTAAATGCGTGGAGTCAGAACCCAGACCACCAGTGAGCCATTCTGCATAAGGAACCGAATTTCTATTTATGGCATGCTCTAATGATTCTAATACCAGGATTCCGGCCCCTTCACCAACGACAAATCCATTTCTTCTCCGATCATAAGGTCTGCAGGCTTCATGGGAAGACTGAAAGTCTGTTGCCAGGACTCCCATGCGTTGGAATGATCCTAAGACGGCAGGTAACAGAGAAGCATCTGCCCCTCCTGCAAAAACGGTATCACAAACTCCATCTCGAATTAAATCTGCTGCCCGCATGATGCTTGAAAACCCTGTAGCACAAGCCGAAACAGGAGCTAATGCAGCCCCTCGTAAATCGTAATGTTTCGCCACAGATTGACTGGCAGCGTTAGGGAAGCATTGCAGCCAGAAATCAGAGGGGACTTGTTTTTGATCTTCCAGACTCATGTGTGGCAGCTCAGCCATTTGTGCGAAACTGGCCATACCTCCTTTACTGGAACCAATCACACATCCTGTCGATTCTCTGGAAATCTGATTCAAATCCAAATCAGCATCCTGGATTGCTTCTTCTGTTGCTTTTAAAGCTAATGTAATTGATGGTTCTGTCTGAAATGGGATCTGGTTCAACGGTGAGGTTGATGAGAGTTGTTGATCTGGAATCACTCCGCCTGCGACCGGACGGTTTAATTGATTTGACAAATCATCAAGCAGACAAGTGGTAGATTTGCCAGACACTAGATTCTGCCAGGATTGCTCTCGACCTACTGCATAAGGCGTGATTAATCCAATGCCCGTAATGACGACCCTGCGGGAAGAACGCTCAGATACCGATAACTTTGGTCGCATTAGAACTAAAAGATCGTAGAGGAAAAGAGATTCAGGTTCGATCAGGAACGATAGCTCGTTCGACAGATGGCATACAAAGCGGCTCCGATTAAGACAGCGACAAGAAGGTACTCAAAGATGGATGTCTGCGACTGCTGTACCAAACCACTCTTTCGCTCTTCTTGTGCAAGAACTGTAGTTGCCGATAGCAGAAAAAAACCGGAAATAGATAACAAACCAGATAAACGCTGCAGTATGCTATTAGATCTCTTCATAATCATTTATTCTATAATCCAATTCGAAATTCAAACGATACCTGCCAGAGAATTGTATCAGCAAACTCGCCAAACTGCATCATGAAAAGTAGATTACCGGCAGAATCCCGAGGGAAAAATACAAGAAGTGCTCAGTTTCTGTATATGCTCCTTCTGGCAGTCTTGGTACTTGTGAGGATTCGGTCGAAACGATCGAGCAGAGAATTCAGGACTGGATGATCGTTTCTACAGGTTGTCGCATTTCATAAAAGTCCCGCTGGTGAAGAAAAACCGTTTGCCAACTTTGGGATCGGGGTCTCATTTTTTGACGGTATTCATCAATTTTTACCAGATAGAACGCATATAGGTTTCCTTTATAGGCGTAGAGCTTCTCCAGATTATTTGAAATGGAATCAGCCGGAAGCTGATAGGCAAAGACTAAACCAGAAATGAAGCCCTCTCCAAACAGTTCCTGCCATTGTTGGAGTCCCTGAATATCTTCAACCGTAGCCCAGTTTTCCCAGCGGCGTTTATTTCTTTGATCCGGAAAAATTTCCGTTCTCCCTTTGACATCAATCAGCAGGTTGGGACCTTGTTTCGCATATACAATAAAGTCCAATGATTTGATCGATGAATTTTGCGCTAACGCTCTTCGTTTTTCATCTACCGCCACATAGGGGGTTCTTGAAGTGCGCAGGTAGCTCTCAAAAGCGGCATCGTAATGGTTTCTGCGAAGGACCATAGCCAGCAATCTCCCCAAATCTACTAACCAAAACTAGCGAACTGATCATTTGATGATGTTATCGAAATGTGCTGTATAAGTCTATAGTTATGGGCTGATTTGGCTTTTAGCCAAATCGATTTTGGGCAGGCTAACTTTTCTGTTCAGCCACCAGAAGGTGAGAAACGAACTCGAATAAATCTGATTCTTTCACCGCTGTTTGAGTTCCGGTCTGCAATTCTTTGACTTGCCATTCCTGGTTCTTAAAATCGTCAACTCCCGCAACAATGACGATTTTGAATCCATGACGGTTGGCATATTTGAACTGTTTTTTGATTGCTTTGGTGTCAGGATAAACTTCAACGTTTAAACCATTCAGTCGCAGATTACGTGATAGTCTGAGATATTCGGGAGTATAAAGTTCATCCATCTGGGTAACCAGAATCGAGGCAGGAGTCGAAACTTCATTTAACATATTCAGTTCCTGCATCGCTGCCAAGAGGCGATCGAGACCCAGGCTTGCTCCGACGCCCGGCAGTGATTGAGTTGTGAACAGTTCGGCCAGATTATCGTAGCGACCTCCTGAGCACACGCTTCCAATGTTTGGCAACTCATTCAAAAAAGTTTCAAAAATGGTACCAGTGTAATAATCGAGGCCTCGTGCGATTGAGGGATCCAGTACAATACGTTCGCTGGGAATGCCGGCTTTTTCTCCAGATTGGAATAATTCCCTCAGGTATTTTATACCAAGTTCTCCACAGGAATTTCCGGATAGTTGCTGCTCAAGTTCATTTAGAATTTCTTCAGATGATCCCTTGGCGGTCGTCACTGAAATGACTTTTTCTGCCTGTGCTTGAGTGAGACTACCCTGCTCTTTCATTTCATGTATGACTGCCTCGGGAGTACTTTTTGGAAGCTTGTCGAGTGCTCTTAAGACCTCTGCTGATTGATTGAGCAGCCCCAGTGTTTCCAGGAGTCCATTGAGAATCATGCGATTGTTGATATGGATTTTGAACTCTGTAAATCCAATTTGGACCATTAAATCATGGATGACAAAAAGTGTCTCAATGTCGGCTGAATTGGAAGTGGTGCCTATGGTGTCGAAATCACATTGAACAAATTCGCGGTATCGCCCTTTTTGAGGTCGCTCGCCGCGCCAGACTGTACCGACATGATAGCGTTTAAACGGGATTCCCAGCTCATTAATATTCTGTGCAGCAAATCGGGCAAAGGGAACTGTCAGGTCGAATCGCATGGCAACATCGCGTCCTCCCTGTTCAAATCGAAACATTTGCTTGTCTGATTCTGTTCCCCCTTTTCCAGTGAGAATCTCGGTGTATTCCAGGGCGGGAGTATCGATTGGGCTGAAACCATAACTACGATACACTGACTTAGCTGTTTCTATCAGTTGTTCCCGGGGAATCATGGCTGCTGGAAGATAGTCCCGAAACCCCTTGAGTGTACGCGGGGTAATTAATGTTTTTTTCACAGTTTTCTACCGACTTTGATCATTAGGGATCTCATTGCGATCGTATGTATGAGAGCTGGGAGTATGATTTAACGAAACAACAAAATCATCAACATGGATGCTAGACATGGACGACAGGAAGTTTTTGAGTATGCGTACCTGTTTGAGATTTTTTTCTTTTCTTTTTAACTGGAGGCAGAACAGCATGGGCATATTCCCAAATTTGTTCTGGAGTTTCGAATAAACGATCGTAAGTACCATCGTTATCGTATTCACAATCATCGGTTGTGTACGAACGACAAATCTTAGGACGGTCTTCATAATTACCGCATCGAAAGTCTGGCAGAAGGTATTTGCAATCTCCAAATACCATT
The DNA here is from genome assembly GCA_022600195.1 of Planctomycetota bacterium. Classification (GTDB taxonomy): domain Bacteria; phylum Planctomycetota; class Planctomycetia; order Planctomycetales; family Planctomycetaceae; genus Gimesia. The sequence goes on from JAHZKX010000010.1 coordinate 74,729, forward strand.
AAAAACCATGTGTCTTCTTCGACAAAAATCGAACAATGGCCATGCATAACGTACCAGCGCATGTGATCAAAATCTTCCCAGTCTTCGGGAGTTTCAATTGGCAAAGCAAAGTAGCGACAACAACGCGCTGTACAATAGCTGCATAAAACTTCCCCGGCTTTAAGTTCAGATCGTTTTACTGTGACCGCTGACATTGTCGTTTCCCTTGAAGAGTTGGTAGTAATGATGACAAAGTTTCATGTCCCTGAGATCAATCAAAATTCGACACGCGTCTGATCAGGCAAACTAAGAAGATTCGAAGCATGCTCCAAAGCTCGATTCTCTAAGACACAGTGAAGAATCAGGGTATTTTATATGTCATCTTACTGAAAAATGCACGGAATCCGGGGATAGAAAGTTCGGGTTTTCAGGGAGAAACGAGACTGTTTTCTGGTCTCGTACTGATGAGCCTCTGTTTCTGAGATCGATTCGAGCCTTTATATGATTCACATTTGTCGGTTTTAGCGATTATCCAGTCAGGATCAGGTCGATAATTGCGGTTTCTGCTTGACCCTGATTTACCGAGGGACTTATCATTAAGCTATCTACCTGCTTGACTTTCTTAACGATTCATTGGCTCGTGACCTTATCTGGTTCGGGATACGCGAGAATAATTGATACCACAGGATTTATTTTCGTTTTCACACTCATTGGATGACGATGTAATGGACAAGATGGTAAGAGTAATTCAAGCTCCTTGCCATTTTGAAAGTCAATTCTAAAAAACTCGTAGAATATACCGATATAAAGTAGTCATAATTCGAAATAGAATAACGAGTGAATGTGCTCGTTCGATTTCATCAAGGTTAAAAAAGATGCATAAATCTGGAGTTGTCCTGGTTTGGATTGTCGCTCTCACAGCTGTAGGGGCTGTCATGTTAACATCAAAGATGCTTGATGTTCGTGGTAGCTGGCTGAAAGTCGTTGAAAAAAACAAGGCACAAATTGAGAAGAATGATGCGGAACTTGAATCCAAAGAGGCTGAAAATAAAGAACTTCGCAGCCAGCTGACACGGCTGATGCTGGGTTGGAATCGTTACTGGGATGCAAAAGTTACAGTAACCAATCAGCAAACGGGTGAAATTCAAATTGATATTGGTGGAAATCAGGGTCTGGGTAGTGCTCAGGAAGGCGATGAGCAAGTGGCACAGGCTGTGATTTTTGCATTTCAACCAGATCCAAACAATCCTGGCAAAGTCAGTTATGTAGGTGCATTTCGAGTCAACGCACTGGAAGCGAACGGTGCGTTATTGATCTCCGTTACCCCTCCCCAACCAGGGGAAGTTGCGACTTGGAAAAATGGTACCTGGCGTTTAAGAGCACTGGTACCATCCCAGTTCATCTCTGCTTTGAGGGCTCTACGTGACGATCTTGTGGAGCGCAATCAGCAAATTAAGAGAAAGCAGGACCGGATTCAGGATTTGAATCGATTAATGGCTTCTGCAAAGCAACGACTGGATGCAAGAGTGAATGAGCTGATCGGTTCTGATAAGGCGCCTCAGGATGAGATCCTGCCTGTCGAGTTGAGAAAAGGATTAGTAGCGGGCCTGGAAGAAGAAGAGCAAATACGAAATCAGGAGTTTCAAGTAACGGACCGATTGCGACGTGATCTGTTAAACGTCTACGAGAAACAACGGGCACTGATTGATGAAGTCAGCAATCTGACTAAAAAATTGCCGAAAGAAAAAAAATAGTCGTTCAGTGTTTTCTGATAAATGAATCATGGATGGTAGACCCTGGCTCTCAGGACGTTCGTAGTTACGAAATAAAAAGCAAGGATAGGTTGGGCGATGGGGATTGAGAGCCGGGATTACCTGCGGCATGAAAGTGGCGGAGGAAACTACAATTCTTTCAAAACGACTTCCGGTGGCTGGGCCATCAAATATTTGATCATTGCAAACATTATTGTGTTTGTACTTCAAAATACCTCGCCTTCTATTCTGAATGCTTTCGCGTTACAGCGCGATGCCGTCTTTCCTTCATTCCAAATCTGGCGGTTTGTGACTTATGGTTTCTGCCATTCAACGGCCTCTTTGGGGCACATCTTCTTCAATATGTTTGTGCTCTGGATGTTTGGTCGTTCTGTTGAACCGATTCTGGGCTCGCGGGAGTTTTTAGTATTTTATCTGATGGGCATTGTGATTAGTGGAATCTGTCATATTGCTATCAGCGGTGCTCCTGTGATTGGTGCTTCTGGTGGTGTTATGGCTGTGGTGTTCTTGACAGCCATGTACTTTCCACGCATGACCGTGCTTTTGATGTTTATCTTACCGATCGAGCTGCGCTGGCTGGCAGTGCTATATGCTCTTGTAGATGTGTTTGGTGTCATAAATCCCGGTGGTGATAATGTTGCGCATGTAGCACATCTGGGAGGTGCCGCGTTTGGTGTAGCCTATAAGTACTTTGGCTGGAATTTGACTGCGGGTTTCAATGGCAAATGGAATTCATTCAAATTACAAAGCAAAGCCAGAAAGAAAAATCTGCGTGTCTATTCGGAACCCGATTCGAAACTCTCAAAGGCAGGACTGGACGAAAAAGTAGATGCAATTCTGGAAAAAATCAGTCGCGAAGGTGAAGCAAGTTTGACCGATCAGGAGCGAGCATTACTCAAAGAGGCTAGCACTAAATACAAAAAACGGTAATCTAAGTGAGGAGACCATTTTCCCTTGTAAGGATTGAACGTACTTGACTGCAGAATTTAGTGGCTCCAGGAATCAAATATGACTCAATCACGTTTTGAAGAGCTGATTCATCAAGCCCGATCGGGAGATCGCTCTGCAGAAAATGAATTATTGCAAAAGTGCCGGGCTTATATCTCTTTAATTGCACGCGCTCAAATTGAGGGCTGGATGCGCACTAAGTTCGACGCCTCTGATTTAGTCCAACAGACCTTATTGGAAGCGCATCAGGGAATCGATAACTTTAAGGGCGAGACAGAAGCAGAATGGTTGGGTTGGTTACGAGGGATTTTAAACCATAATACTCTGGATTTTGCCCGGAAATATCAAGGTGCTGCCAAACGAAACGTAAGCAGAGAGTTTTCAATCGATCAAGCGGGAGGCGTTTCTGGGAATTCTGACCAGCGGCAATGGGAATTGAAAGACCAGACCGAGACTCCCAGTCGTATCTTGTTAAATCGAGAACAGGAAATTCTCATGGCAGAAGCAGTCGCGCAACTTCCTGCTGATTATCAGGAAGTCATTATGTTGCGAAATTTACAACGCCTTTCCTTTAAAGAAGTCGCTGAAAGAATGAATCGAAGTCCAGGTGCAGCGCAAATGCTCTGGCTGAGGTCTCTGAATCGATTACAAGAACTACTTGAAAGTGTTTAAGTAGTTTTACAAGCAGATACAAATGATCTGGTACAGGTACACGTTGAGAAAAAGAAAGTATTGAGCCCAGTGTCAATTGAGGAAGACGATCAATCCAAGTTTGCAATTGAAGTGTTGAATAAATACTTAAATTACTTACAAGCCAATGATCAGGAAAGCTGCCATGATTTACAGATGGTCAATCCTGAATTAAAAAAAATAATGACTTATCTGGATTCCCTCGAACGTTTAGCTCCAGAGAACGATCATTCTGGTCTGGTAGTGCATTCTCTGGGGCCGGAAGATCCAACACAAATATTATCGAGTAGCAGTACTTCAGGATATCCACTCACTATTCAAAAGATTGATTTCGGGAATTATGAATTGCTGGAAGAAATCGGACGTGGGGGAATGGGTGTGGTTTACAAGGCACGACAGAAAGACCTCAACCGCATTGTCGCCTTGAAAACAATTTTAAGTAATCAATTTGCTTCTGAAGAAGAAGTACGAAGGTTTTATCTTGAAGCTCAGGCAGCAGGACGATTGCAGCATTCCAATATTGTTTCAATTCATGAAGTCGGACAGTATCTGGGGCAACATTATTTCACGATGGACTATATTTCGGGAAGTTCATTAGCGAATACAAAAAGACAGGCAACATCGGGGACAGCACCGGTTGATTTCTATCAGATTGCCTCTCTGATGCAAAAGGTCTCGCAAGCTGTTGATTACCTTCACTCCAGGGACATTATTCATCGAGATTTAAAACCGTCGAATATTTTAATTGATGAAAACGGGATAGCTTTTGTCACTGACTTTGGTCTCGCAAAAATATTTGATGTTCGACATACCAATCTGGAAGATGACGTACATACTCAAAGTGGAATGATTGTAGGAACTCCCGGTTATATGTCACCAGAGCAGGCAGCAGGACAGCTTGCTGATATTTCTGCACGCAGCGATATCTTCAGTCTGGGCACGATTCTTTATGAATTAATAACAGGGATTTCTCCGTTCAAACAGAACAGCCCGCTGGATTCTCTGGTTTATGTTATTGAAGGAGAACCTCCCCTTCCTCATACGCTCGATGCCAGCATTCCTTCTCAACTGGAGCTGATCTGTCTGAAGTGCCTGGAGAAAGATCCTGATTTACGTTACCAGACTGCAAGTGAACTGGCCGATGACCTGGAGCGATTTATTGCAGGAGAACCAGTTCAGGCACAACCGGCGGGATACCGGCAGGAATTTCAACGCTGGTTTCGCAGGCAGCCCGCTTTAGCCTCTCGCTTATCAGCAATTTTTCTCTCGACGGGAATTATCCAGACGGTTTACTCAACGCAAGGGGTGGATCTAAATTATCACCTGAGGATCATGACCATTTTTTGCCTGTGGGCAATCTTGTCGCTGTTTTTTCAGTGGGGATTAGATCACTTAAAAAATAAGGGAAAAGTGCGACTTTGCTGGTCAGCTGCTGATGTTTCACTTTTAACCGGGTTGCTGGTCTTAGCAGATTCTCCTATCGGAATCCTGTTGATAGGTTATCCGATGCTGATTGTTGCTTCCGGTCTGTTTTTTTATGTAAGACTCGTATTCTTCACGACCTTCCTTTCAATGCTTGCGTTTTCAATTCTGATCATACTTAGACCGGAGTTAGTGGTGTTGTGGCAATATCCCGTGATCTATGGAATGGTCCTGGCGATACTTGGAATGATTACAGCCTATCAGATTTTTCGCGTCAGAGTGTTGAGCCGCTATTATGAACTTCGTCGCCCGTAGAAATAACCAAAGCGAACTCGTTATGCTGCTTTCTCATTGCCCTGTGAAACATGATGAGAAATCTGGCGGGAAAGTGCTTGCCAGACTCGTCCGGTTTCAAGCTCTTCCATGCAGCATAAATTTTGAGGTCCGCGTTTCGGGCATCTTTTATTGTAACTGCCTGCACAAGCAACGTTGGTGGAAATAAGCTCATGCTGATCGCCAGGAGGCCCGGACCGAAGTGAACTGGTGCACGTAAAGATTCCTGTGACGGGAGTCCCGAGTCCCGCAGCAAGATGCATGGGACCCGAATCATTGGTCAGTAGAAAATCGGACTCGATCAGAATCGCTGATAATTGTTTGAGAGTTGTTTCGCCTGCGAGATTGAGAACACGACCCGTCGGTACAAATTTGTGTAATAAACTTTCGATATGATTGGTCAAAGGTCGTTCATCTGAGGTGCCAACCAGAACGACATTACAGCGAAAGTGCCGGATTGCCTTGGCACCAACGGCAGCAAATTTTTCCGGAGGCCAACGTTTTGTGATCCATTGCGCACCAGCGTGAATGGCGAGAGTGGGAGTGGGATAGTTCTGTCTATCGAGTATACTTTTTGCCCAGGATGTGTCCGCCTCACTGAGAATGACGTCAGTTTGTCTTTGAGTTTCGCCAAGTCCCAAAGCATCAGATACTCGCCAATATTTTAAATAAGCCGGAACCAGCCTTCCGGTGTCTGGGATAGTCAGATTATAAGCGAAATGTGAACCCTCACGCGCTGCCTCAATCCCGACGCGCCAGCGAGCTCCGGTGGCAGCCGTCATGATCCCCGTTCTTAGTAATCCCTGAAGGTCAAGAACCAGGTCAAATTGACGTTGTTTCAGATCTTTTAAAAATTGCCACCAATAGCGGGCTGAGCTTCGACGACTGAAAGGAATAATTTCGTTTATGTTTGGATGCCCCTCGAGTAGATTCGCAAAACTGTCGCGAATGACCCAGGAAATGGTAGCATCCGGAAACCGTTCGTGAAGTACCGGCAGGATGGGAAGGGTCTGCACAACATCACCAAGCGCACTAGGCTTGATGATACAAATCCGTTTGGAATCAATCTGATTCAGTTGAGGTAGTGAATGCTGCGAACTCATCGTTTCAGTATTATCGCTGTCGAATGGGGGATTATTTGAACAGGAGAAGCTAAGTGCCAGGGCATCATAATAGGAGAAGCTCAATTGGGGCAAGATCAGCTTTTTAAATGCACATTTTCAGAGCAAAAGTCCCAATTATTGAATATGATTAGATTAAAATGTCGCCAATATATTATGTTTTTTTGAGAAACTGCGAAACAAAACTCTTCCATGTGAGTTTGATTTTAAGTGAAGTAAACCTGAAGCAGGAATCGATTTCCTGTCCCATTTTTGAGCATGAGGAGTTGTCTTGATGAAAGTTAGCCTGTTATTGGTATCAACGTTTGTTTTTGGGATTACTGTTTTCGCTGGTAATTCAGTCATACAGGCTGAGCAAGGGAAAAAAGGGGAACGACCCAATCGTGAGCAAATATTGAAAAAGTTTGATAAAGATGGTGATGGAAAATTGAGTGAAGCAGAACGATCAGCAGCTCGAGAGGCACGCTCGAAAGGAAAAGGGTCTCAAGGACCTGGTAGAAAAGGCAAATCTGGTAAAGGCTTTAACCGGGAAGAAATGCTCAAAAAATTTGATAAAAATGGCGATGGGAAATTAGACGAAACCGAACGTAAAGCAGCTTTTGCAGCGCGAGGAAAAGGGGGACAAAAAGGCCCTCGCATGAGTAAGGAAGAGATGATCAAAAAGTTTGATAAAGATGGCGACGGAAAGTTGAGTGAAACCGAGCGCGCGGCAGCTCGTAAGTCTTTGGGAGCACGCTCAGGGCGAAAGGGAATGAGTCGGGAGCAAATGCTTAAGAAATTTGACAAAGACGGCGACGGAAAACTAAGTGAAGTTGAACGTAAGGCAGCCAAAGCAGAAATGATGAAAAATCGAACCCAAAAAGGCGCTGGTAAAGGACCTAAAGGATCGGGTCAAAAAGGGAACAAAGGAAAAGATAAGAAAGAATGAGAGTGTAGCGGGCAACTAAGAACATTGCTTGGCTCTACAGGTCGGCCAGTGATGTGAACAAAAAAAGCCGACTGAACGATTCTCAGTCGGCTTTTTTTATTTCAGAAAATCATGTCTGGTCTGAAATAATTTCTTTGTCGAAATAATTTGTACCCATTCCCGCATCAATTACAATTCCCTGAGAATTGATCCCGGATGAACGAGGGCTGATTAAAAACGCGGTCGCGTCAGCGACTTCTCTGGTCTGGACGGCCTCTTTTCTAAGAGTTGCTTTTTCCGCAAACAGGTAACTGTCGACATAACCGGGGATGCCTGCAGAGGCAGATGTTTTCAGCAAGCCGGGACAGACTGCATTAAAACGAACTTTTGAAAAGTTGGAAAATGATTTGGCAAGAAAGCAAATCGAAGAGTCCAATGCTGCTTTCACAGGACCCATATAGCCATAATTCTCAGCAGCCATTCGCGTTGTTGAGATGGAGATTGTGACAACACTTCCCTGCTCCGGATCGATTATGTGACTGAATGCATTGGAGATCGCGATTAATGAAAAACAGGATATGTCCACTGCCTGTAAAAAAGCGGTGCGGGGAGTTTGATGAAAGGGAAGCCAGCCCGCTGAATAGTCAGCAAAGGCGATCGAATGAACCAGTCCATGAATCACATCGTACTTCTGACTGATTTCCGATTGTAACTGATCAATTTCCGATTGATGTTCTACATCACAGATATAGATGGGCGACTGTTTCAATACTTTTGATAAGGATTCTTTACGCTCCGCAGATCGAACGACATATATCACTTCCGCGCCTGCTTCTTCCAGGACCTTGCCGGTCTGATAGGCGACACTTTTGCGGTTTGCAACCCCAAAAACCAGAATCCGTTTTCCAGCTAACTTCAAAAAATCCATCAAACAGCTTTCCGAGATAGATTAAAATAAACAAAACCGGTGTTCCGACGGATCACTCTGACAAATTTTCATTTTTTTCGCAATGTGGAATAGATTGTCACTCTCAGATAAGTGGTAATTCGCAATAATGAATAGTATCACGACGGTTCTTTTAAAACCCGTCAATTTCTCTACTGCTCCCGGAAAGTTGTATCTATGTTCCAGGCACGTGCTTCACTGAAATCGTTAGCTCTTCTCTGTCGATCATTAAGCACCATGCTGGAGTCCGGAGTCTCGATCACAAAATCATTCGAATTAGCAGCAAAAAAAATGGGAGATTATCGACTGCAGCAGACCCTTCGTGAGATCATTGTCGAGTTGAAATCGGGCAACGATGTGACATCAGCCATGCGGAAACAGGGAACTTTTTTTCCTGAATTATTAGTGAATATGGTCAGTGTAGCTGAACAAAGCGGAGGTTTGCCTGAAGTATTGAAAGCCTTGGCTGAACATTATGACCATTTGCTGAATATGCGGAAAAACTTTTTTCGACTTATAGCCTGGCCTGTGTTTCAGTTTGTTATAGCTATTCTGGTAATTGCCTTAATGATTCTCGTGCTGGGACTCATCGCCAGTGCCCAGGGAGGCCAGGCGATTGATGTATTGGGACTCGGATTGTCAGGTCCCAGTGGAGCCATGATCTGGCTGACGTGTACGTTCGGTTCCATAATTGTCCTGTTTGTGGCCTATCAGATATTGGATCGAATGTTCGGTGGTAAACGCTATTTTCACCGTATGTTTCTCAAAATCCCAGTTTTGGGTGGGTGCATGCGGTCGTTTGCCATGGCACGCTTTTCCTGGGCATTTGCACTCACTCAGCAAGCGGGAATGAATATTCTGGATTCGCTCGATGCCAGCCTGAAAGCAACCGGAAATGGTGCATTCATTGCTGAAATTCCACGTGTGAATAGCGTAATTAATGATGGCGAACACCTTACGAATGCATTAGCAGATACAGGCTTATTTACAGAGGAATACATCCATATGGTCGATGTGGGAGAGACTTCAGGAACCGTTCCTGAAACTCTGCAACGATTGAGTCCGCGATTTCAGGAAGATGCACAGCGCAGTCTGGCGACTTTAGCTGCGGTCATGGGCTGGCTAATCTGGGCGCTCGTTGCCGCTTTTATCATCTTCGTTGTTTTCCGGATCGCTTTTTGGTATCTGGGAATAATCAATGATGCCTTACAACAAGTCTGAAGGTCTGGGCACGGCATCATCAAGATTATTTTCTTTCCAAGTCTCTTCTTAAGAGTTAGTTGAAGTGTCTCACTTTCATTTTGAATTGATCCATACGGATTCAAAAACCGGCGCGCGTGCTGGACGCTGGCATACTCCGCACGGAATTGTAGACACACCGGCATTTATGCCTGTGGGTACTCTGGCTTCGGTGAAAGGTTTGCTGCCCGAACAACTGAAACAGGTGGGAACGCAGCAGGTTTTAGCCAATACCTATCATTTGGCACTGCGCCCTGGAGCAGAGATTGTACAGGAATTGGGAGGATTGCATGAATTTATGAATTGGGATGGTCCCATTCTCACAGACAGTGGTGGTTTTCAAGTCTTCAGTCTGGCAAAACTCACGAAAATGGATGATGAGCAGGTTGTTTTTCGCTCGCATATTGATGGTAGCTTATTTGAATTATCACCGGAAAAAGCGGTCAAAATCCAGGAACAGTTGGGCGCGGATTCCATTATGTGTCTGGATGAATGCCCGCCACATGATGTGCCACCAGAAAAAATGCAGGATGCAGTAGATCGGACGACAAAATGGGCAGCACGATGTCGGGATGCCCAGAAGCGTGATGATCAGGCTCTGTTCGGGATTGTTCAAGGAGGCACAGATCAGAAAATGCGCGAACGTTCCGCTGAGGGGCTACTTCCCCTTGAGTTTCCAGGGTATGCGATTGGTGGCTTAAGTGTAGGTGAAAAGCCTGAGGATATGTATTCTACTCTAGATTTTACGACTCCCATGCTCCCGGTAGAGAAGCCCCGTTATTTGATGGGGGTTGGCCGCCCTTCCGACCTGATAGAGGCGATATTGAGGGGGGTAGATTTGTTTGACTGCGTAATGCCGACTAGAAATGGGAGAAATGGAATGGCATTTACCAGTGAGGGGCGGGTCAATTTACGTAATGCAAAACATGCCAGAGATCCCAAGCCGTTGGATCCAGAGTGTGATTCACCTGGATCAAGGGATTATAGTCGGGCCTATTTAAGGCATTTATTTATCTCCAGGGAGATGTTGGGCCCTATTTTAGTCTCCCTGCACAATATTGCTTTCTATCAAAAATTGTTGCGAGATTTGCGTCAGGCAATACTCAATGAACAAGTTGAGGAGTTTAGGGCGGTTCACCTTGCCCGCTGGAACGCATCTTTCTAAGATACAGCTTACTTAATTATTAGATAACTCCTGAAATTGTTTAGGTTTGGGCCGATTCAGACCAGACAATGATTCATCCATGCATGAAAATTAAATCTACGATTACGGGATAGTTGTATCCCTAAGTTCTTGATGAATATTGTTTTAGTGGAATTGCTCCATAGGCCTTGGAAGACATTTGAATGAACATTTTACTCACAACATTATATTTTTTCGCTGAAGAAGCGCCCGTAAAAGAGGGCCCGGCTCCTTCTCCTATTTTTCAATTTCTACCACTGATTGCGATCGTCATTTTCTTTTATTTCATTATGTTCCGTCCTCAACAGAAAGAACGGAAACGTCGTGAGCAGGCCCTTGGTGAGTTGAAGAAAAATGATCGCGTTGTAAGTATCGGTGGGATTATCGGTACGATTGCCAGCATCTCAGAGAAAGAACAAGAAGTCACATTAAAAATTGATGAGAACACCCGGATGAAATTTCGCCGTAGCGCCATTCAGGGACTCTATCAGGAAGATTCGAAAGAAACGAAATAGCTTAGCTGGTTTCGAAAAACTCTTAGAGAATAAGTATCTGGCACTGTGTTGTCAGTTTAAACCTTCATTGCCGATCAAATCGGCCTATATTATCAGATAGTTTTGGGACTAATTGAATGACAGGGATTGATTTCCACTCAACAGCTCTTTTAGCTGAAGAAGTGACTGAAAAGGCGACATCACAAGTATCAGGGTGGTTTATCATAGCCATTCTTGTTGTCGTATTCGTTCTACCATTCATTTTGGGGGCACTGATAGCAAATGCTCTTAAGATGAAAGATTTTTCACGCAAAATCGGTCTGGTATTATTTACCGCCGTCATTGCCGCGACACCTTTCGTCTGGCAGATTGCCAGTGGTCACGACTGGCGTGATGCCATTCGGTTGGGAATCGACCTGGCAGGCGGGTCGAATATGGTCTTTGAGGTTGACGAAGGCAAGAGTGAAAAAGAGCTTTCCAACGAAGTGATGGATCAAATGGTGGGAGCCATTGGTCGTCGAATCAATCCTTCGGGAACGGAAGAAGTAACCGTTCGTAAAGTAGGCCAAAACCGGATTGAAGTCATTGTTCCCGGCGCTGACAGTGATGATGTTCAAAGGATCAAATCTCTCATTACACGGTTGGGAAGTCTGGAATTTGATATCGTAGCGAATCGGCGCGATCATGCGACTCTAGTTTCGCGTGCGTTGGAGGCTCCTGGTAAAGATATTCGGGATGGCGAGGGTCGAGTCATTGCCAGTTGGCGCGAAGTAAATAACGATGAGCCGTTTAGTCAGGATGACCAGATGGTTGTACGGCCTCTTACGCGTAAAGATGGTACTACCGGTGAAGAAGTTTTGGTGATCATTGAGCCAAATGAGGATCGCCGTGTGACAGGGAAATACCTGGTTCGTGCACGACAGTCAACAGACCAGAATGGTACTCCGGCGGTCTCTTTTACATTTAATGCCCGTGGCGGTAATCTTTTTAGTCAGTTAACCTCGAAAAATCGTCCCAGTAAGGATGGATTTCATCGCCATCTGGCCGTGTTACTTGATGGGAAAGTTCAATCTGCGCCTCGTCTCATTACAACCATTGGTGCCGAAGGACAAATTACCGGTCGGTTTACGCAGAAAGAGATTTCTGATCTGCTTAACGTGTTAAATGCAGGGGCATTAGAAGTCCCTTTGAAATCGGAACCCGTCTCTGAATTTTCAATCAGCCCTCTTTTAGGGAGTGATGTTCAGGAGAAGGGAAAGCAGGCAATTGTGATTGCTGCAATTGCCGTTATTTTCTTCATGCTGATTTACTATCGTTTTGCAGGTCTGGTAGCAAATATCTGCTTAACTTTGAACTTGTTGCTGGTCATGGGGACGATGTCATTTATTAATGCCACCTTTACTCTGCCAGGTCTGGCGGGTCTGGTGTTAACGATCGGTATGGCCGTCGATGCCAACGTGCTTATTTTCGAACGAATTCGGGAAGAGAAAGCACGTGGTTCCAGTTTGAGGATGGCAATCAACAATGGTTTTGCGCGTGCCTTTACGACCATCATCGATGCGAATTTGACTACTCTGATTGTGGCAGTGGTTCTCTATATTATCGGAACGGATCAGGTTCGCGGTTTTGCAGTGACGTTATTCATCGGAATTGTGATGAGTATGTTTACCGCGTTATATGTCGGACGCATCGTTTTTGATATTTTTGAACGAAAACGCTGGATCAGTGATCTGAAGATGATGAGTATCGTGGGGCATACCAGTATCGATTTCATCGGTAAGAAAATGGTTGCTGCGATGTTCTCAGTCGTATTAATTGTGATCGGAATGGGAGTTGTTATTACGCGTGCGGAAGAAAATCTCGATATCGATTTTACCGGTGGCACGATGGTGACATTCGAATTTGAAGATAAACAGGATATCGATGCAATCCGCAGTCTATTGCAAGTTGAGTTTGGTAACAGTTTAACTCTGGAGCAGCTACAGCTTTCAAATGACCCTGGCTCTGAAGGACGTTATTTCCGTCTGCGTACCACGTTGAATGATGCGGATAAAGGTGAAGAAGACGTCAAAGCAACAGATTCAATCAGAGAAAAATTAAATAAGACATTTAAAGACAGCGCTCAAAAGTTGCGAAAAGTGACTATGAGTTTTGGAGAGATCAAGAAACTCGAAGGAAGTGAGAATTCTCCAGCAGGTGCCGAAGTGGAACTGACATTTAGTGGTGAGTTGAAACCATCGACTGTCGATAACTACTTGAAAGAAGCCACTGCTTCAATCAAGAATGCCGATGAATCAGTTAAGTACGAGCGTATTCCGGAATTCCAGCTGAAGGGGATTTCAGCCGACGGTAAAGATGAGGCAACTGAAGAAGCGACTCGCTTTAAGAAAATGAAAGCGCAAGTTGGACCTGATCTCCCGGTTGATGACCTGAAAACTGCATTAAATGTGATGCAGACTGTGATGGAGACAACAGCCATTCTGGATGAAGTCAATAGTTTTGATAGCTCTGTCGCCAGTGAAATGCAGGAATCTGCTTTGTTGGCTATGTTAATCAGTTTGGTCGCGATCGTGGCCTATGTCTGGTTTCGGTTCCAGAGAATTACCTTTGGCCTGGCAGCAGTTGCGGCCTTGGTGCATGACGTGTTGGTAGTGCTGGGAATGGTCGCAATAGGGGCTTCTTTAAGTAGTACTCCCTTAGGGCCTCTATTAGGGCTAAACGATTTTAAAATCAATCTACCCATGATCGCCGCATTCCTGACCATTGTTGGTTATTCGTTGAATGATACGATTGTGGTATTCGACCGTATTCGAGAAGTGCGTGGCAAGAACCCTGCTCTGACCAAAACAATGGTCAATGAGAGTTTGAATCAAACGCTCTCACGAACCTTGCTGACATCAATCACGACTTTGATTGTTGTTCTAATCCTTTATACGATTGGTGGTGAAGGGATTCACGGTTTTGCGTACTGTCTTGTTCTAGGAGTGATTGTCGGTACTTACAGTTCGATCTTTATTGCCAGCCCAGTTTTACTCTGGCTGATGAATCGTCCCGGAAGTGCGACAGCACGTGCAACTCAGCAAAGTGAAAAACAAGCCCGTGTCAGTAGTAGTTAACCTCGGTTGAGCACAAAAGACTGACGGATTCAAATAGAAACATCTTTCAGAGGACTGATCTAAAGATTGGTCCTCTTTTTTTATACTGTGTCTGAACCATCGAACAATATTTCTAGTCATTGGGGCGATGGAACAGATGCGATGATTTCATTGGAAGGGTTGCAACTTCAGCGAACTTTTCGGCCTTCAATGAAAACGGCTTCGACAGAACCAGGGAATGTGATTCCTTCAAACGGAGACCAGCCACATTTGGTTTTCAGGTCTTCTCGCTTGATTGTGACTGGTTGATGCATGTTGAGTACGGTCAGACTGGCTGTATAGCCGGGTTCGATTTTACCGAACTTCTTGGGAGAGATATATGGGTTTACAAAATTACCAGGATTTTCAGAGCAAAAAAGAGCAGCCTGTTCGGGGGCAAAATTTTGGTCTAGAATTAACCATGTGACAAAAGCCCCATAGGTATCCAGATGCGGTTGTCCCGAAATTCCCTGCTCGTTTTCTTCCAGAGTATGGGGGGCATGATCTGTGGCAAGGTAATCTAATGTGCCCTCACGTAGTGCATCCAGCATTGCCTGACGATCCGCGATGGTACGTAAAGGCGGGTTCATCTGCATTTTTCCACGGTTTTGATCTGTCAGATCAGATTGATCAAAATAGAGATGGTGCGGCGTAACTTCGCAAGTAACCTGCAACCCACGGCTTCTTGCTTCTCGAATCAGTGGTAGCCCTTCCCCAACAGAATAATGACACAATTTCCCTTTGAGATCATATTTTTCGATCATCTGAAGGGCAAAACGTGTTGCAGAGATTTCACATTCTGCAGGTCTTTGATCTTCATGGTTTTTTGCATGGGCATGATGCTCAAGTAAAATTGGATCTTCACAGTGAAAGCTCACATCACAACCGCGATACAATGAGAGAGTTTCGTCAAGTTGCTCAAGGGTTTTGAAAAAAAGATCTCCTACGCTGGGGCCCATATAAGCTTTGTAGGGGACTGCAAATGAAAGTGGTCTGGTTCCCGGGCCAATACCTGCATACAGCGTAAAGTGAATCGCAGGATTTCTTTTTTTCAGATGTCGACTTTTTTCGTGGTAGCTTTCGTCCGTGATCGGCGGAATGGGGTTATTAGGCATGTCGGCAACATGCACCACACCACCATTCATTGCAGCGGCGCCGGCAGTACAAAAATCTTCTTTGTAAATTTGCGACTCGCCGACATCGTCTCGGGCGTGGATGTGGATATCACCCATGCCGGCAAAGATGAGGCAATCATCAGAAAAAGAAACATCTGCTTCACCCAGGTTTGAACCCACTTCAATAATTCGATCGCCTTCGATTCGAATCTGGCTGTTCAATGTACCTGAAGAACTAACAAGACTTCCCTGTATGATCATCGAATTGAAGTCATTCCGTTTCTACTGTCTTAATAGTGTGCTGAGCATCGTTCTAAAATGATTACCAACCAACCGACATATTTGTTTCTATTGCCAGTTGAGCCTCATGTAGATCAGATCCGGTATCACGCATATAAAGTCTGATTGCATGAACTTTGTCCCCGGAAGCACGGAAGAGACACTCACGTGCCATATCGCAGGGCTCTGTATGGCCTTCAATGCCAAGCAGACGCTTCGAAATCACCCACATATCACGAGGACGTCGCGTGACACGCAGGATTTCGTCTTCAGGATAATTTTCCTGAGCAGCATTTTCCGCTTCCTCTTGAGTAGTTGCCCAACCCACCATAATGTGTGCGTTTGTTTCAATCTCATAAAGAGCCATAATTCAACTCCAGTCTGAAGAATGGAAAAAGTAAGAATCTAACGAACAATGAGGAATAATAGGACTCTTTCGAATTTGTCTTAGTAGGATATCAACTCAGATGTCAGAAATCGAACAATTCCCTGTGCCATATTATAGCCAAGCGGGATTCAGGGTGAGAGTGTCTTCTTGAAATTGTTTACAGAAAAAACGAAATCCAGAGAAGTGACTCGATTTTCGTTTGGTGCTCCTTGCCGATGCGTAAGGTCTGGCATTTTCACTATTTAATCTGTATTCAGCTTAATCTGTATTCAGCTGCTGGCGAGCGTCCCATTTTTCTTCAGCCGAACTTTTCCGGAGATAATAAGGGGTTAGATCCCAGATTTCAGTCAGGGAATGGTAATCGGCAGTTTGGTGTTTTTTCAGGAGATTAGCGGTTATTATCGAGACTTTTGCAGCATCTGGCTGGCGGAATTCTGGATCTAGTAGCCTGCATTTCGGCAGAGCAGCAGGCTCAATTAACTCAATTCCAGGCCCATTGATTGTGCTGCCGGTTTCAAGAGAACGGCAAAATTCAGTGATTGCCCATATGCGGATTTCATCAGATTTTTGCCATTGATTCTCTGCAATTTTAACATATTTGCCAACAAACAAGTCTCCCCGCTGTGCATTGGAAATAACGTACGTTTCGCTGACTTCAGGTGGACAATTGAGGGCAATGGCTTCAAAAGTATCAATTCCCAGTACGGGGCATCCAGTGACATATCCGAATGTTTTGGCGAAAGTGGTGCCAATTCTCAAACCCGTAAAGCTGCCAGGTCCCCCGCTCACGCCGACTCCTGTAATTTGATACGGCGTCAATTTCAGTTGAAACAGTAGTTTTTTTACTTCCGACACCAGGGTTTGTGCATGTTTTCTTCCCTGCTGTTGCAGCTCGGTTTGCGCAATTTTCTGTTGAGCGTGATAGATCGCGATTGATCCACAGCGTCCTGAAGTCTCAACACCTAGGTAAAACAGAGAGTTTTCCACGCGGACTCAAATAAAAAACATCAAAGACAAGATACAAATCGATTAAAACCCAGTAGAGTATGACAGACTGCGGTATTTGATCCAAGTCTTTCAACCGGATTTTCCAGGTGACTGTATGGCAAGCCGATATCAGCGCTTGAATATCTTATCCTTCAAAGGCCGATTTTTTTGGTTTTCCTAGTGGATAATCATTTTCTAACCTCATCCAGAATATTGCTATTGAAACATGTTTTTTCTTAAAAAATTTGGTGAGTTTCTGACGTCTTTCGATCTGAAAACGAGTAGCAAATGGTTTGTTTTGTCCTGCTTGATTGGAATTGTCGCTGGATTGGGGGCCATCGTGTTTGATGCTCTGACGCAGATTGTCCAACATCATTCACTCAGTTCAATCGCCGGTTTTGAGCATCCACAAACTGTGGGAGAACATTCCATATATGAATCAGAAGAGAATAAATATGAATCAGAAGTGGAGAAAGTCAGTTTTTCACCCTGGTTGTTATTAGTGGTTATCACTTTGGGAGGCCTGGCATCCGGACTGATTGTCTATAATTTTGCTCCTGAAGCAGAAGGCCACGGAACTGATGCCGCAATCGATGCATTCCACACAAAACGTGGGCTCATTAAGTTGAGAGTTCCCTTTGTGAAAACAATCGCTTCTGCCCTTACGCTGGGGACCGGAGGTTCCGCTGGGCGTGAGGGCCCTATTGCACAAATTGGTGCCGGTTTTGGTTCCTGGGTTGGGACGACGTTAAAACTTTCTGCACGTGATCGAAGGATTATGCTTGCGGCCGGCGTGGGAGCAGGTATTGGTGCTATATTTCGTGCTCCGCTTGCTGGAGCATTATTTGCAGCAGAGATTTTGTATAGCAATGCTGATTTCGAATCTGATGTGATTGTACCGGCTGCGATGTCTTCAATTATTTCTTATTCTGTTTATTGCCTGTCTCTGCCTCAGAATTTGCGTTTCATGCCACTGTTCGGTAATGAATTACATCATACGGTAGATTCGCATGCAGAATTAATTCCCTATGCGATTTTGTCTGTTGTCCTGAGTTTGTCCGCTATGTTTTATGTGAAGGTATTTTACGGTACGAATCGTTTGTTTAAAACACTGCCTGTTAAACCGATGTTCAAACCAGCCATCGGTGCATTTTTGACAGGGTTAGTAGGAGTCGGGCTCTACTATCTTTTTCAAAAAGATATGCGAACTTTATCAGTCTTATCAACGGGTTACGGTTTTCTGCAAGATGCGTTAACATCAGCAGCCGATCTGGGGATTCCGCTTTTGCTGACGATCGCTTTTGTGAAAGTCTTCACAACTTCATTGACAATTGGTTCAGGAGGATCCGGAGGAGTATTTGGACCCTCAATGGTAATAGGCGGCAGTGTCGGTGCTGCAACAGGATTATTTTTGCAGCGACTGTGGCCTGGCCTGGTTACGCAACCAGAAGCGTACGGATTGGTTGGCATGGCAGGTTTTTTTGCCGGGGCTGCACACGCACCTATTTCAACCATCATTATGGTTTCGGAAATAACAGGAAATTATTCGTTGCTCCTGCCCACCATGCTGGCATCAACGCTCTGTTTTGTACTTTGTCAAAGGGTTCATCTCTATCAGAAACAGTATCCAAGTCTACTCGACTCGCCTGCACATCGTGGAGACTTCTTGATTGATGTACTGGAAGGCAGCCATGTTTCAGACGTATTTGATCCTGAAAGAAAGATTCAACTGATTCCGGAATCAAAATCATTGGATGAGATTGTGCATTCGCTTGCAGGAACTCAGCAGCATTATTTTCCAGTGGTTGATGATGCAGGAAAAATTGTCGGCATTTTTTCAGAAGACGACGTTCGAGCTTATTTGTATGATGAAACTCTCTGGAAGCTGGCTGTGGCGCGAGATATTATGCAGTCTGAATTCGTGAAAATCAGTCCGGGAGATGATTTGAATACTGTGATGCAACGATTTACTGCAATCAATGTCGAATCTTTACCAGTTGTCGATGAAAAGGATCCGGGAATTTTGCTGGGCATGCTGAATCGTAAGGAGACAATTGGGTATTATAATCAGCAGTTAATGAAATGTAAGCGGGTCGGTGAAGAGAGTGGTGAATGATTTCGATTCAATAATCAGTCACTCTTCGTCACTGTTTCTCATTTCAAATAGAAACCGTGAAGGAAGTGTGGGCTGTTTTTTTCCCCACTTGGTTCGCGTGGTAGCACGACTCAATGTCAAATAGTCTTGTGCTCTTGTAATACCAACATAAGCGATACGTCTTTCTTCTGCAATTTCTGAATCCGTGCCTTCTACCGAACGTTTATGAGGCAAAAGTCCTTCTTCCATTCCGACTAAGTAAACACGTGGGAATTCCAGTCCTTTAGCACTATGCAAGGTCATTAGCTTGACGGCATCTTGTGCAAGTTGATCTTCTTTATCATCCAAATTGTCTCGGTCCCCCAGTGCGATTTCCTCCAGGAAACCAATAGGCGTTGGCTCACTGGATCGCTGGCAGTATTCCTTGATGGATTCAATGAATTGTTCCAGAATAACGATTCTGGCTTGTTGTTGTTCCGAAGTTTTATACTGTTTCTTGATCTCTGATTCATAATCAATCTCTTTAATTAAGTCTTGCATGATTACAGCAAGATCACGAGGAGATTGATTGAGCCGTGTGCGATAACGCTTTAACAGATCATGAAATCTATCTAAGCCAGTACTGGCGCGAGCATTCAGTTTATTCAATTTTCCTACAGAGGCAACAGTGTCCCAGAATTGATTACCCTCTTTGACTGATTGATTAACTAATTTTTCAATAGTGCCGTTTCCAATGCCTCGCGTTGGTGTATTAATGATTCGCAGCATGGAAAGTTCATCATTAGGAAAAGCAAGTGTTTTCAGGTAAGCCAATAAATCACGAATCTCACGCCGATCAAAAAATGATTGGCTACCAATCAGTTGATAGCGAACATTAGTACGACGTAATTCTGTTTCAAAAACTCTGGGTTGTTCATTCGTGCGAAAGAGAATAGCAAAATCACGTAAAGGGGTCTCCTGAGCTTCGTGCAGATATCGGATTTCCCCAACGATCTTTTCTGCTTCAGTTAGTTCGTCTGTGAAATCTAGAAAACGTACTGGTGGTCCCATTTTTTTGTGTGCGATTAGCTGTTTTTTGTGTCGATCACGATTGTGTGCTACCAGGCGATTGGCAATCTCAATGATTTTATCTGTACAGCGATAATTATTTTCAAGTCGAACGACTTTTGCACCTGGGAACTGGTTCTGAAAACCAAGAATGTGACGCACTTCTGCCCCGCGCCATCCATAAATCGATTGATCATCATCACCGACCACGCACAGGTTCTGATGCGGTTCTACCAGAGAGCGGATCAGGTTGAATTGTGAAAGGTTGGTGTCTTGATACTCGTCAATTTGGACATACTCAAACTTGTTTTGGGTTTTTTTGAGTGCCTCGGGGAAATTTGAAAATAGCTCATTAGTCAGCATCAGTAAGTCATCGAAGTCCACTGCTCCGCTAGATCGCAATTTGGTCTGGTATTTTCGATATGCCATTGCCGCGAGAAAGTCAAAATCATTCTCGGTAAAATTTGTGGCCTCTTCTGGTGAGATACCTGCCATTTTCCAGCCACTGATACGATTGAGCAGATCTCCCGGACGCAGGCTTTTATCATTCACTCGAATGTCACGTAGTGCAGAACGGGCCGCTGATTCCTGATCTCCTCGATCATAAATTACAAATTTATTTGGATAACCCAGTAATGAAATTTCTTCTCTGAGAATTCGTACACACAAGGAATGAAATGTAGAGATGAATGGTTTCGCGGGAAGTTTTTTTTCCAGCAAGGATGTCATTCGCTCCTGCATCTCTCGCGAAGCCTTGTTGGTGAATGTGACAGATAAGATTTTGTCTGGCGCAACACCATTGCGAATGAGTTCTATCATCCGATAGGTAATCACTCTGGTTTTGCCTGTACCTGCTCCGGCTAATACAAGAAGTGGCCCTGATAGAGTTGTGGCTGCCTCACGTTGCGCAGGATTGAGAGATGACAAATGGCTCGAATGATTCGGTCTAGTTGAAAGGGGCATGAACTTTATCAGTAATCAAAGATAAATAATAGAAGTAGAAGTAGTCAATGTCATCGAGAGAATCTCAACAGCAGGTGAGTGGAATCAGGGGTTGTCATCAGAATTCTTCCGATTATTTTTTGACGAGGGATTTTTCTTTTTAAGGTGATCTGTTTTTGGTGGCGTCTTTAGAGGTGGTTTTTCTTGTGGTGAGGTCGAATCTGTGGATGATTTCAATTCTGGTGAAGTCTGGTCTGGTTGTAGCCGATAGGTGTCTTGTTTTTTGGTTGACTTTCCAGATTTTTGAGACTGCTTTTTGTGGTGCGATTTTTTCTTAGAATGTGTTTTTTTGCTTTTAGTCTGAGTTTTCTTATGCGTGGAGATAGTTTGAGGTGAAGCTGGTGACTTAATATTTTTCTCTGGTAATGCTTCTTTGTTTTGTTGCTTTGTGAGATAAACGTCCTTGAGTGGTTGAAGCATATCAGCCATCGTTTGCCAGCGATCTTGTGGATAGAGTTCCAACCCTCTCATGATCGTTTCTGCTAATTGAGTATTGACGTCAGGCAGGATGTTCTGAATGTCTTCAGGTGGAGTATTGATATGTTGCAAGACTGCATCCAACGTCTCTGCTGCATCCCAGGGTAATCTTTTTGTCAACATTTCATAACAAGTTACTGAATAAGAAAAGATATCGATTTTTTGACTGGTCTTTTGCCGTTTGATAAGTTCAGGAGCCATGTAGGCTGCCGTGCCCGTACGATTTCCGGGCTGCTGAAAGGGAGCTGTATTGGGAACCACCAGACCAAAATCAATCAATTTCAACTCATGCTCATTATTTACAATTATGTTGCGTGGGCAAATATCCCGGTGAATCCAATTTTCCTCATGGAAATATTGGATTGCTTCACCTAGTTGAATAATGTAACTCAGACAATTGGCTCGCATGTCCTTGTTTTGAGATTCTACCAAAAAACTGAGGCTATATCCTTCAACGAATTCCATAACCAGAAATTGTTCGTTTTCAGTTGTGATCCCGTGCTCAGTCGTTTTGACAATATGGGGATGGTTTAAGTGAATTGCGATTTCACCTTCGGTTGGTTTATTGAGACCGATAAAACGAGATTCGAGATCTAATGTTTTCTGTTTGTGTAAAACTTTTAGTGCTACCATTTTTCCAGAGATGTAGTCATTCGCACGCCAGACTTTGGACATACTTCCCTGCCCTACACGTCCAATGAGTTCAAAACGTTCTTTGATATTAACGTGCGGCGTTTGGGATTCTTTTGAAAAGAAGCGTTTTAGAAAATTCATGCATTCACCAGACAGCAGAAAGTGAATTCAGGGCAAGTCGAACCCCAATCTTATAAGAAATTAACCAGCCCAACAAAGAATAGTATAATTGTCTTTATAGAGATACGCAAAGTGGTGCTACCAAACACGACTGAATCTGGAGCTGTCCTTTCACGCAAATGATTGCAGGTTTGGCAACAAATTTCAAAATATTGCGAGTTTTCAGTGAGAATTAGACGCAATAGTCGATCAGGCGTGCTAGTTCAGATCGAAGTTTAGGACGGGAAATAATGCGGTCGACAAAACCATGTTCCAAAAGAAATTCACTGGTTTGAAAACCTTCTGGCAGCGGAACTTTGACAGTTGCCTCAACAACGCGAGGTCCCGCGAAACCTACCAGTGCTTTCGGTTCAGCGATCACAATGTCGCCTAATGAGGCAAAACTGGCAGCAACGCCTCCCATTGTCGGGTGGGTCAGCACGGAGATAAATAACCCTCCTTTTTCATGGTACCGGCCTAATGCTGCTGAGACTTTCCCCATTTGCATCAATGAGAAAATTCCTTCATGCATTCGTGCACCCCCACCAGAACCACTAATAATAATTAATGGGAGTTTTAACTCGGTGGCCTGTTCAATTGCACGAGTCAGTTTTTCTCCAACCACGGACCCCATACTACCCATAATGAAGGAAGAATCAGTGATGCCAACAACCAGTGGACGGCCACGCATATACCCACGACCCACGAGACAAGCATCTGTCATTCCTGTTTTCTTTTGTTCAGAAACCAGGCGGTCTTTATAGGTCTTGTTTTTGTCTGCAAATTCCAATGGATCACCTGCAGATAAATCTGGATACCATTCTTCAAAACTGTCGGGATCAAGCAGTTGTTGAATACGTGTTTGAGCGGAAATGTAGAAATGATGGTCGCATTCCGGACAAAGACCAAGCCCTTGCTCTACCTGTTTTCTGAATACAGTGGCATTGCATTCATTACAGCGTAACCATAGCCCTTCGGGGACTCCTCGTTTTGGGCGGGAAGAATGGCTTAGCCATGAATCGACATTAGACTTGGGAGTAGAACTCATTTTACTTAGCCTCCTCGAACCGCCACTTTTCGTCATGGCACCCTTGATCTTGTTGAGAACTCTTCTTTTCAGAGTGATCGTCAAGAATTACGTGTTTAGCATCACCTTTTTTCGCTGGTGATTCAAGAATTTCAAACAATTCATTTTGACAAAATCGACCACTATGCTCAAAGCAGATTTTTTCCGTTTGATCGTTTCGTAATACATTAGCAATAATAGTTGCCAAAGGTTCAGAGGCAACAATCGCAAAACTTTGCTTCTTTTTCAAATACTTCTGTAGTGTTTTTTTGACACGTTTCACTGCTTCCGAAGCTAATTCTCCCTCAGGCGGACAAACGGTTTCTGGTGATTCGCTCCACTGTTTGAGGAGTTTCGGGTATTTTCGTCGAACTTCCTCGAATTCGAGTCCTTGCCAAAGTCCCTGGTTCAGATTTTTTAACCCCTCTTTTTCTTTGACAGGAATATTGAGGTTTTCTCCTAACTGTTCGGCTGTTGAGAGTGCTGGTTCTGAAGAGGATGTAATGATTGTTTCGATACCAGAATTTTCGATTTTCGTAACAAGATTTTTAACTTGTTCCTCACCTTCAGCATTCAATGGGAGGTCCAAAGTTCCTTGAATTCGTTCATCACGATCGAAGTCTGTACAACCAGGTCGAATAAGTACCACAGTTGGCATTGTATCAAGTCTCTTTTACGTAAAGGAAGCTGAATCGCTCCTGGCTTTTTGCGCCAGTTCGCGGACAGCTGTAGAATAATCGGTCTGATTGAAAATCGCACTGCCCACAACAAAATAGTTTGCGCCAGCACTTGCCGTTTCAGCTATTGTTTCCATTCCAATTCCTCCATCAACGGAAAGAATGGTATCATCGGAGATCATGGCCTTGAGCTGTCTAATTTTTTGTAAACTGGATTTTATAAACGACTGACCTCCAAATCCAGGTTCAACACTCATCACTAAAACTAAGCCACAGTATTCGAGATAAGGCTCGATCAAATTTAAAGAGGTCTCTGGGCTGATGGCTAAACCAGGCAATACACGAGATTGAGCAAGATGTTCCAGCAGATCTTTTGGGTTGGGAGCAGCTTCAATATGAATTGTAATCGAATCACATCCGGCATTGATATAATCCTCAATGTATTTTTCCGGATTGCTGATCATCAGATGGGCGTCAAAAAACATCTGAGTTAAAGGCCTGATGCGCTCAATTAAGAGAGCCCCGTATGAAAGATTCGGAACAAAATTTCCATCCATGACGTCCCAATGGAGTGCTGGGGCTTCAGCCATTTCCAATAATTCAATTTCCCTGTGAAGATTACCAAAGTCACACTTCAACATTGACGGGGAGATTACTGGAAACTGAGATTTGAATTTATCTGACAGGTCAGGATTGATCATTGATTTAAAGAATTATATGCAATTCAAAGCAAAAAACATTTCTTTGAATCTTTGATGAGTTAACTTATTAGAATACGATTTGGAGAAGTCATATTAGAAGCGGGATATTTTGACGACCTTATTGAGCAACGTCTAGTCGAAAATTATAATATATATTCATGTGTTTAGTTGTGGTGAGGTGGAAAAACAGCCGAGATGCAATCCATCTCGGCTGTAATGTTAATAATGTCTTGTACGAAAGGAGCAATTAAGCTCTTATTCAGGTTATAGTTGTGCTAATCGAGCAATCATATCTGCTGTTCGACTTGAATAGCCATACTCATTGTCGTACCAGCTTAAGACTTTGACCATATTTCCACCGATTTGAGTTGTCCAAGTGGCATCAAAGATAGAACTGTGAGTATTTCCAATGATGTCACTGGAGACAATAGGATCGGTATTGTACTGAAGAATTCCTTTGAGCGGGCCATCCGCTGCAGCTTTCATTGCTGCATTCACATCTTCTGCAGAGGCATCTTTGCTTAAAGTAACCACTAAATCTGTAATACTACCAACGGGAACAGGAACCCGAAGACTTAGGCCAGTCAATTTCCCATTCAACTCCGGAAGGACAAGTCCGACTGCTTTCGCAGCGCCCGTTGTTGTTGGAATGATATTGATTCCGGCAGCACGTGCACGAAGTGGATCAGCATGAAGTTGGTCTGAAACTCTCTGATCATTCGTGTAAGCATGCACGGTCGTCATGAGCCCATGCTCAATTCCAAAGTTTTCATGAATGACCTTTGCCATTGGTGCCAAACAGTTTGTTGTGCAGCTTGCATTGGAAACACATTTATGCTCGGCAGATAACTGATCATCATTGACGCCAAAAACAACTGTCAGGTCTGGTGCATCTTTAGCAGGAGCGGAGATGACGACTTTGCGTGCTCCCGCTGTCAGGTGGCTGTCATACCCTGGTTTGCCATCCGATTCTCGATTGGTAAAGAATCCAGTAGATTCAAGAGCAACTTCAACTCCCAGTTCTTTCCAAGGCAGCTCACGAGGGTCTCGCTCTGCACAGACTTGTACTTTTTTGCCGTTCACTATCAGTGTATTGCCTTCGGCATCGACTGTACCAGGAAAACGGCCTTGAACACTGTCATATTTTAAAAGCAATGCCAGTTTCTGAGGATCTCCCAAGTCATTAATTGCAACGACTTCAAATTCCTCTGGTCGAGCAGCAAGTGCTCTAAATGTAATTCTGCCAATTCGTCCAAAACCATTAATACCAACCTTTACAGCAGCCACGTAACTAACTCCTTACTCTAAAACAAATTATGTTTATACTTTGAAGGTAACCGCTAAGTCTTATGAATTCCTTTCGAATTCAATGCGGATCCCAGCTGAATTCAAATCAAATTGGATTGTAATGAGCGAGGGACAACCACACAACCGACCGCTAAGTTCACCTTACAGTTCTTAATAATTGAATGTTCTTAAAAATATGATGGTTTGTTGTTTAGTAAAATAACTCTATATGAGAAAGGAGATTAGGAAAATAATAAAATGTGTCTGGAAATTTTGACGTCTAAAAAAATACAGAGGATTCCCCTCCCTCACGGACCTGAGACTAATACATCCTAAAGGGGCTCCAGCAGAAATGACGATGGTGATTCTGGGGAGAAAGGTCCTGATTAGGGGGAATATATTAACAGATTACGCATAAAATGATGTTGATAAGATCCTGCTGAGAAGCAACTTAAATCCCTTCATAATGTCATTTAATATTATAATTACGTTCCCTTATCACCAGGACGGGCTGATGGACGATATTCTGCAGGAGTTCTTAGCAGAAAGCTGGGAGAATTTAGGTCAACTAGACTCAGAAATTGTTGAGCTAGAGAAAGATCCACAAAATGCTGAGCTGATAGCCAGTATTTTTCGTACCATACATACCATCAAAGGGACTTGTGGATTTCTGGGGCTGACGAATCTGGGAGCCGTAGCTCATTCTGCAGAGAATGTATTGGGAAAAATGCGAGAGGGAATTCTGGATGTTTCCCCCGGAGCTATCTCACTTGTTCTAGAGGCAATCGATAAGATCAAAGAACTCTTGCAAGGTCTTGAAGCGACTGGTGAAGAACCCAAAACAGACCATTCCGCATTAACTTCCATGTTAGATGAACTGGCCGATTATGCTACAAAATCGGCAGCGGAAGCTTCTTTTGAAGAACCCGCTGGGTCAGCAGTTACTTCAACTGTTGAAGAATCAGCACCAGAGGATTCTTCAGACAGTCAGAAGTTGGAACAAACTGAAAGCAGCGACCAACCGCCCATAAATAATTCGAATGACCCCGTAACTCCTCCTGTCAGTTCCGAAACGGAATCAACAGGGCTTGCAACTCCTGCAGCAACAGAAGGCGATGCTGTTTCCAAATCATCAAAAGTGAGTGTTGCTGATTTATCGATTCGTGTGAATGTCAATGTAGTTGATAGCTTGATGAATCTGGTAGGTGAACTGGTTTTAACTAGAAATCAGTTATTGCAGCTAGCGCGAGGTGATGAAGAATCCAAATATGCGGCTCCAATCACGCTTTTAAATCGAGTGACTACAGACCTGCAGGAAGGAGTCATGAAAACACGCATGCAGCCGATAGGTAATGCATGGAACAAGTTGCCCCGACTAGTTCGCGACTTATCTCAAGTCACAAATAAACATATCGAATTAGTCATGACAGGAGCAGAAACCGAGTTGGATCGAACGGTTTTGGATGCCATCAAAGATCCCCTGACCCACATGGTAAGAAACTCGGCCGATCATGGAATCGAAACTCCGGAAATACGTAAGGCGAATGGGAAATCAGAATCGGGGACAGTCCATTTAAATGCTTATCATGAAGGTGGGCATGTCATTATTGAAATTCAGGACGATGGAGCAGGCATCAGCCGCGATAAAGTTCTGGCAAAAGCAATTGCTCAGGGTCTAATTAAAGAATCAGATGCTTCTAGTGTGTCTGACAGTCATATCTATTCGATGATTTTTCATGCCGGGTTTTCAACTGCTGAAAAGGTGAGTTCGGTTTCCGGTCGTGGAGTCGGGATGGATGTTGTTCGAACTCAGATTGAGAAGATAGGTGGTACGGTTGATATCTCTTCCAAAATTGGTGAAGGGACCATGGTTCGTATCAAAATTCCGCTGACTTTGGCGATTGTGTCTGCCTTAGTATTAGAGAGTGGTGGGCAGCCATTTGCGATTCCCCAATTAGGCGTTGTAGAATTGGTTCGATTGTCAGCAGAAGATCGTGAGAAGATTGAAACCATTCATAATAAAGAAGTCTTCCGGCTACGAGACCGGCTACTGCCTTTGGTTCATTTGAACGAAGTGCTTGGACTCGAAGAACAGCCCCCAGCTGACGATGACTTGGATGATACCAACATTGTTGTAGTCCAGGTGGGCGAAGACCAGTTTGGATTAATTGTATCCAGAATCTTTGACACCGAAGAAATAGTGGTCAAGCCCGTAGGACGTCTCTTGAAAAATATTGGGCTTTATCAAGGGACGACGATATTGGGAGATGGCAGCGTTGTAATGATTCTGGATGTCGGTGGGATCTTCAATAAATGTGGTAATAGTGCAGCTCATTCTCAAACGACGACAGAAGAGGTGAATTCCGGCACTGATCGGGACACGATCAGCATGCTGCTCTTCAATATCAAAGAAAATGAGACAATGGCTGTTCCGTTGTCTCTGGTTGCTCGTTTGGAAGAGTTTCCACAAGAGAATATCGAGAATAACAGTGGTCAAAAAGTCGTTCAATATCGTGAGGATTTGCTTCCTCTACTCTCTGTAGAAGGGGTTGAGTATGGAGCTGGCGAACCGATTGATCCACAGCCAGTGATCGTATTTTCGGATAATAGCCGATCAATGGGGCTCATGGTCAATGAAATTAAAGACATCATTGATGAGCAACTTGTGATTCGTATGCAGTCTGATCGCCCCGGCGTCTTGGGAACAGCAATCATCGGCAAAAATGCAATCGATGTTATTGATACGCAGTACTATGTCACACGCTCGACACCGAACTGGTTTGAGAGTGTGGAAGATAAAAAAACGTTTCGAGTCTTAGTGGTCGATGGCTCAATGTTCTTTCGCCAGTTAGTGGCAACTGCTCTAGAAACGGAAGGCTATTCAGTAGTGACCTGTGATAGCTGTGTCAGTGCCATAGAACTTTTGGAGAGAGACTCACAGTTCCATGCGGTTATCACTGATATTGATTTGCCAATGATGAGTGGCTTTGAGTTTTGTGAATGGGTTAAAGGACGAGAAACAACTAAAGATATTAACGTCATCGCTTTAACGTCTTCAAATAGCTCTGCCAACCAATCAAGAGCAACTGAAGTTGGTTTTGAACAGTTCCTGATCAAATTTAATTCTCATGAACTTGTTTCCTGTCTGAATAGTTGCTTTGCCAGAATGGAATTTGATGCAGGAGTGAATGCATGAGTACAGCACAAACACAGGTTGATTCAAGTAATGGCATGGAATCACAACTAGATTATTCAAGTCAATACGTTTCGTTTAGGGTTGATGGCCAGTTACTTGGCGTGCCGGTAAATATGGTCCAGGAAGTACTCACCGAACAAGTGATATCTCCGACACCTCTCTCACGCGATGAGATTAAAGGTTTGTTAAATCTTCGAGGGCAGATTGTAACTGCAGTCAGCCTCAGGAAACGCTTAGGACTGCCTGATCTAGAAGATGGCAATTCAATGAATGTCGTCACCCGTATGGGGGAAGAGTCATTCAGCTTACTGGTAGACGAAGTAGGTGATGTAATCAATGTTTCAGGTCGCTCAATGGAACCGGTTCCAAGAACACTGGATCCACATTGGAGGTCTGTCACGATAGGTGTTTTTCAATTGGAAGAAGGCTTGTTTGTCATTCTAGATGTTGAAACGATTTTGAATTTTGAATGAGTCGTTTTCTGATATTTATTTTGACTGGTAATTAAGGGCCATATTTGTGGATTTAAATGTTACTGCACTTCGAGAGTCGTTTGAATTGGTCGCTCCCCGTGCTGACCAGCTGGCAGAACGATTTTATGAAAAATTATTCGAAGATTATCCAGATTTGCTGCGATATTTTACGGCTACCAATTTTTCAGAGCAACGTGGCAAGTTAATTCAGGCACTTGTGCTCGTTTTGAAATCGCTGGAGACTCCTGATGCTTTAACCAAAGTATTACATCAGTTAGGAAAACAACATGGGGACATGGGGGTCCAGGATGATGATTATCCCCCAGTAGCTAATACATTAATCAGTGTATTGGCCGAGTATGCAGAAGAAGCATGGAATGAAGAACTGGAAGAGTGTTGGCGTCAGGCACTCGAAGCTGTTGCGACAACCATGATTGAAGGTGCTAAAGACTCAAGTCGCGCAAAACAGCTTCAATCGGCGGCTGTATCTGGCTCACAGGGAGCCGACTTTGAAGAAGGGGATTCTGTTCAAGAAATGCCTCATTCCTCAGAGAGTAAAAAACAACTACAAACCGAACTACCATCAAGGTCTGAAGAGCAGATCAAAAAAACCAAGGAGAATAGTGATATGTCGATTGATTCAGTACAGAATACAGAACAGAGCGCGGCTACTGAACAGTCGCAGAACCTTGAGCAGTTTTATGGGATGGCGGAATACAGTCCTCAAGCCACCATGTATTTGAATACAGAGGGAACAGTAACCTATCTCAACCGCAAGGGCCAGGAGCTATTTGCCGATCTGAGTAGTGTCTTAGGAATTGAGCCAAAGCAGCTTGTTGGTGGACCAGTTTCTCAATTGTTCAACAAAATTCCTGACCTGCATACTGCTCTGGAATCATTACTAGGCGAGAAAACCATTGCTGCGCATTTGGGTGATCGCGATATTGAAATTAACTTAACTCCAGCCAAATCCTCAGATGGTACATCTTCTGGTACTATCGTAGCCTGGAACGATATTACAGCGAAAAAAGCAATTGAAAAAGACGTATCGCGAATCCAGAGTATGATGGAGAACATTCCCGTCAACGTCATGCTGGCAAATACTGACTTAGAGATTACCGATGTTAATCCAGCATCTGTAAAAAAGTTGAAAACTCTGGAGCAGTTTTTGCCTGTTAAAGTGGAAAATCTCATCGGACAAAATATCGATATCTTTCATAAGAATCCGGCTTATCAACGCGGGATGCTGAGTGATCCATCTAATCTACCAGCGCGAGCGACGATTGAAGTCGGTCCAGAAAAATTGGATTTACTGGTCAGTCCTGTCACCGACTCGGATGGTAAATACATCGGTCCCATGGTGACCTGGGAAGTGATTACGGAAAAACTGAGACTTGAAAACGAAATGGCTCGTGTTCAAAACATGATGGACAGTATTCCAATCAATGTACTGTTGGCAAATCGAGATCATGAATTGGTATACATGAACCCGGCTTCATTTAAGCAATTAAAAGCAATCGAGCACTTATTACCTAAGCCAGTCGAACAACTGGTAGGCCAGAGCATTGACATCTTTCACAAAGAACCGGAGATGCAGCGGCGTCTTTTATCAGATCCTTCGAATTTGCCGCATCGTGCTAAGATCAAGGTGGGTGAAGAAACTCTTGATCTTCTGGCAACCGCAATTATGGACAAAGACAATAACTATATTGGTCCCATGATTTCCTGGTCGGTCGTCACAGCACAGGTTCAATTGGCAGACGATTTTGAATCAGAAATTCAAGGTATTGTGAGTGTGGTTACTTCTTCGGCTACGGAAATGCAGGCTAGCTCAAAGAGTCTTTCTGATATGGCTGATAATACCGCACGCCAGTCTCAAGTAGTAGCGGCGGCAAGTGAAGAAGCAACACGTAATGTCGAAACGGTCTCTTCAGCCGCCGAAGAATTAAGTGCATCGATTAGTGAAATTTCCCGTCATGTACAGGATCAATCTCACATGACATCACAGGCAGTGAATGAAGCAGAGAGTACAAACGCAACAATCAAAGAGCTCGGAATTGCCAGTACCGAGATTGGTCAGGTTGTCAAAGTGATTACTTCTATCGCACAACAGACGAACTTGCTGGCTTTAAATGCAACAATTGAAGCTGCACGTGCTGGCGAAGCTGGAAAAGGTTTTGCCGTTGTCGCTAATGAAGTGAAGGAACTTGCCCGGCAGACTGCTCGAGCAACAGAAGAGATTAGTGAAAAGATCAATGCCATTCAAGGGTCAACTGGTGTTGCTGTAACAGCAATCGGTTCGATCGGTGAGAGTATTGGCAAGATCAACGAGATTTCAACCACAATTGCCAGTGCTGTTGAAGAACAGACAGCGGCAACCAATGAGATCTCACGAAATGTTGCAGAAGCCGCTCGCGGAACCGCTGAAGTTACCAATAACATTTCGGGTGTTTCTCAAGCAGCTACCGATAGTGGTACAGCATCAAACGACATGCTGGCAGCCGCGCAAGGTTTGACTCAAGAGTCCGTAAAGCTGGACGAAGCAGCCACTTCATTCCTGGAACGAATGAGAGCAATGTAAGGATTAAGTTCCATCTCGTGAAAATCAGAAATAACCGTCGGTGTGATCGTATGTTTATTCATGGGTTGTTCTGACGGTTTTTTTCTTCATGAAGTAGGATGAATTTGAGGCATAAGTCTCAAAAGTATTAAAAAAGAAGGAAAATACAGTTTGTTCTGCATGCCTTCTGAAACGTGTTCTAGACTTCATCTGGTAGTTTGATCAACCGATGATGTAGTGAATTGAAGCGTAGGTGCTACGTCCAATTCTTGAATTACTGGCTATTCACTAAGAGATAATTTTTACAAACTGGGAGACCGGTGGAAATGAAAACGATATTACTTGTTGATGATTCCCGGGCAGTTCGACTTGTTGGACGCCGCATGATGGGGACTCTTGGATTGAACGTTCTGGAAGCAGAAGATGGCAAGCAGGCTTTGGAAGTTGCGAGAGCGAATCCTGAGTTGGATGCAGTATTGCTGGACTGGAATATGCCGATCATGGATGGCATGGAGTTCTTAACTGCATTAAGGAATGAAGAAAGGGATAAACAACCGATTGTTGTGATGTGTACAACGGAAAATGACATGCCCCAAATCGTACAGGCCATGCAGGCAGGTGCGAATGAGTATATTATGAAACCGTTTACCGAAGATATTGTCCGCGACAAACTGGAAGAAACAGGTGTTTTGTGAGTCAGTCGATCATAAAAGTTCTTCTGGTCGATGACTCAGCTGTAATTCGGGGACTAATGACTCAGGCCATCAATTTGGATTCTAAAGTTGAAGTCGTCGGTTCTGCCATGCATGGTCAGACGGCACTCACCTGGCTAAAAAAAAATCAGGCTGATGTGATCGTTCTTGATGTAGAAATGCCTGTCATGGATGGGATAAGCTGCTTAAAGCAGCTTAAACAGGATTACCCTGCGATTCCTGTCATTATGGCAAGTGCCCTGACTCTTGCGGGAGCAGAGGTGACTTTGAAGGCTCTCGATCTGGGAGCTGCAGGTTGTATCCCCAAGCCTGTTGCTACAAATGCAGCAGACGCGATCGCGCAGGTTGCTCAAGGTTTAATTCCGTTGATCAAGGCATTGGCAGGACAACAGAACGGGCTTCAGTTGAAAGAGGCATGTGGTCTAACAAAAACACTAAAGTCACCTACTAAGACTCCCATGGTATTGGTGATTGGGGCGAGTACGGGGGGGCCCAATGCACTGAAAGCGGTGTTGTCTGCTATTCCAGCGAAATTTACTTTACCAATTTTAATAGCACAGCACATGCCACCTCTGTTTACAAAAACATTAGCTGAGCATATTGAACGTGAAACGAAACGTCCCACAGCAGAAGCCTTTGATGGCGTTTTAATAGAACGAAACCATATATATATCGCCCCGGGCGATTTTCACATGACAATAGATAAACGGGATGACCGAATGGTGATCCGCCTGAATCAAGACGCCCCAGAGCATTTTTGCCGTCCTTCTGTCAATCCTCTGTATGCTTCCGCAGCAAAGTGGTATGGCAGTTCCGTTTTGGCAGTCATGCTGACAGGAATGGGCGATGATGGAATTGAGGGAGCGCAACAAATTAGTGACCGAAAAGGTTACATCATAGCACAGGATGAGCAGAGTAGTGTTGTTTGGGGAATGCCTGGTGCGATTGTTAATGCATGGCTTGCCAATCAAGTTTTACCCCTCAGGAATATTGCTCCTGAATTAATTCGGCTTTGTTCTTTATAGAAAGTGGTGATCTCGTGTCTCCAGAAGATTATACATATATTACAAAATATTTATTAGATACGACCGGACTTTCTCTCGGTGAAAATAAAGAGTATCTACTGGAAGCCCGTCTGATTCCTATTGCTCAATCGCGTGGCATGAATGGAATTGAGGATCTTGTTTTGAGTTTAAGATCTCAGTTAGATCAAAGCCTGAAAACAGAAGTCATGGAAGCGATGACAACAAATGAATCATCATTTTTCCGTGACAAACGTCCTTTTGAGGAATTTAAAACATCGATACTGCCAGATCTCATCGCTGAGCGAAAAATCTCAAAAAAATTGAGAATCTGGTGTGCTGCTTGCTCTAATGGTCAGGAACCCTACAGCATTGTTATGTCCTTACGCGAGAATTTTCCGGAATTGATTGACTGGAATATTCAGATCGTGGGTACTGACTTATGCACAAAAGCATTGCATCGGGCTGAAGCAGGAGTTTATTCACAGTTTGAAGTTCAACGTGGTTTACCAGTTCAGCTCTTGATGAAGTATTTTGAACAATGTGAACAGGGTTGGAAAATAAAGTCAGACTTCGATGTGGGCATACAGTGGAAACATCTGAATCTATTGGAAGATTTCAAGCATTTGGGAATGTTCGATATCGTTTTTTGTAGAAATGTGTTGATTTATTTTGAACCGGATTTGAAGAAGAATATTCTGGATCGAATCAGGAATCAAATGAATTCTTCAGGAGTTCTGTTACTGGGGGCTGCAGAAACAGTTTTAGGAATTTCAGATCATTATTCCAAACTGCCTGAGTGTCAGTCAGCCATTTATCGTGTGTCTGGTCAGAAAACACAAGAAACACAAGAAGTCACTTAATCCCTTTACTGGATAACTGATCCCGTCAATCGTGTCATCTTGAAGATACAGTCAGATTATTCTTTCATAAACGGGATCAGCATAATGGGATTTGGGTGTTAAAAAGCACTTTCCTTATTTGAACATATGTGATATTAGTTCCGCTCGTTAATGCTATTGAAGACTGTTGAAATTATTCAAATCGATGAGTTTCTTTTGAATTCGCACAGGGAAGTGCAAGGTAATGCGTCTTGCAATATTTGAAGATAAGTCTGCTCTACAATTCGCACCGATTTCATTAATGAGGCCTGTGTTTGAATTATTGTGTGGTCAATATACTTGCCGAGAACGGTTGTTAAACTCCCTTTCCTGTGAAGAGTGGGGTGTGTTAATTCGCCCTGTTCTTTCTGAAATATATTCAGAACAATTCCCAGATGCTCGCATTAATGATGCGATCTGGCTAAATGAAGGCCAGACTCTGCTGATTAATGGGCGGTGGCTCCCCTCAAACAAAGCGATCTCTCAGCTTGCTGAAGTTTCATCTGATACGGTAGGAATCATCGGAAACTCTGTCGCTTATTTACTCTTGGAGCCTGAAGAGTCCACTTTGCTGACGACTGATGCCTGGGATAACGCGATTAATAAAATTGCCGAGACCAGGCGGGCCGTTCATGTAGAAGGAGTAGAACTTCAACATCCCTGGGATCTCGTAAATCAAAATCGGCATCAATTACTAGCTGACTTTTCCTTATGTCAGAATTCGATTGAATCGACCAGTGATGCAGCGAATTTAACCATTGTAGGTGCACCTGATCTAGTACAACTCTCGACTTCCGCCGAGATTGATCCTTTTGTTGTTCTGGATACCAGAAATGGCCCGATTGTTATCGAGGACAATGCCAAAATTCAGGCTTTTACCCGGATTGAAGGACCTGCTTATATAGGGAGGGGAACGCAGTTGTTTCGAGCGAATATCAGGTCCGGGACTTCAGTCGGTCCACATTGCAGGCTTGGTGGTGAAATTGAAGAATCCATCGTGCATGGATATGTTAATAAATATCATGAAGGATTTTTAGGGCATTCCTATATTTGTCCTTGGGTTAATTTGGGGGCTCAAACCAATAACAGTGATCTCAAAAATGATTACTCTGATGTCAAAGTCCCACTATCGGGAGTTCCCATAGAGACGCATCTGGTAAAAGTTGGTTGTTATATAGGCGATCATACAAAGACCGGTTTGAACAGCCTGTTTAATACTGGTACCTCTGTCGGTGTGATGTGCATGGTTCTTCCAACCGGGGAACTACTGCCTAAGCATATCCCCTCATTTTCACGGTTCTGGTTAGGACGTATCGAAAATCAAGTTGACATTTCGGAACTCTTCCAATTGGCTGAAGTCACGATGAAACGCAGAGGTCTTAAGCTGACTGCCGCTCAACGCAAGCTTCTGATTGCGCTGGCAGATGAAACTGCTGAGGAACGCGAACAGGCAATCTGCTGGTGGGAACAGAAATGTCAGGCACGCCCTGCTCCACATACAACGCCTTAAAGCGTTTACTGCATTTTGCAGGCATGATTTCTTTGTAAATGTGCTTGGATTCTGGAGAACATTTTCGTTCATTCAGAGCGAACTCTGCCCAGTCTGGAATTGTCCTGTACATAGAGCAGAGTGAAGAAACGAGGAAGGTTGTAGGATCTTTAGAAGAAAACGATGAGATTTATCCCTTTCGTAAGATTTATCATCTTGATGTAAGAATGTCGCAAAATGACGACAGTCTTTGCACTACCAAAATGTTTTTGTGAAAATTACCAAAGGTGTTTTGCATCATAGTTGCGGGTCTGGTAAGCGTTTACGGTTCCTTTCTTCTTATGACAATTATTTCGGTGAGTTTGGTACAGTCATTGCGATTCTTTTTGTCATTATGTTTTTCGAGTATGAAAAGCGACAGCCTGCTCAGAAACATCGAGTTTGCGGCTGTGAATTAGAATTACAAACCTAAAAGTGTTGAATTGAGAAAGTAGGAGAAGAGGGTCATGTCTGATCAGATCATGGAAGAATTGTGGAATGGAATATCACCAGCGACAAATGGCGCCGAAGTCGTCAATGCTGTCGTAGATCGGTTAGTAGAGTTAAATATCGATTTACAGGAAGTTTCCCTCGCAGAGATGAAGACTCTAATGGCTTGTGCTTACCGGCACAAAGCAAAGGATGAATTACCAAAACGGAACCGGTGCGTTTCAGATTGTGTGATCGCCTCTTAACAGTTCAAATTAGTGTAATAATCGAACGAATTGTGAGAACGAATCAAACAATGTTCTTGAATTATTTAAGCCTTTGGTGGTAGAACTGATGAGCTTCACATTTCTTTTCCCACTCCAGAAAGAGCTAAGATGGACGATTCAAATCATGATCTGCCTCATGGGGACCGAGCCGGGGATCACTCTGAAATTGTTGAGCAGATAGTGGAATCACTCAAGCAAGGCAAAAAAATACAGGCCATCAAAGATTACAGAGAGTCCACAGGGGCAGGCTTGAAAGAATCGAAAGAGGCCATTGAAGCACTCATCCAGAAGTATGATATTCAAATGAAGTCCGGTTGTGCTACAATGCTTTTAATGGCGATCTCCACGATAGCACTGACTTTCATCGTCTGGTTGAGATGAATTAATCCACCATCACAGAGGCTCTTGGCTCTGCTTCGCTACTGTTCGGTCTAATGGGCAGTGAATTTCCCTGATTGAAAGCGTCACTCATTCTTTGGTAGTTCTCATGATGATTGTACTAAGGCGGGGTTGATACGGAGTGTTTATTTTATAAATCTAATAAACAATGCGAATAACTTTCTTGAGGTGCTAATTTATAGTTATATAATCAATGAGTGAAGTTGATTTGGATCTGTAAGCCCTGATTTCAGGGACCAGTTTACTTCAGCAATTAAATGCGGGGTCTTTGTATGTGATATGCTTTTCATGTAGTAAAGATTTGTTATTTGATCTGTGAAAATTTCTTTTTTTCAAATTTTCTATATTGGGGATCGTCATGTTTTCAAATCAAAAAAGACGTCCGGGTTTTACGTTAATCGAGTTACTGGTTGTCATTGCTATTATTGCAATCTTAATTGCTCTTTTACTTCCTGCTGTCCAGCAGGCTCGCGAGGCGGCACGCCGTGCCACTTGCAAGAATAAGCTCAAGCAAGTTTCCTTAGCGTTACATAACTACCATGAAACGCATCGTGTGTTCCCTCCAGGGGCCATCAATTATGGCTGGTGCACTCTTAACCCGGTTGATGCACCTGGTCGAACTACACATAATAAAAATGGGCTTTCCTTATTGCTTCCCTTCCTGGATCAGGCTCCCCTTTATAATAAAATTAACCAGGAAACTGCCAACGGTCCTCAGAATGGAGGTTTTTGTTGTAGTTACCCAGGAGCTGGTGTTCCTCTGGCAGGGAACCCCGCAGATAACGCAGATGAAATGACGATTCTTCTCGATATCTTTCTCTGTCCTTCTGATTCTGGAACAACGCATCTGGGAACCGGTGCACCCTACGGAACTGCAGTAGCACCAGGTCCAGCCAAAACCAATTATGAACTCAGCGCGGATCAAACTATTAGTTGCAACTTATGGGCAAGCCAGTCTACCACCTCTCGAAAAATATTTGGCGAAAATAGCCGTGCGAAAATTAGTGACATTAAAGATGGGAGTTCTAATACCATCATGGTTTGTGAAACGACGCGTACGGTCGCTAATGGCGAACCACCCGCCTGGGGCATGCGAGGCTGGGTCACAACCGGCGGAGACGTGGACCCAGGAATTAATGTCTGGGATATTCCTACTGGGGCGACTAGTCCAGATTTTGGAAACCTAAATAGCTGGGGACAAGTTGGGAGCATGCATGTTGGCGGAGCTCACTTTGGGATAGCGGATGGAGCCGTCCGGTTCATCTCAGAAAATACAGATCTGACATTACTCAGGCGGTTGGGAACAATGTCAGATGGTTTCGTTGCTCCATTACCTTAAATCCTCCTTTTTTCATTGAGTTTGCAACACAAGAATGAGGTGATTTATGAGTTTTCATATAGACAGGCATGTTTCGCCTGTTGTATTGGTAGTTGTTCTCTCCTTATGCACGGGGTGTGGATCAAAAGATCCAGGACCTGAGTTGACTTCAGTGACAGGGGTTATACTTCTGAATGAGAAGCCGTTAGATAATGCAGAACTCATTTTCATTCCTGTAGAATCTACACCAGGAGTCGGTGGACGAGCCCGAACCAAAGAAGGGGGTAAATTCAATATGATTTACAGTCGTGGGGGGGAGGGACTACCTGAAGGTAATTACAGAGTCGCTGTCAGCTATCGATTGATGCCAGATGGCTCTCCTGTACCTGAAGGTGATACAACTCCCCCGATCGAATCTCCAGCGAGCGAAACGCTACCCCTGAAATATTGTGATTATGATAAATCAGAATTAAAAGCGACCGTTTCTCCTGGAAAGCCAATTACGCTTAAACTCACCACCACAAAAAAGTAAATTACATTAAAAGCAAGAGAAAATGGTCGGCAGTATCATTCGCTTGCGAAGTCAGGCAACCTGATTCTAGTCATAGAGCCCCTTTGGGGGATCTGAGGAAACGGTTCTATTTATGCTGGACGCTGGAGTAATTGCTTTTTAGTATTATCTATTTCAAATCATACTTGTGATTCGAAAAGTGATGTTCGTTCTGTTAAATTGGATGCATTGGTCTTTTATGGGTTGGCCCGCCCCATTCAGGATCAGTTCCAAAAAACTTTCCTATTGAAATCATCCTTTCTTCACAATGAGCAAATATTTTGTCATCATAGTATGTAGATCCGTTTTGCTGTATTTGTGATATTGCTAATCTGAAAAATACAAATCGGATTTCACGATCTCCCCGAATTACCCTCCTCGAAAGGTTTATTCATGCGACGGTTCATAACCCCTTTGACTGTCGTTGGTGTTCTGCTGACATCAACTCTGATTTGGGCGTGTTCGGTTCCCGTGTTCCGGTATGCTCTGGAGCGTTGGCCTGCCGACAAATACAGTGTAGTGATTTATTACCGCGGTAAATTGAATCAGGAACATCAGAAGATTGTTGCACAATTTGATAAAGAAGGAACAATCGGTCAGCAATCTGCGAATGTAGAATTACGACTGATTGATTTGGATTCAAAACCAGCTCCGAAATCGGAAGATCTTGAACTTTGGAAAATTCAAAAAACGGAAACGCTTCCCTTAATGGTCGTGCGAACCCCTCTACCAGCACCCGTTCCGTCTGGATTCTGGTCGGGAGAATTGAGTGAAGAAAACGTCGCAAAGATGATCGATTCCCCTTTGCGTAAGAACATTGCCAAGCAGTTGATCAATGGGCAAACCGCCGTTTGGGTTTTTCTGGAAAGTGGTAATCCTGAAAAAGATAAATCGGCATTTGCACTTTTATCTAAAGAGCTCAAGCGAATGGAGAAAACTCTTAAACTGCCAGAAATAGAAGAGGCGGACATTGAGCAGGGACTGGTAAGTGTATCTCCTGACAGTTTGAAACTAAAATTCAGTCTTGAAAAATGTTCCCGTGAGGATTCTGCAGAAGCCGGGTTCACGAGTATGTTACTTGCAACAGAAAATGACTTAAAGGAATTTACTGCTGAGCCGATGGCTTTTCCCGTCTTTGGGCGTGGGCGTGTATTATATGCGTTAATAGGTAAAGGAATTAATAGCGACACAATTGAGCAGGCTTGCAGAGATTTGACCGGTCCCTGCACTTGTCAGGTAAAAGATCAAAATCCAGGGACTGATTTATTGATGGCTGTCAATTGGGAAAAACTAGTGACGCCGACGACGCAGGATGAGAAAGAACTCCCGCCTCTGACAGGATTGACAGGTTATTCAAAAGAATCCAAAGGAAAATCGGGAGATCTCAAAATGTCTGAAATCCTGAAAAAATCTCTAGCTCAAAATGGTTCTGATTCTAAGAAAACCGGTTCGAATTCCAGTGAGGATGTAACAGCGCCTGAAGTTGCTACGACCTCAACAACGAGCGATAAAGCGACCCCGTCGTTGTCGTCAGGGATGGTAGAGAGCCCCAATCAATCTGATTCCTCTGAAATGACACAAGGCAGTTCATTGTTTCGAAATATGATGATTATGGCTGCAATGATGCTTGTGGTTGTTTTGGGGGCAAGCTATTTCCTGATGGCTCGGAAATAAATCGTTTTTCGTTCGACCAACCGTAATACTTCTCCTCCCGAGTTTAGTTTAAGAAGAGTCCAGACTATGTCTTTATTCCGTTTGATTCTGCAGGAAATGCAGCATCGCAAGATTAACTTTTTGCTGGGATTGGTCTCAGTCGTGATTGCAGTAGCATGCCTGGTTGCCGCTTTAACACTGCTTCAGGCAGATGAGATACAGACGGCATTCATTCTGGAAAAGAAGGCAGACGAAGTAAAAGAAGCAGGTGATCAACTCGAAGATGCCATGCGTAAAATTACCAAGGGACTTGGGTTTAACATTCTGATTCTTCCTTCAAACCAGGACTTGAATGAGTTTCATCTCACCGGAATCGTTTCGGGCACGATGCCCGAAGAAAACGTTAAAATATTGGCAGAATCCAAGATTGTCACAGTCAATCATTTATTGCCAATGGTTGCCAAGAAAATTACCTGGCCTGAAAAAAAGTGTGAAGTGATTTTAACGGGGACGCGCGGAGAAGTCCCTTTGCGACATCGTGCATTGAAAAAACCCCTTCAGCAACAGGTTCCCAAAGGGACCATGGTAATGGGTTATCAAATTCAGCAAAAACTTGGTTTAAATGTGAATGACAAAGTTAAGCTGATGGGCAAAGATTTCAAAATCACCCAGTGTTATCCAGAGCGAGGTACTGCAGATGACAGCACAGTCTGGATCAATCTTGAAGAAGCGCAGGAATTGCTGAAGATGCAAAATCTGGTGAATGCGATTCTGGCGTTAGAATGTAATTGTGCAGCCAAAGACCGTGTGGCGCAGATACGTGAAGAAATTGGTAAAATACTTCCAGGAACCCAGATCATTGAAAGAGGCCCCCCTGCTCTTGCTCGAGCAGAAGCTCGAAATCAAGCTCATGCAAGTGCCGTCGCATCGCTGGAACAGGAAAAGGCGAATCGGTTACAGATGATCAAACGCCATGCAGATTTTGCAGCTGTGTTGGTTCCCTTGGTTGTGCTTGGATGCGGGGCCTGGATCGGATTCCTGTCACTCGAAAACGTTAGACGCCGCGCACCTGAGATTGGAGTGCTGCGTGCAATTGGTTTACGGTCTACTCAGGTATTCGGGATTTTTATCATCAAAGCATTCCTGATTGGCGTGATTGGTGCATTGATTGGATACTTTCTGGGATATGGGATCGGTATTACCTGGGGCAGTTTGCCTGCATCAGTGAATCCGCAAGAAGCCTTGTTTTCAGGACGATGGTTACTGTTAAGTTTGATATTCGCACCCGTGTTAGCAAGTTTATCCAGTTGGATACCAGCCTTATTGGCAGCAAGACAGGATCCTGCCACAATTCTGCAAGAAGGGTAGTCAGAAGAATATGTTATTGGAATTAGTCGAATTATCTAAGTCCTTCAAATCCGGATCAAAACGAGTTCAGGCTGTCGATGGGATCAGTCTGACTGTTGATGCGGGTGAATTTCTCGCCATCAAAGGTCCGAGTGGCTGTGGTAAATCAACCTTGCTTTTAATGGTGGGG
Source organism: Planctomycetota bacterium (assembly GCA_022600195.1). Lineage (GTDB taxonomy): Bacteria > Planctomycetota > Planctomycetia > Planctomycetales > Planctomycetaceae > Gimesia. The sequence goes on from JAHZKX010000010.1 coordinate 117,356, forward strand.
GGACTGTTGAGCCCCGATTCAGGAGAGGTATTAATCGAAGGCACTAATCCTTACAAACTTTCCAATGATCAAAGAGCTCGATACCGTTCGACTCACATGGGTTTTGTATTTCAACAATTCCATTTGATTCCCTATTTAAATGTACTGGATAATGTACTGACGCCTGCCTTAGCAACGAATTTATCTCAAGCTAAAGAACGTGCAAAGGAGTTGATTGAGCAATTTGGTTTAGAGCATCGTCTGCATCACACACCCGCAGAACTGAGCACTGGTGAAAAACAGCGTGTGGCATTGGCCAGAGCCCTCTTTCATCAACCCAAAATTCTTTTGGCTGACGAACCCACGGGCAATCTGGATTCCGAAAACTCCGAAATTGTTTTGAAGGCATTGAGTGAGTTTACCAAAGAGGGAGGATGTGTGCTGATGGTTACGCATGATGATCAGGCTGTTAAGTCTGCAGAGCGCGTGTTGGGAATCAACGCAGGTCGCTTAATACCAGAATCGGAAACGGAAGTATTACTGAATTCTTAAAGGCCAGTTGTCTGTATCAATTGGGAACATGTAATGAAACAGCATTGTCGTCATCAATGGAAGAAGACAACCACGGAGACATGTCCGGAAGGAAAACTCAACAGTGGGTTGGCGCTTGTAGGAAGCTCGCTGCTGTTTCTGGTGATCATGGTGGGGTTACTCGTTTATTCTCCCTCGAAAGATTCCTCTGAGACCGCGAGTCAAGATGATGCCTCTCTTCTGATGTATTGTGCTGCAGGTATTAAACCACCGGTAGCGGCTTCAGCTGCGCAGTTTGCAGAAGAGGTGTTTGGTGTTCCAGTCCACTTGCAGTATGGTGGTTCCGGTACCCTGTTGAGTAATTTACAGGTGGCGAAACAGGGGGACCTCTATCTGGCTGCAGATACCAGTTATATAGAGATTGCTCGCGAGAAGAACCTCGTTAAAGAAGCGATCCCAGTAGCTCAGATGCGGCCGGTGATTATGGTGAAGAAAGGGAACCCCAAAAAGATTCAGTCGATTGATGATTTGACAAAAGAAGGTGTCAGCTTTTCATTAGCCAATCCAGATGCCGCATCGATTGGGAAACTGGCTAAAAAAGAGTTGCAAAATGCAAAAAAGTGGGACGCTATATCCAAGTCCGCCCGAGTCTTTAAACCGACTGTTTCAGAGGTTGCCAATGATATTCTCCTGGGGGCGGTGGATGCCGGCATTGTCTGGGATGCAACTGTGAATCAGCATTCTGATCAGGCAGAAATGATAGAAGTTCCTGAATTCGCTAAATCTGTAAAAAATGTGACAGTCGGGATTTTAAAATCATCCCAAAAGCCGCAGCAGGCATTGATGTTTGCCCGCTATCTGCAAGCTCCTGGAAAAGGGGGGAAACATTTTTCCGGTATGGGCTATCAGACTGTCAAAGGAGACATATGGGACCCTCACCCACAAGTTCTGTTATTCAGTGGTGGTGTGAATCGGCTGGCCATTCAGGACACTCTGAAAGCGTTCGAAAAACGCGAAGGAATTTCAGTCAATGTTGTGTATAACGGATGCGGGATTCTGGTGGGTCAAATCAATAGTGGACAAAAGCCGGATGCTTATTTTGCTTGCGATAAATCCTATATGGTGGAAGTGCAACCTAAGTTTGCCCTGCCTTTAACTGTTGCAGAAACCGATATGATTATCATCGTCGAGAAAGGCAATCCTAAAAAAATAAAATCGGTCTACGATCTGGTTGGTGAGAATATCAAAATTGGAATCGCTCATCACGAACAAAGTGCGCTGGGGGCATTGACAAAAAAGTTATTGAGCCCACTCGTATCGGGAGATAAAAATCTTTATGACGCAATTCAGCCGAACGTGAAAACAAATACTCCGACCGCTGATATGCTGGTAAATCAACTACGAACAGGTTCATTGGATGCAGCGATAGTCTACCGGGCCAATATTTCAAAGGTTGCCGATAAACTTGATGTGATTGAAATCAAAGAGGGACGACCTCTGGCAGAGCAGCCAATTGCGATCTTGAAGTCCACTAAATATCCCAATCTCATGCAGCGTTTGGTTGACCAGTTGACTTCAGATTCTTCTCGGGTGATTTTTGAGTCTAAAGGATTTCGTTGGCGCATGACTCCGGAGTCGCTATGACTGAGCAGAAGGCTGAGGAGCCATTAAACTCATTAAAATCACGATCTGATCTCCCCTTCTATACAATTTTTATAGCCATCAGTACCATTTATGTTTTACTGATCGTAGCAATGCTTTCGGCAGAGACAACGTACACGACTCCCGACCATATCTGGGCAGCGTTTGCGAAGCCGGAAATTCGCTATGCGATCTGGCTCAGCCTGGTCTCGTGTGCGATCACAACAGTTCTTTCTCTCTGGGTTTCTGTACCAATTGGATACCTGATGTCCAGGCACAATTTCTGGGGGAAAGTATTCATTGATGCGATTTTAGATATTCCGATCGTCTTACCACCGCTGGTAATTGGATTGTGTCTGTTGATTTTATTTCAGGTGGAATTACCTCAGATTGAATGGCTCAATGAAATGGTTGCGTCGGAATCCGGGGCAAACGTTAGTAAAGAGATTGCGGTGGCGAAAACACAATCCATTGATGATCTGATTCGAAAAGTGACAAAGTTGATTTTTGGAAAACCAATCGGAGTAACCTATGAAATTCCGAGCGTGATTTTGGCACAATTTATGGTGGCGTGTGCGTTTGCCGTCCGAACGATGCGCGTCACGTTCGATCAGATAGGGCCGCGCTACGAGCAGGTTGCGATGACTCTGGGTTGCAATCGAGGTCAGGCGTTCTGGCGTGTGGTATTTCCACAGGCATATCGGGGATTGTTGGCAGCAGGAACGCTCGCATGGGCTCGTGCGCTGGGAGAATTCGGACCCATTCTGATTTTTTCCGGCGCCACACGCATGAAAACGGAAGTCCTGCCGACAACGGTGTTTTTGGAGTTAACTGTTGGTAATATCGAAGGTGCAGTTGCAGCTTCATTAATAATGGTTGTTTCCGCCTTGTTCGTGTTAGTGATTGCTCGGATGTTTGGTTTGACCCGCGCAGTAATTTAAAATCTTGTTTGGAAAAGTAACGATAGGCGGTGGGAATAATTTTACCGTCTGATTAGATGTGTCATGATATCAGTAAATAAACTCTGTGTTAAAGTTGGCGATTTCGAGCTGAAAGATATCAGTTTTGAAGTACCTGAGGGGCATTATGCCGTTCTGATGGGCAAAACGGGTAGTGGGAAAACTACCATTCTTGAAACCATTTGTGGCTTGAAAAAAGTGCTTTCCGGAACAATCTGTCTCCATGGGAAACTCGCCACACATACAAGACCAGCGGAACGTGAAATTGGATACGTGCCTCAGGATGGTGTACTGTTTCATACGATGACGGTGAGAGATAATCTGTCGTTTGCATTAGAGTTAAGAAAGTGGAGTAAACAAAAAATCGATGAGCGTGTGGAAGAGTTGGCAACTCTGTTAGGGATAACAGGATTGTTGAACCGAACACCCTTTGGTTTGAGTGGAGGAGAAACACAAAGAATATCTCTGGGACGCGCATTAGCGGCAAAGCCAGCCATATTATGTCTGGATGAACCCTTAAGTGCTTTAGATGAAGACACACGAGGTGAAATGTGTACTTTGCTGAGTGATGTGCAACGCTTAACGGGTGTTACGACATTGCATATTACTCATAACATTTCAGAGTCAGATCGTTTGGGGGATATCAAATTTCTCATAGAAGGAGGAGTACTTAAAAGCCTGACTTCGAAAGTTAGGGAAAAGAGATCCGATCTCACCGGAAAAGTGAGTCAGGAGACAAGCTCCCCGTCTGATAGTTCTACGCAGGTGAAAGTCGATTAGTATGAAGATTATCGTAGAGTTTACGGCACAGGTGAAAAAAGCTGCTGGCGTGAGCAAAGAAGAATTTGAGGTAAGTGAGGGAACTAGTTTACAGGAACTTTTGAAAGAAGTAGCCGAACAGCACGGCCCCTCTCTCAAACCGATTCTTTTTCCGGATTCCGATGAACTACATCCCTCAATCTTACTATTTGTCTCCAGTAAACAGGTGATGTGGGATGAGCCTTTGACGTTAGAATCGCATCACGTCGTGACGATTCTCTCACCCATTTCAGGGGGTTAAGTCTTCCGATTGAAAACATTATTTTAACACTTTGAAATGTGAGAGATACAGGAGTCATGATGTCTGGTTTCGTTCCCCTGACAGATGAAGAACGAGCTGTTTACGAATGGCAGATCTGGGTTCCCGAGTTTGGTGAAGCGGGACAGGAAAAATTAAAAAATGCCTCTGTCCTGGTTTCACGATGTGGCGGATTGGGTAGTGTGGTCGCTTATGAATTAGCGGCTGCCGGCATCGGGAAGCTTGTGATAGCACATGCGGGAAATGTCAAACCCAGTGATTTAAACCGGCAATTGTTGATGACACATGACTGGTTGGGTAAACCTCGAGTGGAATCAGCAGAACGCCGCCTTAAAGAACTGAATCCCCGTTTGGAAATTGTGGCGATTCCCGAAAATATTTGTGAAGAGAACGCCCAACCGATTGTGGAGCAAGTAGATTTAATCGTTGACTGTGCCCCGCTCTTCCCGGAGCGTTATGCAATGAACCGGCAATCGGTCTTACAGAATAAGCCTTTAATCGAATGTGCGATGTACGATTTGGAAGCACAAGTGACAACATTGATTCCCGGTCAAACGGGATGCTTATCTTGTTTATTTCCAAACGATCCACCAGCCTGGAAGCGAGAGTTTCCTGTATTTGGCGCGGTTTCAGGTACCGTGGGATGTATGGCGGCAATGGAAGCCATTAAGGTGCTTTCCGGTATAGGAGAGCCTTTAACGAATCAATTGTTGATGTTTGATCTGCGAGAAATGACATTTCATCGCAATACGATTCAGCGTCGTATGGGCTGCCCCGTCTGTGGGGAAAACAAGTGCTAATAAAATTCGTTTTAAAGAGTTCACGATCTCGGGGGAATCTTATGAGAGATTGCATGCAGCAAATTGTACTCATCACTGCGATTGTTTCAGGGTATTTCATAGGTACTGCGAATCCAGTTCTGTCTGCCGAAGTAGAAAATCAATCTGAGTGGCGCGCAGCGGCGATCTCGGTTGTGATCACACCGGAAAAGTCGATGTGGATGTCAGGATATGCCGCGCGCAACAAACCATCGGAAGGCAAAGTGCATGATCTCTATGCAAAAGTATTAATCATTGAAGATGTGAGAGGACAAAAAGTAGTCATTGTCACCACAGATTTAATTGGGATTACGCCCGCATTAAGAGATCCCATAGCAGCTCGTTTAGAATCTGAGTTTAAAATTCCTTCAACCGCATTATTAATGAATGCCTCGCATACTCATTGTGGACCAGAGCTAAGAGAAGAGAAAGCATCCCGTCGTGGGCTTGGGGGAGATCGTGGAGCTGAGGCGCGTGAATATACTCAAAAACTGAGTAAGAAGATTGTGGGAGCGATCGGCCAGACCCTGAGCAAACTGGAACCAGTTCAACTTAAATATTCCTATGGTCGGGCAGGTTTCTCAATGAACCGACGTTTGCCAACAGCCAAAGGCGTGAGCAATAGTCCCCATCCGCAAGGACCCGTTGATCAACGGGTGCCGGTCTTGAGTGTCAATCGTCCTGATGGTTCTATTGTTGCAGCTCTGTTTGGGTATGCATGCCATAACACAACTCTCAGTTTTTATCAATTTTGTGGTGACTATGCCGGATTTGCTCAGGAATATCTGGAAACGGATCATCCAGGCATGATTGCCTTATTTATGATGGGGTGTGGAGGAGATCAAAACCCGTATCCGCGGAGAACATTGGATCTTGCCAAACAGCATGGACGTGCACTTTCAAATGCTGTGGAAGTGGCGTTGTCAGTTCGGCAGCCGCGTTTGATTCATGGTCCTCTTGGCGTGGCCATGGATGATGTGGAACTGGAGTTCACAACTCCTCCCTCTCTTGAAGAATTGCTCAAAAAACAGAAACAAGGGAATAAATACGAAAAAAGCCATGCAACACGTCTGTTGGCACAAGTTGAAGAACGAGGCGGCATTCAAACACGCTATGCATTCCCATTACAAGTCATTCAATTTGGAAATGATTTAACATTAACCGCAATTTGTGGTGAAACCGTCGTCGATTATTCTCTTCGACTTCAAACAGAACTGAAGATCAACTCTGGAACAGAAGGGAAGGGAGAACCCATTATCTGGGTGGCCGGCTATTCGAATCATGTTTTTGGTTACTTGCCGAGTCTTCGCGTATTGAAAGAGGGTGGATATGAAGGAGGGGGTGCGATGACATATACTTCTTATCCAGGACCTTTTACTGATTCAGTAGAAAAACGTGTCATTTCCAAAATCAAGGAATTGACAAAGCAGGCCCGGAAAGCATCCCAATAGATCCATAATGATATTGGAATTTGATGCTGGTTTTTATCAAAAATGGCGGATTTTTATATTTCGCATTCTCTTTACTAAAATTCATATCTACAATAGATTTTTGATTATGTAAGAGATTTAGATCGAAAAATTCTGTTCGTTCTCGCTTGGAGTAAATTGTCATGTTATGTAACTCTACAAAACAATTCATACTTGTCCTGGTTGCTGCTATTTCATTGATAGTACTAACTTCTAGCGCAAAAGCACAAACAGAGAAGGAAGTGACCGAGTCAAGACTCAAGGGGATCGAGTTTCTGAAATCTCAACAGAAGGATGATGGGAGTTGGGAATATGAAGGGCATCCTGTCGGAATTACTGCACTTTGTACTCTTGCACTTTTGGAAAATGGCGTACCCGTCAATGATCCTCTTATACAAAAAGGCAGAATGTTTGTTCTGAAAGAGTCAGAGAAACTCAAATCAACTTATGATATTGCGTTGGGTACCTTATTGCTTTCCCGTATCGGTCACCGGGAAGACAAGGCGATGGTTCGAAAATATGCAGCGCGACTGATAGCCGGCCAGACGACCACAGGAGGCTGGAGCTACTCGTGTCCATTGGCGTCACCTAGCCTGCTTAGTAATCCAAGAGCACGTCCCAAACTGGGGACTTCTCCAGGTGACAATAGTTGTACACAGTTCGCTGTGTTGGGGCTGTGGACTGCCTCTCGATATAATATCGATATCCAGAAATCGATGATCGGGGTTGCCAGGCGATTTGTTGAGACTCAAAATGAGGATGGTGGATGGTCCTATGCACTTCCTACTGAGGAGAAGGAAGAAGCTTCTAGAAATTCAATGACATTGGCAGGACTCTTTTGTCTGACTGTTGCCCGCGCGACAAAAATTAGAGCAATGCAAGAGCAAGAAGAGGAACTTGAAAAAGAGTCAGGAGCCCGCACAGGGTCACAAAAAGAAGGAGAGACTTTGGTCTCGGATCCCATCTTTTCCAAAGGCTTGGAAATGGCCGGGAAGTATGCAGCTGGAATCAGTGCCTCTTCCGCGCGATACTTTCTATGGTCAACCGAGCGAGTCGGCGTGCTGTTAGGATTAGAAAAACTAGGGACAACGGATTGGTTTTCAAAAGGCGCGAATGTTCTTATTAAAACTCAAAAAGAGGATGGGAGCTGGGAAAACTCGCGCGGAAAACTGGCAGATACTGCTTTTGCAATACTTTTCCTACGGAAAGCAAATTTGGGAAGTGATATTTCACGTATGTTGAATGGAGAACCGGAAAAGAAATTCCAGGTCTACACTCAGGAGAAAAAACCAGAATTTATTACACTTTCTGCAGCGATCTCTGCTGCGAAATCGGGTGACCTCATTCGAGTGAACGGTGATGGTCCTTTTCGCGTTCCGCATATTGAAATTGGCAAAGACTTGAGTATCGAAGCGGGATTTGGCTACGCCCCGGTTTTTGTTTATTCTCGCGGTCGCAATAAATTAGGGCTCCGCGCACGTCCCGAGCGTGATGCGAATGTGCGTCACATTCTACGCGTCTCCAAAGGGACGCTGGCATTGGAAGGAATTGCATTTGAGTTTGATCCACCTGAAGTTGGTAAAACAGTCCCCTGGGCGGCTGTGGTCGTAAATGGTGGTAATCTGCGTATGCTGAACTGTTCCGTTTCAGAACAAAACAATAAGGGGATGGCCAGTATTCAAATTTTGAAACCTACTAATTCCTCCTTTACAAACTGTTTTTTTGTCGGAGGACGAGCAGCTTTTGAAATCGAAGGGACGGGAAAGCAGACGATAACTATAGATGATTCCGTATTATTCTCAAAGAAAATATTTTCAGTACTGAGAAGTTCTGAGAAATCTACCGGTGGCAGTATAAATCTGGATTTGAATCGCTGTACGCTACAGGCGGTTGCTGCGTTTGATTTCGAGCGATTTGTAAAAGACATTCATGTGAAAAGTGAGTTCAGTGCATATAAAATTGATAACCTGGGATTGTCGATGTTATCAGTAAAGTCATCCAAAGAGAATCGTTCTTTTTCAGGTGAAGGTAATGTTTTTGATGTGAAAAAATGGTTGGGAATGAGTGGTAAAGCAGATCCAGGTGTCACTGATGCGAAAACCTGGGACCACTTTTGGGGCAATAAGCAGGGGGCATCGTTACAGGAGACGATTGCCTTTACATTACGCCGTACCAATAATTCTTTTAATCACAGGTACAAACCTGACGACTGGGAACTTTCAGAAGATTCGAAAGTAGCCGCCCGACAATATGGCTTGGGGGCCAAACCAGCAAGTGTGGGAGCGGGACCTGGATTCAGCCGTTTTCGCAGTAGCATTCTCTATAACACATGGAAACAAAAACAAGTGGCCGATGCAAAATGATGAAGCTTGATTTAAGTCGGAATTGATTTTTAGAACAATTTCGTTAAAATTCCGATAAGCCTCATTTCTTGAAAGTCCATGAAAGAGCTTCTATTTCAACTTATTCGATTTCACGGTGAGAAAGTTCACCGATTTGGGAATGAACAACAGTAAATTGCGCCGCCAGATTGTATTCGAAGCGGCACGAATGATGTACTCTCGCCAGGAAACCGAATACTATCGGGCCAAAATGAAGGCCGCCAGAAAGGTATGTCAGGGATGGGTCAAGCCATCTCACTTGCCTAGCAATCGCGAAATACGGGATGAAATTCAGCGATTTGCCTGCACTTTTGAAGGGGATAGTCGTACTGGGAGTCTTCTTTCAATGCGGCTGCAGGCATTACGGTACATGCGGTTGTTGAAATCCTTTCGTCCAAAGCTCATTGGTAGCACTTTGACAGGTCATATACGACAGGGATCAGATATCGACCTCCATGTGTTTTCTCACAGCTGTGAGGCAGTAACAGCACAGCTGGATGAGGAGGGGACCGACTATCGTGTAGAACATAAAACAGTAAAAAAACACGGAGAGCAAAGGGTATTTACACATATACATATTCAGGATGAGTATGTTGTTGAATTAACCCTTTACCCAACGGAACGCTCCAGCTACGGTTTTAAATGTTCGATTACCGGAAAGCGAATTGAACGGGCGAGCCTTCCCGAGTTTGAACAGCTTCTCATGAAAGAATATCCGGCAATCGATTTAGATCAACAGGTGGCCGAAGTAGAACAGAGTGTGGATCGATTTCTAATATACAGAATGCTGTTGTTGCCTTTATCAGGTGTTAAACAGTCAAAAAAAAATCATCCAGAAGGTGATGCATTATATCATAGTTTACAAGTTTATGATCGGGCCTGTGACGAATTGCCCTATGATGAAGAATTTCAATTGGCTGCTTTATTGCACGATGTTGGAAAAGCAATCGATAGCCAGGATCATGTCGAAACCGGCTTGCATGCGTTGGATGGTTTTGTTACAGAACGAACTGTCTGGTTAATACAGCATCATATGGAAGCCCATGCAGTTAAAGCGGGAACCATTGGTGCACGTGCCCGACGGCGATTAATGGCAAATGAAAACTATGAAGATCTAATGTTACTGGAAGAATGTGATCAAGCCGGGCGTGAGCCGGGAGTCGATGTTCCCGACCTTGATGATGCACTGGATGCCATTCGGGAACTTTCCAGATTATGTGGTTGAATTACAATTCAAATTTTATCAACCACTTATTTCATATCTCAAACAGAAGCAGTTTTCCGACAAAGGGTGATTTAATGACGAAGAGAGTACTGAGCGTTGGGCAATGTGTGCCAGATACGAATTCATTAGTTCGCTTCCTGACGAGTAATTTTAACGTAGAGATTGACCAGTCTGACGTGGAGGTAGATACCTTTGAGAAAATGAAAAAACAATCGTATGACCTCGTCATGATCAATCGAAAACTGGATGCAGACTATAGCGATGGAATCGAACTGATTCAGAAAATCAAAGAATCATCTGAAGTAAAATCATCCAGGTTGATGCTTGTTTCGAACTATCCTGAATATCAACAGGAAGCAGTACAGGCGGGGGCCGAGTATGGCATTGGTAAGAATGAATACCAGAACCCGGAAACGGTTGAAAAGTTGAAACCTTATTTAGGTTGATAATGCAGGTAGCGACCAGGAAGCATTTCCGAATCAATCTTTAGAGGAACATTATCCAGTACGATAGGGACACCATTGGAAATGACGGTACTGATTCCTGATGACAACTGATGAGGGTTCTGATAGGTTGCATTGTCCTGGACGGTCAGCGGGTCGAATACGACAACGTCGGCAAAGTAACCTTCTTTCAGCTGGCTTCGTTTTCCAAGTCCAAACCGGACTGCAGCAGCCCCGGATAATTTATAAACCGCATCTTCGAGTGAAAAGAGTTTATGGTCTCTGACACAAGGGCCAAGTAAGCGAGGGGCAGAGCCATATTGGCGTGGATGGATGATGCCACCTTCCATATAAATTCCGTCTGTTCCCATCATATACAGGTCATGCTGCAATACCGGATCGACGAGTCGGTCATCGCCCATGTTAAAAACTAAAAGCACAGCCATCTCCTCTTCGATCAGCAGATTGATCAGCGCTTCTTCTTTGGATAGACCTGATTCTTCAACATATTGGCTCAACGATTTTCCCTGATGGTGTTTATTTTTGTCACTTTGCACCCAGGCAATTTGAATCGCAGAGATGTCCAGTAAATAGTTATCCAAGCCGTAGCGAACGCGTTGTTGAATTTCTGGTTGTTTTAATATTTCGATTGCTTTCAGAGGACCTGCTTCGAAGACTTCATAGGGCAGTAAAAAGTGGAGCATGGTCGAACCCGGTTGATAAGGGTAAACATCAAAGGAGATATCAACTTCATGACGTGCCACTTGATCGATATATTCCAGCGCTTCTTCTGCTTGTCCTTTATGTTGCCCTTTCATGTGAGAAATATGGACTTTGACCCCTGCTCTCTTTCCAATCTCAACCAGTTCTTTAATCGCAGGCATCAACGTTTTTTTATACCGCACATGTGAGACATACAGCCCATCGTATGGGGCCATTGCCTGGCAGGCCTCCACAAGTTCATCCGTAGTGGAAAAGCACTGTGAGATATAATCAAGGCCAGTAGAGATTCCCACTGCCCCGGCTTCCATGCCTTTAATGACTTCACAAGTGATCTGCTTCATTTGAAAATCATCGACCCTGCGCCGATCAAATCCACAAGCCATTGATCGCAGATTCGCATAAGGAATATGCGTCATTACGTTCTGGACATTCCGACCATCGATAAGATTCATGTATTCCTGAAGAGTTTCCCAGCCCGTATATTCGTCGGGGTGCAGTCCATCCAGCGAACGCAAGTAATAAACCCAGTCCTCTGCAGTACATCGATCTACAGGGGCATACGAGATCCCGTCGGCCATAATGACTTCTGTCGTGAACCCCTGTGATGTTTTGGAGATAAAGTTAGGGGTATTCAAAAGCCAACTATCAGAATGGTTGTGGACATCAACAAAGCCGGGAGACACAATCTTGTTTTGAGCGTCAATGCATTGTAAGCCAGTTGCTTGCTTCAGGTTTCCGATCGCTACAACTTTGTCTCCTTTGATACCAACATCTGCCAGGTATCGTGGAGAGCGGGTACCATCGATGACGGTACCATTTTTAATGAGAACATCAAAAACAGGGCTTTTATGGGAAGAATCGTCGGTATTCATGATTCGCGCCGAATTCATTTTGAGGAGTGACATGGGTGGGAAACTCTAAGAATCTTGTTCACTGTGACATTTTTTCGACGGGGAGAAAAGTCTCTTTAGAAAAATATTTCAAAATAAACAAGAGCTTCTTTACTTAACGGGAGTCGCCTGCAATTTTTCGATCATGGCTATTTCATGCGATATTCTGTTTTCTTTCATTCAGGCAGTAATTACAATAAATATAACTTTCCTCATTTGAGATTCGTAAAAGTTAAGAAACGTTTTAACCGACAAGAGTAAAATGACGTAAGAAGATTACTTTAGACCATTCAAACAGGAGCACTTCATGAGTCAACGTTCAACTCGTCGTGAGTTCATTAAACAGTCATCGGCATTAGGAGCTGCATTCTGGGTTGGTGGTCAGAATCTACTGGCTCAAGAGAAATCCCCCATTGAGCGGCTCAACTTTGCATCAATTGGTATTGGTGGTAAAGGGGCAAGTGATTCAGCGAGTGCTGCAAAAAATGGGAATTTGATTGCCATTTGTGATATTGATGATAAACGTCTTGCAAAAGCGGCTGTTCGCTATCCCAAAGCAAAGAAGTTTAATGATTATCGAGAGATGCTGACAGAAATGGATGGTCAGATCGACGCTGTCACTGTGAGTACTCCCGATCATTCACATGCTCCCGCCAGTGTGATGGCCATGAAGAAAGGCAAGCACTGTTTTACACAAAAACCATTAACCTGGTCTGTTGAGGAAGCACGCGTCATGCGTGAAGTGGCTAACAAGAATAAAGTAGCCACGCAAATGGGGAATCAGGGGACTGCCAAAGACGGGTTCCGCGGTGCGGTCGAAGTGATCCGTTCCGGTGTTTTAGGGAACGTCCGTGAAGCCCATGTCTGGACGAACCGACCTGTTTGGGGGAAAGGAATAGAGCGTCCACCAGAAGAAGAAGAAATTCCAAAGCATATTCACTGGGACTTATTTCTAGGACCAGCTCCTTATCGCCCCTTCAGTACAGTCTACACACCGTTTGAATGGCGTGGCTGGCTGGATTTTGGGACTGGTGCCTTAGGCGATATGGCGTGTCACACAATGAATATGCATGTGATGGCACTTGATCTTTTTGATCCTCTCACTGTGGAAGCAGAACAGGAAGGGATGATCGAAAACGAAACCTATCCGAAATCGACAAAAATCACTTATCAATTTGGTCAGCGCGGCGATCTGGTCCCTCTGAAATTGACCTGGTATGACGGTGGTAACAAGCCACCCGAAGAAATATTGATGGGTGAGAAAATGAAATCCAGTGGTGTTGTTCTTGTTGGTGATGAAGGTAATTTCTACACACCAGACGACTATGGTGCAGAGTATATACTGTTACCCAAAGACAAATTTAAGGATTTCAAAAAACCGGAACAGAGCCTTCCTCGCTCTCCAGGGCACTTTGAAGAGTTTGTGGTTGCCTGCAAAGGGGGCGCACCAGCGATGTCAAACTTTAACTACGCCAGCCGTTTGACTGAAACAGCACTGCTCGGCAATGTCGCTATCCGTGCGGGCAAAAAACTCGAATGGGATCCCAAGAAAATGGAATTCACGAATGCACCGGAAGCAAATAAGTTTCTGAGCCGTGATTACCGTGACGGGTGGTCCCTCTGATACCTGAACTCTGGTGACACCATTAAAGTCTACGAACTCCACAGAGCCATATGTTCTGTGGAGTTTTTTTATTGTAATGATGGGATTGTTCGAGTTGTTATGTGCTTAATCGATAATGTCTTCCAACGCTGAAAGTGAAACCACTTCCGTTCTGGAGACTAGAATTCTTTTCCGGTTGGCGGCGACACCGTGTATACCGATATCATGAACGTATAATTCGCGAGTCGTGGCTGTGTCTCTCAAGTCATGCACGTCTGCATTTTCCAAAGTGAGATAGTGTTGGTCTTGACCAATTAAGGTTCCAACGATCACATACAGACTGGAAAGATCAATTACTATCGTTCTTCCTTTCAACTGCTCAATAGAGTGACTTTCATTATTCATGTAGGACTTTCGACAAATATAGTGCGTGGAGAGAGCCTCCGTTTTTAACGGAATTCAGTAATCTATTTTGACTTGTTTCCAATCGAAATCAACCAGCGGGAAGTAGTTGATTTCAGCAAATCACTATCGGATGATAACTGTTCGGTATTGGATCCTGAGTGAAATCAGGCTTGACCTCTCTTCCGGAATTGACTATGAAAACGCTCTCATTTCAAATTTGCTCGATTTTCTCAGCTTCTTCCTCTCTAAGTTGCTGTGAATTATTTACTTACGCTAGTCCGTAGCGTATTGATGAGTCCACCATCCCCTTCACTCTCCCATCTGATACACATATTAAAAATGATGTATGTACCATTCGGTTTTAATCTCAAGTGGAAATTTATTTTCCTTTGCCTGTCATTGGTGGGCTTCTGGAATGTGCACATGCTTTCTGCTCTTGAGCCTGAGTCAAAGAAAAATACGCTCTTAATGATGAAGAGTGGGCGAATCATTTCTGGTCAAATCGGAGAAGGCGCTGGGGGATATCTCGTTAAGAATCCTGCGGGTAGCATGCTGGTTCCTTTTGGAGACGTCGTCTTTGAAGGGCAGGATATGCATGAGATTTATTTGAAGCAGCGTAATGCAATGAAATTCCCCACAGCGAATGCTCATCTCGACCTGGCGCGCTGGTGTATTACAAATCAATTAATTGATGAAGCAAAAAGTGAGTTAAAAGATGCGATTCGACTTGAGCCCAAACGCTCTGAACCTCAATTGATGCTACAGCGATTAATGGGGAAGTCTGCAGAGAATCGACCGACATTAAATGAAAAAATCAAAGAAGCTGTTCTAAGTAAGCAGATGTCGCGTTCGGAAGAAGCAACTTCATTAACAGGAATCTCACGTGAGCAATCGGCTATTTTCGTTCGAAAAATTCAGCCTGTGCTATTGAATAAATGTGGAAATGCAAGCTGTCATGGTAAGGCGGCAAAATCAGAATTTCGTTTAATTCAGGTACATCGGCGCTATGGAAATCAGCGTAATTCTGTCGAAAAAAATCTGGCAGAAGTTTTACGCTGGATTGATCTGGATGACCCTGCTCGCAGTCAATTACTGGTGAAACCGGAAAAAGAACATCCACAACGAGGAATGATTGTATTTACGGGTTATGCTGCCCAAAAACAGCAACAGCTTATTCAAAAATGGGTGTCGGCTGTGGTCTCTGATCGATTAGAACAGGATCAACTCAGGTCAGAACGTCTGGCGCGTCGTGCAGAACGTCGTCATGGTCAGGCCAGGAAAAATCTGTTAGACCCTAATTGGGGAAAGGATTCCGTAAAGCAGGCTAAGCTGGAAGTGGAACTCAAGCCTGCTGCTTTAAAAGGTGAGATTTCTTTAACTAATGGATTTAAGCCGAAGCAGCTGACTGACGGCGAGATCGAGGAAATGGTTCAGCCGAAACCGAATGACCCTTTTGATCCTGACCTCTTTAACAACGCAAGCTCCCAGCCCTGATTGATTTTAAGCCGAATTCAGGTTAGCAGCACCAGTGTTCGATCAGATCGGCATATTTTTGGGTTCCCAGTTCTAATTGTTCCAGCTCGATAAATTCATCGTGCGTATGAGCCTGCCCAATATCTCCCGGTCCAAAGACCACCATGTTTTTCATATCCGGGAACAGGCTGCCATCAGTTCCATAGGAAACCGTTTTCGCTCGATCAGTTCCTGCGATTTTGAGAACTTCATTGACGAAGGGGGAATTCGGATCAGTATAGACCGGTTGCCCACCACAACGGAACAGAAATTCGATACCACATTTTTCAGCTGCACTTCGAGCACGCGCGACGAGCTCTTCCGGGTCTTGTCCTGGCATCGGTCTGAAATAGACGGTACAGACACTTTGAGGGGGTGTAATATTCACGGCAGGAGTTCGGTCATTGATTCCGATGTTCCAGCCGTTGGTCGGTGGATCGAATTCCGGATTTTGCCAGCGAGGATCAGTCATACATTCTTCGTAAAGTGCTTTCATCTCGACGAGAAAGGGGATCATTGCCAGGTTCGCATTTATGCCCGTACTCAGGCTTGAATGTGCTGCCCGGCCGTGTGAGATAGCCTGGAATCCGTAAGTACCTTTATGAGCATAAACGACTTCCAGTCGAGTCGGTTCCCCAATGATTCCGTGGCTTTCGCCGGCGACCATTTCCTGGTACATGGTCGAATTTTCTGCGACATTCCTCGCACCGTGGTAGCCGACTTCTTCGTCAGCGGTACACATAATGTAAAGCGGGTGTTTCAGATCGCGGTCTACATATTGTTTGGCTGCTGCCAGGATACAGGCGATGGAGCCTTTCATGTCACAGCTACCGCGGCCGTAGAGTTTGTCCCCTTGAACGGTCGGTGTAAAGGGACTGAACTCATCTGTAAACCAGGGGTCGGCGGGGACCACATCAGTATGAGCGAAATAAGCCATGCCACCTTTGCCTGCTACTCCTTTGCGTCCGATGATACTCGCTTTGCGAATACCATTGGCATCGTCATATTCCAGACGTTCGATTTCAAACCCCAATCCTTTCAGAGTGGCTTCGACGTAATCGCTGACTTCCATGTTCGAAAAGCAACTGGTTGACTCAAATGCAACAAGCTTCTTCGTATATTCGAGTGCGTCCATTAATGATTTCCAGAATTGAGAGTTTTATTATTGGGGCATCAGGTGATGTTTGAAATGAGACAAGGTTTTCTTCCACATCACGGGGGAAAGCACATGTCCTGTTCCGTCTTCAATATAGTAAGTAAAGTTCTTTTCTGCATGCCTGGATGCGTAGTTCTTTGCAATTATTTTTACACCCTCCCGTACATCTTCTATCGGGCTTCCCCCATCCAGTTCACCAAAATTCAGATGCAAGGGGCGCGGCGCAATGAGAGCCGCGATATCCGGGGTGTCTCCATATTCATAAATGCCGGGAATAAAGTTGGGAAAGCAGTGCAACATGTGTTCCCGATGAATGCCTTTGTAAGTTGGCAGGCAGCAGTTTCCGACCAGGCATTTGATGCGTTCTTCCCAGGGACCAATCAGCCAGGTGTGGGTTGAACCCATTGAGTGGCCATAACAGCCGATTTTCTCGTCAACTACCTCCGGCCTGCTTTGCAGAAAATCAACGGCCCGTTTCATGTCCAGGATATTTTTCCAGGCCATGCACTTACCGGCGACAACATACCGCAAAAATTCAAAACGTTCAAATTGTCCGGCCTTTAGTTTTTTAGTCGGATCCTGGCGTTCTTCAAAACAGAGCGCATCAGGGCACAAGACCACAAACCCTTCTTTGGCCAGGGCTGCGCCGGTATGGTGCATTGGGTTCCCGGCTAAACCCGCTGGTTCGCTTTTGCCTAAATGATATTGACCCGCATGCTGATGCCAGATCGCGACTGCAGGCGCGGGATGTGCCGGTGTGACAGTATCGGGAATTAACAGCATCGCGGGAATCGCATCCCCGGGTTCAGCTTCATAGGTCAGCGATTCTATCCGGTAACCTTCCTTTTGGATCGTCTCCCGCGGTTTGGCATTTAACGCATGTGGCTCAGGCCATTCACCGCCCAGACCGTCTAATAGTTTCTTTTTAAATTCGGAGGGTTTCATAGAAACTGTTCCTGGATTCTATCAAATGATTTGTAGAAAATATGCATTCAATCTTCTCTTGTAATACCATTATGGTAGTTTAAGTGTTCAGATTCAAACCAGAACTTCTGGTTACAGATATTTAGAGATACGCGCTGTTTTGGCTGAATCGGCGAGTATGATTATCTGGTTTTACTCTAAAAATATTGTGAAGCGATGCAATCGATCACAGCTAAAACCCGAGCTCGTATTTACGGGACATCCCAGGCATGGCGCCTTTCGTTTCAGGCTGATCAAACGGAGGTATTCAAGGAGTGTGAGGTCTCATTGGAAATTCAAGGTGATCGCCGCAATGGATATCATCTTGTGATGAGTCCGAGTGGTTTTTTTACGGCTGATTCCTGGCATGAGACCAGGCAGGATGCTTTGGAAAAAGCTAATGAACTATTTGGCATTAAGTTCGAGGAGTGGTCGAAGTAAACCGTTTTCCGTGCGAAATCTAGCCTGAGCAGAGGGCGATGGTCGATTCTTACACAGAATTTGGTAGCATAAGTTGTCATTCTAATAAGTGATTTATGATCATATTCTTAATATAGAGTGATCCCACACGTATGAATTTGCGTTGAAGTCTGTATTGCGCTACTCATTTCTACACTCTCTATCACAGGCAACCGGAATGACGATTAAAGTAAGCTGCGGGATATGTGGGAAGAACTATAAGGCCCCTGATAAGGCGGCAGGGAAGCGATTGCGTTGTAAAGAGTGTGGAGAAACGATCAAGGTTCCCGAGCCCGAACCGGAATATGATGAAGATGATTTTACCAGTATGCTGGATGACGCTGTGGAACTGGAATCCAAGTCAAAATCCATCCCGCGGGTCGCCCGCAAGCCTATGGTCAAAGCGGAAAAGTATCAGGGGGATGAAGATGGCCCTGAGACCCGTAAAAAGGAAAATAACTACACGCAAGACCTGACGCAGACGTTTCTGTTCCTCTTGGATCCTGCCAACTTATTTACGTTTGTCATGATCTGGATACTGCTTTGCTGTAAGGATGTAATTCTTCCCTTTGCGGGAATATTCGGAATGTTAGGTCAGTTGATTATTCTCGGTTGGTATAGTAATTATCGATTCAGCATTATCTACGAGGCGGCTTCAGGAACAAGGGAGCTTCCCGACCTGAGCCCGGAAGAGGGCTTTTTTATTCCTATGTTGCAGTGGATTGCGACTTGGATTCTCGTGCACTTTCCCGCTTACTTGTATTTGGCAGTCGTTCTATTTTCTGGCATTGCCAACCTGGATGAAGGCGGTATGTTTGGTATTGCACTGGACGGGCTCTCCGAAATATTACCCGTCTTTCATTTTGGTGTTTTTGTTTTCCTGTATTGTGCTGGATTATTCTTCTGGCCGATTCTTGCCTTGTGTATCGCCGTTGGGGGCTTTGGAACAATTTTTCGGATTGATTTGATGGTTGTGACCATCTTTCGGACACCCGTGATTTATTTATTTACGGCGAGTGCAGTGTTTCTCACAGCCGTTCTTCAAGTGATCGTTATGATCGCCGCAAGGCAGGCCGGAATAGGGGCGATGATCGCAGTCATGACGCTGGTGCTCTATCTCGAATTTGTCACATTGCGGATGATCGGTCATTACTATCATCACTTTAAGAAACGTTTTGCCTGGAACTGGGGATAACTGGCAGGTGAGGTGGATTTTCAGAAAAATTTAAATATTTTCATGATACTCAAACAAATCTGGGGACCGGAAATGTCAGAAGAATGACAAAGCCCTTTGAGCAGTGTGTGTTTCTGGCGCGACAGCATTGAATCAATGGGCTTTGTTTTTTCATGTCAGAGGCACAAAAAACCGATGTACTGCTTGAACCGGAGTTGAGCCAGTTCACATCGAATCGCATTTATCTTATAATCAGGTTAAAAAGTACCCTGATATAAACCCGGCTGATAAGTGTCTCCAGGAGATCCCCATGCTTCCGAGTAATCTAAGATATCTTTCCCATAGTGTTCTGTTTTTCATTATGGGGATCGTATTCGCAATTCCAGGTGTCACTTTTGCTGCAGGTTCTTCGTTTTCATTTGGTTTTGCGAAAACGGAGATTACTCCCGAAGTTCCCTTACGGCTCTCCGGTTATGGAAACCGTGCTGTGGTCTATGAAGGCGTTGATGAGCCGATTTATATTCGCGCGGTTGCGATTAAAACGCCGGATCAAAAAATCTGCTCTCTGGTATCGCTTGATTCCATCGGTTTTGCGGGTGCTTTTGTTGATCGTATTTCTCAGCAACTAAAAAAACAATATGGCATGAGCCGCGATCAGTTGGTGATTTGCAGTACGCACTCGCATACGACTCCACAACCGGTCGAAGGTTTATCGAATATTTTTTCGACTCCCATGACGGATGCGGAAAAGCAGGCGTCCCAAAAATACTGGGATTCCGTTGAAACACGAATTCTGCAAACCATTGGGAAAGCTATTCAGGATTTGCGTCCCGGCAAAATGTCGATCGTCACTGGTAAGGTCAGTTTTGCTCAGAATCGTCGTGTGCTGAAGAACGGTAAATGGACCGGATTTGGAGTGAATCCCAAAGGGCCCGTCGATCATAGTTTGCCTTTGATCAGAATTACGGATACATCAGGGGAATTACGCGGATTGTTATTTAACTATGCCTGTCACTGTACGACTTTTGGCAGTGATTATAATCGGCTCAATGGTGACTGGGCCGGCTATGCAGCGAAATACATTGAAGAACAGCATGATGATATCGTTGCGATTTGTACCATTGGATGTGGCGCGGATCAAAATCCTATCCGAGGGGAAAAAGATGTCGCTAAAGATCTGGCGATTGGTCATGGACGTGCGATTGCAGTTGAAGTCGCACGGCTCTTAAAACAACCGATGCAAGAAGTGACCGAGGACCTGAAGACCGATTTTGGAGTGGCCGACCTGCCCTTTGATCGTCCGTCGGAAATGGCACTAAAGAAATCACTGGAAAGTTCGCGTCCCCAAGTCAAACAGCATGCGAAAAATATGCTGGCTATATACAAGGAAAATGGCCAGCTTCCTGAATCGTACTCTGCACCGGTTCAAGTCTGGAAATTCGGAAATCAACTCACCATGATCTTTCTGGGGGGCGAAGTCGTCGTTGACTATGTACTCCGATTAAAGAAAGAAATCAAAAGCGATTCTGTATGGGTAACAGCCTACGCGAATGACATTTTTGGCTATGTAGCATCAGAACGGATGCGCGATGAAGGTGGTTATGAGTACGATTTTTCAATGATTTATTATAATCAGCCAGGTCCTTGGGACAAAGGGACTGAAGAACTTCTGATGCGCCGCATTCATGAACTTGTGAAACAGGCTCGTTGATAGCCTGTTTGAATCTGTTTGAAAAATCATAAAAAATTACAGATATGTCACTTTCCCGGGAAAGTTGAGAAAGATGGTACAAATAAAAAAAGCGTGTTGTTTTACTCTGATCCTTTCACTCTTTGGCGTTATTGCCCAACAGGTCGAATCTGCTGACTGGCCCATGTGGCGGGGGAATGCGGAACGTTCGGGGGTGACTTCGGAAGAGTTACCCGCGGATCTGCGTTTAAGCTGGTCGTGGCAGTTACCATTGCATAAGGTTGCCTGGCCTAACGAAGAACGCCTGCAATACGATCTTGCTTATGAGCCGGTTTCAGTCGGAGATCGGGTTCTGGTCGGCTCGCCATTAGCTGGAAGCCTGACCGCCTTTGATGCAAAGACCGGCGAGGAATCCTGGAAGTTTTCTACGAACGGGCCCGTCCGATTTGCACCGGTGGTCTCTGGTGAGAATGTGATGTTTGGTTCCGACGATGGTTACTTGTATTGTCTGAAGCTATCCGATGGTGCGCTCCATTGGAAAATCAAAGGAGCGCCCGACACTCATCAGGAACGCTGGCATCTGGGTAATAATCGCCTGATTTCGTATTGGCCAGTTCGCGGTGCCCCGGTGATTCAAGACGGAATAGTCTATTTTGGGGCTGGCATCTGGCCTTCAATGGGAACTTATTTAAGTGCCGTTGATATCGCAACGGGAAAACGGAAATGGATCAACCAGCGGATTCAGTATTTAAAAAATGTACGAATCGATCATAACTACCTGCACGAATCGGGTCTCTCTCCGCAAGGCTATTGTTTAATGGCCGACAAGATGCTGGTCGTCCCCAATGGTCGTTCCATGCCCGCGCGCATCGATCCGGAAACCGGAAAAATGCACTATTTTGTGCAAGGTTATCGGAATGGAGATTCACGCGTGATGGCGGCCGGCGATGTTCTGCTCGTGGGGCATTCCGGCGTGGTGAATCTGGCGGACGGACGTGAGGTTGGCAATCGCTGGGTGGATGCTGGTAAAGATGCACCGAAATCCTGGAGCACGCCCAAGCGCGATCAGTTTGAAGGACCCTTTGACGCTTACAAGATGATGCCCGGCTGCAGTTACCGATCTGTCTATGACAAAGGCTTCAGTTATGGCGTCGATAAAGGCATTGTCTACGCTTACGATTTATCAAAGGCAAAGAAGAGTCTGTATGAGAAAAAACATGGCGCCCAAAAAGTCAAACCCGCCAAATGGGAAGCCCCCCTGCTCTGGAAACTGGATACCAAACTGGGAAAAGGTGTAACCCATTCGATGATTAAAGCCGGGAAGACACTGTATGGGCATGTAGGGTCGACACTCTTTGCTGCCAGGATTGCTGCTGATGGAAAATCAGCTGAAATCGTCTGGGAACAAAAACTAACTGAGACGGTTGGTTCACTGATCGCCGCTAATGGGCGATTGATTGTCTCCTGTTTGAATGGGAATCTACTCTGTTTTTCAGCTGAGAAACAAACACCTCTCTATCACGTGCTGTTTCCGGGGGCACTGAAATCAGAATCGGCTAAGTGGAAACAGCGGGGCAGGAAATTATTGGCTCAAAGTAATTCACAAGAAGGCTATTGTGTTGTATATGGAATTGAATCGGCTGAGTTGCTCGACGAATTGTTGTTACAGTCGGACCTGAAACTTATCGTAGTCGAAAATGATAGTGCGCTGGTCAATTCACTCAGGAAAAAATATCAGTCCGCCGGGTTGTATGGAGATCGAATCCAAATTCTAAATGCTGACCCCGAGACAATTGCGATGCCCGAATATCTGGCAACTCTTTTGATCGATACCAGGACTCCGTTGAAAAGTAAGGATTTCGTTGCGGCGAAGCTCAAATCAGTTCGTCCCTATGGAGGCGTGGCTTGTTTTGCTGTGAATCAATCCAATCGTCTGTCAAACCAAAAGACAGCAGACCAGTTGGGCACACAACATTGGGATCTAAAACTTCAAGGGAAACAAGCTGTCTTTCATCGCGTGGGCGCACTACCCGGTTCGTCTGACTGGACTCATGAATGTTCGGACGCGGCCCGCTCTTATTTCTCGCGCGATCAACTAGTTCGATCTCCCCTGGGAATCCTCTGGTATGGCGATGGTGCCGGTTATGGATTTCATAAATTTAAAGACTATGGACGTGGTGTGAAACCGCAGGTTGCCGGCGGTCGTCTGGTGGCCTTTGATGATCGCGCCAAGAAACTGACTGCCATTGATGCTTATACCGGACGGTTGCTATGGGACTTTGAGACAGGAACCACCATAGTCCGTTATGCGACTCTGCCCGATGCGATCATTGTTGGAAGAAATTCTGAATGTCTGATCCTCAATCCGGAAAATGGTGCGGTAATGAAAACCATGCCCTGTCAACTGAATCCAAAGCTGACTGGCGTGCCGGGAGTTGTAGATGTACGCGTGGCTGATCCTCTGGTTCTGGTCGCGATTGGTTTTGATCTTCCCAAAGGACACAGCCATCCAGCCATTGAAACCGGTTTATGGGATGCGAAAACGATTGTCGCCTTTGATCGCCAATCAGGAAAACAGCTCTGGTCAGTTACCGCTAATGAACGTTTTAATATCCATTCACTCGTGATTGGTGAAGGGCTCGTGTTCTGTGTTGATTCGATGGCCCCTTTAAAGGCAGATCAACTGCAGCGACGCGGAACGGCTCCGAAGGCTTTTACATCCGAGGTTCTGGCTCTTGATGCTGTTAATGGAAGTGTCAAATGGAAGTTCCAGCGCAAATATGGACATCGTGTGATGACCGGTCGTGGTCCGCTGGCAATTCGTCCGTATGATGACTGGGCCGCATATTCTTATCAATCGAAGTTTCTTTACACTGGAAAATTAAGTGAGATGCAGGCTTTGAATGCTGATACCGGAGAAAAAGTCTGGGAGAAACCGATCGGCTTACAACCTTTATTACTGTACGATGATTCGTTTATCAATCAGGCAGGAAACAAGTATGACCTGCTGACAGGCAAACAGATTTCGACGACGCCTCTTTTCAAGCGGAGCGGCTGCAATTACACGGTAGGCAATCAGAACCTGTTGTTTTTAAGAAATAATTGCGCCTCGTATGTCGATATGGACAAGAAGAAATCGTTCAGTTTGCGTAATTTACGTTCGGGTTGCAGTAATAGCCTGGTGGCCGCCAACGGTCTGTTAAGCATCCCCTGCTTTTCGACCGGCTGCATCTGTAATTACCCGCTGCAGACTTCGTTTGCGATGGTGCATATGCCTGAGTTGAGCCAATGGACCACGGATGACCCGATTGATGTGAAACAGCTCCGCGAGGCTCAGACAGCGGTGGCTCCTGAAATTTCGGGTAAACCTGCGAAATAGATTTAGATGTGGATAGAAATGCCAGCCGATTGGGAATATTCGTCCGCAGAATGCAATATTTTTTGCAATCAGATGACGCATTCTGGTGCCTAAGTATTGAGAATGAAAACACTTTCAAGCTAAAATCCTTTTCCGCTCAAGACGAGTTTCCAAGCGAACTCCTCTTGCGGCTCAGGAGTCATAATAGAAACAGGCGCCCGTAGCTCAGCTGGATAGAGCAACGGACTTCTAATCCGTAGGTCGCAGGTTCGAATCCTGCCGGGCGTATTTATCGTAAACCGAGCCAAACGCAGGACTTTGCGTACTTGCCCCGACTGGAGCAACGTGGCCGGAAAGGTTGCTGAAAGTGGTAGTCCTACCACTTTTGGCTCCAGCCCCTTTCTGGAGACCACATTATGCCCCGCAAGTCAGTCCCGTCTTATCGGCTACACAAGGCGTCCGGCCAAGCCCGTACGATTATCAATGGTCGTCATGTTTACCTGGGAAAATTCAATTCGCCAGAAAGTCGTCAGCGTTATGCTCGCTTACTGGCTGAGATGTCTGAACCAGGTCATGATAGCACACCTGTCACGGAAGACACCCCAATGTCACTGCTGTCGGTGTCGGAAGTTTTGGTCAAGTATCTGGAGTATGCCGAAGTGTACTACAGTGACAACGGCAAACCAGGCAAGGAGTTTCGAGCCATGATCGACGCAGTTGCTCCTGTAAACGAACTCTACGGAAACCTGATCGCGAACCAGTTTGGCCCGCTCAAGCTGAAGAGTATCCGTCAACACATGATCAACGCAGATCTGTGTCGAACGGAAATCAACAAACGAATCGGACGCATTAAAAGTGTCTTCAAATGGGCTGTGAGTGAGGAACTGGTTGCCCCAGCAGTCTACGAGGGCCTCCGTAGCGTGACGGGATTACGTTATGGACATACCGAGGCACGCGAATCAAAGCCAGTCAAACCAATCAAGGAAAAGTTCGTCTTATTGACCTTACCTTTCGTGTGCCCGCAGGTAGCCGCGATGGCCCGCCTGCAGCTTCTCACCGGAATGCGACCGGGAGAAGTGACAATGATGAAGCCAGAACTAATCGACCAGGGGGACGAGGTTTGGATCTACGAGCCAGATAAACACAAAAATCGTTGGCGGGGCCACCAACGGCGTGTACCGCTGGGACCAAAATCTCAGGAAATTTTGAAAGCTTTTCTGGACCGCCCCGAATCTGATTACCTGTTTTCACCAGCCGAAGCCGAAGCATGGCGGCAGGAGCAAAGGGTCATTCACCGAAACCGCACAACGAAGATCTACCCTTGTGAATTGAGGACGAGGGAAAAACGGAGTAAGAAAGCCCGATCACGAAAATCGAAACGTCCCATAGGAAACTGCTACTGTTCGGTCAGTTATCGCAGGGCGATCGTATATGGCATCACGAAAGCAAATCGTGAACTCCGAAAGAAGGATACTGATGCCGAGCTGATTCCAAATTGGACGCCATACCAGCTTCGCCACACATACGCCACACAGATGAGAAAAAACCACGGGGTTGAGGCCGCCCAACTTGGGTTGGGACACGCCCGGACTAATGTTGTTGATGTCTACGCGGAGAAAAATCTGTCGCTGCTGGTAAAACTCGCAAAAGAAAACGGGTGATCGAAACAGGAAGTTTTAACATGAAGAATGCACCTTGGAATACTGACGATATTGAAATCCTCCGCCAGAAGTGGCGGCTGGCCGACGAAACCGCATTCAACTGCGAACAACTGTTCCAGAAGATCGAAATCCTGAGGATTCGTGCCGATCATGTTGTGGAAGGCACTCCGGAACATGATGGATTGGCAGTTGAAGCCAGGAACGTGTTTATTGCTGTCGGTCAAAAAGTGATTGAATCAGGACTGACGATGCCTGACTGGAATTGGTTCGTCGACAACAGGATTCCGGATGAACCAGAACACTGGAAAAAACTTGGCGAGAATTGGCAACAAGCAGAGAATCTCGGCGAGCTTTTCGATTGTATTGAGGCATTTGTCAGAGCGATTTGTAAGGCTAAGCGAGAATTCGCGGATGCGATCAAGGTGTCCCTAAATGCGTGGGAAGAGGCTGATGATAATCAGGCGTCCTGGTACCAACGAGTTGATAACGGCGTGCGAATTCACGGGAAGCTCGTGGAAATCAGACGTATGGATGCCAATGTCTTGGAGTTTCTGTGTAAACGCACAAGTCGCAATTCGACTTACGACGACCTGGCCACAGTGTCTGACACCTGGGCCGATCATGTGAGTTCAAGCCACACCCCAACCCAAGTTTCAACGAAGAAAAATATCCGTTCCTGCTTGGGCAGAATCAACAATGCCTTACGAACGGCATTCAACCTCCGCAAAAAACAGATGCCGATAAAACTCGTTGAGCGAGGAATGGGTTGGAAACTCAACAAGGACCTCCTTCAATAAAATTCGCAGTAGTGCACAAGAAGTGCGTTCCACAACGCGTTCATGGTGCACTGCTCGTTTCTACTTCGGATTGTCTTATTTCAAACAATT
Source organism: Planctomycetota bacterium (assembly GCA_022600195.1). GTDB lineage: Bacteria > Planctomycetota > Planctomycetia > Planctomycetales > Planctomycetaceae > Gimesia. The sequence continues at coordinate 144,361 of JAHZKX010000010.1, forward strand.
TTGGAGAGAAACAATGAAAAACGCGAATCTGCACGAAGAGAGACTGACGCTTAATGAAGTTGCCAAACGGCTTAAAGTGCACGTAGCCACAGTTTATCGCTGGACACTTCAGGGTGTCCGAGGAAGACGACTACCGTCGTTTTTCATCGGCGGCCGACGCTACATCAAACTTTCGGACTTGGAATGGTTTCTTCAACCTAAAGACCAGTCCATCTCAGAAGGCGACCCACAGCGGTCCAAACGAGCCAATGAACGGCTCCGCAGCTTTGGAATTAACAGTCCCAAGGGGCAGGACGGTGCCGCATGAAATCAACACCGTCACAAATCGAAAATATTATCCACCAACTTCAGCGGAAACACATCGCGAAGAAGCTGCCGATGACTCGAATTAACACTCTTACCGAGTTACTCGGCAATCTCGACAAGGTTTCGGAGAGCGGTGATGGTTGGTCATCCTGCTGCCCGAACCATCCAGATTCCGATCCGAGTTTATCCGTAGATATCAAACTGGACGGGAGGATCATGGTTTACTGCCATCGCGGCTGTGAATTTGAGGATATCGTACGATCGGCAGGGATGTTGATTTCGGATATGTTCGATACAGCCCCTTCAACACGGTCTGCTGTGCTTCCGCCGCGTCGAATTAAGGATTTGGCTCCCAGGATTAAACCTGTCACTCGATGCTGGGATGTAATGCAGGAACAATTTCAGAACCAGGCTGACGCCCAATCCCTCGGCCAGTTAGCCGAACAACTTTCGGTAACCGTCGAATCACTCCGTTCAATCGGTGTCGGTTGGTGCCACCGACAAAACTGCTGGACTTTTCCAGAACGAAACGGTGAGCAGAAAATCTGTGGATTTATGCGACGATATACTGATGGGAAAAAGTTGACATTGCAGGGTAGCCAGCGTGGCCTGACCCTGCCAACAGACTGGAACCAGCCAGATCAACGTCTGCATATCTGTGAAGGGGCGTCCGACGTCGCCGCAGCGATTAGCTGCGGCTGGAGGGCAATCGGCAGGCCTGCTCTGGGTAGCGGTTTCGATAATCTCGCCATTCTTCTCAAAGATGAACCGGCTCAGATCGTCATGGTCGCTGACAACGATTCAGAAGGAGTCGGGCGTGCTGGTGCTGAGAAGCTGGCCCAGCGATTGTCGAACGTCCTTCAGAAGACCGTTCAGACAAAAACGCCACCTAAACAATACAAGGACCTACGCGAATATCTTACGGAGAACAACCAATGAATACTCAGACCTCTGAATTTGAAGTCGATGATACAACCCTGTCACATGCCGATGGCCCAGCACTGGAATTGGTCTTTGAAGCCCATCCTGATGAGTCGATTGCACAGTTGATCGACCAGCCTCAAAAACCAAGGTTGATAAACGGCGTCCCAACCAAGGAATCAAAACGGGTAACGCCGATCGACCCTGAGGTCATCCTGACCAATATTCAGAGTCACACAGATGGTTGGCCAAAGTGTGTTGCTGGTGAGCTGGTGGTGAAATCATCCAGCGGCAAACTGGAAATCAAAAAGAATGATGCCCAGTATTTTGCCTGGCTTTACGAATATCTTGATATCGACTGGTACGGATCTCCAGGGATTCCCAAAAAAGAGTTCTTCGAGTTCTGCCGATGCAACTCGGAAAGGTATGTTGATGCTGCAGATTATCCGCACTTCCCACCGATCGAAGGGATATTGTATCAGCACGAACAGGCGACGCATGAAAATGGACAGGCCTTGAATGGGTTCCTTGAGTTCTTTACACCCGCGACGCCGCAGGACCGTGAGTTAATTATATCCCTGCTCCTGACTTTTTTCTGGGGAGGAACGCCAGGTGCCCGCCCCATGTACCTTATTACGACGGAAGACGATAGTGCGAACCAGGGCCGAGGCTGGGGAAAAACGACTTTACTGACGATGTGTGCCGAATTATGCGGGGGCATGCTTAGCACTTCGCAATCAGGATCCATCGAAGCCCTGAAAAAACGTATTCTGAACCAGGCCAATCATGAACCGAGGCCACGTGTCATCGCGATCGACAACGTTAAGACGCGGCGTTTTAGTTCTGCTGATCTGGAGGCACTGGTTACAAGTCGCACTGTCTCTGATCACGTACTATATAGTGGGAATGGATCTATTCCAAATCTCCAAACGGTAGGCATCACCATCAACGGGGCCAGTCTGTCCAAAGATATGGCCCAAAGATGTGTTATTATTAAGGTTGGAAAACCAGAATACACTCAAAACTGGCAACAAGATCTGGAGGATTACATTGAAAACAAACGCTGGGCGATTATTGGTGACATCGGTCAGTTGCTATTATCCGAACAGACGCTTCCTGACGCAGGGACTGGTCGGCGGGGAAAATGGGAGCGAGACGTGTTATCCAAGTTAAATCACCCCCTTCAGCTTCGCCAGCTCATGAAAAGCCGGGAAAAGCAAGTTGACGATGATGCAGCGAATGGTCATGAATTCGTTAAACACTTAGAAGAAAACCTACAGAGTATGAAGATCTACCCATCGGGAATTGTCAGGATTCCCCAGGTAAAGATGCATGAGTTGTTGGCCGATTTCCTGGGTGAAAGGGTTGGTAAGAATTCCGTTAAGAAAAAGGTGGAGGCACTGGGGTTACCCTGTCTGCACCAGGTTGTGAAGCCTGGTAAACTCAGAGTGTGGCTGTTCCGGAAGGATGGTCAGGCATTGACGTCGGAACAGATTGAGTCGGCCACTAACCTGCCCGCTCAATGATCAGCTCCCTTCGAATGGAGGAACTGAAGCGGTAGATCGAAAAATACTCATTGGGTATCTTAATTCTGAATCGGCACCAACTTCAGCAGGTTTTTCTTACCCTAACTCCGTATTCATTATCGAAGTCTCTCAGGGAATGAAGCTCCAACCACAGCAGGGAAAATCCCCCCATCCCCTGCTTGTGGCATTAAGATGAACGTGTATAATTAAGCCATCAACACGAATGGGCTCCATCATATTATAAACAGCTAGTTTTATTGGATTTGAATAATGATTGAATTTAATTGTTCTAATTGCGGTAACTCAATCAAAGTTCAAGATAAAGCTGCAGGAAGAAGAGGAGCCTGTAAAAAGTGTGGCGAAACAGTTCAAGTCCCAAGCCAAGCATCTCAAAATGAATCCATAGCTATCAATGAAATGACTGGTACTTTAGCTGATGGTGAAAAACCAAAGAGAAAACAATTTCGTACCCCACCTTGGACGATAAATTCTTTACTTGCAGGACTTGGCTTGGTTGCTCTTATAGGGATATCGTTCTACTTCCTTTCAGGAGGAGACAGTACAGATTCGATAATCACAAAAAAATCAGAGGACCCTCTCTCAAATAAGACACCTACCACCGAAGTTCTAGAAAATATAGACCGCGTAACGGCTTCAAAGAAAATCCTTGAGAAGACCCGTGAAGCATTTTTTGTTGCAATGGAAACCATACACAAAGAAACATCGAGTAATCAGTTTATCCAATCCCAAAATATTAAGGAAGCTGCTGAAACAAAAGCAATGTTGGACATATTTCTTTCCACAGAGTATATGTTCGTTGATTGGAGCCTTATTGCGACGAAAGTAAAACAATCAGAAAACGGAGAAATTGTGGTTGTATCAACTCTCTGCATTTTTCAAGATAAAAATGAAGATGCCAAAGGTGCTTTAGTAGCGAATTTCATTCCTAAGAATCAAGCATGTCTTGAAAAAGTAAAAAAACTTAATACTCCGTGTCTTATTCAAGTATCTGGTCAATACCATGGAAAGCGTGATAAATCTGGAGATGATTTTGGTCTTTATGAAATGAATTTTGACTTGTTTGATGTGGAAGAATGAATTCGAAGCTTGATAAAACTTTTCTTAATAATTCGCCCCGTCCGATTGATGTCTGCAATCAGTTCTCGCCTGAACTTTCCAATCTTCATCAACATGCACTCCCGGTAATATAGAGTTTACCCCGTGATCAGGTCGATCCAATAGATCTATTTGCGTCTCCAGGTCTCCGTTGTTCTTGGCCAACTCAGGATTGGCTCGCATCCTCCGTCGCATGAATAGGATCACAGAACGATCCCCACCCTGGCAGGCTTTCTGGACCAGGTCAGTAAACTGATCAGCATATGGCAACTCATTTTTGGCCCCACCTTCACAATTAGGTTTATCAGTTGATGTGATCATTCGTAGGTCCTCATTCCACCTTAGGCAACTTTTGAAATTGCTCATAACCTAAATTCTGGATTTTAGATCTGTCAACAGATCGAACTAGACATCTGTAAACACCGGCCAGAAAACGTAGCGCCTGCCGGGAAGTGGTAAATTGTATTAAAAGCGTAGCGCCCAGATGATCACCTACTGATTTATGAGTCAAACTCTTGGTAGTCGAGAGTTCTGATTTCTGAAGCAGCGGGGGAC
>JAHZKX010000011.1:0-85000 GCA_022600195.1 Planctomycetota bacterium
AGGAAGTCAAACGAGACGAAGTAAGATAAGGACCAAATCTTCGTCCGAATCTCCAAGCCACACATCGGACGAATCTTTCCATAACCAGCGCTACGTTTTTCGACCGGCAGGCGCTACGTTTTCTGACCGGTGTTTACACAAGGATTTCTACCATTGAAACAATGGATGCCGCTCTCCATCGCATCAGGTACTGCATCAAAGTGCGGGAGGCCGGTACCCTTCAGAACTATGATGTTGTCCATCAATAAATCGACAGAGGGCTCCAACCCCACGATGGAAGCATGGCGACGCACTAGCTCGTCTCCTAAGCCAATGAAAAAGGACTCATCAATTGGCTACTCTCTGAGCATCTCCAGCACGCGGGCCGACGAGTTAGACTCCGTATTAAGAAACCCAATTAGATATGCGAATTGAGGAGGGGTTCAAGGATCGCAGGTTGAGATGTCATCGAATTTTGAGAACCTGCTAAAGAGGTTCGGTTGCTTGAAGCAGACCATCGAAGTCCGCGTTGCCGAGCCACTCTGATACGATAGACATGGATGGTCTGTCCTGAGGAGCCTGGGCTAGCATGGGATCGAGTATCTTCACAAAACGTTCCGGTACGGTGCGTAATGCCTTGTCGCGTGCGGCTCCCGAGGCGATGCTTTGGATAGTGCGTACGATATTGCGCTCAGTCAGCACCGGTTTGCCTGTGAGCAATTCGCACAAAATCAACCCAAAGGAGAAGACGTCCGACTCGGCCGAGACGGGAGCTCCCTGGGTCTGCTCTGGAGACATGAAAGCGGGAGTTCCTGTGATCTTGCCGTTCGGGGCATTCGGCATGTGGATTGTCTCGAAGAGAAACGTTGCATCAGGGTCGTCATTATCCACACCAGAACTTGATGGAACTAATTTCTTGTCAGACTCCATCACTCCTGCTGTTTTGGCGAGACCGAAATCCAACAGCTTCGTGTCTCCAGCCTTTGTCACCATGATGTTGGCGGGCTTCAAGTCGCCATGAACAATATCGTTCTCATGCGCGACGACCAGACCTGCGGCGATACCTCGTGTGATATGCCCAAGCATTGCTGCATCGATCGAATTGATCTCGATCTCGTTTAAAGTTTGGCCTTCGACGTACTCCATCACAATCACAGGCAGTCCATTAATTATCTCAACCGCATAGACCGAACAAATATTGGGGTGCTGAAGTCGAGCGGCGGAACGCGCCTCGGCTAGCACCGCATCTTTTGCGGTTATCAGTTCGGCGTGGACGATTTTGACCGCAACCTTTCGATCCAATGTCAGATCATGTACGGCGAAAACTGTTCCGAAAGCTCCGCTTCCTAGTTTTTCCAAAATTCGATAATGGCCGAGCACGCGATCCACCTCAAGCTGACCCGCCACGTCAATCGTCCCATCTGCCCTGGCCCAGCTTGCTGGGCACAGCCCACCCGATTGGCACGCATTAACAACTCGCAGTGTCTCCTCAACACTGCGCCCCACCTTGGTGTTATGAACAACAGAGTACTGTAATATCCCTTCGGGGTCGATCAGGAACAACCCACGTGACGGACAATTCTTGTCGCTGGTCCACGCGCCGTAACGGCGGCAGACTTCACCCGTTGGGTCTGAACCAAGTGGAAACTGCAGTGGGCCCACGCCTCCCTGGTCAAGGGGTGTATCCAGCCAGCGCCGATGGTCTTTCAGTGTATCGATGCTAATTGCCAGCAGTTCAACATTGCGCGTTTGGAACTCGTGAATCTGTGCGCTAAAAGCGGTCAGTTCCGTCGGGCAAACGAAGGAAAAATCTCGCGGATAGAACAACAGAAGTAACCAGTTTCCAGCATAGGAATCAAGCGATCGAGATTCGGCAGCGGGTCGGCCAAAGCGGACAACGTCCACTTGGAACTCGGGAGCCGGATTATCGATCATCGGTGGAGCGTTCATGTGAATTACCACTCATAGTACATGAAGTGTTAAACGACACTCTGTTTGCTGATGTACTTCAGTGGTTCCGCATAGCACTTCAAGTGCTTCATCACGGCTTCCTGAACGAGCTGTCGCTGGTAGTACGATTGCATTTCTCCGAGCACTTTAACACGACCGGGCTTTGCCTGCAACGAATGCTCTTTCACATTTCTTCGCCGTAGCTCTGGATTTCCACTGATAATTTCCCGCTCAATGGACGCAAAAAAAAGTCTGGTCGTATTGGGTTCCGAATTGAAATAGACGAGTAACACGAACAAAGTCCTGCGACAGCCACGTGAGGCTGACTTCGGAAGGCTTGGACCTGAGTCATTGCCTGCTCAGACAGGGCCTCTGTCATAGACTTCGACAGGGAGTGCGTTTTATTAAAGACTCCACCTCATTATACTCTGTATATACCTCTCGACGAAGAGATTAAAATTGAGAGCATTTGGTGGTATAATCATTCCTTCAAGTGCGCGCTACACCTGGAAGCACGTAAGTGCTGGATTGATTCATATTAGTTCTGAGGGAGCTGCTTGATATTGGTTTCTTCTGGCTTCGTATGACCCATCAGTGATCAAATATAAAAACAGTGGACCAAAAAGAATAATGAATTCAGACAGTGATGATTCAACGAGCCTTAAGAGAATTATTTCTGGTCATAATATAGAGAGTCAAATGACGATGAAAAAGTTTGCCTTTTTTCTGTTGATCCTTTTTCCCGGACATCTGACATTCGCAGAAGACTGGAATACATGGAGACATGATAATCAACACTCGGGTATCTCCAATGAAGAGTTGCCTGAGAACCTAAAACTCATCTGGGCACGTCAGCTCCCCAAACCCTCTCCTGCATGGAATGACTCAAGATTACAATTTGATAAAAGTATTCACCTCGTTATTTCCGGTTCGACCACATACGTTAATACTCCCGATTTAGAGGGAGTTCGTGCTTACCATGCGGATTCCGGAAAAGAAATCTGGCGGTTCAACGCAAATGGACCAGTCCGCGTAGCTCCTTGTATTGCAGGAATTAATATTCTAATTGCCTGTGATGATGGATTCCTGTACTGCCTCGATAAAAAAACAGGCAACATCAAATGGAAATTCTTCGCGGGTCACAATGAAAAGAGAACATTAGGAAATGGAAAATTAATCTCAATCTGGCCCGTCAGGGGTGGCCCCGTTGTAGAAAACGGAGTGGTGTATTGTGCCGCCGGCGTTTGGCCATTTATGGGGACGATTATCTATGCCATAGATCTCAATACCGGCCACGAAATTTGGAGAAACGAAGAAACAAGTCTCATGTATTTTGAACAAGATGGGGCGGGAGAAGGTTATGGTTTTGGAGGCCCCTCTCCTCAAGGCAGTATCGCAATCAACGGCGAAAACCTTGTCATTCCCGCTGGACGAGCCTGGCCCATGCAGATCAATAAAACGACGGGGAAACTCCTGCCTTATTATCCCGGCGTAAAAGATCACGGCGGAGGCGGAAGTGTTCGCATCTCAGTTTACGATGATTATTTGACAATGGGCGGTTTTGTATTCAGTCTGAAGAATTTTCTTCCCCTGAGTTTTAATGATAAAGCGAAATTCCTGAAACCATTTTCCGCTTTATCGCTAATCGACCAGGAAGTTCTGTATTCAGTAAGCGAACAGCAATTCACTGCATTCAGTTTAAATCAGCCGGAACTCAAGCTTTACAGGGGTGGTTTTGGAGTTCAAGCGCTGCAAGCGACAGCACCGAAATTATGGGAATTCACGCACGACAAACCATTGATGACTTTTATTAAATCTGGTTCTAAAATCTACGCAAGTACAGAAAGTGAAATTTTAGCGATCAAGGTCGAGTCAGAGTTGGACGAAAAACGCGTGGCCTGGAGTATCGATACACCTGACACGGTCCTTGAATTGGCAGCCGCCAATGGAAAACTGTATGCATCGACCAAAGGGGGATGGGTCTATTGTTATGGAACTGGCAACGGTGAACCAAAAGTCTATTCTCGACCTAAGCAAGAATTACCTCAAGCCGACATCTGGCAAGAAAAAGTATTAAGGCTTAAAGAGAAACTGAGTTTGAATGAAGGTTATTGTTTAGTAACAGGCCTCAAAGATGGGGAACTTTTACGTGCTTTAGTAAAAAACACCCAACTAAAGATCATCGCCATTGATCAGCATTCCGAACTGGTAAATCGATTAAGAGTTGAATACGAAGAAGCAGGTCTCTTAGGCAACCGAGTCATACTTCACCAGGGTTCTCCACTCGAATTCGAATATCCTCAATACTTAGCCAAGCTGATTATTTCTGAATATTCATATGAAAGTAACCATTCCTTTTTTGAGAATCTGATTACGAAAACCTATTCCTCGCTGAGACCCTTCGGTGGAGCTTTGGCGATCAACGTGCCTGCCTCTAAACAGGACCGCTTCACCAGTATGATTCAACCGATGACCTTGGAGAAAATGGATCTCTCTCGTCAAGATGATTGGACATTGCTGATTCGTTCGGGAGCGTTAGCAGGGAGCGATGATTGGACACACGAATCAGGAAATCCGGGAAATACCTGGAAAAATAATGACAAGCTCGTCAAAGCACCTTTGGGTGTTCTCTGGTACGGAGGCAGCGCAGGTGCTGATGAACTCTTCATGCATAAAGATAAGGATCCTTCCACTCCACAGATTGTAGACGGAAGAATGTTTATTCATGGCGAGAGAGTGATGACTTCCATCGATATCTATACCGGTCAGATTATCTGGAAGAAAAAGATACCTGCCGCGCGATTGTTTCGTAATGACAGAACGAACGTCACGGGGATCAAACCTTGGAACACAAGAGCAGGCACTCGCCCTGCCCGTTCAGATTTTGTTGCTGATAAACAAGGTTTGTTTTTAGTTTTGGGTCAGAAAATAGTACGCTGGGATTCCGCGACAGGAAAAGAAATTCAATCTTATGTTGTGCCTCCAGAACTTCCAGGAGGCAGGTCTCCTCATATCGGCCAACTAAAAATAAAAGGCCATGTCATGATTGTCAGTGCCGGCTATGAAGCTCCAGAGCTCGGTGCTACTTTTGTCACCGATGACTTTGAAGCTCTCTCAAAAGAGGAACTCAAAACGACGTTGAGCCGTTTGAAAACATGGCTGCCCGAGAACATTGTCAATCGAAATAAAGACGAACAGGATTTAGAATATTTGACGCGTTACGCAAATCACCTTCTAAGCCAGAAAGAATTAGAGAAAAAAGTTTTACCTTCAGTACAAAGCCAGCCACTAGACACCACACAATTGGAAAAACTTTCAAACACAAAAAAATCGTTCGAACACTACTACCAAATACAAAAACAATACTTCGCTCCGTTTCTATCATTGAGAGACCTGAATCGTAAACTGATCGAAGCGGCGTTTCCTGATATCAAAACAATGCCACTAAAAACAAACTGGGACAATGAGCGTTATTGGAGAGGCGCTGCCACAAAACAGATCGTTGCCATCGATATCAACAGCGGAAAAGTACTCTGGAGAAAAATTTCGAACTATGGCTTCCCGCACAAATCGGTTGCGATTGGAAACGGTCGCGTTTTCTGTTTAGACCGCATCGACATTGCCACCCTGGAACTCACCAAACGAAGAGGAGTTGCGGTTGAACATACCCCGCGCGTTCTGAGTTATGACCTGCAAACGGGACGAGAAGTGTGGACACAAACTGACAACGGATTGAGTTACCAAACCTTGTACTCAGATCAACATGACATTTTCTTACAGATATCACCATACGATTTAGATCCAGAAGCAATAAACAGGAAAAAACGTCGACAGGGATTACGCTTTGTAGCGCATCAGGGAACGAATGGTAAAGTCATCTGGCAACGGGACTTTGAAGTCAATCGAGCGGTCGGACGACATCGCGCGTGGTATAGCTGGTTTCTCTACAAAGACATGGTCGTCTGTGAAACTTATAAAGATTACACAGATGAAAATAGCGACTTTCATGGTATCGATCTCAAGACGGGAAAATTTGTGAATCGAGTTGATCCGATCACCGGCGAAACGAAAGATTGGGTCATCGCCCGAACCAGAGGCTGTGGGAATAGTGTCTGTTCGGAAAACCTGATCTTTTTTAGATCGGGATCAGCAGGATACTTCAACATGGAAAATGATGGTGGCACATCCAACCTCGGCGGGTTTAGATCGGGTTGTAAAAATAGCCTGATCCCTGCAGGAGGTATCTTAAATGCACCCAACATTGCCAGTGGTTGCTCGTGTAACTATCCCATTTTTACGTCGCTTGCTTTAGTAACAATGAAAGGGGTCGAAAATTGGACTTCGAATGAGATGGTTTATCAGGGAGAAAAAATAAAGCGACTGGGAATCAATTTAGGAGCGCCTGGTGACTATAAGGCAAAAAAGGGAACGTTGTGGGTGGACTACCCAAGTAAAGGAGGACCCTCACCCAAAGTACCTGTGAAAGTCACTCCCGAAAACCCCGCCTGGTTTTATCACCATTCAGCCAGGGTTCAAGGTCCGCATGCCGGATTTGTCACAGGTTCAGGTGCACTGGGGTTGGAGAAAATCAGTATCTTGCTGGGTGACAAAAATCGAAAGGGGGTCTACACGGTACGTCTATTTTTCTCTGAAAATAAGGGAGCTTCAACAGGGGATCGAATCCAGACCATTTCGATTCAGAACAAACCCGTTTTAAAAAATTATGATATTTTGAAAGAAGTAAGTCTCCCTGGTGTGGGAGTTGTGAAAGAGTTTAAAAACATCAAAATCACCAACGGCGAACTGCTGATCGGGTTGACTGCTGATGTTGGTAAAACATTACTTTGCGGGATAGAGGTAATAGAACAATAGCAGAGTGCTATCAACATCCAAGTCACTCTAACGTGGTTGGCTGCCCGTTTCAAAAGGGATTGTTCTTGACTTGTTGTAACAATCTCTCGGTATCTATCATTCGAAGTCTGGAAGTGTTGTTCATTCTCGTAACAAAAAACTCGAATCATATTCAATTCCGTCAAAAAAAGATGAGTTCTTCTTGCGAGTCCCAAGTTTGTTTTATGGTTCGTTAAATCATGCATACAGAAGCCCTTCCAGACGGAATACATCTAGTCGAATTCAAATTCCGGAATTAGGTATGAGTTCCCCTGACGCGTGGGGTTTCCGCGTTTTGGGTCGTTTTTCGCGTCAATTCGGAAAAGGTATGATTTGATGAGACACCGGTGCGGACGGAACGCCAAGAACAGCAGCGCGCGTCTAGTCTGCGTCATTGTCACTCGGCCCAATCCAGAAATGCGGATTGTGCTCCACCTCCCACAAATGACCATCCAGATCTTTGAAGTAGCCGCCCCGGAACGCCTTCTCAGGCTTTTTTCCAAGCGTGGCGACACTATGTAGCCCTCTTCTCGGCCAAAAAACTCTATAACCTCAGTGTCTCGCGCGGCCTTGGTTAGCGGATGTTGGTTCCGCCTAACCGCTCAGAAACAAATGTTGAGCGCACCTATCCAAATTCGCGTCCCGTTAGTCCAAGGTCCGATTGCTGACACGGTCGCGATATCCCCGGGAATCCCTCTCCCAAAAATTGTAATGACGGAACTGGCCACACCGCATCAGTTGGGTCTTGATCAGTTCCGGAAGCATGCATTCGGATTTTTTAGATCCACTCCAGAAACACGACTCCAACTACACGACAATATATTGACGGATTTATTGTCGTGTAATATACTTCTCATTATCGGCGTGAGGCTGAAGCATCGGCAACCTTAAAACAACTCGTGAGGACCACCGTGGAAAAGATCATTCGAGGTTCACACATTTCAGCGAGACGTGTTAGGGACGCAACAGCAGCTTTTCAGCAGTCTTTCCAAGGACAGCATCAGAATTAGCAACCGGGCCGAAAAACGGTCGCCTGAGGACTCCCATGAAGAGGTTGAAAGACGCATTTAGTTCGGGTCACGTCGTCCTTGATATAGCTGCTTCAGACATGGAGTCAGCAATCCGCGAGGCTATCCGCCAATCGGTCGCGGAGGGCATGTTGCCAGAGCAGGCAAAGGATCAGGTTGTATCAGCCCTGTTGCGACGCGAAACAGAAGCACCGACGACGATCGGTCATGCCTCAGCGATTCCCCATGCATATCTTGACGTGCTTACAGAGCCGCTCATCATCTTCGTGCGACTCGCTCACCCTGTCAACGCCGGTGCCCCTGACGGCATACCGGTTCAATTTCTATTCGTGCTCTTAGGGCCACCAGGTGCTGCTGCCGAACATCTTGACACTTTGGCGAGTATTGCTCGGCTCTTATCGAATGATGAGTTTCGCTACGACCTTGGTCGCGCAGGAAATCGGGCCGCCCTGCTCGAAGCATTGCAGCGGTTTGTCGATCAAACCGAATTGTCAATCCCACCAGTCGCGAAAAAGGGAATCGGGCTCGAATACACGGGTCGTTTGTTTGGCGGATTCATTGACGACGTGCGTCGCCGCTCGATGTGTTACGCAAGTGATTTCCGTGACGGGCTGAATTCGAAGAGTCTCAGTTCGACACTGTTCCTGTTCTTTGCCTGCCTCGCTCCCGCCGTTACGTTTGGCGGCATCATGGGCGTCGAAACCGGTGGACAGATCGGTGTCGTGGAGATGCTGGTTGCGTCCGCATTCTGTGGCATCGTGTATGCGATTTGTTCCGGGCAGCCGCTGATTATTCTCGGTGGTGTTGGCCCGCTGTTGGTGTTCACAGGGATTCTTTATCGCTTGTCTGCAGACATGCAATTGCCGTTTCTCTCGACGTATGCGTGGGTGGGGTTCTGGACGGCTCTCCTGCTGGTGATTCTGGCAGCAACCGACGCCAGTTGTCTCATGCGATACTTCACACGGTTCACCGATGAGATATTCTCGGTGCTGATGGCGTTGATATTCATTTATGAGGCGGTTCGGGCGATCGTTGCAACGTTCCGAACGAGTTTTGCCGACGCGACACATCACGATGCCGCATTCCTGTCGCTCATGCTGGCACTTGGTACGTTCTACATTGGGATGACGCTATCCAGATTTCGACGCAGTAATTACCTCGTGCACTGGATGAGAGAGTTTCTTGCGGACTTCGGCCCGATGCTGGCCCTTGCAGCGATGACGTTGCTCGCGTGGTGGCTGCGGACCGAGGTTTCCGTCAACACATTGGAAGTTCCTGGTAGCATTCAAACCAGCACCGGACGGACGTGGCTGGTCGATCCTTTCGAAACTCCGATCTGGGCACGCTGGGCAGCTCTTGGTCCTGCGATGTTGGCCGCCGTGCTTGTGTACCTCACACAGAACATTACGGGGCGTTTGGTCAACAGTCCGGATCACAAGCTGCAGAAAGCACCCGCGTACCATCTCGATCTTGCCGTTGTTGGCATCTTGATCGGCGTTTGCTCGCTGTTCGGCTTGCCGTGGCTGGTGGCTGCCACCGTTCGCTCTTTGGCTCATGTGCGAGGACTCGCAACGACAGAAGAGGTCATCATACCCGGTGGCGGCACACAGGAGCGCGTTATCCACGTCCAGGAGAACCGAGTCACCGGACTCGCCATTCACGTGCTGATCGCACTGTCGCTATTGGCACTGCCACTGCTGAAGGTCGTGCCGATGGCGGTGCTTTACGGCGTGTTCCTGTACATGGGCGTCGTCTCTCTGACCGGCAACCAGTTCTTCGAACGGTTGACGTTATGGCTGACTGATCCCGGCCTCTATCCACGAACTCACTATTTGCGGCAGGCACCGACAAAGATCATTCATCACTTCACTCTGGTGCAACTGGTCTGCCTCGTCATCCTGTGCTGTGTCACGCTCAGCCCCAACGCATCGCTTCGCCTTTCTTTTCCGTTGTTCATTGCTCTACTGGTTCCGGTACGGCTACTGGTTGACCGGGTATTCGACGATAAACACCTCGCAGCCCTCGATGTTGATGAAACGCCACAAGAGGAGGAAACACATTGGTCGGCTTGACAGTCGACATACTGGTGCTGGTGTTCCGCGAGCAGTCACAATACCGGAAAAGGAGTCACCATGATAAAACGCATCCTTGTCGGGCTGGGTGGGACACCGTTCACACCGACGGCCATCCGGTACGCAGTCGAACTGGCACAGGTCCATCAGACGGAAGTTCCTAGAATAACGGTCATAGATCGTCGTCGTCTGGGTGCGTTGATAAGAGCGTCCGGAACGGCTCATGACGCAATCCATGAACTGAAACGATTCGATTCAGAAGCAGGAGCAGTCCATCGCAGACTTCGAGTCGGCGTGTGGAAATGCCGACATTTCCTACTCTGTTGCTCGCGAGACCGGCGACCCGTTTGAAAAGATGATCTCTCAGGCACGCTATTACGACCTGATGATTTTCGGACTGCGAAGCCTGTTTGACTACGATGTTGCGGGAACCGCTCCCTCAGACGTTCTTTCGCGACTCGTATCTCAGGGCGTTCGACCTATTCTGGCGGTGTCGCAGGAGTATCGCCCTATTCAACGTGTACTGCTGGCTTACAGCGGTTCGATGGAGTCGGCCAAAGCCATTAGACGTTTCATGCAACTGCAACTGTGGCCGGACCTCTCTATCAAGGTTGTCACCTTTGAGCACGCACCGCAAGTTGCCAATGAACTTCTGACCGATGTTGCCGACTATTGCCGAGCCTACGGATGCGACACCGAAATCGAACACGTGGCGGGTTCCGCAAAGGAGCTATTGCTGCAGCATGCGACCGACTGGAACGCCGACATTATCATCGTCGGCAACAGCGTCAAACGCTTTTGGTTGAAGAAACTGCTCGGCGAAACCGCCATGCGCGTCATCCAACACGCAAGCGTTCCGTTGTTCTTAAGCCAATAAGCTGTTGCCGAAGGAAGACGATGAAGCGGTTGAAACAGGCATTCACTCAGGGGCATATTCTCCTTGATCTTAACGCTTCTTATAACTGTAGAAATCTATTAGAGTCATGAAGAAACGACCTGCACAAAAAAAAGCACACAACGACTTGTCCGCAAATTCAGGTGACCTGACTCGTGGCTGGACGTTCCTGACCAATCATGCACACGTATTGGCGGTGCTCCATACAGACCCGCAAAAGGTGCTTCGCGAAGTCGCGATCGAAGTCGGCATTTCCGAGCGAG
The DNA here is from genome assembly GCA_022600195.1 of Planctomycetota bacterium. GTDB lineage: Bacteria > Planctomycetota > Planctomycetia > Planctomycetales > Planctomycetaceae > Gimesia. The sequence continues at coordinate 11,078 of JAHZKX010000011.1, forward strand.
CTGTCCAACGGGTCATTCAGGATTTGGACAAAACCGTTACCACATTCTCAAAGGGCAATCACTTCGGCATCCGATCGAGGCTCACCGGAAGATCGGTGATTCGCTCAAGCTGATCGCTGGTGAATGAGCAGGATGGAACGAGCGGCGAACCAGAGACTGAAATGAACGAATCCACAAAGCCGCTTGTCGGCATCATCATGGGAAGCAAGTCCGATTGGCCAACAATGAAACAGGCGTTGAGAACGCAAAAAGTTCGCCATTGCCTGCTACCCAGTCAGCAGGATAGTGCATAACCTCATCTCTCGATGCATGCGCTGGAAATGGGTGATTTTAAGGTGTGTTTCAGAATACGTATGAGTTGATAGAATTACAAATGCCATAGAGATGGGAGAATCAGAACTGATTCAAGTGCCGGTCAGTTCTATCACAATGGTCTGGCTGCTTTTTTTGGCCCTAAGGCCTTCAGTTCAGATTTCAATCCACTTTCAGTTCTCTTCAAACAGCGCCGGATCTTTCCGTGTGCGGTAGAGAAATGCATCAGAAGTGAGCAGTGAAACGAGCAGTGCTTTCATGCTGCCGCCGCTGTCCTTGTAAGCGTGATAGGCATCCTGAAGAACAGGTGCATCATTGAGAGTTTCGTTGCGGCCCATCCAGAAACGGAAGGCATGTCGGACGAAGACCTGTTCGGTACGTTTGCTTTCCGCGAGCTTTCGGATCATTTCGATGGCGTTGGCGACTTTTCCATCCAGTTTGGGATCGCCGGAATCGATGATCTCACCCGTGGTGTTGACCGGTTTGTTGAGTTCCAATTCCCGATACAGACCCGCGTGGTTGTACATTTCAAACGGCAGGCCGAGCGGATCCATTTTCTGATGACACGTCCAGCAATAGGTTTTCCTGGTGACCCGCATGCGGTCACGTAACGTATTGTGTGGTTCATCTGGTAACATCGCATCGACGGTAATCGGCACGTCGGGAATTCCGCCACCCAGCAATCGTTCACGAACCCATCTGCCACGCAGGATGGCGTGGTTGTCCATCGCATCGGAGTGTGAAACGAGCCAGCTCGGATGAGACAGGATACCCAGGCGTTGATCTTCTGGCACTGTAGCCAGGATACGTTCTGGTTTCATGGATCCATTACCGAAGCTGCGTCGACTCACACGTGCATAGATCTTCGGTCCTTTCAGTTTTGCCTGGCTCACTTTATGGTTGACGTTTGGTTGTCTCCTCTTATTCTGTTTCTTTGACTTCGGTGGTTTCTTTCCCGGGTTGGCCTTTTTCCAGGCTTCCAGTTCGGCCGCCTTTTTCTTTGCTGCCTCGGCTGCTGCCTTCTTCGCACCCGCCACGGATGCTAAGATCTCTTTCTTCGATCGCTGCTTTCCGAAATAGACATTGTCAGATCTAGTGGCGATGACTTTGTCGGTCGTCAGCAACTGCTTCAATACGTCTCGGTCTTCCTGCAGGATCAGTTCGATCAGACGATCAGTGCTCGCGGTGGCGTCAAACATGGCGCGGTAGTGCGATGTTCCCCTGTTGCTCGCCCCCGTATCCGCCAGCGCTTTCGAGTCCTTGCAGATGTAACCACCACGGTCATAATCGAAGTATTCGCGGAAGAATCGCAGAATGCGTGGCTTTCGTATGCTGTCGTCGGCCAGCATACGCTCGATTTCGCGTTTGACATCGGCCTTGGACCGCATACGACCTTCAACGATTGCCTTTCTCAGTTCTTTGTCCGGCTTGATGTATCGCAGCGCGTGATTGACCGCCAGACCCAGTTCCCAGTCCTGGAGCATGACACGCCCCTGTTGGTCCGGCTTGCCCTTCTCAACCAGTTCCGGTCTGAAGAGAGCATCACGATCGAGGAAGATGGATGACAGACCAAGGACCGCACCATCTTTCTTGCCGAGTTTCTCAATGGATTGTTTGACGACCGTTAGATATTCGTTCGATTCCTTTTGACTCGGGGGCCGGAACGTGAGCGCTTCAAAAAGGTAGTTCACCGCAGCCTGCAATCGTTCGTCGCTGTTACCCTCTTCATGCATGAGGTCGTAGACCGGCGTCAATGGACGCATAACCTTTGTGCTGTAGACCAGGCTTGTGGGCAGTCCGCGAATATCACCCTTCATCTTGTCCGCAATTGATCTGGGATCGTCTGTGATCTGATATGGCTTGGCAATGCTCAGCGGACCATTGGCCATGTAGCGAATGATGTCCGCGGCAGTCCCCAATATTTGTGTGGATTCCGCGCTGTTGACTGTGTAGAAGTCGGGATAATTTTCTAACCCATGATCGCGGGCCGACGACAGAACGACCGGTACGCTCTTTACCGCTGTGGCATAGGCAACCGTCCCGCCCTGCCAGCGGATGATACGATCCGTACCGAAGTAGAGCTTGAGTTCACCGCCGTGGTTGGTGGGAACAGTATCGCCATGTGTTCGCAGGCCCGGCTTTGATGGATCGAAATCCGGTTCCCTGTTGATCAATTCGTTCAGGCGTGTAATGTGTTCCTGTGGTGTGACACGCCAGATGCGTGCTGGAGATGATGTCGGTGCGAGTTTGATGTTGTCTGGCAGCTTGCCGAACAGCAGATCATGATCGACGAAGTTGCCCTTGTTCGGATCGAGATGGGCATGAAACCCACCCTTGTCGCGCATGACTCGAGACAGTTCACCGACGATCCAGTCTGAAAACTGCAATCGCTCCACGACCTTGGGTTGGTCCTCATCTTTGGGTGGCATCTCTTTCAAGGTGACCTGTGCCCACACGGCTTGCCAAATGCCTACATTTACTTCATCAACCGGACCGAGGTTATGGAGCGACAGATTGCCCTCAGGTTCTGTCTCGCCATGACAGTCTGCACAGTGGGTGGCAAGAAATGGCTTAGCAAGCTGAGAGAAATTTTTGTTGACCTTCTGGCCTGGTGTGTAAGTCTCGGCAATCGCAACAGGCAATACGCTCCACGAAAGCATTAGTGCCAGAAGGCTCGTGATCTTGTTCATGTCATTATTTCTTTCAGCGGGCCGGTAGCGGGATCGTATTTCCTGGCCAGTTTATCGTTCATGTTGAAACGATCCACGTTCTGGCCGGCGGCACGCAGGAGCGACGTGTACAACGCGTTGATGGGCCGCTTGCGGTTCAGTTGGGTGAAGCAACCGGTCTTCAATGTGCCGTCGAAGTTTCCGAGCAACATGACCGGCCAGTTGGCACCGTTGGTGTGCTGTTTGTCCGCGTTGTTACTGGTGTAAACGATGACGGTATTGTCCATCATGGTGCCACTGCCTTCAGGCACGCTTTCGAGCGCTTCCATAATCCTCACCAGCATACGACTGTTGTACTGACGAATCTTGATCCAGATCGGATTATCTGGCTGCTCCATGTGCCCAAGGTTATGTCCCTGCTGCTCAATACCCAGCCCCTTCCATGCACCAAAGATTTCGCCACGACCTGATCCGATGGTGAGCGTATTGGTGATGCCTGAGGTGAGGGCTGAGATGCCGAGGTCCAGCAGAGCATCGTGCCAATCGGTTTCGAACTCTGGTTTGGTGTATCGCTCGTCGACCTTCGGTGCAAACTTGCGAAGGTGATCGGAAACCGTGTCAAGCCGATCGCGCAGGCCGTTGACATTCTCAAATCCCTGAACGTATTGGTTGTAGCGCTGTCGATCTGCACTCGGCAGCGATTGTCCCTTAGCGGCAGCCAGTTTTTCGATTTGATTCAACAAATTCGATCGTGCTTCGTGCTGGAGTCGTATATCGCCTGTTGAGATGCCACCAAAAAGCATCTGATAAAGGTGATTCGGATTTGAATGCATGAAGATCGGCTGCCCGGCGCCGCTGGCCGACAGCGTCGCAATCGTGGGCTTGGTCGTCATGTTTTCAATGGAGTCCATTCCGATACACAGATGGGGCAGAAGCGTCTTCGGCAGGACCTTGCTCAGTTCATAATCGATCGTCGATGCACTGGGGGGCACACCGTCACTGCCGCGATAGCCGCCAAGCGCGCCGAAGAAGGCGCTGTGCGAAGGACTGGTATGCATACCGTGCAGGCCACTGATAATGTGCAGTCGCTCTTTATAAGGTTCGAGAGCCTTGATGGGCTCGGGAAGTTTGGCTTTCGCCAGCGAGCTGCTGCTGCTCATCCCCTCCGGAATACAGGTCTTCGGGTCGAAGCCCTGGTTCTGCATGAAGAAGATCACGCGCTTTGGAGTGGTGTTACTTGTGGACGATGCCACGAGATGTTGAGGGAGAAGCGAAGAGGTACATGCGGCACCGACGCCAGCGGCCATTTTTTGGAGCATGTTTCTACGGTTGAGCATGATTGACCTTTCAAAGAGATCGACGTTTTACGTCTGTGACTATGTGTATTTGTCACTCATTCCACCGCAGTCAGGAGCGAACGCAGTGGAAGGCGATTGTGAGGCAATATCAGGAACAGTGGGAAGAAGTTGCAGGCAGATGCCTGAACTTATGGAATCAATTTTATCTGTCTTTGGGATCTATTACAACTAAACTTTGACACTAATTACGCTGTGGTCACTTCAGTTTCGCTTATTTGAGAGAGTCTTGATCACTAATTGCACTTCGTTCACGGCAGGCTGTAGCGGTTGGGTTCAGAATTCGGTTAACATGACCTGGAATGAATTCAGGGAGAAGTCGCTTAAGTGACTGTGGTTTCAACGCTTGTTGCTTTCAATTCAAACCAGCAATCGCCTCCTGAGAGCCTGTTACATTGGGGCAATCCGTTTGGAGCCAACATCCGTTGTTAAGACGACATGGCTATTAAAGCTCGCTAATATCAACTGCTGTTTGGCAGCCTGATGTGCCGGGTCGTCCCACAGGTTGTTGTGTTCCCAGGGGTCCGTTTGCAAATCGTAAAGCTCTCCCAAATCCTTGTCGTGATACAGAGATAATTTATACCGGTCGTCGCGATACATGGTCGCAAAACTTCCATCCCCACCCGTGAAAAACGGATCGAGTGCGTCAAAGTATTCACAGCGAACGCTCTCGCGAAGTTGTGCGCCTGTTTGTTCGCCTGTGAGTACCGGGAGCAGGCTCTGGCCCTGATGATAGTCAGGGATGGGAGTACCCGTTAAATCGAGTAATGTGGCAGAAAGATCAAGTAATTCCACAAGTCCGGTGGCACGCTGGTTGGCCACAAAGTGTCCCGGCCAGGAGAAAATCAACGGCACGCGTATCAATCCTTCATAAAACCGACATCCCTTTTGTACCAGCCCATGATCTCCTAACGTCTCGCCATGGTCTGAAGTGAAAATGATGACCGTATTGTCTTTCTGTCCTGTGGATTCCAATGTGTTGAGGATGCGCGCAAACTGATCGTCTATTTGAGCAATCATGGCATAATAAAGTGCCTGAATTTTTTGCAGCTCACCTGGTTCCGTTGAGATCGTGACTGGCTGAAAATCAACCTGGGAAAGCAGTTCTTGAAGCGCTTTATCCGACTCTTGAAAATGTGGACCGGGCATAGCGGCAGGGTCAAACATATTCGCATATTTTTCAGGAGGAATAAACGGGGGGTGCGGGTCATAGACATTGATGTTCAGCAACCAGGGTTGTTGATGATCCTGTCCGATAAATTCGATCGCCCGATCAGAGGCCCACTTTGTCTGATGGAATTCGGGGTCGACACGCTCTTTACTGTTTCGCATGTCATCAAGGCTTTTCCCTTGAGCGCGGACCCAGTCGGCATAATCGTGTGTTCCTTCAGGCCAATCATCGCGCGGAGCATGGCTGTGCTGCCAGAGTGTGAAGCCATCATCCAGTCGAGGTTCCGCGCGATGGCCGGCACTGACTAAATGAAATTTTCCAATTAACCCGCACAGGTAACCACTATCAGCGATTAACCGGCTGACCAGTGGTGGCCAATCGGGAAAGGTGTCGTTGCCATTTCTGGTATTGTGTAAGCGCGAAGGATACAACCCGCTCATAAAACTCGCCCGGCTGGGCGTACAGATGGGACTTTGGCAATACGCATGCGTAAAGGCCACGCCCTCTTTAACGAGCGAATCAACGACTGGTGTTTTTACATATGCGTTTCCCAACGCACCAATGGTGTCAAACCGTTGTTGATCTGTGCAATACCATAAAATATTTGGACGGGTCATAGAAGTTCTTTCGTCTCAGAGAGACTTTGTGATTGATAAACTTGGCAACCTTTGTGAAAGGTCTTTTATATTAAGCGTGCCATGTTTTTCTGCGCCGGGATAAACCAGCTACGGCAGTACAACAGAAAACACTGATGTGAATACGATTTCTGTACCCAAACCAGTTAACAAAGAAAGCTCAATAAGAATTAACAAAGACTTTGGTTGCCATTTTGCCATACAGCCCCCTGTGACTGCAACCATTAACGCCGTTGCCAGCCAGTAATAGAGCCAGCCCAGATCTAATACCAGCACATAACCGCAAAGCAGTACAAAACAAAAAATGGCCAGCCAATTGTGCGGCTTGCTGCTTGTGATTAAATTTGCAGACGGTGTTTGCCTGGCACGTATTCCAAGTACGACGACAATGCACATTAATAAGAGAGTTGCAACCAGAATATAGAACGGAAAATCAGGAATCTGGACCGTTGAGCTGGGGACCAGTTCGCTAAATATCTTCTCACTTTGGCTGATGTTCTCATTTAATTTCTCGCCCCGATAAAACACAGGTGCAATAGACAACGCGCGTAAACTCTTCTGTACAGAATCAGATTGCATCGCCTGTTCCAGTGCATCTGCTAGCAGATCAATTCGACCTTGAGTAGTGCCTTTGGGTGCCCACCAGTATAACGAGTTGCCAACCACTGCATCGATATCCTGTTCGCGAGCCGTCAATACGTCCGGCAGAGCGGAATGCCTCTGTTCGGACAATACCGCCAAAGCACGAATCTGACCATCTCCTCGATAGGCCAGATATTCTGCCAGCGAAAATATGGCGACATCAATATGACCACCAATGAGCTGCGTGTATCGCTTTTGCCCACCCCCCGTTTGCACATAATTAAAAAATTCACCACCAGAAACCTGTTCTATTTTTTTGGCAGCGAAATGGGCGAGTGCCCCCAGGTTGGTTCCAAATTGAACTTCACCCGGATGTTTCCTGGCATGATTCAACAGCTCAGCCAAATTTTTGTAAGGGGCATTATGATGCATGACAACCATCAGGTTTACGTTTCCTGTTTGGGCAATTGGCTCAAAAGCCTCCGGACCATAATTCACTTTGCCTGAGTATTTCGATGTAATAATCCCCTCATGCATGCAGAGGATTTTGTAACCATCAGCCCGCGCCTGTTTGACATTTCGGCTCCCAATCGTACCACTGCCGCCCCCCTGATTAATGATGACGAGAGGTTGTTTTAACAGCTTGTTCTCGGTGATTGACTTTTGAATGATTCTGGCAAACAGGTCCGTTCCGCCTCCTGCAGAAAACGGCACGACCGCCTGAACGGGGTGTTGTGGAAATTGCGTCAGCTCATGTTTATTCGCGAAGAAACCGGAAAACTGAAAGACCATCATGCCAATAATGGTCATTACAGCAACCGTATGCCATAACGACAGACCGTATCGACTCCAAAATGAGTGAGACCCATCTTCTGTGTGCTCACTCAATGTTTCTGAGGAATCAGGAGCAGTTGACTTATCAGCATTATCATGCATGGTCTCTTTTTTGCTATCCGCTTGTTTGCGGAACCGGCGTACAAGCGGCACAATCAGCAATATTGCAGAGACGACGACAAACAGTAATGAAATTGGCCGGGTGATGATCGGTAACCAGCTACCATGCGATGACATCAGCCCGGAACATAAATTTTCTTCAGCAATCGGACCTAAAACAAATCCGATTACGAAGGGCGCCAATGGGATTCGGTTTCGCTCTAAGACCAGTCCCAGCAGCCCGAAGCCGAGCATCACCCAGACATCAAACATTCGGTTTGATAACGCAAATGCTCCTGCAATGCAGAAGGTGAGAATAATCGGTAACAAATAAGGGCGTGGAATCCGGACCAGTTTTGCCAGAAAACTGACCGATGCAATCATTACTGCAAACATGACCAGATTTGACAGAAAATAGGTTCCCATAATGGTATGTACGAGTTCGGGATGATCGCTGAATAATCGCGGCCCCGGTTGTAAACCATGCAGAACTAATGCGCCGAGCAATATGGCATCAATCACACTGCCTGGGATGCCCATCGCTACGAGTGGGATTAAGGCACCTCCTACGGTCGCATTATTGGCCGCTTCAGAAGCAACAATTCCCTCAGCAGAGCCAGTACCAAATTTCTGTGGAGTTTTTGAATTGTTTTTGGCGGCTGAATAAGCAGCCATCGATCCTATGTTTGCACCAATGCCGGGAAGAACTCCGATCGCGGTTCCGATAAATGATGATCGTAACATATTAACCCATTGGTTTTTCCAATCTGCAAACGTCAGCAATAACCCCTTGTGTGTTACCGAGACATGTGGGATTTTTTGGTCAATATTCGCAATATCGCGCAGCACCTGATTGATTGCAAACAAGCCAATTAAAACTGGCAGTAATTTGAAACCATCATTAAGAGGAGTGAATCCCATTGTGAGTCGTACTTCGCCGGTGGCTGCGGAAATTCCCGGCATGGCTGCCAAAATTCCCAATGATCCAGAAAAGAGGGATCGCGTCAGCGATTTGCCATCAATTGTTGCGATCAACACCAAAGCCATCAGTACCAGCGAAAAATATTCAAAAGGTCCCAATTGTGTTGACCAACGGGCAATCGGAGCAGACAAGGTCACTAAGAACAGACAGGATATTAAACCACCCACCAGAGACGCACATATTCCCAACCCCAGCGCACGGCCGGGCTGACCTTTTTGAGACATGGGGTAACCATCGAGGGTTGTCATCACTGAGGCGGGTGTGCCGGGCATTCGTAAGAGTGTACCGGTAATCAAGCCACCGCTGATTGATCCCACATACATGCTCACTAACAATGTCATCGCAAGTTGTGGATCGAGCGTAAACGTCAAAGGCAACGTGAGTGCGATCAACATGGCACCGGTTAACCCGGGAATGGCACCCACGAAAATGCCAAGCGATGTCCCCACAATAATCAGCGTCAGGCTGAGAGGTGTCGATAATTGAACAACTGTAGTTTGAATCGCATCCATATTTTGTACTGGCGCAGTTGACTGCTTGACCCCTTACTCAACCCAGACTGTTAGATTGTGAATGATTGAAGCATTATTTTCACCACCAAGACTCCAGATCATCAAGGAGAGCTAAGATGATTTCGCGTTGGCTGATTTTCCCCTAAGGGTTCATCATAATTTTTTCGTGCCTTCCTGTTTGGGTGGTGCTATCTCATTATCCCGATACATTGTATCTCAAAGCAGATATTGAATATGACAGATGTGATTTGAGTTGTCTCATCATATCCAGAAGATTCAAGGTGATAAAGCCTGGTACTTGAAATTCATTCACCAGAGTTCAGCTATGACTCGCTCCATGTCCGAAACAGTCACAAAACTTAACCCTTCGTTATATCAACTGACGTTCTGTTTCTCTGCTGAAGCGGAAATCGAGTCCAAAAAACGTTGGTTTTCGTTTGCGGTCCTGTAATTGACGAGTTTTGCGAACAATATTCGTTGATTGTCTCTTGTGATCTGCATTTGAATCTTTTCATTCTTTATCCCGCTCAATCGCATCGGATCAAAATGACGCGCAAGCGAAACAGTTACGTTTTCGCGGAAATACGTTGGATCACTCAGCACAGTTACTTAAAATCCCAAACGAATTCCCATATCGCTGTCATCGAAAACAAAATGGGGATAGCAGTGCGAGTGGATGTTTATGATACAACAGGCACACACCACACGATCGCAGTCTCCCAAAAGCGGTTCCCAAAAACCATCTGATTCCAGACCCTCGCTGAGCACTGTGCCTTCTGCTTTACTGAGAAAATTTATGAATGGAATGATCGGTCTTATGATTTCCTCTGCCATCTTGATCAGAAGTGATTGACAGTAATAAAGAAAATTGGACCGGATGGGAATCGAACCCAACACACCGACTTTGCAAAAGTCAGTCGCCCCCAAGGTACATGCCAGCCCCTAAATAATAAATAGCAGAGCCCGGTATCGAGCCGGGCGGCCCAGCCTTATGAGAGCCGGTTGGGCACCTGCCCCTCTGCGTCATAAATAGCCAAGGCGAGATTCGAACTCGCACTCCCGAAGGAACGACTTTCTAAAAGTCGCGCGTCTCCCAGTTTCGCCACTTGGCCGATTTATAATCGTGCTTGATTTAAAAAATGCGTTGGGACGGAGTTGAACCGCCACAGCCCGAAGGCGGGTGGGTTACAGCCACTGGGGCTCGCCAATGCCCAGCCAACGCAGGTGTTTTTTGTCATTTTGTTTCATAGTGACACGAGCGGGAGTCGAACCCGCAAACAATCACGAAATTTTAAGTTTCGTCGCTTTTCCAGTTTGCGTACCGTGCCGTCTTAAGCGTCCCCGATGGGATTTGAACCCACGATCTCCTACGTGACAGGCAGGCGAACACTCCAGACTGCTCCGCGAGGACGTAATTAATTCAGTAACTCAAGTGGGATTCGAACCCACAGCATTTTTCTTCAAGCACGCCCCCAAGGATTCGAACCCTGATCCACTGGGTTGGAGCCAGTCATGCTACCGTTACACCAGAGGCGTCTATCCTCTCAGCAAAGCTGCGGCGGCAGGAATCGAACCTGCGTCAAAGCGATTAACAGTCGCCCACTCGTACCAACACGAGTACCACCGCATTAATCTGATCGTTCTCCTTAACAAAGTCAGGGTGACTGGATTTGAACCAGCGGTCTCATGCTTCCAAAACACGCGGGTTAGCCAGACTACCCCACACCCTGAAATCAAGAGCGCCCAGCGGGAGTCGAACCCGCACTTCCGCCATGGCAAGACAGTAGGCTGCCGCTACATCATGGGCGCTGAATATGTTTTATGAATGTCAAAGAACAAGAGCACCAGGAGGGAATCGAACCCTCATCGCCGCTTTACAAGAACGGAGTCTTACCAACTATACGACCGGTGCATGATTGTTTTTTTTAAGTAAACGTTCCGGAAGACCAATTCTTACAACTTATGTTGAAATCTCTCGATCTGCTGAAATGAGGTCGGAGGGACTTGAACCCCCACCTGCCTGGTTAAAAGCCAGTAATGCTACCATTACACCACGACCCCAAATGGGAGAGGGGTGTTTCCGTTTATAACGCTGACTGTGACACATCGTTTCTATTCCTCAATAAAATTTAACAGTAATAAAAGGTGACCCGTGTGGGATTCGAACCCGACCTGACCGGCGTGAAAGACCAGTAACCTCACCAGAAGTTGAACGGGCCAGTCTCAGTACGTACCTCGATCGCAGTGCGGCCGAAGTGGTACATTAATTTCAGTAATTTGATTTTGTAGATAACAAAAGACACGAAAAAACCCGCTGCCTCGCGACACCGGGTGATGTTGATTCAATGTGTAATCGACCGAGCATCACAGGTGCAAAGGCATTGCGAGCAGATTCGCAGCCGGGAGTCCAGCATACAAATCGCTTTTCAATGCGCCATTCAAATCGATTAACCACAAAGCAGAAAACATGAGTTGATTCCGTTGATAGAATTCCAAAGTTTAAAAACAGTCTGCCTACTTAGAGACGCAACCCTGGAATTGGTTCGCGTTTTTTTGAAAGTTTGCAGAATGATAGATGCATTCACCTGTGAGTTTATTTCATCTATTTCTGTTTTTTCAATGAAATAACTTTAAAGATTGTAATGCACTCCAGGTTTAATACTTCTTGTAAATCTTTGACAATTCCAATAGTTCCTGCAGATACGCGGCAGAGTGTTCAATCACCGCGTTTTTGAAGACCTCTCCTTTTTCTGCGGTCGCCTGAGTTGGGTGCCCTGCATGCCCTTCTCCGTCCGAAAGCGTGTGCATCGACCACATATCCTGCAAAGGTGCTTTGAAGTGTGGTGTGGGATTATCAATCCGTTCGTCGCGCACGTGCTCCGCATTCAGAGCCAGCATCAATGACGTTTCCACATCACCACAATGGACTTCAAAGCCGTGCGCAAAGGTATCATAAATTTCTTGTGGGACTTGTTCCCAGGGATTGAGATAGAACAGTTGGCACTTCTTTTTCTCGCAATTCAATTCTCGAATGATAGGCTTCAGAATAAAATTCCCGCCGTGCCAGGGACAGACGACTAAATGTTGAATGCCTTCTGCCTCCAGAGAATTCCAGATGTCCCGAATGATGGCACGCATCGTCAGCGGTGTAAAACTGACCGTTCCTTTAAATCCCGTGTTTTCTTCAGATGAAGAGATCGGCAATGTCGGCAAGAGATAAACATGCCCCGGCCAATCTAATTTTGATAACATTTCTGACGAGAGTGCGTCAGCCAATATTGTATCAGTCGCCAAAGGCAAGTGACGCGAATGCTGCTCGGTCGCACCAATGGGAAGAAAAGCCAGATTCGGTTTGAGCTCATCCAATTCAAAAGCAGTATTCTGATCGTTTAATATTTGCATCGTGATCCATTCTTATTTGATGTCAGTCGATCTACCTGTCTCAGCGATGGATCAACTTTCGAACTTGTTCGGCGATTTTTTTACTGCCCATAGAGGGCTTGAACTCTTGAATCGGTTTCCCGTTTAAATCTGTTAATGCAATGAATGCCGTTTCAGAGCGTCCCTCTACCAGAGGCTCAAGTTGTAACTGCCTGATACTTTGATCTGTTTTTTCGCGCAATTCATTATTGCTTAAATCGAATTCCATAAACGCCAAAGGTGTTTTATCCAGGGACTCTTCCAGTTCGTGATAAACGATGCCCGTCGCGCGACAATGAGGACACGCATCGCTGTGACTGCGAAAGGCAACCAGACGATACTGCGCGGGCAATGTGGTCTGCTTTTTTTCTGTTGCCTGCTGATTCGTGTTCCTGCTTTGATCAATCACCGGTGCAGTTATTTTTCGTTCGGGTTTCGTTTTTGGCTCAACCGAATTCGTTGATTTCGCAATCGGTTGATTCTCTGACGATCCTCTAAATAACAACCCAATCGTGAGCACTATCATCGCCGCCAGGCCAATCGATGCAGCGATGGCTATCTGCTTCCAACGCCGTGCCGATGCAGCAAACTGACCGGCATCGAGAATTTTATCAACCAGCTCTTCCTTCAGCTGGAAGTTCGCGTAGTGATCTTGAATTTCTGATTCGTATGACGGATGATTCATTTTGTCCTCATCATCTGATTCGGATCATATCGATTGTTGAGTCGTTTTTTAGCGCGAGACAACAGACTTAAAACAGTCCCACGCGGCACCTCAGTCAAAGTGCCTATCTCATCAGCCGTGTAACCTTCGACACAATTCAGGAACAGGACTTCGCGTTCTTCGGGACGCAGGCAACCCAGTATTAATTCAATATCTATTTTTTGATCGACGGCATGAATGTGAGAAGCAGACTCATCCCTGATCGAATCTGCGTTAATTCCCGTCGTGGAATGCGAATGGTCCTTGCGTAAACCATCATAAAACAGATTTCGAACTGCTGTGAACAGATAGCTCTTGCCTACCAGCGAGCCCCGACTACGTAACACCTTAAGACATGCCTGTTGAATTAGATCTTCAGCGTCATGCCGATTGTGCGTGAGTGAAATGGCATAACGAAATCCCGAATGGATCAGCCGTCGATCATCGATTCTTTGATTCGCAAGCCGGTTCAAACTTGAATTCCTTGCCATGGAGAATACGAATACACATTAATCGCTTATAATGTGTATTGAAATACCTCTGTGATATCCCTTGGATATTTAGAACTGATTCATTCAGGTTACAAACGCGAACGCCTTTTGTCATGGAGGTTTTTCTTGAGGTTGGAATTTTTCTCAAGATTGTTGCAATCAAAGACAGCAGACCATCGTTTAACGAGAGAGAGCGTAGTCAGAAAATGACGTCATCTATTATAGGGATTTTTCCATGTCGACTCGATACTTGAAGTTAACCGTTGTTATTTGTTTTTTGCATCTATCGCAAGATCTCCTGTTTGCACAGACAGGTAATCAGAATCTGATTCCAACGCTTAATCTCAAGGCAGCAACCGTTTCCGGAAACTGGACCCGATCAGAAGGAGAACTGACGGCAACAGGAAAAAATGCGCGTTTGATGCTGCCGGGAAAGATCGCTGATAGCTATGCAATCACCGTGGAATTCACACGCAACTCCGGAGAGGACTCGATCGGTGTTGTCCTGCCGATTGGCGCGCGGCAATGCCTGTTCAACCTGTCGGCTTTTCAGGGCGAAGCACACGGAATTGGTCTGATCGATGGAAAATTAGCCCGTGATAATGCCACAACAATCAAACCGGGAACTCTCAAAAACAAACATCCATATCGTTTGCTCATCGAAGTCGATGTCAAAAAAGACACAGCTACGATTTCCTCACAACTCGACGGTCGCCCGTCGCTCAAATGGAGTGGCAATTCGAAATCACTCTCGATGTTTGCGGCCTGGAAACTTCCTAAAACTGATCAAGCGGGCCTCTACACCAATTCTGATGTCACATTTCATAGTATCACCATCAATAGTCTCGACCCCAAAATGCGAATGACCGCTCCGCTTACAAAAAACAATCGCGAGACCACGCCCGATGGACCCATTTTGTATTACGACATCGCACATGGCGAAGCACCAGCTCGAAATCTGAAGAAGTTAGGACAGGATCAACGTTTCACCGTGCTGTCCGCCTCCGATCCGATTCCTACAAAATCACTCCTAAAGATTCGACTCCTGTATTTAAGGGGCCCGACAAAATCATTCACACCCTCTGAGAAAAAAACGATTATTGATTTCGTTCGCGGCGGTGGCTCCCTGATGCTGGTTTTGGATGAAGAACGGCGGATGCCTCTGCAAAAAACGGGCGTGAACGATTTGATTTCACCATTTGGAATGAAATTAACTGATGACACCGAATATCTGCATAACTGTGGTGCGATTGCAAAAGCAGGAAAAATCAACAAAGAAGATCGGGAATTGCCTTACAGTGGTGGACGCGCAGTAACAGGAGGCACACCATTCGGCTATCAACTCGATCAAGATGGAAAACCAGCACAAGTCTTTGCCGCTTATCAACAAATTGACGGCGGTGGAAAAATCGTTGTTCTGGCAGAAGGTATGTCTTCCGCATTCATGGGAACAAAAGAGGGAGTACGCCTCAGTGGAGTTCCACGCAACCCCGCCAAAACAACCTACTGGGGAAAAGACAGCGCACTATTCATGGGTGAGGTCATCGCATGGTTGATGGCTGGTAAAAAATAATCTGTTCCTGATTTTTTCAAGTCTGAAACTAACAATGGCAAATCAAAAGACCATTTCAAAACAGGTCAGAATGAGTTGTGGTTTGACAGCATTGCTCGTTGTCTTGACAATCACCAATGCAGTATCAGCGACAGATTATTATGTTGCAACAATCGGAAGCGATAGCGATTCTGGTTCTCAATCTCAACCCTTTCAAACAATCGCACGTGCGTTAGCCGCGGCTCGTCTTCCCGGTGATAATGTCATTGTAAGAAAAGGCATCTACCCACAGTCACGCACACTGAATCTGGTCAATGCAGGATCTCAGGAAAAATTCATCACTCTGCGTGCCTTCAAAAATGAACAGGTTATCATCGATGGAAGCAAAACACCAAAGGATGCAAATCTGATTGCGATCGTAAATCATCACATCCGCATCCAGGGTTTGCAAATTCAAAACTCAAATGCCGTGGGGATCGTCGCGTGGGGGCCTGGCAGCCGAATCCATCACGTTGAAGTGATAGGAAACACTGTCGAAAATTGCCAGCAGGGTGGAATTTACGCCGGCTTTAACAATCTTAACGATCCCGTGCGCGATATTCTCTTTGAAGGTAATGCGATTAAAAACTGTGTGTTACAAAATGAGCATCGGCCTCACACCCGCTGGAATTCTGGCCTGGGTGCGGGATTATCAAAAAATGTCACAATCAGAAAAAACATCGTGTCTCACTGTTACGGCGAGGGAATCGCCCTGTATCTTTCCAACCAAGGCGTCATCGAGCAGAATACCATCTCTGACAATTTCTCTGTGAACCTGTATCTGGACAACACGACACACACACGCGTGGATAGAAACCTCGTGTATTCCACACACGACAAAAAGTTCTATCGATTCAACCACCCCGCTTCTGGCATTCAGATCGCCAACGAAAACTACAAGGGGCGCTCTAATCCGTCGTCTCATAATGTCATTACCAATAATATCCTCATCAATAATTTCGTTGCCTTTAATTATGGTAGTTACCAGCGAGGAGGTGGCTTGCGTCAAACTCTTTTCGCGAACAACACAGCCTACGGCTCAACAGGTCCCCTGCTCTCCATCAATGCTGACACAGGCCATCAGGACTCACGGATCATCAACAACATCTTCCAACAGGTTAATGGAACGAAAATAACTGACGTTCAAGGCCCCACCGATCAGATTGAGTTTCGGAACAATCTCTGGCATGGTGGTCTCCCTCAACAGGCCGTAAATGGCGTCGGCGATATTTACGCAGACCCACTCTTCATCAACGGTGGCAGCAAAAAAGCAGAAGACTACAAACTTCGCAAAAACTCACCAGCACGCAACGCAGGCATTAAAACCAAAGAAGTTAACCAAGATTTCAACGGAACCCAGCACCTCAACAAAATCGATTTAGGTGCATGGCAGTTTGCCCCATTACTAAAAGGAACCAGTCGTTAGAATCTGTATGATTTTTCAGTTTCACTTCGGGGAATAAGTCGCATGAGCGGCGATCAAAGACGATCCCCATTTTCGGTTAGATTCTGTCTGTTATTCTGCGAAATACGAGTTATGATGCATGAGATCAGATTGATCGTGGAGCCAGAATCTCACCTGGCCTGCTCCTCTCAAGGAATATCACTCATGAAACCATTACTCATCATATTATTCATTCTGCCTGCATCCCTGTTCGCTGAGGAATGGACACCCCCAGAAAACCCTGATCCGCAAACCATTCTGAATGAAGCACAGAGCGACGCACTAGCCAAACGTTACGAAATTGCGCTTGCAAAACATATCTGGTTTCATAAAAACGCGACCAAACTACAGCCAGCCATGATCGGCGTTCGCCTCTCTTTTGCGCTCAGCTATTGGCACGATCTGGGAAAAGTATATCCACCCGCAATAGAGCGTCTCAAAGAGACGCGCGATCAAGCATCCAAAAATGTCCTCAATGGAAAACAACTCACTGATTCATTTCACGATTTTGTTTCAATCAACCGCACACTGGGTGAAAACGCGCAGACAGTAGATACGTTTATTTTACTTGATATGCAGAACAAAAAATCCGCAAAAAAAGTCTATCACATGGCGAGACGGGCTTTAATCAAGGGCAAAGAATATAAACTCTGTGGCAAATATCTTGATCCCAAACAGTCATTCCCTTTGACCATAAAGCAATATACTGAAAACAAGAAAATGGCTAAGAATCCTCAATTAGGGAAAGATTTTATCAATATTGCCAATTTGATGTTCAAAAACGAAGTGACCACGCTCATCGCTTTGCTCGTCGTCAATGATCGAAAAAAGGAAGCAAATGAAATCGCAGTCAGTGCCAAAATGGAATGGGACAACCCCGACTTC
Organism: Planctomycetota bacterium; assembly: GCA_022600195.1. Taxonomy (GTDB): domain Bacteria; phylum Planctomycetota; class Planctomycetia; order Planctomycetales; family Planctomycetaceae; genus Gimesia. Next base: position 28,763 of record JAHZKX010000011.1, read on the forward strand.
CACGCCGCCATAGACAAAGCCCTCGAAGGCAACGTACCTACCCCCTGGCCATAATCGTTTTGGCTGAGCAAGTGCAAACTGAATTCAACGACCCCCTTTTAACAAAAAGAGAAAACTCACATCGGCTGGGCAACCCATTATATCGAAAAATTAAACGCAGGTGAAACGGTCTCTTTCCGCCCCCGAGGCAATTCCATGAAAGGGAAAATTGATTCAGGCCAGCTCTGCACTGTAGAACCCGTTGAGGAAGACGACCTTGAAAAAGGGGATATAGTACTCTGCAAAGTGAATGGAAACGAATACCTGCATCTGATCAAAGCCATTCAGGGCAAACGTTATCAGATCGGCAATAACAAAGGCGGCATTAATGGCTGGATCACATTCAACTCCATCTACGGAATACTCGTAAAAGTCGAAGCCTGAGAAAACTTCGCTTCACGCGCGAATCGAATCTACAGCGTTCGTCTTTCGCTTCGCCGGGCCGAGCTGGCCTTTCACGTCCATCCCCTTGAGCATCGTGTTATAAACATCGATGCCTTCCGCACCGACATCCATAATCTGGCCCGTCTTGAAACGACCGTTGGCACCGGTGATGGCATGAAAAACGCCCGATAGTTCGCGTTTTACATTATTATGACGACCATCGCCTGACTCAGTGGAAATGGTGATCAGTGAGTTTTCCAGAATCGTCTTGCCGTTTCCTTCTTTTGAATCAGAATCGTTAAGCCGTTGCAGGAAGTAGGCAACCTCGCGCATTTTCATATGTGCATGGGCACGCAACGCTTCGTTCTTTTTCTTTTCATTAAACTTGTGCCACCATTCGTGGCTGCAGCCTCTGTCGCCTGAAGCCTTTTGTTGCCCGGCGTCATCAAAGTGCCAGAGTTTCTTGCCATTATATTCATAGTCGCCTTTCAAACGAATGCGTTCACCTGCGGCTAGAAATGTCAGGGACCCGAATCGGACACGATCCATCTGAATCGCCAGCGCGTAAAGGTCGGCCATTAAACGCCACTCGGTTGTCAATTCCTCAAGCGTGATATCCACACCCATCCCTCCCGGATCAGCGGGTCCACCATGCAGAATTTTCGAGCGGGGTGGCAGCTGGGGTGCATTCGGGTCCTTTTGTTTTAACGCAAAGGCACGTTGTTCAAATTCACGAATTCGATCGAGATGATCCGCCACACGTGCTTTCGAAGCAGACCCTAACGGCGAATTCGCACCTGTATAAAACTTGTAATCGTCTACGACCGAATCCAGAACACTGAGTTTGAGTCGTTTTCGGCGAACGTCTGTATTGTCGCCTGTCACAGAGATCGAACCAAACACTCGGTCAAAAAGAGCGCGTGGTTTTTCCTGCATTGTTGCAGCAACAGCTCCATCCTGGTTATAGCTGTGAACGTACCGACCAACGCGGCTACGGCGAAAGAAAGTACCTCCCACCAGTGTAGACACCATCCCACTCGGCAAGCCTTTGGGGTAATGAGCTTTACGAACCATTTGATCAATCGAGGGTCCGCCCGATTTGGCTTCACCATCTGGGGGCTCCGCTGTGAACGCACCCGACGCACCATCGTAGTGTGCGTTGATCCCTTTTTCGTCGCAACGCACCTGATCGACGTTACGCATAATAAGCAACTTGTCACTTAAAGGTTTGAGCGGTTCCAGAACGCCGTCGAAGCCCTCGGTCTGCAGAGGAGCTGGAATCCCGAGACCAAAAAAAACATTGAATGCTCTGACGGGAACCGCTTGGGCGGGAGCCGCAGAAACCTGGGACGCAAGCATTTCCTCAAGGAGAGGTAGCCCAACGGTCGCTGTCCCCAGACTCTTGAGCATCGTACGCCGAGGAATATTTCGTCTTGTCATTAATGTGTCTCCAATATTACTTCGCTTCTGTTCTCGTTTGCTGCACCAGATCACTTTTCACAATGGCAATCACCAGATCGGAATAAGTTCCGCCATTTTTACGTGCCGCTTCATGAATCTGGTCGATCACCCGAGCATCTGCTGCCACAAGCGGACGACCCAGCGCAAATTGTGTCACCTTCCAGGTGATTGATTTCTGAACTCGCGCACTGCCCGCCAGTAGATCCATGAGTTCGCTCGATGTCTTATAAGGAATTGCTTTCGCCGCACCCGGAAAGAGAATTTCTCCATCATCCCGCAATTCATTCCCATGTTCGTCTTTGTTGTGAAACGCCCCCAGGCCATCAAATTTTTCCAGACCAAAGGCCAATGGTTCAAACTTGACATGGCATCCCGCACAGGCAGCATTGGCGATCCGTTGCTCGGCAATGTGCCGTTGAGACAAGCCTGGCTTCGATGGTACAGGCGTTGTATCCAGACCCGGCGGTGGATCTTTGACCGCACCCCGTAAAATTCCTTGCAAAACAAATAAGCCACGTGTCACCATCGAGGCATCATCTCCCCCAACGGTGAGCACACTCCCTTGAGTCAGTAGACCGCCCCGTGCGGGAACAGCCGATAAGTCATACCGCTGTAACCCGGATCCTTTCGGCTTGAGTCCATAGTGAACCGCCAGACGAGGCGTCGCGTAGGTCACCTGTGCGTTTAACAAATCTGCCAGTGGGCGTTTCTGCTGCCAGACAACCTCTTTGAAATAGGCACGCGTTTCTTCGCGCATGTCATCCGCAAGTGCGTCGTCCCATTTGGGAAATCGTTTGCGGTTGGGGCTGAGGTTATGCATCCGATCCAGATTCAACCATTCAGAAATAAAGAGCAAAGATCGCTCAACTGCACGTGGATCTTCAAGCATGCGCCGGAGTTGTTTCTCGAGTGCTTTTTCGTCATGCAGCTCTCCCGCATCGGCTGCACGATTTAACTCCTGGTCGGGTGGTCCACCCCAGATGATGTAACTCATCCGCGAGGCAAGTTCAAAATCACCCACGGGCCACGCAGTTCCATCACCGCGTTGGTTTTCAATTCGATAAATAAATCGCGGTGACTGCAGCATTGCTTCAATCAGATAACGTACGGCTTCTTTATAATCACCACCGGTACTCGCAACTGTTGTGGCAATGCCGCTATAGATTGTAACTTCACGCTCATCCAGCGGACCGCGTAACAGCCATTTTCCCATGCTGGCGACGAACTGACGCATTGTAGCATCGGTCGAAAGTTTTTGGCTCTTGGAAAACCGGGACGCAAACTTCAGCACGTCCATTCGATCAACAATGATCTCTGCCAGACGGGCATAGATTTCCACATGCTTGAGGTCGACATTAAGATTATACGCAGTATTACTGAAACCATCCGCCCGCAGATCCGGGGGCAACAGATCACGTGCTTCTTTTGATATGTCGACACCAACGGCACTCTGTACCGTTTCGATATATTCAGAAATCGTTAAACGCTGCACCCAGACATCGCCCGCGCGGCTGTCATGTTCATAAACCGCCGGGTCAATCACATCAATCGACCAGACAGCGCCATTGTCGATCCACTCCTTCAGAATCTTTTTCTGCTGTTTTGTCAGTGCTGCCCCCTTGGGGGGCATATCACCAGATTCGATCTGATCCCACAACAGACTTTCGCCGGCCTTACCGGGAACGATCACTTTGCCGCTTTCTCCTCCCGCCAGTGCCGTCACTTTTCTTGATAAATCCAGACGCCCCTTCTTCGATGCGGAATCGTGACAGTCCAGACAGTTCTGTGCAATGATCGGGGCAACTTGTGTTTCAAACACATGCCGTGCACGCGAAGCAGCTAATGATTCTTTAGACTCTAATTTACTTAATTTTGAGCTCGCTCCTGCCCGAAAATTCTGCGTGATCTCTTTCATAGTGAGAGAGCGACTATATACGGCAACTAAATGATATTCTCCCAGCCAGGGTCGGTCGCCGGTCATCTCATTCGCTAGAAGCAATCGAAAGTCCTTGCTCCAATTACTAAGTTTCCCAGATACTTTTTTACTCGACTGCTGCTTTCCGTTCACATAAATTCTCGCCGTTCCCGTGACATCACGCGTATAGACAATATGTGTCAAAACAGTGCTTGCCGAATTGTTTGGCGAAGTGATTGCGGGTATCCCGTTTGTGCTGGTGCCTGTAGTACGCAACCGCACTTCATATTTTTTACCATCTTGTCCAAGTGTGACATTGCGCTGGCTTGAATTGGCTGAAAGAGAAACAATTCGCGCCGGGCCTTTCTGGCGGTTATTAGCCGGCTTCACCCAGGCTTCCACCGTGATACTCCCCGAGCGTTTGACCGCGTTGATCAGTTTCTTCGCCGGTGTAGACGAACTGATCTTTGTGGAAGAACGAATGACAAGCAGACCCTTCTTCCATCGAACGGCCGTCGGCTTCTCAATCTTTAAATCCAATGGTTGCCCAACACCAGAACGATCCTGAATTGTGTCCCCACGTGCTGCATCAAACGTGTACCACACCTGTAAATCGCGTGCGACACGGGGTGTCGCGGCCTGCAGGGGAACGATTGAAAAGACCAGGGTCAGCAGCAACCAGAAATAGCATTTGTTAATTCTGAAGATCCGACTCGATTTCCTGGTCATCACTTGATCCTTACCAACTGATTCATGCCATGCTAAGTTACCAGAAATCCAGTTCAAGATGAGGCAACCCTGTTCGTTTGAAATGTGAGGGCTGCTGCAAGATCATGTAACCAAGAGGAGATATCAGAGCTTAGTCAACGATAGACGTTAATCACTGTATCAAGTTAATCGTAAACGCATGTCAGGCACTTGTCAATCCCCGGCACTTGCGCTGCAACCATTGAGGCTTACACTCACCTCGCCGATCGTTGAGTGAATGATTTTTGAGGTTATCATTCGATTAAAATGCTCTGATAAAGTATTGACTCATTGAGTATTTATTCGAATTTTCCGATCGCATTCCTGGCGAGCCTGAGATCCATTTCTTTATGGAATTGATTGCTCTCTTGACTGGGTAGGGAACAGCGCTCCAGCAAATAATGTGAAACGTACCACTCTTCTCCATTCGCATAGCCAAATAATTCAGAGACAGCCAGGAAGAACAGTCGCCACCGCATGAGCCAGCGTTTTGCCTGCGACTCGCCATAGGTGGCAGCAAGAACCGGCATGAGTTCACTTCGACGTTGATCAAGGTTTTCCAGCCATGCTTCGGCAGTGCGCTGATAATGTGTTCCGTTCCAGCGCCACTGGTTTTCGACACGCATATGATCTTGAAAGTGCGCAAACAGGTCATCGCTGGGCATGATGCCACCCGAAAAAAAGTGTCGGGCCATCCAGTCATCGGCACTCTGGTCATTAAAAGGATATACATACTGCCGGTGACAGAAAATGTGGACGAACAATTTCCCATCCTCATTTAACCAGCTGGCAATCCGGCTCAGCAGCATTTCATAATTCCGCATGTGCTCAAACATTTCTACTGAGACAACGCGATCAAAGGTCAGATTTGTAGTGAAGTCATTCATATCAGCCGTGATCACAGTTAAGCGATCTGAAACACCCTGCGCAACTGCCTGCTTTTCGATGAACGCCCGCTGCGAATGAGAATTCGAAACCGCCGTAAGTTCAGAGTGGGGATAATTCTCAAGAATCCAAAGAGATAAGGAACCCCATCCGCATCCCAGTTCAAGAATCTGCATACCATCTTTGAGCTCTGCGTGTTCGCAAGTCTCAAGTAATGCGGCCGCTTCCGCTTCATCAAGTGTGGACACACCTTCCGGCCAGTAACAACAACTGTATTTTCCGCGATGCCCCAGAACCTTTTCATAAAATTCTGCAGGAACTTCATAATGCTGTTCGTTGGCTTTTTCTGGAACGAGCGCGATCGGCCCCTGTTTGGCAGATTCAATGAATGACTGCAACTGGTTCACCAACTCTTGATCATTTCCCACATCGAGAGAATCCAGACGTTTGCTGCACAGGCGCCGGATGGCGCTGCGGGTAATCCAATCGGGTACCCAACTTCGTTCTACCAGTTCGATCGCGAAATTGGTCAGCAATTCTTTTTTCATGTCGTCACCTGTTTCATTTTCGGAGGCCAGGGAAAAAACGCGCTCGTCGTTCTCTGATAGTCCCGATACTTGTCACCACGACTTTTGAGTGCCTGGGCTTCGGTTGGCGGAATACCCGTCACATTCAAGATGAAGTGCAGCATCAGCAAGGGCCCAATAATCGTAAGCCAGCCCCAGGGGGCCGAGATCGCCAGACAGACATAAGCCCACCAGTGCAACCATTCAAAAAAATAATTGGGATGCCGTGAGTATTTCCAAAATCCCTCGCGACAGACTTTACCTTGATGTTCAGGGTTCGCACGAAATCGAGCAAGTTGCCAGTCGGCGATGAGTTCACCCAGAATCGCAATCAACCAGATGACGACACCAGCATAATCATACAGACCCAAAGGTGAAGTACCGCGTGCTGCAATCAACATCGGCAACGCAAACAGTAAACTGCCGATCGCCTGAAATTGAAAAAACCAGAATAATTTAAACTGTGCCGCACTGCCCCAGTCCTGCTTCAAAGTCTGGTAGCGACCATCTTCTGCCATGGTTAATACGCGCCAGAATATATAGGCACTGAGTCGCAGAGACCAGACCAGGGCCAACGCTGCGATAACAATCCGCCGTGTCAAATCACCTTCATTGCTACCCCATACAAAAAACAGTGACAGCAGGCCCACACCCATGCCCCAGGCCACATCCACGATTCCCGCATCGCCTGTCCGACGCTGTATCAACCACAATAAACCCATCACTGTTGCCATCGAAGCCCAACCGAGGAATATCATTAACCAGGGATTCATGCCAGAACCTCTTGTTCCGACTGCTCGGAAAAACTGAAGGTATCAATGAATTCATGTCGCACCGGGTCGAACCGACAATCCGGCTTGGCAAACAACATCTGAACCGTATTACACTGGCGTTCCTCAAACGCAGCTTCACAATAACTGAAATAATAATTCCACATGCGGATAAAAGATTCAGAATATCCCAACTCCCGAACCTGATCGAGCCGATCATTGAACTGTTTCTGCCAGCAGCGAAGTGTCTGCGCATAATGTGGGGCAATGTCTTCCAATTGCAGCAGTCGCATGTCAGTGATGCTGGCCGTTGATTGCAGAACCGCAGCTACCGAGGGCAGACATCCACCCGGAAAAATATACTTGCGAATGAAATCAACACTCTGGAGATACTCCTGAAAACGCTGATCCTTGATCACAATACTCTGTAGCAACATCATTCCATCAGGTTTTAAAAGATCACTGCATTTCCGAAAATAAGTATCGAAAAACTGAGAACCGACGGCCTCAATCATCTCAATGGAAACCAGTTTGTCATACTTGCCTTCCAAATCTCGGTAGTCAGAAAGCAATACTGTCACACGATCCGCGAGCCCCGCCGACTGAACACGTTCAACAGCCAGATGATATTGCTCACGAGAGATGGTTGTAGTTGTGACCTGGCAACCGAAATTCTTTGCTGCATAAATTGCCAAACCTCCCCAGCCCGTTCCGATCTCCAGTAAATGATCATCTGATTCGAGACTGAGGTGACGACAAACCCGTTCCAACTTGGCAAGTGAGGCATCATGCATCGTCGATGAAGGCTGTTCGAAAACACCACACGAATAACTCATCGTCTCGTCAAGAAACAGCTGATAGAAATCGTTCCCCAAGTCGTAGTGCTCATGAATATTTCGAGCTGCCCCGACGCGCGTATTTCGCCGCAACCAATGCCCTGCTCTTGCCGTTCTCTGAAAGAACCAGGCAACCCCCCTTTCAAATCGATCTGAAACTTCCAGGTTCCGAATAAAAATACGAACCAGTGACGTCAGATCATCGCATGACCAGTCACCGTCAATTAGTGATCTGGCTATACCCAACCCACCCCCCAGAACAGCGCGTCGATAAAACCTTGGGTGGTGGACTGTAACTTCTGCTTTCAAATCTGAATCTGCTGTTCCAAAGCGAAGGTAATCCTGTCCGTGATTTAACGAAACCTCTCCGCGAACCAGACGATTTAACTTCTTCACAAGAACCCTGCGACAGGTGGAATCGATCAAACCTGGTTGTAATGACTGATGCCGTCCCTGCCTGTTGCTGAATCTATCTATGCCAAGTGTTGTCATGGAGTCTTCGCCCCCTTACTTTCTTCTGATGATTGAGAATGTTTTGGATGTGGATAATAGGGAACGCGTTTCATCCACAGACGTAAGGCCTGCCAGTAGATTGCTGCGAATACGTAACCCGTAATCAGTGGATAAAGAATTAAAGAACGTGTCAGATTTGCGGTTGTTATTTCCCGACGATTAAGCTGCATAATGACATCAAAGATTTTTTCGCTATTGCGTTGGTTATCAATATTGACCGTTAAACTGTCTTGGGGTTCCGTCATTCGCCAGAAATACTGAATGTCCATTGGCATGAATGGCGACACGTGAAATGTTTTGTCTGTGGGTTGTTTTTCGGCACCCGGACGAAATTGATCTGCATCTATTATGTAGCAATGTTGCTCGCCCCAGGGCGTATTGTGTACTTCGGCAACCACTGTTTGAACCGCTTGTGAGTCTTTGTCGAAACAAAAATAAAATGAAACGGGATTCATGATAAATCCGAAGTATCGTAAATGTGTGAGCAGTCGTATGGGCCCATCAGGCCTGGGACGACCGCTTTTGGTGACGAAATCTCTGATCGAATCCGAAAGCGATTGATCTGCAGCACCCATATGATCCTCACGACAAAAACGCGCCAGCGCCGGCCTGCGCGCAGACCAGAACCATCGACCTTGAAATACAGTATGAATCTCATCGAGGTCCAGGTACATCAGGTAGATTCGGTTGCGAAACTGGTGTTCCACTGGTTTATAACGTTGATGTCGAACCCAACCTGTGTAGATTCCGCTTTCCATGTTCCATCCGATCCCAATAACGACTGACAAACCGCCAACGCACTGTTGACCCCATCTTCGTGAAAACCATTTCCCCAATAAGCGCCACAAAAGGAGGTCCGCTGCTGATTGATCAACTCTGCGTGACGCTGCTGTGCCTGAGCACGACCTGCTGTAAAAATGGGATGTGCGTAGTTGATGCGACGTATGACTTGCTTTGGATCGACTCGGTCCTCACCATTGAGCGTCACGCAAAACGTATTTTTCGAAGACAGATTTTGCAACAGATTCATATTGTATGTCACGGTTGCTTTCTCATTACTCTCAGAGGGAGCAAAGTAGTTCCAACAGGCCCAGGCACGCCGACTATGCGGTAATACCGACACATCAGTATGCAGTTGGGCAACATTCGACTCATAAGGAAATTCCGACAGCAATTCGAGTTCAGTCGAACTCGCACCACTGTCCAGAATTTTCAATGCCTGATCACTGTGACAGGCGAAAATGACATGGTCAAATCGTTCAGGCAAACTTCCGGGAATACAGAGCTCAACGTATTGCTCTCCCCGGGTGATCGAAACCACGGGCGTGTTCACTCGAATCGATTCCTCAAAACTCGATGTCAGTGCTTTGACATATGTATTTGAACCACCGCAAATCACTCTCCATTGCGGACGATCACGAATCGCGAGGATTCCATGATTCAGATAAAATTCCACAATAAACCGTACCGGAAATTTTTCAAAGGTCCCTAAGGGACAAGACCAGATGGCAGAACCCATCGGCAAAAAATACTGTTCGATAAATTCTTTCGAGAAACGTTCTTGCGCGAGATAATCACCGACTGTTTGTTCTTCATCATTCGATTGTAACAGTTCAACTGACTGGCGATTGAATCGCAAGATATCTTTCATCAACCTGAAGAAACGAAAATTGAATAAATTCCGTCGCTGGGCGAACATGCCATTCAGGTCAGCACCTCGGTATTCAAGCCCCGTGCTGGCGCACTTCATACTGAAGCTCATCTCAGTCGGTTGAGAGGCAACACCAAGTTGATTCAGCATTTTTGTAAAATTCGGATACGTCTTGTAATTAAAAACAATAAATCCGGTATCGACATCCTGATGCTCGCCATCCAGATCCAGATCAATTGTATTGGTATGCCCACCAACGTAATCGTTCGCTTCAAAAACGGTGATATCATGTTGTTTTTGTAAACAATAGGCTGCGGTAAGGCCAGAAATCCCACCGCCGATAATGGCGATTTTCATAGCTGCACCTCGCTCGTCTCAGGTGGTACAGCACAACTTTTGTTTGCAGCATGGCAACGCCCGGTTAAACTCAACCTCTTGCTTGCAAAAATTCGATACAACAGGTCGAGAATTTGCGACACACCATACAATCGCGTCAATGATACAAGCCAACCAAAGCCCACAGCGGCATAGAGCCGGCGAAATACTTCTACACCGGTGATCCATCTTCCATCAGAAAGCCGGGCATGCATCTCATTCATGAGTTGATCCTGCGTCCTGCCATATGCTGTGGCATCAAAGCTCAAGTCTGCTATATTTGTGAACAATATCTTCTGCTGACGATCCAGACGACGAATGAAATTGACTTCACTCCTGCAAAACGGACAGGCTTCATCATAAAATGCCTCGATCTCAAACTGGTTCTTCATCTAATCTTCCTGCTTCCTGCCAGAGAGAAGTAATGGCAACTCAATAGCCACCAAATTCGCACATCATTTCGAGATCGGTTTCCGCGGCCTCCAATCGCAACTTGGCAACAGCACGTTTTTCCAGTTGTCTGACTCTTTCCTTAGAGATTCCTAATTCATCGGCCAAACTCTGAAATGTCCGAACATTATGTTGATCGCCTAATGCAAATCGACCTTCAATAATCAATTGCTCTCGCTCATCTAAATGATTCATGGTCTTCGCAAGCAACTCAGACATCTCCTGCCAAATCCGCACGTCCATCACAGGCTTACTTTGTTCACTGGCCTCATCAAGCATGCTGGAATGCGTTGCCGGCATGAAACGTACGTTGGTTTTTCTTTGATCGGCAATCTTCCGATAGGCAAAGTTGGAGATCGCATGATAAGCATAAGTACTGAATCGGAACCCCCGGGAGTAATCAAATTTGTCAGCCGCCTTAATCAACGACCAAATCCCATCACTAAGTAATTCATCAAACGAAACATGGGGTGTGACACATTTTTTGACAATGGACACAACCAATCGCATATTACTACGGATTAAATGAGCACGACTATTGAGCGCTTCACTCAGGTATTGATCTATTTTGTTGATTTTATATTCATCAGGTGCTGCAGGATCGAGTTGTGAACGAAGTACATTTGCCTTGAATTTAAAATAATTCATTCGACGAAACAAATTTCGTTCTGCGTCTACTGTCAAAACCTCTGCCTGGCAAAGCCGGGACAGATGCGAAGATATGTTTTGAGAAGTATTCAGAGTCAGCAAATCACCTGAAATATGCAACTCATCCGGCATTGATTCAGCCAGAATTTCTTCTTCAAGGTCCGCTGAGTTGAAAGCCGCATTGGGTATGAAATTGATTTCAGTCTCCAACAGTTCAAGTGTACGTTCAGTCACTTCAGAAGAAGATGTGCTCTTTGGTGCCGGTATGGATGTTTCAAGACATGCAATCATTTTCGTTCCCCTTGAATAAATTTCGTTCAAATCGTTCATTTAGTTATATCGACCCGGCATCACGTTGGCAGCCCTAAATTCGTTCAAATCGTTCATTTTTAAAATAAAACGCTAGATACCTGTAAAAAGATGTTTATTGTTTTGTACTTGTCAAAATTAAAACATACCCTAAGATCAAACAGATTAAGTAGGTCACCAAACTTATAATACGATCATATCGTTCACACAGAGAATCAGAATATGCCCCAGTTTTTCACTCCCAAACAGGTTTCTCGCGCTATACAAGTGAGCGAATCCTCCGTGAAACGCTGGTGCGATAAAGATATCATCCCCACTCAATACACAGCCGGGGGACACCGTCGTATCGTACTTTCTGAACTCATCGAGTTTCTCCGTTGCAGTAAGCATGAGATTGTGCGACCAGAGGTACTTGGATTGCCCGCAACTTCCGGGCAATCGATCCGGGTCATTGATCGTTCAGCTGAACAGCTCGCAGAAGCGTTACTACAGGGTGATGAAGAACAGTGTAGAAGAATCGTTCTCGACCTCTATCTGGCCGAACATAGTATCAGCACGATTTGCGATCTGGTGTTTGTAAAGGCGTTTTCCGTCATCGGAAACCGCTGGCAGTGCGGTGATGCTGAAGTCTACCAGGAGCGTCGTGGTTGCGAACTGGCAATGAGAGTCATCCACGAGTTACACAAATTGGTCCCTATTCCAAAGGAAGATGCACCTGTCGCCTTAGGTGGTGCTGCCGAAGGCGATCTCTACAACATGGCCACGACCATGATAGAACTTGTATTACGAGATAATCATTGGAATGCGGTTTCCCTGGGCTACAACCTGCCATTCCATACTATAGAAGCAGCGCTCAAACAAAAGAGTCCGAAGCTGTTCTGGCTGAGTGTAAACCATATCGCGAACGAATCGGATTTTATTCAGTCGTACAACCAGTTATATAGCCAGTTTGGGAATTCTATCGCATTCGTTGTCGGCGGTCGTGCGCTTCACGAAGACATCCGAAAGCAAATTCAGTATGCAACATACTGTGATAACATTCGACACGTGGAATCTTTTGCGCAGACTCTAATGAGTGCGGCAAAAACCTGAGAGGATGATATCATGATCGGGTGGAAGAGTTCCAAAAGCAGTCACAGTAATCCCGGTACCTTTAAGATTCATCATCGGTAACGGGAATGTAATTGTTATACAGTTCAGCATAATCCTCGCGTACGGGACTGAACACGTCTAATACCACAGCGGGACCATCGACGGCGATCGCCTGATGTGGTGTATTCGGAGGTATAATGAACATCGCGCCCGCTTCCACAACGCGCACTTCATCTCCCATCGTCAATTCCAGCCTGCCTTCCAGAAGCATACCACCCTGTTCATGTGGATGATGGTGCAGAGGCACGATCGCGCCCTCTTCCATTTCCAGATAAGACAACATCAGATTTTCCCCATACGGGGTTCGCAATTTGCAGCCGGGAAGCACTTCCAGGGGCTTGACCGTGTTGATATCGATAAAGGGCATATTGTAGAACTCCGTTACCAAAGTGACATTTTATTTACACGAAGATTACACTAACCTCAAGGTAAAGATAATCTACCCAAATTGAAAGCCTGGTGAACCTGAATCGAAACCAGACTGTCTCACACACAAGTATTTCAGATCAACCGGCAGAGCATTCAAAGTATCATATAATTCAATAACGACACAGAAAACCCACATTCTTCAATATCTCTGAAAGATCGGCCACTCAATGTACGTGCCCTCCTCTTTTGCTGAAACCGACATCAATGTACTTCATCATTTTATTGAACAGAACAGTTTTGCAACACTGGTAACACACAGGGACGACGAGCCTTTCGCAAGTCACATCCCTGTATTACTGGACCGCAACCAGGGGGAATACGGGCAACTCATTGGCCATTTTGCGAAAGCCAATCCTCAAAGTAAAACGGAGACACTTCAGAATGTGCTCACAATATTTCATGGGCCACATGCCTACATTTCACCCACCTGGTATGAGGCACCTGATCTGGTTCCCACCTGGAATTATCAGGCGGTTCATGTTTATGGACGGTATTCTGTCATTGACGATTCGGATCAATTAATAGAAATCCTCAAGCAATACGTCAGTTTTTATGAAGCTGATCAACCCACACCCTGGACAATGGAAAACGTGGATCCTGCATTCGTCGATCAGTTATTGCAGAGCATTGTCGGATTTACCATCAAAATCGAACGGATTGAAGGCAAATTCAAACTCAATCAGAACCATCCCGTTGAACGCCGGGAAAAAGTGATCCATGTTTTACAACAACAGGAGAGTGAAAACTCTCAGGCCATCGCAGCACAGATGCAAGCCCACCTGCGCGACTGACTGACTAACAGATCAACTCGTCTTCCCATTTAACGGGCATACTCAATCGTACGCGATTCACGCATCACAGTCACCCGAATTTCACCCGGATAGGTCAACGAATCTTCGATGGCTTTGGCGATCTCTTTACACATTTTCGCCGCTTCTCGATCATTCACCTGGTTGGAATCGACAATCACGCGCACTTCGCGTCCTGCCTGAATGGCATAGGTATGGTCAACACCCGGAAAACCGCAAACCAGTGTTTCCAGCTCTTCCAGACGACGAACATATTTCTCCAGGGTATCGCGACGCGCTCCCGGACGCGATGCAGAACAGGCATCGGCGGCGGCAACCAGAACCGTATAGATATAATCAGGGCGAATATCATCGTGATGGCCGGCGGCAGCATGCACAACCTCTTGAGATTCTCCATAACGCTTTAATAACTGTGCACCGACGGCAGGGTGTCCCCCTTCCATTTCATGATCGGCTGCTTTTCCCACATCGTGAAATAAACCACAACGACGGGCGACTGTTCCATCCAGACCGAGTTGCTCTGCCATGATACCCGTTAACGCGGAGACTTCGATCGAATGCCTTAACACATTTTGACTGTAACTTGTTCGAAAATGCAAACGCCCCAGAAGATCAACAAGCTTGGGGTTCACTCCAGAAATATTCACTTCCTGGCAGGCATTTTGCCCCATGGTCTGTATATATTCTTCCAGCTCTTTCTGCGTCTCTTCGACAACCTCTTCAATTCGAGCCGGGTGAATGCGACCATCATTCACCAGTTTCTGCAACGACATCTTTCCGATCTGACGCCGCACGTTGTCAAAGGCAGACACAACAACGACACCAGGTGTATCATCCACAATCACATCCACACCAGTTGCTTTTTCAAACGCGCGAATATTCCGACCTTCGCGGCCAATAATCCGGCCTTTCATTTCTTCTTCGGGCAGATCAACCGTGGAAACAGTCGTCTCCGCTACATGACCAGAAGCAAACCTCTGAACCGCCATGCCGATCGTCTCTCGGGCAATTTTATCGCAAGATTGCTTTAACTCAGCTTGATGCTTCAGAATCAGGGCTCCCGTTTCATTTTTTAGATCTTTATCCAAGCGATCCAGTAGCATCTTGGAAGCAGTTTCACGATCGAGCCCACTGATTTTAAATAACTCTTCCTGCTGATTCTTGAGGGCGCGTTCCAGCTCTTTTTCTCTTGCTTCGGCGGCTTTGGTGCGGGCAGCCAGTTTTGACTGCGTTGCTTGAATCATGGCCTCTTTCTTGAGGAAATCGGCCTGCTGATCTTCCAGCGTCGTTTCGCGTTTACTTAGCTTCTTTTCAATCGACCAAAGCTCTTCGCGTTGCTTATTCACATCTTCTTCGAGCGATTCACGACGTTTTAACAACTCTTCTTTCGCTTCCAGCTTCTGGCTTTTGAGCAGATTCTCTGAATCTAATTCAGCTTGTTTCAGAATCTGAGCATAAGACTGGTAAGCAGACCCACGGCGGATGCGGTCGATGAAATAACCAATAACAGCCCCGACAACGAATGCCAGACCCGCCCCGATTGCGACTTCAGTAGACATATTCCAGGTGCTTCCTATGCGCCTATAGTGAAAGTTCCTTTCCTGTTACTCGCCATACGGCCTTAGCAAACAACAGAGACATAATTGAACCGATTTGACTTTTTCCTGATCACAGGGCTCAGTCAGAACAGTACAAATCATGTTGTCAGGAATTTCTATAGAATGACAGGAGCGTCAGAGAGTTTAAAACTAAAGATGTCTGATGAGAAGAAAGGAATTTCAATGACATACTTTAATTTAATACAGCCCAGAAAAATAATATCTCTACAACATAAACCGGCCCGTGCTTTGATCTGCTTATCGACGCTTAAAACGCCATCGGTTAGATCGTACCTTCACTGGTACACGAGACGGTAACTCGATTCCCAAACAAGACAACAATCGACGCACGATCTCATTTTTCTGTTCCTGCTGAGCCATGAACTCAACATGCGATGAATGATCTCTTGAAAAAAGAGAACACTCTCGTGAACGAATCAGCGCCGGCAATACTCCCACCAATTTGGCTATTAGAGCATAAACTGCAAGAATCGTCTCATTGAGAATACCAAACATTGTTGATTTTCCAATTCCACTGAACCTGGGACTGCTTTAAAAACTCTTTAATCACAGAAACCGATTGAACTCAAATTCAATTCAGCCTCTGTAACGATGCTCCCCATCAAACCAAGAAATGCCGAAAGGAAACTTAAAAATAAAAAACGTTGAAACAATTGTAAAAAGTGAATTCACCCGCTCTTAATAATAGATTGCCACTCATCTCATACTCAAAGACCAAATATTCTCTGAGAGAAGAGAAACAAAACGTCTTACTTAATGACAGGCAAAACTTCTCTTATAAATTCTTTTTTTATGGTAACAAGACATTTCCTGTTTCGATAGTATATAGTTGGAAATATTGGCCGAAAGTCAAATCTCTAAAGAGAACGCGTCCAATTTAACCCAAGCGGCTTTAACACTATGATAGTTAATCCAAATGGACCTGGAGACGCTACCTTAAACCGGAATACAGGCTAGAGTACCGTCTCTTTAACTTTGCAAATCACATCCCGCTTTTCAGAACTCTAAATTTCGATGAACCAGTTTGTTGCAGCAGTGAAAAGCGGTTTGCTCGAGTGCCAAAGGCGGATTGACTTGGCACTGCCCCCCCAAGGCAACGTTAGTCCACCTGAAAACAGCTCCAAAAATCGGGTCCTGATTGCCGTCTCAGGCGGGGCAGACAGCATTGCTTTGATGCGAGCCTTAGACCAGTTAATGACATCAACCAAGGCTCAGCCCCCTGCCTCGCTGCCCTCTGACTCTCTCATCGTGGCTCATTTGAATCATGGGCTGCGGGGAGAACAATCTGATGCAGATGCCACCTGGCTCAGAGCGGAATGTCAGCGTTTCGCACTGCCTTTTGTTACTGAAAAACAGGAACTCGCTCATTCTCAACCAGAAACAGGCGAAGGCCTTGAAGAGCGCTGCCGAAAAGCGCGCTATGAATTTTTAACCCGCATCGCCCGTGAAAATCAATGCTCACAAATTGCAATTGCCCATACACGCGATGATCAGGCGGAAACGGTGTTACACCATATCGTCAGGGGAACCGGAATTGCAGGCCTCAGAGGAATTCCACGTGTTCGTGCTATGCAGGCAGGAATTTTTTTGATCCGCCCGATGCTGGAAATCAGTCGTGAAGAAGTGATTCAATATCTAAAAGAAAATTCACAGCACTACCGCGAAGATGAATCAAACGTCGATACCAGCTTCACTCGAAACCGCATTCGGCATCAACTCATTCCTTTATTAAAAAAAGAGTTTAACCCGAATGTAGGCCAGGCAATCTATCGACTCTCTCAACAGGCGAATGAAGTAAGCACACTCATCTCAGAACAAGTGAAACAGGTTTTAATCGCCGCGACATTAGATCAAAATCAGGAACTATGGAGATTAGACTGCGACGTTTTCAAAAACGTACCAGACTATCTCATTAAGCAATGTTTTCTGTCAATCTGGCAGGAGATGGGCTGGTCGCGGAAACGAATGGGCTTTGATCACTGGCAAAGGCTGCTGGAGTTATCCCGGTCCGGACAGAAACTGAGCCTGCCGGATCAAATCACTGCCGAGCGCCGTGAGCGATTGCTTATTTTACGCAAAATGATAAGTGATCCATCTGATCAGATGGAACGAATCTGATAAACATTCGCATTCCTGCATATGTATCGTGGAAAATTTAATCGCCGTTGGTTAGAATCTGGCGTTGCTGATTTATGTATGACATCGTTTCCTCCTCAATTGGCAATGGAGAGGAAGTCCATTTGTGCGTTATTGTCGTGTAAACAAGACCATTCAAAGCATCCATTCGTGATCATCATTCGATCTTTCCGCTTCTGAATTACCACCTCTTGTAAAACACATTGCACTTATATCTCGCCCTGTTCAATCAAAGAAGTTGCAACTATGAATAACAACAGATCGCTGTTTATTGCGAGCTTTATGACTCTCATCGCCGCCGGCGTGGGCTTCGCAATTCGAGGAGGTATCCTGGCTGACTGGGGTGCGCAATACGGTTTTACCAAACTGGAACTGGGTACCATTACGGGAGGGGGACTCGTCGGGTTCGGAATCGTGATTCTGCTGGCCAGTCTGATCACCGATAACGTTGGCTACAAACCACTTCTGCTGTTGGCATTCATCCTGCATGTGCTTTCCGCTGTCATTACTTTAGCAGCAACTCCGATTTTTGAAGCGATGGGTAAAGACGCCACTTACTGGTGTCTCTATATCGGAATGTTTATGTTCGCCGTCGCCAATGGTCTCTGTGAAGCGGTAATTAACCCGCTCGTGGCCACACTTTATCCCAAACAAAAAACTCACTACCTGAATATTCTGCATGCAGGCTGGCCCGGCGGTTTGATTATTGGTGGAATCATCGCTGCGTTCTATGCTGGAATGAAAGACAGCGTTCCCTGGCTTCGCTGGGAAATTCCCATGACAGTCTTCCTGGTTCCCACTCTGATTTATGGTCTCATTGTCATTAAAAACAAGTTCCCACAATCAGAAGCCAAATCTGCCGGTGTCAGTTACGGACAGATGCTGTTGACCTTCGCCAGCCCCCTCTTGTTATTCTTACTCTTTCTGCATGCCTGTGTCGGATACGTTGAACTGGGAACCGATAGCTGGATCGCCAGCATTACCGATTCGATTTTAACTGGTCAGGGACTGAAATTATTCATCTATGCGTCTGCGATCATGTTCATCCTGCGTTTCTTTGCAGGTCCGATCGTCGAGCACATCAACCCTCTGGGACTGCTTTGTGTGAGTGCCTGCTTCGGCGCCATTGGCTTATACATGATCGGCTACTTTGAATCCGCTATTATGATCTGGATCGCCGTCACCGTATATGGTCTGGGTAAAACCTTCCTCTGGCCTACGATGCTGGGTGTCGTTGGCGAACGGTTCCCCAAAGGGGGCGCCATTACGATGGGAGCCATGGGTGGCATCGGCATGCTTTCCGCAGGTCTGCTGGGTGGACCAGGCATCGGCTATAACCAGGATTATTTTGCCACGGAAAAACTGGAACAACTTTCCCCACCAGCTTATGAACGCTACTCAGTCGAAGACAAAAGTGGCTTTCTATTCTTCCCCGCAATTAAAGGACTGGATGGATCGAAAGTGGGTGTTCTGAATAACGATGGGAAAGATCTGGCGGAAACCGTCGCGATTCTGAAAAAGGAAGGCAAAACAGAAAAAAATATTACCGCTCTCGATCAATGGTGGCAGGGTGCGAAAAAATTCGCTCCGGAAGATAAGAAGCCCGTTGATGAAGCCGGTATCTATGGAGGTCGCATGGCATTGAAGTGCACAGCTCTGGTACCTCTGGTCATGGCCTTCGGTTACTTAATACTTGTTCTGTACTTCCGATCTAAGGGTGGCTACCAGGTGGAAGTTCTCCATGGAGAAGCACCCGTCGGTGAACATTATACCGGTGGCGTAGAAGGCCCGATCGAATAGCAGGAAGAATTTGCTTCTGATACTATTTAACGGCCACCTGAATTCGGGTGGCCGTTTTTTTAATAAACCGTGTACCACTATCAACTCTGTAACGAAGAATTTGAGACCCCAAATTCAGTCAGTCACAATGTCAAAACACCCAGCTACGTCGATGGGTTGACATTTTGAATAATAGCTGGATAACAGAAATATATCTGCTCAGAGATTTTACAACATAATTGCCCTGGCTATTTTTATTAATCACAGGTTCCCCCCCATGCACGATTCTTTTCCGGAAACGCCCACCTTTGTCACCCATCTCGAATGCGGAATGGAACACGACCATTATCCAGCTGACCAATTGCACGGTCTTTCCAAGGCAGGCAAGCCATTGCTGGTCAAATATGATTTGAACGCGATTGCTCAGTCCTTAACAAAGTCGGATTTAGCGACCCGCCCTGCCACACTCTGGCGTTACCGTGAGTTTCTTCCCGTTCGCAAGTCAGAAAATATTGTCAGCCTGGGAGAAATTCATACGCCTTTGATTCCTGCACCGCGACTTCAGGGAGGGAACGGCAAACTCTGGATTAAAGATGAAGGACGGCTCCCCACCGGTTCCTTCAAAGCCCGTGGTCTCTGCATGGCCGTTTCAATGGCGAAAGAATTAGGTGTCACCAAAGTAGCGATGCCAACAAACGGGAATGCCGGTTCTGCGCTAGCCGCCTATGGAACAAGGGCCGGCATGAAGTCCTATATCTTCTGCCCCGATGATACACCCGAAATTAATGTTCGTGAAATCGCAGCGCAGGGCGCTCATGTCTGGCGGGTCAATGGTTTAATCAATGCCTGTGGCAAGATCGTCGGTGATGGAAAAGAATCGGTCGGCTGGTTTGATTTTTCAACATTGAAAGAGCCCTATCGCATTGAAGGAAAAAAAACGATGGGACTGGAATTGGCAGACCAGATGGGCTGGCAGGTTCCCGACGTCATCTTTTACCCAACCGGTGGCGGAACAGGTTTGATTGGTATGTGGAAAGCCTTCAACGAACTCAAAGAGATCGGCTGGCTCAAAGGAAAACTTCCCCGCATGGTCGCCGTCCAGGCCACCGGATGTGCTCCCATCGTCAAAGCGTTTGAAGAAGGAAAAGAACACGCACCACTCTGGGAAAACGCACACACCGTTGCAGCCGGCATTCGTGTTCCTGTCGCTGTGGGAGATTTTCTGATCTTAAGAGCAGTCAGAGAAAGTCAGGGATTCGCAACCGCTGTAAATGATGACCAAATTACCGCAGCACTCGACGAATCCTCTCAAAAGGAAGGATTCCTGATGTGCCCGGAAGGGGCTGCCACCTATGCCGCCTATAAACAGGAACTCGCGTCGGGACGAATCAGTCCCGATGAAAGCGCCGTCCTGTTTAACTGCGCATCGGGTTTGAAATATGAACTCCCTCCGGCTGATCAGTCCATCGACATCAGTCAGCCTGTCGACTACTCTCTTTTTGTCTGAGAAAATTAATCATTACGAAATACAACAACGGGAAATCGTGAAATGAGCGAGATTCTGGTAACCGAAAATATTCAGGGAGTATCCATGGTTCGACTCATGGATGATCTTGATGTCGAATTCGATGCCTATCTCTGGCAGAATGTGGACCAGCTGAAAGAGAAGATTAAAAACGCCAAAGCCTTAATCGTCCGCAATCAGACGCAAGTGAACCGTGAACTCATCGATGCAGCTCCTGATCTCAAAATCATTGCGAGAGCCGGCGCCGGCCTTGATAATGTTGACACGCAATATGCCCACGAAAAAGGAATTGTGGTCTGCTTTACTCCAGACGCCAATTCGCTCTCCGTAGCAGAACTGGCCATCGGCCTGATGCTTTCCTTGTTGAGAAAAGTTCCTGAAGCACGTCAGGACACTCTCACCGGAGGTTGGAATCGCATCAAATTCACAGGTGCCGAACTGCACGGAAAAACCTTGGGATTGATAGGCATGGGACGCATCGGCACTTTAACCGCGACCCGCGCCCGTGCGTTTGGGATGAATATTATCGCAGCAGACCCCTATCTCTCAGCAGATGCACCACATCTCAAACAAATGAATGGAAAACTCGTTTCACTGGATGAATTACTGGCACAGGCAGACGTTGTCTCCTGTCACAGCCCATTAACTCCCGATACCAGAAAAATGTTGACTTATCGGCATTTCTGCCTGATGAAACCGACTGCATTTTTTATTAATACATCGCGCGGCGAAGTCGTTGATGAAAGTGGCCTGACTCAGGCACTCCTGGAACATAAACTCGCGGGAGCCGCGCTGGATGTCAGAGAAACAGAACCCCCTAATCAGTGCCCATTGAACCAGATGGAAAATGTAATCTTAACGCCACACATCGCCGCCTTTACTCTAGAAGCGCAGGAACGCGTTGTCGATTCGGTATGTGAAGATGTGCGTTTGGTGCTGAGCGGAAAAAAAGCAATCCATGTTTTTGAACCTTAACTGAGAGTACCAGCTAGATGCAGAATGAACTCAAAGAAGAAAAATGGTACGACGGCATTTCTCGTTATCAATGGCTCGTGCTGACGATTGCCTCCCTCGGTTGGGTGTTTGACGTCTTCGAAGGCCAGATCTTCGTTGCCAGCATGAATGAAGCTATGCCCTCTCTGGTCAGCCCCGATACGACAAAAGGCCAACAGGCTCTCTATAATAATATTGCACTAGGCGCCTTTCTGATTGGTGGAGCACTGGGTGGAATCGGGTTTGGGGCGCTCAGTGATCGAATTGGCCGCAAAAAAACAATGTCATTGACGATTCTGTTCTATTCATTGTTCACATGCCTCTCCGCTTTTTCGCAGGACTGGTGGCAGCTTGCCGGATTTCGGTTTCTCGTTGCGCTCGGCGTGGGTGGGGAATGGGCGGTCGCCAGTACGTTAGTTGCAGAGACATTTCCTCCGAAAGCACGCGCACGCGTTGGCAGTATTTTTCATGCTTCCAGTGTACTGGGAACCTACCTCGCGATCCTTGCTGGGGCATTTATTATTGGAAATGAAAGCATCCAGGAATACGCGGCGAACGCTGGTCATCCCAGCCTGCCCTGGCGAATTGGATTTGCGTTAGGAGTACTCCCATCCTTCCTGATTATCTGGATCAGGCGATCCATGAAAGAACCTGAATCTTGGAAACATGCGCAGGAAACTGCACAACAGGACTCCAGTAAAAAAATGGGGACCATTACCGACCTTTTATTACCGCAATATCTCAAAAGCACTTTGATCGGAGTCACTCTGGCTGCGATCGGACTGGCGACATTCTGGGGTGTGCACATTTATGGAAAAAATGTGTTTTTAAAATCTGTCAAAAATGATTATGTCATAGAACAGTTTGAAGACCAGACGAATATCCCTCAGGAACAAGTAGATGAATATCTGTCTTCGATAAAATCGACACTGAAAAAATGGGAAATGCTGGGAATGTTCCTGGCAACAACAGGAGGCGGATTGGGGTTATTGGCGTTTGGACCAATCTGTGAATGGTTAGGGCGAAGAGGCGCCTTTTGTCTGTTTCATGTCGGCGGCTTGATCAGTACGTTGATTCTGTTTCAGGTACTCCATACTACCGTTGCCATTGGCTGTTTCCTGCCTGTATTCGGATTTCTGACTTTGGGAATGCATGCCGGCTACGCGATCTATTTTCCGGAACTCTATCCTACTCGGATGCGCGGGACCGGAACCGGTTTCTGTTTCAATGCAGGACGTATTCTGGCAGCGCCGATCCTGTTTATCGGAGGCTGGATGCAGAAGGACTGGGGATATACAATGGCACAAACGGCAACGATTCTCAGTATGCTCTATATCATTGGTGCCATCCTGCCTTACTTTGCCAAAGAAACCAAAGGCAGCGCGTTGATGGAATAACTGCTCATCCCTGCCGCGTTCACTTCCGCTTATCAGAGTGCTGCAGCATGTAGCACTCATTTTGACTTGTAATCTCTCATGATGTTTTCTGATCCACAATTGTGGTGTATTGTTCTTTCCATCGTTTTCATTTCTGCGTTGATTCAGGGAATCATTGGATTTGGATATGCGCTGGTCGCAATGGCCACCCTGCCTCTGGTCATCAATTTTCGCGAAGCAAATCTGCTGGTCGCCTTTAGTATTGTGTTGCCTGTAATCTGGATCTTCTGGAATTATCGTCAACACTCAAACCTTCGCATTCTCTCAGGCGCGATCATCGGTTCCCTGATTGGCTTACCATTCGGCATGCTGATCTTTACAATGGTTAATATTGATTACCTAGTACGGGGCACCGGCCTGGTAATTCTATTGATTACGATTGATGGTTTTCTCCAACGCTCCTCCCCTGCTGCAGAAAGTGATCAACAAAGCCCCGCGACACTCTGGAGTGCCCTTGCCGGTTTCTGTAGTGGATTCCTGGCTGGTACAACGAGTATTGCTGGGCCTCCGATTGTGATCTATGCGGTTCGTCAGCCCTGGACCCAGGATCAATATAAGGGGTTCATTTTTGGTTTCTTCATTTTGATATCAATCTCCCGGGCCGTCGGTTTGTCGTTGATGGGGCTGGCAACTTCCGAGGTGTTGTTAACCACTGCGGTCATTGTCCCGGTTGTGATATTGGGAATGAAACTGGGAACCATTCTTGGACCACGTATTAATCCGGTGCTGTTCAAGCGATGTTTACTCTCGCTCTTGGCCGTCTTCTCGCTCTATATGCTCATTATGGGCAGCCCGACTCGTGCTGACTCCACTGAATTAAAAGTCGAACTTACGAAAGTACCCAACCTCAACGATCAAATACGCCCTTAAGGATATTGAATGTCCAACTTTTGTATCCATTCGAAAACCTCAAGCTGTTCGGGCAGTAACGAATCCACAACATCCACTTGTCGTTGAATGGTTTCCAATTCGTGAACCGTGTCGACATCAGTTAAAACGGGGAGCTCAAGAATCTCTCCGCGATCCTGAATCTGTTCCCGTAATTTTTCGACCGTATTCGAATCACTATAAGGGACATTGAGCCATGCTTCCCGAGTCAGACAGATTTGACTGCCGAACAAATAAAAACCACCATCGCTGGCAGAACCAATCACAAACCGAGGACGATCTGTAATTTCAGAAAGGTGCTCAACAGCTTTCTCAAGAAATTTAACCGAAAGTTGAGGCGCATCTGCACCCAGAAAGATCACATAGTCGTACTTCGCGGATAAAGTCTGATTGACGTGAGACAGACGAGAGCCCAGATCTCCTGTTCCCTGAGAAATGGCGGGAAACTGTTTCCATAATGGATCGGAACGCGCTGCTTCTTCAGCAACTGCCCAAAAAGGAGCCACTGGCCCTTGTTCCGAGACAACTCGAACCACAGCTTCCACAGCTTTGGCAGAGTGTTGATGGAACTGCTCTGCCTGAAATTGTCCAATCGATTCAGCCAATCTGGTCTTCAACGGTGAATAGCCAGGTGTCTTTACAAAGATGGCGATTGCGCCTTGCCTTGGTACCATGCAGCAATACGATCTTTTATCAAGAGAAATAATTGGGGAACAGCCTGAAACAAAGTAAGGCAGACATGCTGTAGCGTAATTTTCAACCATCCTTGTTGTTGGTATTTTCTGGCACTCGTTTCAATCGACGCGCCAGTACATTTTAATCGAACCCCTCTTCGTCTGGCGCCCCAAACCAGAAGATGATCTTCTCCATAAGCAGCCGATTCATTATATCCACCAAGTTCCATAAATAGATCTCGATTTAAACACAGCCCCTGATCTCCAAAGGGAATCCCCAAAATATGTGATCGAAAGTAAACTCCCCATTGATTCAGTTTCATCAGGAAAGAGCTCTGATCTGGAAATTTTAAATTGAAATAATGCAAAGCCCCGGGAGATGATTTTAACGACTGCATCAGCATCCCGATTCCGGTTTCACTCAGCCTTGAATCAGAATGCAAGAATAAGAGACTGGACCCACAGGCTTCGGAGGCGCCTCGATTCATCTGAATCGCCCTGCCGACAGAACTACGGTACCAATGACTTCGACTCTCAATTTGATTCTGATGTGCTAATTCTGTAAACTCCTGTGGTTGGTTACCATTGGAGATAAATAAAAACTCAGCTGCATCTGAGAAATAAGTCAGATCAGCGATCAAGTCTTTCCAATAGCACTCACCATCCAGAACCGGAATGACTACTGAAATTTGAGGTTCTGAATCCATTTCGTGCCTTGAACTCATCTTTTTTTCAACTTGAACAGGTAAAATGTGATTTGGTTCACAGTTTTTGTTAGCATAATAGAGCATAATTCGATCATCAAAAAGTCGTCCCTCCTCTGGAACAACAATGTATCTCGAATTCTCCAACATCTCTATACTAAGATGTCATTAAAATAATGAATGTAGACCAGGTTCTATCGGGAATTCAACTGACTGAAATTGGAATTGAAAGGAACTCGAATCACCATGAATTCAGTAAATGTAGACCAGAATTCTACTGAAGAAGAATCCGTTTATTCTCGATATGCCAACGCGGCGAACCAGAAAGAGCAATCGCTCTGCTGTCCTGTCACATACAATGCAGAATATCTTTCAATCATTCCACAGGAAATCCTGCAACGAGATTATGGTTGCGGCGATCCTACACCTTATTTGTCAGAAGGTGACACTGTTGTTGATTTGGGATCAGGTGGGGGAAAAATCTGTTATATTGCCTCTCAGATTGTTGGCCCTGAAGGGAAAGTCATTGGCGTCGACTGCAATGCCGAGATGCTGGCATTGGCCAGAAAATATAAGCAAGAAATATCCGATCAACTGGGATACTCAAACGTGGATTTCCATTGCGGTTTGATTCAGGATTTAAAGCTGGATCTGGATCAGCTGAATCAGGAGCTGGCAGACAATCCGATTGACAGCCATTCGCGCTGGTTGGAACTACGTAATCTGGAAGAACGCCTGCGCAGTGAAACTCCCATGATCCAAGATGAAAGTGCTGATTGTGTCATTTCAAATTGCGTCTTAAATCTGGTTCGCGAAAGTGACCGCAGTCAGCTCCTGCAAGAAGTGTTTCGTGTTTTGAAACGCGGAGGCAAAGCAGTCATCAGTGATATCGTATGCGATGAGGATGTCCCTGGACATCTAAAGGAAGATCCCACGCTCTGGTCCGGTTGTCTCTCGGGTGCTTTCCGTGAAGATGCGTTTTTAAAAGCATTTGAAGACGCCGGATTCCATGGAATCGAAATCCTCAAACGCGAAGAAACTCCCTGGCAAACTATCGAAGGAATTGAGTTCCGCTCGATCACGGTTTCCGCTTTCAAAGGTAAACAAGGACCGTGCCTGGAAAGAAATCAGGCTATGATTTATCTCGGCCCGTATAAGAAAGTAGAAGACGACGATGGTCACATCTATTTTCGCGGACAACGAATTGCCGTTTGCGATAAAACATTTAAACTCCTGCAGGCACCTCCCTATCAGGGACAATTCGCTGCCATAAAACCTTTTCAGAACATTCCATTAGATCAGGCACAGGAAATGGATTGTCGACGAAATGCATTACGCCATCCCCAGGAAACCAAGGGTAAAAATTATGACCTGACCAGCCAGATCATGGACTCCTGCTGCAGTCCGGATAGTGATTGCTGTTCATGAATCGGTATGCTGATCTATTCTAATTTGAATCAATGATTCAGGAAAATTTATGGTTTCACTGACCCTGCTCCGACAACACAGCAAGCTTGCCGACCCCCGGGAACAATTGCGCATCTTAAATGACCAGAATCAGCAGCTTGCATTCGACCAGCAATTGGAACATCATCAGCTCCCACAACTTCAGGCCAATAAGATTACGACCATGCAGGTCAACCTGGGAAAGCTCTGCAATATGACCTGCGAACATTGTCATGTTGACGCCGGTCCTGACCGCAGAGAAATCATGACGGCCGATACCATTCAGGACTGCCTGAACGCACTCGCACATCCCGATTTTCAAATCTTGGATTTAACCGGAGGAGCCCCCGAGATGAATCCGCTCTTCCGCGAGATAGTAACGCAGGCAACAAATTTAAATAAACAGGTCATAGACCGCTGTAATCTGACAATTTTATTAGCCCCCGGTTATAAAGACCTTCCTGAATTTTTAGCTGCGCATCAAGTCGAAATTGTGGCTTCGCTCCCCTGCTACCTTGAAGAAAATACGAATGCCCAAAGGGGCGATGGTGCTTTTCAAAAATCGATTCAGGCACTGAAAATATTGAACGACCTCGGTTACGGGAAACCTGATTCCGAGTTGAAACTCACATTGGTTTTCAACCCGGTCGGATTCTCATTACCTCCTGATCAGTCTGAGTTGGAACTGGCTTACAGACGTGAACTTAAAAAACACTTCGATATCGATTTCACGAGCCTCATCACCATCACCAATATGCCCATCAGCCGCTTTCTGAGTGACTTGGTCGACCAGGGCAAACTTGAAGAATATATGGAACGTCTGGTACAGGCATTCAATCCACAGACCGTTTCCGGGTTGATGTGCCGTTCCATCATTTCGGTAGACTGGCAGGGGAATCTCTATGACTGCGATTTTAATCAAATGCTGAATCTGCCCGTCGCTGTGCCTGCAAGGCGACATATTCGCGATTTTCACAATCAAGAGATGCAAAACAGAAAAATCATCACCAATCAACACTGCTATGGCTGCACAGCAGGAGCGGGTTCCAGTTGCGGTGGTGCTATTAATTAGCCTCTGAAATGCATGATTTCAGAAGGAACTTGTCACTCTGCCTACTCATGGGTTCAATCCCCTGTGAATTCCATCATGGCTCTCTTGTTTTTCTTATTCTGACAAGACTTTTAAGATCCATTGAATTGAATTCATACGTAAAAATACGTTGATATTTAACACCGGCCTGGCCACTATTCATATTGCCACTAGCAGAATCCACACCCGATTCGATTCCTGCTAATTATTGAGAATATTTTTCAATCTCACCCCAAATCCCTGATTTTTTGCTCATGGAATTCCACTACGAATGCAGAAATATTTCTATATATTTCCAGTTCAAAATTTTCGCACTTGACAAAGCAAAATAAATATAATAATGGAAAGATTATGAACTATATTTTTCCGTGCGAAAGCGGGAAAAGTTCTCCCTGATTGTAAATGTAATCCCACGATTGAACATGAACTTCGGGTTTTAGAGTCTAATTAAAAATCGTTTAGAAATTTGGGAAATTGCACAATAATATACGAGGACCATACTGTGTTATTAGCCGATTCCATTACTACCGAACCCCCTGAAAAATTTGAGCCATTTACCGATGCCCCATTCACCGTTTTCCTCTCGTTAGACGATGATGAAGAAAACATTGGCTTCGATGAATTGGAAGACCTCGACAATGATGACCTCGACGACGATGATTTCGACGACGATGATGACTTCGAAGATGAAGAGGAAGAAGAAGAAGAGGATGATGAAGTTTTTGGTGATGAAGAAGATGACGACTTTAGCGATGAAGGGTTTGATGACGACGATGATTTTTAAATAAATCATCGTCCGAAATGCGAGCCACTCACTTTAGATCATTCCCGTCAGATTCATCTCACCTGCTCTCCATTCAACCATCGTGAACGTTTTCCAACAAACGCAGCTACCTCTGATCTATGATTCAATTTCAATAGCTCAGTAATGCACCAATCAGCCCGAATTCAGGCGAAGCATTTGTATTTTCAACCAGCATCCTGATTTCTACAATAGAAAAGCAATCTCGCATGCAGGCACTGGTCGAAAAAATCAGCGAGGCGATTGATTTTCTGAAGCCCCAAATTCAGCAGACTCCCAGAATCGGTTTGATTCTGGGAACGGGTCTGGGTGACTTCAGCCAACAGATCCAACAACAAGCTTCAATCGCTTACGAAGAAATTCCACACTTCCCTCACTCGACCGTTGAGTCACACGCCGGGAAGCTGGTGTTCGGAACTCTCAATGAGACTCCCATTGTCGCGATGGAAGGCCGCTTTCATTTCTATGAAGGCTACTCGATGAAAGAAGTCACTTTCCCTGTCAGAGTCATGAAGGCACTGGGAGTTGAAATACTGATCATTACGAATGCAGCAGGGGGAATGAATCCACAATATCAACTGGCTGACATCATGATCATTGAAGACCAGATCAACTTAATGGGCGACAATCCGCTGCGAGGGATTAACGATGATCGGCTGGGACTTCGATTTCCCGACATGAGTGCCCCGTATGACCGAGGTTTGATCAATCTGGCAGAGCAACAAGCGTTGGCACTTCAGATTCGAACACAAACAGGCGTCTTTGTAGCAGTCACCGGACCGAATCTCGAAACCCGGGCAGAATACCGTATGCTCCGACAGATGGGTGCCGACTGTGTAGGCATGTCGACCGTACCAGAATGCATTGTTGCCAACCATGCTTCAATGAAAGTGCTGGGACTGTCAGTCGTGACAGATATCTGTTTACCCGATGCATTGGAACCGGTCGATATCAGCAATATCTTGAAAATCGCAGCTGACGGTGGAAAGAAACTGGCACGTCTCATACCCGAAATCATCGCAAATCTGGATTAGTTGCTGAGTTGATTCTACCCATAACCCCATCAGCCACACCGCTACGATTGATGCGAATTGTCATAGTATGCAAGATACCATTCCACAAATTGATCAATGCCTTGTTCGATTGAAGTGGAAGGTGAAAAATGAATCGCCTGCTGCAGTTCAGAGATGTCTGCATATGTTTCCATCACATCACCGGGTTGCATGGGATAGTTTTCATGGACCGCGGGCTTACCAAGCCGTTGCTCTATTACATCAATCAGTTGAGAGATACCGACGGGTTGATGGTTTCCAATATTAAAAAGCCGGTACGGTGCTTCTGTGGAATTCTCTTCGTTTCCTGTACTTGCAGCGGATGCCATGTCGAGTCGTGAGGGTATATCATCCAGCACACCCAAAACTCCGGTCACTATATCATCGACATAAGTAAAATCACGTTTTAAATTACCATGATTAAACACTTTGATAGGCGTCCCTTCAAGGATCGCCCTGGTAAAGAGAAATACAGCCATATCAGGTCGTCCCCACGGACCGTAAACGGTAAAAAAACGCAGCCCCGTGGTTGGTAAATCGTACAGATGACTATAACTGTGAGCAATTAATTCATCTGCCCGTTTAGTCGCTGCATAGAGACTAATCGGGTGATCTACGCGATCTCCGGTGGAATAGGGGATTTTGCGATTCGCTCCATAGACAGAACTAGATGAGGCGTAGACGACGTGAGCAATCTTGTTGATTCGGCTTTGCTCCAGGATATTGACAAACCCCAGAACATTACTCTGCACATACTCCAGTGGTTTCTGCAAAGAATTGCGCACACCCACTTCTGCAGCCAGATGCACTACTTTATCAAATGAAGACTGGCTGAAAAGTCGTGACATCGCTTCGACATCAGTGATATCTGCCTCATGAAACTGAAATAAAGATTCATGCTGCAATTGCCCAAGACGGTCTCGCTTTAACTGTACTTCATAATGACTGTTGAGATTATCAACTCCCGTTACCTGATGCCCTTGAGACAACAACCCAGAGGCCACGTGAAACCCGACAAAACCCGCAGCACCGGTCACCAATATACGGCTCATGATGTTTCCTGCTTCATAAGGTCCTGGTAATAAGCAACCGTCTTAGCTAGCCCTTCTTGTAAAGAGACTTTGGGTTCCCAGTTCAGAATAGACCGGGCTTTCGTGATATCAGGACAGCGCTGCTTAGGATCATCCGTGGGCAGATCGCAATACTCTAACTTTGATTTAGATTTGACTTCCTCAAGAACAGCTTCCGCCAGTTCCAGCATACTGTTTTCAACAGGATTTCCCAGGTTGACCGGTCCCGTAGTCTCATCCTGTGCCATCATTTTCAGAAATCCTTCGATCAGGTCATCGACAAAACAGAAGGAACGGGTCTGTGTGCCTTCGCCGTAAATTGTCAAAGGCTCCCCACGCAATGCCTGATTGATAAAATTAGAGATCACGCGCCCATCATTGGGGTCCATGCGCGGACCATAAGTATTGAAGATTCTAACAATGCGAATGGGTACCTGATGTGCCTGATGATAATTCATGCACAATGACTCTGCAATTCGTTTGCCTTCGTCATAACAGCTTCGCGGACCAATCGGATTAACGTGCCCCCAATATTCTTCAACCTGAGGATGCACTTCAGGATCACCATAAACTTCTGATGTAGAAGCGTGCAATACTTTGGCACGACAGCGCTTTGCTAACCCGAGCAGGTTTACCATACCGACTGTGGATGTTTTGATCGTTTTGATCGGATTATACTGATAGGCTACAGGGGAAGCAGGACAAGCCAGATTATAAATCTCATTCACTTCCAGATGAATCGGATGCACAATATCGTGCCTCATTAATTCAAATCGAGGGTGACCTATCAAATGAGCGATATTTTGCTTACTGCCTGTGAAAAAATTATCCAGGCAGATTACGTTTTTTCCCTGCTCAACCAGCCGATCACAAAGGTGGCTTCCTAGAAACCCGGCTCCACCTGTCACTAAAACAGAATCCATTAGTTGTTCTTTTTCCTTCGATTTTCTGTATATTTATTATGAATCGTTGAATTAGACATTCGCTATCAAAGAGTGTCCCACTCTTGCTAGTCTACCTCAAAACAATACAAATAGCGAGAAAAAGAGGACAGTCTGCGGTCTCTATTTTCGTTGAAACTACATTTAGAATTGAGATTAGAGAAAGGGACTTGTCCCGTCGTATTCAGGAAGCATTTCTTTCAGTTCGGAGATTGCTTGAGACGTCGTTGATTGTCTGATAGAGCAACTGCTTGTCCTGTTCGATTTCGAATTTCGACCTGTTTAACAGCTTAGAAAAAACATGGTTGGTCTTCTGAATTTCCAACGGTAGTTTAATCTTAGATTTCAATTCTGTTAAATTGGTCGCAAGTTGGTGAAATGAACGCGATAGAATAACCCACTCGGAACCGAGTCTGGCGTGCTCGCTTAACACAAGATTGCCTGTTACCAACCCTTGATCCATAGTCGAAATTCCGCCTACCCCAAAAGGCATGTTGGCACTTCGACAAATACCAGCCATTTCCTCAACCATACCATTAGACATCAGTTCAAACATGAAATTGAGTTCTAAATCAAGATGCAAATCATTTAAACCAATATGAATCTGTGTCACGCCGGGAACCCGGACTATTTGGGACAGATTCATCATTGCCTCAACCGTCTCAACTAATAAAACGACTTTGGCACGATGATTCACACGCTGACAAAACCACTCCACATCCCCTACGGACTTAAACATCGGTAGCATTAAACAATCTGCGCCCTGATCTAGCACCGCTTCAATTTCATTAGATGACTCAGGATTGAGTGGATTCAAACGCACCAGGACTTCCGCATGCTGTACTGCTTCTTTAACTCTAGAAATATTCCCCACCTGATGATGAGAGATCACCGTGTCTCTGCCCCCTTGTCGTTCGACTTTACCGAGCAATTCGAGGTCAATAAAAATCCGATCGACACCACATTGATCTACGTATCTGGCGATATCAGGTGAATCGGTTATATATAAATACTTCATTATAATGACAGCTTCCTGTTGAAACGCGGTAAGTGATTCTTCAGGATCAATAAGACGGACCCAAAACAGAATAGTCCCAATAAGACAGAAAAAATAATTAAGTGGATTGGCTCCGAAATCAGTCTGATCATCATCGCAGAAAACAAAATCCCCAGCAAAGTCAGCAGGGTTAAAGCAGCAAAATGTTTAATCTTGACCCCTTCAATAACCGAGACTTTTAGTTTTAATTGTAATGCCATTGTTAAACTCATAAAGTGAAACCAGCTGGAAATGACAAATGCCAACATCACACCCGATATGCCCATCGAGTTTCTTAACATGATTGAAAGCACTACGAGAACCAGCAACGAAACCAGACTCAGTTTAAATGGAATAATCGTTTCGTGTTTCGCATAAAATACATTCATTGTGAGTATCGAAAGAATCAATGCCGGCATTGAAAGAATAGCAATTTGTAACAGCTGAGCAGTATTAGCCGCATCTGTTGCCGAAAACTTGCCCCGTTCAAAAAGCAGTGAAACAACAGGTTCCGCACAACCGTAGACAGCGACTGTCACAGGGATCGAGATTAATAATATTAATCCTGCCGACTGACTGATTAAGTTAGTTCCTTCCGTCATGTTCCCTTCAGAAAAATCGCGGCTTAATCTCGGAAAAATCACCATTGCCAGAACTGCCCCAAATAACCCACGTGGTAATTCAACCAACTTTTGTGCATATTCAAACAGACTGATTCCCCCTTCAAATGCTGAGGCAAAAGACCTTGATACAACTGGAAACGCGACAACAACTCCGATCGCAGCCAGAGCTTGAAAATATTTTACTAACAATTCCCGATTCAAAGTATTAAACCGAGCTAATGATTGAAATCCACCCACAAAAGCTCCTGTAGCATAGCAGCTGACCAACTGTGTGAACAACCGAAATGACACAGCAGCAACGACTGCCCAGGCAACGACCTCGATACTTTCAGGTGTCACCCAGAAAAAAATGGCGCAAAGTAGAATCAAGTTAAAAAACAAATTTCCATACGCTGGGATGTTTGGTTTGTGATGCCCTTGTAAAGCCGCTGCCGTAACGGCAGTCACAGCACTAATCGGAAATGCCAGTAAAACGATCATGATCAATCGACTGGCTTCATTAATTTGCAAAGATGTAAACCCTGATGCTAATAACTGAGTAAACCAAGACGAACATACAGCTAAGATGATAGCAATGACAGTCGAAATGACTCCTACCACAACAAATGTTTGCACAATCAGTTGATTCGCATTTTCTTCAGAAACATCCTGGCTTCTGCGGTGCATTTCAGGGACTAACACTGCCGCCAGAGCTCCTCCAATTAACATCGCATTCAAAAAATCGGGAACAGAAATCACTAAAATAGCCAGGTCGTTCGCATACGAAACGCCCAATACCAGGGCAAGTCCCAGAACACGTAGCAATCCTGTGAATCGTCCCAACAGCATTGCGATGGCTACCAGCATTGCCGCCAGTGAAACGGATCGTTTCAACATTTAATCGATAACCCTTCTGATACTTCAAAAGGTTTCTCTACCAATGCATTGCCCCGTACAATCAGTTGCATCATCTACTTACAATCCCTTGAAAAATTTTCCCTCTGACATGAGTGATTAAATGGTATAACGCTCTGCGTTAAAGTGGTGAATATTTTTATCGATCCACTCCGCGGTCTTCGTCAGACCCTCTTTAAATGAAACCTGACTTTTCCAACCGGTTAAGCGGTGTATTTTCGTCGTATCAGCCAGAAGTCGATTGACTTCACTTTTCTCAGGACGAATACGATCCTCATCGCAACGAATAGGAACTTCGCGTCCACTTACTTCCATCAGCAGCTTTGCAGTTTCTTCGATCGACCACTCTTCGCCACTTCCAATGTTGACAACTTCCCCTTCGGCCTCTTTACATAATGCCAAAGCAATCATCCCAGCTGCCGTATCAGTTGCATAATTAAAATCGCGAGTTGGCGTTAAGGCACCTAATTTCAACTCGGAACAACCTGACTGTAATTGACTGGCGATTGTCGGAATGACTGCCCGAGCGGTCTGCCTTGGTCCAAATGTATTAAAGGGCCTGGCAGTGACAACTGGTAACTCAAAAGAGAGATAAAAACTCTCTGCCATCTTGTCGGCTCCAATTTTACTGGCAGAATAAGGCGATTGACCAACTAAAGGATGATCTTCATCAATGGGAACGCGTTGCGCAGTGCCATAGACTTCTGAAGTCGAAACATGTACGAGCCTTGTTAATGAATCTGAATTTCGGCAAGCCTGTAATACATTCAAAGCGCCAGTCACGTTCGTATCTACATACGAACGCGCTGCAACGTAACTGTAAGGAATAGCTATCAAACTCGATAAATGAAAAACATAATTGCAGGATTCCACAGCTCCATTGATCCGTTCAGCATCCCGGATATCCCCTTGAATGATTTCAATCGATTGCAGGACTTCAGGGGAGACATCATTCAACCATCCAGTCTGGTTCCATGAATTGTAATATACGAGTGCCCGTACTCTGGCTCCACTCTGCACAAGTTGCTCAACCAGATGACTTCCAATGAAACCATCTGCTCCAGTAACCAATACCTGTTGACCAGTTAACGACTCCGACATGATACTTTTCTTAAATAAAATAAATGATGCCTACCAGATTAAGCTGCTCTACGATGATTCAGAACCAGATTCACTGCACTCTCATCAAACTCTTTTAACTCACCTAACGTATCTTTCACAAACTTTAATTCTGTACGTGCTTTATCTAGTTCAGCATGTGTTCCGATATCTGACCAATATTCATGAACTGGAAAGACGGCAACACCCGGCTCTTGAGATATGCTCAACTCAATTAAATCGGTCATGTTATAAGATTGGTTTTTAGGAACTTGATTCACTGCATCAGGTGAAATGGCATAGATCCCGGCATTACACAAAAATTGCTGAGATGGTTTCTCTTCCAGACCAACCGCAAAAGACCCTTTTGTTTTAATCACGCCATACGGAATTTCAACATGATAATCGATGGCAGCCACAGTCATTAAAGGGTTATGTATTGAATGAAAGTCAAGCAAGTTACGAAAATCGATTGATGTAAATACATCTCCGTTCATCAATAATAAGGGACCATCGAGTGATTCTTCTATTAAAGACATAGCGCCGGCAGTCCCTAATTTTTTCTGTTCACGCAAATAGTGAATTTCAACTCCATAATGACTTCCATTTCCCAGATGCAATTCAATCATTTCTGCAAGGTAGTTGACTGCAATATAGATCCTGTTCACACCAGCAGAGGCGACTCTGCGCACCTGGCGCTCAATGAGTGGCATGCCTCCGACTTCGACCAGAGGTTTGGGCAGGTTCTCGGTGAGAGGTAATAACCTGCGCCCTTCACCTCCTGCCATAATCAGGGCACTGCTAAAACCTTCTGCCTTCCCGGTATCTTTCTCTTTTGTTAAATCTGCCAGCAAAATGACATCAACTACAATATTATTCGCATCCACCAGAGGAAAAGATTCCAGGCCACTCTGTTGCAACAATTCGATAATTGAAGACTGCGACATACTCGACTCGGCCTTCGTCGGTTTGCGATTCATAATCAACGTCACGGGATCTTTGAGTTTAAGACCAGATAGCAAAGCTCGTCGGACATCACCGTCTGTCACCACTCCCTGCAAACATCCGTTCGCATTGGTGATGACGGCAATTCCTTTTTGACCTGCTTCGATGGCGCGTATCGCTTCGCGGATATCGACAGATTCATTAATCAGACATTTTTCCATTGAGTCCATCCCTGGCCTGCATCTCCTTCACAAAGTCTGCTCTACCCTGGTATCGATTCCATCACTCCCGACTCTCTCCCTGAGTCAGGACTGGTCTGAGTTTTATTCCTGCACCAGATCATAAAACTTCTTTTGAGTTGTCTGACCGACACACTTTTCCTTGAGTATGTTTACGATTCTTAGTGACGTTTGACCATCGCCATAGGGGTTGCTGACATTCTCTCGGAGTCTCTCGAATTCGGGAGAATACAATGTTTTAAGTCCTGAAGCTATACCGGTTTCAGTTGGTTCACAGTCGATTACTGATTCCGACTTGATTCTCCCTGTCTGACGATCACCAATATTGACGGTGCCGATACCAAAACTGGGGGCCTCAATGATGCCACTCGAGGAATTTCCAATCACCGCATCTACATATTGCATCGCCGACAAATAACGTAATTGCCCCATACTCACAAAAGACTTATATCGATTAACGTCTTTTCGCGTAAACTCATCGATCAACTGATTGATGACACGACCATCTGTATCTGCGTTAGTTTGGGTAAAAATAAGATTCGTCTCTTCCAACTGTTCCAATACATTTAAAAGGCATCGAACCTGTTGAACCGAACTATTTCCACCTAGTGTAACTGGGTGAAATGTACACAATAGGTTCCGGCGATTGAGCTTCAATCCGATCGCTGTCTCCAATTCATCACGGGTCAAAAATTTCAAACTTCGGATATTATCCAAACCAATCGCCCCAACATTAAAAACACGATCCGGACTTTCTCCTAACTGAATCACTCTTTGTCGATAAACTTCCGTAGAAGTAAAGTGAAAGTGACTCATTTTCGTAATGGAATGACGCAATGCATCATCAAAGGCTCCTTCGGTTACCTCACCTCCATGGAGATGAGCAACCGGGATTCGGCTGATGTGCGCAGCGGAGACAGCACTGAATATTTCATAACGGTCACCTAAGACAATGACCAAATCAGGCTGCAGGCGAGCATAGGCTTCAGAAATACTGATCAACGCCAATCCCATCGATTTGCAGATACCGACTGGGGAATCGGAACTCATGATCACTTCCACTTTCTCATCAATTCGATAACCATCGGCTTCAATCTCTTGATACGTAAGACCAAACTCAGGTGATAAATGCGAACCCGTGACAAGCAATTGGAGTGTAAAGGAAGCTTCAGAAAGAATCTCTTCGATCAGAGGTCTCAGTAACCCATATTCGGCGCGTGAACCGGTTACCAGGCAGACTGTTTTATTCATAGATCGATAATTTCGTCTTCAAGAAAATCACGTCTGGCAACCTGATTGATTACCTGCTCCCAATTCATGGGACTGAGACCTGTACCCGGGCGTTTGACACAGAGATTTCGTTCGCTGAACGACTCTCCCTTTTTGATGAACTTGGCCGCAATAATACTTTTACGCACGATCGGCTTATTTTTCGATTCGGAAAAAGAAGGTTTCTTAATCGGGCTGCCTAACGATTTTTCCACGTTTCGAATTCCCCTTACCAACATCATTAGTTCTTCGGGTTCCAGCGAAGCAGCATGATCAGGCCCCTCCATATTCTTGTCGAGCGTAAAATGCTTCTCGATTACTGTGGCCCCCAGTGCAGTAGCAGCAATCGATACTTCAATTCCCAATGTGTGATCTGAATAGCCAACTTTTACATCGAAGGCATCCCGGATCGAAAGCATGGCTCGTAAATTCACATCCTGAATGGGAGTGGGATATTCCGTATTGCAGTGTAATACTGTAATATTTTTGCGATTCACACCATTCTCTATCAGGATCTCCAAAGCATCCTCAATCTCTCCCAGATCAGCCATTCCCGTTGAGAGGACAACCCTGGCAAACGTCCTGCCTACTTTTTTCAAATACGGGTAATTGGTAATTTCGCCTGAGGGAACCTTAATCATTTCCAGACCAAGGGACTTGAGAAGTTCAATACTTTCCAGATCAAACGGTGTTGAGATAAATACGATCCCCGCCTGCCGACAGTAATCAAATAGCTCCCGATGAGCGTCTCGATTGATTTCCAGTTTCTTTAACAAATCGAACTGAGTCGCGGTCTCGCCATTTGCTGAAATGTTTTTTATCTGATACTCGGCCTGAGGCGCAGACTTGCAAACAAGCTTTTCTGTTTTGAATGTTTGAAACTTGATTGCATCTGCACCGGCCTCCACGGCTGCGTCAATCATCCGCTTGGCAGTTTCCACGTCTCCATTATGATTGACTCCTGCTTCTGCAATAACAAACACACTCATCTTGCTGGCACTCCTTTGACCAAAGCTCCATTCGCTACATCCTGTACGACAACAGCACCGGCTGCTACTACTGCATTCTCTCCAATTGTCACACCTTGAATGACCACGGCCCCCGCACCAAGAAATGCATTATCACCCACCGTAACGCCTCCACTCAGGACAACACCCGGTGAAAGAAAAACCTGACTTCCAATGCAACAATCATGGTCCACCTGAACCCCGGTATTGATTACAGCTCCTTCACCAAGTGTACTATCCGTCTGGATAATGGCTCCTGCCATTATCTGAACACCGTCGGAAATTTTCACATCTGCTGAAACAAGGGACCGCGGATGCATCAGAGCTGGTATCTCGAATCCGACTTTCCGACTCTGATCGAATAATGTTTTTCTCAGTAAATTGCATTTAACACTACCTACCGCAATCGCGACATTCCGTATACCTTGATCGTGCAGTTCTGATAACTCTGCATCTGTTCCCAGAACAGAGACTCCTTTGATTTGCATACCTACTTCCAGATCCGGATCAAGAATACCCGTTATTTGATAATCATTCCGCTGATTAATCAGATCAATGAGAACTTTTGCATGTCCTCCACCACCTAGTAATATTATTGAGTTCATGAGTTTATTCATGACTGATTAAAATACGTCTTTATACAATCGACAACAAACTTGATATCTTCAGCAGTCAGCTGAACACTGGATGGAATCGAGATGCATCTTTCAAAGGCAGACACAGTCTCTTGCATCGCATAAGATTGACAATCCTGATACATGGGCAACGTGTGTATCAGCTTCCACGCCGGACGCACCTGAATGTTTTGCGCAATCAAATATTCCATGAGCGGCTTTCGGTCTGCCGGTGGAACAATCAAGGTACAGAGCCAAAAGTTACTTTTGGCCCAGGGCGCTTCCCAGGCCAATTCCACTTGAGGGATCTCCGCCACTAATTCCTGATAAAGGCTGGCATTTTTTCTTTTGATTTTAATAAATAAATCGAGCTGTTCGAGCTGAGCCACTCCTAATGCCGCTTGAATATTGGTCAGACGATAATTGTACCCAACTTCATCATGCTCATATTCAAATGGTTTCTTGTTAGCCTGCGTACTTAAATGTCGAACTCGATTTGCCAGAGATTTCTGATTGGTAGTAACGATTCCGCCACCACCACAAGTGATGATTTTATTTCCATTGAAAGAAAAACAACCGATCGTCGACAGTGAGCCTGTCTTTTTCTCACGGTATTCAGAGCCTAGACTCTCTGACGCATCTTCAATGACTGGTAGGTGATAATGATCTGCGATTTCATTTAACGGTGCCATATCCACCGGATGACCAAAAATATGGACCGGTAAAATAGCACTGATTTTTCGTCCGGTCTGTTTGTTCCGTAACACGCCATCCCTTGTAACACATTCGCGGGAAAGAAACTCTCTCACCAGATTAACGTCCATACAAAAAGTCTGTGAATCTGACCCGATAAACACAGGGGAAGCGTTACAATAGCGAATGGCATTGATCGGCGCAATAAATGTAAAGGAAGGTGCAAGTACTTCATCACCAGCTTGTACCCCACATGCCAATAGACTGAGATGCAGTGCTGCGGTTCCATTGACTGTCGCAACACCTTCATCGGTTCCGACATATTGACTCACATTTTGCTCAAATTGATCGACATAAGATCCGACTGAGGAAACCCACCCCGTATCGAGACAGTCCTTAATATACTTCCACTCATTCCCGGAAATATTTGGTATCGACAAAGGGACCAGATCGTGCATTGTTTGCATAATTCAATAACAAAAAAGGAACTCATTCCAGAATAATTCACTAAGCTGCCTTAGGAACGCGTGAAGATTCGACTTGATTTTTCATCAATAAGCTGGCAACTAAAAATTCCCATTCAGTATCTATTTCCCAGGATCTCTCTGTCGGCATTTTGTATCCATAGGTTTCCTGATAGGGGCGAAATGTTTTACTCTTTTTGAAGAAATCAACCTCCAATACATACAATGCTCCATTGAAGGCATACACCTCTGTTAACACTTGCCTGCGAAGTGAAGACTCTTCCTGCTCAGGAACAAGTTCCAACAGTAATCCTTCTTCATTCATCTCACGTAGGCAGACGGGGTGACTTGGTGCTTCCATCATTCCTATCACTGACTTCGCATTTATCTCTTTGGCAAATTGAATCGCACCATCGATATCGTCTGCAATTCGGAAGGGGGATGTCGGCTGAAGTAATGTAATATACTTCGTATCGTACTGTTCGTTCTCAGCAAGCCAGTCTATGGCATGTAAGATGACATC
Organism: Planctomycetota bacterium; assembly: GCA_022600195.1. Classification (GTDB taxonomy): domain Bacteria; phylum Planctomycetota; class Planctomycetia; order Planctomycetales; family Planctomycetaceae; genus Gimesia. Next base: position 70,262 of record JAHZKX010000011.1, read on the forward strand.
GACATGACTGGAAGCATCTAATGCCAGTTCAAGCGGGCGAATAAAAGGAACCTCTGCCCCAAACCGCCGAGAAATTGACGCGATCTCCCTGTCATCAGTAGATACGATGACACGATCTAATTCCTGACTTTGTAATGCCGCCTCGATTGTCCACGCAATGAGTGGCTTTCCAGCAAGGACTTGTATATTTTTTCGAGGTACCCCTTTTGAGCCACCTCGTGCAGTGATTAATCCAACTATACCGGCCATCCATGGCCCCCTTCTTCATTCGCTCTACTTTGTATGTGAGATAAAATCACTTCCCAAAAAGATTGATGGTGATCGCTCTGCCTCAGGTTGACGAATCGAGGATATTAATTGAAACGACTTTTTGTGTAAAGATAGAAACAAAGCAAGCTACCCATTCGCCCCCTTTTAACTTTTCCTGTTATGAGAATACCAATCAGGCAGCATCGCGCACCGTAGCTGTTTCTTCAATCTCGGGAGACGATTCTGACGGAACAGATTCGCTTTTCTCTCCAACAAGAGCTGCACCGCCGGCAAACGATAGTCCCACTAGAAAACCAAACAGACTCCCCTCCGTCGTATCCAACATCAGTGAATTAACCATACAACCCACAAGATAAACGGCAAGTACCGCTTGCCCAAGGGCCTGATCGAACCCGGTCAATAAGCGCGTGGCGCGCCAGGCAACCCAAAAGAAGGATAGAAAGAGGCAAACTCCCACGGCTCCGTTTTGAACAAGCAGCATCACATATTCGTTGTGGGGATTCGCTGTAGGAAGTTGTCCTTTTTCCCGCATCAACTGTTGATACTTCAATCCAAAACTGCCAATGCCTGAACCTAATACCGGGTTTACTTTGGCTAATTCCAGACTGTTTTCATAAAACTCCAATCGTAAATTGACACCGCTGTTCCGATTTTGTGTGGTTTTGTATTCTTTAACCTCAGTGATCACCTGATTAATTCGAATCTGAAATTTTTCTGACTGTTCATAAGCAACAAAACCCACTCCTCCCACACAAAGGAGAGCAGGAACAATGCCTTTGTATCCAAGCTTTTGATACATCAACAGACAGATCAGAACTCCCAAAGCTAGATAACCAGACCGACCGGAAACTATCGCAATCACATTAAAGGCAGCAACCAATGCCAAGATCCCATAAGGCCAACGTTGTCTTGGCTTTTCAAGAAACTTCCAGGCAGCGAGATACGCAAGAAATGCCATCAGAATATTTTGAGTAATTCGATTCTTAAAAACGGAACGCTCAAGGATCTCAATATTTGCATAATCTGCTGGAATGAATGCATACACGATTGAACCGATTAAGGTAACGATCATGGCCAGTTCAAACATTTGGATGCCACGTCGACGTGACTTTGGATCAAGAAAAAATGACAAGTAGATCGGTATCAGCAGAAATTGACGATATTTGAACAAATTTCTGGTAGCGACCGAAAGTGATTCCGAAGTGTAAATCAACCCGACAGAAAGAAATCCAAAGAAAAGCAGTGAGAGAGTGGCCACTCGATATTTTTTAAATAGTTCAAGTGTTACTAAATACTGGCCGGAAACAAACCAGCAAATCAGGACGCCAATACTCAAAAGGGACGTTAGACTTGTTGAGACAGGAATTGTGAATCCTGATAGAATAGAGAATATAATTCCAAGCAGGCAAACTTGCTCTTGAAAAAACGACCGATTCCAATCCTTTAAAAAACCGGGACCAGTTCGCTTCAAATTGCCCTCAAAAATGTGCATGAGTCAGATCCGATGAACCAACTTAAAAAATGATTTGTGAATTCATAACTCCTTGTGCCTTACGCCTGAAGAACAATGCCAGACACAGAATGAAAGCTTAAATAACATGATTTTTGATCTAATGCGATACTAATTTATGCCCCGAAATCGGCTAAGAATTGAAGCTTTTATCTCGATGAGGGAAAGGACTCGTGTTACACGCTCCCTCATCGCTGTCCACAGCACATATCACATAAACCACGAATGCACAATCAGTTATATCATCAACTAAGCAAAAGCCTCCCGTAAGCTGTGAATGAAGATGTAAGAGAGACACTTTTGGTTAAAACTCAGGATTCAACTGTCAACAAGTCCTCAGACTCATTTGAAACAGTCTTAATTGGTTCCGTCGCAGGAGATCACTTTTTGAATCGTTTTCAATACGATCCGTAGATCAAGCATCAGGCTGCATGTTTCTACATACTCGAGATCAAATTCAATGACTTTACTCTGTGAGAGTCGACTTCTTCCTGAAACCTGAGACAAACCTGAAACACCAGGGCGTATGCGCGCCCGCTTCTGCCGACTTTCTTGAGAGACATCTGCCAATTCAAACCCGATATAGGGACGCGGACCAATTAAGCTCATCTCACCTCGAAAAATATTAATCAACTGAGGAACTTCATCCAGGCTCGTTTTACGAATGAACTTCCCAATCCCGGTGATTCGGGAATCGTTCGTTGTTGTATATTGAGGCCCCGTCGATTCTGAATCAGATCTCATTGACCGGAACTTCAAGATCATAAACGGCTTTTCTCCCACGCCCAGACGTTCCTGACGAAAAAACACGGACCCAGGCGATGTCAACTTAATGATCAACGCCATAGTCAGAAATACGGGAGACAATACAACGAGTGCTAAACCGCTCAATATAAAATCAATGGGACGTTTTAATAAATATCCTGATTTCTCGATGCCATCCGGGGAGCATTGCTCAGCTTTGATCAAATGAGGATCGAAGTGAGGTCGCCCCTGGATTGAATTTTGAACATGACTTGATTTTTGCGACAGATTCAGATCGTCCATGATTGTCACTCATAACATGAAAATTAATTGAATAAAGGTCTCTATTTCAGGCAGCTTTTTTTGTCACGGTTTCAAAGTTAACCGAACTATTGATTCCTAATTCTGAATAATTGGGTGCATGGTCAAAAGTTTCATCAATGAATGTGCGTTGCCAAAGCTCAACTGCTAAAAGTGCACGTATCGCGCGCGTGTGATTGACTTTATTTGATTGATGTTCTTGAATCATCTGACTTACTCTCTCTGGCTGAAAGAAACCTCTCTCCATCGATCGTGATGAAAGCAGAACTTCATTGATAAATGGCGATAATTCTCGTTTAAACCATTCCCCAATCGGTACTGTAAACATTTGCTTTTTACGATAAATGATATTGGAGGGCAGAATTTTTTCGCATGCTTTTTTCAAAATAGATTTTGTCACACCGTTGCGCAGTTTGAGAGAACCCGGGATACGGAATGCCAAATCGACCATGCGATAATCCAAATAGGGTGCACGCGGCTCGAGAGAAACCGCCATGGCCATCTTATCGGGTTTCACGAGATTGTTCCCCGGAAGTAACAGCCTTGTATCAAGGGCTAATGCCTGATTGATCGGATCCAGATCACGAAACTCTTCCAGGTGAGACGTTGCAAAACGGGAGGCATCGAATTCTCCCAGTTCTCTTTTTGCTTCTACAGAGTAAAGTGAATTTTTTGCCGCTGGTTGCAACAGGCTGATGGCGTTGATATAGGCCGCTTCGATCTGTTCGCGGGGCTGTGTTAAATCCTGATTCGCAAAAAAGTTCCTATGCACATCATAGCCGGCAAATAATTCATCACCACCATCCCCGGTTAAAACCACTTTGACCGATTTTCGGGCGAGATGACTGACCCAATAGGTGGGCATGAAAGAGACATCTCCGTGAGGCTGGTCATTGTGATAGATCGTTAAAGGCCAGGTCTCTGTTAAATTGGGGTTCAAAACCTCGCATGTATGACTGGTCCCACATTGATCTGCCACTTCCTGAGCATATTGTGATTCATCAAACCGAGGGTCATCAAACCCAATACAAAAAGTTTGTACGGGATGAGGCAAATTCTGGCTCATCAGAGAAACAACCGACGAACTATCGATACCGCCAGAGAGAAAAGCTCCTAGCGGAACATCGGCCCGTAAACGAAGCTTGATCGCTGACTGTAAAGTATCAATTATTTCTTCACACCAGGATTCCTCTGTACGACTTTCCACCGGCATTTCTGCCAGATTCCACCAGCGCCGGACCGAAGAACCTTGCGGTCCCATTTTCAGCATGTGCCCTGGCATCAGATGATTGATATTTTTAAAGAGAGTCACAGGAGGAGGCACAAAATTATAAGTGAGATAAGCATCAAAGCCTTCCCAGTTCATCTCTGCTTCAACTCCCATCGCAAACAAAGATTTGATCTCTGAAGCAAACAGGATTCGCTTTCCATCATCATACAGATAGAGGGGTTTTTGCCCAATTCGATCACGATAAAGTAAAAGTGACTCTTTACGCCGATCAAAAATCGCAATGGCAAACATCCCATTGAGTTGTTTTACAAAATCTTCTCCATCTCGCTCATAGAGTCTTAGAATTACTTCCGTATCACAGTTTGTTCGACAATCTAGTCCTTTTGCAAGTTCTTTAAAGTTATAGATTTCACCGTTTTGCACTACGATAATCTGCTGATCATCCGAAAACATGGGTTGGTGACCACCAGAAATATCTAAAATCGATAATCGCTGATTCCCCAACAGAATTCCATCCGCCTCGAAGAAACCTCGATCATCGGGGCCACGATGTACCATTCTCTCGCAAGCCCGTTCCGCCAGAGCCTTTCCAAATGGGCGTCTCTCGCGATCATACCCGCCAATAATTCCGCACATACCGAATCCATCCTGTCCCATGAACATCATTGTTCAAAAGGAATTGTTCCATCTTGTTATAATTTATGCTGCACTGTGATCGTTTGATATTTCAGATCTGTCAGTTCGAATCAGATCCTTGAATAGAATCACTCACATTTTATCTCTTGAAGAAAATTGAAGTCGTGCATTCTCATGATTGTTGGGTTTTAGAGGAAGATCAATTTTGGGTACACACCTGATGTAATAGAGTCATCGATGGGAAAATGAGTAAGATAGAAAAACCATCCACAACCAGACCATGCGTTCACATCGGATCAATTATGCAATAAAACCCTCGTTGGGTAGATCCCAATCCCCCCTAAACTAAAGTGTTCTAAATGATTTCATCTTGACAGAATCAGGGGTTTCTAAGTTAATCCCCACAAATTATTGATTCAAAACGTCACTTAAACTGACACATGAATGTTCTCTATCAGACCCATAAATAATGATACAAAACTCAAAACAAGGGTGCGTTCTGGCGGTCTGTTATGGGGGCGGTCACGCCCTCATGCTGATACCGGTTCTAAAATATCTCAAGTTGCTTGGTTACGACGTTCATGTCCTTGGACTGACTACTGCTGCAGCTTCATTAATAAATGCAGGATTATCCCCGATTGGATTTAAAGAACTGATCCAACCCGATGACTCTCGAGCGATCGAACACGGAACACGATTAGCCGAAGAGATGCACAAAGATAGTAAAGTGCAATCCCTCGAAGAATCAATTGCCTATCTGGGACTCTCCTACGCAGATCTGGAAGATCAACTCGGCGTAGTAGAAGCAAAAAAAGAATTTACGCGAAAGGGAAGACAGGCTTTCTTACCTCTTGCTCCCATTCGTCGACTCTTTGACCAGATACAACCAGATGTACTGCTAACCACAAATTCCCCTAGAGCGGAATTGGCTTCGATTCGCGTTGCCGCTGAACGTGGCATACCATCGGTAGGCGTACTCGATCTGTTTGGTCTTCAACCATATAATGATATTCCGGCAGATTACGTCTGTGTTCCTTTCAAACAAGCAGCGTCGATTCTTGTAGATCGGGGTTTGAGACAGGAAGCGATCATTGTCACCGGAAATCCAAATTTCGACTGGGTCCATGAAGCCGTGCATCGGGATGATGCAGCTAAATCATGGCGCAGGCAACATAATATTAAACCAGATGAAATTCTTGTACTTTACGCAATGAAGCCGAATTGGGACAAACATGAAGAAATGATTGTTCAAAGTCTGGAGCATATTCTACAACAGAACTCATCGCTCAAAATCACAGTGAGGCCACACCCCAGTAGTGATAATGGCCTGCCGGAAAAAGTGATACAACGTCTGGGCAAAGCTGCTTTTTTAAATCGAAATACTCCCCTTCCCCTGGCAGTTCAAGCTGCAGATGCACTGATCACACATAAGTCAACGGTTTCGGTTGAGGCAGCACTGCTCGGCAGACAAGTCGCACTGTTTCACTCCAACCACGATTATCCTACTCACGGAATTCCCTTACATTTATTTAATTGGGGAACTTTCTCGATCAGTGTTGCTGAGGGAGTCGAAGCGTTATCCCAACTCAAAAAAGAATCCATTGAAACACAGCAAAAAAGAGGAAAAGAAGTACGTGAAGCCTGGAACTGTGACGGAAATTCTCATGTTCGCATTGCCAATGTGGTGATCCGCGCATTACGGACCGAGAATCAAAGAATGAGTGCATAACGATTTGAATTCAGGGATAAGTGCTTCAATTCTAATTGATGCCGAAAACTCTAACAAAGTGATTCATGCGAAATCAGGCATTTTTAAAGGTAACAAATGACAGTTGCATATGATCGTCCTCATGGATTGATGTTTCATCATTTTTATGATGAGCAACACATAAAAGGACAAGGAGCTATTTCCCAGGAAGACTTAATCCGGATCATCGAATTCTATCAACAGGATCATTCCATCTTAACCGCAATGGAATGGTTTGACAGAGCCAAACATGGCAGACTTCATAAAAATGATATCTGTTTGACATTTGATGATGCGCTTTTATGTCAATACGAGGTCGCATTGCCGGTTCTGGAACATTATGGATTAACGGCCTTCTGGTTTATCTATTCATCAGTCGTCACCGGTGGCATAGAGAACCTCGAAATCTATAGAAAATTTAGAACTGTTTATTTTGAAAGCATCGAAGAATTTTATCAAATTTTTTTTCAGACTGTTGACCAGTCTCCGTATCAAAAAACCGTGGAAACCTTGTTGAAGAATTTTTCGGTGGATGATTATCTTAAAAACTTCCCATTCTATTCCAATGAAGATAGACGATTTCGGTATGTGAGAGATATTGCACTAGGTGTTGAGGCTTACAATGATATCCTGGAAACGATGATGCAAAAACAGAATATTGACATGGACGAATTCTCGAATGATCTTTGGATGAAAGATCAACATGTACTTGAACTGCATTCGAAAAATCATATGATCGGGCTCCACTCACACACCCACCCAACGGCACTGGCCGCCTTACCAAAAGAAGCTCAGCGAAATGAGTATACAAGTAATTTCAACACTCTGAACCAGTTATTGAACTCCGCTCCCCAGGCCATGTCACACCCCTGCAACTCGTATAGCACAGAAACAATTGACATACTCAAGGAGTTAGAAATCAAAGTTGGTTTTCGATCGAACATGGAAGAAAACTACTCGTCTCATCTCGAGTTTCCTCGCGAAGATCATGCCAATATCATGGAGAGAATCGCAGCATGAAAATTACGGTTTTCACCAGTAATCAACCACGCCATATTTCCCTGATTGAATCCCTGGCTTCGATCGCAGATGAAGTATATGCCGTCCAGGAATGCAATACGGTTTTTCCTGGACAAGTTGCAGACTTCTTCAGACGGTCTGATATCATGCAAGAATATTTCAGCCATGTTCTGAATGCCGAAAAAAACATTTTCGGATCTCCCCGATTTTCTCCTGCAAATGTCAAATCAATTTCGATGAAACTGGGAGATTTGAATCGGCTGGAACTCAACGCGCTGAAACCTGCTCTGGAAAGTGACTACTATATTGTTTTTGGGAGTAGTTTTATTAAGGGAGACCTTTGTAATTTTCTCGTGAACCAAAAAGCTTTAAATATTCACATGGGAGTCTCCCCCTACTATCGTGGAAGTAGCTGCAATTTCTGGGCACTTAACGATGGTAACCCCGATTTTGTTGGCGCAACCATACACTTGCTTTCCAAAGGATTGGATTCCGGCCCCATGCTGTTCCATGCATTACCAAAGCCACAGGAAATAGAAGCGTTTCTTTTGGGAATGTCTGCTGTAAAGGCAGCCCATGAAGGTCTGGTGAGCCATTTGAAAGCGGGAACAATTTTTGATTTTGCCCCCGTCATACAAGAGAAAAATTTGGAACTGAAATACACTCGAAACAGCGATTTCACAGATGAAGTTGCCGCGCATTATTTAAAAACAGCACCCACGCCAACTGAAATTGTCCACTCCCTGGATTCAAGAGATTTAACAAAATTCTTAAATCCTTATCTTGCTTAATTCTGGCTGACATCAACGAGTGAGAATTGAGCCGCTATTCAGACAAGGCGTTCTTCGATAAAGTTGCTATCACCTCAGTCACTCGTTTGACAATTGCAGAAAACATTTGCTCTCCTTTCTCTGCGGAGGCTAAATCAGGACGTCCGGTAGCCCCTTTTTGAGTTCGCTGATACATGTCATTACAAAGATAGACGCCATCGATCATATCGGGCGCATAATCAATAAAATTTTCAATTTTGGATTCGCGTACCAGTTCCGGGCGGAGATGCAATACCAGCGACGTTTCTGCCTCACAGGCATGGCCAACTGTTTTGCATTCCCCTTCCATTAATGAAGCGATCTCTTGTTCCGCAATGGACCAGTACGAAGCAGTCATTAACTGGCAATTTCGATAATGAACCTGCAGACGTCGCAAGGAAATCTGCATCGGACCGATATTTCCACCATGTCCATTTAATATCAGTACGCGACGAAATCCGTCGTCCAGCAACGATTCACAAATCTCACAGAGCAGTGTTTCATAGTTTTCCACGCGAGAGGTTAATGTGGCACCCCAACGCAAGTGATGTTGGCTCGCACCAAGCCAGAGAGTCGGCAGTAACAACACCGACTCCTTCAGATTTTGCTCGACCTGTTCTGCTACCGCAGTGCAGATAATGGTATCTGTTGCCGTCGGCATATGAGGACCATGCTGCTCAACAGCAGCGATTGGCAGGACAACGAGAGTTTCCTCACGTGAAATATTTTTGAGTTCCACTGCTGTCATTTCCGCATATTTCATCGAAGCCTCACTCTCTTTCATCCTTATTTTTGTAACGTCCCCAGATCACATTCCAAAACGTAAGTGGCTCTTCAGCAGAAGACGACTGGTCAGATTTTGTCAACACGCTGACAATCAGACCAATCACCATTGTCAATCCAAAACCGATTGGCCAAAACCAGACTGAAAACCAGTCAGGCGCAGCATACATCAACGAAATGGTAATGATGGCTCCAGACAATGTTCCCACCATCACTCCACGGGTTGTCGTATTTTTGAAAAACAGGGCCAGAATAAACACGGCCAGTAATGGCCCCCCAAAACCGGCAGTTACTTTTTTCCCAATTGCAAATACATCGCCCATATCACCGACATTGCAAGCCAGAAAAATCGAAAGTGCACCGATCAGAACTACCAGCGCGCGGTCCTGTAATACCTCAATTTTATTATTCTCCGGTTTCCAGTGAGCAAAATGTCGATCTCGAAAATCGACCATGAGTGCTGTCGTTACAGAGTGAATGCCCGAATCAATGCTGGACATGACGGCTGCCATCAATGCGACCAAAAACAAGCCCACCACTCCTGGCGGAAAATGCAGGCGCACATACTGCGGCATGGCCTGATCTTGAAGATTGAGCGCCCTGACGTCTTCCGCCACGTATTGCGGATACGACTCATAATATTCGGGAACGGTCATCCCTTTCCCTCCATCAGCTGCATCGGTTCTCCAGTCTGGTAATTCCCCATTGAGTTCTGTAGCCAGTACCGACACCATTTCTTCCGGGAACTGATGATAGTGTGAATAGAGCCCGATTCCGATTGCCAATAAACCAGGAACCACAGTCCACATCCCAATGATGTTAATCATAAATCCAATTTGGGAAGTTCTCTCAGACTTCGCTGAAATGTAACGTTGCACGGCAACTTGATCGGCACCAAAGGCAGAGAGCCCTTCCAGAAACAACCCGAACAAAAGCGCCAAACTTCCGTATTCCAGCGTCATCGAAGGAGAAAAATCAACAAGTACGTTACTGCGACCTTCAAAATAGGTAGAAATCACACCCGAGATACCGCTTTCGGTTTGATTCAAAATTAAACCCAACGTCAGTATGATCGTTAGTGTGAAGATAAAAAACTGAATTACATCGGTCCACATGACCGCTCGCAGACCGCCGAGCATGGTGTAGAAGATCGAAACGATCCCTAAAACAACAATCACCGAAACTTGAGAGACCTGCATTACGTTTGCCAGCACGACCGATGCAGCATATGTCGCAGACGCCATCCAGCCAATTCGTAAGAAAATAAATAAGCCGCTCGCCAGAGAACGTACCGAGACATGAAAACGGCGTTCCAGATATTCATACGCGGTCTGACAATTCAAACGGGCATAAATGGGAATAAATACCCAGAGAATAATGGGTGCCATCAGAGAAATTGCCACCAGAAACAACCAAATACGCAGGCCGCTTCCATAAGCGATGGAAGGATACATTACGAAACTGTTGGAGGAAAACAGAGTCGCCATCACACTGAGGCCCACTGGTAACCAACCCATGGAGTTGCCGGCAGCAAAGAATTCTTTTCGGGTCTGGTTTCGACCGAAATAGAATCCCAAACCTACAGTGAAGACCAGATAAGCCAGAATGACGCCATAATCAAGTAAATGCATCTTGCAATCAATTCAATAATTATTGGGAAAATATCACAACGATTCATTTCGTTGTCAGGTGAGATGAAAAATAGTGAGTCAATGCCATACCACCAGTTGTTTTCGAGACTCAAAAGGTCGTTCGACCCATAATATCAAAACCCGAACATATAAAAAGGAAACTTAATAAATCTCCGAGTTTTTCTTCCCAAAGTTTGATATACTGCCAAAAAGAAGACCACTCTCAATTGAGATCTCGCCGAGAGAATGTCACGATACTGAAACCAGAAAACCAGCAAAAACATCAAAGGAATCGCGATGACAAACGCTGTCTGCTTTCAATGTGGCCATTTAAAATTTGGCTCATTTCTCGCCTGTGATCAATGCCAGGCAAAACCACAAACCGACGAAGAGCTGATCGTCTCACTGGCCATGAGCGACCATTATTTTGATCAGGCAACACTGGATTCGATGGGGGAATACACTAAAGAGAACGGCCATCCCCCCCAACTCGATCCAGAGTCGGAAAAAACGTTTCGTAAGAATCTGGAAGACGTGAAAGCATCGGGCGTACTGGACCAACTATTTGAAAATCCCGAAAACTGATCGATCCTGTTGATTTTCATATTCAGAAAATCGATGCACTTGAACTCTCGATTCTCATCGTCTCCAGAATTTGGCCCCTCTATGTTAACTTCCATACAATGGATTTACCTTGTATTGATCCTACTCATCGCATTTGCGGGAGCCTATTACCCATTTGCCAAACCAAAACAGGTCCGTTCCAACGGCGGATTTCCAAAAGGTGAAGCGTTTTCAGCGGGAGTATTCCTTGCTCTTTCGCTCACAATGCTATTACCTTCTGCTTTCCATATGTTCCAGAAACAGCTCCCCGAAATCAATTACCCCATCGGTTCTACGATAGCCATTCTTGCGTTCTTGAGCCTGCTTGCGATGGAGCATATGACAATGCACTCGATCGAAAATGAGGTAAAGCGTAAACGGATCCCTGCAAGAATTCCGTTTGTAATGACAACAATGATCGCACTTCCTTCGTTTTTTTTAGGTGCCACTTTAGGCTTAAGCGATAATTTCGGCGCCACTTTAATCTTCATCGCCATTATTCTTCATAAAGGAACCGCTGCATTTGCTTTGATGCTCACAATGGTACGCAGCACTCTCTCACGATCTCAAACGATAACCCTGTTTACTATTTTTGCATTGTCTACTCCAACAGGGATTCTTTTCGGCGGTTTCGTACACAACGAACTCACCAATTCTGCAGTTTTATTGAAAGCCACCGTTCTTGCATTGGGGGCCGGCACATTCCTCTACATGGGAACGATGCACGAAATGAAACACGCCGCGTTGATTGAACATTGCCGTAAACGTAACTGTTTTCTGGCCATGCTCGCCGGTCTCTTAATCACGGCTCTCGTTCGGTTTATGGTCGGAGAAGCCCATCGTTTTTGAAAAAATGATTCTTATTCTGAGTTTTTTCACTCAGAATGATCAACAAAATACTGCTTATTTCTAAAATAACGAGTGACCTCTTCTGTTTCTTTACGCCTGAGAGAGTGAAATAAATATTCGCGAATTCATTTGTGGCCGAGTAACAATGAAGGGGCAAAGAGGTGGCTTCTGACAAGAAAAATGAAGGTAAAGTCTCAGTTTATGCCCGTGGCGAGCAATCCATGATGGACTCATCTCAGGCACAACGACACCGACTGTTTCTGCCTTTGTTGAACCTCTTTGTGAAATGTGGAATTACACCCAACCACCTTACGATCATGTCCTTCCTGTCTGGACTCGGCTTTTGCTTTACTTATGGCTTGAGCTGGCATCTGGCAAAACCTGTAGCGTTTGGCCTGCTGTTACTGCATGTACTCCTGGATGGCATCGACGGTCCTCTGGCCCGCTTGACGGGAACAGCGGGAAATCGTGGTTCCTTTACCGATACCACATCCGATCAGCTCATCGTCGCCTTCACAACCATGACCCTGATTCACTACGGACTCATCCATGTCATCCCGGGCAGCTTGTATCTGTTTTTCTATACCCTGGTCGTCGTTTTTGCCATGATCCGTAGTTCGCTGGCGATTCCCTATAGCTGGTTGATTCGTCCGCGGTTGATCGTATATGCCTGGTTTCCCGTCGAAGTTTATCTCTTTCCAGGGACATTGAACTATCTACTCTGGTTCTTCACCAGCCTGTTGGCCTGGAAATCACTGACCGGCTTCTACAAAATCCGCAAGAAATTGTAGTTTTTCTGATATATTCGAATGAATCGTGTGATGCCCTTTTAAGAGGGCAGCACTTGAGCAAGGCAGAACGAGCCTTAATTTTTGAGTTTAATCTCGAAGACATTTTCTCCTGCTTTTACAGAGAAAGTCTCGTCTAACTCAACAGGCACCTCTGACTGGGCATCGCTCATTCGGGGATTGAAAGTAGCCCGGTACTCGCCCGGACGAGCACCATCGAGTCGTTGCCCCTCCACCAAAGTAAACAACTCAAAACTCCCATCAGGTTGTATTTCTGCCTGAGAGGCATGCTCTGCGTTGTCGGGTGATTGAAAGAAGATCATACCATCCTTCACTGGTGTGTCTGATTTGTCCTTCAAACTGCCTTTGACGGGGAAAGTCTCTGGTAAGGGTTTAGAAGAACTTTTACCACAGCCGATCAGCAGAACTGTCCCGCAAACAATCAGACAACAGATTCTGCTCAGATTCAAAAGGGGATGTTGTTTCATGAGTCGTACGACACTCCAGTAGAAAAAATGATTATGGTGTCTGTGAAAGTTCTGGCAGCCAACCTTAATTCGCCTGTCTCCAGGTTTATTGTAATGTCTCCAGAACTATTCGAATTGAGTAAACCAGTATGGAAGACACTCTCGTTAAGTTGAATACACGCTAGAATTCGCCAATCGTTTCTCCGTCTTTGGGGTGACAAAGATTTGCCCATAACGTGGCGTCAATGCTGCCTCCCACCATGCGGACGCTTCCATCACCCAGACAAACGTGAATACCTCCGGCGTGAGGTGACTGAACCCGACGGGACTCGCAACCGCTGACCCAATTCGGCAAAATTTGAGGGGTCAGACAGGTGACATATCCGACAGAGGTCGGCGACTGGCTGTATTGATTGATACAGAATACTGGTCTCCAGACGCTATTAGAATCGGACCAGAGATTACCATAAGTCGAAGACGAATTCGCGATGCCACTCGTTCCACAGGTACCATAACGTTCTGAGAAGACAATCGTATTCGAACTGCCATCGGTAAATGTTGCCATCGTTGATTCGCCTTCCAGTCGCCCAGCCGTTGTCGGTGCTGTAGGGTCACCAAAAAAATTATAGTTCGCAGAATAGTTTCCGACGGCCCAATGGTCGGCACCTCCGTTTGTCGTCGCCCCTTTATTATTGGGAGAAGAGGTATCTGATGGGCACAGGTAAGTCGGAATCGGATGGGCATAAACCCTGGCCCCCCCGACTACGGTATTGACGTTGTTATTTGATGCGTTATAAAGCGGGGCCTGCTCGACGTACGGCAAAAACCAATCGAAGACAGTAAATCCGACCGCATCTTGATAAGGTCCGGTTTCGGTGATACTGCTCGGAGAGGAAGGCGCTACGAGAGGGGGAAATTTTTGGAATGTGTCGTAGATGTTGTGAAACGCCAGCCCGATCTGCTTCAGATTATTCTTACACTGACTTCGCCGTGCCGCAGCCCGTGCCTGCTGTACTGCAGGTAAGAGCAAGGCAATCAATAGCGCAATGATGGCAATCACCACCAGAAGTTCGATTAATGTAAACGCGCGCCGAAGTTCTGTCTGGCAAGAACGATTTGATAAGCAATCTCTGTAGTAGTGGGATTTAATTCGTCTGAACTGCATAAAAACACTTTCCCATTAGATAAGATTTTTAAATAAATATGAATATATGATAACAAGAAGCATTCCTCACTGTGGGAAGCATAAATGTAAATTCAGTATTTATTGGTTTTTCTTTTCCTGATCGTTTCCATGAATTGATAGTGTTGTCAAATGATTCATTTCAAG
>JAHZKX010000011.1:87500-195886 GCA_022600195.1 Planctomycetota bacterium
CTATTCAGACTCGCTTTCGCTGGGACTTCGGCCCGGAAGGCCTTAATCAAGCCATTGACGGTAACTCGCCGGATCATTATGCAAAAGGCACGCCGTCACACGTATCCGAAGATAATCGTGCTCCGACAGCTTGTAAGCGTATGGTTTCAGGTTCTTTCCCTCCCCTAACAGGGGTTCTTTTCATCTTTCGGTCACCCTACTTTTCACTATCGGTCATCAGAGAATACTTAGCCTTAGGAGATGGACCTCCCAGATTCAGTCCGGATTCCACGTGGCCGGACCTACTCGGGTACTTGTCGGAAGTCTGTTCGCTTTCAAATACGGGACTGTCACCCTCTATGGTTTCGCTTTCCAACGAATTCTTTTAACAAACAGTTTTGTAACTTCACAATGACAAGCCCCACAACCCCGCCTTGCCGAAGCAAAACGGTTTAGGCTAGATTCGCTTTCGCTCGCCGCTACTCACGAAGTCGCTGTTGCTTTCCTTTCCTGCGGTTACTGAGATGTTTCAGTTCTCCGC
This sequence comes from Planctomycetota bacterium, assembly GCA_022600195.1. Lineage (GTDB taxonomy): Bacteria > Planctomycetota > Planctomycetia > Planctomycetales > Planctomycetaceae > Gimesia. The sequence continues at coordinate 88,021 of JAHZKX010000011.1, forward strand.
GTGTGCCTCATATGCCTATGTATTCAACATATGATAATTCAGGAACCTCGGGATCAACGCTCGTTTGACAACTTCCCCAAGATTATCGCAGTCTTCCACGCCCTTCATCGCCTTCTGATGCCAAGACATCCCCCATACGCCCTTAGTAGTTTAGCCGTAATAATTCTTACCTCACACAGACCACATTGATCAGTGGGAGCCAAAAACATTACAACCCGAATTCCGTTCACAAAGCCTTGCATAACAGCTTTGCACTTGAATTCGATTCGCCTAAGAACAAATCTCGGTCAGCAATACCATTCCGAAGAATAAGTATTGCAACTTGAGAAACTCTATCGTTTTTTAGATGCCACTTATTACTTTTACCAAATTGTCAAAGATCGTTGTTTCCCTGGCTCATCACCAGAGAAAAACAGCCAACCAAAATCAGCTGAATCAGGTCCAGCACTGCTGAAACTGATTCAATCGACTTAAGTCAGCTGAGAGGGTCATTTTATAATCGCCCCTCAGAAAGTCAACCGTCCGAGAAACGATTCAGATAAACTTTTAAAAATCTCTCGAAATTCTTTCGCCGCAAACTCTTTTACAACAATCACTTGCTGTCTACAAAACCACTGACTCGCAGTGAAGGAGCGGGATCTTAACCAGTCAGAAACCACCCGTCAACCCACTCGGAAAAAATTCCCCGGAAGTTTCCTGGAAAGCTGAAAGACATTGTTCAACAAGCCCTAAGGCCCCAGTCTTTCAACAACAGAAAACAATGGAGACGACCGGGATCGAACCGGCAACCTCCGCCTTGCAAGGGCGGCGCTCTCCCAGTTGAGCTACGTCCCCCAAAAAATGCCAACAATAGATACTATCGCAGACAAACCTCACATTCACAATTCAAAACTGCTATAAAAATAGAGGTTTCCTCTTAAGGAAGAAAAAATGGGCGTACGTGGATTCGAACCACGGACCTCAGCTTTATCAGAGCTGCGCTCTAACCAACTGAGCTATACGCCCCAATAAGAGGACGGGTATTCTGTCTTCTTATCTTGTTGCTGTAAAGTCTCTTTCGGCACTAGTTTTGCAAAAAATTACATTTTCTTCACCTGAAAATGACACAAGCTCAAATGATTAAGTTCACGTACTGAAAACAGTATTTCTCGAAAATTTTTCACACATTACCTCGCAGACAGACGTATGAAACATAGGTGCTTCAATACAGTCATTTGTATCTTAAGAGAAAAATCAGATGCGGCGGAAAAATTCGAAAACTGCTTTACTACTGCTCTTATCGGTAATGCTTTTTTTGCCGGGAGAGTGGTGTTGCGCCTCCCCTATAAAGGAAATCTCGAAAAATCAGACAGAGGCTTCCCTATGCTGTACAACTCAAAAGCATTCTCCAGAAAAGTCTGATTCGCCAATTGCGCCGGAAAATTGCCGCTGTTGCATGGGCAAGGTTTTTTCTAATTCGGGAAAAACAAACCTGATTCCAACGCAACCGGCACTCCATTTCGACAGACATTGGGAAACAATCACCTTTAAAACAGGCTTGCCCGATAACTCAAAATCAACGCTCTTCCATTCTCATCCCTTGCATGTACTTCTCTGTGTGTGGATCTGCTGATTTTCTGACATTGCATCTCGCAATTTTCAAACTCAAATCAGTTCAAGTTCCTATTAATTCACACGAATTGGAGAAATACTATGTTTACTAAATTAATCGCTGCGACTCTTTTATCGTCTGGTATGGTGCTGGTTGCCTCAGCAGGCGCTCAATCTGCCAGCCAAAACTGTTGTGACCTCAACATGAAATGCTGTGAGGCTGGGCTGCAATGCTGTAAATCAGACTCAAAACCAAATTGTTGCCAACAGGGTCTGGAATGCTGCGAACAGCAACGGGAATGCTGTAGTGTAGCCCAAGACTGCTGTAAATCTCAGCGCACCTGCTGTGAAACACCGTCTGCCTGCTGCATTGAACGCCCAACAGCAAACGGTCCTCCAGCTTGACCTTTCTAAAAAGAAAGACTGAAAAACCTTTACGACAGAATCAATCTCTTGCAGACACCTCGTCTGCAAGAGATTCTTTTTTTAAGAATTCGTTGTGATTCAGTCAAAACTGCCATACGATAATCAGGAACTTGCTCTCATACAGTTTTCCAAAAATGAGGTCAGCAGTGAAATCTTTGTCATCTTCCCGCTTCTGTATTTTTCTTCTTATCATTCACGCATTCGGCAGCCTGATGACAGCAGCCGAACCAGTTCCAGACGAACTCCAGCGCTGGCTGAAGCCACAAAGCTGGAATCGGGACACACAAGGTCCTGTAATTGAGCTTGGGAAAGCGGATAAATTCGACGATACGCATCTCTTTGCCCCCTGTGTGAGTTTTGAAAAAGGACAATTCTCTCTCTGGTATTGTGGCTCTCAAGGTACTGTCAAAAAACGTGTATTTCAGATGGGTCTCGCACACAGTTCAGATGGCATTCAATTTCAAAAACAGGCAAATAACCCTGTTTTTCGGTTCGGAGATGCAAAACATTCGATACTGACTCCCACATTGCTTCGCGCACCCACTGGCGCAACTTTGAGAGAAAATACACAGCTGCGAATGTGGTTTTCTTCGACAGATTTTCAAGATCCGACGGGCTTGCATCAACTTCACGAAACTTCAAGCAAAGATGGAATTCACTGGACAGCTCCCAGTCCGGCCGAGCTGAATCAAGTCTATGCTCCAACAATTCTGAAAACGGGCCGCACTTACCAGATGTGGTTTAATGATGTCTCAAAAGAGCCCTGGTGTATCAAACATGCAACCAGCCTGGATGGAAAAAAATGGCGTGTCACGACCGATCCTGTTTTGGAAATCGATCAGGAATGGGAATCAGGGCGTTTATTCTATCCAACTGTACTGAAAATAGATGATGTCTATCTAATGTGGTATGGGAGTTACTGGACAAGTCGCAAAAACACGACGGCACTCGGCTTTGCTGTTAGTATTGATGGTCTCAAATGGTATCGACATCCGGATAACCCCGTATTTAAACCGGATCCCGAACGTCCCTGGGAATCACACTATGTCACCAGTCAATCAGTCATGGCATTTCCAGATGGGAGCTTTCGTATCTGGTACGCCAGAAGTAAAAAGCCACCTTTTGTAAATAAATATTTCGCAATCAACACAGCTCACTGGAATGGCCCTCAAACGAAAACTGTCTCCTCCATTCAAAAGAAACCCGCCGAGTTTACAAACTGGAAAAACCAAACCAGGCAGAAATTGAAAAAATCGCTGGGCATTCCCTCAACGAACGTTGCACTCAAGAGTGAAAAGCGAGGCGAACTGGAAACCGACGGTACGGTTATCGAAAAGTGGGTTTTCACCAGCGAACCAGGTTCGAAAATACCTGCAGTGCTTTATCGTCCGAAATCTCTGACAAAACCCGCACCCGCAATAGTCCTGACCTACGGACATGGTGGCAGCAAAAGCCAGTGGCAGTACAATTATGCAGCCTTAGCATATGCCAGGGCGGGTCTCATCTGTCTGGCCATCGATCCACTCGGTGAAGAAGAACGGAACATCAAAGGCAGACTTGGCACACGGGCCCACGATCCGAAAGCGGTCCACGAACGAGCACTCGCAGCGAATCGTCCCATTATGGGAAAACTGGTTTTTGATACAATGCGCGGCATCGATTTTTTATGCCAGAGAGATGATGTTGACCAATCCAGAATTGGCGTAGCAGGGAATTCACTGGGAGGCGCCGTCGCCAGTTGGATGGCTGCATTAGAGCCAAGACTCAAACTGGCGATCGTTTCCGGCTGGGCTTACAGTAATGTCACACTCCGCAGTAAATATTGCACGAAAGTCCCCAACCAAAAACTGAGAGAACTCTGCACCTGGGAAGAATTCCTCTCGCTGGCTGCCCCGGATTGCGCTGTGATGGTCATGAACGGCGATGCCGATTGGATCATCGATTCAGACGATGATGGCACTGCTTGGCAAAGTACACGGGCAGCTGTTTCCAAAGCAGCAAAAATCTACGATTCGCAGGGCGCATCAGGAAAAGTGTATGCCTGGTTCGAATCTCAGGGAGGCCACAGACCTTACATGATCCATAAAGATGCGCTGCTGTGGATTCACCAGCACCTCGGCACTCCCCTGCTCTCGAAACAGCAGATTCAGAAGCTCCCTACAATCAACTCAGGCCGCTGGTGTGATTTGAACCAGATACAACTCGAACGGTTGTATGGAACCCAATTGCATCAACGGGGAGCAACACTCGTCGATTTTCAACTTTCGTATTTGAATCGGGAGAAATTGAAGTGTCTTAAACCAGAAGAACAGGGCGACCCCGCTTATTCCCTGGAAGGCTGGCTGAAACAAATCGAACACAATGACTAATTCCCCAAGGGTTATTTGGCAGGGGCAACTTTTTTTCGAGCCATCTTGTGAAATTGCTTCCAGGTGATGACTTCAATTCCCTGGTCTTTGATCAGTTTCATGACTTCAGGATCTGTAAAGACGCGGCGGTCACCATCGCGGCGAGAGGAGCTGTTGGTAATATTCTGGAGCTCCTGATTGTCGATTCCACAGTGAATAATAATTTGTGTCACACCCGGTTTGAGATTGCGCAAGGACTCCAGATAGGTGTTTTTTCGCTTGGTATAATCGCGTTCTCCGTAAAATTGAAGCAGCTCATCGAGGACCGGCAATCCGTTTTTCTGCAGGACGCTTTTGAGTTCTTTTGCTCTCGCTGCAATGGCACCATATTTTTTCGGGTCCAGATTCGCCACAAATAATACAGGCAAATCATATTCAATCCCCAGATTCACATAAATTTGAAGTAAATCGGGACGACTGACTACCGCTCCCATGTGCATATCCAAATGCGACAGCGGTACGCCAAATTTTCGAGCCCGTTCAATCTGGGCACGCAACTCTTTTTCGGCGTCTTTGACATTCACATGCGCCATAACCTGCCCCACATTGTCCCAAAGATAATTCTCTTCATCTAGCAAACTGGGCACTTGATCGCGGGAAGCAACCGGCCCCCAGCGATAATTTTTCCATTCGGAATTAAGTGTTAGGTGAATCCCATAATCCCCTTCGGGATGATTTTTTGCATAGTCAGCAAATTCTTTAAACCACGGGCAGGGAACCATAATACTCGCCGATGAAACGATTCCTTTTTCCATACCTTCAATCGTGCCGAGATTCACTGAATGTGACATTCCTGCATCGTCGGCGTGAATGATCACGTAACGTTTCCCATCAGGCTTATTATTTTCTGCCTGCACAGAAGTAAATGAAAAAGCACAACTTGCCAATAAAAGAAGTAGACACAATAGCCGTTTCATGAATCACCATAACAATTTAGAACAAATGAAATAGAAGATTTGAGTCAACGATTTGAGAGGTATCGCTTGAAAAATCAGCTCACTAAGATCAAGCTATATCAGAATACCCTTAATGATACGTCTTCTCTAGTCTACTCATCCCGCAAGGAACAACAAATGAATCTTCCGTCCTCGAAATCATTAGTAGCCACTCTGCTGATGCTGGTTACACTGAATGCCTTTCATGGTAATCAGGCGCAAGCAAAAATCAAACTTCCTGCCATCATTGGCGATCACATGGTCCTGCAGCAAGGACAGAAAAATCCACTTTGGGGTTGGGCTGACCCTGGAGAAAAGATTACCGTTTCTGTCGACGGACAATCTCACAGCACGACTGCCGACGCAAAAGGAAAGTGGAAAGTCAAAATTGATCCCCTGAAAGTAGGTGGTCCTTACGAAATTACGATTAAAGGCAACGAATCGATCACACTCAAAGACGTGCTCTCAGGCGAAGTCTGGATCTGCTCAGGTCAATCCAATATGGCATGGACCGTGTCTTCCTCGACCGATGCCGACCTGGAAATCATGACAGCCAACTATCCCAAGATCCGATTGATATCGGTACCGCAGGTTGGAACGCAGGAAGCACAGGACGACTTTGTTGGAAAATGGGAAGCCTGTACTCCTCAGACCGTCGCCAATTTTTCCGGTGTCGGCTATTTCTTCGGACGACAGCTCTATCAGACCTTAAACGTGCCTATCGGCTTGATCGATAATGCCTGGGGGGGGTCTTCTGCAGAAGCCTGGGTCAATCGAAAGCGCCTGGAAGAAGAGCCCGCCTTCAAAGGATTGATGGAAAAATGGGAGAAGCTTGAAAAAGAATACGATTATGAAAAATTGTCGGCAAATTACAAAAAGCAGATGGAAAAATGGAAAGTCGCCAGCAAAGCAGCGAAAGTTGCTGGCAAACCTCTGCCACGGCGTCCACGTCCTCCTCGAAATCTGATGACCGGAAACCATCGTCCGTCCAATATTTATAACGGCGTGCTGCATCCTACAATTGGATATGGCATCAAAGGGGCTATTTGGTACCAGGGTGAATCAAATGCCAGCCGTGCTTACCAATACCGTAAACTCTTCCCATTTATGATCCAGAACTGGCGCGATGAGTGGAAACAGGGTGATTTCCCCTTCTACTGGGTGCAGTTGGCCGACTTCCGCCCCGAAGTAAAAGAACCAGGCGATAGCGACTGGGCTGAACTACGGGAAGCACAGACAATGACCATGAGCAAACTGCCCAACACGGGAGAAGCAGTGATTATCGATCTCGGTGAAGCAGTCGATATTCATCCCAAAAATAAACTGGATGTTGGTAAACGACTGGCCCGCTGGGCACTCGCCAAAGATTATGGCGTCAAGATTGTTCATCGCAGCCCCCAGTATAAATCGATGGAAGTCAAAGGCAATAAAGCCATTCTCACCTTCGATCATGTAGGAGGCGGACTGGATTTATTTGACGTCAACACACCCATCGGCTTTACCATTGCCGGTGCGGACAAGAAGTTTGTACATGCCAACGCAAAACTTCTTGGCAAGGACAAAATCGAAGTCTGGAGCGATGCCGTCGCAATGCCTGCTTCCGTCCGCTATGGCTGGGCAAATAACCCGATCCTCAATGTTCAGAATAAAGAAGGACTTCCCATGACCCCCTTCCGCACTGATGACTGGACCGGCATTACTGTCAATAATCACTAAAGCAGAAGTGATACCATTAAAATTCAAAAACGCCTCAGGGAATTTTCTCTGGGGCGTTTTGTTTTTGATCATAGCCCAGTCATTTTCAACAAAACCAACTCCAAAGACATCCGTCAGCATGTATCAGGGAAAATCACTTACTTTTCCATTTGTGAATCATGCAAGTTCGTGCAGTGAATTTTCTTTTTCGAGCAAGATGTTAAAAAGGTGTTTACAAAAATGTAGTAAGAGTGGCCTGCTACCTTAATTCACCGATAAAATTGCTCGCTTCCTGCAGATTCCCGATTTATACTCGGACTTAGTAGGGTTTGATATCTTTTAAAAGTGATGAAGAACAGGATGCATTGTTGAAATGACTTTGATAAAACAACCAAAAATCCACATCCGTCGTTACCTGCTGTTAATCCTGCTCTGTGTGATTCTTTCAACTTCGTGCAAGAAGGCTCCCGAGCAAGAATCTACTCCTGCCCCGCTCCCGGTTACGGTATTCGAATTGAAAGAAAGTCGGCCCAGCAGTTGGAATCGGCTGACTGCCTCAATTGCCTCCTGGAAAACCGAAAACGTAGGTTTTGAAGTCGCAGGACGGGTGCAGTTTGTGGTGGAACCGGAAACCGATGTCTCGGGTGTTTTATATGGCAGCAATACCAAACAGAATCAGAAGCCTGCTCTGCTGGCCCGCCTGGACCCGACTCGTTATGAGCTGGCAGTTGAAAGTGCGAAAGCATCGGTGAATGCCGAGCTGCGGCGTCGAGATGCGACAAAAGTGGAAATAAAAAGTGTGATCCCCGCTCAACTGCGCGCCGCCGAAGCGGAACGAGTGCTGGCCGACGTTGAGATGACTCGCTCCAAACAACTGATTGCCTCCAAGGCCATCAGCAAATCGGAATACGACCGATATACCGCTCTACTTGCCGCGAAGACGGCAGCGAAGGACCAACTTACGGGAACGCTGGAACAAAGAAAAGCCGATCTGGCTTCGATTGAGGCGACCGTGAATCGACTCCAACAAGATCTGGCTGAGGCAAATCGTGACTTGAAGGATACCAGCCTGCTCTCATCTTACCCCGCCCAGGTTTCTCAGGTACATGCCATTCCCGGCGCTTATGTAGAACGTGGTTCGCCTGTCTGCACAGTCCAAATGATGGACCCCATGCGCGTTGATGTGGAGGTCTCCTCCCAAATGGCCCGAAACATACAGCATGGAAACCGGTTCCCGGTTTTCATTCGGCAGCAGGATGGAAGTGAACTCGAAATGGGGGCGTTCGTATATATGATCGATCCAACCGCTGACCCCGAAACGCGGACGTTTACCGTCACCTTATTTGTCCGCAATAATAAAACCAAAGCTCAGGCTCCCCCGGAACTAAAAGATGTTCCCTTCGCGCGTACCGCGAGTATTTTTCAAATTGTGCGCGGTCTCGGAAACCAGGATCCTAATCGAAAATATATTGCTGAAAATGCGATTCAAAAAGATAAACAAGGTTTATTTCTTTACAAAATTCTGAATCGACAGACCACGACACTGGGACGAACCAATCCTGTACTGCAGGTGGATAAAGTAAGAGTCAACCTGGGAGAGGAGCAAATCAAGATGTTGGGGCTTTTGACCTTTCAGGAAGTGAAGCTGGCTACTCCTGAGAAATTCAACCTCGACTCTGCTTTATTCACGGGACCGATCACTGTCCCCTCTCAAAAGGGAGTCGTTTGGGATGGAAAAACCGTCTTGGAAGACCGTCGTCGCTGGCAATTAAGACCCGGTGACCTTGTCTCTGTGGAATTAGGCATTGAAACACAACCTGGGTTTTATGTTCCGCTGAATTCCGTCCGCATTGAGAAAAACCGTAAATATTTATTTACTGTCAGCCCTGAGAAGAAAGTGAAGAAGATCGAAATCAGCTCTTTTGAAAACGTGGGCAAGCTGATTCGTGTCCTGGCGGCAGGCGGCCAGAAATTAGCAACAGGCAGTCGTGTGGTTTTGGGGCAGGCTCACTACCTGCAAGATGGTGAACCGGTCAATATCGTGGAAGAAGTTGAGGTGCGTCCATGAATTTGCCCGCATTATCGATGCGCTACCGCACGATCGTGATTGTGCTGGTAACGTTACTGACATTCTGGGGCGTTTCACAGTATTTCAACATGCCTCGTCGTGAAGATCCGGAATATACCGTTCGAACCTGTACTGTATCGACAGCCTGGCCTGGTGTGCCTGCTTCGAAAATTGAAGAACTCATCACGTACCCGCTGGAGAAAGAGCTCGACAGTATTGACGACATCGATGTGATCTACTCGACGACCACCGTGGGACTGTCGACGATTTTCATCGACGCGGAAGAGACCACAAGCAAGAGTGAGATTGCCAATGTCTGGGATAAAGTCCGTGCAGAAGTGGCGAAAGTCACGATGCCGGAAGCGGGCATCGTACCGATGGTGAATGATCAGTATGGTGATACATACATCATGCTGCATGCGATTTATCAGGTGCCCCCACCGGGTGCAGATGAAATCCCGGCTGCCAGTGAATACTCATTACGTGAGCTTGATATACTGGCGCAAAAACTTCGTGACGAAATCCGTTTTGTGGATGGTGTCGCAAAAGCAGATCTGTACGGGGTACGCCAGGAAGCAATTTATATAGAGACCGACGCCGGAAACTGGTCGCAGCTCAAATTGACAACCGATGATTTACAAAAACTGGTAGAAGCCCGCAATATTGTCGCCTCGGGTGGTGATATTGATACCGAAGCAGGTCGGTTTTCGTTGAAGCCAACGGGTGAACTGGATTCGGTGGAACAATTAAAATCGATTGTGGTTGGCTCGACGTCGGGTTCCAGCTTTGTCAGTGGTCGAAATGAGGATACTCCCTCCAGCCAGTCCCCGGTCTATCTTACAGACCTGGGACTGAATGTGATTCGTGACTATCAGGAACCCCCGCCTGAAATATCGCGATTCACTTCATCTGAGATCTCGCGGCCCTGTGTTGTCGTTGCGATTACCATGAAAACGGGTGCTAGTGTAACGGAGATCTGTGACGATGTTCGGAACTTGATCACGCGCATGCAAAAAATTGACCGGACATTACCACCCGATCTGGCTGTGACGGCGGTCTCAGACCAATCAGTAAATGTTGAGTCCAAGATCAGCGGCGTAGTCGTCAATGTAATTCAAGCCATCGTAATTGTAATTGTTGTTGTTTACCTGATTGTCGGCTTTCGATCCGCCTTTGTTATGGCGGCAAATATTCCGATCGTCGTATTTGCAGCGTTGGCTCTGCTGCCCTCATTAGGAGTGGATCTTGAGCAAATTTCACTGGCCTCGATTATTGTGGCGCTGGGGTTGCTGGTGGATAACGCGGTCCAGGTTTGTGATCAATCTCGCACCAATCAAATGCTGGGAATGTCACCACAGAAGGCCACCATTCTTGGTTCGAATCAGGTTTCCATGGCCATGCTGGGGGGCACGCTCACAACGGTTTCTGCATTTCTACCGATGCTGATTGGTCTGATCGGTACCAAAAAAGAATACGTTTATAGTCTGCCTGTCACGCTGTCTGTGATCCTGGCAATGAGCTGGATTCTGGCGATGTCGTTTTGTTCGATTCTGGCTGCTTCGTTTATCAGGGCCCCCAAAGACCCGCTGAAACCAACGGCACCACTTTCCTGGCTGGCTGCGAAGCTATTTAATAACCGGAGTAAAAAAACAAATCCTGAGAATTCAACAGACGAGGCCAGCAATCCCTTTCTGGATGGCTTTGGCAAGCTGGCACTCGGAGCGATTCGCTTCAAGTTTTTGACAGTGGGTGTGTCTGTGTTGTTACTGGTGGGGGCGATCATGCTGCCCGTGGGTTCTCAATTTTTCCCGCGAGATTTACGTGACCAGTTTGCTGTGGAGGTCTGGTTACCTGAAAACGCGGCCATCGAACAGACAAATCAAGCCGCTCAGGAAGTAGAACGTTTACTACAGACACTCAGCCCGACAATGGACGCAGAAGGGAACGAGCAACAACGTATTCTGGGAATGCGAACCATGGTCGGCAGCGGAGGCGCACGCTGGTATCTGGGCCGAAACCCGGAAGCCCGCAAACCGAACTATGCCGAGATTCTGGTTCGTACGACCGATGCCAGATATACTCACGAATTAGCACTTCAGGTGAAAACCATTGCTCAATCGGGTGATTCGAAACTGGGTATTTCTCCTATCTCAAACGCGCGGGTGATTCCACGTGAACTGGCGATGGGCCCACCCGTTGATGCCCCCATTGGTTTACGCGTTTATGCATCGGGAGCAGCTCGTCCCGGATTTGGAGATTTGAATGTGTTGCGGACCTGGGCTGATAGGATAAGTGAGATTCTGAGAAACCACCCTTCCACCTGGGATGTTCACGACACAACGGGGGTTCCTGGTTTCGAGATGCGCGTGGAAATTGATAATGACCAGTCCAATCTGGCGGGTGTGACAAATCTTGATGTGGCACAAACTTTGAATGCCTACTTTTCGGGCCAATACCTGACGACTTTTAATGAGGATGACCACCAGATTCCCGTTTATCTGAGGCTGCCTCCCAGCCAGCGAGGTTCATTGACCGAATTAGACTCAGCATTTGTAGAAGGTCGAAACGGAAAAGTCCCACTGGAATCGATTGCCAAGCTGGAACCACGCTGGGAACCGGCGCGGATCGAACGGCGTGATTTGAATCGGATGATCGAAATCCGGGCACGTGTGAATGAGGGTGTGCTGGCCAATGATATCATCAGTGAGGTGCTGGCATCCGAAGAAATGCAGACACTACAAAGTGAACTGCCCGCCGGTTTCTGGATCGAAATTGCCGGAGAAAAAGGTGAATCCATCGAGAGTGAAGACCAGATGGCATTGTGCATGATCATTTCATTTCTCTTAATCGTGCTTTGTCTGGTGTTTCAATACAATGGCATCGCCAAGCCAATTATCATTCTTGCCACGCTTCCGCTGGCACTCATCGGTGCCCTACCCGGTCTTTATTTTACTGATAATCCTCTGGGTTTTATGCCCCAACTGGGTATTCTCTCCCTGTTTGGAATTGTGCTGAATACAGCCATCATTTTCTTTGAGTTCGCCGACAGCACCATTCAGGAAGCGATTAAACAATCCGATGGCACTGGTCCCATCGCAGGTCTGACACGAGATGAATTTCGTGGCTGTCTGGTTACAACCGTCAAAAAACGCTTGCTGCCAATCTTCCTCACAACAGCGACTACCATTGGAGGGCTCATACCATTAGCCCTCAGTGGCGGACCTTTGTGGGAAGGAATGGCATGGTGCATGATTTTCGGATTGGCCGTGGCAACCTTGCTGACACTCATGGTGATTCCCGCGATCTTCGCCATTTTCGTAGAAGTCTTGAAAGTTCGCCCTGTGCAAATTGTTCAAGACATCGCTGACTAAGCATTACAAAGAGGGAACAGTTTCTGCCAACAAGGAACAATTGATACTTTGAGTTTCCACTAGCAAACCGATTGTTCATCAGCTGGACGTTCATGGAACTCAATCAACATTCATCTCAGATATTCACACTCAATTATGCAGTAGGAGCTGACGAATTCTCTTTCAGGTTAATAAATGTTTGCAATGCATACTTTGCCAGATTTTGCGTTTCCTCTGGGGAATTTGTCTCTTGAAACGTTTTAAGGCTTGATCGTAGCTTGAAGTGATCGAGGTCGGCTGTCTCCTCCAAATTATAAATCCCCATCTTCCAGTCTGGGAAAAATCGATCCGGTATATAATCTGAACGAATCCGATTGACTCGACTATGCCGTTTATCCTCCTGGATTTTGCTGAATAGAGTTTCTACCTGATTATATTCGCCTTCCAAGACCTGAAAGAAATGACCACGATCATAAACCAGCATGCCCGTGATCTCTTGAATTCCGTTGAAATGCCGCGACTGTTTTAAAATAGCTTCCAACTCGAATTTGGACATACGTGAATTACACTTACTGACATAAATGAGTTGATAAAGTTTCATAAAGAACTGGCCGATTCATCGATAGATTTGATTGGATCTCTTAGATCAGTGAGCGGCCCATATTCCAAATCGGCAAATAGCATCATGCATTCCTTTGAAGTTTGTCAAAACCTGGAACTTTGAAACAAGTTTTTACTGGAATTGTTTGATCGATTGAATCAGTTCAGATTCTGCCATTTTATCGCTTTTGTTGTTTATATTGATTTCTGTTCTTGAGGATGTATGTGTCTGTTCTCTAGTTCCATTTTCGGTTAGCAAGTGTGAACCACAAAATAAAACAACGATATCCAGATATCAAAAACACTTTGTGAGAGTGTTTTATTAGAATTTTCAGGAGTGCAACTGTTTTCCTACCTGAACCGAAAGAAAAAGTTTAGCAGCAATCAGAGTGGGGCTTATCATTTCTGAAACAGTTTAGTTCAGCCGAATAATTCAGAAACGGGTTCGCCCGAATCGAGCAGTGGCATCGGGCGGTCCAGGCGATCACGAAAGATCACATTTTGTGGATCGATTCCCAGATGTCGATAAACGGTGGCTGCAACGTCTTGCGGAGTAATAGAGCGTTCCACCACTTCCTCGCCTCGCGCACTGGAGCGGCCTATGATCTGCCCCATCTTCATGCCACCGCAGCCCATCAGTACACTGAAAGTTCTCCCCCAATGATCGCGACCCGCATATCGATTCATGCGTGGAGTGCGACCAAACTCTCCCATCGCGACGATCAAGGTTTTTTCGTACAAACCACGATCCATCAAATCTCGTACAAGACCTGAAATCGCCCTGTCGAGCGGTGGTATTAAGAGGCGCGCCCCCTCTTCCGTTTTATAGCGCCCAGATGAACCGTGGTGATCCCAGGGAACGCAGTTGACTGTTACGAATGTCACACCATGTTCGATCAGCCTGCGTGCTAATAATGCACTTTGACCGAAAGTATGCCTGCCGTAGCTGTCGCGCAGTTTATCTGATTCTGCAGATATGTCGAACGCTGACCGCACACCCTTTGAGTAAAGCAGTTCAAACGCCTTCTGTTGATGTTCATCAAGATCAAGAATCGTTTTTTCATGTGAACGGGACAGAATATCCAGGGAACCTAGAAGTTTCTGGCGATTTCTTAACCGGTCTAAAGTTAAGCCTTTGGCTAATGTGAGATTTTTGACACCGAAGCTGGATGTGTTCGGATCGGAATTGACAATAAACGGATTGCTGCCTCCCCCGATGTAAGAGGAATAGTGAAAAAGATTGTCAGTTCCGCCACGCAAATGTGGTACCCCGACATAAGGTGGCATCCCCCCTTGATTGGGGCCACGTAAAAACGAAGCAGCCGAGCCCATGGAAGGCCGTCTTTGCACACGGTTGTCTGGTGCATTGAACGCAGGACCTTCGAAGCCGGTCAACATCCAGTGGTTACCTTTGGTATGATCGCCGGAACCATGATTCACTGTTCGCAGCACGGCAAGATGATCAGCCAGTTTCGCTTGTTCTGGCATCAATTCACCAAATTGAACACCCGCCAAGCTGGTCGCGATGGAATCAAAGGGGCCACGGTAATCGTCAGGCGCTTCCGGTTTGGGGTCCCATGTCTCCATATGACCAGGGCCACCACTTAACCAAAACAGAATGACGTTTGTCCCTTGCTGTTTCTTGTTAACAGCACCTTGCGCTTTAAGTTTCAGCAGGTCGCCTATCCCCAACCCTCCTGATCCGAGTAACCCAGCCTGCACAAAACTTCGACGCGAAACTCCTTCGCAATTCGTTAAGTAGCGTGACTTTTTTTGATTCATCGAGAAATCTCTGCTTCAGAGAAATATGTGAAGATCACCGGGTATTGGAAAATATCAACTTAAGCTGCTTGACTCATTATCATCAGAAAGAAGATTCAAGTCAACAAACGATCAAATCTGTCAAGGAGAGAACCACCGGGTGAAAATACCAGATCGTTCTCCAGATGCTGGATATGGAGCGACGCATTGTTAAGATAGAGAGTGGTTTTCTTCTGAAAGAGTTCCCTTCTCAACACAAATGGGAAATGTCAATTAATTAACGGTTCTCATGAAACACACCATCCTGCTCAAAACTGCCCTGCACTTCCTGGCGTTTACAGCGATTCAGACCGCTGATGTCGTTGGGCAATCAGCATCCAAACCTGAACCCGCAAAATCAACATCCCGCGATGATGCCAATTGGTTACGTGAGAAAGGCACACTGATTTTTCATGATGCGTTCGAACGCGAGGAAGATGGCAATCTCGCCAGGGCGATCGGCAATGGATGGAACAGCGCCACAGCGAACCGGGTACCAGAGATCAAAATGGCAGACCTCGACGAGGGCATCCTCAAGATTGCCAGTGCAACGCAAAAAGCCGGACACGCCGCACACATTCATCACGAAGCGGGTTTCACCGACGGCGGCGCAATCGTGCGGTTCCGCTTTCCCGGCCTGAACCGAAATGAGTCGCTTCAGCTCGGCTTTGTTGATCGCCAGACGAAAGGCATTCATGCCGGCCATCTCTGTTATGCGAAGCTCACACAGAACAATGCGACACTGATGGATTGGAAAACTGGCGTCATGAACCTCAAAATTCGTAAGCAACGTCAAAACTACCGCGACCGCAAAGAGCCGATTCCCACCGACCTCGATACATTTCTCAAAACAAAACAGATCACTGAAAATTGGAAAGCGGACAACAGTTGGCACGACCTCGTACTTGTCACCGAAGGTGATGAGATGCGCCTCAGCCTGGACGACAAACTCATCGCCCGGCATCGCTCCCCGGGCTTTGCGCATCCGATGAAACGCTGGTTTAGCTTTCTCATTCCCAGTACAGTATGGGTCGACGATGTAAAGATCTGGAAAGTAAAATGAATTTTAATAACGGAAAGTTCGAATGAAACAGATTATCGCACTCATCACCCTCATGCTGCTCTCTCCGCTAGCCGCGCTGTCTGCTGCTGAATTGTCATCCAGGCCCAATATCATCTTCCTGCTCACCGACGACCAGCGGGACAACACGCTTCACGCGATGGGCCATCCCTATGTAAAGACGCCGAATCTTGATGCGTTGATGCATGACTCCGTCCGTTTCAAAAACACGTATATCGCAACACCAGTCTGCTGCCCGAGCCGTGTCTCCATTTTCACCGGCATGCCGGAACGGGTTCACGGCATCGGATTCTCATCATCCTACCAGCTAACCGAGCAACAGTGGGAGCAGTCCTACCCGGCGCTATTGCGCAAGGGAGGCTACTACACAGGGTTTGTTGGAAAGATTGGAATCGAGTACTACACCTTCAAAGGCAAGGCACCGGAGAAATTTGACTTTTGGTGGGGTCATGATGGCTGGACGAAATTTCTGCCAAAAGATTCGAACAGCGCAAGTACCAGACCTTATCACAATGCCAGGGCAGATATCATCACGCCCATCATGGGCGAAGCAATGAAGAAGTTTCTCGATAGTACTCCGGAAGACAAACCCTTTTGCCTTTCGGTGAGCTTCAATGTGCCGCACGGCTCACAAACGACGTCGATGAATATGAACTACCCGGAGTGGCATTCCATGGCCCGTCCAGCCAACGAGAATCCCAAGCTTAAAGACAATCCGTTCTACGACATTCTCTATCGCGACCTTCAAATCTCAATACCTGCGGACACCGGCACCGATCCGTATCGCTTCATTCCGAAATTCATCCAGGATCAGGACAAGGGCCGCCGCAACCAAACATATGATTACGATTACAACATCAAAACCTGTCGAGAGCATCATATTCGGTACTACCAGACGATCACAGGATTCGATCATATTATCGGAGGCCTACGGGCAGAGTTGAAGCAACGTGGATTAGATCAGAACACAGTACTCATCTACGGCAGTGATCATGGCTTGCTGATGGGCGAGTACGGCATGGGAGGTAAGGCATTGCTGTACGACCTCGCATCAAAAATCCCCTGTATCATCCACGACCCACGTGTACCGAAACAGCAGCGAGGCAAACAGCTCGAACAGCTTGTTTCCAGTCTCGATTTCACCAGAACGATCCTCGACTATGCCGGCATCGAAGCGCCAGAATTCATGGAAGGCCGCAGCCTGCGTCCGTTGGTCGAAGGTCGAGAAATTCCCTGGCGAAGCGATTTATTTTTGGAAAGTCTATTCACATTGCGCGACACTCCGTTCCAGGAGGGAATCCGCACACAACGCTGGAAGTACATTCGAATGTATGATGGCGTGGTAAACTTCAAGGAAGCCGCTGTCGATTTCAAAAACCGCGCTCCAGATTATGAAATGCTCTTCGATCTCGAAGCCGATCCGACGGAGCATACCAACCTGGCCACAAATCCAAAACACGCGGCCATCCTCGCTGAACTCCGCCAGAAGACCGCCTCACAATCCATCGCCATCAATCAGCGACGCGAAACCTTCATGCAGGAAAATCAGGTTCAACTTCGTAAAGCACGCAAGAAATAGAACAAAGCAATCAATCCCCCGCAAGCCGATGATTCCCATCTGTCACATTTGACTCAATTCCGGAAATCGGGATCGTTCAGCTCAACGGGAGTCTCAAATAGCAGTTTTGTTTTGTTATCAAATAAAGTAAGTAACGCCCAAATCCCAAGTGCAGTTCCCAGAGGTGCTGATAGACAACCAATGGCAGCCCCAATGATGCAGACTGTCCGATTTTTTTTCTGCAACATCAACAGTCCTGTGAGGAAGGTAGATATCACAAAAAGTACTCCCAAAACTCCCATCACAATATAGAAATAGATCATAACATCCATCATAGGTGCCATCATTTCCATGGGATCTGGTTGACCTTCCGGGACGGGAAATCCCATCGTTGAAAACCTGCGAAACATCATATAATGCAGCGGCAATAACATCAGCATTAAAAACGAGAAACCAGCGAAAGCAAAATAGAGTACTGCAATCGTTTTAATTTGTTTTTCAATTTTTTCAGTCGCTATGGACATGCTTGATAACTCGCTAGGACTGGGAAACAAGGGAATCCATTCGTGTGTGCCTTTACAAAGTGAACGAGTACCTTTATGTCTCTATGGTTGCAGGACAGCATAAATCCTGGCGGCTATGCCATTCATGCGGAATGCCGCGCATTAATAAGGCACAGTCAAACTCAACAGACCCCAAAGGAAACTGATGGGAATCATCAAAAAAACTGGATTCGATACTTTCAATCTGAAGCGGTTCCGCACTCCAGTCCAGACATCTTAATTCCAAGCCATCATAGCGTCCTTCTGCATCACTGGTTGAATACCCAAGCGAACCTTGTTCAAAAAACTCAGAGGCTGCTGCTAATGAATCAAAAATAGACGATTCCGGTAGACGATCTGTTATTGAACCAACCACTTTCATCTGTGCCTGGCCATCTTTGCTCTTCATAGAAACCGAAAAATGATCTTCCGATTCCGATACTGTAAACGAGGCATGGTGATGAGTGCCCGGAAAGATTCTGCCCCCCGCCAGTGCATTCAGACAGGAATCAGTATCGCGACGATTCACATAGACGCCCTCATGCGTTTGACCATCCACATCCCATTCGACGGCGAAACGATGGGCAGCATTTTCAGAACGAATGCCCCACGAAAAAGGCATGATGCGTGGGCGAACATTTTTGAGACGAATCAGACAGACCCCGCCGATCGCATAACCGCCTGTCAATTTTGGACGAAAAGGAGCAGGCAACACACGTGACATGACCTCGGGATCAATGCGAAAATTCGCCAGTATACGGCGATCAATGATGCCTTCGATTACTGGAATTCGCATAACAGGCTCACTTAAGAAAAACTCTTTGTTTCCTCGAAACCAATTACCCAAACGTACACCCTTGCACAGTTTTTGTCAATGTGACCCCAAAACCATTCGTAATCTTCACCCCATGCCGATCGCATTTCCAGACATTTCGTTCGGCACAACCCGTATAACCTGCATTTGCCCGACAGTCAATCATTTTGAATAAACTGGATTATTCTGAACATGCCGTTCATTTCGTACAGAAATCAATACTCCAAAATCCAGATGGATGCACACATTAGCTCCAAGACTCATAACCGCCTGAAACTGAACAACGCCGCTCCCGATTTATCAGAAAAAGAGTTATGTCCCTCAAAATCCAGCCGATATCGTAAGTGTTGCCTGCACTGTATGCCTTCGTAAAAATCACAACACATCACTAATTCGTCACAACTGTTGAATGGAATCATTAAGTCATTGGGGACAAGATGAGAGCGACAAAAATTCTCACGATCGCGTTACTTGCGATTACCGCTGGTTGGGGTTCTGCCAGCAGGTTGTCAGCGGATGAATTCGAAGCCAGCGAATTCGAAGCCAGTGAATTCGAGTATTTTAACGACATAGATCGATTTACAGGTGAAACGGAAGCGTTTACATCAGCGGAAACGGAACCTTTCAATGAGGAAGGATATTTTTCTGCATCGCATTTAGATGATTGGACCGAGAATACGACGCTCTACCTCTCGGCTAACAACTATCTCTCATTAAATCATTTAGAAAGTGGGGGATTCAACACAAATTTCTTAGTACCCAATCTGGGTACGGACAGTAATGTTTCCTATGACTTTGGACTGGCGCTGGGAGCCAGAATCCCATTCTGTTGCAAAGCCCTTCGCATTGAAGTGGAAGGAGCATTCCGGGATCTCGGGGGATTAATGTCTGAGAGCATGCGACCCGAAAGTGCCAGCACAAACTATCAAGTTGATTACGATGATCGCTGGAGTGTCATGACAAACTTCTGGCTTGATTTTCCCGTCCATGAAACAAAAACCATTTACATCGGCGGCGGCATTGGTGCCAATGGCGGACGACTATCCGTGAATGACGGTACCCTGGGTGGACAAGGACGATTTTCTGAGTTTGCCTGGCAAATTGGATGCGGGATCACCTGGGAACGAACTGAGCGTTGGATTATCGATATTGGTTACCGTTACATAGATTACGGATCATCGGCTGTGTCGTTATCACTCAACTCCAATAATTTTCCAGCCGGGCATTACACGGCAGATTTAACGGCACATCAAATAATGATCGGCTTTCGATACAAGTCTTTGGGAAATTTGTTTACCGGAAGATAAAGTTGACGGAAGCAGTAAAAACTCGCTTTGTGATCTAACTATCTTCGAAAGGTCTTGGGCTCAACGTTTCCGCTCTGTTCCTGATTGTGCGTTTCTTCATTCGGTTCAACAACAAACAGGTTAGTTGAAAGCTCTTCGACAACCTGGCCTTCAAGTCCATCCTCTTCAGACCGAAATCGTCTAACTTGCGATGGTTTCGTTCCTTTAGGAAGCATACCCAGGTTGCAAATGGGCTCTCCAGGACTGATCGCAGGCAGGGTTGTCATGCCGATCACGACTGCATCAAATGGGGAATACAACATGCTGCGTTCTCGACCAAGCAATGTTGTATTGGTGGCAATCGGTTGATCTTTTTCAATGATATCTCCAGGTTTAACATGGAACTTGAGAAAGCCGCCACGTTCCGCACGTACCCAGGTTGATTTGTTAACAACGACCTGATAATCAGGGCTTTCCGGTTCCCCTTCCAGCATTTTCAAATCGCGAAGCACATTTCTGACGCCGCGTACTGCCGACTCTACAATCCCCGGCTCAACTTTCCAGACTTCTCCGCCTTCCATAATGATTGTAGGACAACCACTATTACATGCTTCGCGGCGAAACGCACCGGCTGGCCCCTTACCATTCATGATAATTTCGGAACCGAATGCCTTAGCAATCCGTTGTACTTCCGGATTCGTCATGTCGCCTCGAACATTAGGATAGTTTGTACGACGCACGGAAGCAGTGTGCAAATCTATGCCGTAATCACAACGCGAAACGATTTCCTTAAAAATAATCCGAGCCATGCGACTGGCCAGACTGCCATTCGCAGTGCCAGGAAAAGAACGATTCAGATCACGACGATCAGGTAGATAACGGGAATGACGATCAAAGGCGAGAAGATTTAGCACCGGCACAAAGATAACTGACCCACGCAGTAAGTGAAAATCCGTGTCTTGAACTAATTCACGAATTGCTCCGGTACCATTAATTTCGTCGCCATGAAGTGCCGCAGTGACGAAAACCACTGGGCCCTCTTCCACGGCGCGGCGAATGTGAATTGGGATGTTCACCGTCATACTGCTATAGCTCTCACTGACAGCAAGTTTGACATCACGTGATTCACCAGCCTGAATAGATTCTCCATTCCATTCGCTAACAGACTTCCGTTCGCGGGGTTTCGTCATAAGCGCATTAGCCTTTATCTAATGGTAACGAGTCAGTTGCGAATTCGCCTGACTCTGCATGCACTTCATCTGCGACTGGCAAATCTGGCAGGTCCTGAACTTCTGGGCGTCTTTTGCGACGCGTTTTCGCAGGTATCAAATCACGCATCAGTTCGAGTTTACCAAAACAAAGCAGTCGATCCCCTGCTTCCAGTTGTCGATTTGATCGTGGGTTGGGAATGACGATTGTCCCTCGATAGAGAGTGAGTACGTTGATGTCTTTATCACGCAATCCTGATTGGATGATCTCCTTACCCACATATTCAGAGCCTTCGGGAATATGAATCTCTGTGACACCATAACCACGGCTGACAGTCAATCTTTGGCGCAGGTCGATCTCGGGAAAATCTACCTGAGCAGCAATGTAGTCCACAATGACCCCCGCTACATCAAGCTGAGTAGATCTTTCGATTCCTTCCAAACCCGGCGAAGAATTGATCTCCATGATTTGTGGTCCGTTTTTACCTTCCAGAATGTCGACACCTGCAACGCGAAGTCCCATAATCTGAGCGGCACGGACAGCAGTTTTACAATACGTTTCATCGAGTGTAACTGGTTCAGTACGACCACCCCGATGAACATTGCTGCGAAACTCCTGACCTTGTGCAACCCGACGCATTGCAGCAACAACCCGATCACCGACCACAAATGCCCGGATATCACGACCTTTACTTTCGGCTACAAATTTCTGAATTAGTACGTTCTGTTTTTGACTTTGCAGCATTTCGATAATGGCTTTGGCCGAATTCACCGATTCAGCAAGCAACACACCGATCCCCTGTGTCCCTTCCAGCAGTTTGATTACAACAGGAGCGCCTCCCACGCGTTCGATGGCTGGCAACACATCCTTTTTATCACGAACGAACGTGGTTTGTGGTATACCAATCTGATGCCGACTCAGAATTTGAAGACTTCGAAGTTTGTCTCGCGAGTTGGAAATTCCGGAGGACGAATTCGCACAGAAAACATCCATCTGCTCGAATTGTCGTACGACTGCAGTACCGAAATAGGTAATTGATGCGCCGATACGTGGCAACACGGCATCGTAATCGGAGAGAGGCTTTTGGCGAAAGTAAAGATCGGGCTCCGCTTGTTTCAAGTCAATCGCGAAATTCAGCGTATTCAATACTTTAGCCTTGAATCCACGTTGCATCGCCGCTTCGCGCAGTCGACGGGTGCTGTAGCATTGCGGGCTGGTTGAGAGAATTGCAAGTTTCATCGATGCTCTTTCAGTACCTGATTAGTTGTAGCGCTTCAGTATTTATTTTTGTTTAGGTTTCTTCCTGGTCTTCGCCTTTGTTCTTTTCTTGCGCAGTGGCTTGCCTCCGTAGTAGGATTTCCCCGCATCAACAAGAAATCTCTGGCGAAACGCTTCTCGTCCCAATAACATACGAAAACCCATTTCGTCGCGATTTGCAAGTGTCAACTCGACAGGCCAGACCACTCCCAGCAATTCAATGTTGGTAATAATCACCGGCCGTCGGGTAGACTTGCCACTGGAACTACGAATTGATCGAAACTCCAGGATTTTGGCCTCAGTCTGTACGATCTCATTGGTTTTCCGTTGAACAGGGTGAACTTTAAACCTGATCCAGTTCACTCCGTCCCGCTCAAACTCTTGCAAATCATAAGCGTGCAAAGATGAAGAACGGGCACCAGTATCAACTTTTACTTTGATCGATTTAATCCCCAAACTGGGGAGGCTCACCCATTCGCGCCAACCAATAACAGGCAGGCCAGACTGTTTTCTTACATTAGTTTTTTTTGGTCTCGTCACGTTCTCTACAAGGCCTCTCTTTTTATTTATGGGCCTCATTTTACCTGCGATTCTCTCATTCTGCCAGTTCTGCTCGTCCTCATTTCACTGATTCTGTTGCTTAAATTTATACAACACAATCACAACCCTCAGAATATGGAAAACCCTCGGTTAAATTAGAATGAACATATTAACTTTTTGTTGACCATACCTAGATATCCTCTATCAAGTGATCAAATTGTCTTAGATATTTTAACAACTGCTGTGCCTCTTCAACATAACTGTGATATTCATAATCTCTTAACGCCATAAGCCCAACTTGACTCTGGAAAGGAGATTTCCCATTGCTGACTGCTTCATGTGCGTTGGGTATAAAGGCTAATTGATGCCACCATTTAAAAGAAGGTGCCTCAGAAAAGCTGACCGCCCTAATTTGGTCGATTTGTCTGACTAGAACTTGATCCGCTACATCTCGGCTTCGATTTCATTAAGTGTTTCTGATACCTTCTGAGATTTTTCCGACTGTTTCTCCCCAGACATATCGTATACCTTCATAGACTGGACGGCAAGAATGTATACATAAAAAAACAGGCTCTGCCCATTCAGAGCAAAGCCTGTAGATCTCTATGTTTTAGTGACTCAGCCGTGATTCAGTTGCCAGGGCTTGTACCAAAATTCATCGGAGCAGATTGATCCAGCTTGGGAGCATACTCGTAAGGAGCCGCATATTGATACTTCAATGGTGCCTTGGGATTGACGAGATACTCATCATCGTTTCCAAAATTAGATGCAGAAGGAAAGCGAGGCGTTAAGGCACGTGAAGGATTACCTCCTGCAGGTGCATTGATTCTTTCTGACCAGCCTAATGTCACATTGACTGAACTAACCGCTCCTTGCTCTCCAACTTGAATAACCGACAGTTTTACATTCTGACCCGGTTGCGCTTTGGCAAGCAGAGCATTTAACTGGCGAACTGAAGCCAGCCGATGTGATCCGAATGACAAAATGATATCGTACTTCATCAGTCCTGCTTTCTCTGCGGGAGAACCAGGTGCCACGTGCATGATCACAACTCCATATCCGGGATTACCATCAAGGTTCGTCCCTACTCCCGTCCACCAGTCCGGTGCACCATTTGTCAAATGAGCTGCCAAAGGTCCCGAAGCATCGGTCGCCACCACACCGAGTGTCGCTTTATAATACTTCGAATAATGTTGATTCAATCTCGCTTTATGCGCGTCACTCATCATGGCCGCATATTTCTGACGGGCTTTTGAAGCTGTTTTGTTGTTGACAGCACCTTCTTGAGCCTGTGATTCATAATTCACGACCAAAAAGAGTGTGAGAAGACAAAGCAAGCCTTTGCTTGAAAGAGACTTCTGCAAATTCATCTTAGTAACCCTTTATCTCAAAAATTGTACAAGACTCATGAAATTTGTTTGCTGAGCAACTCGATTTGAGGGCAATCAGACAATTAACGCAATTAACGCATTTAACCTATCCTATCCCACACGCACATCTTGTCAAATACGGAAACCAAAATATGTTGATTATTTGCAACATCACCATTCCTGAGACGTGACATCAGATTCCTGTCAGGCCCTCCTTGTGAATACGGTTATTCAGTTTAAGAATCGCAGGCCTTTGATGGACGCCTCTAAGCTAACTGATATCATTGAGTATGAAATTCATCGTCCTAAACTAGTGAATTGCAGTTACCAACCCGAGAGTTTGATAGAATATGAGCCGTACGATCACAATTGCCGTAGCGCAAATGGGGCCAATACCTCTTGCACAAACGAAACCCGAAGTCGTCGCGCGTTTAATTGGTTTGCTTCGAGAAGCCTCTGCTCAAGGTTGTGAGCTGCTCCTTTTTCCAGAATGTTGTTTGACTGCGTTCTTTCCTCATTGGTTTATAGAAGATCAATCCGAGATTGATACATTTTTTGAACGCGAAATGCCCAGTCCAGTAACGCAGCCTTTGTTTGACGAAGCCCGGCGACTTAAAGTGGGCTTCTGTCTCGGCTACGCAGAAATCGTCGAAGAAAAGGGAGTCATCCACCGCTACAATTCTTCACTTCTTGTAGAGCGTGATGGTCGAATCGTCGGCAAACATCGCAAAATCCATCTTCCCGGCCACCAGGAACACCGACCACAAAATCCATTTCAAAATCTTGAAAAACGTTATTTTGATGTTGGCAATCTCGGCTTTCAGGTCTGGAATGCTTTTGGCGGAATCGTAGGCATGTGCATTTGCAATGACCGCCGCTGGGCAGAAACGTACCGCGTCCTGGGATTGCAGGGAGTCGAACTCGTTCTACTAGGTTATAATACGCCGATGGAAATCCCTGAATATCCCGAGCTTAATCCACTTGTCGGATTTCATAACCAACTGAGCATGCAGGCAGGCGCCTATCAAAATGGTACCTGGGTTTTGGGTGCAGCCAAGACAGGCTGTGAAGAGGGTGTAGAACAACTGGCCGAAAGCTGCGTGATCGCGCCCTCTGGTGAAATTCGTGCAGTCGCGAAAACCAATCATGACGAATTGATTGTACACGCCTGCGACCTGGATGAAACAATTCCCTATAAAGAGGGGCTCCTCAACTTCGAAATAAACCGTCGCGTAGAGTATTATCAGTTGATTACACAACAGTAAAACCAGAAAATGATCCTTCCTGGATATTTTTTTGCTCAATGAGAAAGACGACATCACCATGGATTCACAAACGCACGCTCACCTCAAAATAGGGTTAATCAGCTCAGTTGTAGCTGTCTTCACACTTTCGAGTTGGCTTGAACAGCCATGGAGTGCAGAACAACAGCGACCTAATATTCTACTGATCGTCGCCGACGATTTAGGCTATAGCGACCTGGGATGCTTTGGTGGCGAAATTGAAACTCCCCAGTTAGATTCCCTGGCTGCAAAGGGAGTTCGATTAACACAATGTTATAACACAGGCCGTTGCTGTCCTTCACGTGGCACGTTAATGACAGGCCAATACCCGCATCGGATTGGCTTGGGACATATGACAAGAAATCTCAATCAACGAGGATATCAGGGGCACATAGCAGATGAAGCAATTACGGTCGCGCAGATACTTCAACAGGGTGGCTATCGAACGTTCCTGTCCGGCAAATGGCATCTGGGAACAGAAGATCCTACAAAGCTCGGTTTTGAAGAGTTTTATGGCACACTCGTCAGCGCGAAAACATTTTGGGATGTGGATCATTTTACCAGACTCCCCGCCTCGCGTAGTACCCACACTTATCCCAAGGGAGAATTTTACGGAACCGACGCCGTAACCGATTATGCAATTGACTTCATGAGAATGGGCAGGCGAAATCCTGATCAGCCCTGGTTTTTATATCTGGCTTATAATGCTCCTCACTTCCCTCTGCATGCACCCAAAGCGGATATTCTCAAATATGCAGACCGCTATCACATTGGCTGGGACAAAATCCGAGAACAACGTATCGCGCGGATGAAACAATTGGGAATTGTCCCCGCGGATACGAAACTCTCTCCTCGATCACGCTATTGGGACTGGGGTGAATCAGAAGCACGCGTGAATCCGGCCTGGGACACACTCCCTGCAGATCGCCGTGGTGATTTGGCACGACGAATGGCAATCTTCGCGGCGATGGTGGATCGCATGGACCAGAATATTGGACGCGTCTTAACCAGTTTGCGTCAAAATAATGAACTGGAAAACACGCTCATTATTTTTACATCGGATAACGGTGCTTGTGCCGAATGGGACCCACATGGATTTGATATCAGATCCAGCCGCAATAATACGCTCTACTGGGGAGATCAAATCGACAAAATGGGGGGTCCCGACACACATCAAAGCGTAGGCTCTGGTTGGGCGAATGCCTCCAATACTCCGTGGAGACTTTATAAACATTACAACCATGAAGGAGGCATTGCGTCACCGGGCATTGTTCATTGGCCTGCGCAGGTAAAACAGAGTGGAAAAATCATCTCAACGCCCGCTCATATTATTGACGTTGTCCCCACTCTACTGGAAGCATCTCAAGTCACATACCCTGATCGATGGGATGGTGATACAACACTACCGCTTCCAGGTCAAAGTCTTCTACCTCTGGTCAAAGGAAAACAGCAGGAAGAGCGCACACTCTATTTTGAGCATCAGGGGAACCGAGCCATTCGCCAGGGACGCTGGAAACTCACTGCGCTCCGGGGCGCTCCCTGGGAACTTTATGATATATCCCAGGACCGCACAGAGCTGAATGATCTGTCGAAACAGCGTGCTGACCTCGTGACGCAACTGGCTCAAAAATGGAACCTCTGGGCAAAACAAAACTTTGTACTCCCCTTCCCCAAAGATTACAGAATCGATTACCTGGCGCCGTTAAAAAAATAAAGCATTTGTTTGCAGCCCTTAAATAAAAACAGAGTTGGCCTGAAAAGCCAACTCTGTCAGTTTCGCATTCAAAAAATGTTGCTCTCGAAGTCACTTTTCACTCGCAGCTGCATTTTTTCCTTTATCTTTCTGATTCAATCTGACCATCAGCCATTGCTGCGTCTCATTTTTTCCAATGTGAACCAGCAGGGGTGCTTCGTCCTTAGTCAAATTATAAACTCCCGTATCATAAATCGTATTTTTATCATCACCGACCGTCCAGGCTGCGCGTTGCGTTTTCTTGTCAACTGATCCCTGGACCTGTTGTGATTTCTTAGTTTTGGTGTTGGTATAGTTACCGCGAATGACTCCCTGCTTATTTACAGCAAGTTCTACCACATTGTCGGACTTTGTCTGACCGCTCTCTGAAAGTGCAAATACTCCCAGAGGCATCCACTTCTCCTGATCACTGACATTCGCAGAAGCGCCAGCGTCTGCAAGCTGACTGGCTTGCTGCGTATATTGCGCTGAGGTACCCACGTCCTTATTGTTGACATAAACACTATTGTCTTGATAGACCACGTTGTTGCCATAGTCATAGTAGATGGGTTGCATATTCTCCCAGAGAAGCCAAGCCATCATCGCATCCCAGGTTGCATAATTCCAGGCGTATCCTGCTGGCCATGCTGGAACATACCACATCCCCGGATTCGCTGCGTACCAACCGGGGTAGTACATGCCGTAGCCATAAAACCCACCACGAATCACAACCGCGTGATAATACCGAGTAGAAGGTGGAACATGTACGAAGCCCGCTGCAAAACCGCCATTGGGACCACGCACAAATCCGCCCGCAGTAGTTCCACCACCACGTCCGTGAACCACACCACCTGCAGCCTTACCGCCATTGGGACCGACAATCCGTCCTCCGGCTGCGGATCCACCATTGGGACCGACAACACGACCACCACCGGCCTTACCACCATTATTACCATCTATTCGCCCGCCAGCAGCACGCCCTCCATTGGGTCCGACGGCACCTCCTCCCGAGATGGTATTACCCCGTGGTCCGGTATAACTGCCTCCCGCGGCAATTCCCCCGTTGGGCCCATGATATACTTTTCCACTTGCCGAACCGGAAGAGATAGAACGATTCACCGTATTACGTCCGGTAAAATCCTGAACGTAGGGATGAGAATTAGTAACAGAATGATGACCGGCATCTGAAGGCAAGCCGAGAAAATTATCTAAGCCTTGATGTGTTGGTCGCTGATTGAAATTCATGTTACCAACATCAAGATGGCCATCAGTACGGGACCGGATATTTCCATTCCC
The DNA here is from genome assembly GCA_022600195.1 of Planctomycetota bacterium. Classification (GTDB taxonomy): domain Bacteria; phylum Planctomycetota; class Planctomycetia; order Planctomycetales; family Planctomycetaceae; genus Gimesia. Next base: position 116,861 of record JAHZKX010000011.1, read on the forward strand.
CCCAATTCGATTCAAATCTCGATTCAAATCAGATCTATTAAAATTGCCATTATTTAACCGACTAAAATTGCCTGTATTACCTCGATCGAAGGAGCGAGCCTGATTCATAAAATTCGAATTAAATCCGGTTTTGTCATTGAATCGACCAGGCACATCGAAGCGACTTCCGTAATTGGAAAATCGACCGCTATTGAAGTTACCACCGCCGAGGTTTCTTGAACCTGAATTAAAACCACCGCCAAAGCTACGGTTTCCGCTGTAGCCACCACCGCCAAAACCTCCTCGGTAACCACCACCACCAAAACTACTACCGCCACCGAAGTTTCCTCCGTGAAAACCACCGCCACCTCCACCATGAAATCCGCCGCCACCAAAACCTCTGGCCCAGGTAGTTGGCGGTGCTTGAGAGAAACAGAAAAAAGTTGTCACCGTAATGAGGCTGATGAAAAGTCTCATAATATCTATCCCCGATTCTGAAATTTGATAAACGTTGTTCTATGATTAATCAGAACATTATTTTCGTTTTGAGACCACTTCAAGTGCGTCTGGTAACTCGATTCCATTCGCGGTCCGGTTCACAGACTGCCAGCGGCATCCATTCTCATCAATTTTTGAAAGAATATTATTGGCGTTGGTCAGCGTGCCATCGCTGGTGACACCTCTCGACTCAATCAACCAGCCATTCTCAACGGCAGCCCAGATTCCCACTGCATGACTGCCATCAGTATTAAAGGTCCAGGACATAATATCGCCGCTGATGGGATCGACACCTATGATCTGTTTGCCGAGTACTTGCTGTTTTCCCTTACTACTGGAGAAATAGGTTCGTTCCATAAATTTTTTGCCGGGCAACCAATGATAGTCAGTTGTCAGAGTGACTCCGCCAAGTTCGGTAACCCAGGTCCCCAGCAGCCAATCCAGATCTTTTAACCCAGTCTGAGAGGCAGAAGGAGCTAAGCGATACTCTTTGACGCTGAGCATCGACCACTTACCATTCTGTTTGACATACGTGGCTGTGTACTGGCTCACATCGGGAGCAGCTTTCGAAACAGTGACCATGGTCCGACCTTCTTCAATTGCCAGATTGTCACCTATCTGACGGACGGAATCGACCATGATCTGGATTTTTGCATTCTTTGATTCTTTGAAATACTTTTGATACGCTTTTTCGATGGCCTGGCGTCCTACCAGTCGCAATCCACCGGCTTCGATGTACTCGCCTTCTGGAGCCCAAAAGCTGGCGACCTGTTTTGCGTTGCCTTGGTCGAATGCTGCTTTAAAGGCAACTGCGATCTTTTGAATCGCTTGTTCGATTTGAGATGTTTTGGGGGCCGGTTGCGATTTAGCAACTTGTGTATCAGCACCGCTTGCTTGAGGAGTTCGTTGAAATTGTGCATAAACAGGTGCGCTGCTTAACACAATCGAGAAGACGAACACTGGAATAGAGAGACCCATACAGGCCTGGCGAGGGAGAAGATTCATTCTGATATCTTTCAGAAATGGAGTTGAAATTCGCTTACTTTGTGAGAGAGTAACATAGCTGCTTGGCCTCAACAGCGCTCAGTTTTATTCTATTCCCACCTATTCAATTTTGCACGCATTATTTATGATCTCTTTCAGAAATTTTTGAGAGCGAAACTGGTTAACAACTTCCGTAATTCCCCAACTACACATAAATAGAGATTTTGATAAAAAATCCTGGGTCTTGATTCCCGTATGCAAAGATGACCATTTCTTCATATTTGTCCTTAACCTAAGAATCGTTGATGCTTCATCGTCTTAAAAAACTCGCACCACTTGCTGTTATCGCGATTTTCATGGGAGCCCTCTGGTTACTCTCGAAGGAATTGAAGCATTATGATATCCACGAAATCCGATCTGCAGTAGCACACATCCCTGCATGGCGCCTCTGGGCTGCTGCCGAATTGACGGTTTTCAACTACCTAGTTCTCATTGGATATGACTATCTGGCGATTCGAGCCATTCATCATCCTCTTCCTCTTGGGAAAATCTCTCTGGCATCATTTACGGGTTTTGTCACCAGTTACAATTTTGGGGCACTGCTGGGCGGGACTTCAGTTCGTTACCGACTTTACTCAGCCTGGGGATTATCGGCTGTGGAAATCCTACAATTGATCATCATGCTGGGCACCACTTATTGGATCGGTGTTTTTGCTTTAGCTGGGATCGTCTTTATTCTGCAACCATTTCCCATACCGGCGTCATTACACTTCCCTTTTGAAAATGTCCAACCGGTTGGTTACATCCTGTTGGCCATCGCTGTCGGCTATGTAATGTTGCCTCTCATTAGAAGATCACCGATCGTTATTAAAGGTATCAAAATTGAATTGCCCAAAACGGGTATGACGGTCCTGCAACTGGCAGTTTCAGCAGCAGACCTGGTCATTGCTTCTGCCACACTCTACATGATTCTAGCACCAGAATTATCTGTCAGCTTTGGTGAGTTTCTCGGAGTTTATCTTCTGGCTACGGTCATCGTAGTACTTTCACACGTTCCGGGAGGAGTGGGCGTGTTTGAATTAGTCATTTTGTCGTTGGTTGCCTCACAATCATCGGCAACAATCCTGGCCGGACTATTGGTGTTTCGAGTCATCTACTATTTGATACCACTCTTTGTGGCACTCATCATGCTGGCCTTACACGAGTTGTTTCTAAACCGTGCTATTGCAACACGACTGGTAAGTGAAACAACGCACTGGTCCTCTGCACTTGCACCTCTGATACTCTCCTGGTGTACCATGCTGGCAGGAGCGGTTCTGCTGTTGTCTGGAGCCACGCCGATTGTCACAGGCCGACTAAGCTCGCTACAGGACGCGATTCCTCTAGTCCTGGTTGAAGTCTCTCATATTATTAGTAGCGTGACTGGTGCTGCACTTCTGGTTCTGGCCCCTGGTTTACAACAGAGATCAAATTCGGCCTTGTCGTGGGTCACGTTGTTGTCAGGACTCGGAATAATCGTCTCACTTTTAAAAGGATTTGATTACGAAGAAACGGTATTGCTCTCAATAATATTTTTTGCATTGCTGGCAAGTCGCAATCAATTTTCTCACAGGGGAAGCCGATTAGGTCACTCATTCAATCTGGGCTGGTCGAGTACGATTTTTGCGATCATTATTTGCTCGATCTGGCTGGGATTATTTGCGTATCAATCTGTTGATTATTCAAACGAATTATGGTGGACTTTTACATACGAAGGAAACGCATCCCGATTTCTGCGAGCCAGTATCGGCGTTGTCATCTTTCTATTAATATTTGCCTTTTCGAAATGGAAATCACACCATGGACCACTGGGATCAAAATGAAGGATCACCCACTCACCTGGGAGCAACCTGGATTCCGTCAGAAAACGCTTTTAACTTCGCCCTCTATTCAAAACATGCCGAACGCGTTTCTTTACTATTCTTTGTCGAAGACAACCTGAACGAACCAGTTTTGGTCTTTGACTTTGAACCTCTCCGAAATAAAACCGCAGAAATCTGGCATTGCCGCATTTCCACTACAGAAATCAAACACGCAAAGTATTATGCGTACCAAATTGATGGCCCTGCACCACAAGGACCATTTGACTGGCATGCTTTTGATCCGGAAAAATTATTGCTAGATCCCTATTCTAGAAATATTTTCTTTCCTCCTGCATTCGATCGACATCGTGCCAGTCAACCTGGTAGCAACATGGGATGTGCGCCCCTGTCGGTGTTGCAGTCCATCGAATGTGTCTTCAACTGGGAAAATGACAATCCAGTTCACCACACATCCGATCTGATCATTTATGAAATGCATGTGCGCGGCTTTACCAGGCACAGTAGTTCAAATGTTGCAGAAAACGCGCAAGGTACATTTGCAGGGGTGATCGAAAAAATCCCCTATCTGAAAGAATTGGGAGTGACAGCTGTTGAACTGATGCCCGTATATCAATTTGATACTCAGGATAGAAACTACTGGGGATATATGCCTCTGGGCTTTTTTGCTCCACATGACACTTATTGCATGTCGCAGGAAACGTGTGAAAGGCATATCGAATTTTGTGAAATGGTCAAAGCCTTGCATCGTGCTGGAATCGAGGTCATTCTCGATGTGGTTTACAATCATACTGGTGAAGGAAATGAATCTGGCCCGACTTACAGTTTCAAAGGAATTGATAACACGACATACTATTCACTCTCAGGCAATCCGAACGCGCTTTATGCAAACTACTCAGGAGCGGGTAACACCTTGCACACCGCGAACAGGGCCGTTCGAAAACTCATTGTCGACAGCCTGCATTACTGGGCAAAAGAAATGCACGTAGATGGTTTTCGGTTTGATTTGGCCAGTGTATTAACCCGAAGAATAGATGGAAGTATAGAAGAATCGAATCCCACGACACTCGGTCAAATTGGTTCAGACACGACTTTGTCAAGTCGACGGTTTATTGCTGAACCCTGGGATGCAGCAGGAGAGTTTCAACTTGGCTCACGATTTCCCGGACATCTCTGGATGCAATGGAACGCCGCCTATCGCGACACACTACAACAGTTTGTGCGCGGCGATGAAGGCCATATTCCTGATCTAATGACCCGACTCTATGGCAGCTCGGACTTATTTCCTGATGACCGGATGCACGCACTCAGACCATACCAAAGCATCAATTATATTACTTCTCATGATGGTTTTTCATTATATGACCTCGTTTCATACAACGAAAAAAGAAACTGGGAAAACGGCGAGCAGAATTCCGATGGCACACACGATTATAGCTGGAATTGTGGCTGGGAAGGTGAAGAAAATCTTCCACCAGATGTCATGTCACTCAGAAAACAACAGGTCAAAAACTTCTTTTGTCTGCTGCTGGTTTCAAACGGGACTCCCATGTTTCGGATGGGAGATGAATTTTTGCAGACCCAGAGCGGAAATAACAACCCCTACAATCAAGATAACGAAACCAGTTGGCTCGACTGGCGCAGGCTAGATACACATAAGGATCTCTTTCGCTTCGTTAAATTGATGATCGCCTTTCGCAAGTCACATTCCTCATTGTGCCGTTCTCATTTCTGGCGTGAAGATGTGCACTGGTACGGCGTGACCCGCTATGTCGACCTATCGGACTCATCAAAAACGCTTGCCTTCTGCTTACATGGTTCTGAAGAAGAAAACGTTGATATCTACGTCATGATTAACGGTAACTCATACGGACTCACTTTTGGAATTCACGAAGGAAATCCTGGCGACTGGATGCGAATTGTAGATACATCTCTCGACAGCCCGCAAGATATTCTGGAACCAGATGAAGCATTACCAGTGTCTACGACTGCCTATGATGTTCAAGCTCGTTCGATAGTCGTGCTTGTCAGGAAAGTTGAGTGAGTCGATTTGAACCTTTTATAAAAATCGTACACAGAGATCATATTCTGACAAGCAGTTCTCCAGATTCATCTTGAACGTTTCATCTGACCGGCCTATGCTGTTCCTCGTTCGCATGAGATAAAAGTTGATCAACGCTAATAATACGGGAGGTAAAAGGCCTTGAATGAAAGTCTTTCACCTGAGTCAGGAGGACAGATCACAACTCGCTGCTGCGTTGTCGGCGGTGGACCGGCAGGCCTGTTTCTCGGTTATTTACTGGCAAGGGCCGGTGTTGAAGTCATTGTGCTGGAGAAACATAAAGACTTTTTACGCGATTTCCGTGGCGATACCATTCATCCTTCCACTTTAGAATTAATGTATGAACTCGGATTTCTGGAAGAATTTCTACAGATTGCAGATAAGCATTTCGATTCTCTGGATTTCAACATTGAAGGTAAGCAGATACCGGGGCCTTATTTCACCCATCTGCCGACAATATGTAAATACATTACCTTCGCCCCGCAGTGGGATTTTCTTAATCTGCTTGCAAAACATGCCAGAACCTTTCCCCATTTCCAGGTTCAGATGGAATCGAAAGCCACGCAGCTGATTCATAAAGACAATCGAGTAGTCGGCGTGAAGGTAGAGGGTCCACAAGGCGAGTATGAAGTCCATGCGGATCTGGTTGTGGGTGCCGACGGACGGGGGTCTCAGATGCGGGTTGATGCCGGCGTCGAGGTTATCGAACAGGGAATTCCCATTGATGTCCTCTGGTTTCGGATCGGAAAATCAGGCGATCTTAACGATCACACATTGGCACGTATCAAGCAAGGCCGCATGCTGATTACAGTTGACCGGGGAGACTATTTTCAAACCGGGATGATCATACAAAAAGGTCATTTTGACGAAATGAAACAGGAAGGACTGGAAGTCTTTCGCAACAGAGTCATAGATATCCTTCCGAACCTCGCTGAGGGAATTGCTGAAATTGATGATTGGAAAAAAATTCGTCTCTTATCCGTCCAGGTAAATCATATCACAAACTGGGCACAACCTGGCTTGCTCTTTATCGGTGATGCTGCACACGCTATGTCCCCGGTCGGGGGAGTCGGAGTAAACCTGGCGGTTCAGGACGCCGTGGCGACCGCGAATTTGCTCGCGGATAAACTCTACGAAGGTAATTTGACACTTGACGACTTAAAGCAGGTCCAATTGCGCCGTGAAACACCCGCGCGCAGAACACAACGTATGCAAGTCTTTGCTCATCAGAGACTGTTCGGCAGCAGCACTGCGCCGGGAAAGCCGGTTTCCATTTCCTGGACACTTCGAAAAATCGCTGGATTGTTCGCTCCGATCTTGAGACGGACAGCAGGAAAAATCGTCGGACTTGGGTTTCTACCCGAGCATATTCAGACTCCTGAACGAGCTCTTAAAGAAATTTCTTCTCCAGTAAAGTGAAAGCTACTCCGGCTCCTTCACTAAACAGGATAAAAAATCTGGCATCTCAATCTGTAATATGGTTAGAATAAATTCTGTTTTGACGTACCATCAGGTGCCGTATCAATGGGCATGCACTCAATCAATGGTAGAGAGACATAGAATGCGCAGTATTTTCATCAGCTTGTCGCTGTTTTGTCTCTCATTCAACCTCTCCAGCATAGCGCAGGCAGGCGAAGACCGTTCACCCCCTTCAGCAATCAAAGCTGCAATTCAGAAGTCAATTCCACTGATCGAAAAAGCATCCGCTGGTTCCGCCCGCGAGCGAAAATGCTTTACCTGCCATAACCAGGCGCTGGCTGTTCTGGTAATGGACGAAGCTAAGAAACGTGGGTTCTCTATTGGCGAAACCAATTTTCAGCTTCAGGTTGATCATACAGCATCGCATCTCAAACGAGGATTTGATAAATATCGTGCAGGCAAAGGACAAGGTGGTGGCCCGGATACCGCCAGCTATGCCCTTTGGACACTCGAACTAGCAGGTAAGGAACCAGATGAACTCACCACAGCCGTCACTGGATATCTGTTAGAACGCAACAAAGATCAAACACACTGGATCCGCAATTCGACTCGCCCCCCTTCCATGTCCAGTGATACGAATACGAACTACTTTGTCATTCGTGCTCTCAAAACTTTTGGGACTGTAAAACAGCAACCACAAATCGAAACACGTATCAATCAGACCCAAAAATGGCTACTCGAATTAAAACCAGATACCACCGAAGACCGCGTTTTTCAATTGCGATCACTTCTCTATCTGGATGTTGATAAGTCTGTTATCAATACTAAAATAGAAGAATTGATCAGGACACAAAATGAGGATGGTGGATGGTCCCAGCTCTCCACGATGAAGAGCGACACTTATGCTACCGGCACAACACTTGTCGCATTGCTACGTTCCGAGCAAGTGGAAACAGATCATCAAGCAATTGTACGGGGCATTCAATATTTAATCGACACACAACAACCTGACGGTTCCTGGCAAGTCCCCACTCGTGCCAAACCGTTTCAAACTTATTTCGAAACGGGCTACCCTCATGGTAAAGATCAATTCATCTCGGTCACTGCCAGCAGCTGGGCTACCGTGGCGCTGTTGCTTTCGCTGCCGAAATCCAATTAAATCCGCTGAATCATCGAACAGACTCTTAATCAAGAATGAATTCAATTCTCGCCTTCAGAACTCCATTGACTTCTGCTATAAATTGTGACTAACGACCAATTGCCCGCTGATTTATCGTAAGGATCGATGACTATGTTTAGCCGTATTTCTAATGGATGGGCACTGACCAAACAAAGCTTCCGGGTTTTGATGCTGGATAAAGAACTCTTACTGTTCCCGATTATGAGCGGTATTTCCTGCCTGCTGGTTCTTGTCAGTTTTGCACTCCCTCTGTGGAATAGTAAATATGCTTCAGTGGTGATGAATGACCAACAAGTCCCACAAGATCCCGTTGCCTATATTATTCTATTTGCTTTTTACTTCGTAAACTTTTTTGTCATCATCTTTTTCAACTCTGCTTTGATGGCCTGTGCCATCATTCGTTTAAAAGGAGGCAATCCAACCGTGGGGGATGGATTCAGAGCCGCCATGAATCGGTTGCCACAGATTGCTGGCTGGGCTCTGGTGAGTGCCACCGTAGGATTCATCCTGAAGATGATCGAATCCCGCTCTGAAAAAATTGGTCAACTCGTCGCTGGCCTCCTGGGCATGGCCTGGTCCATCACCACCTATTTTGTGATCCCGGTGCTGGTGGTAGAACAAAAGAGCCCGTTTGAGGCCATGAAACGCTCTGTTGGAATTCTTCGTAAAACCTGGGGAGAGTCACTCGTTGCCAACTTTGGAATTGGTCTGATTGTCTTTCTAATTATGATACCAGTATTTCTTATGATTGTTGCCGGTGGTTTCATCATTGCATCTGGCAATGTAATTCTTGGAGGAGCCCTCATCGCTGTTGGTCTCATATCCATACTATTCGTTTCACTCATCTCAACCGCCATCCATTCTATCCTGATCGCAACCATCTATCTGTATGCAGCTGAAGATGAAGTTCCAGAACAGTTTGACCGTTCTCTCATAGAACATGCATTTGTAACAAAGTAACTCCATTGATTTCATAACTCGGCCAAAAATTATACAAATCGGTAAAAATCAACAGTTTCGGGAACTTTCTAGAAGGGATGCTTATCTAACTAAAGAATAATCTGAGTATTCCTTAGTTTCTCTTAAAAGGCGACGCAAATCATGCACAGCCCCTACCGCTCCCTATTTGCTTGTCTGCTACTCGTCTGTTTTTCGACTGCAATTTCAGATTGCCATGCGACAATTATTGAATTCCAAATCCTCAAGATCGACTTTACCAACCCTAAAGATGCAGCTGCCAAAGCCATTTGGTTTCCTACTGACAAACTCTCAATCACCGATAAAGGACTGGGATTTAAGGGGCAAAATAACTCAGCCTACGACGGTTGGATTCAAACTAAACCCATGGCAGTCGGCTTGTCGTGGAGAACCCCTTCCACCGTTTCACTGAAAGTGACCGTTGATCCTGCACCTGTCGAAATTACATTACCGAATGGAAATAAGACAACACCTCATGCAGGAGCAGTCTTTGCTCGATATTCGCCTGACTTGAAACATTGGTCTAGCTGGCAGGAGTTGCCTACACCGGATCCAGGTCTAGAGCCCGCACAAAATATAACCGGTAACCAGTTCAGTGGCGTAATAAAAATTCCCAAACGAGAGAGCAACCCTTATCGAAATCTGGTTTCAAAATACTCTAGTTTGGATGTCCCTTGGAATTGTGATGAAGAAGCAGCCGTTAATTGGATTTTGGAGCAACAACCAGATTTCTTCGCGCACAATCTGCCATTCATAGGATATGTTGAGTTTCTGTTCGAAAAAAGATTCAATGGAAATCAATCCCTCCGCGCATTCCAAGCCGAAGTATTCTATGGATTAAGTGGGTTGCATACCGCTCCACGGAACAAGGAAAAGTATAAAGGTCGTTTTTCAATGCGCTGGCGATTCAAATCCAAAGGAATCAAAGAGACAGATAAACGGCCTCGTTAGTGATATACGAAGATGTGCGCAGTCAAGTATGACTTTAATTTTTCAATTCCTGATCAGCGCGTCGCCACACTTGACGACATTCCAGAGGATAGTCTGTCAGCATGCCTTCAACTCCCGCCGCTCGAATTTGATTCCAGACAGCAGGGTTGCGGCGGGCCTCGCCTGAACCACCAAAGTTAAACAAAATCTGTTTACCCTGTTTTTTGAGACGATCCACTTCTTTTTTTTCTGGCGGAAATGTGAGTAGAAATACATCCAGAACATTTTCTTTTAAACGTTTGTCGATACTTTTTCGATTCACATTTTGACCAATTCGAAAACGAGGGTTCAACTGTTTCAGCCGCCTACTCATCTCTGCGTTCTGATCGAAAGCAAAACAATACTTGAACAAATCGTATTTTTTGACCAGATCGACCAGTTTTTTTTCACCATCCGGATTCAACTGCTTAACATTCAAAGCGATGATCGTTTCCCCTTTTTTTCTGTCTTTGATCAATTGCAGGGTTTGTTCCAGGGAAGGAATCCGCGTCTTGGCAAAAGCGGGATCGAACCAACTCCCTGCATCAAGCCGCTGCGATTCAGCCCAGGTGATATCACGAATTGATTTCGCTAAACCATTCGTCGTTCGCTGTAAACCATCATCATGAATAATCACCAGCTCTCCATCTTTCGTCGTACGAATATCGAGTTCAAAACCTATTCCTAAATCGAGGCAAACACTAAAAGCAGGTAGCGTATTTTCCGGAGCATGTCGTAACATTCCGCGGTGCGCAATCAATATCGGATCTGCACTGAGCGAAAATTGTGGTAAAAATACCAATCCCAAAAAAACCAGCATTAAACTCTTCAATCTCATCATCTGGTGATATACCTTGTCTTATCAAGCGAAATAAAATCGTGGCTTTTGAATATTCAGGTCATCATACTAAGCGTTAAGATAAAAAGCAGGTCATATCAGTTAAGAATATACTTGAAGACCTCCCCCCAGGCTCTCTATCATCATAGGTGCCTTTCTACTCGCACATGCTGCCTCTTATGGAATACACCATGCCTTACCGACTACATCTTTTTATGGGATTGCTATTGATATCGAGCCCCATACTCGCAGCAGATATTGAAATTCAATTGAAATCGTCAGCAGCAGCTTGTCAAAGACATCTCACGCGACTGGCAAAAGAAGGTTACACCTTGTCAGACATTAGCGTTTATCAGGGAAAACGAAATAGTCAATTCGCAGCAATCGCTATCAAACAACCAGAGCAAAAAGAATGGAAGGCTCATCTCAATCTGAATTCACAACAACTTGCTACAAAGCTTAAGCAATACGCCAGAAATGGATTTCAGCCAGTCGTCATCAGTGGATCGGACCAAAAAGGAACTTCTCGATTCACCGTCATCTGGCACAAAATTGATCACGCCGATCATATTGTACGGCATTCCTTATCCAATGAAGAACTTCAGACTGAGTTACTGGAATTACAAGAAAAAGGTTACACTCCACTCAAACTGGATGGCTACACACTCAAAGGCCAAGTCAGACATGCGGGCATTTGGAGTAAACGGAACGATATCACCTGGGAAACCATCTGCAATATTACGTTTGAAAACATGCAAAACAGTTTTGATGATTTTTCCTCACGCGGATTTCGTCTGGCCGACCTCTGCGGCTTCGTTATTAATGGCAAGCCCTATTTTCACGCAATCTGGCACAAAGAAATCGATAGTACCTGGATTTCACGATTTCACATGACTGAAAGTGATTATAAAAAAGCATCTCAACAGATGGCCGCCGATAAGTATCAAATATCTAATATCGATGGTTATCGAGTGAACAACAACACCTATTTTGCGACGATCTGGCAAAAAGAGAAAGACCAGAAAAGATTCAATCCTCCCACCAGGAAAACCATCGCTGATATCCTTGTTTCGGGTCGCTATCAGAAAGAACTCGCTTCTCTGGATGATTCGATAAAGAAATTCCTGCTGAAACACAACGCTCCTGGTGCGGCTGTTGCAGTCAGTTTTCACGGTAGACTCGTCTATGCACGCGGCTTTGGATACGCTGACCTGGAACAGAAACAACCAGTTCAACCCGACAGCCTGTTCCGAATTGCCAGCATTTCAAAACCGATTTCAGCAGTTGCGATTATGACACTTGTGGAACAGAAAAAGCTCAATCTGAACACGAAAGTCTTTGATATCCTGAAAGAATATCGGAATCAACTTACTCAAAAAAACGTTGATCCGCGACTGAAAGAAATTACGATCGGGCAGTTACTACACCATTCTGGGGGCTGGGACAGAACTGCATCCTTCGACCCGATGTTTCGTTCCGTTTACTTCGCAAAACAACTTGGCAAAACTCCTCCCGCCGAAACAAATGACATAATTCGCATGATGATGAAACAACCACTTGATTTTAATCCGGGTGAACGTTTTGCTTACTCGAATTTTGGCTACTGCTTATTAGGTAGAGTGATTGAAGAAGTCACCGGGCAATCGTATGAAAAGTATGTTCAGGAAAAAGTGTTCATGCCTTTGGATATCAGTAATATTCAATTGGGAAAAACACGATTGAAAGATCGTAAAAAAAACGAAGTCAAATACTATAGCCCTCTGGTGGGGTCTTCTGTGTTTTCTGAGAAAGCATTACAACGAGTATCGCACCCTTACGGCGTCTGGTGTCTGGAAGCGATGGACTCGCATGGGGGCTGGATCGCCTCAGCTCCTGATCTCGTGCGGTTTGCTACTGCTTTCAATCAGCCCGATAAATGTCCCATTTTAAAAGCACCAGCTATTTCACAGATGTTTGAACGTCCCACCGGACTAGCTGGTTTGGATTTCAACGGAAACCCCAGAGACACCTATTACGCTTGTGGATGGATGGTTAATCCTATTGATACCGCAGGTAATGCAAACCACTGGCACGCCGGTTCGCTTGAAGGAACTTCGGCTCTGCTTGTCAGACACTACGACCGCATCAACTGGGCCATCCTGTTCAATACACGTCGTGGTAAGGATCAGAAACGACTCTCATCACTGATTGATGGCCCGATGCATCAATGGATAAACCAGATCGAAAAATGGCCTGTTGAAAATCAATTCAAACACGATGAAAGCGAATCCAGATAATCTTTGTATCTTTATCTTTGACTTGGAAAAGATTATTTCTTCAAATGCTGATCAAAAAACTGGTAGGCTGTTTCACGTGTCGCGGAAGGAAAATCGTGCCCTGCTTCCGGGTAAACCGCTCGTAAATTTTCTGGTTTTCCAGCCAGCTTATAAATCGGTTTTGCGATTTGAATCACATCTTTCACACCCGACACTTCAAAATTACTATCACGGATCGGAGAACAGGCCAGAAACGCGCGCGGTGCAAAGCTCGCCACGATTTCTGTAAAATCGAAAGGCACCAAATCGGCGTTATTCTGATATTTGCTGTTGATCAGAGGCATATATCGATCACTGGTCCAGCCTTTTAATTTCCCACCATAATATTTGTGAAAACGAGTGAAACCGCAACTGGAGACCAGCGCTTTGATCCGGGGATCAAAGGCGGCTGTGAACATCGTATTATGCCCTCCCAGCGAATGCCCCACACAACCAATTTTGTTTCCGTTTACAAAATCCAGCGACTGTAAAAGATCAATCGACCGCATATTGTCATAAATGGCCTTCATTGTACCGCTTCGATATTCAGGATGGGCTTTGAAATCATACGGATACTCACCGAATGAAGGGTAATCGGGAGCCAGAGTAACAAAACCGCGTTCCCCCAGTTCAAGTGCATATTTTAAATTGGGTAGCCCTTTTATGCCGGCTGGCTCTTCTTTACCAATTGCCGAATTCGTCTGATGCAGACACAATACCGCAGGTACCGGGTGTTGCTTAATGGCAGATTGTGGAATAAAAAGATAAGCCATCACTCGCTGCCCGGCATCATCCGTATGATAAGAAACTTTCTGACGTTTTACGGTGCCAATCTGCGTTTCTTCCAGCACTTTCATATACAGTGGAATCGGATTTTCAGGACGCGGAACTTTCCCCATGACGGTCTGCATATTCGCCAGAATATGACTTCGCCGCGTTTTCCAGTCGGCCCATGTTTTAATGGGCTGTTTCTGCTTGTTCTGATCCAGATAATACGAAAGATCAAGATGCTCCTGATAGACGGGAACATCCTGATTTGTCCTCTCTTGCCTTTCAGCAGCCAATAGCCAGGAGACTCCCCCGATCAAACAGACACACACTCCGCAAAACCGTAGCATCTTTCATTCGCCTTTCTTTCAGGAAATCTCCGTCTGCAATTTATTCAGAATTCCATTGGGCTTCTGCCTATTTCGATTCTGGTTCCACTGGCTCAGCGGGCGCAACCAGTATGTTCTTTATAATCGAATCCGTCAGTTTCTCGTGATCCGATTCAACATCAACCAGTAAATTATTGCCAAAGATAACATGCGTCGTTGGCTCAATCACCTGCACAGCTTTGGGACGTACTGAAGAAAACAAATTACCGGAAACTGTTACGCCGCGAGTTCTATCCAGCGTCAGGCCTGCTGCCTTCAGATCATTAGTGCGACGTTTGACATGTCCCTTCCCGATATAACTGTTCGAGAAATTATTACCTGTCACAGTAATCCGACCCGACTTGGGTCCAATCTTTAATGCATCGGCAGCTAACAGTGTGAAGGTGTTTGCACTGACGGCACAACCATGTGCGTCATCCAGAATAATTCCGCTGCCATTATGGGCAATGACATTGGCAGACAGCGTGATTCCATAACATTCGTCGTCCAATACAACTGCACGCCCCTTACATTCTTCGATCATGTTGGCACAGACAATCGAACCATAAGTATTTTTAATTATGACACCATCGCGCAGATGGTCATCAAGATTATTGCCGCTCATACACAGGTTATATCCGTCAATACAATGTAGTGCGTCCAGATTTTCCTCAAACTGATTTGCAGAAACGACAATGTCGTGGCATCCCAGGAGATTCAAGCCAACCGCTTTGTTGTACGTCATCAGACAATCAGAGACGCGTGGATCTTCAAAACAAAAATCCAGAAAAATTCCGTCACTGCCATGATAACTGCAGGTCACTCCATGAATATAGATTTCCTGAACCCACTTGGCGTTGATGCCCCGCCCACTTTTTTCGTTGCCCGTCAGTCGAAAGTTCTGCAATTGCACTCGCCAGATGCGAGGCTTGGGATCTTTCTTGCCGTTCGGTAGTTTGGCATCCAGTGGTGGATGAATGGAAATCGCATCTTGACCTGTTTCATTTTTATTATAAATATGTGTTGCTGATCCAGAGCCAATTATCAGCACATCCCCTTTTGTGATAACTAAGGGCTCTTCGATCTCAAACTTTCCGGGAGGCAATTGTACAACTCCCCCTTCATCAGGAATCGCATCAATGGCTTCCTGGATCGAAGAATAATTAATCGCATGAATAACAGGCCTGGCACCAGCCAGTTTTGGTTTCACTGAAGAGGCTTGATTCCCCTCTCCTGCGATCATCAGACCCAAATCCAGATTCAAAACCAAAGTCACTAGGAAAAAGGAACACACAAATGCGGTTTGAGAACGTTTCATTACAGGCGGGACCTCTCGGTGATAAGAAGCGGGATGCAGGCAGTTTCCAATGCAACTGCCTCTCAAAATCATTTGCAAGCAAGTTAAGCTGAAATTCACCAACTTAACTTTCTTACGTAATCCACACTATGACAACCGATTCAGCTCAGATAGTCAAGCGGCAACAGAAATCGATCAGTAAATTGGAACCGTTCCAGAGCAGTGATGATTCTGTGGGATTATTCATCAACGATTCAAATAAACAAACCGGAAGACAACATTGACTGCTTGTTTTTTCGAGGGGAATGCTAGAATCCTGCTCTACATCAGTTGCATCTATCACTATTTTCAGTAACATAAACTGTCATAACAAGTTGCACCTGACAGATTATCGTCGATCAGGATAAAATCGCGTAATCATCTATTTTTTGTGTAACCTGAGCGGCACAGATTCAGTCTATAAAAATATCCATGCACCCGTAGCTCAACTGGATAGAGCACCGGTCTTCGGAACCGGGGGTTAGGGGTTCGAATCCCTTCGGGTGTACTTTGCAAGCTTCTTAAAACAAGCACTTACAACATCAAGCCCTTCGTCACGCGACGAAGGGCTTTTTTGTTCCCCCATTAGTACCCGTTATTCATACAAAAGCAATCGTGGTGAAAGCGATTAAGGACTTCGGAAGCAGGGGAGGATGTGAGCACGGTTGATTGAGAAAAGTTACTTCTGCAGATTGCGGTAAAAAGTGCCGCGAATGTTTCGCATCGACTCCCAGATATCGGCTTTAAAATCTTGCGGCGAAACGCAGACGAACAGACAGCCATGCTTGGTTGTTTTACCTGTCCAGACCTGAATGATTAGATTCAGCGTTTGCGGTTTCTGGGTAACAAACGGTTCACTCCATTTGACCGTTGCCGAATATTCTGTGAGCCCTTGGGGGTAAATCTTCTGCGGATCGACCGGTTTGGCTTTTGTCAGTTTGCAGGTAAACTGGCTGGTATCGATTTTCTTTTTTCGGTGGTTGAAGATGGTACGAGACAGCCCTTGATAATACGTGAGTAATTCGCGTTCGATGTTTTTTTGTGATAGTTCACTGCCGGGATCGATTTTAAATACGAAAAAGTAAGAGAAAAACGTGTCGGATTTTTCCTGAAACATGCCCGGCGAAAACCGGGCTTCTTCGATCCCTTTGAACTGCATTTCTTTGGCAAATGAAGGGGGCAGCGATATTCGTTCCCCCTTCCAGCCGTCCGGAACTGTGATGTGCTTTGCCAACTCCGAATCGGCAGCCAACACGGTGCTCGTCCCAGACAGAATTGCAAGAAAAACTGTAAAACGGTATATATCAAATGCCTGCATACAAGGTATTTTCTATCCAGAGGAATGCGGGAGTCTAAATCGAGGCGATTTCGAAGCCGGTGCGGTAGTCCCGCGTCAAGTATTTGTTGGCATCCGAGTTGTTCGTGATTTTGAGAGCTTTGCCATCAAATTCGAGGGTTTCACCCGGGAAGTACGCGGCAACATTTCCTAATTGCACAGCTTCGGTCAGATGGCCACCGTATTCAAACCCGTCGCTGGGTTGTTTTCCGGACAGGCAACCATCGACCCAACCGTGGTAATGGTCGAGGCTTTCCACTGGTTCGATTTTAACACCTTCGATGTTTACGAACGGCTGGCCGACATGAGGCAGAATCATATTGCCTTTTTCACCAACGAAAATAGAGCCTCCGTTCGGCAGAGATTGGCCGGGTAAAAGTTTCGCGATGCCGTTACTTGGCCGCCGTCCGCCATCGTACCAGGTAATCGGCAGGCTGCGACTGGCCGTATACTGCGTGCCGGGAATGACGTATTTGATGGTTTCCTGGGCGGGCCAGACTTCGTCGTTCATGCCGGTGTGGTCCGAGCGCACGCTCAGGGGGTCGCCAGTAATTTTGAGGGCCGTGTACACCGGGTCGAGTAAATGGCAGCCGAAATCGCCGATAGCTCCAGAACCGAAGTCCTGCCAGTCTCTCCATGTAAAGGGGTGGTATACTCGGTTTCCGCCGTAAGGACGCATGGGAGCAACGCTGATCCAGAGGTTCCAATCGAGTGATTTCGGCACCGATTCATTATTCGCAGGCCTGTCGAGCAAACCACTGCGTCCGTGCCCGGTGGTGCCAACCCAGGAATGTATCGCCGTCACTTTCCCGATGGTACCATCTTGAATTGCTTTCACTCCGGTGCGATAAGCCGAGTGCGAATGGATTTGGTTTCCCATCCGTGTGATGACGCCCGATTTTTTTGCTTGCAGCCGCATTTGGCGGGCTTCCCAAACCGTGCGTGTCAGCGGTTTCTGGCAGTAAACGTGTTTACCGCGTTGCATAGCGTCGATGCTGATGATGGCGTGAGTATGGTCGGGAGTTGAAACCGAGACGGCATCGATTTTATCACCCAGCTCATCCAGCATTTTCTTATAGTCTTGGTAGACAGGAGCCTCAGGAGCCAAAGGCTTGACTTTTGCGGTCCGCGACAAATCGACATCGCAAAAGGCAACGCATTTCACTTTGTCGTGGCTGGCAATGAGCTTGATGTCGGAATACCCTTTGCCGTCGGTGCCGATGCCCGCGAACTGCAATTTCGAGTTCAAATTTTGTCCGCGAACAAATGCCGGTGCGGCGAAAGCGGTAGCGGCTGCAACCGATGTTTTCAAAAAAGCGCGGCGGGTGGAATCTGAAGTGGATGTCATGATTGCGGGTTTCCTGTTGAGTTTTTTACTGGGAAATATTTTTGGGTCAGAGCCGGTTTATGGTTTTGGGTAGAATTGCGATTATAACATAAACAGTCCGCGATACGTCAATTGAGTTAGCGTGACGAAGTGTGAGCAATTTCATAATTCGTTCTGCGACTAGATATGCCAGATATGGTGGTAGTCCATAAAATTTTAAAAACCTGCAAGACAGGGACTCCCTATTTGGGTTAAGCCTGAGAACGAGAGATTTGAATCCATTTCCAGACGATCTGTTAAACACCTGAGATTACCTGGTCAGAACTTTGGAGAAGCATTCGAACCCTCGATCCTTTAGTTAATCTGCTCGAGAATTCCCCCCACTAATACGCGTTATCGAAGCAAAAGCAAAGCAGAGTCAAAGCCAGTTGTTGTAAATGGCACTGAAAACAGGCCTCTTGAACCAGTAAAATAGCGGCTAAAAACAAAAAATTTCCTAAAAAAACAATAATTCCTGACCGAGTCGAGATTCTTACTACATCACTTAGATGAAACGTGACCACAAGTCAGTCCATCAAACGGGATTTCTACAAGAATCAGGAAAAACACATGAGAATCTTCCAACGTATTAACGACATTATTTCAGCCAATATTCACGACATGATTGATCAGTTTGAAGATCCGGAGATCATGCTGAAACAGGCTATTCGAGAAATGGAATATTCCATAGAAGCTGTGACTAAGGATACCGCGAAAGTACTTGCAGGTGAAAAACGACTTCTTCGAGAATATTCCAAGAATGAAGTAGAAGCAAATCAGTGGCAACAGCGTGCAGTACAAGCGGTACAAAATGGTGATGATCAGTTGGCTCGGAAAGCTTTAACACGCAAAAAAGAACACGAAAGCCTTAGTCAGGCCCTTAAAGAACAAATGGGACCTGTTAAGAAGGCTGGAGAAACGTTAAAGGTTCAGCTGTCTGCGATGAAAGCGAAACTTGCGGAAGCAAAACGTCATTTGACAGGTTTATTAGTTCGTAAACGATCTGCTGAAATCCGCAAACAATCACGGTCATCACTTGCCTGCGCACAAGAGTCAGCCTTTAATGCAAATGCATTTCGGAAGTTTGACCGACTTCGCGAAAAAGTAGAAGAAGCCGAATCAGAGGCAGATGCGCTGGATGAATTACACTCTATGACCGACCTGACATCTGTAGAACTTGCTGGACAGCTGGAAACAGATAATCTGGCAGCCAATGCTAATGAACTGGAGATCGATCAAGAACTCAATGAGTTAAAGTCAAAGAAAGAGTGACCCACATGAAAGTAAATGCTTGACAAGCAAAGTAAGCAATGAAGAGAATTGAAAGTATTTCAATTTAACTGGTTAACTGGAAGCAAAAGGTCCTGCGACTGTGAATCGATTTCCGCAAACACGTCAGACATTGATTCAGCGGATCGTAGAAAGTCGTGAGGCTCCAGAATGGAAAACCTTTCTCGATGATTATTGGGGGCCGATTGTTCGCTTTGCTGCCCGCAGTGGAAAACTGACTCCTCAGGATGCCGAAGACATTACTGCCGAGGTATTCAAAGCAATCCTTTCCGCGAATCTCCTTTCTCGATGGCTAAAGGACCGTCGATCCAAACTGAGCACAATGTTGTGCGCGGTTGTCAGGAATATGATCTCAAACAGGGCTCGTGTCCAGTCCGGTCGTGAAAAAATCATGTCTGCCATCACACCAGATCTTGCAGCAGATCTTGTTAGTCGCCAGATTGATCCTGCAGAAGACAGTTTTTACGGAGCGTGGGCAGATGAATTATTACTAACTACCTTACAGCAATTAAAAACAGATTATCTCAAACAGGGACGAGTTGACAACTTTCGAGTGTTTTATGGAAAAGTGCTCGAAGGACTTTCGAATGTAGAAATAGCCAAATGTCTAAATATCAAAGTAACGGACGTTGAAAATCATTATAAAAGAGTTCGCAGACAATTCAGCGATCGATTAAGAGTGGTTGTTGAAGGAAACGTCAGAAAATATGGTTGTCATGAAAATTTTGATGACGAAGTGGAATTAGAATGGCAAGCCCTGGGAGATTATTTGAAAGCCTGAGGTGATCTTGAGTCTGTCTTTCAACAGATACCCAATGATGAAGATGAAATTCGTCGCCGGGAAAGTAAATCAAAAGCTGCAATCCTTAAGCAGCTGACTACAATAGTCGACCGAGAGTCACATCAACATGA
The DNA here is from genome assembly GCA_022600195.1 of Planctomycetota bacterium. Taxonomy (GTDB): domain Bacteria; phylum Planctomycetota; class Planctomycetia; order Planctomycetales; family Planctomycetaceae; genus Gimesia. The sequence goes on from JAHZKX010000011.1 coordinate 137,297, forward strand.
CTAACCAAAAAGATTTGGATGATGACAAGCGGCCTCCGATTTCAACACGCTCGATTTCCAGTATTACAACGCTAAACGAGATACTGGATGTATTACTTGGTGTTGCAGAATCAATTCGCGAAAGGCACACGGCAAACTTGCTCTGTGGTCCTATCAATCAATCAGAAATCGTCTTCTTTGACTCATCCCGGAAATGGGGCTTATCACCTCTGCTGCCTGGCGTTGAACTTGATAGTGATATTATACAATTCCCGAGTGATGCCCCCTGGTTCGATTCATTTGGTAGACTTGAATTAGAAACGCTACCCAGAGATATCGTAAAAGCTCAGCGCGAAGTAGATAAGGCTAACCTTACAATCAATGTTAAAATGGTTGATTGTTTTGAGGTTGGTCAATTAGCTTGTCGATTGATTGCAGACTGTTCTGTTATCGATTATTTACAAAGTCCAAAAGTTCTATCGCGTATTCCCGAAGATCTCCGTCCATTCATTGACAGCGCGCTCGGCTTTGATAGCAACCACCGCTTTGAAAACATCGATGGATTGATTGCAAAACTGGAAAACATTCGGAAGTCTCGAATATTGCCTGATCTAGAAGGAAATTCTTCCACCTCGGAATGCCCTGACCTTCTCCAGGCAACAATAGCCTTACCTACGGAGCCAACCAGTCTGCCTTTCAACAAAATTGGACAATTCCAGATTCGTCGGCTTATTGGAAGCGGCGGTATGGGAGATGTCTATGAAGGCTATGACGAATCCCTGAAACGGAAAGTTGCAGTAAAAGTTCTACCTCCGGAGCTGGGACGCCATGAGTCATTCGTGCAGCGTTTCTACTCAGAAGCAGCGAGTGTCGCAAAGCTCATTCATCCGAATATCATACAGATATTTTTTATTGGTGAGGATCAAGGACATCATTTCTTTGCAATGGAATTTGTCGAAGGAAAATCACTCGCTGATCAATTGGCGCTGTCACCACTTTCAGTATCTGAGTCTCTCTCTGTTGCAGAACAGATACTCGAAGGATTGTCAGCAGCCCATAAGGTGGGATTAGTTCATCGGGATGTTAAGCCTGGAAACATTCTTGTGGAGCAAGAAACGAACCGTTATTTGCTGCTGGACTTTGGTTTGGTTAAGTCACTAGGGGATGACAACGGGCCCACTCACTCTGGTATGGTCCTCGGTACGATGGACTATATTTCTCCAGAACAAGGTAGCGGGAGAGCAGTAGACGCTCGCAGTGACCTCTATTCTTTGGGTGTTGTCCTCTATGAAGTGATCAGTGGAAAACTTCCTTTTTATTCTGATAGTCCAACCGGGATGATTTTTCAGCATGTATATGAGCACCCGCTGCCTCTTGCTGAGTTGGTCCCTCATGTCCCTCCTGAGCTTTCTGCAATTGTCTCTAAACTGATGGCAAAAGATCCATCACACAGATACGATGATGCAGCAGCAGTTTTAGCCGATGTGAAAGCATTCCAAAATGGAGAGCCTCTTCCCTCACAAGCGGGGCAGTTACTCCAGAATGATCCTCTCTGTTTTTCAAGGCCAGTCCCACAAGCCAACGTTTCCAACTCTAATACTGCGATTATTTCCGCTCCCCGCTTTGACGACTTCGACGAGGACCTGGAGATTCTCAATCGAAGATCACCAAATCTGATCGAACGAATTGTCGAAAGGTGGCACGACTGGTTTGAAGCGAAGTCCCCGATCTTAGCCGAGCGATTACAAAGTACACAGCTCCAAATTGACCGGGCAATTTTAAAACTGGAAAAGCATCGCGACCAGCTTGCGATGCTAGATCATGATGCGCAAAACCTTCTCAAACAATTCAAACGGGAGGTTCGTGCACACCAAAAGTCAGGAAAACCCACTGATCCCGAAGATGACCTCATACGGGAAGAGCTTGAACGTGCGTTTCAAGATCAAGAAGAACAAGCTGAAGCGATCCAGAGTCAACTCAATCAAGTCAACACTCGACTCGCTCAAATACGAACAGAACGTGATGTCCTGATTGCCCGGATGAGAACAGCGGAAGCTCGAACGAATGGCGGCGTTAAGCAACGCAAGCTCACATCCCAGGCTATGCTTCTTGTCGTGTTGTGCTGTACATTGTTGGTGATGTTTCTTTATAGAGTGGAGTTGGGGATACCAATTCTAGTGCAGGTGGAGAAGCCGACACCCGCAAAAATTGATCCCCGACGAAGGGCCCCTGCAACCATAGGTGCCTCGCAAAAGTGGCCCATAGAGTCTGGCAAAGAGATTACGATTCCGCTTGCAGAAAATATCCGCGCGATGGATGTTGTAGTCACTCAATACATTGATAGACCTGCCTACTCTATCTATGCTGTGCTCGATAACAATTCTGTAGTGAAATACTATTTTCGCAAGGGGCTGGATTATGTTAATCAAACGGGATTTGCAAGACTTTCAGTGTGGGTGAAAACACTCGCTGTTTCACCTCGGGAAAAATACCTTGCGATCGCGGCTGCCGACAATTCAATACGTCTGTATGAAGTGAGAACAAGTGGGACAGAAGAATACAGAAAATTAGACGGACACTTGAAGCCTCCGGACCGTTTGAGTTTTTCTCGTGATGGATCAAATTTAATCTCCATGTGTGCAGAAGATGGTACAGTTCGCATTTGGGACATTCAATCCGGGGCAGAGATACAACGTTTCGAGATCTCTAAATTTTTTGCCCGGCTGATGTCAGCCAACGGTAACCTGAGTCGCGTTCTGATTGGGAACCAGGGCTTTGACCGCAACTCGGTTACGATATGGAATTCTCTCGAGTCAAGAAAAGAACGAGTACTACCGACGGAAGGCATGACAACAGCACTCGCACTCTCGGGAGATGCCAGGACTGCCCTGTCCCTCACAGAGAACCAGATTCATGTCTGGAACGCGATGACCGGTAAAAAAATTCGCGTTTTCGGGAAAGGCAGTCATTATGCTGCTTTTGCGATACGCGTCCAGCGCGCTCTGACGCTCGAAAAAAGTACTTTAAATCTCTGGGGAACTGGCACCGGAGAATTGATTGAATCCAGACAAGTGAAATCCCCGTCTCAAATCGGGACCAAAATGCTGTTGTCTGAGAATGGCGAAGTGGGAATTGTCGCGACCGGTGACAAAAAACTCAACATTTATCATTTACCACCGATTGCTTTACCTGATGAACTCCTACATCAATTTTTCGCTGACACAGCAATTCATTCCCTGGACCTTTCTTCCGACGGTGTCTGGATCGCCGGTGCTGGAGAGGGGAAAATATTTATGTGGAATACGAAACACCCTCCCGCCAGTTTTACCATGGAATCACCCGTTACGATCTCGACAGTTGCTTTCTCACCTGATGGGGCGTATCTCGCTTACGGAACGGGGCAGAAAAATGCCAAAACGAATCATGTGGGTGTCCGACAGCTGAACGACATCAGCCAGACGGAGCGTATTATCAAGAAATATAAGGACTGGCGGAAATTAACAGGATTCGAAGACCGCATTTCATCTGTTGCGTGGAATCAGAATGGAAAGCTACTGCTGGCCAGCGCACAGGATGGCCAGATCAAAAGCTGGGATCCAAGGCAGGATAAGATCCTATCATCGATCCGCCTGGACCAGCCGATCCAGCGGCTAACGCGATTTGATCAAAGCCCACTCTCTTTACTAATGACGGGTACGAATCAAATTGAACTCTGGGACTATGAAAAACCCTCACAAGCGAAAGAGTTCATACAGACTGGCTTTACAGGCGTGGACAGCGCGATTTCCGCAGACAACAATTTGATCGCTGTCGCAAGTCGTACGGGACAGATTCATCTTTTTTCACGCAATAATAAATCTCAAATCGGGTTGCTGGAGAGTGATTATGACATCGTGAATGACCTGTGTTTCATTCCGAACAAAAATCTGCTGGCGGCGGGGTATCAAAGTGGTGTTGTCCGCTTATGGGACTTCCGCCAGTCCAAAATGGTGAAAGAGTATACCAGTACTAATTCTCCTGTAATGGCACTCAATGTGAGTCCCAATGTGCGACATGTGACTGCTGCTTCTCTGAATGGAAATATTAATATCTGGAAACTTCCCTGAATCCGGGAGAATTTGAAATGATTCGCAAACCAAGCAGACTACTTAGTTCAAAGAAGTGGATTGTAGCCGCGAGCCTTCTGGCATTGATTGCCGTAGTAATTGGTCGGCAGTTCGATTTGTTCTCGTTGGCAGCGGATTACTACGCTACTGCTACGCACAAAAACCGGAATACGAAACCAGAGATCTCTCCGAATGCCCTTACACCAAAACTCAGTGTGGAAGAACAGCAGCGTCAAGAGGCTTTGAAAGCGCATACTGACAGTAAAGAACGAATTGTCTTTGCTCCAACAGCAGTTGCTGAAATGAAAATCGATCCAGAGTTAGTAAAGGGGATCCCCTGGGAAGCAAATTATGAGCCGCTTCCTCTGAATCAGGTGAAAGTAACTTATACCGAAGACCAGTTCCAGAAAGACCGTGCCGACTGGTATCAGAACCTGTTCATAACTGAGTACGAACAGAATGGTCACCGCGATCCCAAATGGGATAATTTGGTCAGTGAGTTTCTGAAAGAAGCGGCGTGGCGGGTATCGATAACACGTTATAAAAAACATCGATCATCTAAATTTTATTCTGATCAGTTTGACGATCACTTTGCAGAGGACGGTAAAAAGATCGTTGATCTAGGCTGCAAAGATCCTCTGGTCTATGCACTGTTCGTTGAGGAATTAGCAAGAAAAAACAAGAAGGAGACGAGGCTATATGCCAATCAATTGGTAAAGCTGTATGACGCCACACGCAACTCAGAAATAATCAACTATCAGATCGTGAGAATGCTGTTGTATTCCAGTCAGGCAATACAACTCCGCGAAAAAATGACTCACCACTACCGCAAAGCCATTAATAAAAAGCAATTGACCTCTCTCGAAAGAAGAATTTATTTTGAGGAGGTAGGCATGATTCTGGCTCCTGCTCATAGTTCAATTTTAGCACAGTTCATTGTTTCACTTGAAAATCAGGCTGAGGCAGATCCCTGGCTCAAAAACATGATCCTCGGTGGTTTTTACAATGAAATGGCAATGAATGGTAATACGCTCAATCAGTTCTGGCCCTCTTACAACACGGTCTATAACACAAATCTGGCAAATGCAAAATCGGTTCATATGGGACATCTTCGCAAAGCTTATCGACTCTATTTACAGGCGTACCAGATCGCACCTGGACTCCCTGAGGCACCACTCAAATTGTTTCGCATGTCATTTCGCCAGGATCCCAGAGCGACTGAGTTCGGGCTAACAATTGAGGAGGGTGAGTTTGATCGACTCTCACCTGCGAGCCCACGTTATTGGTTTGATCAAGCCATTGCTGTTCAGTTTGATTATAGACCATTCTATCGAGAGTATCGGAATGCGTTAATCCCAAAGCAGACAGGAGAAAAAAGCTGGTCACTCTATGATAGACTTCTCGACTTCGGTCTTGAGTGTCTCAGTACAAAGCGTTTTGAAACGCAGGTTCCATTCGGTTTCCATGACGCCCTACAGGCGATCATTCGACATGATGAGTATTCAATACCACCCAATTCTCCACGCAATCAAGAGGTCTATGCATTGAAAAAAATGTTGGATCCGTTCAAGAGAATGGTTGAAGGTTATTCAACTCATTTCTCTGAAGAGAAGAGGAATTATTACGAGACGCTTGTGGCTGGGATGAACTGGATACAAGGTCACAAATCCATCGCAAAAGGGCAATTTTTAAGTCTCAAATCAAAGCTCGATCAGACTGCGATACAAGAACTTTTCTTGGATGTCATGGAGCTAAAAAGAAGTTCTGGGGGACGAACAGCCGATGTAGAAATGACTGTAGATCTTGATGAAGTAAAAGGGCTCGCATTGCTACCTAATCGCCCCCACCTGCTATTTCCGTTGTCAACAGGCAGAATTCGTACGTGGAATTTCGAAACGCATAAAACCATCAAAGAGTATTCATTGATGCCGGAAAGTACTGACAAACAAATTGTCTTTAATATTTCTGGTGAAATAAAATTCATTTCCTGCTATCAAGAACCAATACTAAAGATTTTTGAGACAAATTCGTTTACCGAAGTCGCAAGTCTCTCATTTCCAAAACCGCTTAAAAAGCATCGCGTTTCCAATACCGGACGCTATGTAGTAGCGGCAGTCGAAGAACGTGTTGAAATTTGGGAAGTATTGACTAAGAAAAAAATTGCGGAAATTGACATCCGTGCGGAAGATACAATGTGGTTTAAACATGACTGGCGATCTTTTATTCAACACGTCAGGCTAATCAACTTTTCAGTCGATGATTCATTGGTAGCGTTTGTTCGTGGTGGTATTTTCAATAAATTTCCGCAATCAATCGACTGGTCTCCGGAAAATGCACCAAACCTGGTCGATCGGTTATACGTTTGGGACATCCAGAAAAATAAATTGATTTATGAAAATCAACCATTTTTTCCCAATATCAATTCAATAGGATTTACTGATGCCGGAGAGCAGTTGTTAGTCTCCGGTACCGACTGGTGTCTATTGCAAGTATCACCAAATCAAGCGCCGGAAATTAAAGAAACTCACTCGATCAAGCTGATGGATCCGCGGGAAGCAAAAATAACCAGAGAGTATGCAGGCCGAAATCAAGCACTCTGGGTGCCAACAGAATATGGCCAGGATAATTCTTTGCTGGTCGCAATTGAAAAAAATGAACTCCTGGTCTGGGATGCGGAGACAGGCAAAGAGATCACCAGTCTTATATCACACCCCCAAAATGTTCGATTCCTCGATTTCTCTAAACAGAAAAATCAAATCATTACCATCGATGCGAAGGGGGACCTCAAAATTTATTCTGATCAACTGATCCCTAATCTGCGTCCTGTCCTCACAGAACCGGATTTCTATGAAAATCAGGCACCCCACAAAATCAAATTTCATTCTGAAACGAAACGGATGGCTGTCTGTAACAGTAATACGGGAGGCTTGATCTGGGATTTTTCGGATCCCCAGCACACTATTGGAAGGGCTTTTAGAACATCTGGACCGGTGGGGACTACGGCTCTTGATTTCAGTCCCGATTTAAAGTTCCTGGCAACCACAGCAGACAGCATGCCCGGCGATGTAATTCGTAAGTTGCAAGAGAAGGCACCGGTTTCTATCTGGGATACCACAAAAGGTGAAGTGGTCCGCGTTCTGGAAGGAGAAACCAGCTTCGTGGAATCAGGCACGTTTGATCCGACGGGACGCTATTTTGCCAGCGGCTTGAGAGACGGTAACATCATAATTTGGGACCTTCAGTCCAAATCAAACCAGCCGATGCAAATCCTGAAAGACCATGTGGCTGCGGTCACAGAGTTAAAGTTTTCCCCTGATGGGAAGTTCCTCATTTCTGGAGGACAAAGAGGCGAATTGTTTGGCAAGAAGTTGATGCCTGCGATCAAAATATGGAGCGCCACTGGGAAAACGCCCGAGTACAACCTGACTCGAACGCTGGAACTGAATCGACGGTCACCGCATCCTTTCGGAGTTCAGGACATTGATCTTTCGGCTGATGGTAAGTGGATTCTCGCTTCGTACGGTGTGGAAACTTCGTTGTTCTCATTCGATGGATCGCTGCGCTGTTCCGTTCAGGGCACTCAAGCACGCTTCTTGCCAGATGGTTCAAAATTCATCACAGCTGGCGGAGTCCAATTAAACAAAATCGTGGCGATGTGGGATTTTGATGGCCAGAAAATCAAAGAATTCTCTAGTGGAAACCGTCGTCCCATTAGCGCTCTCACACTTTTCCCTGGTAAAGCCGTTTTCCTGTCAGCTTCCTATTCTGAAGGGATTGCAGGCTGGCAAAGCGAGTCTGGTGAACGGGTTGTTTTTCTTGCCGATCTTTTTCGATGAGGGAAAAATTGAGCGACCGTAACTAGTGTAAGTTTCATAAGAAATGAAACTTACACTCTTCAATGCTTCCCTGAAGCGCCTCCTGGATGTGACGATGATTGGCTTTCTCTCAATTTTCGCTCTCTGGTTGTGTTCAATTGTAAAAGTAAAAGTGAACAGCCATTGTCCTCGTATTTATTGATGAACTATTCATGATTTCGTCCTTACAGTTCTACCGATCCGCCACTCGAATACGAGTCAATCAGGCTCGACGAGATCCGCTGCGAGGAACATCTCGGTGCGCTGATCAAGTCGTACGAGCGGATTGCCGCATAGTTCAAATCGAAACACAAGTCATTTTTCATCCTCAACGTACGCGCGTTGGCAGAAGAAAACTCGCTCTCAACAGCCATTCACAGCATACCTGCCTGACTCGCGCCAGTTCTTTCACCCGTTTTTGTTATCAAAGATCAATTGCCCTTTGAACTTAACGGACGACAGTCTTTTTGATACCCGACGATCAATAACAATTATTTTTTAGCCGACTGCTGACTCATCAGATAGGCAATGAGATGGGCCATTGCCTGCTCGTCGACCTGTTTTTCCAGACCTTCTGGCATAAATGAAAGTCCTGAACTACGAAGCTCGTCGATATTGATACGCAGAATCGTCACCTCGGTCCCATCCGGTTTTCGTATGGTGATACTGTTAACACTCTCATTGGAAATCATGCCTGAAATCACCAGACCACCTTCTGTTAACAGAGAATAACTCATGTATTGTGGTTTCACTTCGCGGTTCGGATCGAGTATGTTCAACAATACTGCCGCTTTGCCACGATCTCGGATCGCCTTTAGATCAGCTCCCACAGCAGTGCCGACTCCTTCAAGACGATGACAGGCAGAACAAACTTTTTTAAAGATGTGCTTGCCTTTGGCAGGATCACCGTGCAATTTGAGCGTTGATTGATACCGTTGAACGATCTCTTTACGACGTTGTAGTGAGGTATTGGCAAACAGCTTCTGAACGCGTCTCGCCAAAACTTTGTCTGGATGCCGTTTGAGTAATTCAACACGCGCAGGATTGAGGTCTCCCCGCCCAATCTGCTCTTTCTCGATAGCATCGAGAAATGCCGTACTCCATGCTGATCGAGAAAATAGCGTTTCGGCTGCCTTAGCGCGTAACGCCGGAGTCAACTTTGGCCATCGATCAATGAGCAACTCCGGAATGCCAACATCATTATATTGTGCAAGCGTTTGAATGGTGGCAGCCTGCACCGGATGATCCTGTTGTGGCTCGAGTAACAAAGATAACACATCTTTTACTTCGCTGTATTGAAAAAAAACAAGCCTTTGAATCGCTTCAACACGTTGAGCCAACTTCTGTTTTTCATTAAGAGCATCTTCACTTGCTGTATTTAGAAGACGAGTCAGAATTGCTTTTAACGCACTGTGACCTCCATCGAGAAGTTGACGCCGTGCCATTACGGATTGCTGTCTCAGCAATGCAAGAACGATGGTCTCTTCTAATTCTTTCTCTTCACCGTTCCACTTGTCGAGGCTATTAAGCACGACAGCCATTTCCTGCTGGCGATTGTCAGCTCCAATCTGGCGGGTTAAGGCACTAAGAAATCCACGCCCGTATTTCGTTTTACGAAAATCTTCATTGTCGGCGAGTCTCTGATACAGTTCTCCTGCCCCCTCTGAAAGTGAACTCAACAGGGCCAGTTGCATCCATTGATCCTTTCCATCCCGCAAGACGAGTTGCGACAGGGCCTGATTTCGTTGTGCAGACGTTTTTAACTCTCCCAGTGAGAATGCAAGCTGATACCGCACAGTGAGATCTTGATCGTCTGTTAAATTAATCAACTTGACTTGCAATGCCGAAGACGCGTCAAGTCGATCCTCAGCTAAACGAATCGCATGTATGCGGACGTTCGCAACATCGTCGTCCATGGCCCTGAGGAGAGTCTGATCATCCAACACGTTAAGTCCATCAAGCGTATACATTGCGGTCATGCGAGCGACGGAGAAGTCTGATTCTGCAGCCAGTTTTTTCAACGATTCGACCGCGGATTTGTCTTGTCGTTCGTATAACAGTCTGGATGCGGTGTCACGATGCCAACCATTGCGATGTTCTAACAAACCGACTAATTCTGTGGATGGTGCCTCACTGAATTTGGGAAGAACTGGTTGCTTGAATTCATCGGGCACAATTCGATAAATTCGCCCGCGATTATCACCGCCGTTCACTTTAAGGTTTTGTAATAGTTCCGGTGGAAGAAACATGGCCCCTTCGATCAGATCGCGGTTCATATCAATAACATACAGATTACCATCAGGTCCGTTGGCAAATTGAACCGGACGAAACCTGGTATCAGTTGAAGCGAGGAACTCCGATTTTGGATCGGCACGACGTGCGATCAGCCCTACCCCGTTTGGTTCCAGCTGCGCACGAAAAACCAGATTGTTTGCCGGCTCACCAACAAAGACACTGCCACGATACTTCGCAGGCCAGGCATCTCCGCGATAGATCGTCACGCCAGTCGCAGCCGTAAAGAAACCGGATGATTTTCCACCTTCATTACTACCTTTCATTTTTCCAGTAGATCGTAAACGTGTTCGCTCTTTACGCCAGAACTCCTCCGGGCTGATGCGAAATAACTGCGTATGTTTGCCACCCTCGGTGATTTCAACTGCTGGGGCCGGAGCTTTCAGATAGGGGTTTCGTGCCAGATAGCGATCATCGTACATTAACATTTTCACTGGCGAACTGTTCGTACAAAGGAACTCGCGACCCCAATCATCTATGGCCAAACCATGTTGTCCTCCACCGCTGGAGAGATCAAATTGTAAAGTGCGTGGGTCAAACAGGAAATTTCTATTCCCAATGGATCGTGGTTGCGATTTCTTGTCCATCACAGCCCGAACGTTGGCACCCGAATAACTGGTGCAGGCATGAAACCGATTATCAAATCCCCAAAGAAACGTATTTAACGACGGGTCGGTTCGATTTTCCAACCGACGAAATCCGGTAAATACCACTCGCCTTTCATCAGCCTTGCCATCGCCGTTTGTATCTTTACAAAACAATACATCCGGAGCCGCTGCCACAAACAGACCACCGTTATAACAGGCAACAGCAGAGGGCGACTTCAATCCCGACACATATTCTGTACTCTTGTCAAATCGACCATCACCGTCGGTATCTTCCAGCAGACGAATAGTGCCGTTGACTTTCTGTTTCTCTTTGGCAAACTGTTGGTTATATTCCGGATACTCAACAACAAACATCCGTCCGAATTCATCAAAAGCCATGGCCACTGGATCGCGTATCAAGGGCTCTGCCGCCACTAATTCGACACGAAAACCTGGTGCAAACTTGAATGTCGACAATGCTTCAGCAGGGTCAGTCAGTTGTGATTTACTTTGTTTCTCATTCTCATCTGAATCAGTGGGAACAGGAATCGCAATCATATCCATATTGATCACTGAATCCAAAAACGGACTGGGTCCCGCCAAAAAACCAGAAGCAGCGGGAGCACGTTTTGGATCATAATATTTCCGACGCACTTCCCCTAATGCCTGAAACGCATCGCTGTTGCCCATGAAATAGGTCGCTTTGACAAGATGTTTCCTGTCGCTGCCAGACTTCTTGAGCACTGCTTGTAACTGTTTGAAAACATTACTGACCTGCGTATCCGCGCTATCCCCTGCACCACCAGCGATTCCTGAAAGATAAATTCGACGATCAGAATTAATTCGTGTTGCTCGACTGAATACGGGAGACGCCTTCAGTTCCGGAACGTTAAAGAATTCAACTCCTGCACGCCTGGGTTTTTTCATTGGCTTTCGACCAGCGACAATGAATTCGATTTCGGGTGTGCGTTTATTTCCCCAGGGAGTGTAGACGACCGGTGGTACAGCTTCATGGCCTTTGAATAATTTGGCAATCGCTGCTGCGACTGTATCGCGTTCGGTTGCCGGTTTGAGAAACACACGGATCCGTACGACCCCATCGAGATTGCCACCAAGGCGATTGAGTAGTTTTTGCTGAAACTCCATTGTTCCATCAACGGCCGTTGCCAGTTCTCCTTTGCCACGATGAACCCAGCCGGACAGGTAAATTGTCTCTCCCCAGGGAAGTAAAGCGACGTGCGATTGCCCTTGCTGATGGAATACTTCGGGATGCGTCAGTATCTGAACCGTCTTTTTGGACTTCCACGATGAGACAGCTACAGCATCAATCGCAACAAGTGCTTTTGGATGTGGCAGGTCACCTGCGACAAACGTTGTTGCCGGAAGAGTTTTGCCCTTAAACAAAGTGACCAGTTCGTGTTGAACTTTTGGTAAATCGTGTCGATTTTTGACACAGATATTAATTTGAATGACCTGATCCAAACCACTCCCTGAATAGTCTAGAATCCTTTTGAGATCACTCCCAAGGTGAACCAGCTGTTTAGCGGCATCACTCTCGCCGACAATTTGACCGGTCTTCTCGAGAGGAAGGAGGAGCGAAGTATGGGCGAGTGTACTTTCCGAGACAATGACTGCTGCTGACGATCCAGTGGAACTATCAGGATCTATCATCTTAATTGGCGCGCCATCTGCAAAACTCGGCTGAATCAAATTCAAACCAAGCAGCAACATCAGCGACCAGCCTTGTATCACAAAATGATTCATCAATGGATAATACAAATTTCTCTCCAAGGTGTTAGTTCTTCTGTTTGCCAGGAAGCAGTACACGATTCAGCGCTGCAGTGATACGTTCTTCAGCACCTGGTGCAACCCATAACCAGTAATGACCATCAAAGTCATCCTTGAATGCAGCCTGAGTCGGAAGATAACCGGGCCAGCATTCACCATAACCGATCGACATCACAAACGAATCGGGACGCAATTTCTGCGCAAGAATCTGGTATCCTACAAATGACTCTCCTGGAAAAAGTACAATCTGTGCTGCTCCAAAGTCAATACATGGCAAATCGATAGCACGACCTTCCTGTAAACGTTTCAATGTGCTGAGCCCCATTGCGGCATGCACGCGTGCTTTTTGAGTCGCTGATTTGTTATTCAGTACGCGCCGCATTGCTGTTTCTGTGTATTCGTCAGTCTTGCGAAATTCAAGCTCAAGGGGCGTTGATCGAAACGAAATTTGTTCAATGGGAACCCGCCTGGTCGATTCCCAAGATACTTTCATTGCATCATAAAGACGTTTTGCCAGTAGAGGACGATTTTCAGGAGAGGCATCGTTGTATTTGCCCGCCGTTACGTCTCCACTACATCCCGAAACATACATCTGAAGAATGGAAACATCATCTCTTCGTCGGAATTCGCGTGCCATACCGACGAAGTCAGAACTGACTGCCCCTCGTCCATAGTGACTCATGGGATGTGTGGCATAAGCACTAATCACTGCGATCGGTTGGTCACCATCCCAGAAACTGATTGCCTTGAGCCAGGGATCAATCAAACCTTCCGGCGCTTCTCGATTGATGCGATCGCTGGCACCGTTGCTTCCTCGTCTGAAAGTGACTTTACCATTATCAAGAACTACACGTCGATTCGAAGCAATCCGTTCCACCTTACTTTGGCCCAGTCCGAGGTGCGTGATGGATCGTCGTTGCGTCAGGCTGTCTCGTAAACTCGCAGCAATGTGTTTTCCTGTCGCTTTAAAGAATTCCACGTCACACATGACACCTGCCATATCAACTTCGTCAAGAATTATCTGTGCCCCAATATCGGGCAAAGGTGCATCATGCTGATGCACAGCACATAAAACCACTCGCTCAGGTGTAGTTCCGGCTGCGGTTGCCAGAACTTCCCGCCAGTGATCGTATGCGTCGTTGCGAATCTCACACCAGTCGACGGCGACAAGAACAATGGGCCGACCAGCACCCAGTAGTGTGATACCGTGGGCATAAAGAGGATCATCGATTGATTTTGCAATACCCTGCCTCCGTGCAAGCAACGGATGTCCCAATGGGCAGGTGATATCGACGCGAAAAGTAGCAATTTCATACGGAGTTTTTGCTTTTGTACTGCTGATGAGGTTTTCTACAGCCTTCGTTGCTTTTTTCATTACGCTGTCAATTGACACAGGTACGCCACCCAGGCGTTTACTTTCTTCAGCAGCCTCCATAAAAGCAAATATTTCGACTGTTTTCTCGGGCGAAACAGGTGGCTTCCCGGTTTTAAAAAAACGTGCAATTTCCTGCATCAATCCGTCTTTGTCACCTCCCACTGTGTGATACATAGTACGTTTCTCACCAAATACGGTAGCACCAAATCCCGGGCGGCCTCCTTGATCACGAATTCCACGGAAAGTACCAACTCTACCATTTTTCCAGACTCCTGTTACCTGTTCGAAGGCAGGCGTTTGTCTGGCGGTTACTGAAACGCAACCTGATCCCATTATGGTGAAGAGCATTTCATTTCCATGCACACCATACCAGAACAAGTCCGGATGATTCGGCACCGATTTTGACGTACCATATACATCGCATCCCACAATCTTACCCATATTTTTCGCATCAATGAGTGCCATCAGGTCACGACTATACCGTTTTGACGAACAGGAAAAGAATGGGACACCATGTTTTCGACTGAGTTGTCCGATGGCAATAGCATCGGTAAGTGAAGCCGTAAATGGTTTGTCAATAAAGACAGGCTTACCTGCATCAAAAACCTGCTTTACCTGTTCGAGATGTTGACTACCATCAACACTCTCCAACATAACTACATCAACTTTTTTCAGAAGATCCGGAATCGAACTGGATATTTCGATACCCATTTCTCGAATCTGTTCTGTAAAACCCGCCACTCGATCTCGGCTCAAAGGAAACGATGGGCTACCTCCTGGAAATGCAGCCACGATACGGATATCAGCCAGATCACCTTGTGCTTGCGGATCGTTGATCATTTTCGTGAATGAAATCACATGTGATGTATCGAGTCCAATCATCCCGACGCGGATCACCTTGTCTTTTGCGTCAGCATGGAGAACCGGAAGAGCCAGGATCAAGAACATATAAAAGAAAGACGCACACCAACTTTTCAAACGCAGACAGTAAATTTCTTTTGACAAACAGTGTAACTGGTCTCTTGAATAAATCATGAAATCCTCCACACTCACTACGATTGATTCAACGCAGGCTCACACCACAGAATGACTAATCTCGATTTATCATTGTCGCACATTATTCTCAACAAAATAAATCAACACGTGTGCCAGGCTATGTTGTTCCATTTAAAGCGCGTTCGGCGTTATTATAAAAGATGTCTCGCAACGCGCTTTCATCTTTCACCATGCGCTGCAAGAACTGCTGCAGGCGAGTGCTGTAACACATCCCTTTAAAGTTGGCGCCACGACCATCATAACAGGGACAGTCGCTCCCAAAGAGCAACTGTTTTCGATGGCGCTGAAGAAAACCAGCACTGAAATTCTCATCGCGAGAGATGGCTGTGAAACCGCTACCCGCTGACATATCCGCATACAGATTGGGATACTCGCTCAGTAGATGATCCAATAGTCCACCAGGTTTGACAGGCCCCGTGGGATAGAGTGTCTTTTCGGGTGATGGAACATCAGCACTGATGTGAGACCAGAAAGATTGTGCATGTCCGATAATGCGCACGTGTTGATATTTCTTCAAATAAGTCTCGAGATGCTGTTCAATCCCCTGATTAAAACCGGTTTTATTGTCTTGGAAGTGAATGGTGATCGGCCAATTAAATTCGTCGCACAGCGCAATGACAGCTTCCACTCGACGGTCATTTAAAGGCAGGTGCTCTTTCTGCTCGCCGATACCTCGACAACCTAATAAATGGTATGCGCGGATTCTCTCGATTACATCTGGTTTGCGAATGTCTGTTTGACAGAATGGGATCAACCGATCCTTGTGTTTGTGAAATGCGTGTAACACAGTTTCGGTACGTAAGACGACTCCCCCTTCACCAGTTTCCAATGGCAGAATGAATGCTTTCTCCGTTCCTGTAGCATCCATGTGTTTAATCGTATCTTCAATAGACCGGCCTTTGTGATTGATGTGTAGGTGGCAGTCGATTTTTTTGAATTGTTTCTTGTTTTTTGTGTCTCCTTTTGTGTCTCCTTTTGAGACGCTTGATGTGAACGCGCCACTACAGCAGGCGGTACCGGTCGCTAAAAGAAACCCTCGTCTTGACAGATTCTGGTTATGCATCGTAAGCCCTCTTTCAGTCTGATAGTCACTTTGGCTGGTATTCTCAAATACAGGAAGAGATTGATTGCCACCTGCAAGGTCTATATTCATTTCCAAACCCATGCATTGGGGTTTTTGGCATCATATAATCAGTAAAAAGTATATTGTAAACAACATCAAATTGCCATTCCAGAAATTTCTTTCCATTGAATAGTCCTGGCGCACTTTCAAAGTTTTATGCCCCTGGTGACAGAATTTGTGGTTCAGCAAAAACCCAAACAATTCATAATTCATCTGGTTACACAAGTTGTTTTGTAAACCACACATCTAATTACAAGCACACACAACACTCATCCTGTCAATTGCCATCTCCGATCTAAAAATGAATGTTAATCAATCAAGTAAGATTTCCAGCCAGATGGGCCGTTTACTTCTGGCCTCTTTGAGAATCATGAAATTCAGTAAAGAGAATATGTGGCGTGCCTGTATCGCTTACCCTGAAAAAAGTGGAGAAAAGAGAATGTAGTGAGACGTAACTTGAAATTACTTTGACGATTTCAACTAACTCATAATGGCGTTTTTTAGTTTCCACAGATTGGGCAGGAACGGCTCTCAACTCTGTAAGATCAGGAACCGAATGAATTTTAAAGGGCAGACCGCCTTTAGACCATATTTCCCTCTATCATTTTTGTTTCAGGTTCTGGGACATAAAATCAAGCCAATACGTCTTCAATCACATGCCCATGCACATTGGTTAATCGTCGCTCTAGGCCATTGTGATAGAACGTCAACCGTTCATGATCCAGTCCCATTAGATGTAGTAAGGTTGCGTTGAAGTCGTAAACAGTTGTCGGGTTGACCAAAGCCTTGAATCCAAACTCATCACTTTCCCCATAGCTGAAGCCTTGCTTAACACCTGCTCCTGTTAAGAAACAGGTGAATGCACCTGGGTTGTGATCGCGGCCGGTTCCATTGCCTTGCAGAAATGGCATGCGTCCGAATTCCGTTGCCCACACCACAAGCGTATGATCCAGTAGACCTCGCTGCTTTAAGTCTGCGATGAGGGCTGCCGTTGGTTGATCCATAATCTCTGCTTGCATAGCGTGTGTTTTGGCGATATTGGCATGAGAGTCCCAGTTCGTGATTCCGTTTCCACCAGAAGGATCACTTCCATTGAATAATTGAACAACGCGAACCCCCTTCTCTAATAAGCGTCGCGAGAGAATACAATTCTTCGCATATTCACTACGAAGTTTACTGCCTCCTTCGACGCCATACGCCTTGATCGTCGATTTCGTTTCTCCAGTGAGATCCATTACGTTGGGGATAGACTTTTGCATTTTTCCTGCAAGTTCGTAACTGGCAATCCGACCGGCAAGGTCTGCATCACCGGGATATTTTGTAAGATGTTGTGCATTGAGTAGCTTGAGTAAATCAACAGTGCTACGGTCTGCCTGTGCTGACAGTTCGCGTGGTCGATTTAAATTATGGGGTGGGTTTTTCGCATTAAAGTCTGTTCCTTGAAAAGCGGCAGGCAAAAATCCATTTCCGAAGTTATTTTTTCCGCTACGTGCAAGACCACGCGGATCATTAATCGCAACAAATGCAGGAAGTTCCTGATCCTCAGTTCCCAGTGCATAAGTAGTCCACGCACCAAACGATGGAAATCCTTCCATCGTAAATCCGGTATTCATGAAGTTCTCACCTTGGGGGTGCGCACTTGTGTCTGTCGTCAATGCATGAAAGAAACAGAAATCGTCGACTTGATTTGCCAGATTCGGAAGAAGGTCTGAGACCATTTTCCCGGTTTCTCCACGCGGCTTGAAATCCCAAAATGGCTTTGCGATGTTACCGGGTGGCCCTTCAAATGTAACCGCTGGAATGATAGGGGGCTTTTGCCCATGTAGTTTAGTTAATGTGGGTTTGTAATCGAATGTATCAACATGGCTGACAGCGCCCGGGCAATAAATTACCAGAACCTGCTTGGCTGGCATCTCAAAATGTGATTTGCGCGGAGAGTATGGATTCTTTGGATCAATCTGCGGACGAATTGGAATTTTACTGCTCACCGTTTTCGGCTCATCAGCAAGCGAGTCGTCAGACGCGAGCATGCTTGCCAATGCAATTCCACTTATCGAGAGCCCCGTATTTTGAAGGAAACCGCGCCGATCAAGCATTCGACGCCCGAGCAGTGAAAGGTTTTCCGCGTTATTCATAGTTATGACTCTTACTATTTTGATAGCTTTAGGGCAGAAATGCGAACTCATTTGAATTAATGATGGCGCGACACACAATGTCCAGAGAATGAACCTGTGCCAAATTAAGACTGGATTTCAATTCCCCTTCATTTGGCTTACGGGCCAGCAATAGTTCGAAACAACGTTTTACTGCTGCACTCTGATCGCCGTTCGAATCCTGATTTGCCAGGTCAGCAATCCGTTTTGACTGATCGATCACAAATTCGCTGTTCATTAAATTCAGCGCCTGTAATGGTGTTGTGGAAATCGGTCGTTTCGGTCGGATCTGTCCACAATCAGGAAAGTCGAAAGCCGTAAACATTTGATCGTCGACGCGCCGCATCCGCTCTTGATATATCATTCGGCGCCATGTATGAGGACCATAATTATCAGTCACAAACCATTGAGCATATCGTTTCTTCACATTGTGAATTCGGAAACTGCGACCGCCAATGGAAGCATCAAGAGAACCAGAGGATTGCAAAATTGAATCTCGAATGACTTCAGCTGCCATGCGTCTGGTTGGAAATCGCCAGAGCAAAACAGAGTCTGCATCTTCAGCGAGGCATTCTATTCTGGGAAAACTGGATTGACGAAAAGCTTGCGATGTCACCATCAATCGAATCAGGTATTTCATAGACCATGATTGCTGTTTCCTCTCTGACTGATTGATCGAAGGAGTTTTAAATTCGGCAGCCAACCAATCGAGTAATTCCGGATGCGATGGCAGAGCTCCTGCCGCTCCAAAGTCACTTGTTGTTGTGACAATTCCTTTTCCAAAAATATGATGCCACAACCGATTAGCTTCGACACGCGCGGTTAAAGGATGATCTGGACTGGTTAACCACTTTGCAAATGCAACGCGGCGTTCCTTCCCGGAGGCATCGGGCTTTAGAGGAAGCTTACCATTAAGTTCAGCCAGCCCGGCAGCAAACACTTCATCTCGTGGAGTTTCGGGACTGCCTCGATAAAAAACGTGTGACTTCACTGGTCTGATCAATTGAGCAACAAAGCTTGGTCGCGGGCCCTCTTCTGAAAGTTGTTCGACCAATTCATTTAGCTTTTTCAGTGTGGCAATTCGTGATTTGTGCTTATGATCAAGTTTTTTGATTTGCCCGATTGAAGCAACTTGGTTCCATTGTCCATCGTCGTCCAGCACTTCCACTTTATAAGGGCCAAAGGAAAACCTGTTCATACCTGTCAGGTAATCCGTTTGCATGTTCTCCAATCGATTGGTACTGATTTTGATTCGATTGATTTTATGCAGTTTTTTAAAAGTGAATTGCACCCACGGTTTCTCCTTACTTCCCTTGGAAGATTTCCCAGCCCATGCCTCGGTGCCATACTCTCCGTCATTGATTTTGTGAAGACCGGAACGTGGGACTTTCATCTCTTCGGGACTGTCAACTTTTGTACCCATTGATGCTAGTGCCAGATTTTCATCTCGCTCAAGGGGACCAAATATCTCCAGTTCATCAATCCGCGCATAAGCCGATTGAAATGAAATGCGTACGGATTGAGTTGTTACTGACGGAAAATGAAGTTCTCGATACCCAGTCCAGTTTTCTTCCCAGGGACCCGTTTCACTTAGTATTTTGCGATGTTTATCAATGAGCCGATAGAGCTCCTGGCCACGAACTCTTCTGGGATGATCCTCTGCAAGTTCCGGAAATCTGCTACCAAATTCAATGTCCTGAAAGACAGCTGACATGGCGTAGTAATCACGGATAGAGATCGGATCGAATTTATGATTGTGACAGCGTGCACAACCAATAGTCATCCCCATAGCGGAAGCACCAACCGTTTGTAAAATTTCATCCATTCGATCGGCTCGGGCTTGCCGTCGCGCGCTTGGCTCCTGGCCAACAGTTGCTACCGGTACATGAGGTCCTGCAACCAGATATCCAATTGCCTCCCCTGCTCCGACAGTATCACCAGCTATTTGTTCGAACAGAAATTGGTCGTACGATTTGTCTTCGTTAAAAGACCGTATTACATAATCACGATAGATCCAGGCATTCTTGCGATACATATTACTTTCAGAGCCGTTCGTTTCCGCCCATCGAATCACATCCAACCAATGCTGTGCCCAACGTTCACCGAAATGAGGTGAGTCTAATAATCGCTTAACAAGTTTTTCATATGCCACATCTGGCTCATTTGCATAGCTCTTGATAAAGGCTTCTGTCGCTTCGGGTGTCGGTGCAAGCCCAGTCAGCACAAATGAAACACGGCGTATCTGAGATCGTGCATCGGCCGGTTTTGAGTAACCGAGCTTCTTATCATGGAGTTTGCGCAGTAAAAAGGCATCAATGGGATTCAAATTTTTCTTGCCTGAAATGAAGGGAACTTCAGGTCTGGTGACAGGCTGAAACGACCAATGACCGGACTTCTTTTCGACAACATCCTTCATCTGACCAGGCCAATCGGCGCCCTCTTTGACCCAACGCGTCAGTAGAGCGATCGTTTTTTGCGGGAGCTTCTTTTCGTCCGGAGGCATCTTCAATTCAGGGTCGCGATGATTGATGACATCAATCATAAAACTTTTTTCCGGTTTACCTGGTACAATTGCAGGCTGACCATAATCACCACCACGTAACGCACCGACACGCCGGTCCAGATTCAGCTTGGAATCCGGATCTTTTCCACTATGACAATCCCAGCAGTGTTCTTTGAGAAGTGGTGCAATGTCACGATCGAAATCAATGCCTTCTGCATATGATTGATGACACAACGCGAGTACAAAGAAAGCTGGGATCAACAAACCAACGATTGTCTTTCGGTTATGTCTGGGTAAATAAAAATGAAAGGAGATAGACAAGAAGTTTCCTTTGCAAATTGAGTTCATATACTTCGTTGTTGAGTATTACTAGTACGAAAATCACCAACCAATTCGATGTTATCAATTAGAGTATAAATTGAGAAGCCAGGTGTTTGATCAATTCAACAAGGCCCGTAATCACTCCTCGTTTTTTCTGACGAATTGAATTGCAAACAGGTCTGCATCTTTTAAGACGCATCGCAAACGAACGGGTTTACCGGAAAATGCTTCAAGTGAATCAACATTCTTCCAAGATACCTTACGGTCAATCTCATTCCCAATTTGTTCCTGGCAGTCATTCAGAGAAAAGCCATCTAGAGGTTTCCCTGTTTCGGATTGCAGTTCGAAGCGGAGTCCTCCCGCAGCCGAAGTGGCAAAATTGATGTGCAGCTTAGTTCCGGAAAAGATAAAGGGTTTGGTAATCAATTCAGCAGCTTTGGCCCCCGCTCGAATCGATGCAAAACCATCGAGTCTCAGGCTGTAGCGGCGCAGATGGGCTGTCGGTTGTGCATAGTCTTGATTAACATAGAGTGACATCTCATTCTGCCCGGTTTGTACTATATTAAGTGCTGGATAATTTGTACGAGACACCCAATTTTGTGGGCCGATACCCGGTTTGAGATAGCCTTCGAGGAAAGTACGGTCGTAAACGGTGCCGCCCCGCGACGTCATGAAGATTGAATCTGAAGTATCTTTAAAGTAACTCGGATTTACATTGATGGCTTTTGCTTGAGTCTTGTTCAGAACTTGTCGCCCTTCGAAAAAACGTGCGGCAGTTGCAATATAAATATGTGGTGCACGAAAGTAAGGAGATGTCTGATTCGTATATAAGTGCTCGGTTGGCGCAGGCTGTGAACCTTTGAAGCCATCGTCGTGGACTTGCTGCATCAAGACAGCGGGTGACCATTTCTTAAAGTCGGGACTGGTCGACCGAGCAATACGACGCAAACCATCCCATACCCTGAAATAGCAGACATATGCTTGTTCCGAATCGGACCAGAAAACCAGATTCTGTGAATCAAATAAATGGATGTGCTTGAATGTCATATCACGGGAGGAAAGAATCGGCGCGTCCTGCAGCTTTTTCCAGCATAGTCCATCCGCTGAAACATACGCGAACAGTTCCTTTCCTGTACCGCCGACGGCTTTGAAACGTTGTTTGGAATTAACTCCGGGCCGCTTGTCGAGCATGGGACAGAAATTGTGCGTCACGGGAGCAGCGTTCGCCAAGACGATGTTGTTTGCTTTGTTCCCATGAAATTCATACAGTCCCAGTTTCGGTTTTGTCCAGGTCAGTCCATCTTGAGATTGGGCCAGACAAGTACGTTCGAATTCACTACCGTCTTGGCTGAGTTTTGATATGCCACGGTAGTATGCTTGAAATCGATTGCCGTCTTTGATGATCGTTGTGTATCCCGCCTGAGGACCTTCCCATGGTTGATCGAATTTGAGCACAACCCCTTCATCGCGAGGCTGATGTAAATGAAGCCGAGCGTTCGTCAGTCGTTCGATTAGATAGCGGTCTACAAACAACTCCCGCCGCGAACCAATTTCTCGCGGTTTAATTTTAGATTGTTTTGAGACCACACTATGACGTGTGATGAACTCGATAATAGGTGTGGAATCATCTAGACCGTGTACATGTCCGACACCGGGCTTGGAAATCAACTTAATATTACCACCGAGATTACGATAACGCTCGGCTAGCACCCCTGTATTTTCAGTCCAGGGAACGCCGGTATCTGCGTCGCCGTAAACATGCAGAAGCGAAACATGGGCCTTTGCCAATGGTTTCAAACGATCGATCGGATTCAGGGCTTTCGCAAGCATTTCTTCTGCAGTATCAACACCATATACTTTTAAGAGTTTTGGTGTTTCAACACGATTCCCTGTACCCTTGCCTTTCCCCAAGGGCCAACTTGCCAGATCGCAAACTGGTGCATCCCCATAAATACAAGCGACGCTATGGGGATTTTCTGCAGCCCAATTATAACAGTACAACCCTCCTCGACTAACACCAACCAAAGCTGGCTTGCGTGAGAAACCGTGTTGTTTAGTCAACACTTTGTATAGAGAGTTCCAATATGACACCGCCTGCGGATCACCAAAGAGGTCTGGAATTTTCATGGCGACTATATGAAACCCACGTCCCAACAGCGCAATGTCTGGCACCGGTTTGTGTCCAAAGAACTCACCATGCCACACCCACGGTTTGCCAGGCGCGGATTTGTGTGGAACCACGACAAGCACCGGCTTCCCCTCGACCTCAAAATCGTATCGGTCAAATCCATTCCAAGTCGTACGAACGCCCGGAAAGGATGCTTTCTCGCTCGCGTTGACAAGCGAACCCGCAGTCACAATCAATGCAATTAACATCACTAAGTTTATTAAATTGCGATTTATCATCACCGGACTTCCTGAAATAATTCTTATAAATACCGTTCAACGACAACATGGATAACAAATTCAACAAAAACAGTTTCGTGGAAATCATTTTTTGATTGGCCACTCGATTATGGGTCCACGATTGAAGTATTACAATAGAAGAAACACACTGGAACAACACTTTACTGGGCGCCACCTCCGAGTTTAGTTATCTTCGTTAAGCTGTTATTTAATTATCAATACCGAAATCCAAATCTTACCTGTTTAAAATCAACCCTCATCACCTTCCACTGCATCGCGACATTAAGTGCTTCAAGGTTCCGAATTATGAAATCTATATCAATCGTTTTCTGCTTGCTGCTGTTCGGCATTTCACTAAATTGTGTGGAAGCGGTAGATCCGAAACAGGATGGAACAGATGCGGCCATCAAAGCGGCAGCAGCGTTTCGAGTTCCCGGCGAATTTACAATTGAATTGTTTGCTGCCGAACCCAAGCTTGAGAATCCGGTTGCCATCTGTATTGATGACAAGGGATATGTTTATGTTGCTGAAGAACATCGATTCAACGAAGGCACCGAAGAAAATCGCACTCGACCATTCCTGCTCGAAGATGATTTACAGATCAGAACTCTTGACGACAGGATGGCGATGTTCAAAAAATGGGAAGACAAGTTCGAAGGTGGAATGTCATGGTTCACGAGAGCTTCCGACATTGTGCGACGACTCGAAGATCGTAACACAGACGGCAAAGCAGATGTTTCAACTGTGTTTGCTAATGGCTTCAATGATCCACTCGCTGGTCTCGGATCAGGTCTGATTGCCCGTCATGGAAAGGTCTGGTACACGTGTATTCCCGATCTCTGGCTACTTGAGGATCAGGATTCCGATGGGAAGGCAGATCAGAAGACATCACTATTACGCGGCTTTGGAGTGAACGCCGCCTTTTTAGGTCACGATCTGCACGGGCTTGCATGGGGACCTGATGGCAGGCTTTATTTCTCCGTTGGTGATCGTGGTGCATATGTTGTTTCTAAAGAGGGAGCAACAATTTCTAACCCGAGAAATGGCGCCGTTTATCGCTGTAATCCTGATGGCACGGAATTTGAGCTGATCCATAAAGGGTTGCGCAATCCACAAGAACTGGCATTCGACCAATACGGCAACCTGTTCGCCGACGATAACAACTGTGATAAAGGCGACCACTCTCGTCTCGTGTACGTTGTTCCCGGTGGAGAAAGCGGCTGGAACATGGCGTTCCAAACGATCCCCGAACCTTATTTGACAGGCCCATGGCACGCCGAGGGCATATGGAAGCTTTCGCACGATTTGCAACCAGCTTACATCGTTCCACCAGTAGGTAAGATTGGAGCGGGACCATCGGGATTCGTATTTTCGTCAGGAGTGAGCTTGCCCAAGCGTTATCGCAATCACTTCTTTTACTGTAACTTTACGGGTAAAGGAGGTGTTGAATCTTTTGCCGTTAAATCCAACGGAGCTAGTTTTTCCATCATTGATCATCAAGACTTTTGTAAGCCAGTTCTAGCCAGTGATGTCGACTTCGGTTACGACGGGAAGATGTATATCTCCACCTACCCTGTCTCTCCCTGGGATCGAAAAACAAGCGGCGGTCGAATTTTTACAATCTTTGATCAATCGCAAATTGAGAAACCGATCATCAAAGAAACTGTCGCACTGTTTCATGAAGGATTCGACATCCTGTCTTTAGAGCAATTGACTACACTGCTGAGTCACGCTGATATGCGAGTTCGCCTGCGTGCCCAGTTTGCGCTCGCTGATCGGAGCGAGACATCAGTTGCACTCCTGCATAAATTAGCAATCCATTCAGAAAACCAGCTTACACGCTTGCATGCAATCTGGGGCCTGGGCCAGATTGCACGAAAAAATGTCAACCAGAGTAAATTGGAAACGCTGCAGCCTGTTCTCAAACTGCTCCAGGATCAAGATAGCGAAGTTCGTGCACAAACAGTAAAAGTTTTGGGAGAAGCCAACTTAACTTCTTCTATAAAATCGATAATGCCACTTCTGAAAGATGACTCACTCCGAGTCCAGTTTTTTGCTGCAATCGCGTTGGGTACACTGAAATCTGATACAGCGATAACACCCATTATGGAAATGTTACGAACGAATAATGGTAAAGACCGCTACCTGACTCATGCAGGAGTTGTCGCTTTAGAACAGATCGGAAACCCCAATCAGGTGCAGCTGTTCGCAACTGACAAATCGGCGGCAGTTCGAATGGCTGTATTACTGGTTCAACGCCGTTGGAGAGACCCTCAAATCTCTCAATTTCTGAACGATGTCGACTTGAAAATTGTCACCGAGGCTGCACGAGCAATCAACGATCTTCCACTACAGACTGAAGAACTGAAACTCGCCAATCTTGCGGAACGTTTTCGCAATGCGGAAGGCGATCAAGTTGCCCCCCTTATGCGACGAATCATCAATGCCAACTTTCGAATCGGCAAACCCTCAAATATAAAAACCGTAATCGGTATTGTCACAAGCGAGAAGCAGGCACCAGCCATTCGTGCTGAGGCGGTCGCTGCGCTGGCCGACTGGTCAGGTCCAACCAAACGAGACCGTGTAACAGGGTATTGGCGGCAAACCAAAGCGCGAAATGCCACTCCCGTTCGCGATGCGGTTGAGCAAACTGCAACGAATATGCTCTCATCAACAACAGATAACCTGCAGATCCAAGTCACCGAATTGCTGGCGAAACTAAAAGTAAAAACTGACGATGTCGCAATCGCTACCTGGGTCATGGATGACAATCGGTCAGAGGGGGCGCGCATCGCTGCACTGCGACTGTTGGCATCTCACAAGTTTGAAGAGCTCCCCAAACTCATCAACGCCGCACTGTCATCAAACCATCCTCAGTTGCGCGCCGAAGCACGTGACCAATTAGCAAAAATTGACGCAGCCCGCGCAACTCTAATTTTCTCAGAACTTCTCGATAACGAACAAGTCACCGTGCAGGAGAAGCAGCACGCCTTGACAACACTGTCTCGTATGAATTTGCCCAAAGCAGTGAAGATCCTCGACCATTGGGCAAACCGGTTGCGACAAAACAATGTACCTGTTGCCTTACAGCTAGACTTGCTTGACGCCCTCAATTCATCAAACTCGAAATTGCATAAAAATGCGATAAACCAGTTTAAACGATCGGCAGACCATTCGGACCCACTCTCTCAATACCAAGTTGCTTTAGAGGGCGGAAATGCGAAGCAAGGACGTGAAGTATTCGTAAGCCATATCACTGCACAATGCTATCGCTGCCACTCAGTCTCGGGAACCGGTGGTACTGCAGGACCTGACCTTTCGAAGGTCGCAAGTCCTGAGCGAAATACTGATCGTCGCCACCTGTTGGAGTCGATCATGTTCCCCAATGCAAAAATCGCTAAGGGATTTGGAACGGTATCTTTAGTATTAGAATCCGGCAAGATTATTGCGGGCACGATCAAATCCGAAGACGTCGATTCTCTGACAATCGTAACTCCGCAGAACAAAATAATGCGTGTAAGTCGCAATGAAATCGAGGCGCAGTCGGCCACCAGTTCAGCGATGCCTGAAATGAAAAAAATGCTCTCACTGCACGAAATCCGCGATTTAGTGGAATACCTGTCGACATTGAACGGAACGAAATAAGGGACTAGGAATAATCGCAAGATATAAATAAACAAGAAACGTTCGTCCTATTCCACCCGTTAACGCCCGCCCCCAATTTAATTAAGCTGCATCTCCTCAAGGACAATTTGGAGTTGGAGATAATTACGAAGTGTGTCGAGATCAAGCTGGTCGCGTTTAATACGAAACTGTTCTGTGGGATCATTCTTCAAATCAAAAAAACGTCCGTCATCATAAAGCCGCCAATCCAACGAGCGCACACTACGTTTTTTATTATGCTCACAATAGACCCACGGTCGCGTTCGACTGCGCTTCTGTCCAAACAAGATCGGAGCAAAACTGATACCATCTCGGGTTACACCGTCATCTTTCAGCCCTGCTATTTCAGCTACCGTTGGCAGGTAGTCTGTTAAATCAACCATATCATTAACGACTTTCCCCGATTTGATGTGGCCAGGCCAGTTAGCGATGAGTGGCACACGTGTTCCTGTATCGTCATGTTTTCCTTTACCCCCGGGAACGATCTTACCATTACGGATGGAAAAGACTTTAGGTCGAACCATTTTTCCATTCTCATCGACATTCAAATAACTGGCTCCCGGTGTTCCGTTATCGGTAGTAAAGATGATCAGCGTTTCATTTCGAACACCCATTCGATCAAGGGCTTGAGCGAGCCTTCCGACCATGTCGTCCATTGAAGCCACCATTTCACCATAGGTCATCCAGCGGCCATCCTTATAGTAGGCAACATGTTGGTCTTTCAGATCGTCCGTCACATCGTGACACAGCGCCATCGGATAGTAAGCAAAAAAGGGTTTATCCGAATCCTGACTTCGCTGCATAAAATTAACGAGAAAATCAACATAAAGATCCGGCCCGTACTTCCCACTGACGCCTTCTCGTACTTTGCCATTCTGATAGATCAACGGATCGTTGTACCGACCACCCTCATGCCATCCAAACAGGCACCACTCGTCAAAACCAACGCGCCGCGGATGATCAAGATCATTCTTCATCGTGCAGACTTGCCACTTCCCAGCCACGGCTGTGGCATAACCAGCCTGTTTCATCCGATTACCTATTGAAATTCCTTCAGCGGCGGTCGGGTAATCACCCCACTTCAAACCCTGCTTGCCAAACCGGAATGGATAACGCCCCGTCATCATGCAAATCCGTGAAGGATGGCATACCGGCATGGAATATCCATGATTGAATTTCATACCACCGGCAGCAAGTGCATCGATATGAGGAGTCGGATAGCTCTGGCCGCCATAACAGCCTATCGCGTCACATCCAACATCATCAGCCATAATGAGTACTATATTTGGTTTGTTTTCAGATGCCTCACTACTCTGTAGCGAAGTGATCAACACCCCCAAAACAACCAATAATGGCCTGATAGAATTCATTGTTCCTCTCCTAAATTCAAATATTCTTTGTATGCCGTTTTGATCGACTCCACATTTGCGCCGGAATGAACCCACACTGCGTACCGGAGTCTCAACGTCTCACCAGGTTTAACGAACACTTTACTCGGTTCCCCTTTTTTCATGGCGGCGCGACCGAATGTGTTTGCAACAGACAATCCGTAGTCGCGCGCATGAAACCAACTTTTACGGAAGTTGTCAGGATGACACATGATCGTCATACCTGCTTTTTTTCCTTCGACCTCGCCACTGTAGTCACACCACGCGGCTGAGTGACTCCAAATCCTTTTAGCACCCTGCCGACCTTTGGAATCTAACAATGTGCCGCCGCTAACTTCACTCATGGGTGTTGCAACACGAACCCCCATCCCCATCTCTTCCTGATCGCCGAAATAGAACTCATTTTTTGAACTAAAAATCGATTCCAGGAAGAAGAAACATGCATATTCATCCACGCGAATCGAAACGCGAAACTCTTCATCGCATACGACTGAATTATCAGGTCGTATATAGCGTTTCAATTGAATGAACGATCCCCTATTCCGTTTCGATAATGGTGCCTGTATCAACTTAATGTGTTTGACTTGAGCCTTATTACGCCAAAAATCGGCACCATCAAGATCACCAAATGCCAGCCAGATCCCCGGATGCATCGTCGCGTGATCATCACGGTCTCCTTTTCGAGGAGGATGATTGCGAGTTACTTGAACTCCACGGGGTGTTTTGACATGGGCAAAAAAGGGGCGAGAAATCAGTTTGTCATGGAAGACATACGAGGCAACAGGCTTATCGTTGACATTGATCTCTACCTGGTGGTCAGTACGAGTGAAGGTCAGGCGAGGTTTTTGTGCAGACGCTGTGACAGTAATACACGTTAGCATAATACAAACGTAAAAATATCGTCTTTGATTGTGTCTCATGTATTAGCCCCATTCCCATTCAAGCATTTGGTATAGACCAATGTCCTTCAGCCCGATAGCTGCGGCCTAACATCCTGGTCGCTTCCGAATCTCCTATAATCGCTTCCTGTTTCGGGTCAATTTTCAATGACCGTCCTGTGCGGATACAAATATTTGCTAAATGAACGAGACTGCATGAATCATGACCTATTTCGATTTCAGCCGCTGGTTTGCGGCCGGTAGTAATTGCCTCCAGGAAATCGACTTGATGATTCCTGGGAAGTTTACGTGTTTCATTCGGCGACAGTTTCACAATGGGCTTATTTGAATCGTCCCAAACATTTAACTTACCTCGTTTGCTGACAAACATCATTCCCTTAGTACCGTAAAACTCGATGCCCGTATCGCAGTTGTGAGGATAGTTCTTCGACCAGATCCTCATTTCAAACATCAGTTGTTTTTGCTGCCCCACCTTACCGTTACCAGGCCATTGAAATACGCATGTCGCCGAATCTGGAAATTGCTGGTCATCATCGAAGTAATACTTTCCTCCAATTGCCGATGCAGTGGTTGGCAAACCATTGACACCCAAACCCCATCGCGCAATATCAATTTCATGGGTACCATCATTGCCAATGTCCCCAGTTCCAAAGTTATGCCACCAATGCCAGTCATAGTGAAATCGATTCGACTGATAAGGCATAAATTCAGCAGGGCCAACCCACGTATTGTAGTCAACATGATCCGGCGGCGAGGACGGTTTCGCATGCCCAATATTTCTTCGACGTTGAACATTCCATGCCTTGCAAACCAGTACATCACCAATGATGCCTTCACGTATCATCTGCATTGCATTCACAATTAATGAGTGGTTTCGGCTTTGCGTTCCGTGCTGTACGACCATTTTATTTCGTCGAGCCGCTTCAACCAGCAATTGACCTTCCCGAAAGTTATGGCTACAGGGTTTTTCGACATAAACATGCTTGCCAGCTTCACAAGCCATGATGGAAGCAGGTGCGTGCCAATGGTCGGGAGTTGCCACCACAATTGCGTCAACAGATTTATCATCCAAAACATGACGTAGATCTGCTGTCGTCTGCTTTGCGCCAGATGCCTCTTTAAAAGTATGAGCACGTTTTATATCGGGATCACAGGCCCACGCTACGATAGCATCGTCTCGAAAACCAGTCAGCAAACTCCGGGAACGACCTCCACAACCGACGAATCCAATAACAGGACGCCCACCATTGGTGGCGGCACGAGCAACACGAGTATAAGAGGCAGCTGACAAGCCGATTACGGCACTTGACTGAATAAACTTTCGACGTGTCAGTTCTGACATTTGCATTCCCTCACGTTTCGTAATTAATGCTTAATGCGTTTCATTATAAAAAGTGTATACCTCGTTTGCACGAGAAAGCAAGCCTTACACGAAGCACCAGGACGTTGCAATGCACCTAATCAAGTATCGATTTGAATTACATTTTCACATGTGAAAGAGGAATTTGAATAAGCTACCAACTCAGTTCATTTACTACACTCAGCAGAATCTATGACGAGACAAAAAGATCAATTATTGGGCGAAAAGAGACTCAAAAATGAAAACCAAAACAATCTCGAATCTATGGGCAAACTTACCCAAAATGGACTTGTCTCGTAAAAATAGTCGTCATTGAGATGAAACCTTTTGAATTATCTGAACCAATTGTTATAATTTGTAAGATATCCTCAGAAATTATCCTACCTGCTACGATGACTGTCCCGCCAATTCTATTGGAGCCTGCCAGATGACTTCAAAGCAGCCTATTCAATCTTGCCTGACTTTATTCCTGGCAACATTTCTCTCTGCGGTCACTTCTCTTGCTGAAGAACAGGTGGATTATCTCAAAGATATTAAGCCGTTGCTGAAAACAAAATGCCTGTCATGTCATGGACCACTCAAGCAGCAGTCAGGGTTCCGTGTTGATACGGCCAAGTTTTTACAAAAAGGTGGTGAAAATGATGTTGGCTTCGAACCAGGCAAAGCGAATGAAAGTTTTCTGATAGGGGTCCTGACTGGTGATGCCGGATTCCGTATGCCGCCAGAAGGAGGTGGCAAACATTTATCAGCCGATGAGTTAAAACTAATCCGTAACTGGATCAACGCGGGCGCACATGCTCCTGAGAATGAACAACCAGAGCGTGACCCACGACAATTCTGGTCCTATCAACTACAACAAAAACCTGCCGTCCCAAAGGTAAAAAACACGAAATGGGTCCGCAACGAAATCGATGCGTTTCTTTCAGCCGAACACGAAAAACACGATTTGGTTCCCCGCTCTGCTGCCGACCCGGCGATCTTATTACGCAGACTGTATCTCGATTTAATCGGCCTGCCTCCCACTCGCGAAGAATTGAACAGATTTCTAAACAATCCATCAGATGCCGCGTACGAAGCGACTGTCGACAAACTACTCGCCAGCCCACAGTACGGTGAACGCTGGGGACGTCATTGGATGGACGTTTGGCGATACAGTGATTGGTATGGCAGCCGGGGAAATAATGAGATCAGATATAGCCAACGGCATATCTGGCGTTGGCGCGATTGGATTGTCGAGTCGATTAACTCTGATAAACCTTACGATCGCATGATCCTCGAAATGCTCGCCGGTGATGAACTCGAACCAGGAAACTCCGATGTCGTTCGTGCCACCGGATTCCTGGGACGCAACTGGTACAAATTTGATCGCAATGTCTGGCTGTACGAAACAGTCGAACAAACGTCGGTTGCGTTTTTGGGATTAACCATGAAATGCTGCCGCTGTCACGAACATAAATATGACCCTCTGGAACAACTGGACTACTATCGCTTTCGAGCCTTCTTCGAACCACACAATGTCCGCACTGATGCATTCTCGGCAAGTGCAAAAAAAGTGAAAGACGGCACGAAATTCAGTGCCCTCGACGATGGACTGGCGCGTGTATTCGACAAAGAACCCAGTGTTCCCACTTATTTATTCAGGCGAGGCGATGATCGCCAACCCGACAAAGAGAACCCGGTGAAACCCGGTGTTCCAGCTGTGCTCGGAAACGCAACACTTGAAATCAAGCCAGTCACATTGCCCGTCGAAAGTTATTACCCCGCTTTGAAGCCTGAATTCTTGAAAGACTCGATTGAGACCGCCAAAAAGAAGATTGACCTGGCTCAGTCTGAATTTAAAAACGCACAAGCGGTTGTCACGAGTATTAAGGAAAAACTGGCGGACTTCTCAAACACAAAATCAATCCAAACTGGAAAAGTGAACAAAGCCGACGAGCTGCTCGTCGATCACTTTAAAAAACCAAATCCACAGAGGTGGAACCACCTCTCTGGAAAATGGGAATACAAGAATGGGCACCTCGCCCAGACTCAGGTGGGCTCATTTGTCACGATGTCGACGAAAAGCAGTTTACCACTCGAGTTCCAGGGGAGACTCAGATACAAAACGCTCAAACCCGGTGGAGTACACTCTGTTGGACTGTTCTTTGACATGGATCAGTTGATTGATGCGCAGGCAATCTATACCGCGATAGCTAACAACAAGGCTACCGTACAGGCGTTTCATCGACAAGGCGGAAAAGAATCATACCCTCGGGCAGGAGTTTTTCCATGCGATATCAAACTCGATGAAGAAGTAATACTTGATTTTGTCGTCAAGGGGCAACTGCTCAACGTATGGTTGAACGGTGAATTGAAAATTGTATATACGATGCCCATTGCACGTAAAGTTGGTAAATTTGCTTTGTGGAATCATTCCGGAACCTCAGAATTCTATGAACTGAGAATCGAAAAGATACAATCAGGGTTTCAGTTAGCAACCAATCTGGATGAAAAGAAACGCTCCCCATTTCTGCCTCCGACAAAAGAAAATCTGGAGCAGGAACTCTCTGTGGCAACAGCCAACGTTGCTTTGGCTCAACAACAAATTCGTAGTCGAACCGCTAAATCAGCATCGCTCAATTCACGTATTGCAGCCGAGCAGGCCAAAATTGCCCAAGACAAAACGGCCAAAGACAAAACGTTCGAAAAACTCGCAAAGATAGCCAGCCAACAGGAACGGGAATTCGCCGTCCAACAAGCGGTTCTCGCTATCCGTCAGGCGGAGCGGGACTTTGCCGCGATTAAGGCCTCAGGAGCGGGCTCGAAAGAGAAAGCTAACCCCAAATTATCTACCGCCGAAAAAATGCTGACCGCTGCGAAAAATAAACATAAGAAAGCAACCGCGGCAATCAAACAGGAAAGCAGAAAATACTCGCCACTGGGAAACACCTATCCCAAAACCAGCACGGGTCGCCGTCTGGCTCTGGCACGCTGGATTGCAAATGAGAAAAATCCACGCACCGCTCGTGTCGCCGTCAATCATATCTGGTTACGACATTTTAATCAGGCAATTGTACCAACCGTCGCAAACTTTGGTTTAAACGGACAACTACCGACTCACCCGCAACTGCTAGACTGGTTAGCGATCACTTTGATCGAACATGACTGGCAAATGAAACCGATGCACAAACTGATGGTTCTTTCACACGCGTACCGCATGAGTTCTGCAGATGGTGAAAGTGAATCGAACTCTGCCACCGACCCCGATAATCACTATCTATGGCGAATGAACTCTCGTCGGATGGAAGCAGAAGTGGTCCGCGATAGTTTACTGGCAACAGCAGGAACTCTCGATTTGAAAATGGGCGGCCCTGAACTGGAAGAAAAACACGGCGAAAACATTCTCAGACGAAGTCTCTATTTCCGGATCACACCAAATGAAAAAATGGAATTCCTGGAACTGTTCGACTTAGCCAATCCCAACTCCTGTTACGAGCGATCTGTCAGCGTGGTGCCTCAACAGTCACTCGCCTTAACGAACAGTTCACTGTCCCTCGATCAGGCACGTCTATTGGCGAGCCAGTTAACTAAGGAAACCGGTAAGGGAACTGATAAAAAAACGGAGAAGGCCTTTATACAGGCTGCCTTTGAACAAGTACTTTCGCGACCAGTAAAACAGGCAGAATTAACAGCCTGCTTGAAGTTTTTAACTCACCATACCACACTACTTCAAAAGAAGGGAAATCAGGGATTTCCAGGCGGAGGCACTTCGAAACGTCTTCCCTCATCAGATCACCATCAACGGGCACGTGAAAACCTCGTGCACGTTTTATATAGCCATAATGATTTTGTAACGATACGTTAAATGATTTCAATATCCGGAATCGATAGTATAAACCTATGCTGGCTCCATCACTAAGTTTTGAAATTCAGGAATTTCTATCATGTCTGAGCATCAAATATCGAATCGAAACAATTTGTCTGGCCAGGTCAACCGGCGCTCGTTTCTATCTGATTGTGGCAAAGGACTGACGGGCATTGCACTGGCAGACATGCTCTCTCGGGATGGCGTTTCGCGGAATACGCTTTCTGCAGCCGAGCCACACTTGCCGAGCGGGCTGCCCCATATTGCACCGAAAGCGAAATCGGTCATCTGGTATTTCATGATGGGCGGTACCAGCCACATGGAAAGCTTCGACCCGAAACCGGCACTGAATAAGTACAGCGGGCTGACCATTGGAGATTCTGAGTTTAACGACCTGGTTACAAAATCACCCTACTATCGTAAAAATGTCCGTGATTTTTCAGGTGTCCCACGAAAGTTAATGGGAAAATTATACCCTCTACAGGTCAGTCACCGAAAATGGGGAGAATGTGGAACGGAAATCAGCGACTGGTGGCAACATCTCGGAACCTGTGCGGATGAGATGGCTGTGGTTCGCTCAATGTGGACAACAGATAATGACCACGCCGCCCAATTACAGTTTCATACAGGACGACACATCTTCGATGGATTCTTCCCCTCAATTGGTTCCTGGATTCATTATGGTTTGGGTTCGCTAAATGATAATTTGCCACAATACATCGTTATGGGTTCACCCCCCGGTGATTGTTGCGGTGGAGAAGGTGCGAATGATGGTAGCTATTTAGGACCCGAGCACTCAGGCGTGAAGATGTCCGTTAATCTCTCCAATCCGCTACCGTTTGGTTCACCGGGAGGGAAAGTCTACAAGGAAGAACGCAGAAGTCAACTTGAGTTATTAGGTGAATTGAATTCTTTAGCGGGCGCCGAATACCCCAATGATCCAGAAATGCGAGCCCGAATTAAATCGTATGAACTCGCCTTCCGCATGCAAATGGCTGTGCCTGAAGTTGTAAAGATCAGTGATGAAACGGCAGCCACTCAAGAAATGTACGGATTAAACAACAAACAGACAAAGGCAGTTGGCCAGCAATCATTGATCGCCCGGCGGTTAGTGGAACGGGGCGTACGATTCATTCAAATTTACAACGATGGCTGGGACGCACACAACAAACTGAAGAAAAACCACAGCCAGAAAATCGGCCAGGTTGACAAACCAATTGCCGGTCTGCTGAAAGATCTCAAGCAACGAGGCCTGCTCGACGAAACGCTGGTCGTCTGGGGAACGGAATTCGGCAGAACTCCCGGTTCAGAGCGTGCTGATGGGAGAGATCACCATCCCTATGGATTTTCGGTCTGGATGGCGGGCGGTGGAATCAAAGGTGGTGTCGTGCACGGTGCCACCGATGAAATCGGCTTTCATGCTGTCGAGAACAGGCATTACGTCACTGACCTCCACGCGACAGTACTACATCAGTTGGGGCTTGACCCCCGCAAACTGGAAGTCCCCGGGCACAAACGGCTCGACGTCGACTTCGGTGAGCCGATCAAGGATATCATCGCCTAGGTATTCAGACCAACGCTTGCTGTCTTGAGCTAAGACTTGATGCCTTCACTCAATCTGTGCGCTGCTTTTTAAGAGAATCGTAGGAATAGTTATACTCGATTCCATTTCTGACTTTACGAGACAATTTCGTGAATCACGTTTCCGTGAATATTCGTAAGACGGAAATCACGACCACCGAATCGATAAACGAGTTTCTTATGGTCCAAGCCCAGCATATGGAGCATGGTCGCGTGGAGATCATGGAGATGAACTTCGCCCTCAACGGTCTTATAACCCAGATCATCGGTCACCCCATGTGTCAATCCACCGCGACTTCCACCACCTGCAAGCCAGGCGGTATATCCCGCGGCGTTATGATCACGACCTAGCGTTTCTTTTCCAGAAAGAACTTGTGTTTCGGGCTGACGTCCAAATTCCCCACTCCATAAAACCAACGTTTCATCTAACAGACCACGCTGATTCAAATCTGCTAACAAAGCCGCAACGGGCTTATCGATTGTTTCCGCCTTCTTTTTGAATTTGTCAAGACCACTATGATGATCCCAGCCATCCGAACTGATTTCGACAAACCGCACTCCCGATTCACTCAAACGGCGCGCTAATAAACATTGACGACCAAAGTCGTCGGTAGGGCCTCCATTAATTCCATACATATCCAAAGTCTCTTTTGTTTCCCGAGTCAAATCCGTCACCTCGGGAACCGCATCGCGCATTTGTTCGCTCAGATTGAGAGAATCAATCACACCCCGTGCTGATTCTGTTTGGCTGAGAAGCTGTTGATTCATTTTTTGAGCTAACTCCAAAGCACTTCGCTCTGCTTCGGACGAAAGGCTGTGGTTCGCTTTGAGATTGCTGATCGAAGCACTCTTAATGGGTTGGCCTTGCCATCCCAATCGCGTTGCCTGGAATGTGCTCGGCAAAAAAGCACTGCCATAATTTGCCGGGCCGCCGAACGTTCGCGTTGGTTTAATGGTGAAAAACCCAGGCAAATTCTGATTTTCTGTCCCTAAACCATACAAGACCCAGGAACCAAATGAAGGACGTACGAATTGGAATTCTCCTGTATGCAACATTGGAATGGCAATGGGATGTGCGCGACTGGGGCCAGTCATTCCGTTCAGCATACAAAGATGATCAGTCTGCTGAGCCATGTGCGGGAAGACATCAGAGACCCACATTCCACTTTCACCATGTTGGGCAAAGTCATACAGCGGAGCCAGAAGCTTGCCTTTATTTACTCCTTTTTTACCGCCATTGGTCTTCAATTCCGGTTTATAGTCAAATGATTCAAACTGCGATGGTCCACCGTTAATAAACAGGAAAATAACCCGTTTTGCTTTCGGTGCGAATTGTGCTGCCTTCGGGGAAAGCAAACCAGCACCAGAAGCTGTAGGAGATGACAAACCACTCAATGCCAGGCCTCCCAGACCACCTGCAGCAGTTTTGAGCCATTGACGTCGTGACATATTCATGGATGATATCTGATTTCTCATCGGAGAGTTTCTCCTGTTTGATAGACTGTTGCGGAAAACTGTCTTCTTATTTATGTAACATCAACGAGGAAACGAAATTCGGCCGTCATAAACAAGGTTTGAAACCAGGCAGCCCAGGCATTGACTTCTGTCTCGCCATTTTGAGCATCACCAGATTTTCGAACCTGCTGAATCAATTGCAACGCCCCCTCCCTTTCTGCCTTGGAGGCAGAACGAGCTAAAGCCCAATTCATAGCCAACTCAACTTTTGCCGCATCATCGGACGCTTGCTTTGAAGCTAACAACCGCTTGGCAGCATGCTTTGACTGCTCTGTGATAAACTTTGAATTACGAAGATAAAGTGCCTGCGATGGAACATTCGTGACCGCACGCTTTCCACTGACCAGACTGGGTGATGGAAAATCGAACAAATCAAACAGTTCAGGGACATAATCCCGAACCACTGGTAAATACACACTACGATAATTACTTGGTGGTTGAAGCTTATCCGTCGCGACACCGCGTACGAGTGTGTCACCAAGTGGCGTAACAGTTGAAGCATGCGGACGATCCAGATTAAGCTGACCGCTGACTGTGAGAACAGCATCCCGAATTGCTTCTGCCTCGATCCGCCGGGGAGAGGCACGCCAGAGCAAACGATTATTCGGATCGATCTTCATATTCTTTGCACTGGGAGCACTACTCAACTGGTAGGTCCGGCTGAGCATCATTGCGCGAATCATTTTTTTTGTTGACCAGCCTTCTTTCACACAACGCAAGGCCAACGCGTCCAGTAACTGAGGATGGCTGGGTTCTTTGCCAATCAGACCAAAGTTATCAACAGAGGGAACTATTCCCCGACCAAACAAATGATGCCAGATACGATTCACCATCACGCGCGCCGTCAGTGGATTCCTCTCATCGGTGATCCAATCAGCCAGTTCAAGGCGCCCGCTGTGATTCGCTGGAATCTTGGGGGAACCCTCTAATTTCACGATACTTAAAAAACCACGTGGTACAATATCACCTTTCTCACGGAAATCACCGCGAATGGCAATGGTTGTGTCGGCCGGTTTTTTGCGATCTCGAGCGCTCATCGCATATTGCGGCCGTGCTGGACGATTCTTTTTCAACTCAGCGATTTGAGTTTCCAGTGGTTTAATTTGTCCCGTTAGCGTTGATACAAGCGCAGTCGCTTTGTTCAATTCCGCGTTGATCTTATCCAAATCTGCCTGGGACGGTTGACTAGCAGCTTCTTTTGCAGCTGCCACTTCTGATTTGCCATCAGCGCCAGGTATTGCCACCACGGTCGTCGCGACCAATCTTTCCACCTTTGCCTTCTTGGTTGTGGCTAGTTTCTGAACTTCGGTCGCTTTCTTTAGTTCTTCTTTTTTGGCTGTCAGCGTTTTTTCAGCAGTTTGAATTTTCTTTTCATATTCTTCTGCGGCTATGTGCAATGCCTCTGCACCAGAGCCAATAGGTAATAAGTCGGTTGGGCTGTTGCTGTATTTCTGCTTGATCGTGCCATACAGAGGCTCAGTACTCAAGAAGATGCCGGCCAGAGCATAGTAATCGGCTGTGGGAATAGGATCGAATTTGTGATCGTGGCAGCGGGCACATGAAACAGTCAACGCCATCGTAGCGCGACTGACGGTGTTGATTTGATCGTCCACAATATCCATGCGAAACCCTGTTCCACTTGAATTGTGACGCTTGGGTCCAAAAGACAGCATGCTCGGAGCAATCCGACGGGCTTCGATCTGTTCCGGTGAATCCCCCGCTTTTGCAGGTATCAGATCGCCTGCTATTTGTTCTCGCAGAAATACATTGTATGGCTTATCCTGATTCAGAGAGTCAATCACATAATTGCGATAAGGCCAGGCATGTGGGTAAGAAAAGTTGAATTCCATACCGCTGGATTCCGCAAAGCGAACCACGTCGAGCCAATGACGTCCCCACCGCTCACCAAACCGGGGTGACTCCAGTAACTGATCGATCAGTTTTGGTAATGCATCAGGTGACTTGTCGGTAATAAATGCGTTTACTTCCTCTGGTGAGGGCGGCATTCCAATGAGATCGAAATAGACACGCCGCACCAGCGTCAGACGATTTGCATCCGCAACGGGTTTCATCCCATGTTTCTCAATCGCAGAAAGAATGAATCCGTCGATCATTGCATCGCGGGGCCAATCTTTAAGGTTGACTTTTGGTTGTTTGACTGACTGAGGTGAGATGAACGACCAGTGTTGTTTGGCTGCTTCGAGACGCTTTTCTTTCAATGTTGGCCCCGTTTCTTTACGCGTATCGGGACTTCCAAGACGAATCCACTCTTCAAATGCTGCGATAACCTCGTCAGAGAGTTTCTCTTCAGGTGGCATACCGGATACATCACCTTCGTGACGAAGCATTTGAATCAGTGAGCTTTTTTCGAGATCGTGGGGCTTGACCATAGGTCCCGTATCACCACCACGCATCATGCCGGAAGGAGAGTCTAACTCTAAGCCGCCTTCTACACTCTTCCCCTGCTTGGAATGACATTCGTAACAATGTTTAACCAATACCGGCTCAATCTGAGTCTTGAACAATTCCAGTCCTTTGGAGTCTGCCTGTTTCGTCTTCGGTTCTGCACCACAGACTGCGAAACCCGAAAAGATGATCGACAATACCGGAACGAGACAAATAAGCATACGGCTCATAATCATTGCCCTTACGTCACGCCTTTGGAAGGAAAAAGATTAACTACCGGCATGTATGCAGCTAATCGGAAGGAGGGACTTCTCAGGTCACCAAATCATGATTCGTCTCATCACTCAATGTCCTTGTAGGTCTTAATATACTATATCAAGACCCCTTTGTCCATATTATCGACAAATCGTGTTAAAAAATCTCATTCTCAAAAGATGATTTCAGAAGATTCAAAAAAGTAACCTAAAACCACGACGATATTCGTAAACCTTGAATGATCTTAGCCTCACAAAAGAAAGTATTCTCTTGTGCACTTCCCTGATACAAACTCAGCCATCACTTCTTTTCTACGAATGCCAAACAGGTCGGGAAATAGCATTAATCAGATAGATTCTTCCATACGTGAAGCGACCACCATTTGCGTTTCTGGCTATCCTGCGTGACGCTTTAAGCGGTCGATCAATACCGCCGCCGTCAGGACTGCGCCGAGGACGATTTTTTGATTGAACGGATCGACGTCCGTCAGATTCATTCCGTTTTTGATCACCGCAATAATGAACGCCCCGATCAGTGTGCCAAAGATTTTTCCCTGTCCGCCCATCAACGAAGTGCCACCAACCACGACTGCAGCAATCACTTCCAGTTCATACATTAATCCAAATTTGGGATCGCCGGCAGAAAGTTGCGAGGTCAGCATGATCCCACCTAACCCGGCAAGTGCCCCACAAATAGTATAGACTGCTAACAATACACGTTTCACGGGAACCCCCGACAAACGTGCGGCCTCTTCGTTCCCGCCAATCGAATAGATATAACGTCCAAATACCATTCTCGACATGATAAAATGTGCGATCAGATAAAGTATCAACATCAAGAGAACCGGATTCGGTACGCCAAATGTTACACCGCGCCCCAGCCAGAAGAACATAGAAGGCAACTCGGGAATGGAACGTCCCTCTGCAAGGCGAAACGAAAGGCCGCTGGCCATCATCATCATTCCCAATGTCACAATAAATGGTGGAATCTGAAAGGCAGTGACCATCAAACCATTAAACGAACCCGCCGCGGCACAAATCCCAATACCCAAAAGAATACCGGCTATAATCATAAACAAACTCGCGTTAGCGCCACCACAATAATCTCGTATGAATATAGCAGAACTCACAGATGCAAGTGCGACCAATGAACCTACCGACAGATCAATTCCCGCGGTGATAATCACCATAGTCATACCGATGGCGATGATCGCATATATTGCCGTCTGATTTGCAACGCCCATTAAATTACTGACCTTCAAAAAGTTAGGCCAGGTGTAAGGTTTCGGCGTCACACATTTTCCTGAACCCACTGAAGGAAAACGGTCATACACCGTCCACTTTGCCGTCACATGGTTGGCAGCAATGGCGTCAATTGTTTTTCCTTCAGAGAGAATTGATTCCATCGCTTTCCGCGCATCAGCAGCAGATCCATTCACTTCACCAAGAACATCAACCCCTGATGCTTTCAGTCGCTTAACCGCAGCTTGTGCGAAGGCGCGATCCTCGTCTGTACTACGCGTGACTACCAGAACATGTGCCTCTTTGCCGTGTTGAGCAAAAATCGTTTTGGCCACCTGATTACCAGCACTCGCTCCAGTGGGATGTTGTTGCCTCACCGTCAACAGACTAAAAAGAATCACCAGCATCAACAACATGAATATCATGCCATAGTCCCGGACGAACGGGCTATTGAGAATTTTTGACTGATGCTTTTTTGTCATAATTCAGGCCACTGCCAATTCCATGAGTTCTTGTTGTGTCGCGTTGGCAACATCGCAAACTTCACCTGTAATCCGCCCTTCGTGCATGACAAGAATCCGGTCGCTCATGCCTAACACTTCCGGCAACTCTGAACTGATCATTAGAATGGCTTTTCCCTGGCTGGCCAATTCGTTGATGAGCATGTAGATCTCATATTTTGCTCCGACATCAATGCCACGCGTCGGTTCATCGAAAATCACAACTTCCGCATTTTTTTCCATCCACTTAGCAAGCACCACTTTCTGCTGGTTTCCCCCCGAAAGATTGCGTGCAAGTTGTTCTTGATTTGGAATTTTAATACTCAGTCGATCAACATAATTCGCGAAGGCAGATCGCTCCCGTTTTTCTTTGATAATTCCACAGGCAGAAAATTCATTCAGATTCGGCAAACCAAAATTCTCTCGCACACTGGCATCAAGTACCAGTCCCTGACTCTTGCGATCTTCAGTGAGTAAACAGATTCCCGCTTGAATCGCGTCGCGCGGGCTGCGGATTTTCAGTGCGACTCCATCCAGCAGAATCGTCCCCCTATCAGCGCGATCAGCCCCAAAGATCAAACGCGCGGTCTCGCTACGGCCCGCACCGACTAACCCGGTCAGTCCCAGCACTTCACCAGCATGAATTTCAAAACTGACATCACGGACCGCATTGGCACGCCCCAAACCATTGACAGCCAGTCGAATCCCTTTGATTGTATGTTGATGTTTCGGGAACTCATTTTTAATCTCGCGACCGACCATCATCTCGATCATCCTCTGTCGAGTGAGGACTTCCGTAGCCGATTCGCCAACCACCTCGCCATCGCGTAATATCAAAACATGATCAGCAATCTCGAAAACCTCATCAAGACGATGGCTGATGTAGATCACTCCGATACCGCTTCGTTTCAAGTCGCGAATAACCTCGAACAACCTCGACACTTCCTGAGGTGTCAGTGCCGCCGATGGTTCATCCATAACGATCAATCGAACGTCCTGCGATAACGCCTTTGCAATCTCCACAATTTGCTGCTGAGCGACAGATAATTCGCCACAAGGTACGTCGATGGGAATGGCAACACCAATTTTCGCAAACAACGCTTCAGCTCGACGTCGCTCCTCAGTTCGCTGCACCAGACCGAAACTTGTCTCTCGCCCCAAAAAAATGTTTTCCCAGGCTGCCAGACCCGGAATGAGGTTAAATTCCTGATAGATGATGCCGATTCCTGTAGCAATCGCCTCGGAAGGATTCGAAAGCTGAACATCAATTCCATCAATAGAAATTAACCCCGCATCGGGCAAATATACTCCCCCCAGCATCTTGATCAGCGTGCTTTTACCTGCACCATTTTCGCCAAGCAATGCCAGTACTTCCCCCCGACCCAACGTCAGGTTCACACCCTTTAATGCACGGACGCCTGGAAAGGATTTCTCGATGCCATGCATGGCTAGCAATGGTGATTCCGCGAGAGAGGGCCGTACTGACATCAAGTCCTACCCTTTTTTGAGTAGAGGATCTTTTTCTGCGTCCTCTTTATAGTAGAGCTTAGAAGGGATCAGAATTTCCGGTTTCACATCATCACCATTAAAATGCTTGATGATCTGTTCGATTGTAACTTTTCCGATTTGATCCGGAAATTGAATCGGGTCACATAATATTTTGCCTTCCAGAATAGCCTGCTTGCCAATCTGCTGTCCATCGAAGGCAATAATAGTTACCTGAGTTGCTTTGCCAGCAGCTTCCAGTGCAGCGCGTGCGCCCAATGCGGACGGATCGTTGATTGCAAAAATTGCGGCCAGATCGGAATTCGATTCGATCACATCTTTGGTTGCCTTGAAACCTTCGTCGCGGACTCCACCGCCATCAAGCGTCGCTACGACTTCTATCTTTGCATTTTTCGTCTTGTCATTGTGTGCATTCACTTTTTCGTGAAAACCTTTGACCCGCAATTGACATGATTCCGCTTGCGGGAAATGCAGGATCGCGACTTTGCCTCCGGAATCACCTAGTAGTTTCACCATTGCATCCCCGGCTAATTTTCCTCCCTGATAATTATCAGTCGCCACGTGGCTAACGACTTTTCCTTCGTCGCCATCGTATTTGATATCGTTGGTAAAGACCGGGATGCCTTTGTCGTTTGCCTTTTTAATTGCCGGACCGATGCCATTAGAATCGCAGGGATTCAGAATAATCGCTGAGACCCCCTTCACCAGAAATTCGTCTACATGGTCGGCTTGCTTTTTTACATCTCGTTCAGCAGAGAGCACAATTAATTCGTACCCATGTTTTTCCGCTTCTTCCTGCATCTGATCGGCGATAACCTTGAAAAAAGGATTCGTCAACGTAAGCGCCGAGAAACCGATGGTCCCTTTACTTTGGACATCGGGGGCATTTTCTGTCTTCGAATCGGACGCCGAATTCGAGGCTGTGTCACCACAACCAAAGGCGACCAGTAACAGGCCAGAAAAAATCGCAAGAGAGAGCCGAGCCATTCGCTTTATCTCCAAAATATCGACTGTTGGTCAAAACAAGCTTGATTGCCAGTGGCAGATATTGTATTCATATAAGAATTGAATTTCAAGTGTGGATAAACCCATAAGCTTCCAATTCATAAAGGCTTAACTCAATCGATTCGCTATGGAATCAAACATGCCAGAAATCAAAATCGCCGAATCTAAAA
Source organism: Planctomycetota bacterium (assembly GCA_022600195.1). Lineage (GTDB taxonomy): Bacteria > Planctomycetota > Planctomycetia > Planctomycetales > Planctomycetaceae > Gimesia. The sequence continues at coordinate 182,173 of JAHZKX010000011.1, forward strand.
AGTCCGCAGTGCCCAACCTCCAACGCGGAATGTCAATTCTGGAATTTCTGTCGAAGAACCAAATGAGTGCGACTATCGCAGAATTGTCAGAGCGTTTGGGCTACCCCTCAGCATCAGTTTTTCGAATCACTCAGGAACTAGACGAAATGGGATACCTGTCTCGTGATCCTGCGACAAAGCGATTCAGCCTGACCAATAAATTTTTAATGCTGGGTCAACCACAAGGACGAGAACATGGTTTGGTAGAGGCATCTCTTCCCGCTATGCGCGGCCTGCAAAAAGCAACAGGCGAGACCACACAAATTTGCTGCCTGGTCGAAGTCGAAAATGTCATTTTGAACCAACTGTCCTCCAGACATCCATTCAAATACTCCGCAGAACTTGGTGCCCGCTGCCCTGCTTACAGTTGTGCTCCAGGAAAAGCAATCATCGCAAACCTGCCGGATGAAGACCGCGAGGAACTTGTATCCAGGATTCGCTTCAAACGATTCACCCCCACGACCATCACGAACCGTCGCAGTTTTCGGGAAGAACTCACGAAAATTGCGGCTTGTGGATATGCTCTGGATCGAGCTGAGGGGTTGGAGGGCATTCATTGTGTTGCCGCACCGGTATCCGATCGTCACGGATATCCTGTCGGTGCTATCACCATTGCAGGCCCTGCTTCGCGAATTTTGGAATCAGAATTCGAACAACTTGGCAACCTTGTCGCAGAAGCTGCATCGAAAATAGAATTTGAGTACGGTCAATAATTTTTCAGGAGTTTGACGCAGAATGAACTTTCTTAGCCAACTCACAGGTAGCTTCGCACAGCCATGTAATGAAAACCCCACTGTCGCAATGGTCGAGGCTGCCTACCTTCATCATGGCCTTAACTGGCGTTACATTAACTGTGAAGTGACTCCCGAAGATCTTGGTGATGCGGTCCGCGGAGCGAGAGCCATGGGCTGGGCGGGATTTAATTGCTCCATCCCACACAAAGTTGCCGTAATCGAGTTTCTCGATGGGCTGGGCGAATCTGCTGAAGTGATTGGTGCAGTGAATTGTGCTGTACGGCGCGATAATAAATTGATTGGTGAAAATACCGACGGCAAAGGATTTGTACAATCGTTACGAGAACACATAGATCCCACAGACAAAACGGTCGTTATGTTTGGAGCAGGCGGTGCAGCGCGGGCCATTGGTGTTGAATCTGCGTTTGCTGGTGCAAAGAAAATTACGATTGTTAATCGCTCTGTGGACCGGGGCCAGACGGTTACATCCCTGTTGAACGAAAAGACTCCCGCTGATGCAGAATTTGTTCGATGGGAAGGTGAATACCAGATTCCAGCAGGAACAGACATTGTTATCAATGCCACATCCATCGGCTTGTTTCCCGACCTTGAAGGGCGTCTTGCTTTAGATTTACACACACTCACTCCGGAAATGGTCGTAGCTGATGTCATCCCTAATCCACCTGAGACGCGATTGATCCGCGAGGCACGAGAATTCGGGTGTACTGTGATTGATGGCCTTGGCATGCTGGTCAATCAAGGCGTGATCGGAATCAAATATTGGTCGAGTATTGACGCCGATCCGACAGTCATGCGTAGTAAACTCGAAGAAATTTTTGGCGTAACCGCGGAGAGCTCAACATGAACCGTATTTTCTTTTGTCTTATTTTTGTTTTTGGCTGTATGAATCTTCTTTCCAGTCACACGCAAGCTGAAGAGAAACGCCATGTTCTCACAAGTGCGAATGGCAAAGTTCACAGGGAGTCATGGAACCTTTCCGGCGAAGGCTGGTCCGTTAAAAAACGGACGCTACATGGTGGCAGGCAGGAAGGCGTAGAACTAATTACTATCAATAACGGTGTGATGCAGATCGTCGTTATTCCCACGCGCGGGATGAGTATTTACGAAGTGCGAAATAAAGATCTGCGGCTCGGCTGGAACTCTCCCGTTGAAGGAATCGTGCATCCCTCATTCATCAACCTGGAAAGCCGTGGGGGTCTCGGGTGGCTTGAAGGGTTTAACGAATGGATGGTGCGTTGCGGTTTGGAATTCGCCGGGCATCCGGGAACGGATGAATTCGTAAATAACACAGGCGACAAAGCCTCCATGGATCTGACATTGCACGGTAAAATTGGCAATATCCCCGCCAGTGAAGTTGAGGTCTTTGTTGATTCTGAAGCACCACACCGCATCCGAGTGCGTGGTGTTGTTTATGAGAAATTCTTTTATGGACCTAAATTGAAACTCATCGCAGAATTATCAGTCATTCCCGGCGAGGACACATTTCGGATTGACGACACGGTCACGAACCTGGGCACATTCGATCAGGAATTCCAGATGATCTATCACACCAATTTTGGTGCACCTCTTTTAGGCAAAGGAGCAAAATTACATACCGCACTCAAAAAGATTGCCCCGATGAATGAACATGCCGGTAAGAGTATTGACACTTATGAAATTTACGAAGGGCCGACCAGAGGCTTTATTGAACAGGTCTATTTAATTGATCCAATCGCTGATAAAAAGGGTATCACAGGAGCAGTGCTTGAGAACGCCAGGGGAAATCGTGCCGCATCCATGCAGTGGTCGACAAAGCAATTACCTTATCTGACGGTTTGGAAAAATACCGCCGCGGTTGAGGACGGATACGTCACTGGAATCGAACCTGCGACAGGTTATCCCTACAACCGCAAAGTGGAACGTGCAGCGGGCCGCGTGCCGAAACTGGAGCCTGGAAAAACACGACGGTTCACTCTGGATTTCGGTTTACACAGCGGTGAAGCCGCCGTGAAGACTGCTATCAAAAAGATTAAGTCACTTCAGGGAACTCAAAAAATCGATGTGCAGTCGAAACCACCTGCTGACAACACCCCTTAAAACATTCTCAAAATTCGATCACTCAATCATAGTTTCGCATTAACTTTAAGATTTCAACAGCCCTGATTATTCCTGCCCCGTTAATGTGAATGCAGCCCAAAAGTAGGGATGTGCGGCTCCATTGCGGTCTCGTCGGGCTCTAATTCTGGTCAGCTGGGCCTGACGAAGCGCTTCTGATTTATGCATACCCTTCGCAAGGTTGGAAAAAAACTCATCCATCAACAATGCGGTCTCCTGATCGGGAATACTCCAGAGTGACGCCACGACGGATTCAGCACCGGCTAACTGAAAAGCTTGTCGCAGTCCGGCAACACCTTCACCAGACCGGATTTCACCAACCCCGGTCTCGCAGGCACTAAGAACAACAAGTCTGGTTCCACGAAGATCCGCACTGATAATCTCCAGACCAGTCAAAACTCCATCGTTCTTTGACTGTCGCAATGCTTCCGGGCGATTATTACAGCCCGCCAGCATCAGCCCACACCGTAACAGCGGATTCACGGTAGAATCACGGGAAGTAGGATATGTCTGAACAAAACGTGACATTTGCGACAATGCCGCATCGCGCATAGCCAGTAGATCAGGATCTATTTTATCTTGAACCGGTGTCATTTTTGTTTTATCTGTCCGTTTCAGTTTATCAGCCGGGGCTTTCATTGCTGTTTTACTGCTTGTGGATTTCTTTTTCGAGGGCTTTCTTATGGCGTCTGCCAGCTTCTGATATTTCTTGTGTTTGTCGTCATCCCTCAGTTTTTCATAAATGTCAGCAAGCCTGAAATAAGAAGCATATAGCAGATTCTTATTATCTGGATCAGCTTTTTCCCGAATGTCTGCGGCAATCTGAAGTTGCATTACTGCTTCATTTGTGCGGTCCTGACGATCGAGAAATTGACCATAAATGCTGTGTGCGTGTGCCGTTCGAACCGTCTCGCTTCCATATACGCGTTTTCGATCTGTAATGTTTTTCAGGAACAACTTCTCAGCATCCTCAGGCGATTTTTTTAGTTCCAGCAATTGAGCCAACTTCAGAAACCCAACCAAAGCTTTGGTACTGCCTGGTCCTTCGGTATTCGTGTAATGTTCAATTTGGGCTCGTTTTGCTTCACAAGCGAGCGCGTAATTTTCAGATTTTTCAGCTGACGCTACTAGAATCGAGAGCACACCTAAAGTGTCTTTGTGAGTATTTCCTAAAACTTCACGTGCCATTCTCCATGCTTTTTCATAATAAAGAGTCTTCGATGTATAATCAGAAAGACTACTACATAAACTGGCGAGGTTTTTCAGAACAACAAAAGTATTAGTACTGTTGCCCTCTTTCCGTAACCGATAGTCGACTAGAAATTCGTAGTAAGGCCGGGCTTCCTCGAATCGCTTTAACAACCGTAAACAGCGTCCTGCCAGCTTTGCTGAATTATACGTATAACCTCGATTCGGCCCATAAATTTCATTTCGTATTTCAAAAGACCACTGTGCCGGCAATACTGCCTGACTATATTTTTTCTCTTTATAGAGTTTGTTAGCAGTGGCATACAGTTTTGATGCATGACGTAGCGCCATTCGCTGTTCATTACTAACGGCGGACTCATCAGGCAGAAAAAAACCGTGCGTACTCAAGACTAAAACATCGGGATTTCGAATTGACTTGAAGGCGGATTCCGTTGCCAGCGATTCTGTCAGAACCTTTGGTGAGGAAGCATATTTAGTCAGTGAAGATTGGATACGCCTTGCCTCTTCAGCTGTACCTGGAAGCGGACCTACTGGTGCAAGCTGCTGATTCGTGCGTCCAAACTCGCTCTTAGAGATTATTCCAAATAAATTATAATTCGGATTTGCAAATACGACAGGCTGTTTGGGAGACACGCGATTGGTTTGGGATAAAGCACGTATATCTCTTCCACAAACGATGTATCGAAACTCAAACTTTTCTACCGCAAAGCGATCATCTTCAAGAGGGAGCGCGGCCCAGGGAACCAGCCACAATGAAGCATCTGGCGCGAGGATAACTTTATCGAACCCTTTGAGATGAGGCAGAATCGGTTTCAATATGCGATCACTCAATTCCTGCAGCAAAAGGCGTGTCTTTGTAGAAGCTTCTATTTCTCCTTCCTGATTCGTTTGAAATGCACCTCTTTGGATCGACTGAATTCCCGATCGCAAAGTGGCTTCAATCTCGGTAGCAGATCCCAGGTCGACTGCAATGATCTCCTGACTGTTTCCAGGTGGAATGATCCAGGCACCATAGCGTGGTGCTTCGCGTTTGAATTTCTCGCCATTCACTTTATATGGATACACGCGAATAAATTCGATGAGTACAGAGTCCTGGGGCACCTGAGCTCTTACCGATTTCAAAGTAACCCAGTCGCTTTGCCCATCTGCGGAACTGGTTAACCCGAGCCGCTGAATCAGTTCCTGTTCCTGGCGCCTCAACACTTCTAGCCGAGCCTCTTTTTGTTCTGCTGAAACTTCTGCCCCCAGTGTTGCGGATGCCAGTTGTCGCCGAACCTCAAACAGATTTTCTGCTACAACACGCAAAGCCCCTTGAAACTGACGTAACAATCGCTCATGACTGGAGAGAGTTTCCTGAACCAAAGCTTTCCGATTCAGAATCCATTCAACACTCTTCTCTGCAACAAGACTATTCTTGCGCTGTGGCCACATTATTCCAGTCGCACGACGATAATCAACTTGATCAATACCCTTCAGAAAACGAAGTTGTTCCCTTTGGTTCAATCCGGTCAGCACTTTATCAGAAAATCTTTTGGCTCCTCGACGCTGATCGTCAAATGAACCAGCGGCAGCATCCCAGTTTTCCTGATGAGCTTCTATTGTTGCCAAAGTTGCAAGCACATCTCCCAGTTGACGGTCCTGAGTATTAAAAAGTCGCTTGCGTGTGGCGATAATCTCACGAAGCAATTTGACTGCCAGAGCGTGATTACCATCATAATATTCGTGGTTGGCTAATTGATATTTCACTCGTAATGTCTGTGGATGTTCATCACCTAAAGTACGACGAGTAAGCTTGAACGACTCCTTGACTAACCGTTTTGCTTCTTGATCATCTTCTGTCAGTTGCGCTATTGAAGCAACAGCTTGAGCAATAAATGGATGTTCTGGAGGAAATTTTTTGCGCAACATAGGCAGCAATTCTTTAGCAATCGCTTCAGCACGATCCCATTCATCAATATCCTGGTAGAGCAACATTAATGAATGCCTGACAAACAAAGCTTGCTTATCATTGGCTCTCCCCGTTTTCTGGTTTATCTCAACGATCTCTTCATAAAGTTTCTGCGCACCAGACACATCTTGCAGAGCATACAGAACACCAGCCAGTTGATACATTCCCGATACTGTTTCGACGTGTGTTCGCCCCAGAGACTTTCGGCGGATCTCCAGCGATTCCTCAATTTTCGCACGAGCTTCTGTCAGATTTTCCTGTTGCTCATACATCACGCCCAGATTGCAGAGCAATAAAGCATACTCAGTCTTCTCAGAGGGGAAATATTTCTTGCGAAGATCGATGACCTTTTCTAGTGTCACCAGTGCATCTGCGAATTTAGCAGCCCGATATTGAGTTGCAGAAAGTACTTCAAGACTTTTCACGACTTCTTTATTATCATCACCCTTCCAGCGTTTGAGCACTTTGATCGCTTCCAGCATTATCTTGGCAGCACGGGCAAATTCTCCCTTTCCGTCAACTTCTGAAGCGTAATTCACTTTGGCAACTGCAGTCTCAGGGTGATCGTCGCCGTAGACTCGTCGAAAATGGTACCAGATAGATTGCCATGCCTGTTCGCGCTCAGCGGAATGAAATTCTGTTTTGATTGCATTCGCTTTTTTTCGGATTTGCCGAGCTTCTGTGAGTAATGATTTCTGTTCTTCAGTTTGTGGAAGATTTTTCAGATCTTTGAGCAGGACCCAGCCTTTTTGGGAAACTTTTGGATGTTTAACCCAGGCCCACTTGTCCTCCGTTCGAAATGCCCAGACTTTTTGACCACGCCGAATCGTGGAAATGGTGTCGTTATTCACTTTCATAGAAGTCGAGACGGCTGTGACTTCTAACATCTTTTCAGCATAAGCGCATGTCACAGGTGCAATAAAATTGAAACTGACCCATACAAGAATCCAAAATAATTTCATGATCTCACCTGTCATAATACTTATGGCACTTAATACAACGATTCAATTGATTGTTTTATTCCAGCCTCTTTCATGATCTATCAGGGCCTGTAGTAAGTAATAGTAACCGACATTACGGGAGTGGGGTCGGTGTTAAAGGTGACTGTTTCCACTTTATTAGCTGTTTTCGCTCCTTGAACAATCAAACCTCGTGATTGAGTACCCTTACGACCTGCAAGACGGATCTGATGCTTTAATGCTCCTGGATTCTTAGGTTGCTTTGTTGGCTGAACCCCTCTTAACATTGCTGTCAGATCTTGCTCATCCTCATCAAGGATCGCCAAGATAGGCTTGGCAGCGCTGAGTTCTTGAAATACCGTCATATGAATCTGTCCTACCTGGCGTCCATAGTCCATTGTCCGTCGGGCTGATTCTGCGTTTGATAAAACAGTAAACTTCTCGGCTACATTATTCTTCATCTGATAACCTCTTACTACCGTTTTTGTGTAGTCTGGCGACAAAATCCATTTGGTACAGTCAAAATCTCGCACGACTTGACGATACAGAGTGTTCTCTCCATTCACTTTCAAGACGATTCCAAGTCGGCCACGTGCTGAACGGTTTCGAACGAGCACCATTTCCACCTTTTGGCCTGCTCTAGGTTCAGAGATAAAAGCCTGACCCTGTCTCATTTCGATAGAAACTGGTTGACCATCATAAAACACCTCTAACTTGACTGGTGCAGCAGAATCAAATAAAGGAAATTTCACCTGCTGTGATTTGACTTGAATCGCTTCTTTGAGAACCAATTGCTGTTTCTGCTTTTGACTGTCTTTGAAGGTCAACTGCGTTGAACCATCATCAAATGCTCCTCGTAGTAAAAAACTTTCGCCAATTCCTCCAAGCGACTCAGCATCAAGTGCCACTTCGAAGACATCACAAGCTCGTTCCAATTTTCCTCCACTCTTGTTGAAGCAGAGAATGGCGACACTGGCGCGTTGGTTATTATCATGAACCTGAACGATTCCCGTCAGAAAAGCGTCTGCGACTACTGATTGATTACCCCATGCAAGCTTGAATCGAGGTCCAAAAAATGCCTTGCGCCCAGCTACAGTCAAATGGCTGGCCTTGTCGATTTTTGCCGCTTTTGCACTGGCGTCCTTGATAATGTTGAGTTGCCGACGTTCATCAAAGGGATTCGCCAGAATCAATCCGACTTCCAAACGATCAGCCAATTGCGAATTAAGAGAACCCGCACTACTGCTTGTCTTTTCACCCGGCTTCTTCACGCGAAACTTGAGGACTCCAACTGTCTTAAGTTGGTTTTCATTAAGATATCCAATCACCTTGGGAATGTGTTTATGAAGTTGGTGCTGAATGCTCGCTGCTTGAGTTTTTTCTACAAACAGTAAATTCACTATCCCTAAGGCGAATAGCGCCAAAGTCGTTCTGATGAAATTGACTTCGAATTTCATGATAACCTCGCTGCCTATGAGAAAATGATCTGAAAATGACTGGTCAATACACTGTAAACAACTCTCATCTTGAAATCTTCCCGACTCTCTGATTTTTTTAGAAATCCTCTGCAGGGACTACCATTCTCAGATAAGACAGTCACCTGTCGCATTTCCTCGTTGGAATGGTGAATCGTCTCAGAAATGTAGCAGGAAATTGATATGCCTAACAAACCAGCAAGTCATTCTGCCATTATTTTCTTCAAAGGCATTCAATCAATTTAACACGATAACAACAGAGTTTTTCACATTTTCCAAAATCTATTCAGAATCTGTGGAAGATCTTCACTTTTGCTTCGTTCTCCTTTTGAAAGCCGGGAATAGTAAGTTCCCGAATAAGAACAGATTGAAATCTAAAATCGAAAGGCAGAACCATGAACATGTTATTTGACATCGCAGTTAACGTTACATTTATCGCTCTTGGAATGAGCTCAAATGGGATTAGTTCGGAAGTCAATCAGGGAGCCACATACCACAGAGACCCTGCAGTCACTGTTAAAGAAAGCTCCATTCAGAAGCAACAGATCTCTCGATTTGGTGTAGACGTCGACGACAAATCCCTGGAGAAATTTAGTCGATATGTCTGATTTTTTTCATAATTGAGTTGAACAAACTGATCGGGATTTGCAGATCAACGGAACACACTGATTACTCTAACCCAATATTAATAAAAGATTTAGAAGCTCGTCAGGTAGTTTCAGCTTAACCTCATTTTATCCAGTCAGAATTCTTTTTCAAAAAAAGGGTCATGGAAGGGAAGATAAGGCCAACTGATCCGTTTCCCTGATGTCAAACAAATTTACCTACTATTTCACAAACAGACAGGAGAGCGTGATGAGAAACATGAAAAAAACATTGGTATTAGCAATTTTGGCAGGTCTGTTTGCTGTTTCCGGAATATCTACTACCTCAGCCGGTTATGGTTACCAACCACAACAACAATGTCGATATCAGAAGGTGACCACGTACCAGCTTCAGAAAAAGTACCAGACGCATTACATCACTCGCTATGACCATTGCGGGAAGCCATATCAGGTGAAAACCGTTCGGTGCTATACAATTAAAGTTCCCATCACCCGTTGGGTTAAAATCTGTTACTGAGCTCCCGGGGTAATACATTATAAAATTGGGCACAGGCTGAATGGATGACTTGTGAGCGAAATTGGCTCAGGGTACATTAGAGTCATGTCCAACAGCCTGAATCTTATTTCATCTACCGACGAGCAACTTACGAACTTAATCAAAGTGCGTGATCCATCGTCTGTACAGAAACAAGAGGCAGAAATGGCATTCAACAGCTTATATGATCGGCATGCCCCTTTCCTGTTAGCGTTTCTCAAAGTTCGTGTTTCGCCTCATATCAATGCATCCGACATAGCCCAGGAGACATGGATGCGTGCCTGGCAAAAAATTCCGACACATTTTGATGGGTCGCACTTTCGTGGTTGGCTATTTCAAATTGCCAGGAATTTACTATTAGACGAATTTCGCAAAAAAAAGACGACCTCTTTAAACGAAGATATTGATCTTCCCGAGACGCAAGATTCGGCTCAGGAATTCATTCAACAGGAAGAAAAAACGAAACTGCGGGATTGTATGAGCCAACTGGATGAAGTCAGGCAAAAAATTGTCAAACTCCGATTATCAGGTGAAAGTCATCGCGAAATCAGTGAGCGACTGAATGTAGAATATAATACGGTACAAACTCGTTTCCATCGCGCGAAACAGTTTTTAGAAGACTGTGTTAATCAGCAAGAAAAGGAGACAGCATGAATCTCGCTGCCTTCGACCTGCCAGAACAAACACACGAACTCAGCGATTGGCTGGTAACACAAGTTACAGGTCCCAACCTGTCATCTATCGTTGCACAGCTCTCTGCCATTCATTCAGATCAAGATCATGATCTGACAATCGAAGCAATCTGTGGCGAGCAATGGAACAGCATTATTCAAAACGGATTTTCAGAATTGACTCAGAATCAATTTCAGCAATTACTCACACATCCCTACTTGTTAATGGAGTTGCAGGAACGCCTGCTGTTGGAAGGTGAAGAATATTGGCAGAAACAATTTCTAAACCAAAATGATGACTCAGAAATCAAACAAACGAAGCTTATCATTCAAGAGACGCTTCAGAAACCGATTCTCGATTCGGAAGCGACTCAACAAGCCGAAGACTTTAAGAAGGTTCCGTATCGAAAAATTGCCGCTTTGGGATTTGTCTCGGCGGCTTTACTGTTCTTTGCCGTCTTTTTGAATCAAGAGCCGGTGGCTACACCAGGCTGGGGGTGGAATCGGCCTGGGGCTTTGACAGCAGATATCCCGGCAGATCAATACCTGAATCGACTGGCTGATTCAGCCAATGAGTGGTTTAAAAAACCGACCGATACAAAAGCAGCCTTACTCACACGTTTAACTCAATTCCGCAATGGTTGTGAGACACTGATCAACGCCCCTCATCCACAACTCACAATAAAAGATCGAACCTGGCTCATTGATCGTTGTCGAGCCTGGGCGGGTAAGTTGGATAACCAAATCGTGGCTTTGGAAAAAGGAGCCGATCTCAAAACGGCAGATGCCAATGCAGACGCATTGATTCATAAGCTGGTTAAAGCGTTACAAAACCGAGCAGAACAGGTCACTTAAACCTTCAAGTGAAAGATCTGGTCCACCCGTTGTCTCGAGACGAATCGATCATAAACTAATTCGAACGTCTGCTTTGTCTAATACTTGAGCCACAACACAATTACGCCACTTGCATAAAAACAGGCAAACGACAATAGTTTTAAAATGACGGTAAATAAGACCTTACCAAGGGTGTTCTTTTTGATGTGCCACTCCCATATACCAAAGGGGAGTGCCCCAATTGGTCCTGCCAGAAACGCCCATTCAAACATGAGACTCAGACGGCGACAGAGTAAAAAATAAAGAGTAAAGACGATTAAAAAACAGAACAAAGGAAGGTAGTCTTTCCAGAGAGATCTTCTTTTCCCCTTCTCTTTTCGAATTTTTACAATTGCCAGAACCGGCTCCAGAGCAATAAAAAGACAAAGCGGCCAAGTGAAGACGAATTCCTGTGTCCAAGCACTGATCCAAGTGGTTCCCAATGCGCCGGAAACGAACGCCAAAACACGATAGCCAAGAATCCAGGTTAACATTCGACGCTCAGATTGAACGAAGCAAGCTGGGACCGCAGCGAGAATCAGACTAGCAAGCAGTAAACCGGTAGACCAGTAGAACCAGTTCCACAACCAATTGCGTGATGGGAGATCGAATGCATATTCCGGCTCCACCGAAAGAATTTGACCAGCCCAATCAAAGTAGCGATCCTGGGGAATATCAGACAGTGCCAATGTATGCTGGTTCTTTGGAAGTAATTCGGGCTCTCCTACATAGATACAAGCCGCTCTTGAGTGGTTCCGAATATAAATACAACCACGGTGCAGGATGGGAGGCGTCCAGGTCAACTGACCGGTCAGCACAGAGCAACGAGCCAGAATTTCACATTCATTTGGATTCGCGCGTAGTAAAATCAAATCGCCACGTTCATTGAGCAGGATTAACTTACCATCCGCAACTATAATACCGGCCTGCCCTATTTCATCAGACGTATCATTGTTCGAACGCTCAGGACGCCCGGAGCCCTGTTCCCATAATTCCTCTCCGGTTAAAAAATCAAGGCACCGAAATTTTCCACGTGATGGTCTTTGTGTTTTCGACTGTTGATCAAAAATGTCAAATCCATAAAGCTTGCCATCAACAAGTACACTCGAAAGAACATCATTCGACAAGCTGCGGGAGCGCCAGATATTCTTCAGGGGTTTATCCTGGCTCAATTCCTCTGGTAATTCAAATAGCTGCGAACCAGATTGAAATGGAGCGGCAATCCACAAATATGGTTCTCGATAAATCGGCCATGCAGAATGTTCATCGTAACCTTCCGATAATTCGTGCTCATGTATTAGTTCCCCTGTTTTCAAATCATGGAAAACAAGCGAATTCTCCAGATAGCCGACGACAAACTGTCTTCCATTTCGAATAATCGGCATCGCAGGGTTATAGCTGGCAGGTTGATCCCCTGCAGCCCAGGCAGTCTTACCATCAGATAAATTTAATGCGACCAGACTCGCTCCCGGCCCTCCCACAGGCAAAATCACAAGATCATCAACAACGGTCGGAGAGCACGAATATCCAAAGCCTGCCCCCCCCTTGCCTTGAAATTCTTCTACTACATTGCGCGACCAGAGTAATTTCCCACTCTCGGCATCCAGACAACCAATTAACCCACTCGGTCCTGAAAACAGCAAACGCCCGTTGGCCAATGTTGGTGTTGCTCGTGGACCAGGATACACGCCCGCCAATTCATAAGGCCAGTCGTAACGATATTCCCAAAGCGTATTTCCAGTACGTGCATCCAGACAATAAACAGATTGTCCTTGCAACGTCTGAGCTTGTGTATAAACCCGATTGCCCTTGGCAACAAACGCCGAATAACCTTGTCCTAAATCTTTGACCCACAGCACGGGAGGCCCTGCTTTGGGCCATTTCTCAGCAAGATGGATTTCCGGCGAGTGGGCGTCATAATGTACGCCACGCACAAAAGGCCAACCTTCTTCAGTCACGCCGGAGGGCAAAAAGGGATTGCTTTCATCCGCCTGCAAATTGACAGGCACAACAACTGTCAACATGCCCCAGATCGCCAAAAATCTTAACCGCTGACACAATTCATGCCTGTTTCCCAACGCATTCAATAATAAATATATCACACGAGACTCACCATAATAGACGGAACAGAGCTGAGAACATTATGTTACAGGGGCAGTGCCATCCCACCATGAGTACTGATGGGCTCACTCCAGACCTTTACAATAGTGCGGATGCGAAGTTGTTTGCAACTTTTTATTCACCAGATAAGTCAACACAAATCAACTCGCTTTCGCCGCGCAGGTATAAACGACTTCCTACCAGAGCACAGTGAGAAAATATATTATCATCGTTCGGCTTGCTAAAAAGATTTAGCTTTGAAATCACTTTGAACTGATTCGCTTTCGCATCGAGTAATAATAATCGCCCCCTGACGTGCCCCCAAGTATGACACCAGTTATACGACTTAGTGTCCGATTGTATCAATGACTGTTCTGTTTGTCTGCTGGAGCGGAGCGGAAGCAGGCAAACAGAACAGTTTTGCCTCCGGCACCGGGGCCCGGTATCCCAG
>JAHZKX010000012.1 GCA_022600195.1 Planctomycetota bacterium
ATTGAATTACCAAACCCCTGCGGCATTTGCCGCGCGGTGTTCTTCTTCCGTTCGGCCTACGGCCTCACTCCAGAAGAACACCGACCCCATGAACCCCGATTCTCTCACTTAGGCTGGTACTAACATCGGGGGAAGGTCAGGTGAATGCTGGATCGGTGGACGGCTCTATGATGGTACTGGATCTGAGGGGCCTTGTGCTATCAATTGTTCCAATGCCCGTGGTGCAGGATTGTATTCATTCCATACAGGTGGTGCACACTGCTTATTGGGAGATGGCAGTGTTAGATTCCTCAGCGCTAACCTCTCGCAATATATTCTTGCATCTTTAGTCACCCAACAGGGTGGAGAAGTCGTTGGAGAGTTCTAAGCTCTTAAGGAATCACGATAGAAATTGATAACTTAATCCTTTTTAATAAACAATCAAATATACGCTAGACACAACAAAAGATGAGTTTGCCAGCCATGAAAACACTTTTCAAACAATCATCTCTATTAATTCTCACACAGTTTTTACTACTGAGTATTGGGTGTAGCGAAGAACAACGGGGCGGTCCTCGCGAAGAAACTTCACCCATCACAGGCATCATCCATGTCGATGGAAAACCTGTGGGAGATTTGCAGATCAAAGCAATCCCCGAGACCCCTGAAGGAGTTAATGAAACCTTTACCATTGCCGGATTCACTGATCCAGAGGGAAAATTTTCACTGAGCACCTATGAAGCGGGAGATGGTGCCCCCGAAGGTGACTACAAGTTAATCTTCATGTGGGGGCAACGATCTCTCATGAGTGGTGGATACGGCGCCCCAGACAAATTAAAGAAGAAATATCTCGACCCAAAAACGTCTGAATATTCTGTCAAAGTAGTTAAGGGTAAGCCTAGCGACCTGGGAACGATTGAACTGACTACTAAATGACATTTCATCATCATTTAAATATTTATTCAGAATAAACTCGAATTCTCGTCTGAGAATAATCAGAGCCCTTTCGCGACACCCCTAGAAACCGGGATAAGATTATGTTTGCACGCGCCCTCACATTCCTGTTTGTGACAACACTTTGCGCCACCTCATTTACCGCGGAGAAGTCTAATATCCCAACCAAACTGAGAAACGCCAATGACATCCCAAAAGCGTTTTTCAACTATATCGAACGTGAAGAACCGGCATACAAATGGGAAATCCATGACTCGTTTTCGCATGATGGAGTCACCACTTATCCCGTTGAATTGACATCTCAAACCTGGCAGGGACTTACATGGAAACACTGGCTTTACCTGATTGAACCAGATAATGTTCGCATCAAGAGCAAGGTTTTATTGTTCGTGAGCGGAGGCAGTAACGGCTCCCGCCCCAATGAAAAGAGACTCAAGCCAGCTTTTTTATTAGCAAAAGCAACCGGCGCCCGAATTGCGCTACTGACACAGGTTCCTAACCAGCCACTCTTTGATGGTAAAAAAGAAGATGATTTGATTACCGAAACCTGGTTGCGCTATCTTAAAACAGGAGATGAAACTTGGCCTCTTCTATTCCCGATGGCCAAAAGCGCGGTGAAGGCAATGGATGCCATTCAGGAAATCGTCAGGGAAAAGCAAAATGTCATCGTTGATGGTTTTGTTATTACCGGTGCGTCGAAACGCGGATGGACCAGCTGGTTGACACCAGTTGTGGACCAACGAATCATTGCAACCGCACCGATTGTAATTGACGTACTCAATTTCCGTAAACAGATGAAACACCAAATTGCGACATGGGGGAAATACAGCGAACAAATTATCGACTACACCAGTAAAGGGCTCATTGTGGAAGGGAAAGAAAATGTACGGGAAAAGCACTTGCGTTTAATGATGGACCCTTATACCTATCGCCAACAGATAATGATTCCCAAATTATTAATAAATGGCACCAATGATCCCTACTGGGTGGTCGATGCCATGCGCTTGTACTGGTCGGATCTTGTGGGCCCAAAATATATCCTGCAGGTTCCGAACGCTGGACATAATCTGGGAGGAGGAGTTGAATACGCGCTCCAGACACTCGGTGCTTTTTTCATTCATGCCGCCACTGGCAAACAACTTCCCAACTTGCAATGGGATAATTCCAGCGACTATGAATTAACACTCAGTTGCTCGGAGAAACCTGATCAGGTACGAGTATGGAGTGCTTACTCGGAGAATAAAGACTTCCGGAATTCCAAATGGTCTTCCAAAAATGTAAAACCAGGAAACACTGGGTATGCAACCAAAATAAAAAAGCCAGTCAAAGGGCATGTGGCTTACTACATGGAAGCCGTCTATACGATCAATCAAATTCCTTATTCTTTATGCACTCTTACCACTGCAAAATAGCCTATCCCCCCTCAATGCCGCATTTCAAGTATAGGATAGCTTTTTCTAAATATTAGAAGAAGATCTCTTTTTCAATCTATGCGTTTTCTTTTTGAATGTTAAGATTACGCCTAGCGGGTACTATCCCCCCCGAGATATTTTAGATGGACCGTATTTTTAGTGGTGAAAGGAACAGCCACATGAAGAAGAAATCTCTCGTTCGATCCCCTAAACCCATTCCTGCAAAGACTGCGGCTCGTAGCTCCTCGCTTCAATTTGGTGCTCCCCATTCTCTGGAATGTGAAATTCAGCACGCCTTAGTTGTTGATTCTGATGTTAACGTAAAATCATTAGTCGTACATCGCACTAAGAATGGAGTATGCCTGGAGGGAGTTCTCGAATTTGAAGGGGAGTGTCCCGACATCTGCAAGAGAATCCAGGCACTTACCGGAGTCGAAGAGGTTATCAATCATCTACTTGTAAAAAAGCGAATGCCTTTGCCTCCCAAAGGATAAGCCTGTCTTTGCGAAATCTATGATCTCGCTCGAGTCAGAATTCATCTGACTCAGTATTTTTGCAAATAGTGAAAGGTGCGAATCAATTATCGATCGCAATTTGATAAAAAATAAAAAATTCCCCTGTGCGCCGATTCCGACATCTGATAAGTTTCCCGAATCGTCCTCGCTGTTTTAGGCGTCTGCCCAATCTGAAACACATCTTCAATCATGACATACATATTCCGACGCCCAATCCAAATTTTATTTCTTTTACTTTATTCCAGGTTGTTGCAGCCATTCATGAAGAATAAAGCAACAATCTCAGGCAATCATTGAAGCACTTATCAGTAGCAGGAAGGCCACTATGAGTCTCAATCAACATTCAAACCAAGGAACAATGGTTCAAATCCGCTGGCTTATCCGGAGAGATATGCCGGAGGTCCTTCGCATTGAACAGGAAAGCTTTGAATATACTTGGACGGAAGAGTATTTTCTGAGTTGTCTCAGACAGCGAAACTGCATCGGAATGGTGGCAGAACACAATAATCAGATTGTGGGGTTTATGATCTACGAACTCCATAAGTCCATGATTCAGGTGTTAAACTTCGCAGTCGCTCCTGAATTCAGGCAACAAGGAATCGGACGGCAAATGGTTCAACGTGTCGTAGATAAGCTGTCTCAGCAACGGCGTCGTGAAATTGTACTGGAAGTGCGCGAAACAAATCTGCCAGCACAATTATTTTTCCGTAAAATGGATTTCCGTGCCGTCTCGGTACTGCGAAACTATTTTGAAGATGCGGGAGAAGATGCCTACGTTCTGCAATACCGTCTGGAACGTGCTGAACAGGATTTTGCCCCCGGCCTTTCTCCCAAAAGCCGGATCAGCAATTATCTGGATGCCTCGGATGCTGCTTGAAATTAACAGCGAATGAATAAACAGTTACCAGGCGGATCTTCTTCCAGCAAACTGTTATCAATGATTCAATTGCGCGGTGTTCGGGTTCATAACCTGAAAAATATCGATCTGGATATTCCCCTGAATCAACTGACCGTTGTTTGTGGAGTCAGCGGTTCCGGCAAAACCAGCCTGGCTTTCGATACGCTATACGCCGAAGGTCAAAGAAGGTACATCGAAACGCTTTCCCCTTCTGCGCGACAATTTTTAAATCAGTTTCCCAAACCGGAGGCTGATCACATCACAAACGTTCCACCAGCCATTGCACTCAGACAAGACTCCCGAAAAAACCACTCATCCGGAAGGGGCATCGAACCCACAGTTGCCATTACATCCGGTATCCAGCATTACTTGCGGCTGCTTTATGTATCATCTGGACAAGTCGTCTGTCCGGGATGCCAATCGTCAATTACTCCTCAATCTCCTGAATCGGCGCTCTCTTTTTTAAAAAGCTTATCTGACAATACCAAATTCCAGATCTGCTACCCGATTCAAAAGGCCGCTGAGGAAACTTCGACCAATCTCATTCAAGACCTGATTCATCAGGGAATGACCCGCGTCATTGCAAACAATGAGACAGTCAATTTGACTGAATCTCTACCTCAGATTCATGATCAATGGGATTCTTTACTGGTGGTTCTAGATCGCTTGAACACAAAAGTCCTCAATGAACAACGTGTTTTAGACAGCCTGGAACTCGCCTTTGAAAAATCTCCCGGGCAAGCCACAATACTCGTTGAACAAAACCAGTCAAAACAAAAAATGGCTGTTTCTCTGGAACTCGATCGGAAGAAATGGTTTCGGTATGACTTTTCGATTGAGCTAATCTGTCACTTCTGCCAGAAAGAATTTATTCTGCCCGAACCACAACTCTTTAATTATTACAGCCCCACAGGTGCCTGTCCTGTTTGTGAAGGATCAGGCATCACTTCTGATCCGCAGAACCATGCTATGGACTCACAAATCTGCCCGGCCTGTGATGGTAGTCGTCTGAATCCAGCGGCATTAGCGGTACAGATTCAAAACCACAATATCAATCAACTCTGTCGACTTCCGATTCCAGTTTTACTCCAATGGCTTCAGGATTTTACACAAGATCTGAAAGATTCGAATCAAGACCGACTTTCACCAGTGCTCCGCGAGATTAACGATCGCCTCTCGCTATTAAGCGAACTGGGAGTCAGTTACCTGACATTGAACCGCTCTATGATATCGCTTTCAGGTGGTGAATCTCAAAGAATTGCGTTGGTGTCTCTCTTATCATCAAACCTGGTGAACACGCTCTATATTCTGGATGAACCATCCTCGGGCCTGCACAATGCTGAAAACCACCGTGTCATTACCGTACTCAAGAAACTCCGCGATTTAAAAAACACTCTGGTTGTAGTAGAACACGATACTGAATTTATTCAAGCAGCAGACCATATCGTTGAACTGGGACCCGCTGCGGGTAAAGCAGGGGGAGAAATCATCTTCGAGGGTTCGTATCAGCAATTACTATCTTCTACCAGTTCACCCACGAACCAATTCCTGAAATCGACTTCAGCTTCAGTTCTCAAATCACAATCCAGAATTCCAGACCCACAGCTGATTACACTTACTGGAGTGACGAGGAATCATCTGAAAAACATCACGGTATCATTTCCTTTGAAACAACTGTGTGTTGTCACTGGACTCAGCGGCAGTGGCAAGAGTAGCCTGATTGAGCAAACTTTGTTTCCGGTTCTCTGTGATATTCTGGCCGAAACGACGACTCAAGAAACTTTCCGATTCTGTCAGTCCGCGAAGGGAGCGGGCCAGATTGATGAGGTTATTTTGCTCGATCAGTCACTTATCGGTCAGACACCTCGAAGTATTCCGGCTACTTATCTTAATTTATTCGATGATATCAGAGCAGTTTTTGCTCAAACAACCGATGCAAAATTACGCAATCTTTCTCCCACACATTTCAGTTTTAACAGTAAAAACGGTGGCCGTTGCCCTGAATGTAAAGGAACAGGTTTTACGGAAGTTGATCTACAATTTTTGGCTGATCTCACGATGGTTTGCCAGGAATGCCATGGAAAACGCTATCAACGTGAACTATTGGAAATTAAGTACCGTAAACTCGATATTGCTGAAGTTTTGGAATTGACTGTTGATGAAGCCTTTCCTTTTTTCAGAGGCCAACCGGCATTGCAGAAGAAAATGAAACGATTGAAAGACGTGGGGCTAGGCTATCTTACACTAGGCCAACCTGTTTCTTCACTCTCTGGTGGAGAGAGTCAACGCTTGAAACTGGCAGCCTATCTGACCACCAGTAGTCGCAGCCAAACACTGTTTCTCATGAATGAGCCCACTTGTGGTCTACACCCACTTGATATCCAACAGGTGCTGAACTGTTTTGATCATTTACTGATGGCGGGGCACTCGATTATCATTATTGAACACAATCTGGATATCATTTGTGTCGCCGATCATATTATTGATCTGGGCCCTGAAGCGGGTAAAGCAGGGGGTAACGTTGTTGCAACAGGAACACCAGAAGAAATTGCTCAGCACTCGACATCTTATACTGGGGCGGTTCTCAAAAAACTGATCACTGCCAATTAAAACGCATCCAGACTATCTATTGCGTCGTTTTCTTTTTTTTCCGGCGCGTGTTGATTTTCCAGTTTTTGATTTGCTTGATTTGCCATCATTGTTTTTGAGATTGTCAATCCGATCGCGTAATATTGCAGCGCGTTCAAATTCCAGTTTTTCTGCTGCTTCCAGCATTTCTGCTTCTAGTTCTCCCAAAAACTCCTGCGTAATGTATTCTGATTCATCAGTAAAGCCTACAGATTCTCGAACAAACTGCTGAGCTTCCGCCTCTCCTTCAATACCTCGCTTGATCGCTTTTTTGATTGACTCCGGCGTAATTCCATGTTCAGAATTATAATCTTCCTGTATTTTCCGGCGACGTTCTGTCTCATCTATCGCATTTTGCATACTGGGTGTCATCTTATCTGCATATAGAATCACTTCCGCATTCACGTGCCTGGCGGAACGGCCAATCGTTTGAACCAAACTGGTTTCACTTCGTAAAAACCCTTCTTTATCAGCATCAAGAATTGCTACTAGCGAAACTTCCGGGAGATCCAGCCCCTCGCGGAGTAAATTGATCCCCACTAGAACATCATATTTCTTTTCTCTCAGTCCCCTCAATATTTCGACTCGCTCAAAAGCGTCCAGTTCAGAATGCATCCATGCACAGCGGATGCCTTGCTCTTGAAAATAGGCTGCAAGATCTTCCGCAAGTCGTTTCGTGAGAGTTGTAACCAGCACGCGTTCATTGACTTCCACACGTTTGAGTATTTCATCTTTCAAATGTGGAACCTGCCCACGCGCTGGAACGATTCGAATCACGGGATCTATCAGACCGGTCGGGCGAATCACCTGTTGTACAACCTCTCCTTCTACACGCTCTAACTCCCAGTCACCGGGTGTTGCTGATACAAAGACCGTCTGCCTGCGACGAGCATTCCATTCATCGAATGTCAGCGGGCGGTTATCCAGTGCCATCGGTAGACGAAACCCATGATCTACGAGGTTTGTTTTACGTGACCGATCTCCTGCAAACATTGCACGTACCTGTGAAACAGACACATGTGATTCATCCACAAACATCAGGAAATCATCGGGAAAAAAATCCAGTAACGTATCAGGCGGCGTCCCTGGTTTTCTTCCCGCCAAAGCACGACTATAGTTTTCGATACCAGGACAAAAGCCAACCTCTTCGAGTAATTCCATATCGTATCGCGTCCGTGCACTTAATCTTTGGGACTCCAGCAATTTTCCTTCACTCTGCAGTACTTGAAGCCGCTCATCTAATTCTTCTTGAATCTCTTTAATCGCTGAATCAATACGCTCCTGTGGCAATACGAAATGCTTGGCCGGATATATGTAAGCTTCTTGAATCACCCTCAGAACTTCACCCGTCAAAGGATTTATCACTGCGAGATTTTCAATTTCATCTCCCCAAAACTCAATACGGTAGGCAAATTCTTCATACGCCGGCCAGCATTCAACAACATCTCCACGAACACGAAACTTCGCGCGCGATAGCTCAATATTATTTCGATCATATTGAATGTCAATTAATTTACGCAGCATCTCATCCCGGTCAATTTCATTTCCCACTCTGAGTGGTATCATCATTTCCAGATAGTCCTTGGGAGACCCAAGACCATAAATACAACTGACACTCGCTACCACGATGACATCGCGCCGACTTACCAGAGCGCTAGTTGCCAGTAATCGCAAGCGATCAATTTCATCATTGATTGATGCATCTTTCTCAATGTAAATATCGCGTTGCGGAATATAAGCCTCAGGTTGATAATAGTCGTAATAACTAACGAAATACGTGACGGCGTTGTCTGGAAAAAACTCCTTGAACTCTGAATACAATTGAGCGGCAAGAGTTTTATTATGTGAGAGAATCAGAGCTGGCCGCCCCAACTCTGCAATGACATTCGCCATTGTGAACGTTTTACCTGAACCTGTTACTCCCAGCAAAACCTGCTCTGACTTGCCCTCTTTAATCCCCTTCAGTAACGACTCAATGGCAGCAGGTTGATCACCCGAGGGTTGAAAATCGCTCTTAAGTTGAAAAACAGACATGGTCTCTCATTCCTTTGATTCTGCGAATTGACAGCAGAATACTTCTTACACGCAGAGGGAATACGGGGATGGTATTGTCTATTGTAGAGAAACAGCTTCGACCATGGGAAGGGACTCAAAGCGGAGATTAAAGCATCCCTCAATTTCTTGAACAAAAGTGGGGGGACACAGAAATGCGATCACCCTGCGATTGAGACACTTGGCAATGCACGATGACTTAGTCTTCTGAAGCTATTTCACCAGACGAGCTTTCTTTCGTCGGCTTAATCTCTGATGGTGGCATCAAATTTTCTTCGGCAGCAGAAAGTTTGTGCGTCTCCTCGACTTCATCCCCTGCAGCAAGAGGTGGCATCACCCAGATTTCACCATAATCGCCTGGTTGATCTGCCCGAAACTGATGATGACGCAACAATTCCAGAATGGCCAGAAAGATTCCTATGATCCGACTGCGAAGTTTTTCGCCCTCAAAAAACGCACTGAATGCGACCCGCTGTTCTCCACGTACACGCGCAGCAATCCTTTCGACATATGTCGAAATGGGAGTGTCATCATAGGTGATACTGGACTCTTCTTCCACTTCCTTACGCTTCACCACTCGCGCCAGGGCACTTACGAGATCCCAAAGTTCCACTTCTTTAATTAGATCTTCTGAAGGATCTTTGCCCGACCTGGGTCGCTCGTCTGATAATCGTGGATAATGTTCTTGCCATTCCGCTGCGTGTTCTTCTAACGCCGTGGCAGCATCTTTGAACTTTTTATATTCAAGCAACTGTTGGATTAAATCACTGCGTGGATCATCAATAACTTCTGCAATTTCTTCCTCTTCTGCCCTTGGCAGAACCATACGACTTTTGATCTCTGTCAATGTGCTGGCCATCACGATAAAATCGCCGACGATATCCAAATCTATCAACTCCAATACATCAAGAAACTCATTAAATGATGCAGTAATGGAAGCGATTGGAAAATCAAGAATGTCCAGTTCATTTCGCCGAATCAGATATAACAGCAAGTCCAATGGACCGCTGTATATATTAAGATCGACTCGATAGTGCGCTGTCGTCATAGTCTCATTTCAGGCTCTATTGACAGGTCTCAGTTCATTTTCCGTTGTTAAACTGTTTCCTGACATTCATTTACATCGTATCTAAGGATCAGAATCTCATATGATGGATCGTCAGTAATCGCGATATTCAATCGCATACATTCGTTATCGTCAGATTAACCGTCACAAATTCAAATATTCCCGATGTCAGGCCCGGAAATAAAAAATCGGCAAGTCGTTTTGACTTGCCGATTTCAAACTCACTGTTTCACTATGACACTATGCAGAAGGGTTTTCCGCTAATAAGTCATTACGCGCTGTCAATAAATCGCGGTTGGTCTAAGCAGCTTTGCGGACAGGCATTTGCAAAATTTGTGGTTCTGGCTCTTCACAGGCGGACAGGAAGTTTTCGAAGACCTGCATATCCAAAGCAGACGCAGAATGATTTTGTGGATGCCATTGAACGCCCACACAAAACCAGTCTTCATCGGGAATCTCAATCGCTTCGATAACGCCATCTGGAGAAGTGGCTGAAACAATAAACATTTTTGAGATATATTTAACCGACATATGATGCTGACTGTTTACTCGAATTTCGCCAGGTCCATACATCTTATCCACACGTGTGCCAGGTACGATATCAATAATGTGCCTTAGATTGGCCTCGACTCCGTCACGGTGATACATGGCGCCGGGAACGTCTTCTGTGACATGCTGGTGCAAAGTTCCCCCACTCAAGACATTCATCAACTGCATTCCCGCCCCGATTGCCAACAGAGGCATTTTCATTTCCATTGCCATTGTGCAGATTCGTCTATCAAAATCCTCACGGCGTAGAGGCATGGCGCGGGAAGCAGGGTGCTTTTCAAATCCAAGACGAATCGGATCCAAATCCAATGCACAACCGGAAAGCACCAGGCCATCCAATTGTTCCAGAAATTGTTTTAAATCATCATCATCTGATAAAGGAGGTACCAGTAAAGGTATTCCACCTGCATCAGTCACGGAATCATAGTAGCCAGTATAAAACCAGCTTAAAGGTTGCGACTCTTTTTGTTCGGGACGAAAGTCTCCGGTAATTCCGATCAAGGGTTTTTTAGACATTGGGTCCATCCTTCACTTCTAATGCACTTCCTGTGCGGTCAAAAAACATTCTGGGGAAACTACGAAAATTCCCCAACCATGAGACCAGTGGAAACAAACTGCAGATAAGCTCGCAATAGAAGTGCGCTCGAGTGGATGAAATTCCCCCCTCATCGAACGAATAGAAAATAGAATCCATTCTCTCTATAGCGGTCCGTTCCTTCGGTCCGATTGCTACTGATAAAGTACAGTAACCTCAAGTGAATATTCCTGAATCATTTCAATTCACTTGAGTGAGCGGATCTTAGTCACCTGAAAAGAGGCTGTCCAGTGAATCGGATATTTTGAGTGAATCTTTTGATAATCTCTCTGCTAGATACCATATCTTGTGTGAGCCCAAACCTGTCTATGCCAGTTTTCTAACAGAACTAATATTATTTCGTTTACGCTGGCCAATTTGGTGAAAAAGAGACGAAATTTAACAAATTCCTGTTTTTTCACTGTCGATTTTTCTCAGTCTCCAAGGTGAATCAGCACTTTAACTCTGTCGATGTACTTTTCCTACTGCACCTCAGGCATTGCATAGTAAAAAATGAATGACTAACTAAGTAATCCAATTATACGACTTCTGCATCTGGTTTAGTTTGGCTGGAAATGGAAGGCAACAACATCGCGCCCAAAGTTGCCAGAATCAGACAAGGAATAATGGCGTGAAAAGCCTGGTGGGGAACATCGAGCGCGACAAAATGACTAGTTATTTTGGCCTGAATCATTCCCCCTCCCCCCCAAGCCATACCCATCGTTATTGCCGAGGCAACACCGCCTCCTTTGGGAAACAGTTGATGCGAATAGGAAACCATCGCCGGGCTGGTGCCCCACAATACCAATCCGCTGGGAATCAACATCAATGTCATCAGCCATGTCGGACAACCTTCCCAGCCGAGAACGACCATCAAGGGAATACCCAATAGCGGACAACCTATCATAAATGCTTTTTCATGCCCTGACTTAAAACGAAATGCCATCAATAACATACCCGCACTGGCAGAAAACAGAAACACAGATTGCATCATACCGATCTGAATTGCGGTTGCGTTCTGTTTCTCGAGAATGAAAGAAATCAGCTTATCCATCGCCATATTAGGTACCAGTCGTAGGGAACAGACTAAGAATAAAAAAAAGGCCAAATAGACTTTACCTTCCAGCATTTGTGATAATGACTGAGCTGGTTTTTTTCGGTCTCGTTCAAACAATTTGGCAGGAGGCTTACCGAATTGATACAGGAACAGAATCAGTCCTGCGTATAAAGGAGCGAGAACCCAAAGACTGGAAAGCCCCCAGGCAGACACGACGGCACCACAAATGATGGGGCCCAGAGCTAATCCCATTGCACCACCAAACATAAACAGCGAGAGACTGCGAGTACGGCGTTCTGGAATCAGAGTACCCGCTACAACTGCTGCTTCCGGATGAAAAGAACCGATTCCGATTCCACCCAATAAAAGTGCGAGGCTCAAGACAATCAGATTGTTGGCTGGCCCGACCATAGGCATCATGACTGCTCCCAGCAACGGGCCAATCCATAAAATGGATTTAATGGGATACCGATCACGGATATATCCAAACACTGGTTGTGCCAGAGATGAGGCCAGAGCATGAATAGTCAACACCATAAACAATGTATTTTCAGTCAAGGAATGTACGCGTTTTAACTCCCCCCACAAAGGTCCCACAACAATTGCTGAAGCATCAACGATGATGTGAGTCAGAGTGAGACAGATCAGACAACGATAGGCGTGAGACATTTTCAGGATAAACTTTAAGGTGGGAATACGAGCAGAAAACAGGCATCATTCTACTGGGAAGAGCATCAGAAGGGGAATCAGGTTCACAGACTACTCTTGCTGTTTTTGCGACATTTTCTGAAACTGGTTTAAAATGTCCTGTATTGTGATTTCGCCATCAAAAAGCTATACCTATAGTATCTTTTAAATAAACATCAATTCAACCTCTTCAGGAAAGTGCTTCTTTGAACGCTCTTATAGAGTGGTGTTTTAAGTCAACCAGTGAAAACGAGACGATGCGACTTGGAACCATGCTGGCGAAACTACTTGAACCAGGTACGGTGATTGCCTTAAATGGCAACCTGGGCGCTGGTAAAACCCGTCTGGTCCAGGCGATCGCCTCAGCAATGGGTGTTGATCGCAGTGAAGTCAACAGCCCCACCTTTGTTCTGATTCAGGAATACCAGGGGCAACTGCCCCTATACCACTTCGATACCTACCGCTTGAAGGATACTGATGAATTTCTGGAACTGGGAGCCGATGATCTAATGTACGCGGATGGTGTCTGTCTGATTGAGTGGGCTGACAAAGTTATCGAAGTTTTACCGCATGATTTGCTTCAGATCGAAATCAAACATACAACAGAAACAGCACGCACTTTTCATTTTAAAGGGCAGGGGACCCGCTCAACAAAAATCGTAAATGCATTAAAACATGTGGATCCTGCAAGTCCCAGCTAAGCTTCATCTGTGATCATATTGAACGAAAAACCAGACACTGAAATCGAGTCGGGCGATAAACTCTTAGTCACAGGAGCATTCAGGCTGGTGAGCTGCTCCATTTTTGTTGAATGACAAAAGCTGGCTTGACCCATCAGTAGTCTGACATTTGACCCGGATTGCCTCTCGCGTGTAGAATGTATGATATGGAAAGTGACCCAAAGCAATCTCCTGCTCAGCCTGAAGAGCAACAGCTGAAGCCTCCGAAAAAGTGGTCATGGCGTAAGTATATTATCACATCTCTGATTCAGATCACCACCCTGATGATGTTATATGTGCTTTCCATTGGTCCCTTCTTCTGGCAATGGTATGCTTCGTATAATTCAATGAGTTCCCCGTTCTTCGCTACTTTTTACACGCCACTCGTGCTGGCCTGTGATCTGATCTCCCCCCTCTCTGATGGTGTGAACTGGTATATCAATTTCTGGATTAGTTAGTTTCACAGATTGCAGGGATGAATTACTTCGAATTTAAATTCAGGTTCGCCTGAATCATTCCAGATTGAATTAGAATTCTCTAAATTCAGTCCGACACTCAAACAAAAAATGGGCCTTCTTATCATCAACCATCTTTTCAAAGCCACAGGGTTGATTGACAAATCAGAGAATCCAAATACACTCTTCATAAGGGAGGCACTTGAAATCTTTCCAATCTCCAGATTCTGAAAATATCTCTCACAGCTCAAGCTAATCATTGCCTGGATGGCGTACAAATATACGGGAGCACGGAATACTATGAGCGACACACGCCCTTTTGCTCATCTGCATTGTCATACTCACTTTAGCATGCTGGATGGAGCCAGTCGTATCCCAGAAATGGTGAGCAAGGTGAAAGAAGCCGGTATGAATTCGCTGGCGATCACTGATCACGGCAATTTGTATGGGGCCATGGACTTTTATCAACAGTGCCGCAGCCAGGAAGTCAATCCCATCCTGGGGCTGGAAGCTTACATCGCACCACGAAGTCGATTTGAAAAAGGGGCTTCCCGGATGAAAGAGGCCAGCTTCCATCTGACATTACTGGCACAAAACCGTAAAGGCTTCGAAAATCTAATCAAGCTTTCCTCGACCTCTTATCTCGAAGGTTTTTATTACAAACCCCGAATCGATAAGGAAATATTGGAAGCTCATAGCGAAGGCCTGATCCTGCTGACTGGCTGTGCGGCGGGTGAGCTGTCGCATCATATTCTGGGAGAAGACTGGGAGGAAGCAGAGAAGTTGTGCGCCTGGTATGAAAAAGTATTTGGCGACCGTGTTTATATGGAAATCCAAAATGCGGGCCTGGAGATCCAGAAACAATGCCTGGAAGGAACAGTCGAACTGGCTAATAAAATGGGCTTGCCACTCGTCGCAACCAACGACGCGCATTATGTCGATCAAAAGGATGCTTTTGCACAGGACGTGCTGTTGTGTGTCAACACGCGTTCTGTTGTCAGTGATGAAAAACGAATGAAGATGACTGGCGATCAATTCTTTGTTCGCACACAGGATGAAATGTATGCAGCATTTCCAGGCATGGAAGACGCGGTTGCCCGCACGCAAGAACTGGCCGAGCGAGTTGATATCCAGATGTCGGATAAAAAATACTACCCGGTTTTTCAACCCCCCGAAGGCCTGACCGATACACAATATCTGCGTAAACTCTGTGAAGATCGATTGCCTCTGAAATATGGTGAAGAATTGACACAGGCACACTGGGATCGCCTGCACCTCGAATTGGATGTGATCGAGCAGATGGGTTATGCCAGTTACTTCCTGATTGTGTGGGACTTCGTCCAATTTGCAGAAAATCAAAAAATCCCCTGTACGGCTCGCGGTTCTGCCTGTGGGGCTATCGTGGCCTTCCTGTTGGGCATGTCACAGGTCTGCCCACTCAAATATGATTTGCTGTTTGAACGATTTCTGGACCCAAGCCGCAGCGAACCTCCTGATATCGATATCGATTTCTGCCGCGATCGTCGGCAGTTAGTGATCGATTATACGAAGCAAAAATATGGCGAGCAAAGCGTAGCACAGATTGGTACGTTCGGCACGCTGAAAGCAAAAGCCGCCATTCGAGATGTGGGTCGCGCACTGGGAGTTCCCTTAGCACGAGTGAACGAAGTTGCCAAAATGATTCCCGAAACGCTGGGCATCAAACTCAAAGACGCACTCAAAGAAAGTCCGGATCTACAAGCTGCCTACGATCAAGATCCGCAGGTCAATCAACTCCTCGATCTAGCAATGCAACTTGAAGGGTTGAGCCGCAGTGCAGGCACACATGCTGCGGGAGTCGTGGTCGCTGATTTACCTCTTTCCGAAGTGGTTCCGCTACAGACTATCACTGGAAAGACTGACATCATAACTCAATGGGATGGTCCGACTGTTGAAGCAGTGGGATTACTCAAGATGGACTTTCTCGGTCTGAGAAACTTGACCATTCTGGACAAAGCCGTTCAAAACGTCAAAAAACACTGCGACATCGAAATCGATCCTCATAAACTACCTCTCGATGATCAAGAAACATTTGAGTTGTTGCAGCGCGGCGAAACCAAAGGAATCTTCCAGTTGGAAAGTGGAGGGATGCGTGACCTGCTGACCAAGATGAAGCCGGACAAGTTTGAAGACATTATCGCGACTTCCGCCTTATATCGCCCCGGCCCTCTGGAGGGGGGGATGGTGATGCAATACGTGGACGTGAAAAACAACCGCATTCCGATCCCAAAAGTCCATCCGATTGTAGATGAAATTCTAGATGAAACCTACGGCGTGATGGTTTATCAGGAACAGGTCATGCGGATCCTGAACCGCGTGGGAGGCATCGAACTATCTGCCGCGTATCGCTGTATTAAAGCGATCAGCAAGAAAAAGCTGAAAATCATCGCCGATTTTAGAGACCAGTATCTTGCTGGCGCCAAAGAAAATGATGTCGATGTAAAACTGGCTACTGATTTGTTCGAAATGATCGAAAAATTTGCCGGGTACGGCTTTAATAAATCCCACTCGACTGCCTACGGAGGTGTGGCATACGCAACCGCATATCTCAAAGCTCATTATCCCAAAGAATTCATGGCAGCCTTGCTCTCCTGTGGAATGGAGAGCCACGAACGAATCAACGAACATGTGGATGACTGCCGTCGCATGAAACTTGAGGTTCTGCCACCGGATATCAATCGTTCTGAAGTGGAATTCAGCGTGGATGATGAGAAAATCCGATTTGGTATGGGCGCGATTAAAGGGGTGGGTGAACAGGTTCTCGATGCCGTTGTCAGAGAACGAGAGGAAAATGGTCCCTTCCTGAGTATTTTTAATCTCTGCGAACGTGTCGACCCCAAAACGCTAAATAAGAGTACGATTGAAATTCTGATCAAAGCCGGAGCGTTAAGTAGCCTGGGAGGCAATCAGGCTCAATTAATGTTATCAGTCGAGCGTGCGGTTCAGTCGGCCATTAATCTTCATCGTGACCGGGCGCGCGGACAGAAGAGTCTTTTTGGTGATGACCAGTGTGACGAAGATTTAGCAAACGATGATGAATATATGCTTCCGGAAGCGGATGATTGGCCTCGTGCGCAAAAGCTTGCTGCAGAAAAAGAAGTCTTTGGTTTTTATCTCACTTCACACCCTTTAGCAGAAGTGGGAAATGCTCTGACTCAATATGCACAAAACCAAACCAATGAGCTGTCAGAAATGGAAGATCGGGAAGAAGTAATCCTCGCCGGAATGATTTCATCCATCAAAAATGCAGCTACAAAAAAAGCAAGTAAAAACGGTCATACCCGCTATGTCAACTTTGATCTGGAAGACCCACATGGTCTGGTGCGCTGCATCATGTGGCCGGAACAATTTTCACGTATGGGTGAAAAGGTAAAATTGGAAGCTATGGTGATCATCAAAGGAAAAATTGATAAGCGGGGCAGAGAACCAAATGTCGTAGTCGATCAACTGCTGACTCTGAATGATGCCCGCAAACAGTTCACCAACCGTTTGGCCATTAATTTTAAACGAGGTGTCCACTCCCGCCAGGATATGGTAAACGTTCACGATGTCCTGACCCAGTTTCCGGGTCAGACAGAGGTCCTGCTCGTCGTGGATTCCATAGACCAGAACCAATCTGAAACACAGTTGCGGTATGTTTTGAATCCTCCCGGAAATCTTCGAGTTTCCTGTAGTCAGGAATTTGAATCCCAGCTTTCTGCCGTTATTGGAGAGAGTCATATTCACTTCCATACCACAAACAAGAAAAAAAGCATGAATGGAAGTATTGGCCGGTAACTCTTTTGCAGCGAATACCTCTGAGAAACTGTCGATTCTGATATTTTTAAGAAATCTTGGCGTTCACTGAAGCCGAAAATAAGATATAGTTGTGCTACCAATATTGGTCTCGTGAATCTAGCAGGATACCTCGGATGCGAAAAACGGGAATTATTTTCTTTCTCTTAATGGGAGTCTGCGTACTATTCCTGTTAAAAACACGGAATACCGAACAGAGCGTCGCTCAGGAAAAACGCAACACGTTAGAGCTGAAAAACCCAAATATACAACAAATCCCAGCGCGAATCGCGCAGAATGTGAACTCCATCACATCACAGAATACCGATATCACATCCAACGAGCTCATCCCCAAGCAGTCCTCACAGAAATCGGAATCTGCAGGTTCATTTGAAGGTTTCTCAACTGAAGAAATTCTTGACAAACTCGTCGGCAAGTGGGAACAAACTAAAAGTACCAGAAAGCAGATTCTCACCATCAAAGAAAATGGAACAGCCACGATGGTCATTGAGCCCCAAGGTATCTGGAAAGCTATGCTGGGAAATCAAGTGACAATCAATATTAAATGGAGCCTGAACGCGGCCAAACTTACCTTGCGTACAGTGGGTGGCAGCCCTGAGAATAAGCTGGAATACATCAATCAGGTATGGGGAAATGAATTCGTGCGAGAAATCCACTCCATCGAAGACAAAATGTTCACTCTCCGCGATAATGAAGGCGATGTCAGCCAGAAATGGATTCGAACGTCTTATTAATCAGAATTGATGGTTCTGTAAATCTTCCTTGCTCTCGGGTATCCCGCTTACTTGTACTCTCTCCTGTTTCGCCTATCATATTGCCCATACGCGTCTTAAAATTAACTTCCCACATTGATCAAACTCGATACGGGGTCCAAGGCTGATTCCAGACGCGCGGTTATCCACACAATTGCTTCCTCTGCTCTGAAAGAGATATTTGATGAACACTCAGGCTACTTCATCACCTTCCCGCTGGCAGCTACTGGCTGATCAGGTGCTGTCCGGTTATCAGATTAGCCGTAATGAAGGGTTAGACATATTACATTCTTCTGATGATCATTTGCTGGAATTATTGGCTGCCACCTATCGAGTACGCCAAAAATATTTTGGCAAACAGGTGCAGCTTTATTACCTGAAAAACGCTAAAAGCGGTCTTTGCCCCGAGGATTGTGGCTACTGTTCACAGGCCCGTGGTTCAAAAGCAGATATTCCCAAGTACCGCATGCTGAATGAAGAAAAGCTGATCGACGGTGCGAAAGCCGCTGATGAAGCCCAGGCTGGTACCTATTGCATCGTTGCCAGCGGGCGCGGTCCTACAGATAAAGAAGTAGAGCATGTGGCATCTGTTGTTGAAAAAATAAAAACCTCTTTTGACCTGCGAATTTGTTGCTGCCTGGGACTCTTATCAGAACAGCAAGCGAAACGCCTGTCACAGGCGGGTGTCAATCGGATCAATCACAATCTCAACACAAGCCGCGAATACTACGAGAAAATCTGTACTACGCATACCTATGAAGATCGCCTGCAAACTCTTAAAGTTGCCAAGGATGCGGGCATGGAACTCTGCAGCGGACTGATTGTTGGAATGGGCGAAACACCGGAAGATATTGTCGATGCCACTTTCGAATTGCGCACACTGCAAACAAAATCGATACCAGTCAACTTCCTGAATTCGATAGAAGGCACTTCACTGGAAGCGGTAGATGAACTCGACCCACGCTATTGCCTGAAAGCACTTTGCCTGTTCAGAATGGCGCATCCTGCAACTGAAATTCGCATTGCCGGTGGTCGTGAAGTCAATTTGCGATCCATGCAGGCAATGGGTCTATATGCCGCTAACTCCATGTTTGTCAGTGACTATCTGACAACCAAAGGGCAATCGGCTGATGCCGATTACGAAATGATTGCCGACCTTGGCTTCGATGTCATTATTTCTGGCCACGAGATGGAGGCTAGCAGCGAAACACCTTCAATGGCGGCACGAAGCGAATCCTGATAGCCAACTAAAACCGCTGGCAGTACTGAACTTGAAATCTCCTTCAAACTCCTTATGTGGATTGAGGTTGTAAGAAAACCAGTACCTCATTATGATCTCAACTTCGAGATGCGGTGCGCGCGTCAGGCAAGCTCGCTCTCAGGGAATGGAATCCGAATCATACCGAGTCAGGGAGCACCTGAAATGAATTCAGGCAGACTGAGAGCCAGCGACTTCTCCAATCATCCTGTGACGGGAAAAGAAACAGCCCCGACGTTCAAAATCTTTCCCAGCACAGAAACAGCTCCCTTCGATCACCCTGAGCATCTGCTGAAAGGCATTGCCAGATCTCGCGACTATCTCCTTTCTCTGCAACACAACGACGGATACTGGGTCGGGGAATTAGAAGGGGATTCCATTCTGGAATCGGAATACATCCTGCTGTTAACCTTCCTGGGAAATCAAACATCGGAAGATGCGATTCAGGCAGCCAATTATCTGATGGATACACAAATGCCAGACGGTGGCTGGAATATGTATCCGGAAGGGCCGATTGAAATCAGTGCTTCCGTCAAAGCCTATTTCGCGCTCAAATTAACCGGGCATGACGTAGACGCCGAATATATGCAACGTGCGCGACTAGCAATTCTTGCCGCCGGTGGTGTCGAAGCGGTGAACAGCTTCACGCGCTATTACCTCGCATTACTGGGAGTGATTCCCTATGCCGCGTGCCCGGCAGTGCCACCGGAATTGATGCTTATTCCACGTTGGATGCCTTTTAATATTTTTGAAATGTCAGCCTGGTCCCGCACAATTCTGGTTCCCCTCAGCATTCTCTGGGCTTATCGTCCTTCTATCACTCTCCCACCTGAGCAGGGGATTACTGAACTGTTCAATGGCGATCCAGAAGCATATCCTAAAACTATGCCGAAATCAGAAACCCTTGATTCACTCAAGCAGAAAACCTGGCTAAACTGGCACCGCTTCTTTCAAATCGTGGATCACGGCATCAAAGTCGCAGAAAATCTGGGGCTCAAACCGCTCCGTAAAAAAGCCGTCAAAAAAGCTTCGCAATGGATGAAAGACCGCTTTGAACAAAGTGATGGACTGGGTGCTATTTTTCCCCCCATCATCTGGACGGTGATTGCCCTGAAATGTCTGGGAGAAAAGGAAAGCAGCCCTGATATCCAGCGTGCATTACTCGAGTTAAAAAAATTACAGATTCGGGAAGGAGATCGTATTCGTCTCCAACCCTGTAAGTCTCCGGTCTGGGATACTGCCCTGAGTACAATCGCCTTACGCGAAGCAGGCATTTCCAATCGGCATCCTGCCATTCGAAAATGTGTGAAATGGCTACTTTCTCAGGAAGCCAGACAAACAGGCGACTGGGTGAATTCCAGCAAATCAAAAACACCTGGTGGTTGGTACTTTGAATTCAACAATGAATTTTATCCCGATGTCGACGATACCGCGATGGTCATAATCGCGCTCCGCCGCTGTATGCCCAAATCATTAAAAAATGATCAATGGATGACGGACTTTTTGGTCACTCCGGAATGGAACCCCTACGAAGAAGACTTGGATACTGAAGCGATTGTTGCCGGTCGCAGCGAATCACGAGAACAGGCCTATGCCGATCTCGAACTTTTACGCCCGATGATCGGAGCAATTCAACGCGGAATCCAATGGCTGCTGGGTATGCAAAATAAAGATGGCGGCTGGGGTGCCTTTGACCGAGATAATAACCGAGAACTATTTACCCAAGTCCCGTTTGCCGACCATAACGCGATGGTCGACCCCAGTACTGCTGATTTGACAGCCCGTGTCTTGGAAACTTTTGCTGATGTCCAACTGCCTCTGAGCCATCCTGCCTCCCAAAGAGCCGTTGAATATGTCTGGAGTGAGCAGGAAAACGATCACTGTTGGTATGGTCGCTGGGGAGTGAATTATCTGTATGGAACCTGGCAGGCCATCACTGGGCTAACACAAATAGGTATTCCCGCAGATGATCCCCGAATTGTCCGAGCCGTTGGCTGGCTCAAATCAAAACAACAACCATCAGGAGGCTGGGGAGAATCAGCAGACAGTTATGCAGATCCTGATTTACGCGGTCAGGGAATCGTGACTCCTTCACAAACTGCATGGGCATTAATGGGGCTGATGTCAGCTGGAGAAATCGATTCTGCTGCGGTCCGACGTGGGATTCACTTTCTACTGGAATCTCAAAATACGGATGGAAACTGGGACGAAGAACCGTTTACTGGGACCGGATTCCCCAAGGTATTCTATCTCAAATATCACCTCTATCGGACCTATTTCCCCCTGATGGCATTAGCCCGATTTGAGCGTCTGCGTCGCTGATTTTGCTCTCAGTCAACCATAGTACAACTATGGTATTTTTTCTTATGCACAGAACTGCACGTTCGCTTGAAAATCGAAATTTTCATTGGTTTTTCATAAAATAAACCAATAAAACAAGGGCAAAATGTCGTTACCATAAACTTAATGGTATCTGCCAAAAAAAAAATTCATCTTCTTATTAAACAAAGTTAATACCGTTCTTGTTTCTTCTCCAGTGCAGGTGTAATTTTGGCCTGCTCAACCTCGCTCTTCTTTTAAGAGTTAGAAAAAGAGCTTCGTACAAGGTGACCTGCATTAAAAAGTTGTACCAGCCCTTATGAAGGTTGGTTTAGGTAATTTCGCTGTGCAGTTGTAGTGAGGGCGCAGCCCGATTGGAAACTGCACAGCGACTCGCAAACTCTGCTGGGGCCACATACCCCAACGA
>JAHZKX010000013.1 GCA_022600195.1 Planctomycetota bacterium
ATTGCCAGCAACACAAACGCCGGCCCCCGCAATCGAACCAGAATTCAACCCCTTCGAAAGTGATCCCGCTGCAAAAAAGGGTCCTGCTTTCGAGGCCAAGCCTGCGGATGCCAATCCTTTGCCAATCATCACAGAAAATAAAGAGAAAAAACCGACGGCATTCCCTGGTGAATCCGCAAAGCCAAGTGTGAATCCATTTCCATCAACCATTGAAAAGAAACCCATCCAACAACCTCTTTCAGAAGATAATGCTTCAGACGTTGTTGTGATCAAAAAACGGAAAGCAGATCCCAGCCCTAAAGAACCTTTGCTTTTTAATCTGAAAGACCAACCTGCTGTTTCCAGTAAAACAGCAGCACAGCCCATCGAAATTTCGCCGACACCTGAGCCGAAGCCGTTAAGTCTCGTTGAGAGTCAACAACCAGAATTACAGGCACCTGTTAAGCCAAATGTTCAACAGAAAATTCAGTCACCGAAAATGACGATTCAAAAGCTGGCCCCTCCCGAAGCAGTTCTAGGCCAGCCTTTCATTTATCAGGTACTGGTAAAAAACACGGGGACGACTTCTGCCCAGGATGTGGTTGTCGAAGATCGCATCCCGCAAGGCGCCAAACTGACCGGTACCATTCCCCGTGCAGAACAAATGAATAACCGAATTATCTGGCGTCTGGGCACGATGGATCCGGGCACGGAAAAGAAAATATCAATTCGAGTCATTCCCGAAGCAGCAGGTCAGATCGGCAGTGTGGCAACAGTTAATTTTGTCACGAAGGTGGCATCGGAAACCAAAATCACTGCTCCCCAACTTACGATCAAAACCGATCAGCCAGCAGCAGTCAAACCAGGTGAAATTACTGTTGTGAATTATACGATTACCAACTCGGGTAGTGGTGATGCAAAAAATGTTTATCTGCGGAGCATCATTCCCCCACAATTTACTCACCCTGGTGGAGATGACCTCGAATATAGTGTGGGGATTATTCCAGCCGGTGAGACAAAACAGGTTCAATTAAAACTGAAAGCCATCAAGCCTGGCGCGGGAAAGAATATATCGAGCGTCATGGGAGACGGAAATCTGAAAGTAGGAACAGAAATCCCTCTCAAAGTGATAGGAACCAGTGAGCAGTTTTTATTGACCCGTAAAGGTCCCAAAAGTAGAAATCTGGGCCAGTCCGGAACCTATGAAAATGTCATTACGAACAACTCTGATAATTCAATTCAAACTATCTCCGTTTTTGAATCAGTTCCGCCGGGAATGAAATTTATTTCCGCCTCTGAAAATGGTCATTTTGATACGGTCCGGAATGTTGTTCAATGGGACATCCCTGAATTAGCATCTGGCGACCGGCGCGTCCTGACTATTGAACTGGAATCTACCGACGTCGGCAAAAAGATCAGTACCGTCCAGGTCGTCACCGATAACAACACAAAACATTCCGCAAGTCTTCAGTCAGAAACAACCATTCTTGGTCAACCTTTACTGAAAGTAGAAACCAGCGAACTCAAGGGACCTCTTTCGATTGGTGAAAAAATGTCAATGCAGATGCAGCTGACAAATCAGGGAAGTGCATCAGCGACCAACGTCGAATTTCGGGTGAAAATTCCACAGGAACTGGTTTTCCTGTCGGCTAAAGGTCCAGTCCGTTATAAGCAGGTCGGTTCTTATATCATTTTCGCACTAGGACGTGAGATACCTGCCAAACAGACATTAAATTTCGAACTTTCCTTCGCAGCACAAAACAAAGGCGACGCACGGGTCTTGGTTCAAGTGCAGTCGAAGCAGATGGAAAAACCCCTCAGTCAGGAAGAAGCGATTTCCGTTCTGGACAAACTGCAATAAAAAACAAGTGCTCCCTCAATAGAAAAGGAGCACTTGTATAAATTAACTTTCCAGTTCGACATTCCAGTACGACTCACTAATGAATCGGGACCAGCTATCAACCTGTATGCTTTGCATTGCATAAAAGGGTTTCCATTTTGGTCGAACTGGTTCTTTCAGCAGTTTCATTTTTGCTTGTCCCGGAGTCCGGGCCGCTTTTCGGGAATTGCAGTCAACACACGCCAACACACAATTTTCCCAAGAAGTTTCACCACCGAAAGATCGCGGATGCACGTGGTCAATCGTCAGTTCTTCGCTACCAGGTTGACATCCACAATACTGACAAGTAAAGCGATCACGTTTAAAGACGTTCCGCCGACTGAAAGTCACACTATTGCGAGGCACGCGATCATATTTTAATAGAGTGATCACTTCGGGAACTTTGAACCGTGCATGGCTGCTTTGAATGGACAATTCATCTTCTGTCGGACAAAACTTTGCCCAATCCGACCAGGAATATGTTTGATAATCTGCGGGGTCAACAATTCGAGCAGACTCATTCCAGATTTTGACAACCGCCCGAGCAACGGTAGTTACTCCCACAGGCTGCCAGTTCCGATTCAGAATCAGCGTTGGCCGTTCCAGCGTTGATGCTACCATGATTACACTCCTGAGTACTTTAACTAAAGGGTGTTCGGGGGGAATTGAACCCACCTCTTTAACAGTCACAGAGTCACGTGCAGAACCATTACACTACAAACACCATATCGAATTTCAACAAAAAGCGGAAGGCATGGGATTCGAACCCACAGACCCTGACAGGCACACGCATTAGCAGTGCGGTCCGGCAAACCGTATCCGGCTACCTTCCGTACATTTCTTCTAATATCATTGACACACGTTTTTCCAATTCGTTCGTAGTAATATTATTACTTTGAATGCCTGTTTAAAGACTAGATAATCTTCTTTTTCATAAAGCGGAAGCCGTGGGACTCGAACCCACAAACGATTGGTATCGCCCCCTGTTTTCAAGACAGGGCCCTCATCCGGCCGGATGACTTCCTGATTATTGTAGTTCTATAAATGAGTACCCCGTGCGGGAATTGAACCCAGCGTTTCCGGCATGAAAGACCGGTGTCCTGCCATTAGACCAACGGGGCATGAAACATATTTTCTCTGGAGTGGATCGGGAGGTGCTCGAATCCTCGTCTGCGATTCTTCAGATCGCCGCTAAACCATCTCAGCTACCGATCCCAATAAAAAAACCTGGTGTTTTGTAAGCACCAGGTCCTGTTAAAGTACACGCTATTGACTCAAGGGTGCTACATACGAAGCGGAAAACCAAATTCCTCTCGACTTCCAGTGGAATGTTCGGCATCACTCACCGTAACTGATAACCCTTTGAGAAACGTCATTACTCGCGCACCTGTTTTTTGTGAAACGGAATTGAATATGAACGCAAAATACGTTCATTTCACTTTAGACGTTTTAACCAGGGAAAAAGTTCGCTCTTGAACGAAATTATTTTCTGATTAGAGAATATGAAACGAACTTATTTATTTTGAATTCGTTCCGACATCAGTTTTTCGATCAGATTTGCCGTATTGCGGATATGTTGTTCCATCGTGGTTGCCGCTTTGTCGCAATCGTTGGATTGCAAGGCGCTAATGATTTCTGCATGATCCGAGAGTGCAACTTCCTGTGCCTGTCTCTCGTTATCAACCACTTCACGAATCGCCTGGACCAGTGTGTTATACCGACGCAATTCATCTTGCAGACGCGTACTGCCGCAATGTTCTGCGATCAATGAATGTAATCGAATATCGAGGTCCACCGTCTTTTGGGACCATTTCTTATCTCGCGTCTCTTTTTTGATGGCAGTAAATTCATCAGCCAGCTCAGACAGAAGACGGGGCTCAATGTTACCAGAGGCCATACGAACGGCTTCGACTTCGAGAATTCTGCGCAATTGATAAATTTCACGGATCTGCGTGACCCCAAATTCACGCATGACAGCACCGCGATTGGGCAGGTTCTCAACGATTCCAATCGAAGCCAGTTCCACGAGTGCTTCTCGAACCGGAGTGGCACTGACACCAAATTGCTCTGCCAGATTCTGAATCACCATGCGGTGACCAATGGGAAATTCCCCCCGAATGACTGCCCCCAAGATTCTCTGGACAACAATCTCGCGAATATTCCCCCGGGGAACCATTGCAAAAGATCCGGGTCCATTGGCAGACATTTCATTTCCTTGATTGACTCTGTTGCGGCCTGTTATGAGTATACTGAGACTCAGTGTATATTATATATTATATGCAATAGAGATAAAAGTGGCCCCCGTGTAAAGTAGGGGAAAAGAAAAGTGGGCTATCGGCAAAGGTGAAAATCGGACTGCGATCAGGCGATGATGTTCTGTACCACTTCGCCAGCCACATCTGTCAGTCGGAAATCCCTACCGGAATAATGATAGGTTAACCGTTCATGATTAATGCCCATGAGGTGCAGGATGGTGGCATGTAAATCGTGTACGTGGACTTTATCCTGCATGGCACGGAATCCGAATTCGTCTGAGGCCCCATGAATCGTGCCCCCTTTGATTCCGCCACCGGCCAGCCACATACAAAAGCCGAAGGGATTATGATCGCGGCCATTGATGCCGCCTTGGGCGGTCGGTGTTCTACCAAATTCTCCCCCCCAGACAATCAGGGTCTCATCCAGTAATCCGCGCTGTTTTAAATCTGTCATCAATTGAGCAATCGGTTGATCGATGTCTTTACACAATCGTTCGTTGCTTTTATCGTGATTGCTGTGCGTATCCCAGGGTTGTCTGTTTCCGTAATAAACCTGCACAAAACGCACACCGCGTTCGCTTAAGCGACGTGCCAGCAGGCAAGCTTTCGAAAACTCGCTCTTACCATAAGATTCTCTCAGCTTTTCCGGTTCCCGCGAAATATCGAAGGCATCCGTAGCAGCAAACTGCATGCGGTATGCCAGTTCCATCGATTTAATTCGTGTCTCCAGGTCATTGTCGCCGACTCTTTTTACCAGATGCTGTTTATTGATGGCCTGAACCAGATCAAGTTGTTTTTTTTGTTCTTCTGAAGATAACGCCTCATTCTTTAAGTAGGGGATCATCTGCTCGGGAGTCAGGTCTTTATTATTGATATGTGTGGCCTGATGCTTTCCGGGTAAGAAGGCGCTGCCCCATAATTTGGGACCGACGACCGGTTTGCCGGGGCATAACGCGAGAAATCCAGGGAGGTTCTGGTTTTCAGTTCCCAAGCCGTAAGTCAGCCATGAGCCAAGACTGGGACGGGTAGGGGTCAATGTTCCCAGATTCATCATGCACAACGCTGGAGCATGGTTTGGAAAGTCGGTATGCATTGAACGAATAATCGCCATGTCATCGATATGGCGGGCGAGATTGGGAAAGTGTTCTGAAACGGGAATCCCTGATTTCCCAGCGTTGATAAATTTTACAGGAGAAGGGAGTAATCCCATTGTTTTCGAAGCGGTTCTGATGTCAGCTGACTTGGGTCGTTGCCCTGCGTATTTTAATAAAGCGGGTTTGGGATCAAACGTATCAACTTGCGAAGGGCCACCACTCATAAACAGAAAGATCACTCTTTTCGCTTTAGGGGCAAAGTGCGGAGTCGGAGACCCTGCTTTTTTTGTAGCCGCATCTGAAGCGGCAAGCATACCGGCCAGGCTCATCATGCCAAAGCCGCCCCCGACCTTTTGGAGAATTTCCCGTCGGGTCAAAATTCCCTGCTGATTTGATGTGATCATATCCTTAGTCTCTTTATCAATCTGGATAAAAAATGGTTCATCGATCAGGCTGAAATCGTTAGTCAACAAACATCATTTCATTGCTACACAACAATGCCTGACAGTATCGCTGCCAGGGAGTGAGTTTCTTCGGGTCGATATTTGTTCGACCTTCATAGACCCCGTTATTTTTGTGACTGGTAATATCAACCGCTTGCGAGAAATTCGGATTGTCAGTCCTTAACGGCCAGCAGGAGAGGGGATCGGATGCTAATATCGAAGCGACATAATCTGCATGAGATAGCTGATCTTTTTTCAGTTTGGCCGCCTGGAAATGTTTGTTTACTTCGCCTGGTTTCAATACCCGATTAAAGAGAGCGACGGCTCCGAGCTGTCCCTGAAAATTCGAAAAATTATCATTTCGCCCTGCAAGAATGATTTCGGCAACACCCGCTGGATATCCGGTTTTTGCCTGACCGGTGATCTCCGGTTTTTTATTTCCATTCAGGTAAACCAGAATCTGCTCCTGGTCACGAACAAATACAACATGATTCCATGTTCCCGGCTGAATTACTGTATTTCCAAAGAGTGACTGACGGTGCTGGTTTCCATTGAAGAAAAAGAGCCGCCCCTCTTTATTTGACTTATATTTTCCGGAGATCGCCAAATGATCGCCGGCAAGTTTGGGATCGGCATTTTTTGCACGCGAGAAGAAATAACCGGTAATCACACGTTGATTATTCGGAATTTTATTATTCAACCAGAGTTCAACTGAATATTGATTTCCTAACCCTTTCACATTGGCTTTCATGCGTTTGCCTGTGAAGGTAGGTAGTTGACTACCGGAGGGAGTCGGTTTTCCGGTTGCTTCCTCTTTTACGCTTTGGAGAAACTGCAAGCCCACCTGAATTTCATTTGGCGATGGTTCTCGTGAAAACAGCTGTCGATAAACGGCATCAATTCTTTTTTCGGACGATTCTCCTTCGAATTGTTTCGCCAGGAGCTGAGCCTGTTGACGCACAAAGGGTGAATTTAAAACAAATAACTGCTGTAAAGGTGTTGTTGTTTTGGAACGTCTGGC
This sequence comes from Planctomycetota bacterium, assembly GCA_022600195.1. Classification (GTDB taxonomy): domain Bacteria; phylum Planctomycetota; class Planctomycetia; order Planctomycetales; family Planctomycetaceae; genus Gimesia. The sequence continues at coordinate 6,672 of JAHZKX010000013.1, forward strand.
TGCATGAATGGCAGGATCAGGAAAATCATACGACTGAAGGTAAGTACTTAATTTATGGCGTGAGACTGTGGCATAGATTCCTCTTCGATGAAATTTGGAGTCATCAATATCCCCGGAACGTCCTGACTGCGTTGTATCAAGATTGCCTCCTGCAGCCAATAACGCATCACGATAAATTTCTGCTTCCAGTCTCCTGCGATTGAAATACGATAAAAGTCGGTTGTTAGAATCCAGCGTTTTCTGAGCTTCTGACAAAATCACGTTTGAAGTTTGTTGATAAGTGGCAGAAAGCATAATCAATCGATGCAGTTTTTTGATTGACCAACCTTGATCCATAAACCAGACTGACAAATCATCGAGCAATTCCGGATGGCTAGGTAGCGAACCTGTTTTACCAAAATTACTGGGGGTATCGACGAGACCTTCGCCAAAATGGTGCTGCCAGATTCGATTCACCATCACACGTGCCGTCAATGGATTATTGCGGCTGGCAATACTCTGCGCTAATTCCAAACGACCGCTGCCCTGTTTAAAGGGTTTTGTGTTATCGTTCGAAAGTACTTTCACAAACCGACGTGGAATCAACTTCCCCAGGTTCCCGGCATTTCCGCGAATGAAGATGTTCAAATCGCGGGGTTTGTCAGGATAATAGACGATCTTCATTCGGTCTTTTGTAATTTCTTCCACCCGAATCTGCTCTTCCGTCAGGGCATTTGCCACTGGCAATTCGAACCCAGGTGTGGCTTTTTTAATCTCTGCAACTTTGGCTTTGTTGTCTTTAATCGTCTTTAAATTTTTGGCTACGATCGCTGTCTTCTGTTTGAGTTCTTCCGGTGCGATCGGAAATGTAATTGTCGTCTGTTTTTTCAGATCCGGTCGCGGGGCAATTAATGGAAACTCATTAGTGCCGGCTTGTTTAATCTGCAATTTTAATAATGCAATGCGTCGGTTTATCTCGCGGTTTTGATCAGTCAGTTTTGTATTCTGCTTTGTGAGTTTGTCAGCTTTATCCCGCGCGGGCTGAGTTTTCGCTACTTCTGCATCAGGGATAATGGGGCGCGTAGTCTGTCTGACAGAAGCAAATACGCCTGCGATGCCATAATAGTCTTCGACCGTTAGTGGATCGTATTTATGATCGTGACAGCGGGCACACGCCATTGTCAGCCCCAGCAAGCCGCGACATAAACTATCGACACGGTCTTCCCAATCGTCGGCATAGCGGTTTTCCAGAGCCAGTTGTGAAAGTGCCACTTCCTTATGATAGGAAGGCCCCAAACCCATATAACCGAGAGCAGGGTAGTCTTCCGGACCGGTTTCCGGCAGGAAGTCAGTTGCCAGTTGACGAATAATAAATTCATCATAAGGCATGTCATCATTCAGCGCTTTCACAACCCAGTCTCGATAGCGATAGGCATGCGGAAATGGTCCGTTGTGCGGTCCCATGTTCGTGTTGTCTTCCGCGTAGCGTGCCACATCCAGCCAATGACGCCCCCAGCGTTCTCCATAGTGGGGTGACTGCAGTAAGCGATCAATTAAATGTTCGTATGCTTGCGGTGATGTATCTTTGACAAACTGTTCGACTTCTTTCGGAGTCGGGGGCAAACCGATTAAGTCAAAATAAACGCGACGGATGAGTGTTTGCCTGTCAGCAGCAGGTGCCGGGCGGAAACCTTTGGCTTCCTGAGCCGCCAAAATAAAGAAGTCCAGCTTTTTGACGGGCCAGTCCTTTTGTTTTACTTCTGGAGCAGCATGCTTCCCGGGAACTTGAAAGGACCAGAACTCACGTGCTTTGACGAAGTCGATTTCAGTTTTGACGGTCGTTTTTTTCTTTGCATCACGGGGATCAGGTGCCCCCATAGCGATCCATTTTTCGAAGTTGGCGATCACTTCATCCGGTAGCTTGCCCTTCGGAGGCATCTGATAACTCTCTTCACCATACCGCAATGTTTCCAGGAGTAAACTTTCAGCTGGTTTTCCCGGCACGAGGGCTGTTCCGGAATCGCCTCCTTTTAATGTGCCCTGTTTTGTATCCAGCAGTAAACTGCCTTTAAGATTTTTCGTCTCTGAGGAATGGCACTCATAACAATGCTGAATCAATACGGGACGAATCTTCTTTTCGAAGAAATCAAGCCCTTTTTGCTCTGACTTCGGCTGCACTGCAGAGAGATCGGAAATCAGCAAACCGAACAGGCTCGTGAATACGATGACAGCTGTCACTTTTTGCAACGTCTTCATAGTCATGTCTACGATGATTCAAGTCAGGTGGGATTAAGCCATGTCGGCTGAGGAATTCTGTAATGTATCTTGTTATATCACAAACAGATACATCACGCATGTTCTATATCCTATCGGGCGAAACCGGGAATAACAATATTATATTTAGAAAAGGCAGCTGAATCCAGGAATATTCGTTGAATTCCAACAGCGTCATCTAACAGTTTATGTCTTTGTTTAGACTGCTCAAGTCGTAATCTGACAACGTATTCTGGCATCGGATATTGAAGAGGCCTCTGTTCCTCGTTAGGCTGATTAGATACAAGGTCTGATTCAAGTGGAATGAAGTATCCCTCAATTTCTGGCCTCTGAGATCCAACAGAGTCTCCCAATATAAGGACTTAACATGTCACTGAAAGCGTCTGCTCTTACGAATCGAATTTTGATCTTCACCGCATTTTTCTGTTTTGGTCTGAATGCTACCTTCGCGTTTGAGCCGGCTACTCCCAAAGCGAAACAACAGCCCGGGTTCTCGATCCCTTACATCGATCTTAACGATCAGGCACATCGACATGTCGTGATTGATCGTGAAGCAGGGCAATACCTGGGACATCCCACCACTGTTCTGCTGGAAGATAACAAAACCATGCTGTGTGTTTATCCGAAAGGACACGGTAAAGGTGGCATTGTTTATAAGCGCTCCAACGATGCCGGTAAAACATGGAGCGAACGCCTGCCAACACCTGCATCCTGGCTGACCTCCCGAGAAGTTCCCACACTCCATCGGGTCATTGATGCAAGTGGTAAAAAACGGATCATTATGTTTTCGGGCCTCTATCCCACACGCATGGCGGTCACTGAAGATGATGGCAAAACCTGGAGCGAGCTCAAGCCAGTTGGTGACTGGGGAGGCATCGTCGTCATGGGATGTGTCGAACCGCTTAAAACCGGTAAAGGACACTACATGGCGATGTTTCATGACGATGGTCGCTTCATCTCCAAAAACTCCAAGCAAGAATCTCCGATCGTTTTTACTCTTTTCAAAAGCCTTTCTCAGGATGGTGGCTTGACCTGGTCTGATCCTATCGCCATCGACAAATCGTCTGATTACCATATCTGCGAACCTGGGATTATTCGTTCTCCCGATGGAAAACAACTGGCGGTATTGCTCAGAGAAAACAGTCGTCGCCACAATTCGCAAATCATCTTTTCCAATGATGAAGGAAAAACCTGGACCAAACCCCGCGATCTCCCCGGCTCTTTAAACGGAGACCGACATACTGGAAAATACGACCCGATCAGTGGACGACTGCTGATTTCCTTTCGCAGCAACACACCCAAAGGACACCGGGCACCTACCGAAGGGGACTGGGTTGCCTGGGTGGGAACTTATGATGACCTTGTTAAAGGAAACGAAGGACAGTTTCATGTGCGTCTGAAAGACAACACCAAAGGGGCCGACTGTGCCTATCCCGGTGTCGAAGTGCTTCCCGATGGTACGTATATTCTCACAACATACGGCCATTGGGACAAAGGCAAATCCCCGTACATTCTCAGTGTGCGATTGAAACTTTCTGAATTAGACGCCATCTGGACTAAATCGCGTTGAGTTCGCCCTCAGGTGGTTCTTCAACAAAAAGAGACTCTGAAGCATCCACACCCATGGCAGCAATTCCGGCAATCAGAAATGCGATGGCACAAGTCATAAATGCCAGGTTCCAATGATGGTCTGTCCCGATGACCCAGATCAAAAACACGGGTGTAATGGCGGCACCCAGGTTACCCCACATATTCCCCCAGCCCAACACGGACCCGACGTGTTTGCCACCAATATCCTGGTTAAAAGCCCACATGGGCGCAGATCCAAAGTCGGTCGAAAAGGCGACGATTGAAAATAATGCGACTGCAGTCCAGGGAGGTAATTCAAACAGATATAACAGGATATACGCAGCCATGGCAGCAAACCGAGACACGACAATCGGCAGGGCCCGGCTCCAGCGCAAGCTGATGCGTTTCAACAGCCAGTCTGTCGCACGACCTCCGGCCAGCATACCAATCCAACCTACTGCGATAGGAATTAAGACCATCCAACCTCGCGTGACTAATGGCACCTGATACGTATCGTCCAGAAACCGCGGCAACCAGGTGACCAGAAAGACCCAGCCGATGTTGGTACAAAATTGCGAAAGACAAATCAACCAGATACTGCGGCTCTTTAAAATCGGAACCAGTGGCACGCCACCAATACTTTTGGAATGATCTTTCTCAGTCTCCAATCGCCCATACTCGATTAACTCCAGCTCCTTTTCGGAGCAGGCAGGATTGGCCCGTGGATAATCGCGTACCGTCCACCAGAAGTAACCGGCAACCAAAATACCAATGAGGCCGTAAACAACCATGACTGGACGCCAGCCTTTGCCTTGTACTTTCCGAATTTCAGAATAATACCGCGCTTCCAGCAGCAAACGATTCAGCCGCGATTTTTGCTCGATGCTGATTTCATTCGGGCTCACATTCAAAAGCTGTTTTGCCTGCTGGTTCAGGTCGAGCCCTTCAAAATCGGCAGGGTTATACAGTGTGTCTTTTTTTAGAATGGAATTCAAATTTGCCAGAAAATCGCTTTCAACTGCTGTGCCTGTCTCTTGTTTTTTTTCTAACGCCTCATTTTTCAGATATGCTTTACTTTCCGGCGTGAGATGCTCATAGATCGAAGTTTCAAATCCCTGTTTTTCATCAAGATTCTTGGTAAATTTGACTGCAAATTGATGTGGTTGCAGCAGGTCTCCCGGTAGTAATTCAGACGACTGAGAAATGGGCACGAATAACACAATCAGGATTGCGGTTAGCCAGGGAGCCAGCGCACCACCTAAGCGTCCACCGACGGCGACCATACTGCTGGCAATTCCTCGTGCGGAAATTGGCATCCATTTACTGACCAGATTCGCGCTGGTGGGATAGGCGCCTGCCTGTCCGACTCCAAAGCCCAGACGAAACAGTAAGAGCATGACAAAGCCGGTAACAAAGCCAGTAAGGGCTGTAAACAGAGACCAGACCAGAATATAAAGTGCCAGCATTGTACGGGCACCAAATCGGTCACTCAACCAGCCGGAAGGAACCTGACAGAGTGCATAAGACCAGAAAAACGCGCTCAGCACCCAACCAATTTGTGTATCACTCAATCCGAGATCATCTTTAATAAAGACCTCGGCAAATGAAATACAGAATCGATCCAGATACAACAGAATCGACATCAACATGCAGGCAAAGATGACACGGTGACGAACATAAGAAGTGGGTTGCTCAATGTTGGACATTCAATTCTCGGCTTTCCATCAGAGTCGGTATGCAAATTCGGAATGCGGCAGTATAACAATAAACGAGCATGAAAACGAGCGCTAATTCTGATCGTCCCCATGTGTTCTCAGTGGAATCCACAACAATTCACCTTGAACGGACAACAGATTCTTCGAATTGAAAGTTGCCATCTTGTCAAAAGTCTGTCACGATGCACAATCTGTGAGAGAATACAGAATCAGGTTGCAGCCAGAGGAAACGAAACCATGAAAACCAGAGCCGCTGTTCTCTATGAAATGGAAAAACCGACTCCGTATGCGGAATCCAGGCCGTTGATTGTGGAAGAGGTCTCGCTGGCTGATCCGGGTCCGGGTGAAGTTCTGGTGGAGATGGCGGGCGCGGGTTTGTGTCACTCCGATCTCTCTACTATCGATGGATCGCGTCCGCGCGTCATGCCGATGGTGATGGGCCATGAAGCCAGCGGCATCGTCCGTGAAGTCGGGCAGGGCGTATACGATTTAAAACCCGACGATCACGTCGTCTTCTCATTTGTCCCTCTGTGTGGGCATTGCATTCCCTGTGCGACAGGGCGGCCCGCTTTGTGCGAACCTGGTGCTGTCGCCAATGGCGCGGGTACATTGCTTTCTGGTCATCGACCGTTTCGTACGCTGTCCGGACAGGAAATCAATCACCATCTCGGTGTCGCCGCCTTTTCCGAGCATACAGTCGTCGCTCAGGAATCGTTAATCAAGATCGACTCTCAGTTGCCTCTTGGTACCGCAGCTCTATTTGGTTGTGCCGTGATGACCGGAGTGGGGGCTGTCGTGAATACCGCAAAAATCGAACCCGGTTCGAGTGTTGCCGTGTTTGGGTTGGGGGGTGTTGGTTTAAGTACGATCATGGGTGCGCGTGCCGCTGGTGCGGAAACGATTTTTGCCATCGATCTGCTTGCCGACAAACTGGAGCTGGCCGCCAAAGTGGGTGCGACACATCTGATCAACGCCAGCGAAGAAGACCCGGTTACTCTGATTAAGGATATTTTGAATGGCGTCGATTATTCGTTCGAAAGCGTAGGGAATGAACTGGTTCTACAACAAGCTTACGCCGCCAACAAACGTGGAGGGACCACGATCACGATTGGCTTGCCACACCCTAATAAAATGTTTTCGGTGCCCGCAGTCAGCCTCGTTGCGGAAGAACGCACGATTAAAGGTTCTTACATGGGGTCCGCTGTCCCGCGGCGTGATCTCCCGCGATTCATTGGCATGTACCAGGCGGGTCTGCTGCCCGTCGATCTGCTGCTGACGCGTACGATCCAACTGGAAGAAATCAACGAAGCCTTCGACGCGCTCGCCACCGGTGCCGCTGTCCGGCAGGTGGTGACTTTTGAGAATTGAAATGCGTTGAGTCAATCAGTGGCGTAATCAGATTTGAGAAAGCCCCACACCACATTGGCCATCTTCTGATGCCCGGCCTGTGAAAGATGGATACTGTCCAGCGTTGACTCACTTCCGGCAATAATTGATAGCAACACCCGCTTCGGAACCAGTGCCACGTTATGATTCTTTGCCAGAGTGCGTTGTATGCGACCATATTCATGGTAAAAGGGGGGCAGAGGGAGTTCGAGCATGACCAGTTGTCGATTTGGCGCTTCCAATTCGATCAACAAGGCATCCAGCGACTGTTCGAACTGCGCAGTCGTCGTTGCGCCGAGGACGTCATTGCCACCTATTGCCACCTATTTCCAGCAGGACCACAGGCGAACTTATCGGCTGCTCCTGCACACGCTTTAATGCCGAAGCGACAGTATCACCGGCTTGAGAAATATCCTGAACGTGCAAATTATGTTCGCGTGCTAGAATTCGTGGCCAGGTTTCCGCTCTATCTCCGCTTCCCAAACCGGCGGTTACCGAATCGCCGATCACCGTCAACGCTTTTGCGTCCACAGGTTTCAGATCGGGCGTTATGTGATACGGTAGCTCCAGAGCCATCCCGATTGCCCACACACCGATCAGTGCAAACGCCGACCTACGACGTCCTTTCTTCACAAACCCAGAACAGAGCCAGACCAGAGTGATTACGAGCGCCACCCCACAGAACCAGTAGGGCAGGGGAGTCGAAGAAACCGTGATGGCAATGAGACCGAGGAGAAATGCCAATACTGAAACCCGCTTCGCAATACGTCTCTCGCGCAATGACAACAGGGCCGCCAGTATGACCAGCACTGCGCCCGTAAAAAATGCCTGCCCTGAAACGATGTGATAGACGATAAAATTCATGGATTTGACTTGATTTCCATAGATTTATTTCGATTACCGCCAATCAGAATTCCCGCCAGCGGTCCGATTACAAACGAAGCCGGTATCCCATAGAGTCGTGCTGCATCAATACAGGTTCTGCCTGATAACTTATTTTTATGGAAAGGCTGTTCACTTTGAATTGCAGCTCCCACCAAAGCGACTCCTACAACCAGCGCGATACAACTTACCAGCCCATACACGGCATGTCGCAACCAGGGACCAAACGAGGCCGACGCTACTAAAGGACCCACAACAGAAAAAATGATCACAAAACATAACAGGACAGTTGTAAAATAGCGGCCCTGCGCATTCTCATATAGTAGAGGATAACTATATTCACTCCTCTGAATCACATAATGAGTTGTCAGCCCCACAACATAAATCCCGAGAAATAAACCGACGACAGCACCACCAACAATCCCCTTAAGGATAACTCCGGTCTGGCGTAGTAACATGGGTCTGTCTTCCTTTCACAGCTCACTCATTCTTACAAAAGAATCCGAATCAATCAGTTCTATAATGTTTTTATTCTACCAGATCTTGAATCGTGAACTAGATTATTATGGTTTTACTTTGCCCTAATACCGTACGATAGAATTCACCTGACAGACAAGACTCTCTCTATAAGGAAACAACATGTCACGTTTTTGTATTGGTATCGTTTCTCTCTGCCTGTTTTTCTGCATCATCTTCCGAAGTGCAGAGACCGAAGCGGAAAATCAGAATGAATCGTCGATTCAGTTTTCCGAACACCTGATTGCGGATAATTATGCTTACGCTTATGGAATTGCTGCAGCGGACTTTGACCAAGATGGCGATCTTGATCTGTCGAGTGCTGACTACACGCCGCATAACCGGCTGTATTTGTTTGAAAATGATGGCAAGGGCATTTTTAAGAAACATACGATTCAGAAAGATGATCCGGAACGACTCGAACGTCACATGGTTGGCGATGTGGATCGTGACGGCGACTTGGATATTGTGATCGTCAAAAATCTGCGTGGGCATCTGCTGTGGTTTGAAAACAGTGGTTCTCCCACCGATGGCCAGTTATGGAAACGCCATGTAATCACAGTCAACTTGCCGGGCGCGTATGATGTGGCGCTGGCAGATTTTAATAATGACGGTTTTCTGGATGTGGCTGCTTCGAGTTGGGTTCTGGGGAATCAGTTTGCCTGGTTTGAAAATAGCGGTAAGCCGGCGGAGGGCGAATGGAAAAAACATCTGATCGAGGAGAACATTCGCGAAACGCGGACTATGCGGGTTGCCGACTTTGACCGCGATGGCGACCCTGATTTACTGGGAACCATTCGTGGAATCGACGAAGTGGTCTGGTATGAGAACAAAAAGGGGAATGCTGGGATTACCTGGTCGAAGCACAGTATCGATGATCAATCCGAGTGCCCCGCACATGGGAATCCGGTTGACATGGACGGCGATGGTGACATGGACGTTGTGATGGCGCTCGGTTTTCCCTACCGACCGGGATCAAAAGACAAGACAGATTCACAACGACCCGAAGATAACCAGATTGTCTGGTATGAGAACGACAATCCACGTAAGAAGCACTGGAAAAAACATATTGTTAAACAAAAGTTTGACGATGCCTTCGAAGCGATCGCAGCCGACCTGGATGCCGATGGCGATATCGACATTGTCGCCACAAGCTGGCGAAATCCGGGACGCGTTGCCTGGTTCGAAAACACAGGTGATCCCCGCGAAAAGTGGAAACACCACCCTTTGAAAAATAACTGGCGGAGTGCCAATCAGGTGATCATTGCCGACATGAACGGTGACGGGAAACCGGATATCGTAGCCTGTGCCGAGCGGGGCAGTGTGGAAGTCCGCTGGTGGAAAAATGAAGGTCGCCCGAAATAACCCATTTTGTTTTGGTTCGGAGTTGTCCTCCCTGCCATGACTTTGCTCGCGCACAAACTGCAGAACTCAGTATGAAACCGATTTTCTTTGGAGAAATGAGTGACAAGCCCAGCCCCGTCTGCTATTATTAAACTATCTTAATAAACACACCCTGCTTTTTCCTGCCTCTAAAGAGCTTGTACCTATGCCTTGCTCGTATCTGAACCGAGTTCGATGTGTAATCCACTGCGGTCTGGTGCTGGCTTTCAGCCTGATTAGCCATTTTTCGTGGGCTGAATCTGGTGAAAAAACACCTGCATCGCGCGTGGAATTCAATCGCGATATCCGCCCGATTCTTTCTGAAAAATGTCTGCACTGTCATGGTCCGGATCCCGCCACACGTGAAGCCGAATTGCGTCTGGACGATCCGGACGATGTGCGGAAAGCCCGCGATGGTTATCAGATTATTAATTTCAAGCAACCAGCTGAGAGCGCACTTTTGAAACGACTGTTGTCGACTGACCCCGACCTCAAGATGCCACCCACTGATTCCGGAAAAGAGATCACGGCTCAAGAAATTGCACTCATCCGGCGTTGGGTGGAGCAGGGGGCCGAGTATCAGCAGCACTGGTCATTTATCAAACCACGTCGTCCCGATTCGCCCGCCCTGAAAAACAAGAACTGGTCTCAAACGCCGCTCGATCATTTTGTAAAAGCGCGACTGGAACGGGAACAGCTTAAGCCCGCACCCCGCGCATCCAGGGCGACACTCTGTCGCCGTCTCTCACTGGACCTGACTGGTTTACCCCCCACACTGGCAGAACTCGAAAACTTTCTGAAAGATGATTCACCTCAGGCATATGAAAAACTGGTCGACCGCCTGCTCGGTTCACCACGCTACGGCGAGCATCGTGCCCGGTACTGGCTGGACGCCGCCCGCTATGCGGACACCAGTGGCTACTTTACCGATGAAGAATGGTACATGTGGCGCTGGCGGGACTGGGTGATTAATGCGTTTAATGACAATATGCCCTTTGATCAATTCACGGTCGAACAACTGGCGGGTGACCTGCTGCCAAAACCAACGCAAAGTCAATTGATCGCGACCGGCTTTAATCGCAACCATATGACGACCCGGGAAACGGGCGTGATCGATGAAGAATATCGCGTGGAATACGTGGTGGATCGGCTTGATGCGACTTCGACTGTGTGGATGGGTCTCACTGTTGGCTGTGCCCGGTGCCACGATCACAAATTCGATCCGATTTCACAAAAAGAATTCTATCAGCTCTTTGCGTTTTTCAATAACAGTCCGGAAAAAGGGAACACGGGAACGGCTGGCAACGCAATGCCCCTTCTCAGAGTTCCGACGCCGGAATTATTGAAACAGGAAAAACAACTCAAAGAACAGGTGGCGGTTGCGGAAACAGAACACCAACAGCACGAAAAAGAATTATCACTAAAACAGACCGAGTGGGAACAACGTGTGTTGAAAGATCTCACGCCGCCTTCAACGGAACAGTTACAGCAACACTATCCGCTGGATAAGATTTCTCAGAACGCGCGTCTCAAAGCCATGGGTAAACCAAAGTCGGTCGCCGGCTTCATCGGTAAAGGGATCAAGTTTGATGGTTCATCACTTCTGGAAGTGGAATCGCCTGTCACCTTTGACCGCAAAACACCCTTTTCGGTTGCTGCCTGGATCAAACCCGCTTCGGGAGGCCCGGTCTGCATTCTGTCGAAAAACAACGACCGCAAACAACTGCGCGGTTTTGACCTTATGCTTCGCAAAGGAAAACTGTCGGCCCATCTGATTCATAAATGGAACTCCAACGCGATTCAGGTTACGACAGTTGCCTCCATCAAAACCGGTCGCTGGCAACATCTGCTGGTGACCTATGATGGTTCTTCGAAAGCCAGTGGTGTGCGGATTTATCTAGACGGCGAACCGCAGGCTACTTCGGCTCCCTTCAACAGCCTGACCGGGGAAATCACTGTAGAGGAACCGCTTCGTTTCGGACGGCGTAGCACCAGTGCTTTCTATAAAGGAGACCTTGATGACGTTCGCTTTTATCAACGCGTTCTACCGGAAGAGGAAGCAAAGCAGCTGGCCACTTATCAGTTCTTGAACAGCGTCCTCGCGGTGCCTGTTGCGAAACGTAGTTCAATACAAAAACAGGAACTCCGTACTTTTTTTCTGAACACGGCAGCGCCGAAGGCATTCCGCGCCAGCGAGCAGAAACGAAAGTCGCTTAAAGGAAAACTGGCTCGCCTGCAAAAAAACATTCCAACCACGATGGTGATGCAGGAAAACAAAAAACCGCGTGATACTTTTGTGCTGTTACGTGGCGTGTACAATCAGCATGGCGAAAAGGTCTCCGCTGACGTTCCCAGGGCATTGCCGGCGTTAAAGAAGCAATCGGCTCTAAATCGGTTGGGCCTGGCTCGCTGGCTGACGAATCCCGAACATCCCCTGACGGCGCGCGTGTATGTGAATCGGCTATGGCAACAGCTGTTTGGTGTGGGTCTGGTCAAAACCGTTGGCGACTTTGGTTCGCAGGGAGAATGGCCCAGCAACCCCGAACTGCTGGACTGGCTGGCGGTCGAATTCCAGGAGAGTGGCTGGGATGTCAAACACCTTTTAAAACAGATCGTACTTTCCGCCACCTATCAGCAATCATCGCGTGTGACAGACGCACTCTATGAGCGTGACCCGGAAAACAGGATGCTGGGTCGCGGACCGCGTTTCCGTCTGGATGCAGAAATGGTGCGTGATAACGCTCTTAAAATCAGTGGACTGCTCATTGAAAAGCAGGGGGGGCCCAGCGTCAAACCGTATCAACCCGCGGGTCTCTGGAAAGCCGTCTCCTATGACGGGGATCTTGCTTATGAACAGAGCAAAGGAGACGCCCTGTATCGGCGGAGTCTTTATACATATTGGAAGCGCCAGAGCCCACCACCGGGCTTGATGGCCTTTGATGCACCGACCCGCGAAACGTGTACTGTGAATCGCCCGCGTACGAATACGCCGCTGCAGGCACTGGTTTTGATGAATGACCCAACGTATGTGGAGGCAGCCCGTATTCTGGCGGAACGGACTTTGAAACAATCTGTAACCCAAGCTGCGCGGATTGATTTTGCCTTCCGTTCCGCAACGAGTCGTGCTCCCAGTAACTTTGAACAGAAAATACTTACCACGCTTCTGGAAGAGCAAAGATCCGTTTTCAAAAACAACCCGACTGCGGCACAGAAACTTGTCAACGTCGGCGAAGCACCTGTTGACAAATCAATCTCACAACAGGAACTGGCGGCCTGGACGATGGTGACCAGCACTATTTTTAACATGGATGAAACCGTTACCAAACAATAATCGGCAATTTGCGCTATTGGAAAAGACAATGCAGTTTGAGATGTTAGCACAACAACAGGAATTCAATCGGCGACAGTTCTTCCGCCGGAATGCGACGGGCATTGGCGCGGCCGCGCTGGGATCACTGTTGAACCCGGGTCTCTTCGCGAACGAGTCAAACTCCAAATCTAGTTCGATTCAGCCTTCCCATTTTCCGGGCAAAGCCAAGCGGGTGATCTATCTGTTCATGCATGGCGGCCCATCCCAGATGGAGATGCTTGACTATAAACCCCGTCTTAAGGAATTGAATAGTTCGCCACTCCCCGATTCTGTGCGTGGCGATCAACGTCTAACGGGCATGACTTCGAAACAGAAATCGTTTCCCATCGCGGCCCCGATTCAATTCAAGTTCAATCAACACGGCGAGAGTGGTACCTGGGTCAGTGATGCCCTGCCGCATTTTGCTAAAGTTGTTGACGATGTCTGCGTGATCAATTCCGTTCATACCGAAGCCATCAACCATGACCCCGCGGTCACATTGATGCAGACAGGGCATCAGCAACCGGGTCGCCCCAGTTTCGGTGCCTGGTCCAGTTACGGGCTGGGAAGTGAAAACCAGAACCTGCCTGCGTTCGTGGTATTCATATCACAAGGAAGTGCTTCGCGACCTGCGGACCCCTTGTATGCCCGCCTGTGGGGTACAGGCTTTCTGCCTTCCAATCATCAGGGTGTCAACTTTCGAAAAAGCGGCGACCCTGTGCTTTATCTCTCCAACCCTCCCGGCGTTGACGCAGCCAGCAGACGCCGGATGCTGGATAGTTTATCGCAACTGAACCAGCGTCAGTTCGAGGAATACCGGGATCCGGAAATTCAAACGCGGATAGCGCAATACGAGATGGCGTATCGAATGCAGACTTCGGTGCCTGATCTGACTGATCTTTCCAGCGAGACCGACCAGACCTTCAAACTCTATGGCGAAGATTCCCGCAAGCCGGGAACCTACGCCGCCAACTGTCTGCTGGCCCGGCGGATGGCAGAGCGGGGCGTGCGGTTCATTCAACTGTATCATCGCGGCTGGGACCAACATTACAATCTGCCCAGCGATCTCCGTCTGCAGTGTGGCGACATTGACCAGCCGACCGCCGGGTTGATTACCGACCTAAAGCAACGGGGATTGCTCGACGATACGCTGATTGTCTGGGGTGGCGAATTCGGCCGCACGATTTATAGCCAGGGTACACTCACCAGCACCGATTATGGCAGAGACCATCACGGGCGCTGCTTTTCCATGTGGCTGGCTGGCGGCGGTATCAAACCGGGCATCTCGTATGGCTCGACCGACGACTTCTGTTACAACGTCGCCGAAAACCCGGTGCACGTGCACGACCTGAATGCGACGATGTTACATTGCATGGGTCTCAACCACGAACGACTGATCTATAAACATCAGGGCCGCGATTATCGTTTGACCGACGTGCATGGGACTGTGGTTGATAAGATTCTGGCGTGAAGAATATTTTACGTCATGACCATTCTGCATCTTCCCCATAGAATAAAAGAAAGTCATACACTTTTAAATGTGAAATTTCTTCTCTGAGTAAGAAACAGGCAGCGAATAATGAAGCCAACCAGCAAAGAGTTTAACTTAAATTTTGGGAAATCTTGATAATCGTGTTGTTCCTGGGATTGGTGTTTGCATTTTCTTATGGTTTCCTGTTCGCTAACGCGGCAAATGCGCAGTTGATTGCCATCTATGAGGTCGCTGAAGTGGGCAATTCATTGAGTCAACTGAAAGAGAAAGCTGCCCAAATGCCTCAATCTTGGATATCCGCTTCTCACTATCAAGATGAAATAATATTTTCAGCACCATTTAAATTCGGTTCAACAGCCTGGTTACTCCGAATCCAATCTGAAAAAGATAAAATCACATGTGTCAAAATTCATACGGAAGACTCAATCAATTATCATCCGCAGACAGCACCACCGGATAAAGGAAAATGCAATCATCACTGATAGGATCGTAAATGGGTGGATTGAGACTTCAGCTTATATTTACGGTCTGGTCTCGCTTCTCTTTGAACTGAGCACTTTTCTGTCCACTTTGCAAAAAACTCAAACTTTAGCCGCTCGCTGGCATCCCAATGTACGTACATATCACTCAGGCTCAATTACCACCGCGGTGCCATAGCAGAGGACTTCGGTTGCTGATCCTTTGCTGACGACTTCCGAGGCATCGTAGCGTAATCCGACGATCGCATTCGCGCCCAGTTCGTGGGCATGATCGAGCAATAAATCGTACGCCTGCTGGCGGGCCTGCTCGCACATTTCCGTGTAGGCACCGATACGGCCGCCGACTATATTCTTCAGCCCGCCGACTATTCCCTGGGCAATTGTCGGGGAACGCACGATGATTCCTCTGACCACACCCTTGTATTCTTTAATCTTGTGCCCCTCAATCGTAAACGTTGTCGTGACAGCCATGTTCATAGGGTTTCTTTCTGATTGATGTACTTTACTTTTTTCAAAGTCCTGTTAAACACCCGATCTTTCAAACAATGTTTAGTATACATCCATGCCTTGTTGGTCACAACTTTTTTCTTTCCTGACTTTGAAACTAAAAGGGCGGTTTGATGGTCTAGAGCATTTTGAAACGTTTCTTTTTTCTACCACGAAAGACACGAAAATCACGAAATGATTTTAGGGTTTTATGGTTTTATGGTTTTATGGTTTTATGGTTTTATGGTTTTATGGTTTTATGGTTTCCTGATCGCTTTGCTCGGCCTGACATTTATTGCATGTGGTCTGTGTGTGACGATTTATGCACTTCCGGATTTTCAGTTCGGGCTGGTTGTGGTGACCTGCATTAAAAAGTTGTACCAGCCCTTATGAAGGTTGGTTTAGGTAATTTCGCTGTGCAGTTGTAGTGAGGGCGCAGCCCGATTGGAAACTGCACAGCGACTCGCAAACTCTGCTGGGGCCACATACCCCAACGA
>JAHZKX010000014.1 GCA_022600195.1 Planctomycetota bacterium
GTTCTGATTTCTGAAGCAGCGGGGGACGAGGGTGTATACAGACATGCAACAATGGGCCGAAATCAGGCGGCGGGTCTTGAACGGTGAGATCAGCAAGCGGGCCGCTCGTGCCGAATACGATATTCACTGGGAAACACTGCAAAAAATCCTGACGCATTCCGAACCGCCCGGTTATCGCCGCGCAAAGCCTCGGGTCTCGAAGCTGGAACCGTTCCTGCCAGTGATTCACGAAATCCTCAAGAGTGATAAAAAAGCACACCCTAAACAGCGGCATTCTGCGAAGAGGATTCTGGAACGCTTGAAAACAGAACATGGATTCCAGGGCGGAATCACGATTGTGCAGCAAGCGGTACGAGACTGGAAGCAAAAGTCACGTGAAGTATTTCTACCGCTCAGCCATCCACCGGGTGAAGCGCAGGTAGATTATGGTTTTGCCGATGTCTGGCTGGGCGGTGAACTGACCAAAGTGGCGTTGTTTGTGATGACGCTGCCTTACTCGGATGCGATTTTCATGCAGGCCTTTCCCCGAGAGTGCACAGAATCATTTCTGGAAGGACACCGGCGGGCCTTTGATTTCTTTGGAGGCGTTCCGAATCGGATCAGCTACGACAACTCGAAAATCGCGGTGGCTCGTATTATTGGTAACCGCGAACGAAAAGTCACCATGGAATTTCTGCGGTTAAAAAGTCATTTTCTATTCGAGGATCATTTCTGTCTGGTCAGGCGACCCAACGAGAAGGGACATGTGGAACACTTGCTGGACTTTGCGCGGAAGAATTACCTGGTTCCAGTACCGCGTGTGGATGCTCTGAAAACGTTGAATCAAGAGTTAGTGCAAAACTGTCAGGATGATTTAAAACGTCAATTGCGAGGCAAGCCTTCGTCGAAACAGGTATTACTGACTGAAGAGCAATCTTCAATGCTGCCGATCCCACAGCAGGCCTTTGATACGCATCGCCTGGCTCAAGCCAATGCCAATTCACTCTCATTAATCCGCTTCGATAGCAATAGTTACTCGGTGCCAACCAAGTATGCGTATCGTCAGATCACGATCATGGCGACCGTTGATGAAGTTCGGTTAAGTTTCGAAGATCAGCTGATTGCCCGACACCAGAGACATTGGGGACGGGAACAATCGTTCTTTGATCCTGTGCATTATCTGGGGCTTTTAGAGCGAAAACCGGGTGGGTTTGACCATGCCCGTCCGCTGGAACAATGGGAACTCCCCGTCTGCTTCGGAATTCTAAGACGCCGGATGGAAGCCGATCTCAATCATCTTGGCACCCGGGAGTTCATCAAGGTGCTCCGTCTGCTGGAATGTCACTCGCTCGTCAATTTAAAACACGCCGTGGAGTACGCGCTGGATATTGGTGCCGGCAGTGCCGATGCGATTCGTCTCATCCTGGAATACCAGCAGGAGTCCCCCGTGACTCTATTTTGTTTAGAAGGTCGTCCGCACCTGAAACTGGTACAGGTTGCGCAAACGGATGTTTCTGCTTACCAGTCTTTATTACTTGGAGGTTAAATTCATGACAAAGAAAGAAACGAAAAGCATTGTTCTATTAGGACATCATCTGAAGAGTTTGCGGTTACCCACGATGCTGGGTGAGTGTGAAAAGATTGCCGTGCGTTGTGCACATGACAATGTTGATCATCTGGGTTATCTGTTGCAGTTGTGTGAACTGGAACTGATTGAACGCGAACGCAAGGCTGCCGAACGACGGTTGAAAGCGGCCAAATTCCCGACTTATAAAACGCTGGAAACGTTCGACTTCAAAGCGCAGCCATCTGTCAATAAGGTACTCGTTAACGAACTGATGCGGGGTGAGTATTTAGAAAAACGGGAGAATATTCTGTTGGTTGGAAACTCCGGAACGGGGAAAACGCACTTAACCACCTCGCTTGGAATCGCCGCCTGTGGACAGGGCAAACGGGTTCGCTTTTACCAGGTGACTGAACTGATCACGCAGTTAATGGAAGCGCGCGAAGACCGGGACCTGTCCCGTCTCAAGAAACAACTGGCGAAGCTTGACCTGTTAATTCTCGATGAGTTGGGGTATGTTCCAGCAAGTAAACTTGGCTCTGAACTGCTGTTCGACGTGATCAGCACCGCCTACGAACGCATGAGCTTGATCGTGACCACTAACTTGCCGTTTGAGAACTGGACCGAGGTGCTGGGCAGTGAACGCCTTACGGGAGCCACCCTGGATCGGTTGACACATCGCTGCCATATTCTGGAAACGGCAGGCGAAAGCTACCGATTGCAGGATGCGAAACGCCGACGCACAAAAAACTCAAGCAGCAAGCCAAACAAGACGAAGTAAAATAGGGACTAAATCTTCGTCCGAATCTCCAAGCCACACATCGGACGAACCTTTCCATAAACAGCGCTACGTTTTTCGACCGGCAGGCGCTACGTTTTCTGACCGGTGTTTACAGAATGGTTCCGTCTTTGTTTCTCTGGTCTGTTTTCGTGACGCACAACCCTGGCAAATACTCTCGGGTGTCTCCTCTCAAGAAATCCTCTCAAAAAGCAAAGAACTGAAAGCGGAAGGCTGGTCGCCGACCGAGGTGGCAGGATATCACGATAAAAGTGATAAATATATTGGCGTCTGGAAAAAAGGAGCGCCTTCATTGGTTTATATCGACGTGGGTCTCTCCAAGACTCAGCATGATGCGAATTTCCAGAAATTAATGAACCTCAACTTATATATGCATCAGCAGCATGTGTTTTTTGATGCCAATAATCAGTACCGTTTTTCAAATATATGGTATCGCAAACCAAGTTCGACAACAAAGTGGGGCAGCTGGTATGGAGGCGTTGATAACCATAAGAGTAAACAGGGAATTCATCCCTTTCAATCAGACACTACCGTCGCCACTCAAGGATCATCACTTGTGTATTCCGGATCTTGGGTTGATCATCCCTTGTACATTTCCCTGGAGCTGATCGATCTCGATCTGGTTGAACACCAGAGTAAAGCAAATCAACTAATGAATCTGGGTTACCGCCCTTTTGCCGTTGATGCCTGTTTCGCTAAGAATGAAATCCAGTCATCCTCAGTCTGGTATCGTCCCAAATAAGAATTGGAAGTCCAAAAACAACACAACCGTCGAGAGGGGTACTGAGCCGTTTGCACGAGCAGTCGGCTACTTTCCAAGAAGATCTTGCCGAGCGTCCTTTCAGACCGTGACAACAATTATTAGGGATGTGTATCAGGGGCTAATCAGCCAACTGTGTATTGTTCTCAGTTCCTGGACATTTCTTCCAGTAAATCAATGTCCAACGATGCCGAGATGGTTACCAGCATGGTAGATCGTCCGTCATCCTCGAATTTGATCGAATCAGCCGGCATCACACTATTTGTTTTTTTAATCAGAATGACATTCTTGTCTCGAATCAGGAAATAATGTTCCTGAAGACCATCTGGTTCTAACGACACAAACATCAACACCCCATTTCGCACTTTCACCGACTGAATTCGTGAAAAGAGGGTTGTTCTAGCTTTCGGGTACATTCCACTTTTAAATCCAGCACTATGATCAGTCATATGTGTCGGTTCTACCGAGACGGTTTCCGGTACTTCATCCAGAAGTAAGAGTGAGAAACAAAATAGAATCACGATGATGGATGAAGTACTGGTAAGTAAGTCTTTCATTTCGGTTCAATCCCATTCACCAGATCTATGGAAATTTCCAGAGCGTATTCCAGCTCCCGGAATTACAATCATTCTTTTTGAGCGTTTTAATATTTAACTATTGAGCAGGCCATAAGTTTTGCACATTTTTGGCTTTTTTGATAACTTGAACGAATATACTTGATGCTAGCACAAGTTCTCGGATGGATGCGGAATCGGGAATGCCGTTGAAAAAATGAAACTACCTGTCATTGTGGAGATGTGCTTGAAGCAATTCCCGGGAGCGAGCGGAAGCCGATCCGTTGGCTGTCAATTCTTTCATGAGATCGATGTCGATTGTGTCTGAAATCGTCACCCGCATTGTACCATTGCCAGCATCTTCGAACTTAATTGACTTAGAGGGCATATCACTCCTCGATGATTTTAACAGAATGACATTCTTGTCTCGAATCAGGAAATAATGTTCCTGAAGTTTCTCGTGATCAATCGTCACAAACATCAAGACTCCCTTTTTCACTTTTGCCGACTGAACGCGAGTAAAGAGGGTTGATTTGACAGGTGGAGCCTGTCCCTTTAGAACTTCGGTATTCGGGTTTGTTAGTTGTGCCGCTGTGACAGGGTGTGCCCCCTCTCTCTCACATAAAAATAAAAGTGAGAAGCAGAACAGAATAATGATGATCGATGCAACGGTCGTAAGTAAATCTTTCATATCTATCAACTCGCACTTTCAATATCTGCAAAAGATGAATATCTGATTAAGTGGTTACGACAAACTTTTGTTAAAAGACCATCTACTCCTTTCACTAGATTCTGTTAGACATTTTAAAGAAACGTTACGTTCCCGAATTTGCTCATTTTTTCTTTACTTTTTCCAGAAAACAACAACACACTGTTCTCAACGGAATTAACTGAAAACGAGCTGATCTGAGTTATTCGGCTCGACTTATGAAATATTGAAAAAAAGAGTCACTAATTCGAAAATTGAATTAACGCGTTTATGAGAATTACAGAGAAATACCTGTGAATGTTGGTACTCTTCCGTAAATCGATCAGGAACGAGCATTTAAAAATCATCATTTCGACGACCCTGATTTACTACTCGCTTTCCTTTTACTTTGATAAGATAAATACTCTAAACACATCAAATACATCTGGAGCAATTGATCCGTTTTAGAACGCCACAGTACGATCTTTCATCAACCATGTTTTTATCTTTACCAAGAGGAATCGCACCTTGAAGACCTTTAATCCCTATTCAGGCCTGGCCCTGATGACCTGTCTCTGTTTCAGCCTGATGAACGGCAGTTTGTCTGCTGCTGAACCTTCCAAAGCACAACAGGCCCAAATCTCCCGAGCGAGCGCTGAGATGGCGGCTGTCGCCAAACGCTGGTTAGCTTCACTTTCGAAAGAACAACGAGCTGCAGCCACATTTAAAATGGATGATGAAGAACGCAGCAACTGGCACTTTGTGCCTGACTTTGTGATCAAACCAAATGGACGCAGAGGATTAACCATCGGCCAAATGACGCCGCAACAACGTATCTTTGCCGTCACGCTGCCAGCGACGGCGCTGTCGCAGCGTGGTTACCTGGAAATGATGTCCATCCGCGCGTTGGAAAAAGTCTTGTTCGATATTGAAGGAAAAGACTATCGCGATCCACAGCTCTATTATGTTTCCATCTTCGGCAAACCTGATCCCAAAGGGACGTGGGGCTGGCGCTTTGAAGGACATCATCTTTCTGTGAATGTCACGATTATTGATGGGAAGAAGTTTTCTGTCACACCTTCCTTTTTTGGTTCGAATCCTGGTAAAGTTACCGATGGTAATTTAAAGGGTGTCGAAGTCCTCGATAAAGAACAAAAGCTGGCACTCAGCCTGATTCAGTCGTTCAATAAAGAACAACTGGCCAAAGCCACGATTGATACATCTGCCTTGGATAAGAAACTGCTACAGAAAAGTGTCATCAAAGAAGTTTTGACAACCGATGACCCCACCGCGGACCGTGGGTTATTTACATTCAAAGGCATCAGTTTTGCCGACCTGGACCCGGCACAACAGAAAAAACTGCTCAGCCTGATCAATGTCTATACGAGTCGCTTTCGTCCGGAGATTCTCAAAGGCACACGTTACCAGGGGAATATCAAAGATGGTAGCGATGTCAGTTTTGCCTGGAGCGGAGGCCAGAAACGTGGTGAATTTCATTATTACCGCATTCAATCCAAAACATTCCTGATTGAATTTGCCAATACACAAAACAACGCCAACCACGTACACGCCGTCTGGCGCGAATTTGATGGCGATTTTGGACGCGATTTTCTGTCAGAACATTTTTCCAAACATCATAAGAAGTAAACTTAACGAGATGACAACAACAGGCCTGATGGATTTTGAATATTCATCAGGCCTTTTTGATCTCACTGGCAGTATTGAGGAAATAAGATGGATCGTATCATTCGACCGTACCAGTCTGAAGATCTGGACGATGTGCTCGCATCGTGGGAAAGTGCCTCCCGGCTGGCTCATCCTTTTTTAAAGGAAGACTTTCTGGATCAGGAGCGGCACAACATCCCCAATATGTATCTGCCCAACGCGGATACCTGGGTCGTTGAAGAGGCAGGAGAGGTGCTGGGGTTCATTGCGTTAATGGGAAATGAAGTCGGTGCAATTTTTGTAAAGCCTGATTTTCATGGCACCGGCGCCGGAAAGGCGTTGATGGACAAGGCACAGGAATTACATGGCGACCTCGAAGTCGAAGTCTTTAAAGAAAATGCCATTGGCCAGAAATTTTATGCGCGTTATGGTTTTCAGTACCTCAGCGAACAGATTTTTGAGCCGACTGGTAATGTGATGGTCCGACTCAAGTTTACTGCTGAGAAGTCGCTTTAACTTAAAGCACTGAATCGAATCACTTACTCTCCAATCAACTTTTATTGCAGTGAGAATCAGATGCCGGAACACGAAAAAATCAACTACGTCGAATTTCCCGCAAAAGACATCCCCGCAACCAAAACGTTTTTCACATCTGTCTTCGGCTGGAAGTTTGAAGATTACGGCCCCGAATATACGGCCTTTTTAAACGAAGGCATTGATGGCGGTTTTTATCAATCCGATTTAAAAGCCACGACAGAGACAGGTAGTGCCCTGCTAGTGTTTTACAGCAAAGAACTGGAACAGACACAGGCAAAAATTGAAGCGGCCGGCGGATTAATTGTCAAACCGATTTTTTCGTTTCCTGGTGGCCGTCGCTTTCACTTTGCTGATCTCAATGGAAATGAATACGCGGTTTGGTCAGATCCCCTTTGATTATTCTGACAGGTTGAAGTAGTTAAAATAGAAGAAAACACGATGGAACTGCCAGAATTTACAATCTCAAACTTACAGACCTTATTTGATCAGAGCCAATGGACTTCAGTCAGTCTCTGCGAAGCGTTCCTGAAGCGCATTTCAGAGATCGATGCCGCAGGTCCCACTCTCCGCTCAGTGATCGAGGTCAATCCCGATGCATTAGCAATCGCTGAGGCATTGGACCGTGAACGTGACGAGAACGGCCCACGCGGTCCTCTGCACGGCGTTCCTCTGTTCGTCAAGGATAGCATCGACACGGCAGATAAAATGCAGACAACTGCCGGCTCGTTGGCACTGGAAGGCAATATCGCTCCGCAAGATGCGTTCCTCGTCGCGAAATTGCGCGACGCAGGCGCTGTACTGCTCGGAAAAACGAATATGAGCGAGTGGGGTTATATGCGTTCAACGCGGGGATGCAGTGGCTGGAGCAGCCGCGGCGGACAGGTGCGCAATCCTTATGTTTTGGATCGTAGCCCGCTGGGTTCCAGTTCCGGGTCGGCGGTGGCAGTGGCCGCTAATCTTTGCATAGCCGCCATCGGCGCTGAAGTCGATGGCTCCATAGTTCGCCCCTCATCTACTAACAGCATCGTGGGACTCAAACCAACGGTTGGTCTCGTGAGTCGTTCGGGGATTATCGGAGTTTCATCACCACAGGATACCGCAGGGCCGATGGCGCGCTGCGTTGCGGACGTGGCCACGGTCTTGACTGCGTTAACCGGTGTCGACTCACGCGATCCGGCAACACAGGAAAGTATCGACCAAAGTGAACAAGACTATTGCCAGTTCCTTGATACCTCTTTGATCAAAGGTGCCCGTTTAGGCGTTGCTCGTGAATGCTTCGGAGATCACGAAGGAACTGATGCCATTATCGAAAATGCAATTCGTCAGCTGGAAGCTTTAGGGGCCGTGATTGTTGATCCTGTTCGGGCAAGTTCATTGCCCATGTTTGGTGAAGTCGAACTGGAACTGTTCCTGTATGAGTTTAAGGCAAGTGTGAATCGCTATTTGGCCGAGCATCCTCGAGCGAAAGTCAGGAATCTTGAGGAGCTGATCCAGTTTAATCAGGCGCATTCCGACCAGATTATGCCTTTCTTTCAACAGGAATTGTTAGAAATAGCACAAGCGAAAGGCGACTTGAACGAAGCCGCTTACCTGGAAGCAAAGGCTGAGTGCTATCGCCTTTCCCGTACAGAGGGAATTGACAAAGCATTGAATGAACATCAACTTGATGCCATCATTGCTCCTACTGAAGGGACGCCTGCATTTGTGATCGATCCTGTCGTGGGTGATAATATCCTCCGACGTGGCGGGAGCTCAGGCTGTTCCACACCTCCGGCACTAGCCGGTTATCCGCACATTACTGTTCCGGCAGGTTACGTACATGGACTTCCCATTGGGCTCTCTTTTTTCGCGGACGCTTATCAGGAAGGCAAGCTGATCAGCTATGCCTACGCCTTTGAACAAGCAACAAAAGTAAGACGGCCCCCTGGCTTCTTAGAGTCCATTTCAGTTTGAGAATGGCTTATCAGATCAGGAGGGCGAATCTTGTTTTGTCTCCGGTTCTCTAAATTTGGCAAGCATCAAACACACGATCAGCCATGCAAAGAAATATAAAACGCCTGATACAGTTTCCACGACCAGTCGCTCTGCCACCAGAGGGCTTCACCACAATAAATATAAATCGGCCTAAAACATGGCTTCTTTACCAAGTTGACGACGCACAATCACCCACTGACCCGCGTGCATCATCCAGTGTGCTGACTGTCCCGCAATGACGGCTCCGACAGTGGCACCAAACTGTTGAAGTTTTTCAGGCGACGGCTTTTGCAAGTCTTCATCACTCAATGTATCAAGCAGAGCCAGCGTGCCCGCGCGTTGTTCCGCCATACATGCCAGATATTCATCCTTCGTACAGAAATCATCAGGATTATCACTGGAAGCGGTTTCCTTGTTATGTTTCTCTGCAAACCCTTCAGGCAGGGCGGGCATCGAATCAGGACAGACCATATTGTTCAGATCATGCTCGGCTGTAATCAGATGACCTAACTGCCAGGCAATATGATTCGCATTTTCCACGGGCCGACGCATTAAATCTTCATCTGTCAAGTCCTGTATATAGCCTTGTACCACGAATGTAGGTAGCTGTAATTCGTCTTTGATGTGTGCGGCAATACTCATTTGTTTTGTCCCTCCAAGTGATTGTATTTCAAAATGTTACCGGTATCCGATTCAGTATGCTCTTGAAATCCTCAGGTGTCAATTCTAACGGTTTTTTGAAGACAGGGTTTCCACGTCGAATTTTTATTTCGATGTCGTGTGCCATGTATGCTAAGATGGAGTCCGACAACGGTGAATACACTCGCGTCAACCACGGATCTTCATATGAAACAAATTCTTAATTGAGACCAGAAGATCCGAGAGGAAAGGAGTTACCATTATGAAACTTCAAAAACCAGTCATTGTTCCTCTGCTGGGAATTTTCATTTCATTAACAATTTACGTGGTAACTTACATCATACTCTCATCTTTAGGGGGCTATTATTACAATCAGTCCGGAAAAGTCAGATATCGCAGCATTGGTCTCTCTGTTTCTGACATAACCACCTGGAATCCCAAAGGCTGTTGGTATCAGGCAAAGTTCAAAAATACGAAGGGAATCTATGTCAGTCGTGGTAATGATCTCGGTTACCTCTTTTCGCCGCTGATCATTCTTGATCGAAAGTATTTTCATCCAACACAAATCCTGATTGAACCTGAGCATCCCGATGAAACCTACTGGTTTCCGCTTTAGATAGTTATTGATATCTTCTACTCACTACACTCGATCCTAATTGTATTTGGCTTTATACAATGAATCGTTTCTTTAAAAAACTTGATTAACTGTGAATATGAGAAAGAGACTTCGAAAAAAGAAACATCTGGGAGAGTTCAAAGCATGGGGGACTTCGATCACGATTAAGAGAACAACGTGCGATGATTTCGATCCCTTTCTTGACGACTTTATCGAGCAAGCCATCGAAGGAAATCATTGTTTCTTTGGAGGTGGGGGTATGGACGATTCTTTTGAGGGAATCATTCAATTAGGAACAATATCAAATGACCCTGAGGAGAGGTTAATTGCTATCAAGGATTGGTTGGACCGCCGAGCTGATGTTGACAATTATGTGATTGGTAAGCTCATTGACCTTTGGTATTGCCCATCTGAAGAGTTAGATAGCGTTTAAAACTCGAACTAAACAGCGGTTCCAGATAATTTTCAAAAAAACTTCAGATCACGCATTGACAAATACAGACTGGTCTGTATATTTCAAGCATGAGCAAAGCACAGAAGACATCAAGTGCCCGCAAACGCATCCTGGAGACGGCTGAAAAGCTGTTTTACAGCGAAGGGATTCGTAGCGTGGGAATCGACCGGGTGATCGCCGAGGCGGGGGTTGCCAAGATGACGCTTTATAATCACTTCTCGTCCAAAGACGAATTAATTCTGGAGGTGCTGAAGTATCGAGAAGAGCAATTTGAAGCATGGATCAAACAGGCGATGGAACGAAATCAATCGAAGGGAATGAGTCCACTTCAGGCTTTTTTTGCATCCATTCGCAGCTGGTTCAAAAAAGCAGACTATCGTGGTTGCTCGTTTATTAATGCCACAGCGGAACTGGCAGATTCGCGTCATGCCGCTTCCCAATTTAGTACGGAACACAAACGGAGGTTTCGTGAAATGTTAACGGACATCATTATCAAATCAGAAGGACCCAAGGCCGCAGCTGCCGCACCCGCAATTCATGTTCTGGTCGAAGGTGCCATTGTGACTTCCGTTTGTGAAGGAAATGCCGAGGCAGCCGACATTGCAGAACAGGCTGCGAATATTTTGATCGCCAAAGCCAAACGAGGATAAGTTTTTTATTTGACCATAAATATACAGACCTGTCTGTTTATTTATAATGTAACCGAGTGACTTTTTAACCCATTTCGAAGAAGGAGATGACCAATGCAACGTTTAAACTCTGTTTCACCCGAAACCGCTGAAGGTAAAGCCAAAACATTACTGGATGGTGTGAAAGCCAAGCTGGGAATCACTCCCAACATCATGAAAACGATGGCGAACTCTCCGGCAGTTCTGGACGCGTATCTCAAATTCAGCGGCAGCCTTGGTTCGGGCGAATTGACTGCGGCAAACCGGGAGCAAATCGCTTTGAATGTGAGCGAATTTAATCAATGTGGCTACTGCCTGGCAGCCCACTCTGCTATCGGCGAAAGCCTGGGTTTGACGGAAGAGGAAATTCAGTCCAATCGATCAGGTACTGATTCGGACGAGAAGACGAAGGCACTGATGAATTTGTCGCGCAAGATCGTTGAAAAACGTGGTTTCGTTTCAGATCAGGATATTCAGGAATTTCGTGATGCCGGATATGGAGACGCCGAAATTACGGAAGTGGTTGCAAATGTCGCCTTGAATATCTTCACGAACTACTTCAATCACCTGGCCCAGACGGAAGTCGATTTCCCCGAAGCCAAACCTTTAGTTGATCATCCTGCGACAGCATGTGCCACAGAGGGTGGTGCCTGCTGTCACTAAATGTGGCAGCGATGAAGACGAATACTCTTACTGTTCACAACACCATTTTATCAGGGAGAACTCAAATGTCTTATTGGAGACAAACATCAATAGTCGTCGCTTTACTCGTTTTCGCAAGTACGAAATCAATTGAGGCGAATGCAGACACGGCCAACACCACACAGGTACAGCACCACACAGTGAAAGTGGGAGATCTCGATCTCTTCTATCGGGAAGCCGGTCCCGCAAATGCACCTACAATCCTGTTACTACACGGCTTCCCGACTTCTTCGCACATGTTTCGGAATCTGATTCCTGCACTGTCAGACAAATACCATGTGATTGCCCCCGACTATCCCGGCTTCGGCAACAGTAGTGCCCCGCCCGTCGATAAGTTTGATTACTCCTTCGCTAATCTGGCAAATGTGATGGAGCAATTCACCGAGGAGCTTAAGTTAGACAAGTACTCTCTTTATCTGATGGATTACGGTGCTCCGATTGGCTTCCGTCTCGCGGTCAGGCATCCGGAACGCGTTGATACTTTGATCATTCAAAACGGAAACGCTTATGACGAGGGGCTGGATAACAAGTTCTGGGAGCCCATCAAAGCGTACTGGAAAAAACCCACACAGGAACAGGGAAAGAAACTGCGTTCGCTGCTCACTCTGGGTGCAACAAAATGGCAGTACACACACGGCGTTCGTAATACGAATACCATCAGCCCGGATACCTGGGGCCACGTACAACCTCTCTTGGACCGTCCCGGCAACCAGGAAATCCAGCTCGCTTTGTTCTATAGCTATGGCAGCAACCCGGGTCACTACCCGGAGTGGCAGGAGTATCTGCGAACCCATCAACCGCCGACACTGATCGTCTGGGGTAAGAATGATCAGATTTTTCCCGATGCCGGTGCCTACCCTTATAAACGCGATCTGAAGAATCTGGAATTTCATCTACTGGATACCGGTCACTTCGCGTTGGAAGAAGATGGCCCGACGATCGCAGGGCTGATGCGGAGTTTCCTCTGCAGACAGGCAGAACAGTCTCACTGAATTACGTCCTCTGAAGTAGATTCGCCGGGTTTTGTGGAATGAACTGCAAAGCCCGGTTTTGTTTATTCACATTTTTGCGGGAGCCTTCACATGAATCAGTATGCAAGCGATGTTGCTTTTACACCATCGGTCAAAGCCATCCAGACCAGCAAAGGTTCTCGTGCTACTTATTCCCGAGTCGAACAGGGTTCTGGCTGGTTAACCAGCATAACGCCGGAACTGGAAGCATTTATTTCCGGCTTGGACATGTTTTATCTGGGAACGTCGAACAGCACCGGACAACCTTATATTCAATATCGGGGAGGCAGCCCGGGATTCCTGAAAGTCATCGATCAGAAAACACTGGGATTTGCCGACTTTGCTGGCAATCGACAATACATCACATTGGGAAATCTGGCTGAAAATCCAAAAGCGTTTCTGTTTCTCATGGATTATACGAATAGCCGCCGCATCAAAGTCTGGGGAACCGCGCGGGTGGTGGAAGATGACGAGGAATTAATGAATCGCCTGCATGATCCCCAATATCCCGCCAAACCAGAACGCGTCATTCTGTTTACGATTGAAGCCTGGGACATGAATTGCCACCAGCACATTCATAAACGATTTTCCCGTAACGATATCTTGCCGATCATTGGAAAGTTGCGGGCAAAAAACCAGGCGCTCCAGGAACAGCTCGATCAGTATGAAAGCAGAACGGAATCATAAAACGATTCTCATAGCATTTCTGTATCATTCGTTTTATACTTGGTGTTCCATCGAGGAGCCAATATTATCAGGCCGCAATCTGGATGAGGCGGAATTAAGGATTTTCAAATGCGACATCAACGATGTACTCAAATCAGGTTAACTGTTATGGCCCGGTCCTTTCTGTTTTTGAGTCTCGCTTTTCCAGTGCTGCTGCATGCGGGGGAACCCGCTGATCCCGTGTCGTTCAAACATGCGGGAATCGTCTCCGCGTGGAATACGTACAAAGACGAATTGACATTCGGTAAGGGACAGACTTTGGCGTTGGTTGATGATGGTTGCACACTCTCCAGGCCTGAATGGTCTCAATCGGATGGCGATCAACCGAAGGTGCTCGTCACATACGACAGCGTGGACGGTGATGATGACCCCAAACATGAAGGCAGAGGCTATCATGGTTCAACGATCGGCATTCCCTCGTCGGTCAATTACAAGGGGAAATGGGGTGTCGCTTACAACAATCAGGTTGCCGTCATTCGGGCATTGGAATGTTGTCACTGCAATGTACGTGACGGCAAAACCGTGGCTGCTGCTTTGCAGTGGATTATCGACAATCATAAAAAATATCGCATCACGACGGTAAATCTGGCGCCCGTCGATGACAAACCTCACAGCAAACCTGTTGCCACCGAGATTGACGTTAAACTCGTTCAACTTCGAAAACTGGGTATCTGGGTCAGTGCGCCCGCGGGCAACCATAACTTTACCAACGGGATTTCATGGCCTGCGAGTCAACCCAACTGCTTTGCGATCGGAGCGGTCAAAAAGGGGAAAGATGAAGTCTATCTGGATCGAGACGCGAAGGTAGAACTGGTAGTTCCTGCGGCCGCTACTTCTTCTTCAAATGCCATTGCCTGCGGGGCGGCAATCATCCTGCGTGAAGCCATTTTGAAAACAGGCTACGACTGGAAACAGGATGGTTCCAACCTTGCCGGAGCCATCATGAAGATCATGCAGAAAACGGGTGTTAAAGTCTACGACCCAGGTACGAAACGCAGCTATCAGCGTCTTGACCTGTCACGTGCCTTAAAACACGTTTTTGCTAAAGCAAAATAGCAAATATCGGAGAGAAATTCGTCTCTCCAAACGCAACTGGCCAGATTCCAAAATGGATTGGAACCTGGCCAGGAATTATCATGCACAATCGAAATCAGACAGAGTCTCTGCCCTTAGTAATTATTGTTACTACCATTTCCGCTACCGGTGTTGGTACCCGTACCCGTTTGAGGGGCACCCGTCAGCACGTTATAACCGTTGCTTGTATTTTGGGTCGCACTGTTGTTCGAGAAAGTGGCTGTGTTCCCACCACCAAAGATGTTGACAAAGAAACCATCGGCTGAGTTGTTCCGGGCACTGTTATCGCTAATGGTTCCGCCAACAATCGGTGCAATGAAATCGTATCCATTGAACGTATTACCGATGGATGTGTTATTACTGAAGGTTCCACCAACGAAGAAATCGTCAAAATCAAACCCATCTTCCAGGTTTCCTGAAGCAAGGTTATTACTGATAGTACCGCCTGCGACGTCTTCAAAGTCAAACCCATCATCCTCGTTATTTATTGCCGAGTTATTGCTGATGAGAGTTCCCGGTCCGACGGTATCTCCAAATTTGATTCCATTCGATTCATTCCCGGTAGCAACGTTCCCTGTGAATGTCATGTTAGAGACATCATCATTAAAATAAAATCCATTGAACCTGTTGTTACTTGCCGAGTTTCCAGAGAAGGTGCCCCCGGTGACGTCCTGATCGAAGTAGAATCCGTCATCATTCGTATTAGCGATGTTACCTGAGAATGTCCCACCAGTGATATTACCAAAGAATGCAAAACCCGCATAATCATTGTCCAGCGCCTGGTTACCGCTGATCGTTCCGCCGGTCATCTCATATAAGTTGAATCCGAAGTTGCCATTGTTACTGGCAATATTATTTGAGAATACACCACCTGAGATCGTATTATCGAAATAATATCCATCTTCGCCATTGTCTCGTGAGGTATTATTCGAAATGGTCCCATCACTCATATCTGTAATATAAAATCCGTCATACATATTGTTGTGGGCCGTATTCTTCGAAATCGTTCCACCACTGATTTCATTAGCAACGTAGAAACCATAGGCATTATTTTTAAAGGTGTTGCCAGTGATGCTTCCACCCACAAAATTT
This sequence comes from Planctomycetota bacterium, assembly GCA_022600195.1. Taxonomy (GTDB): domain Bacteria; phylum Planctomycetota; class Planctomycetia; order Planctomycetales; family Planctomycetaceae; genus Gimesia. Next base: position 15,502 of record JAHZKX010000014.1, read on the forward strand.
TCAATTTGAAGACCATCGTTATCAGTCGTTGTACCATTGCCATCAAAGGTATTGTCGATGATCGTACCGTTGATGTCTCCATCTAAATGCGCTCCATCCTCCAACGCACCACTAATCGTATTACAGGCCATAGTGAAACCGCTGATATTATTACCGAACACTCCATTTTGCCCGCCAGTGATATTCATCCCCATCAGGGTCGAGTTATTCGCCATCGTGAAGACATCAATGCTATTAACAGTACCATTCACGGTAGGTGTTGATCCATAATTAAAGCCTGTGATGGCTCCCGAATCACAGCCGATGACATTCACCGTCTTACCACCCGCCAGCGCCAACTGACCATTATTAAAGACAAAACCGCTGCTGGTATTAATGGTGCCTGCGCTGCCGTCAAAGAGTACAACACTATCCGCCCCCGCACCGTTAAAGACCGATTCTGCACTGGCGGTATTCGCGTCGATGATGGTAATGTTATTCAGGACCTGTCCGGTCTGTTGCAGCTTTGCCTGCTCCACCGGTCCACGTGCCTGATTGAGAACGATATCGATATCACGCACAATCGGCGTTACCATACGACGTTGGAATCGATTCAGTCGCTGGCTGTCCCCGTTTCCGGGAAGAGGCACACGAATGGTAACCATTCCCGTTCCCTGTGAACCGCGCAATTCATCGTATTGGTATTGGCCCGCCAGCACGACACGCGATCCGTTGCCCAGGAAAGGCAGATCAAACATTCGAAATTCCGCACGCAATCGGGTTCCCGCCATTTCCTTGAAACCAGGTGCCGAATTATCGAAGTAATAACCGCCAACATAACCGCGGAGTTCTGCATCGACATCAAATTCTTCAAATGTTTTGAGAAGTCGACCGATCTCAAAATCGGTTCCCCAATAAGCACGCTCTTCACCACCCTGCACGACAATATTATTACCACTCAGATAAGCGGTAGAGAGTGAATCAACGCGTTTCTGTTTGAGTGTAGGCACATAACCGTTAACGCGGAAATCCCATTCGATGCTCAGCAATTCGAAGCCAAAACTTCCCTGCTTAAAAATATTATCGTATTCACTGCGACGTACATCGAAGAAACCATACAGCCCGGCGATCCACTGATCATTGACCATCCGACGATAAGCCAGCCCGAAATTGCCTTCCGCTGAAGAGTTGTCAAAGATATTTCCTCGCAAGTCGGCAAAGAAGAGGCTTTCGCCATCCTGCGCCAGCGGAACAAACAGCAACCCCTGCCCCGTCTCACGATGGCTACCGGCGGCACCCGAGAAATCGAAGTAGGCCCGATAAAGATAATCTTCTTCTTCCAGCCACTCCGGATCCTGAGCCGACGATTGTAAGGGAAGAAGGAAAAGCAATCCGAGACAGGTACTGAGACTGAAAAGCCATTGAGGGAGAGAGTATCAGGTCAGCATGGATTACACTTTTTTCGACTGAAACAATCTAAATTAAACGAAAATCAAACATCAAAGACCCATAATTGATATTTCGTCAACCGGGAGGGATTTCCTTTTCGTTTCTGGATCGAGGGGATATACAAATTCGAACTACACTGATCAACGTACGACTCACACCAAATAGCTAATTTGGGTAAGATGATTTCCCCTCGAAAAGCACTGGAATCCAGCAACGTACTCTCTGGGAAACCACTTAAAAACAGACAAATTAGTCCGAGTTTGTGAGGGCTTGCGATAGACGGCCCCCAGCAAAAGCCCCGCCAGACTAAATTGAATCGCCAGGTAGGTTGTTTCAAATCCGAACCACAGAGGCAATGGTTCGATTGCCTGTTTTGCTGCGGCCGCCAGTACGTGCATCGCCCAATGGTACCCTCCCATCACCAGAGCAATGGTGATCGCCCCTTTGCCAAACGACATTCCGCGACAGAGAAACGGATAAATCAATGAGAGAAGGGCACCTTGCAAGAGTATGGCGAAAAAACCAAACACGACAATCGGTTCTTCCCGACTGAAGTAACCCAGCTTTTCGTATGTGGTTTTGAAGGCAACCAGATGCCAGACATAAGCCAGCGGAAAGGTAATCGCCGCGTAAGCTAACGTACCGAGCACAAACTTTTTCAAATCCAGCATAAAAACTCCAGTTATAAATGTGTAAACCCAGGTCTTTAACTTTGTGTGACCGATTCCTCTAATTGATCCAACGCGCCACTCCAGCCAGCCATGTGGTGCTCTTTCATCTCTGCTTTCGGGAATCGCTCGTGTGTTAGTACGAGTTCGGTTCCACCCCCATTCTCCAGAAACTCGACAGTTACCTGTGTTTCGATGCCTGCGTTCTCGTTTGGTTCTTCCCAGGTCCATGAATAAACGAGTCTGCTGGGGGGAGTCACTTCCAGAAACTCGCCTCCCAGAACATCGACTTTTCCTTCCTGCGATTCAAAGGCAATGTGATATCGACCGCCGACTCGCAAATCGACTTCGATAAACTGATGTTTGTACTCTCGATTCGGACGAAACCAGCGCTGCATATATTCGGGTGTGGTCCAAAATTGAAAAACGAGTTCTGGTGCAGCTGCATAGGTTCGGCGTAAAACAAGAACATCATTTGAAGAGTCAGTAACCATAATTCAACAGAGCCCCTTTGAACTTGACAACAGAAATGGAATTTGATTTAATATAGCCACATGGCTATTCATTATCAACACCAACTTGACAGAACGTTTCATGCATTAGGAGACGGGACGCGACGGAAGATGCTTTCGATGCTGGCGCAACAGGGAGAAGCAACCGCCAGTGATCTGGGACAGCCCTTCAAGATCGCCCAGCCTTCCGTCTCGAAGCATCTGCGTGTACTGGAACAGGCGGGGTTAATCTCGCGACGTATTGAGGGTCGTGTTCACCGATTTCAACTTGTGATCAAACCATTAAACGAAGCCCAGAATTGGATCACGCAACACAGAGAATTTTGGGAAGGTTCGCTGGACTCACTGGGGGAACTGCTTGATGAAATGTCTGCGGATCACAAGAGTTGAGACCAGAGTGCGAAATCACAACCATTTTTTCTGAAAGAAAGAAACACGCGATGACAGTGGTTACAAAAAAAGTTACGGGACGCCGAACTGTCTGCTATGAATCGCTCGATGACCTGTTGAAAGATGCAGACCAGATGTCTCAAAGCGATGTGCACCTGCTGGGAAACTGGTCTCTGGGTCAGATTCTCAAACACCTTGCCATGTCGCTCGATGCTTCGATTGATGGTATGGATTTTAAACTACCGGCCCCCGTACGATTCCTGATGACGTTGCTGATGAAACGAAAGTTTCTCACAAAAGCATTACCCCCCGGCTTCAAGAGTACCAGTAAGTTTATCCCCGATGAAACAACCACAGAAGAAGGCCTGGCAGCTTTACGCACTGCTGTCAAACGTCAGCAGAGCGAGTCGGCTCGCGTAGATCATCCCGGTTTCGGAAAAATGACAAACAAAGAATGGAATGACTTTAATTTACGTCATGCCGAAATGCATATGAGTTTTGTACTTCCAAAATCTCAGACTTGATGCACCACCCTGATTCAGCATATTCCAATGTGCCTCTTTTATTGAAATAAATTTCTGCATCAGGCCATTGTTTCATACCATAAGCTTTCCTGTTTAGCCCAGCGATTGAGAATTTCTGAGACCTTGACACTGGGGGTACAGTTCTGTTTTCCACTGGCCTGTAAAATGACCTTTGCCTTCGGCGCGACTTCGATCGTCAGAGTACGTCGTTTCTGTTTTCCTTCATGACACTTCATGGACCAGATCGTTGTTTTCCCGCGGGCACAATCGGAAATATATTCCGCCACGCAATGCTGCATGATCCGCCCTTCGTTACGCAGTTCCCGAGGAGTCAGTAATTCGTCAATCGTCCAGGCTGTCCCTTCTTCTTCAAATCGAAACGAACTGATTTCACTACGTTGCCAGGGGAAATCCAGCGGATGCACATGCGGGGGCGGCATGAATCCTTTTTCAATCAACTCGGAACGCCAGTTCGCCTGATGCCGACGCAATGACATTAAAGTCCGACCCCGTAATGTAAATTCGGGTTGAACCGGATCATCACCTGCTCCCCTGCCCCAGACGATTTCTGCTGGTTCAAATCGCTGCTCATGAATAAACCTTACCATCTCCACGATCTCTTCGGCTGAGAGTGGTTGATTCTGAATCAGAAATCGAATGACGGTTTCCCAGAACTCCTCATCTCTGGTGAACATCCCCAAACAGGTCTGGCTGATGAGAATACGGGCCAGTCGATCGTCGCCACCCAGCGAAAGAACGTGTCCCCAGCGAATCGATTCTATCAAACGCAAATCATCCGGAGCCTGCATAAACAACGCCGCCATTCGCCTGGTGATCCGAAGATGATTCAATACTGAAAACTGACGAAGACTGAGACCTTTGGCCAGATGCAGATACAGTGCCAGCTCCCAGGAGGCATACTGTTTTTTCCACCAGACCGACGCCATAAAGTTTGGTACCGCGTATTGATCAAACAGATGCTGCACCAGCGAGCGCATTTGCACAAAAGGGCTGGCATCGGGGGGAACCCAGGCTTCAGGATATCGCTGCCAGTTGTATCTGCGACGGACCATCCGTTCGCAGGACCGAACGATTTGTTCGGCACAGGTCGGATTGGTATATGCGGTCCCTGCACGTGGAGAAAGCAAACTCGTCTTATCACGGATCACGTAGATCAACTTCCAGAACTGTTTTCTGTGTTTGGGAAGTTTCTGAGCGCAATGCGTAATCAGATCGTCCAGCCGACGGCTGGCGTGATGTTTCTGGTTTTGAGAAGTCATGATTCTAATACAGGAAGTAAGGTAACAGGGCAGAACAGGGTTGACGTAACACGCCCCCTGAAACAACATCATTCGCAGAGCGCGATCCGATGACGCATTGCTCCACGCTCAATTGAAACCTATCCTTACAAACATGACTTTCACCATCAAAATGCAGTGCCTCAAGTAAAATGAGACGGAACCAGAAAATGTGTCTTGATTTCATTCGTAACACCTCCACGTTTCGGCGTTACAACAGACTTACCGCAATCGACACATACAAAAGAAGCGGGTTCGGATTTTTTGAGGAACACTTGAAACAATAAGATAAAGAATCAAATCGATGACATTTCCATACGAATTTTCTCCAGACCCTTTCCAGCCAATAAGCCCCGCAATTTACAACACAGCAGAATATTACCAGGAAAACACCTCACTTCCGAGATCACCTATTGCGGAAAGCAATTGCCGAAGGCCAGTAATAGTTTGGGCGATCCTTTCAGGCGGATCTTTCTTGTAATGAGTGCCCAGACGATGTTTTTTTCTTTCCTTAAAAAGCCGATCCATGTTTTTGTGTCTGCACTCACGCGCAAATCGGGCTCACCATGATGCCCTTCTTTGACGTCAACTTTCTTGTCTCGGATCACAATCGTCACTTCGCGCTGCTCGGCACCTGTAAAGGTGAAATGATAGGTGGCGTTCAAAGCTTCCGACTTTCCCGGCTGAAAGACCAGCGGTACTCCCTGAATGAATCCACTGATGTTGCCCGGGCGAAGCGTGTTGCTGACATGTTTTATTGGTTTGTGCGGAAACCGTTTGGCAACATGCTGCTCGGCATCGGAATTTTTGAGAACATAAATCGTTTCCTCCTTCTGTTGTAACGGACGCACATTTTCTTTGAGATGCGTCTTTTTATCAGCCAGATAGGGGGCAATCACATCTTCTCCCGCAGGACAGACGGACAGACAATAAGCGGCCTTGTAATTTGCCCCAAAGGAGAGGCTCTGCCACATCGAAGCCGATTCGGAATCGTTCACGCGATCGCGATAATCGATGGCATTTTTGCTGTCGACGACCTGTTCGGTCCAATCGGTGAAACCTCCCATAAACTCCCGATAATTGTGCGTGTAACAGGCTGAAAAATTGAAGTCCCCCTGAGGGGAAATCGCTCCCACCGGACAGGCGGCGACACAGAGCTTGCATTCGAGGCAGGGATTGAAATCGATGGGCTCGCCATACTCAACCACTTCAGCTTCGATCAGGATTGTCCCCAGCAGAATAAAATTCCCGAATTTCTCGTGGATGACATTGCGATGAATGCCCATCATTCCCAGTCCGGCAGCAACGGCAACAGGTTTGTGCGACACGACCCAAATCTTACCCGGAAAATTGTCCATTTCCATCGGGAAACCCATCGAAGGATTGAGCGCTTTGATCCCTTTATCTTCCAGTTGCCTCACCAGATTGCGACCGATTTCATTGACTTCATCCCCGGCATGATGAAATTCGAGATTGGCTACGGAGCGCGCAGGCGACCGAAGTGGTTCCCGGTTCATCCGCACTACGTAACTGATGAGTGTTTTTGTATGAGGAAAGGCTTTCAGGATGTCGTCCCGCTGATCGTCGAGTTCCGGCCGTTCGATTTCAACGAAACCCACATCGTCGGCTCCCGCATCGAGAACGAGTTGACGTAACCATTTGGCATCGAGCGTGGGTCTCTCTTTGACTTCAAGATCAGCTTTCTTCTCGCACATACGTTTCACAGTAGGATGTTCGTCCAATTTCATTTTCTCACCTTTATTTGTATATACATCTTTTTAATAAAAAAAAGACCCAGTCTTTCAGGAGGCCGACTCGTTAATACGCTTTAGAGCTTGATTCAACTGACCGGAAATCGCTGCTCCCAATAACTCCTGGGATTGCTTCTGTGCCATTTCCCAGGCAGGTGCTGCCTGTTCGATGAGTTTTTTCCCTGTGCTGGTCAGTCGAATGGGTTGTGCCCGTCCATCTTCGTCTGGGATCACTTCCAACCAGCCTCTGGCTTTCATACGTTCGACATTGCGGCTCAGCGTGGAAACATCGAGATGAAGAACCTGACAGACATCAGCGGGACGCGCAATCCCCATCTTTCCCACGGCGACAAGAATATTCATCTGGCTGATCTTGGCACCCAGGGGACGAAAGGCATCGTCATATATTTTTGAGACCACCCGGTTGACTATCCTCAGCCGTACGGCGATACACTCACTGGCGATCGTGTTTGTTAAATCATCTATTTTACTGTTCGTCATCATTCCCTCACTGTATTTAATTGTATATACAATATCAATATTGTCAAGACCTGTTTTTGCAAATCAATCAGAAAATGCGCAGTGAATCAATCCAGCAAGATTTCCGCCCGTTTCGGGAATCCAAATTGTCAATCAGAATCGTAAATCATAGTCAAGTCAGAGCCGTTCATTGTGGTTTCCTCAGAGAATTTGTGATATCATTTTCCCCACAATGTAAAATAATTCGTTATCGTTACTGTTCAAAAACTCGAAATGCCTGAGGAAATCCCATGTCTTTTGAATCTGAAAAGCAGTCTTATGACCAGAATGGTTTTGCGGTAATACGCCAGTTTCTCGGAGAAACGGAACTGGCTGATCTGACTGGGAATCTGGATCGCTATATCAGTGATGTTGTGCCTCAGCTTCCGGACGCCGATGCGTTCTATGTGGATCGCAACCGTCCCGAGACGCTCAAGCAGATGCAGCATATGGGAGGCGATGTGTTCTTTCGTGATTATTCTCAGCATTCCAAGTGGTGCGAACTGGCCGAGGCACTTGTGGGTGAACCCGCGAATTGCGAACAGCCGGAGTGGTTTAATAAACCTCCGAATACGAATCATGTCACTCCACCGCATCAGGATAATTATTATTTCTGCCTTGTGCCCTCGAATGTCGTGACGATCTGGCTGGCGCTGGACGAAGTCGATGCAGAGAACGGTTGTCTGCGCTACGTTAAAGAGTCACATAAGCATGGTTACCGCAAACATGCCAAGTCAAAAATTCTTGGATTTTCACAGGGCATTACCGACTATTCTCCCGATGATTTTTCGAACGAAGCAGTGATGTGTCTGCAGCCGGGTGATGCGATTGCACATCACGGCATGACGATCCATCGTGCCGACGCGAATATGTCAACCACGCGTCATCGCCGTTCGTTTGCGATGGTCTTTAAAGGAGTTTCCTGTCAGCGCGACGAAGCCGCCTATGAGCGATACTTAAATATGGCATCTGAACAACAACAGGCACAAGGTTTGAACGTTTGATCGATCTGACACAGTCGCAAGTAGCTTCGCCACTGGTTCACTGCGTGAAGATCGCCCCGGGCACAGCATGGGTCAAAGAGCCGCGTGTCGCAATTGACGCGCCGCCCGATGACGAGATCGATCCACTTCCCGAAACACAATGGCCCATTGAAAACACGGCAAGTGGTGAACCACAAAGCGTTCCCGAACGCACAGGCGTGTGTGGCGTAGTGAGTCCGCGCATTCTGGCTTTACCGGGCGGCGGGTTCCGGATGTATTACACGCAGATCCTGCCACGTGTCGGCTTTCCTGCGGGAGCCAATGATTATGACAACGCCACGGCGCGGATTTTAAGTGCCGTTTCCACAGAGGGAGCAGTGTGGGTTCCCGAACCCGGCGTGCGACTTTCTTCCCAAGAGGGCGGCGCGGGAGAATTTCGAGTGGCTTCCTCCGAAGTCGTTCCGACTGACAAGGCCCAACAGTTGAGGATGTATTTTGAATGTTGTCCCGGTCCGCAATCGACGTTAAGCACCATTCGCAGTGCCGTCTCCTCGGATGGCGGGCTGGAGTGGACTCCTGAGCCGGGCGTCCGGCTGGGATCAAGCGAGCATCGTTATTCATCCCCGCGGATTTTGTTTTTAGAGGACGGCAGGTGTCGCCTGTATTGCCTGGCGATTGGACACGGAATCGTGAGCGCATTGTCAGAAGATGGTGGACTCACCTTTCAACCGGAACCTGGAGTACGGATCGGACAGGATACGCACTATGATTCACAGGCTGCCTTCGCCTGCGAAATTCTTAAAGTAGCTGGCGCGGGTTATGTGATGTACTACGCAGGATACAGTGCCCCCAATAAAGCTTACATCCTGCGAGCGACTTCTGATGACGGCCTGGCATGGAGAAAAGATCCTAAGCCAGTAATCTCACCCGATGGCACAGGTTGGGACGCCGTAAAATGTTCGGAAATGTGCCTGATTCAACTACCTCAGAAAGCAGGAGAGACTTCCCGTTTTCGCATGTTCTATGAAGCTTGCGATGGTAACGGTGTCGACCAACGCGGCGTGTGGCGCATTGCCGGTACTACTTCCCAGAAATTGCATTAAGTGGACTACTTGATTCTACACATATCATTATTATTCTGTTTCGGGTGTTGGGACATCTTCCGAATATATTATCTCACAGTTTGGTAATATCGCCTGAAGCTGTGCGACCCCTGCCGCTGTCACTTGTGTGCCATCGAGCATAAGGACCCTCAAATTTGTGACTCCGTGCAGGTGGATCATTCCAGCATCAGTGATTTGCGAACCGATGAAGGAAATCCATTGGAGTTTCGGAATTTTTTGTAGATGGATTAATCCAGCGTCGCTGATCTGTGTGTCTCCCAGATCTAGCACTCTGAGATTCGTAAGTTCTTTCAGGTGAATCAGTCCGGCACCTCGTATTTGTGTATTATTTAAACAGAAACAATACAGTTTCTTAAGCGTTTTTAAATGGACTAATCCGGCATCACTGATCTGAGTACCCGAGAGATCAAGATAATCCAAGTTAGAGAGTCCTTTCAGCTGAATCAGCCCTCGATCTCGCAATGGCGTATTGGTTAAATCAAGCCAATCCAGTTTCTTAAGCGATTTCAGATGGCCTAACCCAGCATCACTGACCTGAGTACCTGAGAGATCAAGACGAGATAAGTTAGAGAGTCCTTTCAGGTGGATTAATCCCGCATCAGTTACTTGTGTATCATTGAGATGAAGTCCATCTAATTTGACAAGCTTTTTGAGGTGAATTAATCCGGTATCATTGGCTTGTGTTGCACTGAGATAAAGGGTTTCTAATTTCACAAGTGCTTTGAGGTGACTCAGCCCCGCATTCGTGATTTCGCTGCTGTTAACTTCAAGGCATTTTAGATGCTTGAATTGACATAGGAGAGCGAGTTCTGTGTCGTTAAGATCAGTCTTGGTACTACAGTCGAAAGCCGTCACTGTTTCAAATGGGATAAGTTGATTTTCACTCAGTGTACTGTAAAGCCAGCTCTGCCAACTGAATGGCATAGATCCGAGCAGATACCCAGGTTCTGAATTGAAATCGACATCATCGAGTAATTTCAGTTTTTGAATCGCCTGGGCATTTTGAACGAGGGGTAATACGACACTCACAATTAAAATGAGAATCACAAGAACTACCGCTCTCCAGATCCACCGGAACCAGGCTATTCGTGTTTGTTTTATTTCCGTTTTTTCCGTTTGTTCTACCATCAGATTTCCCGGATTTGGGAGAGCAATGCTGCGAAAGAGGGTCTCTTTGTTGGAGACCCATGAAAGCATCTTTATCATAAAGCAAAACGGGCGCGATACAAATTATAATTCTGAAATAGACAGACTATCGTAGTAGCCTTTGTCTCTCATTTCCTTTGATCATATTTGGAAGCCGCTTTTAAGCCAGATCGAAGAGCATGATCTCGGCGTCGCTGATTGCCTGAATGGTGAGCAAACTTTCTTCACTCACTGCGACGCCATCACTGGTTTCCAGATTCACTCCATTGAGGATTACCGAGCCGCGTAATATCTGTAGCCAAACGTGGCGCTCTTTTGATAACTCGTGTACCACCTGCGCTTCGGCATCGAGTTTGGCAAGGTAAATTGAAACGTCCTGATGAATCATTAGAGAACCCTGCTCTGCGGTCGGAGAGGCCACCAGCCGTAACCGGTTGTGTTGTTCATCGTCAGGAAATCGTTTCTGTTCGTAGCTGGGTTCGATTCCTTTACTCTGAGGTAACAGCCAGATTTGATACAGATGCACGGGATCGGTGGGGGAAGGATTGAATTCACTGTGTGTGATGCCGGTGCCTGCGGACATGCGTTGGAATTCGCCCGCGCGCAGAATTTCTCCGTTGCCCATTGAGTCTTTGTGTTCCAGCGCGCCTTCCAAAACGTAAGTCACTATTTCCATATCTCGATGCGGATGCGTTCCGAATCCCTGGCCGGGCTGGACGCGATCTTCATTCATCACTCTCAAAACGCGAAATTTCATATGCTCCGGGTCTTGATAGGATGAAAACGAGAAAGTGTGATACGCTTCGAGCCAGCCGTGATGGGCGTGCCCCCGCTCGTTTGCTTTGCGAACCTGTAACATTGATTCATTCCCTGTTTCTGATTCTAATCCTGATCCTGATCACGTTGATTGATTGACATACATCATTTTTCGGCAATACACTTTAGTTTACATGTTTATTGTTTATATATCATGTTTTATTTGTAATTCCCACGTAATCCTCTCCTGGTCATGGTATTACGGTCTGAAATGTGTCTGAAATCCAGTGATCTCGGAAGCTGCTGCTAGCAGAGTCCTGTTATAGATAGGACTCGATTTTGGCTTTGATTTCATCACGGACACGACGAAACATGTGCATCTTTTCGTCATCGGAGCCGGTGGCGTCTGCGGGATCATCGAAGGGCCAGTGCAGTGTTTCTGTGGCACCGGAAAAGACGGGACAGGATTCTTTCGCATTATCACAGACGGTCACAACCAGATCGAACGGCTGATCTTTGAACTGGTCGAGCGATTTGCTCGTGTTGGCATTGAGGTCGATCTCCAGTTCCTGCATCGCCTGGATTGCCAGAGGATGCACATATCCGGAGGGTTTTGATCCCGCCGACTCCGCCTGCCATTCGCCGGCGCCCAGCGTTTCCCACAATTCTTCAGCCATCTGTGAGCGACAAGAGTTTCCCGTACACAGAATTAAAACACGTTTCATTATTTTGATTCCCTTATGTTGTTTTATATTATTTTCTATTCGTCACTCACAGAATTAGATGTTCGTGAGTCAGTCGGTTCCGCAGAGGTATGATGCGGAAACCAGTTTTGAGTTTTCAAGCAGAACTTAACCAACATCAACATCAGCGGCACCTCAATCAGCACGCCCACAACCGTGGCGAGTGCCGCCCCCGAGGATAACCCGTAAAGCATCGTTGCGGTAGCGATAGCAACTTCGAAATGATTAGAAGCGCCGATCATTGCTGTAGGAGCCGCGTTGTCGTAAGTCAATCCCATGACCTTCGAGAGTATATAACCCAAAGCAAAGATCAAAATGGTCTGGAGAAACAATGGAATGGCGATCCAAAGAATCGTCATCGGGTTATTCAAAATGGTCTCTCCTTTGAATGAAAAAAGCAAAACCAGCGTCGCCAGCAGCGCCACAATGGTCACCGGCGTGAGAACATGCAGAAATTTCTCACGAAACCAGGTTTCGCCTTTGCTGGCGATGAGCCACTTACGCGAAAAGAAACCTGCCACCAGCGGAAGTGCGACATAGACACCTATCGAGAGCAGTAAAGCTTGCCAGGGAACGGGAAGTTTTCCCACACCGAGCAGGTATCCGCCTAAGACGCCGTAGAGAACTAACATCGCCAGCGAATTGATGGCAACCATGACCAGCGTGTGTCCATCGTTTCCTTTTGCGAGAAAGCCCCACACCAGCACCATCGCCGTGCAGGGTGCAATTCCCAGTAAGATGCAGCCTGCCAGATAACTTCGCCACAATGGAACTTGCAGCATTTTCACACCTTCGACCAGCACCACTTTCCCCGATCCATATTCGGCTCCGACCTCGAGATTCGCTCCGAAAGGCATTTTTACATAATCCACTGCTTCCGGGCCGATGAAGGCAAGGAAAAGCGTACCCAGAAAGAAGCTGGCAATCGCATACATGGTAAATGGCTTAATCGCCCAGTTGATGAATAGTGTCAATCCTACGGGGCGCATGGCCTTGCCCGCTTTGAGAACTTCACCGAAATCAATTTTCACCATGATGGGATACATCATGAAGAACAGACAGACGGCAATGGGAATTGAAACGACGGGGGCATCGTTGACATAGATGGCCATGCCATCGAGTGTCTGCGCAAAGCCCGGCGCCACTTTCCCCAGAATCATTCCCGCAACGATACACAGGCCTACCCACACGGTCAGGTATCGTTCAAAAAAACTGATCCCCTGATTTCCAGTAGCAGAACAACTATTGTCTGCGGTCATTATTATCTTTCCTTCAAAGCTCTATTTTTACTTGAGCGACTTTTGGCGCCCTTTGAGATCTGACAGCAGAACCGTCTCCATGCACGAAAAGAAACCGTCCAGACAACCACAGGTCACCCGGTAGTAACTGAGGGCTCCCGCTTTGCGGACATCAACCAGGCCGACCTCTTTCAGAATGGCGAGATGCTTCGAAACGGTCGATTGATCTGCACCGACCTGTTCGGTCAGCTCGCCGACACACATCTCCTGTTTTTGCAGGAGATCAAGCATCAGCAAACGACTGGGGTGCGCCATCGCCTTGGCGATCTTTGCCCTCGCTTCATATTGTTTTCGTATCTTTTCTTCCATGGCTATATGGCCATATTACCAAGTATCAAAAGAATCTGTCAACCTTCGCAGTAAAACAGTGTGACATGAAGACGCGCAGGATGCGTGTGGAAGGCGAAACGATTTTCTGCGCAATAGTCGCTCCCCTAATCAATCCGTTGAGCGATTCTGGCGATACCATAGCGTCAGGCTGATGAGAAAAATGAGCCATTCACCTCCAGCCAGATAGAAGGTTGTCGATTCAAAATCGGTAAACAGGAAGAAGCCGATACTTCGAAACAAAACGAGTGAACCGTGAACCATGAGGCAAACGCCCAGCGAAAACCGTGTAACCGCATTTTGTAATAGAGGCCAAAAGAAAACCAGTGCCAACCCGAGTTCCAGACCTCCATATACGGTCAGAAACTCTGACTGACCTGAACCGGGTTTGATGGTGAACCCCACCGATTGCGAAGTGGTCTCAGGAGCGATTGCGCACCAGAGTGCCAGTACCAAATATAAGATTCCCACTATCGCCAGAAAGATGCGCGTCATTAGCTGATTATTCTTCTTTCTATAAACTTGTGTTACGACTCAGAATCCTATTTTTGCGGCGCCCTGCAGTTTTAAGTTGAGTGACCCGCCCCTGACCAGCATCTCATCGAGTTCTTTGATAAACGCCGCAGAGACAGCTTTCGAATAGAGATGAGTCAGCTTCTTTCTCCCTTCCTCCAGCATCTCAGGCAGACAAGAAAAGCAATTAATGCGACACAAATCACGAACCAAAACAGAGTCGCGGGAATCATACCATACCCAAAGATCGTATACCGGACCGTGTAGGAATTGTTATTACCTTGCGCCAACAACATAACCAGAATGAAGAGGAGCCAAAAGTTGGATGCCAGAAAGTAACGCAGCATAAGTCTATTCCCAATGTAACTGAAGTAAGTTCGATACAAGGATCGTTGAAAATTTAACGGTAACGCATTACCCCTCTACGGGTCAAATATATTCTGGACTAATCAATGCTAAACCATAGATGATCACGAACCAAGGGCAGATCTGTCAGGAGGGTTGTCAGACATCGACGTTCTTGTTAATAACAGTGACCATGATGTTATTGTTTTTCTATAACGCAGGACGATCACTGATAATATTCAGAGAAACCTACTGATTGATGAACGCTTCAACTTACTCACCCGGCCCTACACCAGACACGGTACAAGCTGCTGATGGAACCGTGCATTCTGTTCCTGCCGGCTGGGAGTTACTGCCTCCCGGCGATGCCGGTTTGACGCGACGGGTCAAGTCAGCTGGCGAATTCTGGGCTGTGCAGGAGAAGAAAGGGAGACGCGTCTTTTCGAAGGGGGTCTGGGCTCCTGCGAATACGATTGAACGAATTCGTGAAGAGTTAACAGCCGAGCGTTCAACAGATGCGTATGTCAAACGCAAAGCAGCAGACGCGCGGCGGCGTGAGAAAACGCAAACCGAGTACGTGGACGACTTCTATCGTTCCGTTCTCGCGTTTCTGGATTTTCATCCCGCGCATCAAGCATTGGCAGAGCAGATGGCGCATGCGATTACCGCACATGCGACGCCGGTGGGAAGTGGTACGGTGGCACGAACCAAACGGATTCCCGTAGAACAAAGGGCTGAAGCCGCCGTCATTGCCTGGATGCGACATCAGACAACGGCCTACGATTCAATGACGATTCCCCGCGTCAAAGGCAAACGGCGGGAAGTGCGGCGGATGCTCGCCCAGCGGTCTAAAGAACTATTAAATCAGTATCGAACCAGCGTAACCGCGGCCACTGGTTGTCCACTGCAGCGGGCATTGACAGAAACCGCTACTGAAACAGCGATAGAAAGAGAACTCCCATGAAACCAGGTCGTTATCGCCATTATAAAGGCAATGATTATATTGTGATCGAGATTGCGCGCCACAGTGAGACAGAAGAAGAAATGGTCGTCTATCGACAGGACTATGGTGAGCGCGGCCTCTGGGTGCGACCGATGCCGATGTTTCTGGAAACGGTCAACGTCGACGGACGCGAAGTGCCCCGTTTTGAATTCATAGGCCCCGTGGAAGAATAACTCCTTACCACGGAGTTGAATTTTCCTATTCTTCTTCTGCCCGGATTTCCGCAGATCCGTCGGGTTCCACATGCACGTGGATCACAATCGGATGACAACAGACGGGACAGTCTTCGACATACTCCTGCTCTTTGCCTTCGGTCACATCAATGGGAACGACGATTTCTTCGCCACAGGAATCACATATATACTTGGCTTCTTCCTGCATGATTTTTCTCCCTCTCTTTAACGCTTGTCATATATGAATTCATCTCATTTTAACACATGTGGATCGAGCCAGACGGCATGTCCTCCCAGATTACGCCCTGGCGTTTCCGTTCGAATTTCCAGTCTTTTAATGTTCTTGACAGAAACATTACAGAATACCGCATCCCCTCGACCTCGGATGGGTGGTGATTTCCAGAGAACTCTGTCATCTCCCAACACTGTAAATGTAATTGTACTGAGATATTGATATGAATGGTCCATGAGGGCCACGCCGGTCACAAAAGTTTTGTATTGACCGTCCAGTTGGTAATGCACGCGCGACGCTAAACCTCTACTTTGTGGAACTAACCCAAGACCATTGGGGAACTCAATATTATTGACTGTAAACATTCCCGCGCCATTTCCAGCGTCACCATTCTTTCCGAAATGCCACGGACCTCGAATGACATCCAGTTCCTGCATGTGATTCAGATACCGCAGGGGCATCTCACTTAACTTAGCATTAATTGCAGTTCGATCTGCTCCGATTGAGTGAGTCCACGCTCGACTATATAAATCATAAGCGTGCAGTTCCAATTCCTGTTTTGTCAAACCTTTCTCTTCGCCACCTAATTGATACCAGCCATTGGCAACATCCAGCAGAGAATCATCATCTTTTAAGATTGCAAGTTCCTGTTCGGCCAGAGTTCGATATGCTGCATCATCCCCCTTGGCAAGCCAGTCAAGTCCCTCTTTCCAGTGATTCAACTTTAAGGCGACAAACTTTCCATATAAAAATGCCGACTTTGAGTCTTTCGGATCCTTTTGCAGGTTTTTATGAAAATTTTCTACCTTGCGATATTCCCGAACGAGCATTAGGCAACGTTGCCTTAAACGATTCGACAAGGCTATCGCGTGGTTGTTTTCTGATGGTTTCGCAATTTTGACGGCGAGAGTTGCGATCTTCACTGCTGCAGTATAATCACCTGATTTAATCGCAGCCTGACTTGTTTCGATCGCGTCAAACGCCACTTCTTTCAAATGTCCTTTGGAAGATGTTGATTTGGCTTCCTGAAAAAGTTGCTTGTATTTCTCAGAGAAATCGATGTTCTCTGAAGGTGGAACCGCCTTGAGAACTTGAGTTCCGCCTGGAATGACTAGAATGCACAAGACAACAAAAAGCGTTTGTGCGATGAACTGTCTATTAAGAGTTAACATTTCTGAATCCGATTTTGAGTCTTGTCGAATGTCTGTGCAACATAATCAGAGAACACGCCCTCTATCGTAAGTCACCCGCTCTGACTTTCCAAGCTTTCTTTCAATGGTTGAACTAAAGATTCCATTTTCGACACGGTATTCCAGGACGAGCAATAAACAATATTCAATTCCAGATCGGTTATTACCGCTTCCCTTTCTGATTGGTCTTTATTTTGTTTTTTGTCTTCTGCATCCGCTTTTGCAGGTGGGGTAGTTTTGTCGCTGGTTGTCGTGTTGTAGATGATGCTTTTTTTGACATGGAATTCTCCTTTGCTTCCATTCTATCAAATTTTGAGCAATGGCGTTAAGATAGAATTTAGAACTCGTTCTAGTCAGCGGTTCTGCTCTGTGTTAGAATCGCGATTGAACGGACCAGATTTTCTGGTCTGACATTTTTTTTCTAGTAAAACAACATAAAAACCGGAGAATAGCCAGATGGCCAAGAGTAAACAGCAGAAAAAGAAGGATCGGGAAAAACGAGTCGCCAAGGAAAAACATGCTGCGAGCGCGAAAAAGCGGACGCAGGAGAAAACAGCCAAGGCAACCTTGAAGCCGGCGACCCAGAGATCGCAAATCATGAGTGCAGCCGTTCCCAAGGGCAATCCCGTAGTGACGAATAAGAAAAGCACCTTCACGCAACGAAGAACTGGTGGCTGATGTCTGAATCGTCTTTTTGATAGAACTGTCTGGGATGTGATATCAAGGATACGATCAGGAATCTCTTCATATTGAGTGAGATGTTACTCATGCGCGAAGTAATTCCCCAATTGCTCTGGATTGGAAATGCGCGTGATGCACGCGACGTTAAAGGTGTGCTGGATCTGGGAATTTCTGCCATCATTGATCTGGCGCTGGAAGAACCGCCGATTTCCTTTCCGCGAGAGATCGTCTACTGTCGTCTGCCTTTGATCGATGGCGACGAAAACAATCAGCCGGTATTAGAAACGACAATTGAGACTGTGGCCCGGTTCATTCAGGCAGAGGTGCCCACTCTGGTAGCTTGCAGCGCGGGTATGAGCCGCTCACCGGCGATTGTGGCTGGTGCCTTGTCGAAAACCAAAGCGATCTCGTTTAGAGAAGCCATCGGGCAGATCGCCGCAATCGGTCCGTGCGATGTATCTCCGGGCTTATGGAATCAGATTGAAGCCTGGCTCGAACAGAAATAGCTCAGTCAAAACACTGATCCGATCTGCCTACTTCTTTTGACGGCTTGTTAGACTTCACCTCTCGGGCTGGATATGATGACCTTCTCGAAACTGAATTCAAAACCATGAATACACGAGATTGAAATGAAGAATAATCACAGCAGAATTTCTGGTCTCTGGCTATTGTTTTTTGTGCTGGTCTTTTTTGTTCCATTGGGAATCGCGAGTGAACCGCCGCAACGTGGGTTTCGTGAGCTTGAACGCCATTCGGCGAAGACAGCGCATCAGGGGGTTGCCGTTGATGAGAATTCGTTCTTCGCCATTGCAAGTCGTGCTATTTCCCGTTTTCAAAAATCGGATGGCAAGTTGCTCGAAACATGGAAGGGGCCGAAAGACTCTCATATTCGCCACTTGAATAGTGGTGTGGTGATTGAGGGCAAGCTGTATTGTGCGCATTCGAACTGGCCTCAAAAACCGCTCAAGAACACGGTGGAAGTCTTCGATGCGAAACAACTGAAACATCTGGAGACGCACAAATTCCCCGAGACCAAAGGCGCCATCAACTGGATAGATCGACGGCAGGGAAAATGGTGGATCGCCTTTGCGTTTTACGGCGAATTGGAAAACGTGCGCAAGACCTATCTTGTTCGTTATAACGACGAGTGGCAACCAGAGAGAACCTGGACGTTTCCCGACACCGTGCTGAAACGGTTTTTACCCAACAGCAATTCCGGCGGTGCGTGGGGTCCGAATGGGTTGCTCTACACAACAGGACATGATCGGGGAGAGCTCTATGTCTTGAAGGTTCCCGAATCGAATGAAATTCTGGAGCATGTGGAAACGCTGACTGCGCCCATCGCCGGTCAGGGAATTGCGTGGGATCCGAGTGATATCGGCACGCTATACGGCATTCACCGCCAACAAAAACAGGTCATCAAGTTGCGGCTCACGCATTCGAAAGAATATACAAAGCTGCGAACACGGATTCAGTGGGACCGTGATCAAAATAATCCGATCCTGCCGCCCCGCTCCGCTGGGAATTTCGATTCAACACGCTGCATGAACCCCTGGGTGATACGAAAAGAAAATCAGTACCGACTCTACTACGCAGGAGGTGACGACCGCTCGGTCCATCGGATCGGTTTGGCGACGGCTGCCATTGATGATCTGAATCAATGGAGCCGACAAGGTCCGCTATTGGATGTCGGTAAGCCAGGCTCCTTCGACGCACGCTGGTGTGTATTGCCACACGTGGTTCAGACTGCATCTGATCGACTGCATCTCTACTACACGGGAAACTGTGGAAAAGGTTCCGGTTTGAGTGCCTTTCCCGGCATCGGCCTGGCAATCAGCGACGATGGTTCGGCGTGGAAGCGCCATGCTACAACGCCGGTACTTGCTCCCAGTGGTGAGGCCGGTAGCCCGGATGCGATTGGTATTGCTGGTGGCTCGGTGATACAGGTAAAGCGCGATGACGGTGTTTCCGAATGGCGATTTTATTACACCGGTTGCCCCACGATTGGCAAGCCACATTTGCTCAACCAGCAGAAGACGATCTGTCTGGCGGTTTCCGAAGATGGCATCCATTGGGAAAAACGGGGCACGATCATGCAGCGCGATCCGAATCGCGATTATGAAAATGTGGGTGTCGCTGGACCAGTTGTATTGCAACGCGGGGATGGCACGTTTCAGATGTGGTATTCGGCCATCGGTTCGCGCTGGGGATACTATTGTATCTGCTACGCTGAATCGGACGATGGCATTTTCTGGACTCGCGGCGCTCAGTACGGCGAGAATCTGCAGCTCGAACCATCAAAGAGTGGCTGGGACAGTCAGATGGTTGAGTATCCATCCCTCATCCGTGAAGGCAATCGATTGCGTATGTTTTACTGTGGTAACGGCTATGGTAGAACAGGCATCGGCATGGCACTCAGCTCGGAAATCGATCCGAAGAAATAAGTTATCACAGCACGAACTCAGTTGATTTAACTGGAACGCCGATTTGTAAAGGGTCAATTTTCTCCCATGATCTATTACCTGAATCTCAAACGCTCTCACCTGCAACTGTTCCCTTTTCTCTTCCTGGCCTCTGTGCCTTGTTCTCTTTTCGGAACAGAATTTAAACCGGCCCCCTGTCAGATCGCGCAAGCCGGAAAAGCCAGATTTTCGGTGGTACATTCGAAACAGGCTTCTGAACGAACACGAACAGCAGCCCGAGATCTTGCCCATTATCTGACGAAGATCAGTAACGCCCCGTTTTCGGTAGAATCCGGAAACGGCTTGCGAGGCCTGACCGTCGGTCTGGTTTCTGATTTCCCGGAACAACGGGCCGTCAATCAAACCGAATGGACTAACCCACAAATAAAGGAACGCGAGAAGTATCTCATTCGCTCCCATGCAGACGGTGTTTACCTGCTCGGCATGACAGAGCTGGCAGTTGAACATGCCGTTTGGGATTTTCTTTATCGTATCGGATATCGACAGTATTTTCCGGGACCGCATTGGGAGGTCATTCCACACCAGAATCATTTGAAGGTGAATATTAATGTCACAGAATCACCGGACTATCAGAACCGAATGATCTGGTACGGGTATGGTCCCTGGGACTATGCAAAAGAGCCCTATCAACGATGGTGCGCCCGCAACCGTGCGACATCGGGCATGGTATTAAAGACCGGGCATTCCTATGGTCGTTTCATCCGCAGTAATCAGGCCGCCTTTGACGCCCATCCGGAATTCTATGCATTAGTAAATGGCAGTCGCAAGATTAGCCCCTATGCCAAATTCTGTACAAGCAATCTTCAGTTACAGGAACTGATCGAGCAATCGGCGCTCCGTTACTTTGAAGAGAATGAGGATGCAGACAGTATTTCACTCGACCCCAGTGATGGCGGTGGCTGGTGTGAATGTGAAGCCTGCCAAAAAATGGGCAGTATCAGCGACCGCGCCTTGTTCCTGGCGAATCGTGTCGCGGATGCAGTTAACAAACCGCAATCAGATAGCAAATTGCGTCAGAAGTATGTTGGCATGTATGCCTATGCCTACCATTCGCCTCCCCCGACTGGCAAGGTACACCCGAATGTAATCATCAGCGTCGCGACCGGCTTCCTGCGCGGAGGTTATTCTCTTGATGAAATTATCACAGGCTGGTCTACGCAGGGGGCAAAAATTGGTATCCGTGAATACTACAGCGTTTTTCCCTGGGATCATGACATGCCGGGCAAAGCACGCGGGAGCAACATTGAGTATCTGAAAAGAACGCTGCCCAAATTTCACAAACAGGGTGCGCAATATCTGACCGCTGAATCAAGTGACAACTGGGGTCCTAATGGATTAGGGTATTTCCTGGCCTCCCGGATGATGTGGAACCTTGACGAAATCCAACAAACCGACAAATTGACCGACGAAATTTTGACTCTCTGTTTTGGCAAAGCCAAATCCCCCATGACAGAATTCTACAGGCAACTTGATGGATCGCATTCTCATCTGGTAGTCAGTGATCAGTACGGTCGTATGTTCCGTGCTTTAGACGCAGCAAAACAGCTGGCACAGTCACCTGAAGTTCACGCGCGGCTGGATGATCTAACACTTTATTGTCGTTATGTTGATCTCTATGAGCAGTATCGACAAGCAAAAGGTGAACCGAGACAAAAAGCATTCGAGCAAATGATTCGTCACGCCTATCGCATGCGTGAATCGATGCTTGTACACAGTAAAGCCGTTTATCGTGACGCTGTGAACCGTGATAAAAGTGTGAGTATTCCCGAAAATGCACGCTGGACTGTTCCCGAAGAAAAGAACGCCTGGAAAGAGAGTACCCCCTTTTCGAAGAGTGAATTGCAGCATTTTCTGAAAGCAGGAATTAGCGCCTATCCACTGACGGAACTCGACTTTGAACCCGTTACTTTCAGTGACAATCTGGTACCAGCGAATTCGCTGAACCTTGCGGAAGTGAAACCGGGAATCCTTTCCAGTGGTCGCGGGACGCAAACTTTTCACACGTATGTTTCAACACCTTCAACTCCTATTGAACTGCAAGTCACTGGCGGATTGATTGCCCATTATCGTGACCGTGGTAATGTGAAGATCGAAGTCTGGAAAATCGGTGGCGCCAGCCAGACAGGGGACCGAGAAACATTCATCACCAAAGATCAGTCTGTTCCCCCCGATGGGAAAACGCGAACTGTGCGGCTGGCACTACAGGAACCGGGCATGTATCGCATTACTGTTTCTGATGGTGGCGATCGCACGAGCGTACAATGGAAACAAAACACGGCTATGGTAATGCGATCCAGCCTGGAACAACCCATTGTCACTTCTGGTCGCTGGTCACTTTATTTTTATGTCCCAGAAGGAACGAAACGCATTGGCTTACATGGAGGGGGAACCGGCAGCATACTTGATCCGGAAGGCCAGGAGCAGTTTACGTTACAGAATAGAAAGGCGGGATTCTACAGTTTGCCAGTTCCTGCAGGAAGCGATGGAAAACTCTGGAAGGTCAATCACGCATCCGGGGCAATTCGACTGCTGACTGTACCTCCCTATTTCGCGCGGAATGCAAAAGAATTATTGCTCCCCCAAGAAGTGATTGAGGCTGACCGCGATTAAAAAGTTCTCAGCGTGAATCCGCTGCAAGAGAATACGGCACGAACTTGAATCACGGATTTTTATTTCGCAAAACCGCGTTCGATTCGATATCATTGACTTTCACTTTTATTTAATTTCTTATCCCTCCATTTTGAGATTGGTTTCTTACAAAATTTGAGCCGATGAAAAGACAACTGGAAATCACTTTTCTGTTCATGTTACTCATTCTGCTTCCCCGCACGGCTGAAGCCTGTTTGGGCTGCGTGAATAGCGTGATCGCAGTGAATTTTCCCTTTCTGGGATCTCTGATCGGCGTATTCGTCAGCTGGTTGGTTCTGACACTGTTTTTCAATCGTCCACTGGCAACGGGTGTGAAACGGTTTCTCTACCTGGGCATCCCTCTGATTGTCTTTGGTGCTGTGAACGTCTTTGAATTGGGATTGGGATTTCCCGTTGTGGTCTGCTGGATGATTTATCTGATTTTCAAAGTTCTACAGTTTCTCAGGGATAAAAACGAGAGGCTGTGGAAAAATCAAAAACAGTTCGGAATTAATTCCATTGCGTTGATCGTTGCCTTTATCTTCATCTCTACCACAACCACACAAGCCAATTCGACTCCGGGACTGATTCATTCTCTGGGCAAAATCGGACCGCATTACCCCGGCACCATTCACAATCAGATGTCGCGTCTCATCAAACGAGGGCCGGAAGTCGTCACTCCCTTGAATGCTGCGTTGAAACAGGATTTAGACAAAGAGTATATCAATTCCTTCCGAATCGCGCAGATCGTATATTGCCTCAGACAGATTGGTGGCGATAAGGCCGAAGCCGCATTGAAAAGTGTCATTGAACAACACATCACTTTCGATGAAGATTTCTATGGTAAATGGGAATCGGCTGTCTGTTGTCTGTATGCTGAGTGTGCACAGGATCGCGCGGTGCCGACACTGATGGAACTTCTCAATTCGGCTGAAGGAGAAAAAGCCGACCAGCAAAGGCTCATCGCATTGTTGGCGCTGGTGCGGACGCAGGATCCGGATGCCATGGACACTGTGCTGAACCATGTCACGTTTCTGCAGGAACAGCTCCAGAAAAAGTATATCAGGCGCTGGAACTCTATCATCATCTGTGTGACACTACAGGCACTCGCGGAAGGACAGAGTCCCGACGATCTCTGCGCCAGCCCGATTTACGAGCCACTACACCTTGGCTTGCGGTCGGACAAGCAAACCGAAACTGCTATCAAATGGGAAGACCACTGGAATGAGGAACTCGATACAGAAGCATTGAAAGCAAAATGGTCTCGCCTATTGAACTGAAACGATGACTCCCTGACACATTTTGATTTAAAATTCACAGATATCTCAATGATGTCACGGTCTCTTTGCACAATAGATTTGAACAACATTCTCACCGTGAGAATCATTATGTACTAATCGACTTAGCAACGTAATTCTTATTAATCGAACGGTTACCAGGCAAGTTGTGGCCAAACAATCAAACGTTGATTGACCGGAACCCTCCTCTGAATTAACTTGTTAGTTTAAAAGCGATTTCTCTCTACAGGAACCAGACATGAAATTTCGTCTTGTTGTTTCACTCATTGCGTTGTTGTTGACTAGTACTCAACTCCCCCTGCACGCGTTCGATCAGAAACCGCTTCCGCTCGTGACTCAGGGTAAATCCGCTTATGTGATCTATCATGCTCCGGAAGCACCTGACTCCGTGAAACTGGCAACGAAAGAGTTCCAACGAATGATTGCTGGCTCTACCGGCGTTACGTTGAAAATTCAAACAGAACCTGCTGCTCCCATGCTCTGCATCGGTGAGAATGCGGCGTCTCTGGACGCGGGACTTAACGTTTCGAAACTACCCGCAGATGGTTTTCAGATTCTTACAAAAGAAGGTAATATTTATATCGCAGGCCGGGATACACACGAAAAGAAATTCATCTGGCGTGGTTATAAAAGTAGAGGGACTTTGTTTGGCGTGTATGAGTTTCTGGAGCGCGAAGTCGGAGTGCGCTGGTTAATGCCCGGCGAATGGGGCGAAGACATTCCTGCAAAGAAAGAACTACTGGTCTCAAACGGGAATGAATTCCAGCAGCCCGATTTCCCTGATCGTCTGTTGGAATACGTGCAAGACAAACGGCCTCTGGTACAAGAATGGATGTTACGCCGAAAAATCCCGCCGGTTGCTGAAGGTCGTAAAACTGGATCGGGACATTCCTGGGATGAATATGTTTCGGTGATAGCGCTGCAGGCGCATCCGGAATACATGGCACTGGTGCGTGGCAAACGGACTCTACCTGTCGGACGAAATTATAAACTCTGCACCACGAACCCGGAACTGGTTGATCTGTTTGCGAAAGGGGTGATCGAAAGTCTCCACAAACGGTCGTGGCAAAAGTCGGCTTCGATTTCCGCTTCCGATGGCGGTGCGTTTTGCAGTTGTGAAAAGTGCAGTCAACTGGTGACCGACGATCCGCATGGGAAGAGGTCGAATACGCGGCTGTTATTGCAATTCTATCATCAGGTCGCTCAAAAAGTTCACAAAGCGCACCCGGATCGGCTGGTGGGCGCGCTGGTGTATTACAATTACATGTACCCGCCGAAAGAGCCGATGCCGATCTCAGAGAATTTATCGCTGGTCTGGGCGCCTCTCAACTATTACGGCTATGGCCTCTATAAGCCCACCTATCAGCGTGAATTTGTTGATGTGGTCAAAGGCTGGACGGCGATTACCAACAATTTTGTCTATCACAATTACTCAACCTGGATGCGTTCGTATAACGGGGCTCCCCTGCCCCCTGCGCGTGAAATACTCAAACTGGAACTTCCGACGCTCAAACGCCAGAAGGTCCGGGGCGCGATCATGGTAGGACAGAGTGGATGGGGTTACGGTGCGTTGACGAATTATGTTCTGAGCGAGCAAATGTGGAACGCTGACATTGACGTAGATGGACTGATACAGGAATGGCTGCGTCGCGCTTATGGTCCGGGCTGGCCGTCAATGGAACAGGTTTATGATCTGCTGGATTGACCTTATCCCCGTGAATAGTACCAGTGATTATGAGAGAATCCATCCCGGGCGAAGCCCGGAAAGGATTTTTTAAGATGCCTCAGAAACGTTATGGTGTAGACCAGATTATCCCAATGTTGCGTCGTGCCGATGTTGA
>JAHZKX010000015.1 GCA_022600195.1 Planctomycetota bacterium
AACTTGACCACCAACCTTTTTGATATACGAAAAGCCTTACTCAGACAGAAATGTTTGAGTAAGGCTTTTTTACGTACACAGAGAAATGAAATGTCAATTTCTACAAGAATACGCTCATGATAATGAGCGTGAAGAGTAGCATCTCAGATTTTAGCGGCTTCGGTTATCACCCGTTTCGGGTATGCGGTAGTTGATCTATTTCATCAGCAAACTTTACTCCATAGCGTGCCCCGTTTTAGAATCAATCTTCAATTCTTGTCGTTCAACTGTCTTACAGTCGAATTGACTGGCATTGCATTTATTGATTTAAGCAAGTGCAATTGTTTTGGTTACTTTAGGATTTTGAAAATCAGCTACGATACACTTTCATACCGTTCGATCAGCAATTTTGAATCCAAGGCCTGCAACCGTGGTAGCGCCAGTTCAAATTGAATTGCCGCTTGTTCTTTCTCTCCCAACTCGGCCAAGGCAATCGCCGCGTAAGCGCGACCGATATCTGAATAGAAACGGGCTACTGATTGAGACTTGAGTAAGGGCTGAATTCGGTTTTGTCCTTCGATAAATAAGTGAAAGGCAAGTCGTGGTTCGCCTCGGTTCAATTCAAGAAGCCCTTTAATGAATGGAAGAATCATTTCCAGCATATCGCTTATCGGCTGTTGCTCTGCTTCCTGAATCAATCTCTGAGCCAGTCGTGGGTCTTTGTTTTGTTTGAGAAGCGTATTTGCATATCCCAGTAAAACCGTACTGTTATCTGGTGCATCGCTGTGTGCTTTCGAACGGTAATCCAGAGCTTGCTCCTGTTCATGGGCATATTCATATATTTCAGCTAATCGGGTGAAATACATCCACGCAGGGATTTCCGGAGCATTGGCATACGGTTCCATGATTTCCAGTGCTTCATCGAGCCTGCCCAGCGCGGCAAGAGCAGACGCCTTGCGGCCACTCAGTTCAATTGCGGGAATGTGTGAGCGGAGTTTGGGAATTAATGCCAACACTTCATCCCATCTGCCCCAGGTAAAATCTTCCAGCAATTGAAAGTATTTTCGCGTTTTTGAAAACCATGTTGCTTTCACTGCAATTCCAACGGGTATTAATAACAGCAGTAGACTGGTGAAACAAAATGCGACAACATACCTGTCTGATTCCCTGAGGAAATAAAAGAGTAGTATGGCAGCAACGAAATAATACCAGCGTGCCGTCCAATACAATTTTTTGAGCAAGAATTTAAAAAATCCCATATCGGTTAACGAGCGAATCTCAACATGCTCGGAAGCTGGCAAACGGTTTTTCACAGGCACTTTTTGGGGCATCATCTCAGTGAGCGCAGCAGAAAAATCATCGGTGTGTAATATGATTTTGCTATAATCCGCTGACTCTAACTCCAGAAGCGCCGCCTGCGAAGAGGCTGCATCCAGCTTGCTGGTAGTACGCTTACCTGCTTGATCTGTTGCGGTGTAGTAATATTCGGGCATCGTAGTAATTCGTCAATTGTATTTTAAACTGGTTTTTTTGAAGTCATTCGTTATCGATTTATAGTACTATCTTGCTACATTCCTTAAATGATAAACTCTAATTAAAAATAGTATTTTATTAGATGAGACCACAATTGCGATTAAAAGATCTCAACGAAACACATCTGCCGATCTCTGATGCTGCGCAATTACTCGGTGTCTCCACGGCTTCCATTCGCAACTGGATAAAAACCGGATATCTCAACCAGACAGGTGTCGGCTTTATTTCGCGCGAGTCATTTGAGTGTTTTCAAAATGAAGTGGCCGGTCAGGAAAAACTGACACAGCGCGCGAACAAATCTTTAAAAGATTCACACGATCATCGGGAACTGCAGACACGATTTCAGGAAATGATTAAGGCGAGCGACCTCGACACAGAACAGGTCGGCGGCCAGTACGAAACCTCTTTATCAAACGCATACCGCAATAAAGAAGGCATCTACTATACGCGGCCTGACATTGCAGAATCGTTCTTTCAGTATCTGTCTGGTAGCCACGCTGAGGATCGCTCCGATCTCACTTTTTGTGATCCCTGTTGTGGTTCGGGTAATTTCCTCTTAGCGGCGATTGAACAGGGATTCGCTCCCGCGCAGCTTTATGGTTTCGACACGGACCCGGTCGCCATCGCCATGACCAGAAAAAGAATCTTCGAGAAAACAGGTTATGATTCGCCGAACATTCAATGCGCTGACTTTCTGGAACAGAGCCTGCAACCCGCGCAGCCTGGTTTTGATGTCATCTTCACCAACCCTCCCTGGGGCAAGAAGATCAGTAAAGCGGAAAAACAGAAATACGCGATGCACTTTGGTGCCGGAAAATGCAGCGATACCAGCGCACTCTTCTTTTTTGCCTGCCTGGCACGATTAAATCAAAGTGGGCATCTGGGCTTCCTGCTGCCGGATGCCTTCTTCAACGTCGCCTCCTTCGAAGACGCACGCAAGGCCGCGTTAACGCGGGAAATCAAAGCCTTCATGGATTTTGGAAAACCATTCAAAGGCCTGCTGACGAAAGCCAGAGGCATCGTGCTTCAGAATCAAGAGCCGAGCGAAAACACAAGCATAACCTGTGAAGCTCTGGAACAACGTCGTTCGAGAACACAGGATTCGTTTCGACAGAACCCCAAATCGATTTTCAATTTTACCTGCTCTCAGGAGGCGGCAGCCGTTATCGAACATCTCTACATGCGGGAGCATCTGGCGCTGGCGGATCGCGCGAAATATGGTCTCGGTATCGTCACCGGCAACAACAGGAAGTTTTGCAGAGCGAGTTCCCAGGCAGGTTACATGCCCGTCTATAAAGGCTCTGATATTCATGAAGAGACACTGAAAGAGCCCTCTACGTTCATCCCCGACGACCTCTCACTGTATCAGCAGGTGGCACCTGTGGAGCTGTTCCAGGCGAAAGAAAAACTGATTTACCGATTCATATCGTCTGATCTGGTGTTTTATCACGATACAGAGCAAACGTTTTTTTTAAACAGTGTCAACATGCTCGTGTTACACGAAAATTTCCCGATCAGTGCGAAACAGCTTTCCCAGATCTTAAACAGTAATGTGATGAACTGGCTCTTCCAGACTCTTTTTGGAACACACAAAGTGCTGCGTTCTGATATTGAAACGCTGCCGATCCACGTCTCGTATTTCGATCAACGTGCCGAGTTCGACGAGTCCTCATATTTAGATCATCTGGGGCTGGAACAAACGGCCGATGGGTCTTACAAGGTGAAAGTTTAAGAGGGGTGACTATCTGACGGACTTGCTTTCGCTGCTGTAAGCTTCTGATGCAACAACTGCACGTCTTTTTTCAGCTTTCGAATTCTCAGGTTATTTTCACGCACATTGAAAAGCAGGTAGAATACTAAAAAGAGAAGGAATGTATCGAACAATGTCTTGAAATTCCCTGCTGGTTAAAGGCCTTTGATAATTTCTCTCCGCACTGCATGATAAAACGTGCAAGAGGCGCGCAGGATCAAATTGTTTCGAAAAAACATACTTTTGAAATGAACTGGTGGTCGGTTTTGTTTCTATCAGCATCCATCCCCTCAACAATCTGTCTGGCCAGTTGCCGTTACTGGAATCTAAATAGAGCTCAGTACATGCCTTTTCTTGTCAGGCTAGGAAAATTGGTTTCGGCGCAATGAAATCAGGGCGATCGTAGAATGATCAGATAAATAAAACCGGCAATTTGTGGCTATAATGCGTAATGAGAGGATGTGAGCCTTGTTCGAAGCAGGCAGTTTCATCTTCGAAAAAGGGTGAAGTAATTCCAAGACACAGTTTGCTTTCTTTAATCCAAAAGTCTATAATAACCTGTTCATAGGTTCCAGAAATCTGAGTCTATTCAGCAATTTAGAGAATTGACTTATTGATCGTAGCAACTGAAAATACAATAAAGCCGTAGCAGTTTGCTGGACTGTTACGTTACAGGTATCACCTCATCGTAAAAGCATCAGGTTGGGGAAACGATCATCACTTCAAGGGAGTTTTCGATGCGTAAATTTGAATCAGAAGCCAGGCAATTACCTCGTCGAGGATTTACTCTCATCGAGTTGTTGGTTGTGATGGCGATTATCGCGATGTTGGCTGCATTACTGTTACCTGCAATTCAGCGGGCACGAGAAGCGGCTCGTCGAAGCCAATGTATCAATAACTTGAAGCAAATTTCTCTGGCCGCACATAATTATGAAAGTTCCTTTCGTTCTTTTCCCTCTGGTTGGATCGAGGATTTGCAGGCGGCCATCGATATTGATGCGATTACGAATGCAAACATAGCGTTTAATGAGGATGTTCTGATTCCCGTAGATGCAAATAATAATGGTACCCCAGTGACTAAATTTGCTTTGGTAGAGTGGGAGCTTTCTCCCTGGTGGGGCTGGCAGGCACTAATTCTGACTGAGATGGATCAGACTACCGTCAATATTGATTTTGAGCAATTAAAATTTTCAGATGACAGTAAACAGGCCAGTCAAATAGCAATTGAAAGTTATGTTTGCCCGAGTGCTTCGCTCCCTGGAAGTCGGCCTAGAGGTTTAGGGTATTCCACTTATCGTGGAGTGGGTGGATATACTGAAGGTGCACAATCTGTGAAACCTTTTACCCGTCGGTTCAAGGGAGGAATTTTCGGTCCTAACAGTGCGACCCGTTTCAATGATATCAATGATGGTACTTCAAATACATTGATGTTTGGCGAAGCAGCTTTTGGGTTCTGGGCAGACAGCCATAGTGCCGTTTCAGGATTTGTCGAGAACTCTGACCGCGGTGCACCAATCGTATTTCATAACGGAAAGAACTTCGATGGTGAACCGGAATTCAATCAGGCAGTATACCTGACTTTTGGTTCCTGGCATGATGATCTCGTTCATTTTGCACTTGCCGATGGTTCTACCAGGTCGATGGCAAAAAACATTGATGCCAACCTCTTTCGACAACTTTGTGTTCGCAATGATGGAGAGCGAGTTACAGGCGAATGGTAAATGGGGACTGACGGATTCCCGCGGCATCAAAGGTGGGAACGCTTTTGAAAATTGAAGGGACGTGCTCAGGCACGTTCAAATGGAAAGGCGATGACGTCTTTCAGGCTCTGCTTTCCCAGCGCCAGCATCACCAGCCGATCCAAACCTAACGCCGTGCCTGCACAGGCGGGTAAACCTGCTTCCATCGCCTGCAGAAGATAACTTTCCTCAGGTAAAGCGGGGCGGTTTTCTTTGAGTCGCTGAGTCGCTTGCTGCTTTATGCGTGTGCGTAATTCAAGCGGGTCAGTCAGTTCATGATATCCGTTACAGATTTCGATTCCCTGCAAATAGAGTTCAAAGCGTTCAGCAACTCCCCCTGGTCCCGGGTTCTCATCCTGGCGAATGCAAGCCAGTGCTGCCTGCTCGGGAGGATAATCGTAAAGAAAAACTGCTCCCCATTTGCGGAGGGCAGGTTCTACGACTTCCACAAGAAATAAATTCTGCCAACTTAAGCAGTCGTTCTGATCAAATCCAGATGGAACTGAAATTTGTTTTTCTATAGCCATTCGTTGAAACGCTTCCGCAGTCGAATTCAGAGCAGAGAGGTCTGCATATTTCAGGAATGCATCTTCGTAGCTTAAGCGTCTGAATTGATCGTCGGGTAGCATTGTTCGGGTACTCTGATCGGAAGCCGAAGCGGCTGCATCATAAATGTGTCGCACGAGTAATTCGACAAACGTCATCTGATCAATGTGTGTTTCTCCCCGTCGATACCATTCCAGCATCGAAAATTCAGGGTTATGCAGTGTTCCTCGTTCCGCCTGTCGAAACGCATGAGTGATTTGATAGATCTGATCCGCTCCAGCCGTCATTAAGCGTTTCATGGCGAACTCGGGAGAGGTTTGCAGATAGCGGATTATCTGCAAACTTTTTTGATCGACGCCGCGACCCTCGTCAGAACGCCATTCGGTAGTGAAAGGATCAATGTGGGCATCGACAACGCTATCACGCGAAAGAATCGGCGTTTCCACTTCCCAGTAACCGTATGCTTCAAAGAAATCACGGACGGCATGCAGCAGATGGCTACGCTGCTTCAACATTTCAATCGATGCCGTCGGGAGGTAGTCAGAACTGTCTGGAACGGACTGATTCATAAACAGAGACGCTATTTCAAAAGGAAGGGAGCGGGAATTATTTGTTGCTGTTAAGATATTCTTGACGAATCGATTCAATTCGTTTGCGGTTTGCTCCCAGGTCATAATAACCCACGCGAGAAGCAGATCGTACGTGAAGCACATTCTGACTGGAATCGATCAGGAACTCAACATCATCCACAAATCGAAAACAGAGCGAACGAAATTCGGCACGCAGATAATTCTCCTCCTGGCTGACGATACGGCATCCACTCTGCCGGCTCAGAAGTTCGGATAGCTGTTTTCGTGCTTGTTCTTCAGTTCCGGTGTAGGGGATCGGATTGATGAAATGCGCGAGAGATTCATCTTGTGAACAGACGCAGTTGGGAGATTCAGGGCAGGGGGTCAGTCTTTGGTTGACGAAGCCCAAATCAGACGGAGGCTGCGTCAGATAGTTTCTCAGCACGATGGCCAGATAGAGAACCAATAAAAAAAAGACGCACCAGATAAGAGTCATCTTTCTAATCCGTCTCCTGTTTAGCCTGATTTGGTTGTTGCTGACTATTGGTCTATATCCGGATCAAATTCAGGGACCTCACTTTGATCCTCTCCTTCGGACAGCGAAGCAGTCTGGTCATGATGAGCTCGGGCATTTTGCTGTAACTGCGCTTCTTGTAATTGTAGCTCATCTGCCTCTACAGACAATGGCTCTTCCCAATTGTCGCATGTATTTACTGCTGCCACAGGTTCCACCTCAGAAATCAACTGATCGCCGGAAACGGGTTGATTGTCCTGTTCTGTTACCTTCGATACTGATGGTTTCTTTATGTTCAATAACTTTTTAGCATTTTGACAGGCACGCAGGAACAGGGTAATTGAAGCAAAACTGACAGCCAACGCAGCCCATTTCATGATTCCCAGACGATTCATGCCCCAGATGTAAACACCGGTCAGAAAACGTAGCGCCTGCCGGTCGAAAAACGTAGCGCTGGTTATGGAAAGATTCGTCCGATGTGTGGCTTGGAGATTCGGACGAAGATTTGGTCCTTATCTTACTTCGTCTCGTTTGACTTCCTGC
>JAHZKX010000016.1 GCA_022600195.1 Planctomycetota bacterium
CAAGTCATAGAAGAAGACGAAACTTCTGTTAGTTTACCAAATGGTTGGAGTTGTGTGTGCGCTGAAATTCCCGCAGCTCATGGAGTGCATTTTGAGAGGCTTGATTTATGCCCTGATTGCTCAACGAACGAAGAATTGTCATTAATATGGTCTGTGTGACGTCAGTGACTGCTCCGGCATCGTGGCGTAGTTATTAATTCGGGTACGCGAGGAGCGCATAGAACGTCATCTCTTCCTGATACGTTCCGCTTTTATCATAGTCGAGCAGTGTTTCGCGCAGGTCAACTTCGAAGGGGATTTTGTTCTCCCAAAGTACCGCGGGGGAAGCGAAGGATGTGGAATAAAGATTGCCGATTAGTTCATCGAGCGTCCAGGTATGCGAGTGCTGGTATTCGATCTCGTCCAGAGTATAGCCTGCATTGATCAGAACTAATTCGTGTGGATCGAGGACTTCCTCATATTCTCCTGAGCCGGCACGGCGTTTTGGACCCAGCCATTTTTGTATGACTTCACAGACTAGGGCGTGCCAGTCAGCGGTACCCGACCAGATGCTGGTATAACCCAAAACAACCAGCGGTTGGCCTGGGAGCAACCATTTGCGGGCTTTTCTCGCAATCGTTTTTCGATCCATCCAATGGAAGGCGGCACCGATGGTGAGTAACTCAAAGGAATTGTTTGCTGGAGCAAACTTTTCGGCACTCTGATTGAGCCATGTGATGTTTTGGACGTCCAAAACTTCCGCTTTTTGTTTCGCGGCTGCTAACATTTCAGAATCTATATCCAGTGCAATGATTTGCTGGAAAAAGGAAGACAGTGGCAGCGCAATTTCGCCAGTTCCACATCCCAGATCCAGTAATCGTCCCTGACCTGATAACTTTGCCCGCTCACGAATATTTTCCAGCAGCGGTTCCGGATAGGGGAGTCGATAGCGCGTGTAATAAGGGACTGATCCCTGAAAGAGATTTTTAGTCAAATTCGGACTCCGATTTTAGTTCACCGCCGCAAGAATCACCAAACGAATCAATCCCTGGAATTCTAAAAGACAGTTTAGTGACAGCCTGAAAAACATCAATCGAATCGCGCCCGTTACTGTTTTTTCGTTCCATACTGTTCGAGATAACTTTTGACGCGGAATTTTCTGGCGGTGTTTTCGCTGGTCATGTACCGGATTTTCCCGAAGATGGGGCGCTCTGGTCCCCAAGGGCGATCATAGCGGCCCAGGCACCAGAAGATGCCGCTGTAAGAATTGGGATTGCGCCCGTCGACTGCGTATTTATTATTGAGGTGAATCATTGTCTGCAAGGCGGCTTGCGGGGATTCGGACCAGTGCAGAATTTTTTTGCCCCACAGCATCCGCATGTAGTTATGCATGCGACCTTCGGTTACGAGTTGTCTCTGGGCGGCATTCCAGAGCGGATCGTGTGTCTGTGCCTGATCGAAATCTTCGAGAGAGTAGCAAGGGTCTCGTAAATCGCGTGCGTGTTCTGCCAGTGTGGTTTGGGCCCAGTCGGGAAGTGATTCATACTGATCGTAGTCTGTCCTCTGCCAACACATGTTATAACCCAGTTCACGCCAGGTGATCAGTTGATCGAGATAGGCTTCGGCGGTTTCGCTCATGCCCCACCAGCCGGCCCGTTTACCGGTTGCTTTCTGATCGAATACTTTCTCAACCGTCCAGCATTCCTGGTTTATGATGCGGTGAAATACTTCGTGAGCCGAGATATGACCAAAATGCAGATAAGGGGAAAGTCCGCTGGTTACTTCCTGCTCGGGTAAGTTACGCTCATCCAGGTAGCGATCAAATCGTTGATTGAGAAACTGTTTCAATGCACGCCGGGCTGCACTCATCCCTCCCGCAAATTCAGCAGGTGCTACGGAATGATCGATTGGCAGTTTTGCGAGTACTTCGGGGGTTGCCTGCAATGTCCGGGGCGATGCCATTGGCCAGCGTTCACAAATTTCTGGCGGTAGTCCATTCAGATTCGGCAGTTTGGTGCGAGCCAGTGGATTGGCTTTTGGAATCTGAAGTAAGTGAGATGGTAATTCTTTGTGCAGAAATCGACGAAACGCATACGCGGTCGGATAGATCTTTGAAGCAGCTCGCATCGGCAGTAAGCCGTTGGAATCGATGGCTTCCAGGCGGATCGGCAAGCGTGAAGCGACCGACTGAAGCATCCGCGGAATGAAGAAGCAGGGGAAATCATCGGTGACAATGACAGATGCTTTCGCAGCCAACGCCTCCAGCAAGCCTGCGCCCTGGCCGGGTTCGGGTTCGACATAGCAATAGTAGAAAGCCGACGTTTCCTGAAAGCTTTCCTGATTGTCATCCATGCCCTGTAAAACAAACCGATGTAAGCGGTCGCTGGCCCATTCATAACCACAGCGGAGCGCTTCCAAAATCAGAAGTGGTTTGTTGAGTTCTTTAGACAATTCTATAGCGCGATCCAAACTAAAATTGGATCGCGAGCGACGACTGGCAATCATCCAATATAGTATATAATCACCATCAACATCTATCGGGCGTTGGTTCAACTGTCGAATTCTGATTTCAGGAACGCTCATAGATTCAGATTGTACTTTGAAATCAGATTATTCCCAGCGATAGACGGCTAAATCGTTTAATGCACGGACGAAGATCTCATTGCCACTGACTGCAATGTGAGCCCAGGAGTCTTCTGCTACTTTGCGACTGTCGATGAGCTCAAATTTTTCGGGGTTCGCGTTTATTAACAACAGCTCCCCTTTCTGGTCCAGTGCCAGTATTTTATTGCCGTCCGTGACAGTACTCCAGTACTTTCCATAGGGAGTCGTTGTCCAGCGAGCCTTGCCGGTTGACAGATCGATGCATGTAAATCTTTGATTTCTCAAGTGCAGATAGGCGTGCCCATTAATGATATTGGGGGATGACATATAGGCCTGAGTTTTATTGGTCCAGCTTTCATCCAGATTCCAACCGGAATCGTTCTTTTTCGCTTTGAAGAGAAATGACCCGCCTCCATAACTACTGGTAAAGATCGAATTTTGATAAACAGTGGGAGTCAGAATATTCATACCCCGAAAAGCGGGTATTTTTCGTTCCCAAAGGATCTTTCCATCCTCAGGATTGACACCCGCTAATTTAGTGCGTGTTTGTACGATAAGTTGAGGCACACCATCTATTTCCGCATAGTACGGAGAGGAGAAAGCGCTGCCGAACATTCCGCCTCCATCATCCAATGTGCGCCATTTGATCTCACCTGTCATTTTATCAACTTTACACAAACCACCTCCTGCCTGTACATAAACAGAATCGTCGACGACCAGTGGTGAGGAAGCGAACCCAAACGAAGGCAGCTTGGTACCCATCTTTTTAACGAAGTCCACCCGCCAGAGTTCTTCTCCCGAGTCGGCATCGAGACAAACCAGTACGTCACGAATTCCAGCGACATAGAGCCGTTCGCCATCAAAAGCGGGTGTGGCGCGAATCCAGTCTCCGTTGGCTTTGGCAAAAAACGGGACAGCCATTGCACCCTGCCAGTCTTGTTTCCACAATTCTTGACCCGTTTTGCGATCCAATGCGCGCACGACTTCTTTTTTCTTGTCTTGGGTTTCGGTCACAAAAATTCGGTCTGCATTCACAATCGGACCGGAATAACTGGGTCCCAGTTTCACCTGCCAGACTTTTTTTAAACTTTTTTCTGAGAGACTCTCGGGTAGTTGAACTCCAGTAATCGAACCATCTCGACTGGGGCCTCTCCACTGTGACCAGTCCTGATTAACCGGCTCAGTTCCCCAGGAGAGCAGGGGAACCAGTCCGATCATGACTATAAAACAAGCGGCCCGAATATATTGTTGATTGTGCATGAATCTCTCTTTTCCTGCATGATAGTTTGTTACCAGATTCCTGAAGGGTCCTAAAAATTCTGGTTCTAACCATTTATAGTCGAGAAATAATTCTTTAAAGTGGTAAAAATTTAAGACATCTGTGATAATCTGAGAATATGGCAATTGCCGTTTGGAATCAGAGAGCAGAGTCTATAATAAAAAAGAACTCCAGTTCGGTGGATAGAATTACAGTAAAAGGTGGAAAGTTTCTACATTTCCGGTAATTCAGCAGTCATTTGCTAACCCGTTCACCGACTTCCACAAATTTGTATCTGGACAATTTGACCTTAGTCCGCCAACAATCATTAATATTTCGATTCTGAGGAAACAAAGATGGATGACGAATCGATTTCAAAATATTCTCTATCTTACCTTCCCCGTGATTTGACCTCAGGCCTGGTAGTATTTCTGGTGGCATTACCGCTTTGCCTGGGTATTGCCCTGGCTTCCGGAGCGCCTTTATTTTCAGGATTGCTGGCAGGAATCATAGGCGGAATTGTCGTTGGATCGATCAGTGGTTCACAGACCAGTGTGAGTGGACCCGCTGCCGGATTAACGGCAATCGTCATCGCACAGATCGCTACTCTGGGGTCATTTGAAGCGTTTCTACTCGCGGTAATGCTAGGTGGTTTTATTCAGATCGGCCTGGGCATTGTACGCGCCGGGTCACTATCGGCGTTTTTCCCATCAAGTGTGATTAAAGGTTTATTGGCTGCCATTGGTGTGATATTGATTCTGAAACAGATACCACACGTTTTTGGTCATGACACTGACCCTGAAGGGGAAATGTCGTTCACTCAACCAGACGAACAAAATACGTTTTCGGAAATATTTACATTGTTCGCGGGCGATATTCATTTTGGGGCTGCGGTAGTAGGATTGTTGTCGATTCTATTATTGGTATTCTGGGGCCGCATTAAATTTTTGAAAAATTCGGTCGTGCCCGGTCCACTGGTTGTGGTTTTAATGGGAGTGGGTCTGCATGTTCTGTTTCAACAATTTGGGAAGCCGTGGGCGATTGGAACAAGCCATCTTGTACAAATTCCAGTAGCAAAATCAGCCAGCGATCTCGCTTCCTATCTTCGTTTTCCCGATTTTTCACAATGGGCTAATCCAGCGATCTATTTTGCTGCGGTGACAATTGCCATTGTTGCTTCACTGGAAACTCTGCTGAACCTGGAAGCCGTTGACAAACTTGATCATGAAAAACGAGATTCTCCACCGAGCCGAGAACTCGTTGCACAAGGTGTGGGAAATGTAATTTCTGGACTCGTTGGTGGACTGCCTGTAACGTCGGTGATCGTGCGTGGATCTGTCAATGTGCTTGCAGGAGCAAAAACCAAGCGGTCGACGATCTTTCATGGGATATTACTCTTAACAAGCGTAGCTATTTTGCCCGTCTATTTAAATATGATACCTCTGGCGGCACTTGCTGCCATCCTGTTAGTGACGGGATTTAAGCTCGCCAGTCCAGAACTCTTCCGCCAGATGTGGCAAGAAGGTCGTTATCAATTCCTACCTTTCTTGATCACTCTGTTGTCAATTGTCTTTACGGACTTGCTGACCGGGATTCTGATTGGCTTGGGTGTCAGTGTTCTGTTTATCCTCAATAGTAGTTTACGTCAGCCTATTCGTCGTGTTGTCGAAACACATTTGGGAGGTGATATTTTACACATTGAACTGGCCAATCAGGTTAGTTTTCTGAATCGTGCTGCCTTGGACCGGCTCTTTAATGCCGCTAAGCGAGGGACGCACATGTTAATTGACGCGACTGACACAGATTACATTGATCCGGATATTCTGAGCTTGATTCGTGATTATAAAAGCAAAATCGGTCCGACACGCGGCGTGAGTGTGAGTCTGCGCGGATTCCGAACCAGATACCAGTTGCATGATGAGATTCTATTTGCTGATTACTCGACACGGGAGTTGAAAGATCGTGCGACACCAGAGCAAATTCTGGAAATTCTGCGTGAAGGGAATCGGCGTTTCCACACTGGCAACCGTCTTTCGCGTGATCTGGGAAGTCAGGTCTATGCAACGGCGACTGAACAGAATCCGATGGCTGTGGTTCTCAGTTGCATTGATTCCCGTGTGCCGGCAGAACTGGTCCTGGATCTGGGTATTGGTGACATTTTCAGCGTACGTGTCGCCGGCAATGTGATTGGCAACAAGTCACTCGGCAGTATCGAATATGGTGTTGTTGTTGCCGGTGTCAAACTGGTGTTTGTGCTGGGGCATACGCATTGTGGTGCGGTGATATCAACGGTTGAACTTCTGGCGGGAAGTAAAAACTCTACGCATACAACAGATTGTCCCCATCTTGATTCGATTGTGGAAGAACTGGAACCCTGTGTTGATCACCAGCTCTGTCAGGGCTTACATCGGATGAATTCTGCAGACCAGGAAACATTTATGGATGATGTGGCCCGGAAAAATGTCATTCGCAGCGTGCAGGAAATTCTCGCGCGAAGTGAAGTCATTCGTAATCTCTCTGACGCAGGGAAGGTGCTGGTGGTTGGTGCACTGTATGATGTGAAAAGCGGTAAAATGGAATTTCTGATGGATGAACCGGCAAAGTAATCAATGGAGTACACGCAGCAAGCTTGATTGTTTTGCTTTATCACCACTGAAATTGCTTCCTGTGTCCATTAAAGCTGATTGAGAAATATTTGATGCCCAGCTCAATCATGATCTGAAAGCGTGGAGTCTGCCAGCCCTGAGTCAGCGTTTCTTGTTTGACCTCTGGTAAAAAGCCAACAACGAATTCTTCTGTAAATAATCGTAGTGCAAACAGATCTCTAACATCTATTTTTTGCTCAATTTCAGGGGGAATGTCGAGATAGGCATTCCGAAATAAATCTCCCAGTTCCCGCTCGTTATCGGATGCCACCTCAAATTGATAAAGTGGTATTCGCATTCCGGTGTTTCCTGAACCAGTGAATCTATTTTTCTAATTGAGGTATCTGCGTTCGTAGTTAACCAAACAACTTGTAGCGATCATGTTTTTCGAGTGATATCTACGCAAGATGCTCGTCAGTGAACAAGCCCGTGTATTGATGCCGCGACAGTCCGACCGCTTTCAACAGATTTCTATCAATTGATTATAAATCGGAATCGTGAATTAGCGATAACGAAATTATATTAAGCACGTCTGGTGATGAATTCATCACTGAGGAGAGGGGGTGACTCAGATGATGTTGCCGCCGGGCTTCCGAAATTCTACGGAACTTCTGAGGTGAAAAAGCATCGCTGCTGAGGCAGTCTCTGGTTGTCTTTTTTTCAGCGCTTCCAGAATCTTCAGGTGTTCCTCATAATCTCGTTGTAATAATTCAGGTGCATCATCAGAAATTTCATATGTCAGTCGTTTGAAACTCATGCATTTGCGAATTGACTCGCAAAGTGGCAGGTTCCCAGACGCACGTGCGATGGATGTATGCAGCAAATAGTCAAATGCACGCGCCGGTTGTATCCAGTGAGATTGTTCATTTGGTTCAGCCGCTTTTCCATACTCTGAAAGCAAATCGAGCCTTTCAGAGTCCAAACGGTTCGTTGCTTGAAGCACTGCATGTGGTTCAAGAAGCAATCGCATTTCGTGAATATCAACGAGCCAACGGTCCGCCCCCTCTGCAACGACTGCGCGCTGTTGCGGAATCTGTGTCACGATTCCGTCTGCAATCAATCGTTGTAAGGCTTGTACGATGGGGGTTCTACTCAGCCCGAGTTCGTCCGATAGTTTTGTCGTCTTGAGCACCGTTCCACTGGGGAGGCTTCCTCGTACAATCTGCAACAGAATCTGGTTATATGCTGTTTCGAGAAGAGATGAACTTTCCTGGGGAATGCCGGGATGTTTGTTGATCATTTCCAGGTCGCTCTGGTCGAATTGTGGTTCAGAATGTGTCATGTTATCCCATATTTTGCAAAATATGAATTCATTTATGGAGTCGCTGAGAATTCTCAATCAGATTGATATGAGCAAATGTACCATAAAAACGCATTACGTGCTACTTGACGCACTGTTGATCGAGTTGTTACGATTTTAAAATGAGTTCATTTTTTGGATGGCGATTTTGTTAGCCTTCCTAAGATAGGGCGTTCACAATCACAACTTTTCTGATCCTGAGTATTCTTTGAGAAGGCAAAATAACATGAGATACCAGATTTCCCTGCTGATGTTGAGTTTATGGAGCGTGCTTGGCTTTGATCTCACAGTTGTATTTGCAGAAGAAGCGTCATTAATCGGCGATTGGCGATTAATGGGTGATGCCCGGGATCAATCCTCTTTTCAAAATAACGGTGTTAACCGGGGAGTACACCTGAAACCAGGTCAACCGGCGAACTTTGATGGGCGGACCGCTTATATTGAAGTGCCTCATAAAAAATCTTTAGCTTTGGGGACGGGGGAATTCACGATTTCCGTGTCAGTAGATACGAGAGCCGATCTGGGAGATGTGATTGGCAATGTGCTCAGCAAATATGACCCACAGGCGCGAAAAGGATTTCAATTAAGTATAAAAAATCATGCCGGGGTGACCAGCAGCCAGTCCAACGACCGTCATCTTCAGTTTGGTATCGACAACGGAAAAATCGATCAGCGGTGGACGGATCATGGTCGTCTGGGAGATGCCATTCTGGTTTACAGTATGGCCGTTTATAACGGGCAACTGTTTGCAGGGACCTGTGTGCCGGGAAAAGAGGCCGCGGGTCGTGTGTTTCGGTTTGATGGTGGTCAAAAATGGATCGACTGTGGTGCACCTGATGTCAGTAATGCGGTGAATTCATTAGCGGTCTTTCAGGGAAAACTCTATGCCGGCACTGGTAAGTATCGATTGAAGGGTTCTTCCTTAGCAGAATCTGAGAACCCCAATTTTGGGGGTAATGTTTACCGCTATGAAGGAGATGGCAAATGGATACATTGCGGTAAACTTCCGGAAGTAGAATCGATTAACGGAATGGTCGTCTATAAGGGAAACCTGTATGCCTCATCGATGTATAAACCGGCTGCCTTTTTTCGCTACGATGGAGGAACACGCTGGACTTCCTGTGGCGTACCAGACGGGAAACGTGTGGAGTCTCTGGCTGTCTATAATGGGGACCTGTATGCTACCGGCTACGATGAAGGTGCCGTCTATCGCTTTAACGGGAAGACCTGGTCGCACGCCGGAAAGGTAGGGGAATCAACTCAAACTTATGGATTTACGGTTTACGAAGGCAATCTCTATGTGAGTGAGTGGCCTCATGCAGAAGTGTATCGTTATGCGGGGGAGAATCAGTGGAAACTCGCTGGTCGACTGGGGGAAGAGAAAGAGAGCATGCCTCTGGTTGTCTACAATGGCAAGATGTATGGTGGCACATTGCCGCTGGCAGAAGTGTATCGCTATGATGGCGGACTCAACTGGACGAATACCGGTCGGTTGGATATGACTCCCGACGTGCGTTATCGTCGCGTGTGGTCGATGGCTGTTTTTCAGGGACGACTGTTTGCTGGAACATTACCCGCCGGTCGTGTGCATTCCATTGAAGCTGGCAAAAACGCAACCTACGATACAGCCCTGAAACCGGGATGGCGACATATTACCGCGGTCAAAGCAAAAGATCGGTTGAAACTCTATGTCGATGGTAAGCTGGTAGCAACTTCTACTCAATTTGATCCAGGTGATTATGATCTGACAAATGTAAAACCACTTAAGATCGGTTTTGGTGCTCACGATTATTTCAACGGGAAAATGAAAGATCTAAAACTCTTTCGGCATGCTTTGACTGATGATGAAATTCAAAAGTTATGCAAGGGTGCGGAGTAAACAGCATCTGAATCACTTTGAACAGGCAAAAAAAGAGCCACCCGCTTTCCCGGGTGGCTCTAATACTTTTATCAACTGCTGACGTTTCCGTTTACTGGATTCCAAATCTTCGACGTAGATCGCTTTCCAGTGATGGCACACGTCCCTGTTCCTTGATCCATAATGATTTCAAAGG
Organism: Planctomycetota bacterium; assembly: GCA_022600195.1. Lineage (GTDB taxonomy): Bacteria > Planctomycetota > Planctomycetia > Planctomycetales > Planctomycetaceae > Gimesia. The sequence continues at coordinate 9,841 of JAHZKX010000016.1, forward strand.
GAAGCTCTCTGGTAATTTCAGGCCCTTGAGTTCATGGATGTATCTCCAGAGAATGATGGCCTGCAGACCTTCTTCAATGGCCAGATCTTCATGCATGAGGCTGGGATATTTATTCAAGACACTGGCATAGAGGGCCATCCCTTTTTCCAGTTCCGCTTTTGCTCCGTCGAACTCAGCTTTGAGGAAGAGTTGCTCACCATCATAGAGGGATTTGTGCGCATCGATCGTATCGGATTCTGATTCGGATTTAGCACGGGTTCGCCAGAATAGGTAATTGACCATATTCTGATAGCGGCCCGTCCAATATCGTTTATCCTCTTTGGAGACATTATCGCGCTTTGCGAGGTTCTCAATATCTGGTTCGGACCATTCGAGTACGACGGAGCCTTTAGGGGTAATAAATTCTTCTCGACCGAAAATCTCAGTCCAGTCTTCGAATCCTTGGTCCCAGGCATCTGTACGTTGTGTTCCAAATTTTCCTTCGCGCTGCATCGCATTGGCATAATCGAACTGGGCATGCCAGGGAGAAGCTCGGAACAGCATTCTCATTTGTAAATGCTGTTTATGTTTCAATTCTTTTTCATTTGCAAAAAGAAACTTTTCCTTGGCAACCTGATAGTTATCGAGGCGTTCGGGATTGATTTCCGGATCGGGACCATTTTCGAATCGTTCTGTATCAGGATCAACTTTATAAAATTTTCTGAAAAGTCTCCATTCATCAGAACGTCCAACTTTTTGACCATGCAGATTTCCGACTTTCCAGTCAAGTTCGGGAAATCGCTCATTGCGTGTCACACCTTCATTCAGGAACTTGATGCCTTCTTTGACCCAGAAATAACGGTCTTCGACGGCGTCCCATTCTGCGGAGACATTGTATGCCAGATTCCAACCCTGGAAGTCCCAGACTTTCATATAGTGTGGCTGCAAGAGAATGATTGAATCCACGGTAGAACGCAGTTTGGCCCATTCCTTTTTTTTCTGATGTTCATTGGCGTCCATCCACAGCAAATTCGTGGCAATTCCCCTGAGGCCCAGCAGAACAAAATTCATTGATGCACTGGAAGGGTCCACATCGCCTAATGTGCTTTCACCCAGTTCATGTTCGACACGCAACTTTGCGAGCTCACCACCAGAGCCATCTTCACCCGTAGAAGGCATGCCTAGCCAGATCACAGGAATGAGCAAGACGATAATGGCGATGATATAAGCGAGCTTACGATGTTCGGAAGTGAGTGTATTCATTTCGCCTCCAGTTCGCGAAGTTTCAAGCTATAAAAAGAAACAATTAAACAAGGAAGAATATAGGCCGCGGTTGTGACAATGCCTGGCAGAAGTGCTGCATCCCATGACACATCAAAACCTTTAATAACGTATTCCCGCATATTTGAGAAGATTCCAAAATTCGGAATGATTTGCTGACAGAGCCAGAGGAAGTTAATAATACCCAAGTCAACAATTCCAATCATGAATTTCACTGGCCCGTCAGGGAGTGGTGTCTGCGAGTTCATATGCGTAATCAGGCGATACCAGGCTTCGATGGCTCCTGCAGCCTGCATTTTGCCACTCAGAATTTCAGCCATATATTCCTTGGACATAAAGCCGACCAAGACAATTGTCATAGTGGTAAGGATAGCAACAGGTCCTTTCACAAAGCAGCTAATCGTCACGCCCAGCATGATCACCAGCACCATGGGTAACCAGATTCCAAAGACGGCTTTTGAATAGCCTGATAAAAAGGCATGGTCGGGCGTTCGAATATAAAGGTCTGAGCGGGCCATACCCAGCAATTGCCCTGCTTCCAGGCACTGCACTTCTATAGTCAGGTTTCCATTGTCATCAACCAGATCATCGAAAATGTCGACTTCGACTTTCTCTTTGCCATCTTCACTCTCGTGCATGATTTTACGGTTAATTTTCAGCCTGTTTTCCAGATATTCTTTGTTAATCAATGGTGCGGTATCAACTCTCAGGCCTTTATCTTTGTTGACAAATATGAATTGATAGAGAATGCCCCCTTTTTCCATATTGCCTTTATGAGTTCGAAATGCTTCGAAAGAAGACTGAAGATTCAGTTCGTCATTAATGGCGTCACTTTCGTCGATGCCCTTGAACGTAAAGATTGCACGTGCTTTGGTGGCTCCTTCGATATAACTGCGGTGCATCCAGATGTCTCCGACATTGAGACCTGCTGAGGGGGCACCTTCACGGTCAGTGAATTTGATTTCACCATAAATGGGGACTTTGGAGACCAGGTTCGGCCGGACACTTTCCGGAACCTGCCGATTGATCCAGATATAACCAACGGTGCCCATTACCAGCAGGATGGCACTTCCCAGAAGGGTAAAGCCCAGCATTCTGCCAATGACGATTTCAATTCGATAGACGGGTTTGGTGACTACCGTGTGAATTGTTCTCAGACGAATATCTTCAGGCAGAGACCAGCAAGAGAGTAGCAGTATAATCGGAATTACTAACCAGCTGATTGCTTTAAGGACAAAATCGATATAGGACTGAATCTGCAAGTCAGGTCTGTCAGCGGCACCAGACAGGAACCAGCCTGCAAACATGAAAAGCACTGCGAAAATGATGAAGACAAACAGAATTTTCTGTCTCAATGATTCGCGGATCGTCAAAGTGGAAAGTGACCAGATGCGTCGAGGGGAGATGTGTATGATTTGATTGAAAAAATCCAGGATGCCAAAAAAAACATCGCCGATTCCTTTCGCTCCACGTGTGAGGACACCCACCAACAGACAGACGACAACTGCGATGAGCATTGTGCTTCCAAACACGGTGAGAAAATGTTTTAAAGCATCAAACAGGTCATAAGGAATAGGATCAAAAGACATAATAATTTACTTCTGTGAATAACATCTCATAGGAAATATTGCTCTCCTGTTCATTTCAGCGAGAGCCAGAGTCAATGATCGTGAGTAAGCCAGAATAAATGGGAATAAATATGGTGCTTACTCAGCCGCTTTTTTCTCTTGGGTATCAGGAACAAAACGTTGCCCCGGACGTTCTTTACTTTCCTGTACCGTTTTCAGGAACAGAGATTCCAGTGTTGCGGTTGGATGGTCAATCGTACCAACTTTTCCGTTGTGTTTCGCAACAACCTGTTCGATTTCCTTGATTGCCTCATCACTCAGACGGGATGTCTGGATTTGCGTTTCATCCTGTTCTTTCAGCAAGTCCTCGACACGTCCCATCACTTTCAATTCACCACCATACAGAATGGCGATTCGATCACAGACATCCTGAACGTCAGCCAGAAGGTGGCTACACATCAGCACGGTTTTACCCTGAGCTTTCAATTCCAGAATCATCCGCTTCATGTCATCTGTACCAAGCGGATCCAGACCACTGGTTGGCTCATCCAGCAAGACCAGATCGGGATTGTTGATGAGTGCTTGCGCCAAACCGATTCGGCGGGTCATACCTTTGGAATATTCTTTCAGCTGGCGTTTTTTGGCATGTCCCAGGCCTACTTTTTCGATCAGTTCTGCCGACCGCTTACGGCGCTCTTCGGCAGACATCTTGAATAAACGTCCATAGAAATCAAGCGTTTCTTCCGCATTCAAAAAGCGGTAGAGATAGGATTCTTCAGGCAGATAGCCGATGTGTTCATTCTTTTCCACATTCGATGCCGGCTGGCCAAGTACTTTGATTTCTCCTTCTGAGGGGAAAAGTAATCCGAGCAGTAGTTTCAGAGTGGTGGTTTTTCCCGAACCGTTTGGTCCCAGCAGTCCAAAGATCTCCCCTTTTTTTACTTCGAGACTTAAAGAGTTGAGTGCACGAACTTTTTTTCGGCCCCAGAAATCACGATAGATTTTTGTCAGATTGCTAATCTGAATTACTGACTCGTTGTCCATTGGCGGTTCTTAGCTCCACTGTTTGTTAATTAGATGAAAACCAATAAATAAGAACAGTTTCTCAGTCCTGAAAAGAGAACCATTTAAAGTAACGCTAGAATATCTGCGAATATAGTACGAAGTGTGACAGTACTCTGTTGGAAATAATACAATTTTCCAAGTTAGGAAATTAAAAACAGAGAATGCAGCAGATCACCGTCTGGCGAACATCCATGAATGGGCCCCTCAATCAGAATTCCCTTCAAACACAGTGAGCTGAAGTGAATAACACTCTAAAATCGGTAGCCAGCTCTTGCAAGGTATTAGAGAGGTATAGTGGGTTAAGATTTCAAGAACACTCACCTGTTAACCTGTAAACAGAGTCGAATCATTATAACTTAACCAAAAATCAATACCGAATCGGAAGAAACAACGCTGGTATGTGATCGTACGAATAGCTAAAAGCGTGCTTTTCTTTGGGATAAATATTCAATCAGTGCTTTATCGAAAGGCATGCTGGTATCGAGGCGAACATAATCGACCCCCATTGCCTGTAATTTTTCGGTGTATGTCTCTCTGAGTTCATTCAGGGCTTCGAGATAATCTGCCTTCATTCCCTCAGCGTCTACAATCATCGATTCGCCTTCTTCTGGTTCTTTTAAATCAACCATACCCTGGAAGGGGAAATAGACCTCGGCTTCATCCAGAACGTGGAATACGATGACATCGTGTCCTGCATAGCGTAGTCGTTGCAGGCTGTCTAGAACTTGTTTCTGGTCTGTTAATAAATCCGAGAAAATCATGAACAAACTGCGATGTTTGACCATCGATGCTATTTGCTGGATATTCTTTGAAACTTCAGTCATACCTGTGGGTTGTGAGTTCGCCAGCATGGCAAGAATATTTCCCAATTGGCCTCGTTTGCTACGAGCGGGGAGATAATTTTTGATTTGTTCGCCGAAGGTGATGAGACCTACGGGATCTTGCTGATGAATCATCATATAGGCCAAAGAAGCAGCCAGACAGATGGAATAGTCAAATTTGGAAAGCTGCTGGCGATGTGTGTAAGCCATGCTCTCTGACAAATCGAGTACCAGGTATCCGGTGAGATTCGTTTCAGCCTGATACTTTTTGATATAATATCGGTCGGTTTTAGCATAAACCTGCCAATCGATGTCGCGTGGGTCGTCTCCCTGGGCATAGCGTCTGTGCTCACTAAACTCGACGCTGAATCCATGATAGGGGCTGGCATGTAAACCGCTCAGGAAGCCCTCGACGATGAATTTCGCCCTTAAATCGAGACGCGCAACTGTCTGAATGACTTCAGGTTTGAGATATTGTTCCACATTTGGCATCGGTGATGAGCTCTCCTCTCCATGACGCATTTACTATAGCAGCAGGGCGATGGAAAGTCCCCGTTCGTTTGAATTTTCCTGTACAGGTTCGCGAGCGCTGGTAAATTTATTTTTCAGGGTGGGGAGAATTGTCTATACTCTTGAACATTTTTCAGTTCTTGTTTAATCTAAGTAATAAAGAAATAAGAGAGTTGAGATAATATAAATCTACAACTTGCTTTAGAAGCGAGATAGAGTAGGTTTACCATAAGTAACTGAACGTGGGCTTCTGCTGGAATCAACTGGCAAAGGTAGTAGCAGACGGTAGTTAATAATCAAGAGAAAAGTAAAAAAACATTACTGCATTTGCCCAGTAGCTATGTTAGTCTGACAATGCGCAGCAGCGTTGATTGAGTTTTCCCTCAATCAATCTCTTTTAAATTAATCATTCTGATAAATTGAGAGTGCTTTTGATCTTATCTATTTGCAATTACTGATTTTATACAATTTGCAAAAGCATTCATCGTGTTAATATTTTTCAATTCTTATCGTAATTATTAGTCCACTGACAGGGGTTGATTATGTCAAACGACATAACTCCAGATTCAAACAACAAAGAGAATTTAGAAGTTCCATGTCCACTTTGTAACGAAATGGTTCGGACTGGGCTTGTTCGTTGCTGGAATTGTGGTTCGTTTATGCGTGAGGATATTGCTGAAGCATATCGCAAGATGCAGGAGAATCCTGCTCCGATGATCTTCAGTCAATTGCCGGATGATACTAACCATCCGGTTGAAGAGAACTCGCATGCCTCTACTGCAACCATGACCGCTCAAACCGATGATGGAGATGATGACTTCGATTTGGATCAGAGTATCGATGTCCGGGAATATCAGTCCTCTGATGATGATTTCCAGTTGAGTGGTAGTCTACCTGTCAGCAATGACAAACATATAGAAACAATACCTTTGGCTCGGGAGGAATCTGCAAAGGAAGCAGAAGCGAACACAACAACCGAGAAAGAAGCAAAGCCAAAGTCCGAGCAGAATCAAAAGACACCTGCTGAAGACCATTCCGTAGCGACAGGGGGAGATGTCTTATTGAACGTTGCTATGGAAGAAGAGAAAGAAGACAAAAAACGCCGCAAAGGCTCTGGTAAGAGAAGACGACGCAGGACAGGGAAAGTTGAAGGGGGAATTGTCGTATATTGTCCGAATGGGCACCGCATACGAGTTCGTCAAGAATACCGAGGTGCTTTAGGTAAATGCCCTGCCTGTAGTGTGATGTATCTTGTACCTTCCATCTCTGACAAAGAGGATGAGACAGCAGATCAAGTCCCGGCTGACGAAGCGGCTAAGACGGACGAAGACATTGAATCAGGTACGTTGAATGCGGGGGCTTACACACAATGGTTTAATGACCTCAAGTTACACTCTGTTGATCCTACGAAACTGAAGTTGAAACCCAACAGTCTGGAAAAGTCATTTGTCACAATTGATCTGGCTCTTTCTCCAGAAAAAATATTGATTTTAGGACTGGTGAAATCAGGATTGCTGGGCGGAGGTTCCAAAGAAAAACAGGACAAAATCAGAGCGGAAATTTCCCAGCATCTACGCGAGGAAAAAGAGGACTCCGAAATTCCTGCCGCCAGCGTGCAAATGATCAACGCTGATCAGATTCCGTCACTGCGAGTGGCGTTTCCTACGATGTATGACCATGAGTCGGTCTTTGCAGGAGTACCCGTCTTTGGCAAAGGGCGGATTGCCATTGCTCTCCCCAAACAGGAAGACGCGAAAGAGAATCAATACTTGACCCTTTCCTTGACAGAGTACCGTAAGTTTTTTGCGGCAATGTCAGAACTCTATTCTCTCACTAATCTGGGGCAGGATTCAGGCATCCCGTTAACTGATCAAATCAAACAGGTGACCTGTCATTATAGCGAAGAGTCGTTCGATATCCTGGACAACGAAAATCTTCCCTTATATGAAGCAGATTCTGAAATTGAACTGACTCTGGCAGGGAGACAGTGTCAGGCTTGCGAATTGATAGTGAGCGAAGATTCCCGAAAGAAAGAGAAAATCGGAGGCAAAACGGGTAAAGGGATTTCCAAAGCAAAATGCCCAAAATGCAACGAAAAATTTGGCAATAATTCGCTCTGGCAGATTACCAGAGCTGAGATTCCGAAACAGACATCTCCAGCAGAATAATTGCATAGAGTGCGTGAGTGGGAGATTTTGACCGACGCATTGCGTGTATTCATTCACGAGTCTGAATGCCATTTTCTGTTAGTCAATTCCGAGCCCGTACTGAAAATCAATCATTTAGAGATCCCCCAGAGCGCATCCCATTTAACCATAACGTTTTTCATTCAATGAGGCTCGTTTCAAATGGCCTTGGAGACGCTCAAGTAAACCTGGACACAGGCTCGCGATTTCGATGGTGTTGCTTCTGATCTCACGACGCAGTGACGACAGCCTTGTTTCTGTAGTTATAATTCCTATAATTCATAAAAGCCAACTGTCCAATTTCAATCAGAGAGCATAAAGAGATCACCGAGTTGATTCTGATTGAGTAAGTGAGATGGGTTAGGTTTAGTTTAAGATTTTACTTGTACTTATGCGATTAGGTATTTCTGTAACATTATGCAGATTTTGACCTTAAGCAGCCGGTTAGTTTGGGAATCCTCCAACCGATTTTCTTGACCACTCTAAAGTATGAGGTAGAATTAAAGTACGCAGAGCTGAGCAGGGAAGCACTCTAATGTGAGATACGTGTGTCAACTTTCCAGATTTGATGGATCAGTGACACAGAGGGGCTGCTTTCAAACTGTTCAGGAGAAATTGGTGTCACCAGGATTTGATCAGAATTTCAAAGAACTGGTCCGCCAGAGAACCAGCATCGTAGAGCTGGTGTCTGAATCAATTCCATTGATTCCCAACGGTCGTGATTTCAAAGGCATCTGTCCGTTTCACAACGACCATAATCCATCCATGATTGTTTATCCTGAGCGTGGCACCTGGCGTTGTTGGTCCTGTAGCACAGGCGGAGACTGTTTTTCCTGGGTGGAAAAATATGATGATGTCAGTTTCTTTGAAGCTCTTAAGATATTAGCGGAGAAGGCGCATCTGGAAGTTCCGCAGATGACATCGCGTGACACTCATGCTTCTCAATCGAATGTGATCGAAAAAACGTCCTTATTTGAAGTGATGAAGTGGGCTGAGCAGCAATTTCACTCTTGCCTGCTGGAAACACAAGAGGGAGAAGCTGCCCGTCGCTATCTGATAGAAGAGCGGGGATATACCGAAGAGACGATCAAACAGTTTAGCCTGGGCTTTCACCCCAATGACTGGCAATGGCTGGTGAATCGTGCTCGGGGCAAATACGCAGAGAACCTGTTGGCGGAAGCCAGATTAACGTTCAAAAAAGAGGGTCATACCCGATATTCTGATTATTTCGTTAACAGGGTGATGTTTCCGGTTCGCGACGAACGTAAGCGGATTGTGGCATTTGGAGGACGAATTCTTCCTGGGTCCGGTTCTGAAAATGTCGCCAAGTATTTCAATAGTTCCGAGAGTTTAATCTTTACTAAGAGCAAATTGCTGTTTGGTTTAGATCAAGCGAGACAAAGAATTCGAGAGACCGAGACGGTTGTCGTCGTGGAAGGGTACACTGATTGCATAACAGCACATCAGTTCGGTGTGACAAATGTGGTAGCCACACTGGGAACGGCACTCACCGAATCTCATGTTTCTAATCTGAAACGTCTGGCTCGAAAAGTTGTATTGGTGTTTGATGGGGACAATGCAGGTCAGCAGGCGGCTGAGAGGTCATTAGCAAAATTCATTTCGCAAGAAGTCGATTTAAGAATATTAACGCTACCTACAGGAAAAGATCCTGCCGAATTTTTGGAAGAGGAGGGAGCAGATATCTTGAAGCAGCTGATTGATCAAGCTCCTGAAGCCTGGAATTTTAAATTGCATGTATGTCTCAATAAATTTGGACTGGAGTCAATTGATGGTCAGCATCGTATTTTAGAAGAAATGCTCGAGTTACTGGCGGCAAGTCCTAACCTAACCGGCAAAGTTCGTGAAGACATCATATTAAGAAAGTTAGCAGATCGACTAGGCTTACATGAAGCTGTTGTCCGAAAACGATTGAGTGAAGTGAAACAAAAACGTCAGCCAAATCTTAATTCGAGTTTCTCCTCAAATAATTCCCACTCGATACCGGATACATTCCACGCTCCTGATATCAGTCAAGCAACAGACATCACTACGAAAGACAACCAACTTGAGAGCGAACTTCTTGAAATTATCTTTGTGTATCCGGAATGTGTCCCTCAAATTCAACAGCATATCTCCCCTGCCAACTTGAAAAATCTACAATTGCGATTTCTCTATCAGTTAAGCATTGACTTAACTGAAGAGGGGATACTTCCCGAGCTGAATCGAATTCTGGATCGAATTAATGATCCGGAACTGAAGCAACTGGTTGTGAAGATTGACGCGCATGCTCACGAAAAGGCGATTCACTCAAAGCTTCATTCCAGCCCGATGCCGCATGAAGGAATGCCTCATTTTTTGAAGCATTCCATCAAAAACTTGAAATGGCGGGAGGAACAGGAGCACCACGAACGTACTAAGGGATTACGCTACCAGAAATCTACGAATCAGAGTTTGACGACTGATGCCAAAGAATTGTTGAAGCAGGCATCCGAATACCATCAGAAACGACACAAAAAAATCACCTGAGCCTATTTACTTGAAAGATTGGGAGAAGCAACGTGCACCGACTCGACGCCCGATTGAATGAACTTATTGAAAGCGGAAAAAAACAGGGTTATCTGACCTATGATCAGGTTAGCGCTTATCTTCCCGATGAAGCGTTGAATCCTGAGAAGCTTGACAACCTTCTGCTGACGATTGAGGAAATCGAATTAGATATCATTCCCGATCAGATTATGACGATCGTCCAGCCCGAAAAAACAAAGGGGACCCGTTCTCGTTCTACCGAAAGCCTTTCCCGTCGGATAGATGATCCCGTTCGCATGTACCTGACTCAGATGGGTGAAATTCCTCTGTTGACGCGCGACGAAGAAATTCGACTAGCCAAAAAGATCGAAATTACCCGTCGTCGTTTCCGCCGCGAATTATTGAGCAGCGATTACGCTATGCGGCAGGCGATTGAAATCCTGGACAAGGTTTATAAATCGGAACTTCCTTTTGATAGAACAATTAAAGTTTCTGTTACGGAAGGGCTTGAGAAGAGCCAGATTCTTGGTCGGATGCCTCATAATCTGAAGACGCTGGAATATCTCACTAGTAAAAATACGAGTGACTTTCAAAGATTCCTCAATCCAGATCTATCGAAGCGTGAACGTCGTGAAGCATATGCATCTCTGCAAAAGCGTCGTCGAAAGATGGCTACTTTGATTGAAGAATTAAGCTTGCGAACGCAGCGTCTGCAAATTGGCATGAAGCGACTGGAGCAGATTTCTCATCGTATGACAGAACTGGAAGACCAGATCAGTGACATGAGTGATCTGAGAGTCAAGAATTCCAAAGATGATCGCGCGAATCTTGAGCGAGAGTTGCAGGATTTGGTTTCAATGACAATGGAAACTCCTGAAACACTTCGTGAACGAATCAAAGCGGTCAAGCAGCGCTATCTCGATTATGAAACAGCGATGCGTGAACTATCGGGTGGCAACTTACGTCTGGTCGTTTCGATAGCCAAAAAATATCGAAATCGTGGTTTGAGCTTCCTCGATCTGATTCAGGAAGGAAATACCGGTTTGATGCGAGCCGTCGATAAATATGAATATCGTCGCGGCTATAAATTTTCGACTTATGCAACCTGGTGGATCCGGCAGGCAATTACGCGTGCGATCGCCGATCAGGCACGAACGATTCGTATTCCCGTTCATATGATTGAGACGATGTCCAAATTGAGGAAGGTCAGCAAACAACTGCTACAGGAAAAAGGCAGAGAGCCGACAATGGAAGAAACTGCATTCGTGGCAGGAATCAGCCTGGAAGAAACGCAACGCGTACTTAAAATTTCTCGCCATCCCATCAGCCTGGATCGGCCTGTAGGTGAAAGTGAAGACAGTTACTTCGGTGATTTCATCGAAGATTCTGACTCAGACAGTCCAGTCAACACAGCCAGCCAGGAGATGCTCAAAGATAAAATCGACCATGTTTTGAAAACACTCACTTATCGTGAGCGTGAAATCATCAAACTTCGGTTTGGATTAGGAGATGGTTATACCTATACATTGGAAGAAGTCGGTCGGATTTTCAAGGTTACGCGAGAGCGAGTCCGTCAAATTGAAGCCAAAGCGGTTAGAAAATTGCAACATCCGGTTCGCAGCAAACAGCTTCAGGGCTTTATAGAGGGGTTAGCCCCCGAATGGGGGCAAGCTGAGTCCGAAGAAGCGGAAGCAGACGCTACTGCTTCTGCCAGCATCTGAGCCTGAAACGCCGGTCATTTTTGATCGGCGTTTTTTTATTTCGAGGGTGAAAGGCATTCTTTTTTGATTCTCTGCCGCTCAGAAGATCGGTTAGATTTCCTTCGTAGGTCTGGCTATTTGACGCGAAAATCTTTATAACAAAGCCTATGTACTGAGGCATGCCGCATCCTGCCTCATGGAAATAAACGTTTCTGGAGTTCTTTAACATGTCAACTACTGCAGCCGGTTTGAAAACTTTACATCATTTATATTTGAGATTACATGATGTAAACCAGAAATTAGAGCGAGGGCCGAAGCGAGTTCAATTTAAAGAACAGTTTGCGTTGCAACAGGAAGACATCCTCAATTCGGAAAAGGAAAAAGTCACTGAATTGAAAAAGCAGGTCCAGCAGAAGAATTTGGACTTACATTCCAATGAGGCAAAAATCCTTGAATTAAAGGGAAAGTTGAACTCGGCTGCTTCAAATAAAGAATTTGACATCATTAAAGGTCAAATTGAAGCAGATACAATGGCGAACAGTGTTCTGGAAGATGAAATTCTGGAGTTGATGGAAAAAATAGATGCTGCCGAAATGGAAGTTCAATCCTGCGTCGTTAAAAAAAATGCGGCAGAGGAAGATGCCAAAAAATCAGCACAGGAATTTGAAGCCGCTCGTAATTCTCTGGATGAAGAAATTGAAGAATGCAAACGAGCGATTGCAGAATCTGAACAGATTATTCCAGAAAATGTCAAAGTCTTATTTCAACGTCTTGTTCGATCTCATGGAGCAGGCGCATTGGCTAATGTGGAGGGCAGGTTTTGTTCAGCCTGTAATGTTTTGATCGAACCCCAACTGCGAGTCGAATTGAACTCAGAGCGGTTCGTATTTTGTAAGTCCTGTGGACGCTTACTTTATGTGGATGATTCTCAGGAATAACCAGGACTGCTACCCAGGTCCGTTGGAAATCAGAGCCAGCACACCCAGGCCATAAAACGTGTACTCCACATCGGCTTGTTCATCCCAACTGGCTCCTCGGAAGCCTCCTGTCGGAAACTCCAGCCACTCCGTCATGAATTTCATTAAATTCACTTGATCGAAGTGTGATGTTAAATCCAAATCCTGGGCAGTGAGTAATCCTGTAAAAGTGGATAATCCATCGGCAAAAGGAATGCGTGTATTTGCCTGAAAACCTCCTTCGGAACTTTTTACCTGAGTGAGGAAGTCGCTCACATCCTCTTTCAGTTCATCATCCATGGCATTCAATATAATTAATATTGCAACAGCTGCTGCTGTCGGGTTTGTGCCGCTGCGTTTCATTGGTGTAATTTCTACAAAGCCTCCGTCGTCGCGTTGTCTATCAAAAATAAACTGGATCAGATCGTTTTTCGCGGGAATCTCAAGCCCGATCATCTGGTAGATTAGTACTACCAGGAAAGAGTGATAAGTACTCCCCAGGGCACCTTGATCTGATTTTGCATAACCGCCGTCACTGGTTCTTAATCGCTCCAGATTGAGTGCCACTCGAGTATTCCAGTGTTCCGGTGCTGACGCCAACAGGTCTTCTCCACCGGAAGCCTGAATAATCAGAGCAGAGTACAGCCAGCTGAGCAGATCGATGGTTGACAGGTTTTCGAGTTTAAATTGTTTGAGGAACTGGCTGAGGTCGAGGCAAGCCTGTTTTTCAATGCCTCCTAAAATTCCCAGACTACGGACAGCAAAGCCTGTGTAATAGAGATCAGAGCCTCCTTCTCTACCGGCAAATCCGCCATCTGCCTGCTGTTGGCTCAGGATAAATGTACGATGTTTATCTAATGAAGCGGGTGGCATTTTTTCCAGACCAGCGGCCAGTCGCAAAGCCAGTTTGACTAAATAAGGTTGATTACTCATAGAGATCTCGTACCAGTTTCCCTTTAAAAGGGGTTGAGAACGTACTGAAAGCCGGTGGTTTTCCGACTTTTTTGAAAATTGTCAATAATTTCTGTGTGGAAATGTGAAATTCGTCTTCCGTCGGATATGAAATTAGAATATGTTCCCGCCCAACATCTCCTAAACTCAAAGAATCAATCTCTCTCAAGACTGTGAAGAAAGTAAACCATTCGGTATTTCTTTTTAGTTAAAACGGGTCAGCCTTACCTCAAGGACGATCAACTGATTCTTCCGAGTAACAATTCACATTAAAAATAACCAGTTAACTAATCAAATCAAAGTGGCACGTTTCCGTCAAAAAGGTCATTTTTCTCGGTTCGTATCAAAACATATCTATTCAGTTCGACCAGTTTCTATCCTCCGATAGAAGAGTAAAGATCAAAAGTAACCTCTCTCCTGATCATGACAAGCCGTTCGTGCTGATAAAAAAACCTTTAAACAATTGATATTTTAAGACATTCAATAACAGACGCATGAATTCTCAGCGGTTGCATTTCTGCCGTTAGTGAAAACGTTGGTTATTGTATGCCTGCGTGTATTGTAGTTACGAGTTGATAGATCGAGTTTTGGGAAGTTCTCCTCAACTCGTTCCTGAATTCGGAAGTTTACTTGTAGAGATAATCTCATGGATTTCCTGAAATTATCGTCATAGATAAAAACAATTTCATGACAGATCAAAATACAACAGAGCGGGACAATAACGCCAAATTGCACTCAGCGTGCATAACCGAGGTGAAACAGATGCCTGTGTTGACATCAAGTTATTCTGGACGGTTTATGAAAATTGCATTTCGCCTGATTGCCGGCGTAATTGTTCTGGCGATATCCGCCATGTCAGGAACATTATTAGCCGAAGAAGAAGTTGAATTTTCAACAATCATTGCCGATGGTTCAGAATCCTCTGATACTCTTGATGGAATCTCTTCAGTCATTCCGGGAAATGGAGCAGGGGTCTTGTTTCGAGCCGGACATCAGGCAGGTAAAACCGTTGGATTGGCCGAATCGATTTCTCACCTGGAGGCGATGCCTTACCTGTTTACTCATACGAAGAATCCCGACGATGCAGCCATGATCTTCGGAGGCTTTCGTCTTTTCAGAACCAATCGTGGACACCTTGGTGGAAGCGCTGGAATGGGTTATCGATTTTATAATTATGATACCGATCGAATTGTGGGTGCCGGTGTCTATTACGACCGTGATGATTCTACAACCAAGACTTTTCAGCAGGTTGTCCTCAACGTGGAAACAATGGGTCGCTACTGGGATGCCAACGGCAACTTTTATATGCCCTTCGGAAATCGTCAGCAACAGTTAGACGTTAAGTTTAATGAAGGCAGTCAGAGATTTTCCGTTTTTAACGTACTCTATGATCAAACACGAACTATCGGAACGGCCATGCGTGGTTTCGATGCGGAATTTGGTGTTCCTGTCTGGGGTGAAATAGCAAAAAAACATGAAATGCGTGCTTATGCTGGAACTTATAATTTTACAGCGACAGGCAGCAAAGATGTCTGGGGCTGGAGAGGTCGTCTACAGGCCAAGCCAGTTCCTAATGTTTTAATGGAATTGAGCGTCACAAACGATGACACCTTTAAGACAAACGTGTTTTTCAATGTTGCCTGGACATTCGCAGGTCGTCCGGAGTGGAACAAAATGGAAAAGTCCACACAGATGTACCGGATGGCGGAACGTGTTCGAAGGAATTACAACGTTGTTGTTGAACAACGTGACGTAGTCGATTTCGGACTGATCGCCATCAACCCTGCGACCGGTCTGCCTTGGACAATCTCCCATGTTGATTCAATGGTAGGACCCGGGGGTACTGGAGCCGTTCTTGATCCTTACCAGACAATCGTTGAAGCACAGGCAGGACCTGACAGAGATATTATCTTTACTCATGCAGGAAGTGAATACAATAATGCGGCACCAATCGTTCTCGTAGCGGGAGACCGTGTTTTGGGTGAAGGTCAGGGAGTCGAGCACTTCATTGATTATCAAGGATTTGGGAACAGATTACTGCCAAACTCACCCTTGTACGGAAGTCCTCTCAGACCGAACAGTCTCGTGAGACCGACATTTAATGATACCGTTGGCGATGGTGTGATTCTGGCATCTGACAGTGAATTCTCCGGTTTCATTTTGAACCGTCCTACAGGTCGCGGTGTTGTGGGCATTGGCGTTTCATCGACCAATGTTAATTTTGTTGACGTGAATGATGCCGTCGGTGAGGGGATTTTCCTGAACAACACGTCTGGCAGTCTCTCCTTTGATACCACTAATGTGACGAATTCTGCCGGTAATGCCTTTGTCGTCGATGGAGGTAGCCCATCATTGGAGTATGAGTCTGGTACTATCACCAACACGACTGCGGGTCGGGCCGTCCTGATTCAGAATACGACGGGGGGCTTTGTGAATATGACAGGCTCAACTATTAACGATACAGACAGTCAGGGGATTTTGATCAACAACGTAGGCGGTGGAGCCACTCTGGATAACGTTACCATTACAAATAGTACGAATGAGGGTATTCATGTGACAGGCGGAACTGCCAATGCGGTAGTGGCGTTTAGAAATAGTACTGTAGGATCGACTGTTATCGACTCTGCTACGGATGCCAGTCTGTTTGTAGAAAATTTCCTGGGCCGATTCTCTACGCAGAATCTCGATATTCTGAGTCGTAACAGTGCTGGTATTCTCGTCGAGAGTCTGGCTGGAAGTATGGAGATTGGTGGAAATACAACAATCTCAAATGGTACATCTCTAATTACAGACCATGCTATCGATGTCAATAATTCGACAGGCGATATTTCATTTGCAGGAACTCTTGGAATTACTGGTAGTACGGGTCAGGGGATCTCATTCGATGCAGGTAGCAATACAGGTAGCTTCAGAGTGTTTGGTGACACATCCATCTCCGGGACGGCTCTCGAGGCGTTTATTGTCCGCGACGATAGCCCTGTGATTACGATGGGTAACGCAATTTTGTCTAATACCAGCACAACTAATTCAGTACTCCTGCTCGATAATGCCGGACAGGGCGGCACTGCAGGCCAGGTAACCTTTGGCGATGTCAATGTAACAGGAACGACGGGCGCAACGTTGCCTACGGTGCATATCCTCAATAATACGCCGTCCATCCGATTCAATGGATTGGATGTCATTACAACCAGTGCTGCATTTCCTACTTTGGCACCATCCGTGTATGTGCAAACCAACCCGGGTGTTGTCGACTTTGGAAAGTTAGACATTGATGCAACGGATAACCTGGCATTTATTGCAAATGCGAATACTGGAACAATCCGTTCTTCAGAAGGTACCATCGTTGTGGCCGATGCCGCTGCCATTGATATCCAGGATACCAATATTGCGATGCGACTGACATCGGTGACCGCGGGACCGACAACCGGAGCTAATTTGAATGTCACGAATGGATTTTTCCTGAACAGTGCCGGGATTCGTCTTTCTAACACACCAGGAACATTTACCATAACCGGGGACGGAACCATCGATTCCGGTGGTACGATTACCGCTGCACAACACGGGGTCTGGGTAGAAGAGATTGAGTCGGTGAATATCGATGGGTTGGAAATTCAGGCTCCGATCACTTCTGGTATCGAATGGCATGAAACCGATGTAGACACGGTACATTCAATGAATCTAACACGCGTCAGAATTGAAAACTCTGCTGGAGACGGTATCGTCGTGGAAAATGGTCGTATCTTCAATCTTGTTGATTCAATCTTAGAAGACAATGGTACGGACGCGACCGAACACTCCCTGGAATATACGGTAAATGTTGAATTGACTGATACCACTAATGATTTCTTTACCGTCACACTTCAAGGCAACACAATTACGGATGACAGCGCGGATGCGATTCTCCTTCAATCCGGTGGTTTGCTCGACGATACTTTGATGAATTTCACTCTGGAAGACCAGAATACCATTACCAACACTGCGTCTGATACTGACAACCTGGCTGTGGTCTGGGAAGGCCCGATTAATGTTCTCGTTCGGAACTTTAACAACTTTGTGGGAACTGCTCCCACAGATAATATAGGAATTAACATCAATACCACGAGCAACGATTTAGATGACACTTTGAATTTCTCAGTTATCAATCAGAATAACTTCAACATCTCGGCTCCGAATAGTGAAGGTATCTTGGTCAATACGGATGGGCCTTCCAATATCTTTATTGCCAACAATAACAATGATCTGACTCCGGCTATCACCGGTCAGACTAATATCGGGTTTGTCCTGGGTGGATTTAATTCAACCGCAATCCGATTCCAGAGCTTAGCTGCGAATTCCAATGTTCAGATCGATAATAATTCAATTGATATGACAAATACATTAAGTAGAGGTGTCTTCTTTGATCTGGTCAATGCAACGAATTCCTCAGTCCAAATTGATGGTAACGAATTCCGAATTTTTGATATCAATGGCTTCACTGAACAGGTCATCGGGTTTAATACAGTGCTTAACGGACCGCTGCAGATTGGTTCTGGCACCGATAACCCCGTATTTTTCACACCTGCCGGGGGCACCAACGGTTCCTTTTTACTCTTCAATGCCGGCGGTGGTACATTTAATGGCCAAATCAGAGTGGATGGAACGCTGTTTCCATAACAAACATAATGTCTAGTTTTAATCATACGTTCGTGTGTTTTGATCCAAATATTTCAAGGTTCTAATCGATGAGTCGCACATCCTGGAAAGTAATGATGATTACTCCATTCAGACTAAGTGCACTATTAGTGTTGCTGTGCTTAACCGGATTTCCGGTAGGTGAGAAACAGTTTGCAGCAGCAGAAGATGGTACACAGGATTATATCATACGAGGTGATGGAGATCTGGTAGACAATGGATATGGAGGCGACCCTGGAGTATTTTCAGGAGTCAACACATTTTCAAGGTCGCTGGTCCGTCAACTGCCTGTAGATCGTGGGTGGACGTATAATTCCCCCATTGATAAATCGATCAAAAATATGTTCCAAAGTTCCAAACTACGACTGGAATATCTTCACTGGTCAATTGAAGGACCGGACAATGTACTTTTGAGCTCACCCATATTAGGAGTTCCAGACCCAACACAACCCACGACTGTATTTGACCGCGAAACAGGTGTACCAAGAGGGAACGGTGTTGCTTTGCAATACAATGACCGCAGTATGGATACGAACGGGATGCGCGGGGTTTTGGAATTTGCTTTGCCTGAGGGCAGCCTGGAATGGAATGTCTGGGGCCTTTTCAAAAATGAATCGAACCGTCCGACCGACAGTATATATGCCTTACAGAATAATGCTGATCCTGATGATGATTTGTCGGTGGTTGTGAACTTCAAGAAAGATGGTGTGTTGGCAGCGAATACGAATGTCTTTGATGTCAATTATACTGTGAATATGAATACGGAAATGGTTGGTACAGGAGTCAATTATATTTTAGATCCCTTTCTCCCCGGCGATGGTTTTCACATGCAACCCTTATTCGGTTTTCGTGTGATCAGTCTGCGGGAAAGGCTGAGTCAGGTCGGAATCGATTCTGGTGATGGTCTTGCTGTGGGTCGTACTTCGGTGATCGAGTCTAAAGTGGAAAACCGAGTCTTCGGACCCAGTATTGGTGCACGAGCAGAATATAAGAACAGTCGATTTTCGATCGGTGCAGAGCCCAAGTTTACATTTGGATTTAATCGCAACACCAATCAGGTCGCCACCGAACAATTATTCGTCGCAACAGATCCCCGTATCGTCACGGTTGATAAAAATAATGAATTTTCACCCACATTTCAGCTTTCCGTTTATGCAAAACTAAATGTGAATGAACACCTGCGATGCTTTGTCGGATATGATTTTCTGTTTATTGGCCAAATCTCACGTGCCTATAATGTCATTGATTACAATGAAAGTCCCACAAGCGGAGAAGAAGCGACAGGAACGAGAGTTCGTCAGGATAACTCTGACTTTACGGCTGACGGAATTACAGCGGGTATTGAACTTGTCTGGTAAGACAGCACTGCTGCTATGAAACTCTGATCACAGTTGCGCTGGTATGTCGCTGATCGGGTTTTTTGATCTGATACGGTAAGCTCCCGGCAAACTCCTGATAGATCTTCTGTGCCCGAGTGTGATCGAGCTCACCTGCATGAGCCTGCAGCAGGAACCGAAATGTCAAAGGCGCCTTACGAGTCGTTTCCAGAGCACCAAACATACAGGGAGATGCCCCCATCCAGCCATCTTCACGTACATGCCAGCAAACCGTGTCCTGAGCTCCAGAACTTGAATTGGAAGGGTGATAATAGTAAGTGATCCCCTCTTTAACATCGGGCGCCACCGGTCCCGAATAATCCATCCATTCTGCCGGTTTTCCGAAGATGTTTTTCTCGTCGACCTGTTGGCGGCTGTTCGTGATTGTTCCTCCACCAAAGAAGCTTGAAATCGATTTGGCAACGCGGACTGCCAGAAAACCAAAATTTGTCTTCTGGAACTCCAATGATTCCGCAGTAGGGTAAAATGTGGACTGGAGCTCTAGAAACAGCTCATCACTGTTATTGGTTCTGATAGCTGAAATCGATTCCTGTCGTAATAAAGGTGTTGGGTCATGTCCGTCAAACCATTCCAGTTCAACAGCCAGAATGGCTTCGTCATCTCTTTCATCGATTGAGAGCCAACGTTTCTGAATAATTTTGGCTCCGGTATTCTCTGCCCAGAAATTGATGCCTAATACTTTATGATGGGCAAACCAGACTGACCGATGATGATCGTGGTTCGGGGCACCGGGATGTCCGATGCGTGTGAGTGGAATTCCGGCTGGACCAGTCAGAGGGTAAAAGAACGGTCGCGAGTATTGGGGATCATGGTGCCAGCGAAGCCGTTCTTTGCCTTTCACGCGAAAGGAAAATTGAAAATCGGGAAGTGGAATGATTTCACATTGTGGAAATAGTTGACTCACACCCGGTCCCCCTGTTTTAGAGAAGTGTCGAAGGGTACGAATTGGTAGATCGGCATTTCAATCTATGGATTCAAAAATTGAGTTTTCATTTAAAAACATGAAACGAGATTTACGACATCGGAAAGACAATCGTCAGCAGGATGGTCGTCGCCATACTGGTACAGCCCAACACAATGAGTAAGGGAGTCCATGATTTTAGTGCTTCAGTTTCAGTTAAACCGCTCATTTTACAGAAAATCCAGAAGCCGCTGTCGTTCATCCAGGAACCGATCAATGAACCTGCACCAATAGCTGTTGCCAGATAAACGGGATCGAATCCCAGCATCTGTGAATTCACGTTCATGGTCGCCAGCATGGCTGAGGTTGTTATCATGGCAACCGTGCTGGAACCCTGCGCCACTTTCAGTAAGGCTGCAATTCCAAATCCCAGAAAGAGAAAACTGAGTCCTGTCGCATCTGCATCTGAGCTACCAAATTGTTCCTGAATGGCAGGACCAATTTGGGCGACGGTCAACATTTTTCCGAATGCGCCGCCACCAGCGGTAATCAGAATAATCACGCCACCGCTCATGAGAGCTGTTTCCACAGTTGCTCCCAATTTCAACAGCGTCAATTTTCGCTGTCTAAAGAGGATCACCAGAGAGATCGCCGTCGCTACTAACAACGCAAAGTTGGGATCGCCAATTAATGATGTGAATGGACTTAGACGTCCCAGCAAATCCTGCGGGCCCACACCACTGGCAAGCATTGAGCTGACAAGCGTGTTGGCTGTGATCATCAATACGGGTAAGACAATCGGGGTCAGTGAAACAAACAGCGAAGGCAATTCATGTTCTTCCAGTGGATCAGGGTCTTTGTGCTCGGCGACTTCACGCATGGGGATATTCATTTTACGATTAGCGAGCATGGCGTAAAAGATTCCAGCAAAAGCGGCTGGTAAAGCGACCAGTACTCCGACGAAGATCATTTTACCCAGGTCGACTCCCAGATTGTCGGCCATTGATAATGGTCCTGGTGTAGGAGGCACAAGGGTATGTGTGATTGCGCCTCCAGCAGCGATAGCCATGATATACATCAAATAATTTTTTTTAGTACTACGATAAAGTGATCGAGCGAGCGGAATTAATAGATAGAAGACCGTGTCAAAAAAAACGGGGACAGCCAATACGAATCCACTACCCATGAGCGCAACGGACGCGTTTTTTTCGCCGAGTGCTTTCAGGAATGTTCTTACAATACGATCCGCGGCACCGCTGTCCATCATACATTTTCCGATGATGGCGGCCAGTGCGATGACGATACCGATACCGGAAACGGAGTCACCGAATGCGATGGCTACGCGTTTGATCCGATTGATTCCATCAACGGATTCCGGGCCGAGTAGACTGACGGCCATCGCTGCCGTGATCAGTGCCAGAAATGCATTGATCTTCAGGAAGATGATCATGCCGATGACGATGGCAATTCCGATGGCCAATATTGTAAATGGATAGTCTTCCAACATAAGCGCTTCTCCAGAAGAATCTTAGGTGAATATCTCAGTTGGGTATGAGCATTACATAGATTTGCCTGCGACGCAAGCGAGAGCCTGATAGAAAAATCGTCTTCTCCTATTATGAACGAGATTAAGATATACCTGCTTTCGCTGAAACTCTGTTTTTTGTAGGATGAGATTGTTCATGGGCTCCTTTTTTCTCTTGATATTAAGGAATAACCGGCAATGCCTGTTTCTTTCAATTTTCTACGAATGCAGTTCCTGATTTTGATTTGTTCAGTTTGTTTTTGGGATCATTCGGGAGCATGCCTGTCTGCTGAAATCTCAACTGCTGATGCAAAACAGGCAATGAAACGAGCCACGCATTTTTTTACCAGTGAAGTATCAACTTCCGGAGGCTATCTCTGGAATTACAGCGAAGATTTATCCAGGCGCGAGGGAGAGGGGAAAGCGACCGATTCGATGATATGGATTCAACCGCCGGGAACACCCTCGGTTGGTGAAGCGTTTTTGAACGCTTATCAGAAAACGGGAGAACCTTATCTGCTTGGAGCAGCCAAAGGTGCAGCAAGCGCTCTGGTCAGAGGACAATTGAAGTCAGGTGGTTGGGCGGGTTATATTGATTTCAAAAATCGCAGGGGAGTTCAGTATCGCATTGATGGCGGTGGCGCCAAAGCCAGAAATCGAACGACATTTGATGACAATAAATCTCAGTCCGCTTTGCATTTTTTAATGCGACTGGATCAGGAACTTAAATTTCAGGATCAAACGATTCACGAGGCAGTGAAATACGCTCTGAATGCATTTCTAAAGGCACAATTTCCCAATGGAGGCTGGCCACAACAATATAGCAAGTTTCCTGATCCGAAAGATTATCCTGTTCTCAAAGCCAGTTATCCTGCCAGTTGGTCTCGAGAGTTTCCGAAAAAGAAATATTCCGACTTCTACACATTCAATGACAACGCGATAGCTGATCTCGTTGATCTGATGTTTCTGGCAGCACATATTTATCAAGATCCCCGTTATCGTAGTGCGGCTCTCAAGGCGGGTGATTTTATCATACTGGCACAAATGCCGGAGCCACAGCCTGCCTGGGCCCAGCAGTACAATCATAAAATGCAGCCCGCGTGGGCCCGAAGATTTGAACCTCCCTCTATAACGGGAGGTGAGTCACAGGGAGTGATCAAGACTCTAATGCAGCTTTATATTTATTCGGGTGAGAAAAAGTATCTCAAACCGATACCATCCGCAATCGCGTATTTGCGAAAGTCAGAATTGCCTGGAGGAAAGCTGGCCCGTTTTTATGAATTGAAAACGAATCGCCCTTTGTATTTCACAAAGCAGTATCAACTGACTTATAAGTCAGATGATGTCCCCACGCATTATAGTTTTGTTGTGAAGTCCAAACTGAATGATCTGGAAAGTCGTTATCGTAAACTCGTGAAGGCGTCTCCCAAACAACTGGCTGCAATGCGTTTTCCGGAGCGTCGTGTCCGTTTAACTGCTTCATTAACGGACAAAGCAAAATCCGCTATTGAATCGTTGAATGCACGTGGTGCCTGGACTGTGCAAGGGCGGCTCCGCTCTGCCAATCTGGAAAACGTTCCCGTAATTGAAACGCGTGTCTTTATTAAGAATTTGGACACGCTTGCCAATTATGTGGCTGCAAGTCAACGTGACTGAATGGAAACACGATTACGCGTCTTCAGCAATCGCCTGCATGCATTCGAGCCCTCGTCTGGCGACGTCTAGCGGGTCCTGCTGCCAGAGGTCTTCGCGAAACAATTCAAGCGAGAGCCAGCTTTGATAGCCAATTTGTTTTAAAAGTCGGCAGTAACGTGTCAGATCGATATGCCCCTCTCCCGGCATAACGCGGTCAGGGTCCATCTGCTCTTCACGTGGAATCGTGTTGACAGCATCGTTGAAGTGCGAGATGGCAATCTGTTCGGGTTTGAGTTGCGCGATCGTCTCGATTGATCCACCGCCTCGGAAGACGTGAAACGGATCGAGCACGAGTGTTGCCTGAGGGTGGCCCGATTTTTCAACGATTTGTAACGCATCTTCTATTTTGGTCACCTCCTCTACAAATCCCAGAAATTCCACTGCTGGTTTGGCACCAACCTCAATGCCCGCTTCTAGTAGTTCCCGGTAGCGCTGTGCGCCCAGATCGTAGTCCGGTTTTTTTTGATGCGGGCACGCGATTACGTATTCGGCTCCCAGCGAGACAGCCAGTTTGATACGATTCAGACAAATATCAAAAACAGAAGGATATTCTTCGGGTGAAGCTGTCCACCAGTCCCTCAACATAATCATTGTGGGGACAGTCAGGCCCGATTCCTGTATCGCCGTGGAAATGGTTTGCAACTCTCCACCCTGGGAAAGAAATTCCTCTACTTCGTTAAACCAGAGTTCAATACCTTGATAGCCGGCTTCAGCTGTAATTCTGATTTTATCAAGCAAAGGAGTGGTACGAATTGTACTGGCATTCAGGCTGTAGAGAAATGAGCTCATCGAGATGGACCTTTAGAGGAAAAAGGGTCAGAAACAGTCATAGTTTCATGTATGCTTTGGCGTAATAAATATACAAAGCGTGATGTCTTTTGGGACAGATTATAGCAGGTTACAGTCAATTCAACATGACTTAGACATTTTGCATTATATGTCTAAAATGATCAACTCAGCCAGTTACAGAATAAGGTTACTCGACTCGGCTCCATTTATCCGTCACAATATGAGAACAGGTTTATTCCTGATTCAAATTAAGCATGAACAGAATATGGCAGGTTTTATTATGAGAATTTGCTCACCATGAGAGATATGTGTTACTTTCAAGTGTTATGCCAGGTCACAGTGGTTAGTTTACTGATCACAGGTTGTGACTCGGGATCGACGACACCAACGACCCCTGTTGAATCAGAGATTGTCGTTACCGGTGCGTCAGAGACGTCACCTTCTTCATTGCAAAAGAATTCTCAGGAACGTCAAGCCAAGTCAGTCACCGAAACAAAGAAATCGACTGCCAACAAACATTCAAATCACAAATCGGATTCAGGAGATACTCAAACTCAAAAAAAACCAGAAACGATTTATCGACCAGATGATAAGAGGCCGCTCCATAATAATCAGCGATTGGCACTCTTGGGAATTCACCTTTATGAATCGCCACGATTGAAGCTTTATACAGATATCGATCCCAAACTGGCTGCGACATTACCTGCCGTGATCGACCAGGCGTATCCGGCGATGGTTGATTACTTTGGCCCATTACCCCCTGATCGAGAGGGAACCGAATTTCAGGTGACCGGTTATATCATGCAGAATCGGGAGCTGTTTAGAAAAGCGGGTCTGATCCTGGAATCGTTACCTAAGATTTTTAATGGTCGTCATCTGGGTGCGCAGTTCTGGATGGATGCGCAAAGTGAGAATTATTATCTGCGACACTTGATGATTCACGAATATACTCACTGTTACAGTATGATCATGGACAACATTGGCGCGCCGGTCTGGTACCTGGAAGGCATCGCTGAATCGATGGCAACACACAACATTGACCAGAATCGAAAGATACATTTTAATGTAATGCCATATAACAAAAATGAATTCGGTGGTTTAGGAAGAATTTCACTGATCGAAGAGACTGTTCGTGGCGCACCACCCAAGTCCATGCTGGAAGTGATGCAATGGGAATCCAATGATTTTGTGAATAATAACGTAGCCTATGCCTGGTCTTGGGCGCTATGTCAGTTTTTTGATAAGCATCCGCGACTATCGAAACCGTTTCGCCAATTATCGCGCCATATGCAGGGCACAGAGTTTTCAAAAAAATTTCAGGAGTTGGTGAAAGACGGTTATTCCGACATCAATGATGCCTGGTTATTGTTTGCCAGAGATTTTCAACATGGATACGACTTTGAACGTGCGACGATAACATTTCGTCCCGGTCAACCGTTAGATCAACCCAATCTGTCCGCGAGCGCCATGATCACCAGTGATCGGGGCTGGCAGTCGAGTCTGATTCATGTTGAACAAGGCAGCACGTATGATGTCGTCGCTGATGGTACATTTATCCTGGCAAAAAAACCGAAGCCCTGGGAAAGTACGGCGGATGGCATCAGTTTTCGCTATTTTAAAGGACAGCCCTTAGGGAGACTGATGATGATGATCAGACCCAAATCGGGAGCCGGGAGTTCCAGTCCACGTTCGATTTTAAAAGAGTATCCATTGGGGGCTAACGCAACCTGGATGGCTCCTGTTTCGGGAACCATTTATTTTCGATTGAATGATGACTGGGCCGAACTTTCCGATAATCAAGGAAGTGTGAAAGTCACGGTGACTCAAAAGAAAATCGCTGAATCTGTTAATCTGTCAAAAAAATAAAACGGAATTGCGACGAGATATCGGGCAATGTATTCTCAATAGAAACTTAACCAGAGTTGATAATAAATAAGACGACAGGAGCCGTTGAATGTTAGATCAGACCAATCGATTTATTGATTTAAGAGACCAGTTTTCGCGCAGAACATTTTTAAAGCAGGCATCAGCCTCATTGCTGGCAGGAAGCCTGATTCAACCTGTTTCAGCAATTGGAGCGGAGTCTGCGGCCTCTTCTAACGGGATCAAAAAAGCGGTCAAGTACCAGATGATTTTGGAAAAGGTATCAGTGCTTGATAAATTTAAAATGTTAAAAGATGCCGGGTTCGATGGAACAGAGATGCATTATAGGACTAAGGTAGATCCCAAAGAAGTGAAACGAGCCAGTGAAACTACTGGTGTCCGAGTGCATGGTTTTATTAATAGTGATCGAGATGACTTGAAAGATTCGATTGACCAGTCGAAATATTATGGAGGCACCACTGTATTGGTGGTAGCCGGCCGCGTCGATCAGAAAAACCCATATGAGGTTGTCTATCAGCAACAGCAGGCCAAATTACGGAAAAATTTACCTTACGCAGAAAAACAGGGTATTAAACTGCTGGTTGAAAATGTGTGGAACAATTTTTTGTTGAGTCCTTTAGAGATGGCTCGTTTTATAGATGAGTTGGAAAGCCCGGCAGCGGGTGTGTACTTTGATGTCGGCAATGTCGTTCGCTTTGGCTGGCCCGATCAATGGATTCGGATTCTTGGGCCACGGATTGTGAAGCTGGATATCAAAGAATACAGTCGAAAAAAACAGAAGGATGAAGGGCTTTGGAAAGGCTTCAATGTCGAAATTAATGATGGAGATTGTGACTGGCCTGCCGTACGTAAAGCGTTACAGGAGATCGGTTATACTCAAGGTTGGGCGACTGCTGAAGTCAAAGGCGGTGATCGCAAGAGATTACAGGAAATTTCAGAACGTATGGATCGTGCTCTTGCTCTTACCTGAGGGAGCGTTGATAATTGGGTATGACCGTTCAGAAGTTTCTGTATTCTGATGGTCTCCCACCAAGATTCCTACCACTGGCGGACTCTGCAGAAATGAGTCCAATTGATCCAGAATCAAAACTCAATACTTTCTTCTGAATGAAAGGCCATTCCAATGCAAGAAACTGCCTCAGATCAACAGCCATCACAAGGTCGTCGCCAATTTATGAAACAATCTCTGGCGACACTGGCAACGACAGGGCTTGTCGTCAATCCTGCATTAACGACAGGTGCTTTTGCCGCCAGTTCGGAATTGATCAAAGTAGGGTTAGTGGGTTGCGGAGGCCGGGGAACGGGAGCAGCCGCTCAAACATTGAAGGCTGATCCCAATGTAGAGCTGGTTGCAATGGCTGATGCCTTTGGTGATCATCTTGAAAAAAGCTATCAGAATCTTAAGAAGACCGATGTTCAAGATCGAGTGAAGGTCGATGCAGAACACAAATTTGTTGGTTTTGATGCATATCAGAAACTAATTGATTCCGGCGTGGATCTGGTGTTGTTGGCGACACCGCCTCATTTCCGCCCTCAGCAGTTGAAGGCGTGTATCGATGCGGGCAAGCATGTATTTTGCGAAAAACCGGTTGCCGTCGATGCACCTGGAATTCGTTCGGTTTTGAAAACCACGGCGGAAGCCAAACAGAAAAACCTGACAATAGTTTCCGGTCTCTGCTGGCGCTATGAACCTGGCATGCAGGCCATGGTCGAGAAGATTCACAATGGTGGCATTGGTGATATTGTTTCGCTGCAGAGTGTTCGTTTTCTGGGCGGTGTAGCCAAAATGGCCAAACGAAAACCAGAATGGTCCGACATGGAATACCAGATGCGAAATTGGTATTACCACACTTGGCTCTCCGGCGATTTTAATACCGAACAGTTCGTGCATGAACTGGATAAACAGTCGTGGGTCATGGGTGAGTATCCGGTTCGCTGCTATAGCACTGGTGGTCGTCAAACACGAATCGGGGAAGATTATGGTCAAATTTATGATCATTTCAGTACCGTTTATGAGTATGCCAATGGCACTAAGTACCTGGCAACCACGCGGCATCAACAGGGATGCAGTTCCCTGTTCGTTGATACGGTCTCAGGTACGGAGGGGACGGCGACTTTGATGAAGTATCAAATCGAAGGCAAAAATCCCTGGAAGGGAGCCCGTCGCCGAGGCAATATGCATCAACTGGAACATAACGAAATGTACAAAGCCTTGCGAAGTGGAGAGATCATCAATAA
The DNA here is from genome assembly GCA_022600195.1 of Planctomycetota bacterium. Classification (GTDB taxonomy): domain Bacteria; phylum Planctomycetota; class Planctomycetia; order Planctomycetales; family Planctomycetaceae; genus Gimesia. The sequence continues at coordinate 38,484 of JAHZKX010000016.1, forward strand.
CGGTGAATACATGGCGAACAGCTCGATGATGGGAATCATTGCCCGCATGTCTGCTTATACTGGTAAGACACTCACCTGGGAACAGGCCATGAATTCGAAAGAAGATCTGTCTCCTGAGAAATACGACATGGCCATGTCACTACCAGAACCGATAGTAGCCACTCCTGGAGTGACACCTTTTGTTTAAGCTGTTTTGGAACCCAATCTGGTTCAGCAAATAGAACAACCGGCGTGTGTGATGCATTCCGGTTGTTTTTTATTGGACATTTCAAACGTGATTTATCAAACTAAATCAAATTGAATTTCATTCTAACCAGGAGGAATTGATGAAGTCGCTCGCTTATCCGCTTCTGTTCACAGGAATTATTATTGGCGCCTGTTTTGTTCCATCTGATCCCCAGCTTTGGGCCAATGAGAAGACAACAAAGAAGCAGCCGGCGAACACCAGGCTGACTCTCACTCGCGAAAAAAATATGTTGTATATTCACGGCGATCATATTCCAGGTGGAAAGATTCCGATCTATTATCTGGAAGCCTACTGCCGCGCGAATTCAACTGATGCCGACTGGGGGAAGCATACAGTCATCAAACATGAAACACAGACGCTTTCAATGAATGAAGATCAGACAGTGCTCAAACTGAAGTGCACCGTTGCAGATGGCGTGACCGTGCATCACACCATCACGGCGAAAGCTGATGAAGTTGACTTTCATTTAGTGGCCCACAATCCCACAAAGCAGCGATCTGAAGCACATTGGGCACAGCCTTGTATTCGTGTGGGTGATTTTACCGGTTTGGGAAAGGATAAGACAGATGACAAATATGCTTACATCAAAAAATCGTTTATCTTTCTGGATGGGAAACCAGCGACCATGCCGACCCGGAACTGGGCTATGAAAGCACGCTACATTCCGGGGCAGGTCTGGTGTCCGAAAACCGTTCCACGCACCGATGTGAACCCCCGGCCCTTAAGTAAAGAAGTTCCCAGTAATGGATTAATCGGTTGTTATAGTGCCGACGATCGCTGGATATTTGCGACGGCTTTCGAACCTTACCAGGAATTGTTCCAAGGTGTCATTCGATGCCTGCATGCAGATTTTCGTTTAGGTGGTTTAAAGCCAGGAGAAACCAAAACGATTCGAGGTAAGGTGTATATTGTGCCTGCAGATATGAAAGCTCTTGTAAAACGCTATGAACGAGATTTTCCCGAACATGCAAAGCAGAACTGATTGGGGATGACTCAACCACAGATGTGTCAGCGATTTACCGTTGTGATTTCGCTGACACGTGTTTTTAGTTTTTCTGAATCTGATCCGCTGATGGTGACTTTGAACTCTCCATCGCCGGAGCCGATTGCTTTGACCTGAATCGTATATCGCAAAAATGCATCTGCGGGAAGCTCTCGAACCGGAGAGACCGTCAAAATATTTTGATTGACTTCCGGTTTCAAATTCAGTTTTTGATTTCCCTGATAAGCTTCAACCGAAACGACGCGGAACATACGTGGGATTGTTGCCTGGAACGAGATATCCCGGGCAGGTTGCAAGCCTCGATTTTCAATGCTGACTTCATATACGGTCTCTTCACCGCGCGTGATTGGGTCTTTGGTATCTCGTACCTGCACATCGAAAACACCTTGGGGCGGAGTAACTTTTAAACAGGCGGAAACCTGTTCTTTCGGCAGGTCGGGGCTGTCAACATTCACTCTCAGACAGGCATGTTCGGCTGCGACTTCGCATTCGAATTCCACTTGTAACTGAACGCCCTCACCTTTCCGAATCGTATCCAATGACCATTTTAGTTGCCCCGGTTCCCGAATGGAACCAATCGAAGCTTCACGTGGTGTTAAGACCGGGTCGTAGGTGATGACTGCCTGGACATTATTTAAATCGATATCGGAAACATTTGATAATTTGACAATATATTCAGCGCGACTGCCTATGGTTCTGGCGGAAGGGCCAATGATTGACAGATCCAGTTGTTTCTTCTCGTATTCCACACAAACGGATTTCCAGACCAGCTCCTCTTTGTCAGCGATGGCGCGAAACCGGCAGCAATGGCTGCCTAAAGAATCGCTGTAGAGCGTGAGTGAAATTTCTTTGGATTCTCCGGGTTGCAAAGTGCCCAGCAACTGTCCGATTTTCTTTTCACGTCTGCCGGGAAAGAGAAATTCCGTATCAAATTCACATTCCAGCAATACATTTCGTACTGCCCGATCACTGACATTTTTGATGATCAGATAAAAAGTGGCACCACTGCCAAGCTGTCGCTTGGGAATCACATCAACGGTCATTTCCAGGTGGTCTACTGCACCCGGAACTGTCATCTTCGGACCCGTGAGTGGTTTCGGATTTGGCTTTGTTCGAGAAAGGTTGTTCTTAGAATCTGGTTGTTTACTTTTCAGCCGGGGTGTGATCTGTTCGGGTAGATCCCGTGGCTCTGGAGTTCGAGTTCGATCTGCTGAATCTGGTACGGCAAACAAATCTTTATCAGTCTGAGATGACTCTGGTATATTTTGTGGAACCTTCTGTGGATTGACTCTTTGAGTTTCGCGCGACTGAGGAGTCATATTCTGTGAAGGGCTATCCAAAGACTGATTTTGTGGATCTAAAGGTGGCGGATCCGTTAGTTTAAAGGATGAGCGTTGACCAGGCGCAAGAGCAGAACAGGCTGTGGCTAGCAAGATGATCAGCAACAGCATTCCTGAAGTCGATTTCGAAAATGGCCGAATCCAATTGCTCGGCATGGACAATCCTCTTTCAATCAAAAGAATAGCAATCTTTAAAAGTCTACCATGCAAACAGGAGTGGGACTGGGACAGAATTCGAGGATTTTTTAAAAAGTAAAAGGGGCAATCTGGACTGGAATCAAAGGCTCATGCGTTTCATAGTTCCTCTCCGTTTTGTGTGGTTTCAAACAGTCAGAGGCTCAGAATTACCTGATTAATCAGGAAAGGTTTAATGAATCAGGAAAGGGTGATAAAACGTGCAGAAAACAATGAGATGACGCGTGGTAGCAATTAACAAACGAGAATTGAGTTTCTAGACTGAAGAGCCTGAATTTAAAATCAGGGTTAAGATCATTATCCCGAATCCAACGCCGATGTCTCGGCTCAGAATCGCAGACATGGTGGTAAAGATGAAACAAACAAGGTAGGACGTTGAAAGTTTTTGTGTCTGAATATCTCAGTAGCGGTGCTTGTGCGGCGTATCGTGCGGAACCTTCATTATTGACAGAAGGAGCTGCGATGCTTGATGCCGTGATCACGGATCTGCTTGCGATTCCAGATTGTAATGTGATGACGTGCGTGGATGCACATCTGCCGACGCCATTCCGCCAGACTAAGCATTGGGAGCAGGAACAGCGACTGCAGGTGAAACGCATCAAGGGGCCGGAAGAGGAAACACACTTCTTCGAGAATGCTTGTCGGCAGGCAGATGTCGCCTGGATCATAGCTCCTGAATTTGATGACATTCTCCACTTGAGAACAGAGCGTGCGATTGCGTTGGGAGCCTTAGTCTCTGGCTCTGATTTGAACGCCATCAAACTGACCGCAGACAAATGGCGTCTTTTTGAATTTCTGAATAAACAGTGTCTCCCTACAGTCTCTACATCCTTGTTTGAATGTCTGCCATCAGTGCCACCCGAATCATGGCCTTGTGTTATAAAACATCGATATGGGGCAGGAGGGCTGGGATTAACTTATTTCGAATCGCTTGAAGACTGGATGGAGCGTCTCCCACCAATTCAGAACGACGGTTTTGATTACATCGTGCAGCCTTTTGTTCCGGGAACAATGCTTTCGACCGTGGTACTGATAAATTCGCAGCACAGGGAAATTTTTCCTGTAGGAGAACAAAAAATTTGCTGGCAATCCGGTTTTAAATATCAGGGGGGGCTGATTCCAGCTGACCTGAATACTGATGTATTAAGATCGATAGAGAAATTACTTCAGTCTGTTTGTGAAGTCATACCCGGCCTTTCAGGATATGTCGGCTTTGATCTTCTGTTACCGGATGTTGATCCTGCGGCACCATTGTTAATGGAGATCAATCCACGATTGACGACCAGCTATACTGGCTATCGTCAATTGACTTCTGATAATCTGGCAGAACGGATTATCAAATCGGAAACGGAGTTTCCCCTCATCAGTTGGCAAGAGGGACAGAGCGTTGAGTTTCGTCCTGACGGTAGTGTTTTATTGAACCAGATGCGCAATTAGAGAGTAGTGCGATACATGTATGTGATTGGTCTGGACATTGGTGGTGCGAATATCAAATCCGCAGACTGCAATGGTGTTGCGCATGCGAGTTCCTTTGAACTCTGGAAAACGCCGGAACTGTTAAAGCAGAAACTACAGGAAATACTCACATTATATCAGCAACCCGATCTGGTAGCGGTGACAATGACAGGGGAACTGGCAGATTGTTTTCAGTCAAAGGCTGAGGGAGTCGAAACCCTGTTGTCTGCTACCGAACAGGCTGTGGCACCCGTTCCGGTCGTGGTCTGGCAGACAGGGGCAGAATTCCTGACGACGGCACATGCCAGAGAGTTTCCCTTTTTGGCAGCCGCTGCCAATTGGCATGCGCTGGCGACCTGGTTGGGGCGGATGATCCCGGAACAAAGTGGGGTTCTGATCGATATAGGTTCCACAACAACAGATATTATTCCCATACAGGAAGGCGTGCCGGTTCCAGAAGGACTGACCGATGTCGAAAGGCTTCTCTCTGGCGAATTAGTTTACACGGGTGGACGTCGGACTCCGGTGGCCATGATTGAGAGGTCGGTTCCTCTGCATGGTCAACCATGTCCGATGGCCGCGGAATGTTTTGCAACGGCGCTGGATCTTTATCTGTTGCTGGAGGACATAGATGAGAATGAAAGCGATACAGAGACGGCCAACGGGCGGCCTGCAACGCGATTTGATGCCTATGATCGGATCTCCCGGTCTGTTTGTTGTGATATTTCAGAAATCACCAGGCCGGAAGCGGTCGCGATGGCAACTTTTCTGGCTAAACGGCAGCAACAACAGATTTCTGAAGCAGTGGATCAGGTTCTGGGAAGAATGACAGAACCACCGTCTACCGTTCTGGTCAGTGGAAGTGCTGTTTTTCTGGCAGAAAAAGTCGTTGAATCACACCCGATTTTAAGCCAGGCTTCGCTGACCAATGTCGCAAAAATCTTTGATGGCTCAATCGCCGACTCTGCATGTGCATTTGCGGTCGCACGATTAGGGGCGGAACGAGTGCGATTCTGAGCATTTCGATGCTGGGAAGAAGAGGATGTAATCGTTTTGGCTGTATTCAACACAAGTCGTAAGTCATAGTCATTCAAGGGCTTGAACGGATCAGGCTTTCTCCTGCTTGCCTATTGTGAATCAATGGTCTTCATCCAAGAGTGGTTGACTCATTTTTCGTACTTATGGTATCTTTCCGCTCCCGTGTATATATAACGGTGAATTTATATTTAACCAAAGTCATTTCCAGCCCTGTCTTTTCATCATTTTGACATTTTTAGTTGGAATAAAAGTCCGTCAAAATCCTCATCTGAAAAGAGCGATGACGAACTCGATCAAAGTATAATTACTTCCCTCATTCAGCGATGGAGCGCGAAAGCATGTGTGGAATTGTCGGATATATTGGGCATCGACAAGCCGGTCCAGTCTTAATCAAAGGTCTGCAAAAACTGGAATATCGTGGATATGACAGTGCTGGAGTAGCGGCCCACGATGGGACATCGATTCATATTCGGAAGAAAAAAGGGCGGGTTGCTGAAATGGCGGCCCTCTTCAAAGCGAATCCTGTCTCGGGAACTTTGGGAATTGGTCATACGCGTTGGGCGACGCATGGGGAAACGAACGATCAGAATTCTCATCCCCATACCGGTGGTAACGGAGAAGTGGTCGTTGTTCACAATGGTGTGATTGAAAACTATTCCACACTCCGCACGCAACTCCAGGGGCTGGGGTATATCTTTCGCACAACGACAGATTCAGAAACGATTGCGCACTTACTGTCACACCATTTGGAAGAGCAGATTAAACTGGGATCTGATCCAAAAGACGTTTCGACTTATCTGAAAGTTGTCGAGATAACACTTTCTAAATTGAAGGGTACTTTTGGACTGGTGATATTGTTCCAGGACCTTCCTGATTTACTGATCGCGGCTCGTTTGGGAAGCCCTCTTGTGATTGGTGTGGGAAAAGGGGAACAATTTATCGCCAGCGATGCAACTCCTCTGGCGGGATATACGGATGAAGTGATTTATCTGTCCGATCATGAGATGGCAATTCTTACACGAGATGAAGTGGAAGTGATTCATCGGGACGAAGGGCAACAGAAACTGGCGATTCAGACACTCGATCAAGTGAGTGTGGAAGCGGAGCTGGGTGATTTCAAACATTACATGCTGAAAGAAATTTTCGAACAGCCCCAGACGCTGGAAAATGCAATGCGCGGTCGTATCGATGAAGACGAAGCAACCGCAAAATTTGGTGGGTTGAATTTGTCTGCACAACAACTCAGAAAGATTGATCGTGTGGTTTTAACGGCCTGCGGTACAAGCTGGCATTCGGGTCTGGTGGGAGAATATCTGTTGGAAGAATTTGCCCGAATTCCAACCGAAGTTGAATACGCGAGTGAACTGCGATATCGGAATCCTCCAATTTCGAACAGTACCATGATCTTTGCGATCACTCAGAGTGGTGAGACAGCGGATACGCTCGCAGCGATGCGGGAGTGTAAACGAAAAGGACATCCGACGCTGGCAATTTGCAACGTGGTTGGTTCTTCAATAGCCCGTGAGGCAGATGGTGGGATCTATTTGCACGCCGGCCAGGAAGTAGGTGTCGCTTCTACGAAAGCCTTTACCTCTCAGGTCATGGTCATGATACAGTTGGCACTGTTTCTGGGAAGAATGAGACATCTCTCATATCCGGCAGGGCGCCGAATTATTGATGCGATTCAAAAAGTTCCGGATCAAATTCGGAAGTGCCTGGAATATCATGATCGAGTCAAAGATATTGCGAATAAGTATTGTAACTTCAATAACTTTCTCTATCTCGGGCGCCTGTATAATTTTCCGGGTGCTCTGGAAGGCGCTTTGAAACTGAAAGAGATTAGTTATATCCACGCGGAAGGCTATCCGGCTGCTGAAATGAAACATGGCCCGATCGCGCTGGTTGATGAAGTAACGCCTAGTGTGTTCGTTGTTCCCCGAGGACAGATTTATCCGAAAGTCATGAGTAATCTGGAAGAGGTCAAAGCGCGAAAAGGACCTGTGATTGCCATTGCCTGTGAAGGGGATAAAAAAATTGCAGAGATTGCAGATGATGTGATTTATGTTCCCGATGTGGACGATTTCCTGCAACCTCTGGTCACTGCAATTCCACTGCAACTTCTATCATATCATATCGCCGTTTTACGGGGGTGTAATGTAGACCGTCCTCGAAATCTGGCAAAAAGTGTGACTGTCGAATAGTGAGATCAGGCCAGAAAACAGGTGAGAAGTATTTCGTCTTCCTCATGCAGAGAACCATTCTGAACACTGCAGAAGCAGGCCTGGTCTTGTGAAATCAGCGAATTACAGACGTTCCTTTGCTGAAAGTTTGAAAATCGAACTTCCGGGATTTGGTTTACCTTTGCTTACTGCATAGAATAGTCACAGAGACCGTTTTGAGTTTGCCCGACTGGTGTTATTGAGAGGTCGGTTCGTACTTGTCTTCCAACCACAATGGTTTGCAAACTCCCCGAAGTAGATCAACAACTTTCTGCTTCAGTGAAACTGGATAGGATCTGATGAAATTAATTCTGGCAAATCCCCGTGGTTTTTGCGCGGGTGTGAATATGGCGATTGAATGTCTTGAAGAAGTCATTCGAATATTTGGTAGCAGCATTTATGTCTATCATGAAATCGTGCACAATAAATATGTTGTGAACCGATTTACGAATCTGGGAGTGACCTTTGTTGATACGGTTGATGAGGTTCCGGAAAATTCAATTCTCGTATTCAGTGCGCATGGTGTCTCGCCTGCTATTCGTCAGGAAGCCCGCGAGAGAAAGATTCGCACGATCGATGCAACCTGTCCGCTGGTGACCAAGGTCCATATGGAAGCAGTGAAATACGCTGAGGCAGGATACAATATCATTTTGATTGGCCATGAAGGACATGACGAAGTCATAGGCACCATGGGAGAAGCTCCTGAAAGTATTACTTTGATTGAGACGCCGGAAGAAGTGAAGGATCTGGTTTTTTCTGAAGATGACAAACTGGCATATCTGACTCAAACAACATTGAGCGTGGATGAAGCGAGTAGAGTGATTCGAGCGCTGAAGGAAAAGTATCCACACATTGAAAGTCCTCCGAAAGAAGATATCTGCTATGCGACCACAAATCGTCAGGAGGCAGTCTCCGAACTTGTATTAAAGGCAGATCTGGTTCTGGTACTGGGAAGTCAAAACAGTTCGAACAGTAAGCGATTGATGGAGATCGGCAAATCGGCTCAGAAGCCCGCTTATCTGATTGATGGTGTGGATGAACTCATACCCGAATGGCTTGCAGGGTGTGAGACGATTCTCGTAACAGCGGGCGCCAGTGCACCGGAGGTTGTCGTTCAGGAATTGGTTCAACATCTGGAAGATCACTATCAGGCAGAAGTGGAAAACGCCGTCATTCGGGAAGAATCGGTTCGTTTTCCCTTGCCAAAAGAAATACGTTCACTTCAATCTAAATAGAATCAGGTTTCGGTTATTGCATTCTTTCGAACAATGTGCAGAATAGTTTGCAAAGGTTTACTGTTTAGAGAGCTCATGTTTTCAGAGTGATGGCTGCCTCACATTCGAACCAGAATGACTCTCTATCAGCCCGAAGTGAAATAAACTTCCTTAAAGAATTGAAACAGTCGATATGAGTGACGAACCAATCCCAGAAGAAAATAATGACGAATTTAATCAGGAACGTCATACACAGGAAATCAGGCATTCCCAAGTGAGTGCACGGGTTCCCGAGGGAGTCTCACGAGGAGTATTCAGTACCGGAGCGGTTGTATTACAGGGGGGGCACGAGTTCATTCTGGATTTTCTGCTTCGTATATCTACTCCTCAGCAGGTTGTCGCGCGCGTGGTTCTGCCATTGGGGGTTGTTCCTCAAATGATTCGTGCATTGAAAGACAATTTAACAAATTATGAAAAGCGATTTGGTGTTCCGACGATACCGGCTCCCATTCCTCCCCAGGTGACCGGTTCTGCAGAATCCATCAATGTGGGAACAGGTCTGGAAGCAGATCCATCGGACGAACCGACCCCCCCCGTTTCTGATGTTATATCGGGGGTCTCAGCAGGGGGAACTGGTGCTGTTGGTGAAACAATGACACCTGAATCAGAATCAGAGCAAAAATCTGAACCAGAGACGGTCGTCAAACCAGCTGAAACAGGACAGAAGCCACCTTCAGCCGAAGAATTATACGATGAATTGAAACTACCCGATGAAATGCTCTGCGGAAACTATGCTAATGCTGTCAGGATTGGTCATTCGGCGACCGAGTTTTCTTTTGATTTTATTACTACGTTCTTTCCCCGTTCGTGTGTCTCCGCGCGAGTACATATGGCGGCGCCCAATATTCCCCGTTTGCTGGATTCACTGACGCATTCATTTGAGCAGTTTCAACGTAAAGTTGCTCAGCAGCAGAAACGACAACCTCCGCAGCAGGGCGATCAGCCGGGCAATCTTTGAATGTTTTTTGATGAGTAGTGCATTACACTTGCTCGTCGCCAGAAGGTCCATAGAGTGCAGGTACTGGAATATTATTGAGTCTCAGATAAACGCAAAGATGTGCGCGGTGATGCATACTATGATTGAGGACCCATGTTCGGATGACGCCGATTTTGGGCATCGTAATTAATGGTTGTCCTGCAGACAGTAGGGACCAACTCTTCGCATATTCTTCATCCGAGGTTTCTTCGATGAGTTTTCTCCCTTTAGCAACATTCGCGTCAAATTGATCAAGTATCTCCTGATTGCTTTTAAGTGGAGTGGACTTGTATGGTTCGCCACCTTCGGGATTAATATCCCATGTATCTTGCGTCAAGGTTCCTTCAACCCAGCCTGCAATTTCTACGAGGTGCGAGGCGACCCATCCAATGGTGTTCGAATCGGGATGCGCTTTCCAGTCGAGCTTGTCATCGGGGATGCGTTCAAGTGTCTTGCGGGTTCCTGCCATTTCCATATCAAATTCAGGGAGAATTGAGTCGGCGATCGTCATGAGTCATTCCTGTTTTAGAGAGATGTTCCAGACTTCAGTTAGCGAACCATTATGAGTGTTGTTGAATCTGGATCAGATTCTGGCTCATACTCTGACAATTATAGATATGGAACGATGTTTTTGTCCAGTATCTCAAGTTAAGCCGATTGCTGTTTCGAGAAAACGAGATAGCGACAGAGAATAAAATTGAAAACCATTCCCGTCAAAATACCGATGAACGCGGCAAGCAGAGTTCTTTGATTAAAGAAAACAAACGAACGGCATAAAGTCTCTGTGCTCAGCCAATTGAAGAATGCACCAGTCAGGCAACTGCCACAGTAAGAGAGATACTGTTTGAGAATGGGTGCATGCCGTGCGTACGAAAAGGTAATATTTCTATTGAGCAGGAAATTGGTACTCATGGAAATCCAGATTGCCACGGCGACGGCAATCGGTCGAATCAACCAGTTCATCAGGATGGATAGCATAGTCAGATTAACAAAAACACCCGAGAGTCCAATCACTGCAAACTGTGTGAAATAGGCATAGTTTCTGTACTGAAATTCAAAGAGTTGTTTCAGGTGTTTCAAGTAATGGAATTGTTCTTTGAAAGAGCGCTTGCTTGTTCCCTTTGTTCGGTCAGCAATGTTGATCGGAAGTTCAATCACATTGCGACAACGACACTTCACTAACAGCTCCAGTCCAATATTATATCCCGCGGGGTGAAGTAATTCGCGTGCTTTCAGATAAGTCTGGTGATTGATTGCAAAGAAGCAGGACAAAGGATCTTTTACTTTTGTAAAGGGGCGTGCGAGCCAGGTGGCAATTTTGGAATTGAGTTTTCTCAACCAGCCCCAGGAATGATCCGTCGATCCACCTCTGACATAACGACTGCCTGTGACAAAATCCGCCTGCTGGTTTTTCAAAGTAGAGTAAAGTTCCGGGATTATTTCGGGGGGGTGTGAAAGATCGGCGTTCATCACAAGCAGAATCTCGGCTGTCGCAGCATTCAAACCTGTGAGGACGGCAGTTGAGTGTCCGCGTTCATTTTTGCGGGTGATCAGCCGAACGGGATAAGATTCAGACAAAGTGTTACAGACTTCGATGGTCTCATTCGGACTGTCATCATCAACGATAATGATCTCTGCTGCGATGGCGGAATCCTTGAGGATCTGGTCAATTCGTGGAATCAGGCAGGCTAAATTTTCGGCTTCACAATAAGTGGGGACGATAATCGATAATTGAAGCAATGTTCTAACTTTTCAGGATTATGACGGTATTAAGATCTGATTTTACGCATGCAGATTTTCAGGTGGTTCATGCACTGAATTCGGCCCTGAAACAATTTTCCACTGGGGCTTATGTCAAAATCTACCTCGCTCTGTCCAAAAGCCGTTGATTTCATTGTTCTGCTCTTTGGTCAGGATTGTGACAGCTTCAATCATTTTTTTCTGCATATCGGGAGCAATCCTTATGATCTGTGCGATTGACGTGATGATTTTGCTTTTGCCGATTAATCAATGCTGTTTTTTTGCATCATTTTTACTCTTCGAACGACGTGAGGCAATTTTATGAACTAGATTTGAATTGGAAAACCAGGTGATCGCAATCAAATTCAAAATAGAACGCCTGAGTAAGAGACAAAGCAGGCATGCCTGGTTTTCAATCAGAAAATACAAATTGAAGGAGTGAAGTAACTATGTCTGGTACTGGCATTTCCCCAGTTGATCAAAATATGGCATTTGATGACCTGAAGCGACTCATTCACGGCAAGCTGGTCGAAAAACTTGATTTGACTCGCGTTGGTGATCTGGAAGGTGATTCGCTGAGACGCGAAATTCGTCTAGTGATTGAGCACTTATGCGATACCGAAAATCCATTGCTCAACCGCTCGGAACGTGAGCGTTTGATCGAAGAAATTCTGGATGAAACGTTTGGCTTTGGCCCCTTGGAACTGCTGCTGAAAGATCAGTCTATTGCCGATATCATGATCAACGGTCCCAAGCATGTCTTTGTCGAAAAAGACGGACGTATTGAACGGTCGAATGTTGTGTTTCGCGACAATCAGCATTTGCTGCAGATTCTTGACAGGATTGTTTCCAAAGTCGGTCGACGCGTCGATGAAACCTCTCCGCTGGTAGACGCACGTTTGCCCGATGGGTCACGTTTAAATGCCGTCATTCCGCCACTGGCGCTGGATGGTCCTTCACTGACCATTCGTAAATTTGGTTCCAATCCGCTGGGCCTGGAAGATTTACTGCGATTTGGTGCCTTTACTCCTGAAATTGCAATGCTGCTGGAAGGTGCCATCAAGGCACGCGTTAATACCATTATCAGTGGTGGTACCGGTTCTGGTAAGACCACCCTTTTAAATACACTATCCAGTTTCATTCAAACTGACCACCGTGTGATCACAATCGAAGATGCAGCGGAACTCCAGTTGCAGCAGGAGCATATCCTGCGGTTAGAAACGCGTCCACCCAACATCGAAGGGCGTGGGCAGGTTACAGCAACCGACCTCGTGAAAAATGCATTACGTATGCGACCTGACCGAATCATTATCGGGGAATGTCGTGGTGCCGAATCTCTGGACATGCTTCAGGCTATGAATACAGGGCATGAAGGTTCTTTAACCACCATTCACGCCAACTCTCCTCGTGATGCTGTTTCTCGTTTAGAGACCATGATCACGATGGGGGGAGTTGAACTGCCTCTTAAAGCGCTGCGACAGCAATTTGCATCAGCCGTCGATCTGATCATTCAGGTCAACCGATTGCAAGGGGGACCTCGCAAAGTGACTCACATCACAGAGGTTTTGAATATGGAACAAGACACAGTCATTATGCAGGATATTTTCCTGTTTATTCAGGATGGAATTGATGCAGATGGTAGAGCCTTCGGTCACTTTGAAGCGACCGGTGTTCGCCCTGCCTTCATGGATCGACTTGAAGCTGCAGGCGTTCGTCTGCCATCGAACCTGTTTGCCAATCGTGTTTTACAGGGATAATACTTTTCAGTTGATCAATCAGAATTGAATCAAAGCAGAAACAGATCATTTAGAGCAAAAAGGTAATCAGAGATGGATCAAACACTAATCATCTCAATCGCTGCATTTTTTGGCATGATGGCTTTAGTGGGGGCTGCCATGTTTGTGTTCAAGGATTTTTCTTCCAGCAAGGCTGAAGATCGTCTGGCGGTGATCACGGGTAATAAAAAGGTAGACGATGAATCCGCTTCGTTACTGAAAGAGGAATTTGTCAAAGGTGGGTTGAACAGTCTTTCAGATCGAGTTGCTCACTTCTTCGAGAAGCTTGGAAACCTCAAGCTGTTACTTGAACAGGCAGAAGCACCATTTAAGGCAGATACATTTTTATTAATGACAGGTGTATCTGCATCAGTGGGATTTGCGTTAGCCTGGTTTACTGATGCTCCCGGGCCATTTTGTCCTGTTGCAGCCTTGGGAACAGGGGCATGTCCGTTTATGTGGTTGCTGTTCTGCAGGAACCGACGATTCAAAAAATTTGCACATCAACTACCGGATGCCCTGGAACTGGTGGGGCGTGCCTTACGTTCCGGCCATAGTTTGTCATCAGGGTTGAGCGTGGTCGTACAGGAAATGCCTGCACCGATTTCAACGGAATTCGCCTTGGCGTATGAAGAACAAAATTTGGGTGTTCCCATCGATGAAGCATTGAAAAGTATGCTGAAACGGATGCCTAACCTGGATTTGAAATTTTTTGTGACTGCTGTTGTGATTCAAAGACAGGCAGGAGGCGACCTGGCTGAGATTTTGGACAAAATTGGTCACATCATTCGGCAGCGTTTCAAGATTATGGGGCAGGTTCAGGCTTTGACCGGAGAAGGTCGAATCAGTGGAGTAGTTTTGATGGCTTTACCGATTGCCCTGTTTTTTGCCGTGTATTATCTGAATCCCGATTACGTGATGCTGTTATTTACAGATGAACTGGGACGGAAGATGATTGCCGGTGGAATTGTTCTGCAGGTCCTGGGTGCCTTGTGGATTAAGAAAATTATTAATATCAAGATTTGATTTACAGAACTTTTCAAACATTGAATTGCTTATTTCTGTTAGAGAAAAATTGTAGCCAGCTTTTGCAGCTGTGCGTGGGAGAGTGAATCATGGACTTTGTTCAACTATTACCGTGGGCGATTTTTGGAATGGTGATTATTGGTGTTTTTGCATTAGTCAATAAACTCAATTCTGATAAATCACGTACTACCGAGCGGCTGGATGAGTTGCGCAATCCGCATTTGCGAAATGCTCCGGACCAGGCTCAGACCGGTGGCAGTCTCTTGGAGAAGGCTGCACCCACGCTTTCTAAAGCATTGACGCCCAAGTCAGAACTGGAAGAAAGCCAGTTAAAAGTGCGTCTGGCCAATGCCGGGTATAATTCTGAGAATGCACCGTCAATCTATCTTTCGTTGAAAGTGGCATTGGGTCTGTTGGGCTTAGTACTAGGATCAAGTTATGGTTTTTACAAATTTGGAATGGCCCAAAATGGTTGGACTTCTCTCGTGATTGGCGGGGGTATTGGATTTTATCTTCCTTCAATCGTTTTGGCGATCCTGCGAAAAGGACGTATCGAACGAATTTTCCTGTCTTTACCAGATGCCTTAGACCTGTTGGTTGTTTGTGTTGAAGCAGGGCTGGGACTCGATGCTGCGATGAGAAGGGTGTCTGAAGAGTTGGAAGACACTGCCCCCGATGCGTGTAGCGAATTTGCTCTTTGTAATCTGCAATTGCAGATGGGACGACAGAGGCGGGAAGTATTACATGATTTGGGAATTCGGAGCGGTGTTGACGATATGCGCGCCTTGTCGGCGATTCTGATTCAGGCGGATAAGTTTGGTTCTTCGATTGCCCAGGCATTGAGAGTGCAGTCAGACAGTATGCGAGTGAAACGGAGTCAGTTGGCAGAAGAACAGGCCGCGATGACTGCTGTGAAAATGATTTTTCCTCTGGTGCTGTTTATTTTTCCCGGAATTTTCGTCGTACTGGTCGGCCCTGCTGCCATCATGATGATCAACGGTCTCTTGTCCAGTTAGGAGAGAACCGGTTTCTGGTATCAAATTCCTAATACAGTTATGTAAACACCTTTGATCATTTCGATGATCAAAGGTGTTTCATTTTCTTTACAGGCTCAAGTCTCTTAAGCCAGATTTCTTATCAATCTAAAGAAACTCCTGATCAAAATTCTAAAATAATGGTCTGGCATATCTGAATAGGCCTCTTTTTTCGAATTTTTTATGGTGTCTTTCGTTAATCCTGACTGGCAAATGATTTTGGCATTTCTTTTGCGTTAAACGTTACATAATGAGATGATCAACTGGGTCAAAGTACACCCAGTGAACGAGGGATGTGCTCGAGTCATTCTGGATGCTGATAACTCTTTGCATCAAGATGATACAAGCTTTGAATGATATCGTTAGAGACGAGGTCCTGCAATTTTTTGAGTCAATGAAATACTATCGGGTATACATTCTGGGCCTGGTATCAATTCTGGACACGAATCGAATTGTTTCTCGGATTTCTGTTTTGGCAGGCTATTATTTTCGATGACCATTAAAAATATCAGATAGAAGATTACCGATGCCTGCTCCTCCCTCCTGGCTTAAGACGATGGCAAACCACGTGGCATCGTTAATGTCTGATGTCGATGTTCTGTCTCCCATCGGTTGTCATTTCTTTCACAACAAAAATCGGGACGAGTGGGAAGTCAGTCTTTTTGCTTCCAATACCGAGATTGTCGGCGGCGAATGGGATGGGGTTATGGCTCCCTCCAAGTTCTGCTTTGATATTCTCAAACTCGGCACAATCTTCGAGGAAGTACATGCTTTATATTGGCAGGCCTTACCCGTCGATTATGATGATCAATTAGGGTCTCATATTTCCATTGAAGCCACCTATGAAGGCCATCAGGTTTGGGTGCGTGTTTTGGCGGAATCTCCCGAAGAATTTGAGCCAGGCCGCCGCATTCAGACCTATGAATTCGATTTGAAAGAGATCTGGTAGTCTCCCTTTTCATTTTCGTCAGTCTTTCATTTCTTCTCGATGATCAAGTGCCGGCATTCTTTGCCCTGGATATTTTGAACATTAATCTCGCTGTTTGCGATTGATTCAATCTGCAGTTGTAGATCTATTCTGCTTACTCGATTATCATAATATCTTCAGAGAGATGTTATTCAACGGTCTCATTTTAATTCATTCTGTTGTGGAGAGCGAAGCGATGCAACTGGGGTTTGTGACTGCGATCCTGCCTGATTACGATTTGCGTCAGGTATTTCAGACGGCTTCGGAAATTGGTTATGACTGTGTGGAAGTCATGTGTTGGCCAGAGTGGAAGGATGCCCGACGCTATGCCGGTGTGACGCATATTTCTGCAGAAGAATTTACCGAATCAGAGGCGACGACCGTTCGGCAGATGGCAGAGGAATTTGGCATTTCCATCAGTGCTTTGGGTTATTACCCCAACCCGTTAACACCCGATCTGGAAGAAGCACAGAAATATGTTGAGCACATTCAGAAGGTCATTGTGGCTGCCCGGATGCTGGGTGTGAATCGGATGAATACCTTTATTGGGCGTGACTGGAAAAAATCGGTCGATGAGAATTGGCCGCGTTTTCTTGAAACCTGGCCTGATATTATCAAATTTGCAGAACAGCAGCAGGTGCAGATCGGTATCGAGAATTGTCCGATGTCATTCACTCAGGATGAATGGCCGGGCGGTAAGAATCTGGCCTGTAGTCCTGCGATCTGGAAACGTATGTACGAAGCGATTCCCAGTCCCTGGTTTGGCTTGAATTATGATCCTTCACATCTGGTGTGGATGCACATGGATTATCTGGCCCCCATACGTGATTTTGCCGATCGCCTATTTCATGTACATGCTAAAGATGTCCGCATCGATCAGCATAAGCTGGATGAAGTCGGGATATTAGCTTATCCGCTCGACTATCATAGCCCCAAGTTGCCCGGTCTGGGGCAGGTCGATTGGGGCCATTTTTTCTCGCAACTGAATGATATTGGATATCAAGGGCCGGTCTGCGTTGAAGTAGAAGACCGCGCTTACGAAGACTCAACCGAATCCTGTCTGGCTGCCTTGCAACAGTGTCACACCTATCTGCGGAATTTTATTCCTGAAGAACAAACGCCGCTAAGTAATTAGCCAGCTTTGTCGAAATAAAAGACGCGCGGTTCACTTTCGTCAAAGACTGGCTGTGCGTACGACCAAGTACCGCTAGAAAAAGAGTGAGCCCTGTTATTAGTAGAGAGTTCTTTCTCACCGTTGCTGTTCTACTGAAAAGAAATGTCCGTTACAGTTGAAGCTTTACTGAGATTTTTGTGCTTCTTTTACTGCAGCTGCCTCTGTTGCAGGATCAAGCTCTTCCACTGGATCTACTGTTTCTTCTTCAGTAACGATGGGAACATCATCTCCCCCACCACAACCGAGATGAAAGGGAGTCATAAAGGTAACAAGCAGAATGGAAAGTAAAAATCTGTGCATAGTGTGTTGTTCCAATTTGATTTATGAGTTGAATCAGGATGAATTAAGAATCCTCGTCACTTGAATCAAGGATCAAGTGACGAGGAGATTAAAGAGTGGCGAACGAATCTTACCATTCACCCAAGACATTTCCGTCTTCTTGATTACCTAAATTACGCCAGAGTGTGAGATCGATATTATCCGAAGCGAAGCGGACACTACCATCACCAAGTAGAACATGTACTCCACCAGTATGCTTGCTGCGGGCTGCCAAGAGAGCTGAAGTGGAACTGGAACCAGCACCACAGTCCGGCATATCTTTATTATTAGGAGTATAAACCGTACCATAGTAGTGTGATTCGTACAAAGAAGCCCACATCCAGGAATAGCCCTGTTGAGCCGATCCCGTATAAGGTGCCTTGGTGATACAGCTGGCTGGACATACCCCTCCAGTTGGCTGATCGTCACAGAATGGGGCACTTGCAAACGTTTCTGAGACCATCATGGTATTAGTTAAACCATCTTCCACATCACGAATTCTGACTATGCTATTCATGCTAAACATAGAGTTAGTGCTATTGTTACCAGAGTTAGTCGAAGTACCTCTGCAGGCCATGTAATTTGTAGGACCATAGGTTGAAGAGGGTTGACGTGATGAATCGCTGGGACAACGCACTGAAGGGAGTTTTATACTGCGAGTGGCATTGTTAGGGGCGGCACTGACGCCGTGCTCCATTTCCCAGTTGATTTGATTGTAAACCGTTGCCTGATCCAGGAAGGGTAGAATCCGGGGAATCCAGCCGAGTTGGCTGGTAGTCCAGGATGTGACTCCCGTACCATAGGTTCTCCTGACGTCTCCCGGTGGAAACGCTCTGAAGTTATCGTGGTAGTTATGCAAAGCCAATCCAATCTGCTTAAGATTGTTTTTGCAGGTTGAGCGGCGGGCTGCTTCACGGGCTTGTTGAACGGCTGGCAACAGTAAGGCAATTAAGATAGCGATGATAGCAATCACTACCAGCAGTTCGATCAGCGTGAAGCCGCGCTTCGTTTTGAGCAACAATTTTTCCATTACATGAACTCCTGAAAAAAAAAATAAGACCAACAAAATAAAAGATAAAAGATAAAATCAACGAAAGAAAAGTTGATTAAAGATCATGCAATAACATGCACGGAATGTAGGTCATAACAAATGTGATAGTCTTCAGTAACCAGAATTGAATAATTGTTATTAATCACTAATGAATAACAACAAATTATTTACTGAATTGATAAACAAAAAAATGATGCGAAATCGTAGATTAAGAATTTCTGAGAAACAAGAAAACAAGCCAAACTTATTATAGAATTAATGGAAGTGAAAATCAACAATTTAACTTGTATTAAATACCTGCAAAAGTAAGTTTAATGTTCTTTACTAACTGTAGTTTTATTAATTCAATTTGACAGTATACGTGTGAGTTTTATTTGAAGTTAATCCTCGTGTAATTACTGATTATGTAAGTAATGAAAACTAAATAATTACAAGCACAGTCTTAGAAAGAGAGAACTCGTCAGGATTTATTTACTATTTGCAGGTTTTCAAATTGGTTTCGTTCCGTTTTATAGAGCTGAACTGATTCTCTTAATTTTCAGTCAGGAGTAGATCAGAGATTTAGCTTTGATTCTTACAATGTAACGAGTTACAGCAAATTTGAGTGTATCGAAGTCAATTACGAATAGAGTTGAAACTGAGTCTCAATTTCCTTATATTGTATTGGCTTCGCTTAATTATAAAGCGGAACAGCGAACATAGATGTTACTAGACTATTTTGGTGCCGAGATTTCGAGTGATGACATTAAATCAGATAACCAAAGGGCAGACCGTCCGAATCACTCAAATTAATGGTGAAGATGCGATTTCCATTCGTTTAATGGAAATGGGCCTGATAGATGGCGAACAGATCCAACTTTTGGGAAAAGCACCTTTAGGTGACCCGCTGGAATTTGCAGTACGAGGTTATCGACTCTCTCTCCGTTTGAATGAGGCAAAGTGCGTTGAAGTCGAAATTGTCTAACGAGAGTGCCTTCCAGAAATAGCAGGTTGTCAATATTTCCTACCGAATGAGAGCCACGCTTTCAGATCTTCAAGTTCCATGATCAAACCTCCCGCTGTACCACAAAAAAAAATGACGATTGCCATTATTGGCAATCCGAACACCGGCAAGAGCACGCTATTCAATCTCTTATCCGGCGGGTATGCACATATTGGTAACTTTCCCGGCGTGACAGTGGAAAAGAAAGTCGGCAGTGTGATCTGGGAAGACCGACAGATTGATCTGGTCGATTTGCCGGGAACATATAGTCTGGCGCCCCGTTCCATTGATGAAATGCTGGCGGTGGATGTTTTACTCGGGAGACAAAAAAGTGTTCCCCTTCCAGATGCCATTATCTGTATCGCTGATGCATCCAATCTGGAACGGAACTTTTATTTGTTCAGCCAGATTCTTGATTTGTCGATACCCGTCATACTGGTTCTAAATATGTGTGATCTTGCGAGGTCGCGCGGAATTGAGATTGACTCACAGGCTTTGTCAAAAAAACTAAACCTGCCCGTGGTCTGCACGGAGGCGCATCAGGGTAAAGGCATCGATGAACTGAAATCGGCAATTTTGAAGATGGGCGTGGGGGCAGAACATCAACCATTGGCGCTCTTTCCCGATGTTTTTTATCAAGAACGAAATCTGCTCAAGGAAAAGCTGCAGGACGATGCGCAGCAGGGAGCACCCAATTTTCTGGTCGACCGGTTATTGCTGGATGTTGGCGGATATGTGGAATCTTACTTCGAACATCATACGCACGACGGTTTGATCGACGAATTGAATCAGGCACGTACGCGATTGAAGGCAGCAGGTTGTGCCGTCCCGGCGATGGAAGCCCGCTTGCGTTATGGTTGGGCTGGCGAACTGTTACAGGGTGTGGTGCATCAGCCCGCTGACGAACAGGTGACGATTTCTGATAAAATTGATCAGTGGATGACTCATCGCGTGTTCGGTTTTTTGTTCTTTTTCCTGCTGATGTTTTTTGTCTTTCAGTCGGTTTTCACCTGGGCTGGTCCTACCATGGATCTGATTGAATCTGGTCAGGAATTTGTGGATGGATCTGTGGAGTCTCTCATTCCCCCCGGCCCTTTACGGAGTCTGGTGGTAGATGGTGTGATTGCCGGCGTAGGAGGGGTGCTGATCTTTCTACCACAGATTGTGATTTTATATTTTTTCATTGCCGTGCTGGAAGACAGCGGATATATGGCACGGGCCGCGTTTATTATGGATCGTTTAATGCGGAGTCTGGGGCTGAGCGGGAAGTCGTTCATTCCGCTAATGTCCTCATTTGCCTGCGCTGTGCCGGGAATTATGGCAACGCGCGTGATTGAAAATCGTCACGAGCGACTGACGACGATTCTGGTAGCCCCTTTAATGAGCTGTTCGG
The DNA here is from genome assembly GCA_022600195.1 of Planctomycetota bacterium. Classification (GTDB taxonomy): domain Bacteria; phylum Planctomycetota; class Planctomycetia; order Planctomycetales; family Planctomycetaceae; genus Gimesia. The sequence goes on from JAHZKX010000016.1 coordinate 59,691, forward strand.
CCCGCTGGCCCGTTTATACGCTTTTCATTGCCGCCTTCATTCCGAATATCGCTTATCTTTCCATTGCCAATAGTCCGATCGTGACATTACAGGGAATCGTTTTGTTTGGCATGTCATCCATTGGTGCATTGGTCGCGATTCCTGTGGCCTGGATTCTAAAGCGATTTTTCTTTCAAGGAGATGTGGCGCCGTTTGTGATGGAACTGCCGGACTACAAATGGCCTTCTCCGCGCAATGTGATTTTGCGTGTTTACCGCCGTGCGAAATCGTTTGTGGTCAAAGCGGGTACTTTGATTTTTACAACATCGATCATCATCTGGGCTGCCGGCTATTTTCCTGGAGATCACAGTGAACAGTTTCAGATCCAGAGTCGGATTGAATCGAATGAGGCTTCACTGGGGCAAATCGAAGATCAGCTTGCTTCCGTAACAGAAGGCGACCAGGAGTCTCTTAAGGAATTACAGAATCAACAAACACTGCTCACCAGCGAACAGGCAGATTTGTATGAGAAACAAAATCAGGTGAGCAGCCAGTTGGTTGAAACCAGTTTTCTTGGTATGTCCGGGCATTGGATTGAGCCGGTTGTGAAACCCCTGGGTTGGGACTGGAAAATTGGTGTGGGTGTGATTGCTTCATTCCCCGCGCGGGAAGTGATCATCTCGACGTTAGGGACTATTTACAGTTTAGGCGGAGATGCTGAAGACGAGAGTGGTTTGATCGGGTCAATTCGCGCTGCCACCTGGCCTGATGGCAGGAAAGTATTCAATATTCCCGTGGCGATCTCGATTATGGTATTCTTTGCATTATGTGCCCAATGTGCGGCGACCTTGATGGTAATTCAGCGTGAAACGAACAGTTGGTTCTGGCCTGTGGTTTCGTTTACTTATATGACCGCTCTGGCCTACGTGGGTGCGTTTATTTCCTACCAGGTGGGTATGTTCTTTGTATAACAAAGTCAATCATTGCGAATGTGTGACCATCATTCCTCTTTGAGAATGAGTTTCTGTTATGAATCAGATTGATGGACAATTGGCTGGTGCCCTTTTCATTGTTGCGGGGGCGGTCTTTTTTCTGACTCGCCGCATCTTACGTTTTTTCAAACAGCGATCTGGCTGTAGTGGTAGTTCGTGTACAGGCTGTGAAGTCGGGGCGGTCAAGACTCCTGATTTTGTATCTCTGGACCAGTTGAAGCATTCTGAATAGTTTCGAATTTCTCTCAGATTTGCGAATTGATTTGATCTGTTGAGCGTACTTTTTCGTTTGTAGAAAGAGTAAGCATGATATCAATATGAAATCAAGGAGCAAGATGATGACTGAAGAGAGAATTTTTCAACCGATGTCGGGTTGGTTTCCGTTGACAGTCTGTCTGTGTGGGTTGCCACTGGGTCTGTTCTTGTTTGTAGCCGGAGTCAGCTTCGAAAATGCCCTGCTTGTTATAATGGCGGTTGTTATTGTCCCGGCATGCCTCATCGGCTTGTTTGGATGTATGGCGATTGCCCCGAATCAGGCCCGTGTGCTGTTGTTGTTCGGTGAGTATAAGGGGTCGGTGATGCAATCCGGTTTTTTCTGGGTGAATCCCTTTTTCACGAAACACAAAATCTCTTTGAGGATTCGTAATTTTGAAACCGGATCGATTTCGACTCCGGAACAGAAAGACCAGACCGGAAAAGTGATTCAGATGAAAAGTCGCTCGGCTGGAAAGCCATCCAAGGTGAATGACCGGGACGGAAATCCGATTGATATTTCGACTGTCGTGGTCTGGCGCGTGGTCAATACAGCAGAAGCGATGTTTGAGGTCGATGATTATGAAGATTTTGTGGCGGTTCAAAGTGAAGCGGCCTTACGTAATCTTGCGAGTCGTCATCCTTACGATAGCGAAGACCATGAAGTTTCTTTACGTGGTAACACCACAGAAGTCTGTGACCAGTTGAAAGTTGATATCCAGGAACGTCTGGATAAAGCCGGCGTGGAAGTAATTGAAGCACGTATTAGCCATCTGGCCTACTCACCGGAAATCGCCGCTGCAATGTTACAGCGACAACAGGCACAGGCAGTCGTGGCAGCTCGCACGAAAATCGTAGAAGGGGCGGTGGGCATGGTCGAAATGGCATTAGACCATCTGGCTGAAAGGAAAGTGGTCGAGCTGGATAACAACTATCGCGCAGCCATGGTTTCGAACCTGCTGGTCGTGCTGTGTAGTGACCGGCATACTCAACCGGTGGTGAATACAGGAAGTTCACATCAGTAATCACTGAATTGAGATGAAGATCGCGGTGATTGTCTGCAAATGAAGAAGAGGGTTATGAGTGATTCCTCATAACCCTCTCACCGTTTAGGGACTAGCATCTACTCAATAAAAAAAGAGTTACGATAAATAAATTGTAACCGGTTGCCTGCTATCAGGGAATTGTTCGCGCGACGGCCAATCTTACTGTAGAAATAGAACAAAATTTCAAATTTTAACAGAAGAGTATTTAACTCAGTAGAATCGCCAGGGATTTCTACTTTGACTCAGAATTCACATGAGACGGGTGGGTGACTGGATCGTCCGGAAGAATCGTTCGAAGAAAGGGAGCAGATCGCGTGCGGTTTGAGCTTCAGGTCGAACGGAATTCTCACTTAAGGCTTGTCTTTGGAATTCTGGAATCTGGAAACAGACTCCCAGGTTGTGCCGATGCGAAGTTCATCGAAGAAGAAAGCGCAATATTTCCCTACCTGGAATCTCACGTGTTCATAGACAGTCGAATCGTCATAGGGGGCTGAAATGCATGTCCAAACCAAAGGTTCCTCTTGCGGGATTTGTTCTGAATGAGAAAACACACGCAGGAATACCTGGTCTGGGGAATTCTTGCTGGCAACAATTTTGGCAATGAATAAATAGGGTTTGTCATACGAAATCGGCGGCGCTTTTGTGACCGTCTCGATGGGGGTATGCAAGGATGGATAATTATCTGAGCCAATACTGAATTGAATTTTCCCCGCATTTATTTTTTTGTCATTTGGATTGTCTAACGTCCGAAAAGAGATATTTCCATACTGGTTCTGGGTCGTAGACGCAGATGAGGGTGATGCTTTCTCAAGGAAAATACTGAGATAGTAGACCGCATCAGTATCGAGCCGTAAGGGTTTTTTTAAAGTGCGCCAGGATTGACTACTTTGATTGAATTCGATGCAACCTGTTTGATCTGACGAAAGTAATTTTGGAAGTAGTGTTTTTTCAGGGTGACTTGTTGCCGGGCTCAGTTTTAATATTTGGGTCTTGCCATTTTTTCTGTTTTGTAAACCAAGTCTCCAGTTGCGCCAGGGACCTACCCAGCCTGTTCCGCCATGTTGCCATTTCGATTGTGACTTCAGATCAGTTTTCCTGAAGGGGTGAAAGCCATCGTAGGCAATCAGCTCTTCACGAGAGGCTTTCGGATCCTTGGCTTTTTTGGGTACTTTTCGTTGAAACTTATCAGGTTCCAATGCAATTACTTTGTTGGTCTTGTTATCGATGTACTGTGCGACACCTTCGTTGACAATCTGAATATTTGGATCAACGTTAGAAGAATCTTCAATGGGCTGAATTCGCACAGAGCCTTCAAAAACATGTAATTCGGTGCCTAAATTCTCTTCAACCTTGATTCCATATTCAGTGCCGACATCAAAAAATTTCGCCTGTGAAGTGACGAGTTCGAATTCCGGTGCCGATTCATATCCGTGCAGCACAACTGAGCCTGAGAGTAATTTGGCAGAGTTCGCAGATGCGATTTTGAGTTCAGTTGGACCCTCCAGAACCAGACCGATTCCGCTGTCAAAACGAAATTCAGCGATGCCTTCTTTCAGGAAAAGATGTTTGGATAATAATCGTTGTCCAGAAAATTGAGGAGGGTTGTAATTGCCCCATTTGCACTCCGTCGATCGCACGAGAGTGGCCACATAAGTTTCGGGTAAATCATTTGTCGGTGTGGCCACTTTTTCGGGATGCGTTTTTGACGGGAAAAAACGTTCCCCCATGAAAAATTCTGAGCATAAAAGTAGCATGACAGAAGTAGCGGCGACGGCAATATAGCTGAGTAGAGAAGATTTCTTCTGAGTTTTGCCGGCGACTGGCTTCAATGAAGCAATTTTGCTTTGAGGAATATTTGAGGTAAAGACGCCGTCGAGTTCTTTTAATCTCTCAACAGTGTGATTATTGATTCCGGTATTGATATCCACATAATCAAAGTAAGTCTGCCTTGCTTCTGGGTTCTCGAGTAGATATTGCTCAACTTCTTCAAATTCTGATTGGGATAATTCGCCGTCAGAAAGCCGACTTAACAATCGACTAACATTTGCAGAAGGGTCATGGGCCGACATTATGAAGGTTCCTCAGATTTAAGCTTTCTCATAACGCACTCGGCTAACTCACGTCTCAGGGTACTCAGACGGTTGTAAAGTGTCTGGACTGTTTTACCAGCCTTCTCTGCAAAATCTTTGATGGATTGTTTTTCGTACGTAGCACTGATGAGTAATTCCTGATCTGTGGATTTTAGCTTATCGAAGCAGTCACGTAAATATTCCAGTCGAATATTGTGATTGTTAAGATGTTGCATCCGTTCCACAGACATTGATTCGATTAGCTCCTGACTAAAAAAGTGTCGATCACGTTGAACACTTCTGCGAAAATTGCAAACGGTAAAAAAAGCGATACCACACGCCCAGGAGAAAAAATCTCGCTCTTGATCAAATTCACTAAATTTATTCCAAAGTGTCAAACACACATGTTGATATACGTCTTCGGCATCTGAGTTGTGAGGAACTAATGTTCGGATATACCCAAAGATGCGCAGTCGCTCCTCGTTCAATAACGTAGAAAATGCGCGTCTGGCATCTTGATCAGTAATCGTAGAGGTAAAGGCCGACATAAGGGCTCTGGAGTCTCCGTTCACTAAATTCTATTAGGGCCACTAATATTGTATTATGATTCAATGCATCTGGAATCATTATTCAATATAGCAAACTTATAGAGAGAACGGAAAGCGATACCTAAACTTATGTCATAAACGTTCCATATCGATTTAGTGATAAAAAAAGAATCGCGATACCTACTAATAGTTGTTCCGTCAACTCGGTTACCTAATGTTAAAACTCCGATTTTAATCGGTTTCTTTAACAATATTGATGGGTATACTTATGTGTAATTATGAGTAAATGAACCAGATGCGATTGTCATAAAGTCTTCGTTATAAATTGAATGAAAAAGACTGCTATTTGTGTTAGAGTTTGTATTTGATTCGCGTTTAAAATGAATCTCTTTCCTGTTTGGAGTAACAGTGATGAAAGAAATTGTGAACAAAATATCAAGTCTCAAGAGTGCGAACGTAGCTTGCCTCTTTCTGGTTGTCAGTTTGTGCGGCTGTACGGACCCCAGCAAAATTGCCAAAGAACAGAATACGGTTCAAGGTAATAACGAGGGAGGGGAGGACGCCCCTCAAAAGCAGGTGATGCCTGCAGCGGAACCGAAGGATCCCGCGAAGAATGATGGCAAAAAAAGTATCATTGGAAAGACAACCGCCGTAGTCGTTAATGCGAAAGAAGCTCTCAAAAATCCGGACATTGAAGTGGTTGATGGAAAAATTAAAGGTGTCGATCCATTTTCTCAGGCCGGCAGTGCTTATGTTGTGATGGCGTCGAAAGCGAGTACGTTTGGCATGCAACAGGCTATTAAAACGCATAAAGTTTTGAATGATAAATTTCCCAGTTACGACGAGTACATGAAAATGATGAAGGAGAACCGGGTTGAGTTCGCTCAACTTCCTCCTTATAAATTATATGGCTATGACGCTGAGACCGGAAATATAATGGTTCTGCAGGATAACAAGAAAAAAGCAGAGCTTTATAAAGAAGCGGGGATTCCGCTCGACTGATTAATTGTTTCGATTTGGCATAGCATCTGCGTATTACCTCTTCATCGAGTCAATTGAAGAGAGAATGTTGATTTAATGCAACATTTGTTTCAAAGCAGGTTCAGAGTGTTGATTTATTGCAACATGCAGAACCACTTCTGAAGAGGTAAGCCTTATGAAGGTCAAACGGTCAGTAAACATCCACAGACTTGTCACAAAATCGATTATGCTTGCGATATTGACAGGTTCAGCGTGCTTCAGTTTCGGAACCACTCGTGCTGAAGCAGAAGGCTGGATGTTTACTCGCTCTTATTACAGCCATGATCTACCACCAGAAGTTGCCGCACGATATCCCCGTCCTGAGAGTCGTTCTGCCTATCGTCTTCCTGAACTGGCAACTACCCCGGGATTTGCATTAAAAGGCGCTCGACGCTGGAATTACGTTCGTATGTTTAACGGAAACAGCTTCGACACGACCATTTTAAGAAGCGATACTTTTGACGTCGTTTCACCCTGAAATGGGTTTTCCAGCAGACTCAAAGCGTTTCATTTTCAACAGCTACCAAAAATATCAGGGAGAGCGTTTTTTCTGCTCGGCCAGCGCTTCGTAATAACGGCGTACCTGATTTTCGTACTGGGGTAGAAACTTCTCGGTATAGATGTTTAACAGTTTCTGTCGCATGGCGGGGGGTAAGTGTCCCCATGCCTCTTTGATGTAGAGATTCCTGTTTGCCAGGCTGCCCGCTGTAGCCTGACCCTCTTCTTTTCGCTCGGAAGACTGGCGCGCCGGACCTTGAGAAAGTTGATTGCCACTTTTCCGTCCCGTTTTTGATTTCTGCATTCGCGATTTTTTCTCATCTTTTAACTGCTGGTCATGATCTGATTTGAGTTGTTGCCTTGACGTTGTGGGGGCAGATTCGACCTGACGAATTAACTGTTCCAGATTTTGGACAACCTGCTGCTGGAGTTTCTGAGTTTCCTCTCCCGTCTGTTGATTTTCAATCAGTTTACCGGCACGTTTCATCTCTGCGATGATCGGTTCCACCGGTAGCATATTTTTGCGACTTGCTCGTTTGCGATTTTCTTTCTGATTTCGATTTTGTTTCGCATCAGTATTTTCAATACTTTTTGTTATGTTCGATTTCTCTGGAGCAGATTTTTTTTGTGGCTGCTCATCAGCGAACAGGAAGTAATCCTGCTGGTTTGGTGTGATAGTGATTCCGATCACTATTAGGCATAAGATCCATGATTGTCTGCTTGATTTTGTATTCATCGTTTCAATTCGAGCTCGGGTTCCGGTTCTTCGGAAAGTGTCTGATTGAGAAGTGTCAGCAGTACCATCGACAATTCTGCCAGTTCAGCTTGCTCTTTTGAGAGCGCTTTACGTCGCTGGATTTGCTCGGGAGTCAGTTTTTTCTCCTGGCTGAGTGAATTGTTAAATGATTTCGTGCGATGCAATATGTTCTCTTGTAGTAATTTGAGCAGCTTCAACTGCGTTAACAGTGAAATCTGGTCTGTTTGCGGGAAGTTTTGATTTTGATCGGACTGCGTTTCTTGTGTCTCGTTCAGCTTTGGTTTTTCATCCAGAATTTCTAACAATTTGACCAGTTTTGATTTTGCAGATTGCTCGGCTGTTTGGGTTTCCTGATCTGTGAGACGCTGGTCCAGTCGGATGAGTGCACTCTCCAGTTGTTCGATGACTTTTTCAAGCGCCAATACAAATACTGGCGCTGCCTTCAGTTTCTCCGTCAGATTTATGGTCTCGTTTTTCAGATCTCTTTCTGTCTCGAACAGTTGCTTCAAGGATTTTAATTGACCTCGCGACCACCGCCCGCGCGCCAGACGTGCCTGTTCAAGCCGTTTCGTTTCCTGAATGACTGCATCTTGCCTTTCAATCAGACTTCTGAGTTCTGAACTCATTTTGGCAAATTCTTCAAAGGCCAGTGATTCTTCCGCCTCTTTTTTGCGCTGCGCCAATTCGCGTTGTGCCTGTTCCAGATCATCCAGCGTTTCCTGGATTTCTTTTTGTGCTTCCTGAATCTTTCCCTGTTGCAGTGCATTATTTATTTTGGCGCAACGATTTCCAGCACGTTGAACCGATTGGGCGGCTTGTTGCAGGTTCAGTCGTTTCAGTTGTTGCTCAAACTGTTTCAGTTTTTTCTTCAGTTCCTGTTCCTGCTTCACAAGTTGCTGGAGTTGTGTTTTCAGGTCTGTCTCGTTGGCAGCATTCTTTGCTGTTTGCAGTTTTTCCAGGACATCCTGTTGCTGCTGTTTTAACAGACTTAATTCCTGTTCGGATTGTTTGAGTTTTTTAACTAACTGGTCTGTTGAATTTGCACTCTGGTCGGCGAAGATTTTTTTCAACATTTCCATGGATTGCTGAATCGTTTGTTGTTCCTGAATCGCTTGGCCCACTTGATTTTGTTTCAGCTTTTCGGCTGTTTTTCGCATCTCTTCAGGAATAGTTTTTTTACGCATAAAATCCATGGCAGCCTGTTTTTGTAATTGTTCATCCTGTGTGACAGCGTCGGCTTGCGAATTGAGAGCATCGAGTAAATTTCGAAACGCTTTAAAATTTTCAGCCTGTTGTTCCTGACGGGTTGCCAATTTTTCCAAGTCTGCCTGTTCTTGAAGCTTTAGATTTCCAAACGATTTTGTAATCGTTTTTTTTGCCAGTTTTTCGGTTTGTGTTTGGATTTCTGACTGTTGCTGAATCTGTTCATCCAGCTCTGCAACAAGATCTCTTGTGTTCTGCCATTGTGATAGCGATTTCAGAACGAGGTCCAATCTGTTGATGACACGCTGTTGTTCTTTTTCGGCAATATTCAATGATTCGAGTGGGCTACTGTCAGAGGAACGATTGCCAGCCTTATTTTCTGTGTCAGATTCTGGTTTGGTTAGACTGGAACTTGTTGATTTCCCTTTTTGGGTCGACTGATCCGCGGCATTCTTCCCTACAGGACTTGATTTTATCTTTGACTGAAGTTTTTTTCGGGCTTGAGTAATCTGTTTCTGTATTTGTGGGAAGGCGTTCTGATTCAGTTGTGACAGTTCAGTGTTGAGTTCCGAAAGTCGTTGATTCATCCCTGGGTCATCAATGTGATTCCACTCTAGTTCATTTACGAGTTCCCTCGAACGTTGTTCCAGGCCGGTACGTGGCCTGAATAACTGGGAGGTAACACGTTTCTGATCCATTTCCACCTGTTTGATCGTATCAATCTCTTCCGCGCGGGCTGTACCAACCCGCTGGAGCTGGTGTTGGACGTCTTTGACTTCGGTATGCAAAAGTCGTTGATCTTTTATAACGCGCGTCAGCTCTTCGAGGAGAAGAGCGTGTCGATTAGCCAGTTCTTTGGCTTTGTATTGCGGGCTGACCAGAGTCAGTACTCGTGAACTGCTGGTTCCAATATGCCTTTCTGGTGGATCAAGGGGTTTACCATCCGGCGAGACTTCACTACGAAAATGGTCGCTGGCTTCTGCACGAAATATGATTCGATCACCTTCTGTCAGCGCCAGCTCAGACAGATTCCAGTTATGAGTGAGAATCAATTGCTCCTCGGATGATTGTGGGTCAAACGGGAGAGGAAATGACTGATTATCACGGTCTGTTCGCAGCGCACGCGAGAGAGTTTCTTCTTTCGATGATTTCTGATAACGAATCAGTGCACTGGCGATGCTTAAATCATCCTGGATTGCGACCATTAAGGGAATTTGTGCAGTGGGAGTCACCTGGAGATCGGTTTCCGGCTTTTCGAGATAGACTTCGGGAACAGCATCGCCGATGGCTGTAATCTCATAACGTTTCGGGGAAGGTGGTTTGAACCCCTGATCATTTTCCACTTCGAACCAGAAGGAATAGGTTCCCGGCTCTTGAATGTCAAAGGAGCTGCCAAAATGTTTTCGATCTTCATCCAGCCTGAGGGAAATGGGTTCGCGGTCCTTAATTCTCAAAACAGCAGATTTCAGCCGCTTATTGGAACGGGCTTTGAATTCGACGTTCGTTCCGACGATAGCTTTAAAATTGCCGATGCCCTGCGGTAGTTTTTCGATGGGTCTGGATGTATAAGCAGGTGGAATGAGCCTGACTTGCTGTAATTCGATGATGGTAGGAGGAACCGAGACAATGTTCAGCCACTTCATCGAACTGTCATCGCCGCCGATGGCTCTGAGCTTCACTTTTTTCCTGGAGATCAACAATGATCCGGTGCCCAGGTCACGGTTCACACCTGATGGTCCGGGAACCGAAACGATTCGAAGCCGCTCCGAATGTAATTTTCCAGGTGATGCCTGATTATCCGGCGATTGATATACGATCCGTAGATCTTCAGGAGGAACCCCTTTTCGATTTTCTACAAAAAAGCGAAAGCTCTCTCCTTCAACAACCTGATATTGATTTTGAGGACCCGCTTCAATGGGCACCATATTTTCATTCAGAATCAGCAGCTCGACGGTTTGTGGCCAATCGGGTGCTGAGAATGGAAGAATCAATCGATGGATTCCCAAAATCACGCGTTGTGGATGAAGAACCGAAATGGAAGCTACTATCAGACAGAATAAAAGAGTGACCATCATAATTTTTCTGATTGGTTGTGTGTCAACCAGTTCCAGAAAATTGATACGGGTAGCCTGTTGAAAGGCGTCGTCGATGACTGCCTGACGAAGTTGTTGAGAACCCGAAAATTGTGATGTTTGCTGAGTATCAAATTGGACACTGCTGGCAAAACTGTCTTTGAGGGCCGGGTGTTGTCGTTCAATTTTCAGTGCCAGGTCAAAATCTGTCAGCGGTGTTTTTAAAGGGATGACCAGTTTTTTCCAGAGTGCTCCCAGAACAAATCCACCCGCTGTGAGACTGAGGAATAATCGAATGACCGGGTCTGTAATATTCAGAGCCCAGTCAAGACTGATCAGGCTGAGGGTCAGAACTAAAAATAGCGTCAATCCTCGACAGAGTCCATCGAGCCAGATTAACTGATGGATCTTGCGATGCAGTTGCTCAAATTTAGTACGAAGTGATTGAGGCATAGTTCTGAGTTCAGAAAAAACAGGGATAACACTCTCTATTATACTAAGCGAAAACGTTTTCTTAAGAGCCATTCTGCCGTAATCAGCAAAGTGAACAGTATTAAGAGCTCCCAGCGATTCCAGAGCGGGATTGGTTCTTCGTTCTCCAGTGGAACCGGGTGCCCTGCGGGAATTGCCCGGGGAAGCTGGTCTGCGGCAAAGATATGAAAATATTTTCCTCTGGTTTCATTGGCCGTTTTTTGCATGTCATTCTGGTTCATATCCCGGATCAGCAATTCTCTTTGTGAGATTTCGACCCGAAAATCATCTGAGGGGGGAGTTCCCTGCAGGATTGGTTGAGAGACCCAGGTATGGTAGGCCCCTTCAGTGATATTGGAATAACTTCCTTCGAAGACATTGGGTGATTTTTCCAGTGGGGCTAAAATGACAGGACGGGAGACATCTCCCTGCCTTTCCAGCATCACAGTCACATTTTCCAGCTTTGTCGGTATTTGTCGTTCATCCAGAAATTTGACGCGAATCTGGACTGTGTCGCCTTGTTGATAAATTTTGCGATCCAGGCTGAGCTCGACCGCTTGCTCCTGGTTTAATAATTTAGAACGACTGAGATATCGAATCGCCTGCACCCAGAAGCGGGAATAATACAAGTCGCCAACCAGATCGCGCCATCTCCAAAGATCATCGGTTGCATTGAAGAGCACTTTACCTGCGCCCACGCGTTGCGTGGCAATGATGGGAATCAGTTGTCCATTTTTCCCTTTTTGTGTGGGATGTGTGGCGAACACCGAAGCACCGGGTTTCACATCTTCGGCTGTGTAAAACCAATACAGCTCAGGTAAGTTGTTCCAGATGGTTTGACTTTTTTCCGCACTGTCTGCAAATCGGAAGATCGAAGTGTTGTATTGACCTTCGGTAGTCAATTCGGGTTGAAATCCTTCAATCACAGACGCATCGTTGGCCGCCCGGTTTGTTTTTGGTAATTCGACAGGTAACAGTCCTTCCAGTTTTGTGTTGGCATAAGCTTGTGGGGAAAAACGCGGTCCGGCAACCACAATCAGCCCGCCTCCCTTTTCACGTACGAACTGGTCCAGATTTTCAAAAACGGCCTGACTGAAATAGGCGGGATCTGCATCGCCGAGGATTACCACATCATATTGATAAAGATCTTCTTTTTTTACGGGGAAATAATCTAAAGCAGTCGCATCTTCTGAAGAATATTCCAGATCCGATTCCTGTAAAATGCTTCTGAGTTCGATGGTTTTATCTCTTTCCAACAGATGTTTCAGGTAGCGATATTCATACCGGGGAACCGAATCCACCAGCAGCACTCGAATCTTCTGATCGAGTACAGAGACTTGCCCTACCTGCTGATTGTTCTTTTGATTGACTTCACCCTTGACCGGTTTGACTTCAAACACAAATTCAAACAGTCCCGGTTTCGTAGGCGTGAAAGTGAGTTCAATCTTTTGAGATTCCTTTTTTGGATTGATGGGAAACTGTCTGGTAGCCAGGGCAACGCCGGTTTTTGCCTCTTTCAGAGCGACAGAAATCGATCCGGAATTGATACCAAAGTTTTTGACTTTCGCAGAGAGATTGATGGGGTCATTCACAAAGGCAACATCATCAACCAGCAGGTCGTATAATTGCAGATCTCTGACAGGTTGTTCGCTGCCTACACCCACGGGAAAGATAGGAACCAGTTTTGATTTTGCCAAAGCACTTGCCCGTGATAAGAGATCCATTTCACCCGTACTGGAGATCCCATCACTGAAGACAATAATGGCGGTGGGCGGTGTTCCTCGAAAATCGTTCAGTACTTTCTGTACGGCATGGAACAGTCGGGTTTCTTTTCCCAATGGTTCCACTTGTGTGATTAACTCACGCGTTTGTTCGGCATGGGTTTTCTCCAGCAGGCTTTGACCCCCGAGTGGAATACATGCTTCTGAAAAATGATAAAGTCTCAATTTATGTTTTTTTTGCAGCGAGCTCAGGAATTGTGCATCATTCTGTAGCAAGAATGATTTTACCAGATCGAGGCGATTCTTTCCTTTTCCCAGCTGTTGGGCTCGGGTACTGAATTCTTGAGCGCCCGATTCAGAATAATCATCCTCCAGCCCCATACTGGCTGAGTCATCAATTAAGACTGCTATAAAGGGCAAGCCAGTCCTGTGAATAGAGAGCGTGAGTTTGGTAAGAAACAGCAGGACAATCACAAACAAGGTCAGTCGGATGGTCAATAATCCAGCGCGTTTGGGGAGCTCGAGATGGATAGTATCTTTCAGATAAGCAAAAATCAGCAGAAAGATGATCGCGGTACCCATCAGCAACACGACCCAGTCGGGCAACCAGGCAGGCCAGGGCGCATTCCACTGCAAGTTCCACTCGGTTCCCTGGCCGGGTCCCGTGGGAGGGATCTCAAAATAGGATTCGAGAAGTTGTTTCAGATAATCCATAAGTGGGACTAATCTACGAAGAATGGAAAATCAGATCTGCTGTATCAGATCAAACAGGGCAGTGAGTGACTTATATTGTATTCAGATCCGTGAGCAATTGTTGTTTTTCGTCTGCTTCCAACTCCGATTCTGCAATATTTTTTGCACTTTCCAGCCAGGTGTCGGCTTCTTCCGGTCTGTTTGCGACCGTTGAAGCCCGTGCCAGTGCTTCGTAGGCATAAGCCATATAGAAGGGGCTTAACTCGTTTGCCTGGCTGATCTTCAGACAGAGAGAGGCAAAGCTGAGCGCCAGTTTGGGTTGATTGGTCATCGCATAAACACGGGAAAGCTGCCAATAGGCGATGGAAATATTGAGAGGAGTATGCCCCTCGAATTGTGTCCAATGCCAGAAAGAAGCCTGACAGGTGGAAATCATCTCCAGATTCTCAGAGGGAGTCCGGTCTTTTTTCTCAAGAAAATTCCAGGTTTTATTGAAACAATCAGCGGCAAAATAGCGATGAGCGGATTGAATATCGAATTCAGGCGTGGGCATAGAGTGACTCCCTCAGGGATACTTTCCGTGAACAATGGATGTTAGAACTGGCTTCAAAGGACTCTGGAAAAATTGCTCTTCAGGCAAAATCCGTTTCAAGGCATAATGCATTGTATCGAAGCGAGATAGGAATGATAAGAAGTTCGAAAAAATGAAAGGAAGTCAAACAAAGAAATCACCTTAGAGTAATATAGCACGATGTTTGTCTGTCTTGTCGATATTCTCCAGATTGCCAGCTTGATGCAACAGGATCTCGCTATTCGATAATGTTTATCCAGTCGAAACAAATGTCATAACCAATGGATTCAGAACGCATTCATTCCCGATAAAAAAGAGACGAGGGACTTCGGATCGATCCAACCGAAACCAGTTCTTGTGTGGGGAAAGCCCTTTCAAGACAAATTATCGGGAACTTCAAGATAGACATTAAGGCGACTATGATCCTGTCAAAAGCGAACATCAATCGACAAAGCCATTCCGCAAATGAATTCCAGTTGAATTCAGCAGCGTTGCCCGCTTCTGCGCATCTGGTGGGCATTTGTGGTTCTGGAATGAAAGCGCTGGCAGAATATCTTTCCAGTGCCGGTTGTCGGGTGACAGGATCCGATTTGAGTCCTTCGTTACCTGCAGAAGACACACTGCGGGATGGTGGATATCGAATTCATCAGGGGCATGATAAACGATTTGTTCCTGAAGGCACGAACGTTTTGATTTATAGTCCGGCCATTGGTCTGGCGAATCCTGAGCGTCGCTTTGCACAGCGAATGGGAATTCCCCAATATTCTTATTCGCAGATGCTTGGCAGTTTGATGCGGCAGAAAAAAGGAGTCTGCATAGCAGGCACGCATGGTAAAAGCACAACGACGGCATTGACTGCCTACGTACTGCAGAATGCGGGAGTTGCTCCTTCTGCAATGATAGGTGCGGAACTATGTAGTCAGAATTTAAGTGGTTGGGCCGGGGAAGGTCCGCTTTTTGTAGCGGAAAGCTGTGAATACCAGCGTAGTTTTCTGGATTTATTTCCCTACAACGCGGCCATTATGAACATCGAACCCGATCATTTTGACTATTTCAAAAATCAGGATGACATGGCATCCGCGTATGCCGAGTTTGTCTCTCGGATTCCTATGGGTGGTACATTACTGCTTCCGGGAAATTGTCTGGGGCTGCAGAAAATTCTCAATTCCTGCAAAGCGAAAGTCTCTACTTTTTCTCTGGAACGTGGTGCAGACTGGTGGGCGACCGATATTAAGCAAACCTCTTTTGGCTTGCGATTTCGATTGTTTCATCAAGGCGAGTATTTTTCTGAAATTTCACTTCAGAAAACGGGTAAACATAATGTATCCAACGCGATGGTTGCCGCCATTCTTTGTCATACTGTCGGTATTGATGCGGAGGAGATTCGCGAAGGAATCTATGATTTTCCTGGAATTCACCGTCGCTATGAGCGAATGGGTTCTTATAAGGGAATGACTTTATTTGATGATTATGCTCATCATCCCACAGCAATACAGTCAACGCTTGAAATGTTGCGTCAGGAATATCCGTATCGCAAGATCTGGTGTCTATATGAACCGCATCAAGTCTCGCGCACGCAGGCTTTGATGGATTATTATGCCCGGAGTTTCCGCCTGGCTGATCAGGTACTGATCGCTCCCGTGCATGCGGCCCGCGAAAAACTCGGAACAGAGCCGGTTGATACATCAAAAGAGCTTGTGAATCGAATTCTTCGCCATAATGATTCGGTCAGTTTCAGCAGTTCCCTTGACCAGATGGTCTCAACTTTAGAGACTGATGCTCAAGCTGGTGATATCATCATTACTATGGGGGCAGGCGAAATAAATCGGATCCATCATGAGTTCAATCGAAGACTTCAAAGAGATACTGAAACATTCTGAACCGCTGGCTAAGTATTCCTATTTCAAAATAGGAGGACCAGCTCAGTTTTTTCTCGAACCGCGAAATGTGGACGAGCTCCAGGCAGTCGTTCAGTGCTGTGTCGAAAATGAGATCCCCGTGCGTGTTTTTGGCGGGGGTTCTAATATTCTGATCAAAGATGCCGGCGTCCAGGGGGCGGTGATCAGGATTAACGGCGATGCATTTGCAACCGTTCAAATCGACGGTACTTCTGTGACTGCAGGAGCGGGCACGCTATTATCGAATCTCGTTTCACAGACAGTGAAGGCGGGGCTGGCCGGTCTGGAGGGGCTGGTTGGTATTCCCGGAACGGTCGGGGGTGCCTTGCATGGCAACACGGGTGGCCAAAACGGTGATATCGGGCAGTATGCCACTTCGGTTAGCGTTTTGACGGCTCGCGCGGAAATCTTTGTGCGGACCGCTGACGAACTGAGTTTCAGTTATCGGGAAAGCAGTATCAATGAACTGGCGATTCTCGAAGCCACTTTTGAATTAAAGCAGGATGATTCAGAAGAAGTTACCAATCGCATGAAAAAGAACTGGATTATGAAAAAGGCAAGTCAGCCTCTGACTCATCAGTCGGCTGGTTGTATCTTTAAAAATCCGCGCGGCATGCATGCGGGCGCCCTGATCGAACAGGCAGGATTGAAGGGAACCCGGATCGGAGGTGCCGAGATCAGTGATCGGCATGCGAATTACATCGTCAACGATGAAGATGCGACGACGGAAAATGTGCTTGATCTGATCAACCTCGCTCAGAATACGGTTTCTGAAAAGTTTGGTGTTGAGCTCGAACTGGAAATCGAACTCTGGTAATCCGAGTTCGAGATTAGTTTCCAATACAATAGATGTGCTGAAACGTTCTGAGAAAGATTTGCCCATTGGAAAAAGCGGGTGTGGAGTTGCTTCTTTCGCGAAGTTCGTTCTGAGCTACTTTTTCTAAACGTTTCACGTTGGGTTTGAAGACGTGTGTTGTTCCGTTCTGGTCGGTCACGTAGAGATGTTGATTTGCCAGGATTAACGAACCCCAGCAGGCTGCTCCTCCTGATCGTTCCTGCCAGAGAATTTTTCCTGTTGACGGATTGAGGCATTGGAAAATATTGGGGCCCGCGTTGGCCATGAAAAGTGAGCCCTGTGTGTAGATGCCAGTTGATATACGTTGCGGGTTGGGTTCTTTTCGCCAGAGCTGCTCTTTTGCGGTGATGTCTCCTGTTCCCTGCATGCGGAAACTGATTGCTGGGCCATTGAAGCCCCCCATTGCTACGCAGATCTCATCGGCGAGGACAGGGGATGTGTAAGCGAGGTCTCCCTTTTTACCGTGTAGCCCCAGACAGCTCCAGATGATCTTCCCTGTTTGGGGATCATAGGCATTCACCCGGAGCAACATGCTGCAGATGATGAGATGCTGACCATTTTTCTTGGTGATAATGGGGGTACTCCAGGAGCCCATGTATTTTCGCTCATTGTTGCGTTGGCCGTTGCCTTCGACGGGTTCTTCTGTTTCCCAGATGGTTTTTCCGTTCTCCAGATCAATGGCTGTCATGAAGACCCGTTTCCCCGGGCCGCAATGGAGAATGATCTTTCCTTTGTGCAGAATGGGTGAGGCGCCATAACCCCAGATATGTTCGAACTCTCCCAGGTTTCGGTTCCAGAGTTCCTTGCCGGCGAAGTCATAGCAGAAGAGACCTGCCGAGGCGTGCCAGACGACGACACGTTTTCCGTCTGCTACAGGTGTGGAACCACAATAATTATTGGTTTTATGTGTGGGCATGACCTTGTCGAAATTCACGGTTCGCTTCCAGAGTTCTCGTCCGTTTGTGCGGTCAAAGCAGTAGAGGCTCCGTTTGCGTCCTTCATCTTCTGCGCAGGTGACAAACACACGTCCGTTTGAAACGATGGGGCTACTGTTGCCTGGGGCGGGTAGGGCTACCTTCCAGATGATATTTTCTGTGGGGCTCCATTTCAGAGGAACTTTTTTTTCCAGAGAGGTGCCATTTCCTCTTGGTCCCCGAAACGCGGGCCAGTCTTCAGCGAGGATTGTTGAGGTGCAAAAAACGACAGAAAGCGAAAAAGTCAGCAGTTGCAGGCAAAATTTCATTGAAACGCCTTTTCGAATTCCAGTTGAAAGCAGATTGAATGTAACCGGTTAAGCGATCACATCATGCACGACGTGTCCGTGTACGTCGGTGAGTCGCATGTCGCGACCTCCAAAACGGAAAGTTGATTTCGTATGATCTAACCCCAGCAGATGTAACATGGTTGCGTGGATATCATGCATTTCCACGCGATTTTCTACGACTTTATAACCCCAGTCATCAGTGGCGCCATATGTGGTGCCCCCTTTAATGCCGCCGCCTGCCATCCACATGGAAAAACCAAACGGGTTGTGGTCTCGTCCATTTTTGCCTTGTGCAAATGGGGTTCTGCCAAACTCGCCACCCCAGATCACCAGCGTCGAATCGAGCAGTCCGCGCTGTTTGAGATCTTTTAATAATCCGGCGATGGGCTGATCGACCGCGCGGGCATTATTTTCGTGATCTCTTTTCAAATTGCTGTGTTGGTCCCAGCGATCACTTTTGACGTTGGTGCAAGTCAGTTCGACAAAACGAAC
>JAHZKX010000017.1 GCA_022600195.1 Planctomycetota bacterium
GAATTACCAAACCCCTGCGGCATTTGCCGCGCGGTGTTCTTCTTCCGTTCGGCCTACGGCCTCACTCCAGAAGAACACCGACCCCATGAACCCCGATTCTCTCACTTAGGCTGGTACTAACATCGGGGGAAGGTCACCTGGCCTTAAGCGGCGGAGAAAAAGGCAAGCCTCACAACGCCCCGATTTACATCGACCAATGGGGCGGCGAGAAGACCGTGTATTTGAAGGATGCGAAGAAGTAGTTGCGAATCTCTGATGGAGTTGTCAAAATAGAGACCCGCGATTCATTGCTTTTCTACCTGCTCAGGTCACATTTATGACCATTCACTTCTGTTTCATTAAACTCTCCCTGAGTTCCGGCTTTCTCTCCACAATCTCCGTTGTTCAAAACTGGGAATGGGTTGAGAGTCTGAATGAGATCGCGATTGAACCATACGAGTTCAAAGTAATCCTGCTGATTGTGCTTGGAATATTAATTTGGCAATTGAGAGGCCGACTATATTCCTTCACAAACTGGATGATTGATCTGGCTTATGATTTTCTCTTTGTGTGTTTGAAATTGACTTTTGATTTTTTCAAACTGATCGGATCACGTCATCTAGGCTCTTTCCTCTTTATTTGTCTATTTTTTGTTATCTTTCTAATCAAGAATGCTCCTGATCCAGCACGCAAGAACTATTTGAAGCAACTTGAGCCAACAGCCAGAAAGCAAGCATTAAAGGATCTTGAAAAGACCACGCTTAAGCGTCAAATGGAACAGGCGCGGACCCGATATGTATTACGTGAGATGCTCGGCCTGAAAAGTAGACCGGAAGATAAAATCTTGCTTGCACTTGCAGGTGTGGATACAAAAACAAAGATCTTCCGTTCAGGAATGCCAGTTTATGACAAAAGTAAAACTCAAAGTTCAGTTTTTATGTTACTCAAGCTGGAACACGATGCGGGCTATCAAAGTGACTTTAAAGGGGCTTATCTGATGAATCTCGATTTTAGCCTGCGTCAATTAAAAGCTTTTCAGTTAGAAGGAGTTCTGGAAGGAGCCGACTTCAGTTCTGCCCATTTAGGGGGATCAAAATTCAAAGACACCGATCTACGGGGTGCCAATTTTACAAACGCCCGTTTGATGCACACACATTTCATTGACTGTGACTTATCCAACGCCAATTTTGAGGGAGCCAACCTGCAAAGCGCGATATTCTCCGGCTCCCGCTTAAAGGGCGCTCGATTTTCTGGAACGAATTTACGTCAGACATTTTTCAGGGGAGCCCATCTGAGTGGGGCGGTTGTCGATTCACCTGAATGGATTGAGAATTATCATCGGTTAAATTCGTATTCGCATGCTTTCAGTATCAGGTGGCACTCAGTTGTAGAAGCGGAAAATGAGCAGGGAAATCTCGTTTATGTCTTTCAAGGAGAAGATCCACCACTCAAAGCCCAAAAACCATGAATTCATAAAATTGTATCGAAACAGGTGGCATTCCATTCGAATGGAATGTGAGTCTAGAACCAATTGATTGGAACTGAACTTGAAGTAAACAACGCGACAGAATGCTTCGCATCATCAAAAGAGAAATTAACCATGTCACTTTCCATTCCAGAAAACAATTCTTTTCCTCAACCAGCGGGGATCAACTTCTCGTTGAAAGAACCGATTCCGATCCGATCCTTATCTCAATCGTTATGCATGATTGCGTCATTCTTACAGAATGTTCTACATGAAACAAAACTGGTCCAATATGAGGACTGGTGGCAACATGATGGATTGCATTTCCGAAGAGGTGAGTGCAATATTCATGATCTGTTTTCGATGATCGGGACACCTCGAGAACTAATGAGTACAATGCAGGGTGATGAGTATGTTCATGTAGGAATCGCACCGCCGGATACATCTTGGTATTTGCGATTCTATGAGACATGGGACGATGAAGGTCAGGAAATGATCGGCCGCTTTGATATTACCCTGCGGGAAGATGATGCGAAACGATTTCGGGAGTCAGTTGTCAGCGAGTTTGAATTCACAGTTTTGGAACAGAATGCGACTGACTATTATAAGAGAATTATCGTCTCGTAATTCCCTGCGATTGACTAAGCAGAAGTCAGGTTAACAGATGTCGTCACTCATCAGTCAACCATTTTTTACCGACGGTAAAAAATGCGGAAGCCATAAGAAATCCAAGACCGGGATTAAGTCCTTCCTTGGGAAACAGCCCTTCGGTAAATATTACACGGACCACACCGAAAAGAATGAACAAGCCTACTGCAATTGAGAGGCCACCGAAAATCTTTTTCACGATATTTCCGGGAGTGATACTGATTCCTTTTTTGGTCTTCTTTTTCTTTTTGGCGGGAGCGGGTTTCTTTTTTTTCCGCGTAGGGCGCCGGGTGGTTCGTAGTCTTCGTTGAGATCTTCGATTTCGTTATCCGCGGCAGGGACTCTTATTTTGGCGCCACACGATTTGCATTTGAGCATTTGGCCGGCACGATCATCGCGCACTTTGTAACTTTGGAAACATTCGTCACACTGAACGGAAATCGTCATGTTAACCCTCTCCAGCAGGTTGCTCTTTCCAGTCTCTTAGGGTCAAATTTTTCCGAGACCAGAATCAGGCGCAATCAAAAATCCCTATCTCGTTACTGAGACAGGGCTTATAAGTGGACGATACTGGATTCGAACCGGTGACCTCCACGATGTCAACGTGGCGCTCTAACCAACTGAGCTAATCGTCCTGAGGTTTAAAAAGGGTACGTATCGATATTGATATCGTCAAGTTCCAGACCGAAATCTGTGGAAAAAACAGCCGAATGCTGGAATCTCTGGTCCTGTCTGACCGATCATACCAATTTGAATGGTTTCCTGCAATTTTCCCTCTTTCGAGCGAACATTGACGCAGACATATCTTGTCGAATATAAAGACGCTACCTCCTTCGAACTGCCCGAGCAGTGAGCCCTTTGTAACGGCGACTGTGGTGGTTCCGACTTTAGATGAAGTTCAGATACTCAGATGATTCAAGTCAAACTCCCCGATGGAACCGTCAAAGAATACTCCGAAAACAGCACTGCAATCGATGTAGCCCAATCAATCGGTGAGCGGCTGGCCAATGCGGTGGTCGCTGCAGAAGTGGATGGAACCGTATGTGATGCGTTCCGCCCGATGAAAGAAATTTCAGGCTCGTCCGAACTCTCACTCCGCCTGCTGACCGACCGCGATGCCGAAGCGCTTGGCGTGATGCGCCATTCATGTGCCCACATTATGGCGCGGGCGGTAATGCGTCTCTGGCCTGGCATTCAACTGGCGTTTGGCCCGACCCTGCCGCATGGGTTCTATTACGATTTTGGACTCGAACATACCATCAGCGAAGATGACTTTCCCAAAATCGAAGAGGAAATGAAAAAGATCATTAAAGAAGCAGAACCCTTCGAACGGTTTTCCCTCGACCGGGGTGAAGCGGTTTCGTTTGTGAATGAAATGGATCAGCATTCCAAAGCCGAACATATCGAAACGGGTCTGGCCGATCATGGGCAGCTCAGTTTTTATCGTCAGGGCGAATTTGTGGATCTCTGTCGTGGTCCTCATATTCCGAATGCGGGAAAAGTCAAAGCGTTCAAACTGTTATCGATTGCGGGTTCTTACTGGAAGGGTGACACCGGTAGTAAACCACTTCAGCGTCTGTATGGAACTGCCTTCTTCAGTAAAAAGGATTTGAAAAAATATCTGGAACAGGTTGAGGAAGCCAAGCGCCGCGATCATCGTGTGCTGGGGAAAAAACTGGGACTGTTTCAGATCAATCCGGAAGTGGGACAGGGGCTCTGTCTCTGGCTGCCGAAAGGTGCGACCATCCGCGCGGTGCTGGAAGACTTCATCAAGGTCGAACTGACACGCCTCGGCTATCAGCCCGTTTATTCGCCCCATATCGGACGCGTGGAGCTGTATGAAACCAGTGGTCATTTCCCCTATTATCGCGATTCGCAATTTGCGCCACTGTTCAGCCATGATGCCGGGCAACTGGTTGACTTCTGGGTGCGAAAGCTGGAAGAAGAGAGTCTGTCGGCTGAGGATGAGGAGATCTTCTTCAAGTCATCACGGGTCATGAACTGCGATTTTGAATTTCCACCAGGTGCGAGCCGGGAAGAAAAAATTGAAATCCTGAAAGCCTGGGAACATAAAAACGAACGCTACCTGCTGAAGCCGATGAACTGTCCGCATCATGCCGAGATGTATAAAGCGATGCCGCGCAGCTATCGGGATCTGCCTGTGCGGCTGGCGGAATTTGGAACCGTTTATCGTCATGAACAAACCGGGGAATTAAACGGTATGTTGCGTGTACGCGGTTTGACTCAGGATGATGCACATATTTTCTGCACTCCCGAGCAGGTGGAAGAGGAATTCCGGATCACACTGGACCTGGTCAAATTTATTCTGGCTGCAGTGGGTCTGGATAATTTCCGCGTGCAACTTTCACTTCGCGAACCGGGCAGTGATAAATATGTCGGCAGTGAAGAAAACTGGGAACGCGCAGAAAACAGTCTCAGGAAAGTACTCTCGGATTCAGGCATGCCTTTCAGCGAATGTGAAGGGGAAGCGGCGTTCTACGGACCGAAGGCTGACTTTATGGTTTCGGACTGTATTGGCCGTGAATGGCAACTGGGAACCGTGCAACTGGATTACAACCTGCCCGAACGCTTCAAACTCGAATATACCGGCTCCGACAATCAGCCACACCGCCCGGTGATGATTCACCGTGCCCCGTTTGGCTCGATGGAACGATTCACGGGTATGTTGATCGAACATTTTGCGGGTGCGTTTCCTTTATGGTTGGCGCCAGAACAGATTCGTGTGTTACCCGTCAGTGACAAAACGCTCGATTACGCAAACGAAGTGGCTGCCCAACTCAGGCAGCAGGGATTCCGGATTTCAGTTGATACGCGGAGTTCGAAAGTTAACGCCAAGATCCGCGATGCGCAGCTGGAGCTGATCCCGTATATGTTCATTGTAGGTCCGAAAGAAGCCGAGCAGACTGCGGTTGCCGTGCGTGATCGTATTGATGGTGATCTGGGTCCGATGCCTTTGGCGGATGCGATTTCCAAACTGAAACAGGAAGTCGAGGAACGGCTTGTGCGTCAGGTGGCGGAAAGTTCTTTTTCCGGCATTGAAGGCCAGACTGAGGCATCCAACGAATATTAAGATTGTTCCTGTTCTGAACTCTTTGATATTTGGTCCTCGTTCCGATATAAATTACAGTAGTCCGTTTCATTTTGCTTTCTAAAATGAATCCAACGGGCCGCAATCACTTCTGATGATACATCAGAACAAATCCTTACATCTATTTGTGAGTAAAACACCATGAGCCAGGCAGTGGGACAACAGATTGAAGCCGACTTTTTCGCAAAGTTCCCGACTTCTTCACAAATGTATCAGCGTGCGTGCAGCCTGTTTCCCAGCGGGGTGACACACGATGGCCGGTATATGAAACCGTTTCCCATTTATGTCGACCATGCATTGGGTGGCCATAAATATGACGTGGACGGCAATGATATCATTGATTACTGGAGCGGCCACGGTGCGCTGATTCTGGGTCACAGTCATCCCGACATGGTCAAAGCGGTTCAGGATCAGGTAGCGAAAGGCACACACTTTGGCGCCTGTCACGAGCTGGAACTGGAGTGGGGCGAACTCGTTCGACAACTGGTGCCTTCCTGTGAGATGTTACGTTTCACCAGCAGTGGCACCGAAGCGACGATGATGGCGTTACGTGTGGCCCGCATTGCCACCGGAAAAACGAAGGTCATGAAGTTCGCAGGTCACTTCCACGGCTGGCACGATCTGCTGGCACAGGCAGCAGAACCTCCGCACGATGACGAAACCTACGCCATGCCCGGCGTAACCGAAGGTGTTTCTGATGAACTGATTATCATTCGCCCAAACGATCTGGATCTGGTGGAACGTGCGATAGACGCACATGACCCCGCCTGTATTATTGTCGAAGCGACCGGTAGTCGCTGGGGTGTAGTGCCTTTAGATGACGGGTTCCTGCAGGGACTAAGAAAATTGACCGCCGACAAGGGCGTGCTGTTGATTATGGATGAAGTCATCAGCGGTTTTCGCGTTGCTCCGGGCGGTATGCAGGAAGTCTGTGACATTGTACCCGATTTGACTTCGCTGGCAAAAATTGTCGCGGGCGGATTGCCGGGCGGCTGTCTGGCGGGACGCGCCGATCTGATGCAGGCGATTGCCTTTGATAACCCCTTCGGCCAGAAAATGAAACATCCCGGCACTTACAATGCGAACCCCCTCTCGGCGGCTGCGGGAATTTCCGTGTTGAAGCAGGTTGCCACTGGAGAGCCCTGTCGAAAAGCGAATGAGAACGGTGCAAAACTGCGACAGGGATTGAATGAAGTTCTCACGCGTAAAAATGTGGACTGGGTCGTCTATGGTCAGTTTTCCATAATCAAAGTCTTTCCCGGTTACGATGGTCCGCGACCGACGGATGATTCGTTCGTTCCCTATAAAAGTGATTTTGATCGCCTGGACCGCAAGCATGATGCCCGATTGGGTCACGCGTTTCGTTGTGCTCTGTTGCTGAATGGTGTTGACTGGTTTGGCTGGGGTGCCATGACGACGGCTGCCCACACCGACGAGGATATCAATTTGACCGTCAATGCGTTCGAGCGTGCCATGGATGCTCTTCGTGCAGATGGATTCATCAATTGAAACAGAGCAGCCGCAAACTGGAGATTGTACGTCGTGGTAGAAATCTGGAAGCCGACTGCAATCGAAGTAGCGCAAGCAACGGACAAGCTGTTACCCGATTTAATTGAAACCGGATTGAAAGCACTGTTTGTAGGCACGAATCCCGGCTTGTATTCGGCGGCGGTAGGGCACCACTTCGCGCGTCCTGGAAACCGATTCTGGCCCGCCCTGTCACGCGCCGGTATTACCGAACGGTTGTATTCCCCGTTCGAAGATCATCTGCTGCTCAAACAGGGAGGCGGTTTGACGAACATCGTCAGCCGCGCGTCCAAGCGAGCTGATGACTTGTCGAAAGCAGAACTCTACGAGGGAGCTGAAATTCTGACGAAGAAGGTGCTTCAGTTCCAGCCGCAAAAAGTGGTCTTTCTGGGAATCACCTCCTATCGAAGTGCATTTCAGGAAAAACAGGCGACGCTCGGCCTGCAAGAACGCACGCTCGGCAAGGCTGAAGTCTGGGTGCTGCCCAATCCCAGTGGTCTGAATGCACACTATCAACTGCCCGCGCTGGGGAAAATCTTTGCGCAAATGTGGCGATGAAAAATCTTCCTATATTACCTGTTTTACGAAACCGGAATCAATTCCCAAGCCTGTTTCTATTCAGTGAGAAATGATTCAATCCCAGCCTTTTCTCTCGACGATGAAATTAGATATCCGATCAGAGAAGCTGCGCAATCATTATCAGTTTTTCTGTCTGACCCAGATGTGGATGTTATCAACGACTCTTGCAGGTTCTGCTCATGCACCGAAAACGGATTTTCAATAGGCATTGTATGTTGCTGCTGCTGTTCTGTGCCGCAACGCTCAGTCAGCAGGGTTGTCTGGAGCACCGAAAACATTTCAGCCTGAGTAGCATGCGTCTTGATTATAACACATTTCGCGCGCCGGCCCTCTTCTTCGAAAAGCGTGAGCATCTCCCGTACAAGGCAAAACAGGTTGCGTTATTCCACTGGCAATACGGAGTGACTCCCGGAAAAGATGTCCGCTATGAACGGCCCGATTTATGGGGCGGCGATCAGCCGTATCAGGTTCCTAATGGGAGCGTGATTAACGTCAGTGCAACAGAGGGAAATATCCAACCGATGGTTATTCCGAACGGGAGCATGCAAGTCGGTCCTCAAATGAAGATAAAGCCTCATCGAATACGGAACCAGCCTGGAGTGGAATACATTCCTCCCCCACCGGGAGCGCCGCCCACACCGGGTGTCTCTTCACAACCCTTGACACCACTGATTCCGCCGATACCAGCACCGTCAAAACCGCTGGCACCGCCCATTCCACCGCCAGCACCTTGATGATTACTATCGCGTAGCGGGACTGACACGTGGCTTGAAGACAGTGATCCAGATAAAGGGCTGTCCGCGTTCATCGATCACCAGCTTACGAGTGAGTCCGTCGCGTCCGATGGCGTTACCGATCAGAATGCCCCAGGTGGTTCGCTTGTTGGGAATGGTCACCATGATCTTGTCCAGATCGACGTTCTTCTTTTTAATTTCGTACTCGTCTGTAATCATCGGAATGCCGGAAGCCTTCGACGCTGCCAGTAATACGTCTCGCAAGGGAACGTTGGTTAATTCGACGGGAATCAATTGAAAGTAGCGTGGTGCTGTTTTCTGGCGCGAGTTCTTCAGGTCCCAGCCGATGGGCCACGGAGCGGTTTTCGATTCCCAGGGAGCGACAGCCAGTTCCAGCGAGCCAGACGGCGTTCGTGAAGGATGAAAGGCCAGGCCATACTGTTTCAATGCAATTGCCAGTACAGTACCTTTCGCCAGCTTTTCCAGATCGGAAATGACTGTCATTTGTGAATCTGCAGCGAGTCGTTTTTCGGCATCGACATCGAATCGTACGGGCAGTGTCTGCGGTAAGTCCAGTTTCGTGATGGCTGCTTTGAGAGTCAGCCCTTGCACATTCGCGGGTGCTGGCTCAGCGAGTGCTTCAAACACCGTTTTAAACTGTTTTTCTGAAAGCCCCCAGACCGGTTTGCTTTCCGGCGATCCCTGGGCACCATAGGTTTTAAGTTCGTTCAACCACTCTTTGAGTTTCCCCAGATCCTGGCGTGCGAATCGATGACCGGGGAAATGAATCTCTCCATTACGGTCCAGGACACCCACCAGGCGGACTTCCCGAAATGTGCCTCTTACATTCTGCTCGACGCTGGGTTTATCGTCCAGGACAGATCGCCGCGTTCGCACGGAGACTTTCAGATCACGAAAGATCCGCCCCCATTGCTGAGCAAACAACGCCGAGCTGGTGGTTTCGGTCAGCAGTGTGACCGAAACAGTCGTTTTGATCGGCGCTCCTTTTGGTTTCGAGTTTTTGGGGAACTGGACTTGTGCTTCTATCTGATGAGTTCCGGACAACAGAAGTGTGAACAGAACACAGAAGCCAAAAAGTGTGTGTAAATGTTTCATGTTTGATCAGGCTGTTGATGAGTGGGACCATCTCACTGCCAGCTTTGTCGGACCAGCCGACAGTGGCACCCGTGAGCATTTTAGTACTGTTACAATTGCTGTTGGGAGTATAACAGATTGAGTTTGCTGTGATGATAGCAATTTTGCTTGCGGTATTGCTGTCACTCTGCCTTAACTCACTCTACTTACCAGTGACATTCACATAGTGCGGTGTGGACCAGGCGAGGTGGCCGTGGGCTGCCATCAGGTTTCCGGGGAGAATGGGGGCATCCTTCGATTGCACGATTCGCCAGTAGAACCAGTGTCTGCCTGCGGGTAAGTTTTTCAAGCGATGAGTGACGTTGAACTCTTTGGTTTCGCTGCCTTTGACTGTTTTGATCTCTTTGCCGTTGTGAATTAACGCAGCTGAAACGATGGGTCGTGTACCGATTGCCTTTAACGACAAATTGACAGTGCCGTCTTGTGAATCGATTTCTTCGCCCATCAAGGCTTCATTGGCGCGGGCGTCGATGAAGAACTGTGAACCGTTGGTGGCAAAGCAACGGCGTTTTTTCAAGGCGTCGAAAATGGCTTCCGCCGTTAGCTCTTCGGCATAGATGCCCGTTAAGGCACCACTCAAACCGGGTGCGCGACGATGGGAATCGCCACACGCGACGAACGCCATGTTGCCGCCGCGATTGAGGATGCCGTGAAACAGTTGGGGCACGCTCTGAATGTAATTGCTCCAGCCGGATGTCAACTCCATGCCGACTTCCACCTCATGGCCCGATGGTTTGAAGGCGGGATGCTGGGTTAATGTGATACCGCCCGTTTTCTGGACTTCGTAATTCAAGCGGGCGATGTCATTTTCGACTTCCACAAACCGAATCACGGGACCGCCTGCGGGCGGATAAACGACGCTACGGTGATTGGGGAACGAACGGTTTTTGTAAGGATGCGTCCAGTTGCCGGGATCAGAGTCTTTCGCCGTGCTGACGCCGGGAATGCGGGACGTCCATTCGTAACCGGGCAGCGAAAGGAACTTTTTCTGTTCCGTAAAGGCATTGGCGAAGAAGTTCCCCAGTTCATATTCGTATTGTGTCAGCGGCACGATATAAAAATCGTTATTCGTAAAGACAACCACATCCAGCCCGGCCCGGTCACGGGCATAGTGATTTAGTTCATCCGGTTCTCCTTCCGCGTCTGATGAAAGGTTATTGTGACAATGCATGTCCGCCCAGAAGAGCTTGAATGTTTTGTCGCCCACATGAATCTCTCGTCGCGGCGTCACTTCCGCCTGAATCGGAAGTTCGGTCGGCTGCCAACCTGCCCATTGTTCCTGCTTGAATGGGGTCTGCTGATTCAGATCACCGACGAGACGATGATAGACGCGTCGGCCGCCGCCGAAGACATTCGAAGCCAACAGAGCAAATTTGCCGTCAGTCGCTTGTTCGGGATGTGTCAGATGGTATTCGACCTTTCCCTGTAACAGCACAGTCGGCGGCTGCAGTCTGTTCTGTTGAATGCGTCGACCTACCAGATCGCCGCGTGGCTTGGCCGTCGAGCCGCGATGATCTGATTTTCGTTCCCACATCAACCAGAGGTCCTCTCCCTCGGCCAGCAACATCGGTGTGGTCCGCCTACCCAGATAGCCGCTGGTGGCGACCGGCTTGGGATCAATTTGTGCGACTAAACCTTGGGTTAATTCTGCCGCAACACTGTTGCCCTCGGCATCTGTGATCTGGTTCCAACCTTGCGGATCCCGTTTTGCGACGTGCAGCGTATGCCACTGACTGATCACGCCCGGGCCGCCAATCACATCCTGCTTTTGCAACCAGGCGACGAACAGCCCCTGCTTTGTTGAAAGAATTGTGGGTTGTAAAGCATGCATTTCATCGGGTGAGATCGATTCAATCGGACCGAGTTCCCGTGAGACGCTTCGCCCCACGACGTTGTATCGTTTATTCTTGTATTGATCCCAGACCACCCACAATTTGGCAGGTTGGTTGACGTCGCTCGAATAATCAACGGCGATCGCAGGCCGAAAGGCGTTTCGTCTTTCAAACGAAAGCGTGATTGGTTCCTGCCAGTCCTCACCTTTTAGTACACGACTTTGAATCTGAAAATGTCCGTCCTGAAGTCCGCTCCAGACGACCATCAGTTGATCGTCGGCAATCTGTACCGCCGTCGGCTGAATGGCGTTGGTTTGTTTGTCGGAGACGGTCACTACTTTTTGCGCCGTTTCCCCTTGATACGAACGTGCCAGGATTTTCCAACCCGTCGGTTTCTTAGCCGACCAGATGACCCAGAGCTTGCCCTGACCCATCGTCACGAGAGTCGGATGCCCGTGTACTGCTCCTTCTTCGCTGACAATCTGCACCGGCCCCAATGTGCCATTCGCCTCAATCTTACGGAGCAGAATTTGATCGCGACTGTCTTTAAACGCACTCCAGGTTACCCACGTGACACCATTGGGCATGGTCACCGCTGACGGATGAGAGTCGTATGTTTTGCTGTTTTCGTTGATGATCACATCAGCGGGAAGAGCAGAGAGATCGACAGAAACCGGTTCCGCACTCTGCAGGTTGTGAGGTAAAATGAATAACGCGGCAAACAGAATCGGTAAAGCGATTAGAGAATGATCTTTGATAGGCACGACGGTGGTTTCTCCGTTGGAGTCTGTTCTTTCATTTTTAAATAGCAGTGTTAATTCTAACATAGGATCATGATCGATGTGTAGCATGAACGGCTGTGTGGATCTTTATGGTTTCGTGAAAGTGGCCTCATTCACCTTCTAATCAGTGCGATAGACTTAGGATTGATTCGCAATTGGGTAGACATCTGCATGTTGTCAACTGAGTTAATGTGGCTATAGTCCAGTTGTGGGCTGCAAATAATACATTTTTAAGAGGACTGAATGATGTTTGGCTGGTTGCGTGGTGATCCCAAAAAGAAATTAGAGGCACAATACGCCAAAAAGCTGGAAGAGGCCCGCGATGCCCAGCGGAATGGGAATATTCAGGGATATGCGAGTTTGATGACTGAGGCGGAAACGATTCTGCTGGAAATCGATCGGCTTGCAGAGACGGTAGAAGATGGAAACGCTTGATTTTTTTCTACCACGAAAAACACGAAAATGATTGATGCCCCTGAGACAATCAGGTGCCACTGTTTGACAATTGGAATTAAAAAAGATAACAACGGCGTCTAGCGCCGTGCCGCTCAATTGAATCGGTTCTTAATACAGATTCTTCTTCAGCACATCCAGTGGGTAGGTTGTATCGCGCCAGCGGACGCCGCCATTTTTTAGTGTGATCCAGGCGGAGCGGCAGATGGCGAAGGCGAGGGCCAGTGAGGCGAAGAACATCAGAGGCGTGACGCGAACTCCTGAGGAAAACAGGACAGCGATCATCGCGTAGCAGAGATGCAGCAGGACCACTGTGATGATGAAGCCCAGCGTTTGAGCGAGCGGGAAGAAAAAAGGCATGATAAAGGGCATCACGAAAAATGAGAGATAGAGCATCATCACCAGAATGAGTCGGATCACCGAATAGTTGAAAGAGGCGAAGGAATTTTTTTCGACGCCGGTGATCACGCCCCAGGCGGAGGGTTGCCAGCGGACTTTGAGTTGTTCGATGGCCAGGTAAATATCCTGTCGATAGTGATGGTGTTTGATTAACTTGCCGAGCTTGATGTCGTCCAGCACATCCAGTTTGATCGTTTCAAAGCCGCCGACACTTTCGTAAACGGAAGTTTTGACGAGATTAAACGCACCAATGCCGATGTAGGCGTAGGTCCAGCGTGTGGGCACCAGCCAGAGAAATGTGCCACCCGTTAACAGGAAGCCGAAGAATGCAATGAATGCCATTTCGATGATCCCGCCGCGTGCCAGTTGCGGTAGAAGACAGAGATGATCGAGTTGTTTGTGCAGAAAAATGCGAGTTGCATGCGAGATCGCCTGCGGAGTGAAGATGATATCGCCATCGGTAAACAGCAGCAGTTCGCCGTTCGCGATTTTTACTCCCTGATGCATGGCGTGCGATTTCCCCAGCCAGTCGGAGGGCAGTTCTTCGATTTGCAGGATCTGCATCGAAGTGCGTTCCTGCTGTTTTGCTTCGGCTGCGACGCGTTCCATTATCGCACCGGTTTCGTCAGTGGAACGATCATTGACGGCGATAATTTCGAGGCGCGGATAGTCGGAAGCCAACAGGGAGTTGAGTGTCTGTTCAATCGTTTCTGCTTCATCTTTGGCAGGTACGATAACTGAGATCAGCGGCCAGTCTTCCGGAACTTCAGTGTTGGGCAGACAGCGTGAAATGCGTTTGCGGATCATCATGATCAACGAAGGCACCAGCAAAACCGTCCAGAAGACAACGGTTGCATAACCCCAGACTGTGATGATCGATGACGGCATCGCGGGTCAACTTTCTTTGGTTATTCCAACCGGGGTTATTCCAATCGAGGTGCGAGCAGGTCGGTCACCAGTGTACCGATTCGGAGTGACGAAGTGGCAGCCGGCGAGGGAGCATTCAGTACGTTAATCATACGATCGGATTCATCGATAAGAAAGTCGTCGATGATTTTCCCGTCTCGGCCCAGTGCCTGTGCGCGGACTCCTGCGGGGGCGGTTTCCAGGTCTTCTGATTTGATTTCGGGAACCAGTCGCTGCAGTTCTTTGACAAACGCGGGTTTACTGAGTGAACGCCACATTTCTTTGACGCCGGTTTTCCAGTATTTCATGGCCATCTTCAGAAAGCCAGGATAGGTGGCCGATTCGAACATGTCACGGAGATTGATGTGCGAATTCGAATACCCTTCGCGGGCAAAGGCCCAGACGGCGTTGGGTCCACATTCGACGCCACCCTGAATGATTTTTGTGAAGTGCACACCGAGAAAAGGAAACTCGGGATTGGGTACGGGGTAAATCAGCGAACGGCAGAGATGTTGCGCTGCGGGTTTGAGTGTGAAGAATTCGCCGCGAAAGGGGACAATTTTGGAATTTGGTTTCGAGCCACCCATACGGGCCACACGATCGCTGAACAGGCCACTACAGTTGATGACCTGCCTGGCGGAATATTCGCCCGCGCGGGTTTGAATGGTAATGTGATCGGCATGATGCACAATGCCGGTGACTTCGGCACCGGTTTGAACCTGATTGTCTTTTTCCTGAATGCGTTGTGCGAGTCGTTCGGCGACCTGTTTGTAATCGATGATGCCGGTTTCCGGAACGTGAATCGCGCGGATGCCTGCCACGTGCGGCTCCAGTTCTTTGAGCCGTGGCTCATCGATCATTTCACATCTGACGCCATTTTGCTGGCCTCGTGAGAAGATGGTGTCGAGCGCGTTGAATTCTGATTCATCAACAGCGACGATGACTTTGCCACATTGATCCCAGGGAATTTCTTCGGCATCACAGAAGGCTTCCATCTCTTCTTTGCCTTCACGACAGTTGGTGGCTCTTAACGACCCGGGTTTATAATAAATGCCGGAATGCAGCACGCCGGAATTGTGTCCGGTCTGGTGCTGGGCAACCTGGTTTTCTTTTTCGAGAACTAAAACCGATTTGTCGGGAAAGCGTTGAGATAAACGCCAGGCGGTGGCCAGCCCTACGATTCCCCCACCAATTATTGCAACATCTACAGTTTTCATGGATGACTTCTATACTCAAATGACCCGCGGGAACTTATACTCCACACAGGATAACATCATTCCCGAGTCTCTCTCACCTTCAATGATTTCATTCTTATAACTTAGCAGGATCGAGGTTACAGGAAAACAATGGTTGACCAAGTTCGCGAGTATTTAGAGCAACATCAGGATCGGTTCATTACAGAGCTGACTGATTTTTTGAAAATCCCCAGCGTGAGTGCCGATTCGACATTGAACGCGGAAACCCGACGTGGTGCCGAATTTGTCTTAAAGCAACTGGAAGCAGCGGGTATTGAAAGCCGAATCATTGAAACCGCTGGTCATCCGATTGTGTATGGCGCCTGGAAAAAAGCGGAAGGCAAGCCGACGGTGCTGGTTTACGGGCATTATGATGTGCAGCCCCCCGATCCGCTGGATCAATGGATTACGCCCCCCTTTGAGCCGGACATTCGTGACGGACACATTTATGCACGTGGTGCCACTGATGACAAAGGGCAGATGTATACACACATCAAATCGGTCGAAGCCTGGATGAAAACGCATGGTGAGCTGCCGGTGAACCTGATCTTCGTTATCGAAGGTGAAGAAGAGGTCGGCAGCGACAATCTGGATCGCTTTCTGGAAGAGAACAAAGATCTGGTGGCCTGTGATATCGCGGTGATCAGTGATACGAGTCAATATGCACCGGGCATCCCCGCGATCACTTATGGTTTGCGGGGAATTCTGGCGTGTGAAGTGATCGTACGCGGACCGAATCAGGATTTGCACAGTGGTGTGTTTGGTGGCGCGGTGACGAACCCGGCCAATGGTCTGGCGCGGATGATTGCCGCGTTGCACGATGAACAGGGGCGAGTGCAGATTCCCGGCTTCTATGATGGCGTGATCGAACTCACGCAGGAAGAGCGCGATCAGTTTGCTGCCCTGCCCTTTGATGAATTCGCTTTTATGGAAAGCCTGGGCATCAACGCCGTCGATGGTGAAGAAGGCTTTAGCACACTGGAACGCCGCTGGGCAAGGCCCACCTGTGACGTGAACGGCATGATCTCCGGCTATACTGGAGAAGGGCCGAAGACGATTGTGCCTGCGGAAGCGCGGGTCAAAATCACGTGTCGGCTGGTTCCCGATCAGGACCCGGTTTTGCTGACGAAAGCGCTGGAGCAATACTTAAAAGCACAGTTGCCCACGGGGCTGACGATGGAATTTGAAGACTTCCATGGTTGTAAAGCACTGGTATTTGATTATCAAAGTCCGTATATGAGTGCCGCTCGGTCGGCCATTGAGCAGGCATTCGGAGCCGCCCCGGTGATGATTCGCGAAGGGGGTTCGATTCCCGTTGTGGAAACGTTCCAGACCGTGGTCGGCGTGGATACCCTCTTACTGGGCTGGGGCCAGAACACCGACAACCTGCACAGCCCGAACGAACGCTTTGCCCTCGAATCGTTCCGACAGGGAACACTGGCGAGTGCCCTGCTCTGGCGTGAACTTGCGAACGTATAATTTGAGTTTCTCAGACCCAACTGGCTTAATCTCAGGTTTAAATCAGAATTAAGCCCAGCTCTTCAAAATCAAACAACTTTCAGCAACGACAGTGATATTTCGATAAATCGCAGGAGTTGTCCAACTGGATTTTGCTTGTCCGCTGTGTTAATGTGAAATCTTCTTATGGGCATTCTTTGCCCTTTGTTCACCATGACAATTCACCGGGACAAAATTTCGCCGACGTTATGTAATGAAACTCCCTCCATCGAAGCTCTCTTCGAACAGGGTACTCCTTACGGTTTTCGACTGACCCGGAACTGTCATCACACTTCTCGCGCCAAACATGCAAAATGGACATAATTATGAAGAACATTGATCGATCCAGCTGCAATTTGAGTCGACGCGACTTTGCAAAAGTGGCGACAACCGCCATGGCTGCAGGGGGATTGGGGTTCAGCAGCATGATTCCAGCGGCTTTTGCTCAGGAAAATCGACCCAAGGCTCAAAAGATCGAAAATCGTCTCTATTTTCTGACAATCGACGGCAAGCCATATGACCGCGGACTACAGCATGGACAAGCCATGCGATACGTTATTCAAAGTGGCATGGCGCGGTGGAAGCAATGGATCGGAGAAGTGCTTGAACAATCGGATCCCGAAATTGAGATCGCGGAGTTCGTGCAGGGGACCGACTTCATGGGCGCCATCCAGAAGCATACCCCCGACCTCTATCGCGAACTGCAAGGTATCGCAGCCGGCGCTCAGGTCGACTTCAACACGCTCTATGCCTACAACATGTTCGACGAATTCCTGTCCTTTACGATCAAGAAATACCGCCTCGGATTCTGCACCGGCTTCGGCGTTTACGGCAGAAAAGACATGCCGAACATCATTGGACAGAATAACGACCTGCCTCGATTCTTTGACGGCACACAAACGTTACTGCGTATCAAGGGAGTTGATGGCAGTCAGACTTACGTGTTCACGTTCGCAGGGTTACTGGCAAACAATGGACTGAATGACGCTTCGGTCGGCTGCACGATCAACATCATGCCAACGCGTCTTTCAGGTGAGCTTGATGGTCTGCCCATGCCCTATATGGTGCGGGGAATTCTGGCCCGCAAGTCCCGTCGTGAAGCAGTAGAGTTTGTCAAGAGTGTCAGCAAGTACGCCGGCCCAATGGATTATATCATTGGTGATCCAACAGGTGTCACAGTTGTCGAGACGGGCAAGGACTATTTCAAAATCCATGAAACGTACAAGGGCGAGAAGTATATTCCGCATACCAATCATCCGCTCGACATGACACCACAGATCAAGCCGGGCGAGGCTTCGAAGAGTCCCGAGCGATTGGCGAAGCTGGTCGAGATGATCGGAGGCCGAGTCGACAAAATTAACGTCAGCGAGACACGAAAGATCTTCCGCTCTCGACCGATTCTCAAGAACTACCAGACTGACCCCACCTTTCCCACGCTGGAAAGTATCATCATCGAGCTAGACCCAGCCAACCCCCGACTTCAAATCGCCCCTGGCCCTCCAGACATGTACAAGTACAACAGCTTCGATTTCAAGAAGGGCTTTATCGGGACGGAAGAGTAGCGCGCAACCCTGGCATTAACAAAGATTCTACAATACCATTCGTGAATTTTACGATTTAAAACTGACCTTCAGTAAGGTCCTGTCCCCTGTCCTAACTAGTTCATTCTGGTAAATAATTATGAGTAATTATCCAAGAACATTCTCACATATTGGTATTTCTGTTCCGGATGTAGAGAAGGCGGTTGAGTTTTATAGTGCAGTGATGGGTTGGTACCTGATTATGAAGCCCACTGTAATTACTGAAGAGTCGGAAACACCCATCGGTCAAATGTGTCTTGATGTCTTTGGGGCTGGCTGGGGCTCTTTCAAAATTGCGCACATGACCACTGGCGACAGTATTGGCGTGGAAATGTTTGAGTTCATAAACAACGAGAAATCAAAGGAATTCGAGTATTGGAAAACGGGCACATTTCATTTTTGCGTGCAAGATCCAGATATAGAGGGTCTTGTAGAAAAAATAGTGGCTCACGGCGGTAAGCAAAGAATGCCAATTCGTGAGTACTATCCGGGCGAGAAGCCCTACAGGATGGTTTATGTAGAAGATCCATTCGGTCTTGTTTTTGAGATTTACTCTCACAGTTATGGACTTACTTATTCGCAAGGTGCCTATTGATTATTCAAAATGGTATGCATCCAGACAATATTCCCCCGACGCGTTCACTTAGCCATTGATGCGAAGCGTGATCCAACCAAATCAGTAAAACAGGAAAGCCACAATGAAAGCGATTGCCTATAAAACTCCCGGTCCCATTGAACGGGATGATGCCTTACAGGACATTACCCTTGAGATGCCCAAAACCGAAGGTCGTGATCTTCTGGTCAAGGTGATCGCCGTGTCGGTGAATCCAGTAGACACCAAACTGCGGCGGGGTGTTGCCCCCGAGGGAAGCGAATGGAAAGTCCTTGGATTTGATGCATCAGGCATCGTGGAGGCAGTAGGACCGGAAGTACAGAACTTCAAAGCAGGCGATGCGGTTTTCTATGCTGGCTCGATTGCCCGCCCTGGCACCAACAGCGAATTTCATCTTGTCGATGAACGTATCGTTGGCCGAAAGCCGACCAACCTGAATGATGCCGAGGCCGCTGCACTTCCACTCACGGCGATCACCGCCTGGGAAATGCTGTTTGATCGGCTTGATGTCAATTGTCCAACCCCGCAGGGAGCCGACATTATTCTGATCATCGGTGGCGCGGGCGGCGTTGGTTCGATCACGATCCAGCTTCTGAGGGCATTGACTGACATGACGGTCATCGCCACCGCATCGCGTCCCGAAACACAGGATTGGGTGCGCGAATGCGGAGCCCATCACGTGATCGATCATCGCCAGCCTTTAGCACCCCAGGTCGAAGCTCTAGGGCTCGGCGCTCCGGGCTTTGTATTCTCGACAACACAGACCCAACAGCACATTACCGATATCGTTGAACTGATAGCACCGCAGGGCCGGTTTGGCCTGATCGATGACCCGGACGAATTGAACGTCAAACTGTTAAAACGCAAAGCCATATCCCTGCACTGGGAGTTTATGTTTACACGTCCCGTTTTTGAAACTCCGGATATTGAAGAACAGGGCAAACTGTTGAATGAAGTGGCCGCATTGGTCGAAGCGGGACGGGTCCGGTCCACCGCTACCAATATCGCCGGTAAGATCGACGCCGCGACTCTCCGTGCGGTACACGCCCAGATCGAAAGTGGCTCTGCGCGTGGTAAAATTGTGCTGGAAGGGTTCTAACTCGACTAATATCCGAAGAAGACGAAATTTGATTCTCTCTGTCAGTACTACAGCCGCGACGCTGGTTTTTTAAAGAGTCACTTCACGAATCCAGTCTTCACTTCGATTGTTTCGCTGGCTGCCTGCTTTGCGTTCTTTGGAATCGTCCCTCATTTCCGGGTACTCAATAAAAACAGCTGCCAGCAAACGTTCCTGGTTCGGAATGCCTAAATAATTGAACATCTCTGATTGTCGTAATTTTCCGCCACTCGACCAGTATGTTCCCATGCCGTGGGCCGTCAGCATGAGCAATAGATTTTGGACCATAGCGGAAGCGGCAGCCAGATGCTCTTCGTCACGCGCGATTTGATCTTCGCGGGTGAGTTTCGAAGCCTGCTGTGATTCCAGGTCGTAGAATTCTGGTAACCATGTCACGAGCACGAATGCGCTGCAACCGGCGGCCAGTCTGGGTGCTTTCGAGGTCACATTTAACTCATCGCGCAGGTAGAGAGCCGCTTGCTTTGCATCCTCGTGCCATACAACGTGAGCCCGCCACGGTTCGGCAACGCCATCCACTTTCCGCGGGTAATGAAAGGGCGCCCAACCCGCGGTCTTGATCGACTGCAGTAAGAGTTCCCGATTACGTTCTGCTAATTCTGCGGGAACGGGCTGATGTGCCTCAATATCACAGAGCACTTTCTCTGTCTTACGGTTGCGGATGATGTTTTCCATTGTCTCTGGTAGCGTCTTGTCGTGCATTATCGATCCTTAGATACATTTCACCAGACAATGCCGGTGCTTACTACTTCAAGTTAATTGAGCGGCTAGCGTGGATGCTATTTTCATTGATGAATACAGCGTGTCATTTCTGTTACTTGATGTCAATCTTCCCACATTTTGCATATGCTCGGAATCATGTAATTCTGTGCCGCCTGTTTACACGTGAGTCTTGACGGATGATGCGTTTTTTCAGGACTACCACGAAAATCATGAAAGGCACAAAAGACAGTGACGCTGCTGAGAAGACTGGTTTTTAAAGATCACTGTCTCACGAGTCGACAATGATTCGACCAATGTGCCATTAGCGCAGGACAGCCAGTTCGCCGAACAGATCCGGCGTTGGCTGTCGCGAACACCTATCCTACAGGGTCGTCCCGAGAAACATTGATACTCGAACTACCGCCTCGGAAAGACGGCAACGCCGATGTGTTGATAAACTCCAGCCCCGTCGCTGTGCTTCTTGCCGTCGCCGCCGATGTAATCGTTTGATAGATCTCGGGCGGAATAGTACAACAGATATCGATCTTTTTCGACCAGCACGCATGGTGTCGACGTATAGCGACCATCAAAAAGTTTCGATTCTCGTGAAGCAGGGAATGCTGCCGTCTTGTGATGCGTCGTCCAAGTCGAGCCGTCCGCCGACTCATCACAAAATATCTCGGTATGGCCGTTTGGTACGTGGGAGGCGTGCCACATGTAATACCGGCCCTTTTCCTGAATGACGTACGGGTAAATGACGCTCCCCTGTTTGCCGGCGGGTTGGATACAATGCTTCTCCGCCTGAGTCCAGTTGAGACCGTCTGTCGAGGTGAACTCGTAGATGAATCGAAACAGGCCGGTTCGTTTCCCATTTTTGATGGGACCGGAATTCATCCACATGCGATAGCGATTCTTCCCTTCTTTAATCACACAGGGTCTGCGACCATACTCAAAGATTGGCTTGGGGTGGATGTTCCACTGGATGCCGTCCTAGCTGGTCGCATAGCCCAGCTTCTGTGTCCCTTCAATCATCCGACCTTTGTCGTTTGTCTTCACTCCGGTAATCGAAATGAACCACATTTTGTAGATGTTTTCATCTTGATCGAACAGCACAAACGGGGTTTGCCAGAACGAGCCCCAGGGGAGGTCATCCAGTTTAAGAATCGGATTATGCTCGTACTCCTTCCAGTGGATTCCGTCGTCGGACTCGGCGAGCCCCATTACCAAATCCGGCCTGCGGGTGAGGGAGGAGTTCCCAATATACCACATCCGGTATTTGTCGCCGACTCGAATGACGTGTGGGCTGTAAAGGGTGACGCGAGACCAGCTCTGTTTGGTGGTTAACG
Source organism: Planctomycetota bacterium (assembly GCA_022600195.1). Lineage (GTDB taxonomy): Bacteria > Planctomycetota > Planctomycetia > Planctomycetales > Planctomycetaceae > Gimesia. The sequence goes on from JAHZKX010000017.1 coordinate 21,677, forward strand.
CCGAGAGGATCGGCTTATCCCGGCGCTGCCAGTTTTGTGGTCGCTGCGAAAGAAAGAGATCATCTGCCTTGCCGGACTGTGGAAGGCATGCGACCAAAATGATGGCGAGAGTCAGACTCGATTGTAACATCATACAATTCCTTCATATTGATCTGATTTGTTTGATCTGATCTGCGAGAGAAAGCGTTATCCGCTGCTATAGGATAATCAAGTGGAATTCCCTTTGCTATTGCATTGTGGCCCACCCATTTCTTTTTGTTAGTAAAATTGCTGTGGGCTGGTTTCTATTATCTCTGACAGCGTCTTGTCGTGTATTATTGACCCTTATAGTCTCTTCACCCGGCAATGCCGGTGCTTGTTATTTTTAAGCTGATGTTGATTGAGTGTTGCAAGTTGGAGTGAATTTCAAGAAATGCGCAAATTATCACTCTGCTTCAACGCTTTGTTTCGACTTCGTTGTGCCGCCAATGGGACAGAAACAATAAGTGATAACACGAGCAGTATGAACCAAATGATTGTCCATTCTGTTATATCGCGCGATATGAACTGGAGCCAGTCAGCTGCACGAAAATGGGGATGATTCATCATTGTCGAAATCATTATCTCAGAAGCTGTAAACAAGCCAAAAAGTATCACTGCGCGACTTGCGACGAGACATACAATGAATGGTAATGTAATTCCGAAAAAAATTGCTAAAAGCCAGCCTGAGTAACCAGCGCCTTGTATCAACGGACCGGACCAATAGACTGCACTGACAACGATCATAGCTGCAACCACGTCACGAAGTATGTGCACTTCGCGTTTTTTCAGTACTGCAATTCGGTTTGTCTCCAACCAATCAAGATCGATCAATGCTAACATCACGAAAGATATTGCGAAACCACTGAGAGCAAAAACAGGAACAACGAATGGGGCATCCTGCCAACTACCGCGAAGAATTGTGAAAACAACAGCACAAAGAAGTCCAATACTCGTACTACGTATGAAACGAGACATAATCTATCGCAATTTATCTTGTGATTTACCTGCGTGCTCTTGTTCAACTATGGTGCTGATTTGGAATAAACACTTGAGTGAACCGGGTTTTGTTCGGATATGATGCCTTGAGAGCTTCATCTCTTTGGTACATACTTTCAATGATATTTAGCGAAAACTGGTCCTTCAAGAGATAACCTGTTGCTTTTTGGATATTGGCTTCTCCCATGTCAGCAATTCAAAAGTGACAGTCTATTTCCTAAGGAAAGCATGCACTCAAAAATGATGGGCATGAGAAACTTAATTCGGGCAGGGTCACTTTTTGATGAAGTACAAAGTAATCGCTTTTAAAAATCAGTCAAAGCCGAAAGTATGTCGTCCACTGCGTTTTATGCACTTCCTGATTTTCAGTTCGGGCTTCCTGTTGCTATTGGATATGATGTGTTGCCGGTTGGGGTTTGGAATCCTCTGGATGTTTTTTTGTTTGGTACTGGAGGTCGTGATGTTCGCGTTTGCTGTTTTATTTTACTGTGCTGTTTGTTTGCTGACGAACAGGTTACATCATGCTGAAGGGCAGCTGGGGGTCAAGTTCATTTTAGCGTTCGAACGGTGGTTGATCGCTGTCGAACCGTGGTTGAACGGTGGTTCAAACGCTTCGAAGCGTGACCGAAGCGTGTCGATAACGTACGAGACATTGGGAACCGGTGGAGATACAGCAGGTGAAGATTATCAAAACACAGGGACTTTTATAGTAGTGAGATCTTCAGTGTTCGTAAAAAGCAGTGGGCATAAAACTCATCTCGCGCGCGACGCTTATAACGCATAATGGGAAGTGGCGTGGGGGTGTCAAGCTGAAATATTTCGACACCTAAAAATCGGGAGGGTTGCCATTTTGAACGACTTGAATTCGTCAAGTGAGAACGAAATTGATGAATTTTCTGCAGGGGTGAAGATCAAACAGCGGTGAACCCTGTCGACTGACTAAACCAGTACCGACTAAACCAGTACCGACTAAACCAGTTCAGGCATGACCTTGTATGTATTATTATCGACCAGATAACGGGGACGTCCCTGCAGGTCTGTGACTGTGGTGTTTTCCACGTCGATTCCCAGATTGTGATAGAGCGTGGCGAAGACTTCCTGAAAATGGACCGGACGGTCTTCTGCATATTCGCCGAGTCGGTTAGTGGAGCCGATGACCTGACCGGTTCTCATGCCTCCACCTGCGAGTAACGCGGTTGAGACACGGGGCCAATGATCGCGGCCGGCATTGGCATTGATTTTGGGAGTGCGTCCGAATTCACCCCAGACAACAACGGTGACGTCGTCGAGCATGCCTCGGTTTTCGAGATCTTCGATTAGCGCGGTGACACCCTGATCCAACATGGGCATATCCTGTCGTCCGCGATTGAAGTTTCCGCCATGCCAGTCCCAACGACTGAAGGCAAGTGTCACGCAACGTGCGCCGGCTTCGATCAGGCGACGGGCTGTGAGAAAGTCATCGAGGAGTTTTGGTCCGCCGTCGGCTGCTTTCTTTGATGTTCCTCTGCCGTAACGGTCGCGGAGTTTCGTATCTTCTTTTGTGATGTCTAATGCATCGGCCAACTTGCTGGAAGTGAGAATCCCAAAGGCTTGTTGCGTAAAGGAGTCGAGGCCTTTCATCGTGCCTGATGAATCGACTTGAGAGCGAAACGAATCCAGAGAGCTGAGGACCTGCTTACGATTGTCGAGACGATCAAGGGTAATGCCGTTGAGCGTCATGTCTGCCATGCCTTCGCCGTTGGGACGGAAGGGAGCGTGTGATAGTCCGAGAAATCCGGGTTCACCCGCACGTGCCCATTCCATGTGGCCCATTTTGGGAGACAAGCCGAGGAACGGAGGAACCGCTGGATCAACGGCGCCATATTTATGTGAAAGTACAGAACCCAAACAAGGCCAGCCGCCCAGTGGTTGATTATTGAACCGTTGTCCGGAGAGACATTGAAACGCATCGTGCCGTCCGTCCGAGCCGACCATGGAACGAATGAAGGCAAACTTGTCGGCCATTTTCGCCATGCGTGGAAACTGGTCTCCGATTTCGATGCCGGAGACGTTGGTTTGAATCGCGTTGAATTCGCCGCGGATTTCGCTAGGGGCATCGACCTTGATATCCCACATATCCTGATGAGGAGGGCCTCCGGGCAAGAAGATCATGATGATCCCCTTGTGTTGTTTTTTTTGTGGCGTTGCTGACTCGGCTTGAAGTAACTGAGGAAGCGACATGCCGCCTAAAGCGAGACCGCCCACTTGGAGGAAGTTTCTGCGAGTGATCCGATCGCAAAACTTGCTTTTCTGAGAACCGAGGATCTTCAGCATCGTTTCAGGTCTCCCAATTCAACACGGCGGGACAGTTTGCAGGCAGGTAAGATTAATCAGAATCGATTCTCGAATGTGATCCTGATCAGCGCTCATTTAAAATATCGGCGTACTCTTATAATATAGTATAGGTGTTTTTTAATGGAAATCCAGCGCAGATTGCAAGACGTGAATAATTTGTCCAGTATTATTCAGGTATTCAGAACAGTCTAATCGCGGCAAAACAGGCAGGGAATGGAATGCGGTTTTTGAGTGTTTTGAGCCGAACCAGGTAATTATTGTGGGTTCAGAATCTGAACTCGACTGATCTGATAATTCCCAAATGGAAAACAAGACATCGTGAAATCGTGGCTTTAATTCCTGAATCACCGACTTTGCTTCCTCGGTGGGTAAGCCTGCAATTGAGAACAGGAAGGGCTTATTGAGTAATCGCTGCTGCAGTTCTTTGATCGTGATTTTTTTCACGGGATGAACGAAATCGGGTGCAATCTCCCTTAGGGGGTCGAGTACAAACCGTCGATACCAGCAGGCAGGATGGGGAATAACTAATCCAGCGGAATCAGAAATCACTTGATCGTAGAGAATCAGATCGAGGTCGAGTGTACGTGCACTCCAGCGCACACTTCTGTTCCGACCCATATCGGTTTCTACTTTTTGTAATTCGTTGAGCAAATTCTGTGGTGAAAGCGTGACTGAGAGATGCGCTGCACCGTTTAGAAATGTGACATCGGTCTGACTGCCTACGGGAGCCGTTTCCACCCATTGGCTTGTGCGAATAAGAGATATTTCAGGATGCTGGTTGAGTCGATCCAATGCCTGGGAAAATGTTTCCCGAACATTCCCCTGATTTCCTCCCAAAGCAATAAAGCAGTCAGGCATGTCCAATTCCAGCGACTGAAGTTGAGTGTATTTCGTACTCTATTAATAGCAGTTTAGTCAATTGGCAGCGAAGTGCAATTCCGACAGGCGCATGCTTTGATAAGCCTGCAATGCTGGAAATGTGTGGAGGCGGGAGAGGAGAGGACAATCAGAACAGCTGAAGATTACATGCCGTGGTTTTGCATTTCGGTTGTAGCGTCTTCAAACATCGTATTCGTCTGAGTTCCAATTGCAGCAATTGCGACAATACATACCATCAAAATGGCGGCAACCATGACTGCATATTCGACAGCCGTTGGGCCATCCTCTTCAGCAAGAAAGTTTTTAATAAATTGCATTTCAACAACCCTGATCACAAATGGTGATATGAACTCATAAATCGATAGAAAGCGAACGAGCAATCGTAGCAATGATCACTGAGAAGATTTCGCGGTGAGAACGTAGTCAGTATTTTCAAACATAGCTTACATTAATGAGCGAAATCGGTAATATTTTGAGAAGACATGTGAAATATTGAGTATTCCCTTATACGAAAGTAGATTTTTCGGCTTGGAATTGCAGGGAAACGCTGTCAGGGGCTCCATTCAGACTGGCATAATCGACGAATCCCTGTAACAATAAGCGGAACAGAGCGGCTCGAACTTTCTGAATCTAAGTTTCGTGAGAGCTGGTCAAGAGTTAGGCTTGTGCGGGCTGTTTCGCATATTCCATTTTTTTGTACTTTATTGGATAGGATACAATTGTTATGGCCAAAGAAGAGGCCATTGAAGTCGAAGGTACAGTGACAGAAGCACTGGCAAATACCCAATTTCGTGTCGAACTGGAAAATGGGCATCAGGTACTGGCTCACGTAGCGGGCAAAATGCGAAAGCACTTTATTCGTATAGTTCCCGGAGACAAAGTCGTTGTCGAAGTATCACCCTATGATCTGAATCGTGGACGTATTGTCTATCGGGAAAGATAGCAGGCGTTTTTCTGCCAGCCACATTACCAGTTCCTTTGCAGGTTGATTCACTCCTTCCGTGTAATCCCTTGCTTTTGTGATTCAAACTGAATTCATCATCGGTTCGTTATTACCTCCTTGTCAGGCTAACGCCCCAGTATTATGCCCGATCAATCAGCAACGCGAGAACCGGTTCCATTTGTGCAAATATTTACCGATGGCGCATGCCGGGGTAATCCAGGACCTGGCGGCTGGGGAGTGATTCTGCGACATCCTTCAACGGGAACGGAGAAGGAATTTTCCGGTGGAGAAGTGGAAACGACGAATAATCAAATGGAATTGCAGGCGGTGATTTCCGGATTGAAACAACTGACACGGATTTCGCGCGTCGAGATTATTACTGACAGTGTTTACGTTGCTAAAGGTTCTCTGGAGTGGATGCCCAACTGGAAAAAAAATAACTGGAGACGCCGCGAAGGAAAGAGCTGGAAGCCTGTCAAAAATGAAGAACTCTGGCGAGAGCTGGATTCACTTCTGGAACGGCATGACGTCTCTTTTACCACGATTAAAGGTCATAGTGGCCATCCGGAAAATGAACGCTGCGATGAACTGGCCGTTGAATATGCTGTCAAGTTGCAAAATCAGTCTGATTTGTAACCATCTGGTTGTGGAATACGATGACCGAATCTCCCTTGGAAACTCCTGTTCAATTTCTTAATGGAGTGGGAGCGGAACGCGCCGCGCTATTGCAGAAGATGGGAATCCAAACGGTTGAAGATTTACTGTGGCATTTGCCTCGTAATGTTCTCGATTTGACCGATGTGCGTCCGATTAATGAACTGGAAGACGATCAGCCTGCTTCCGTCTGCGGAAAAGTTGTGGACCTGGATGCCCGTACGATTTCCCGCGGTCGAACGATTACCGCCATCCTGCTGGACTGTGGAACTGGTTTTCTGAAAGGAACATGGTTTAACCAACCCTGGGTTATCAAACGTTTTTTTCAAGGTCAGTTTTTGATGTTCTCGGGAAAGGCAAAACGTCGCTCGGGAAAATGGGAGATGTCGCATCCCCAATATCAGGTACTGGAAGAAGACCTGGACGATCCGCAAGGCCTGATATTGCCGAAATATCCACTTACCGAGGGGCTCAAGATGTATCAGATGAGGCGCATGATTCGCGCTGCCGTCGATGAATACGCGCATCTGATTCCCGATTATCTACCGGAAGCATTTCGCCAGGCACATTCTTTGATTCCACTTTCTCAGGCCGTCATTCAGATGCATAAGCCTCAGACAATGGAAGAGTACCATGCCGGTGTGCATCGTGTGATTTATGATGATCTGCTGGAATTCCAATTGGGTCTGGCCATGCGTCGGCGACTTTGGACTTGTGTGGATAACGCACCGCTGCTTAAGGTCACAGCTAAGATTGATGCCCGTATCCGACGCTTATTTCCTTATGAATTTACAGAGGGACAAAACCAGGCTGTCAGAGAAATTTGTGCCGATCTGGAATCGGGACGTGCCATGCATCGCATGCTTCAGGCGGATGTGGGAGCCGGTAAAACGGCGATTGCCATTTATGCCATGCTGGCCACGATTGCCGGCGGATATCAGGCTGTTCTGATGGCACCGACTGAATTACTGGCAGTACAACACTGGGAGACGATTGATAATATTTTGAAAGAGAGCCGTGTAGAGCGGTGCATTCTGACTGGCAGCTTATCTGCTGCTCAGCGAAAAACTACGCTGGAACAGATTGAGTCCGGCCAACAGCAGCTGATTATTGGTACGTCGGCAGTCGTTCAAAAAGATGTTCGCTATCACGATCTGGGTTTGGTGATCATTGATGAACAACACAAGTTTGGTGTGATGCAACGGGCTCACTTTACAAGCGAGAAAAAGACGCCTCATATGCTGGTGATGACGGCGACTCCCATTCCCCGTAGTTTGTGCATGACGCAATTTGGTGAACTGGATATCTCTGTGAATTCAGAACTACCTCCGGGCCGACAACCGGTACTAACAAGTCGTGTTATCACCACGCCTCAGAGAAAAAAGGCCTGGGATTTTTTGCGTGCTCAAATCGCTGCGGGCAGACAGGCATATATTGTTTGTCCTCGCATTGATTCGGAGATTGAACAGAACAGTCGTTCGAGTGCGGAAGAAGTTTATCGCAAACTTCAGAAAAGCGAGCTTTCATCAGCTTCGATCGGATTGGCTCACGGCCAGATGGATCGCGAAGAACGTGCTCAAATCATGAAGCAGTTCCACCAGGGAGAGATCCAGGTACTGGTTTCCACGACCGTTGTGGAGGTGGGAGTTGATGTGCCTAATGCGACGTTAATGGTTATTTTGCAGGCCGATCGTTTTGGATTATCTCAACTTCACCAGTTAAGAGGGCGCGTGAGTCGTGGCATCTACCAGGGCAATTGTTTTCTTTTTACTCATACGGAAAGTGAAGACGCACTGAAAAGGCTGGCTGTCATGGAGCAGACGACAGATGGCTTCGAAATAGCAGAAGCCGACTTCCAGGCACGCGGCCCCGGTGATATTTTTGGAACACGACAACATGGCGAACTCCCCTTACGTGTGGCCGATTTGAAGCGGGATGAAGTCCTCTTACACGAAACGCGGGAAGTGGCATTACAACTTGTAGAAAAAGGGGAATTCGATCAACCCCGATTTGCCCCATTAAAAATCCGCGTTCTTGATCGCTTTGGACAATTAATGGATTTGGGACAAAGTGGTTGAGTCGAGAAAGAGTTCGCTGAATCAGGTCCACACGCGATTCGAAAACCAGGCGGCTAAAGTCCCGCAAGTGATGACGGGAAACCAGGCTGCCTGATCGGGTGTAACGAGTTTCGTCGTTCCCATATAAAAGAAGAACTGATTGATTGCAAACAGTCCGCCCATCACGACAGCACAAAAAGCAATGTTCAAAATCTGGCTGCGACTTTCTTTACGAAGTACAAATGGAATCGACATCATAACCGCAATCAAATTCATAAAAGGACGCGTTAACCGGAAATGCAAATCCATTTTCTGTTTCCGGATCGATAAATCACTGAAGGAAGGGTTATTGATTCTGGCAATCAAATCGGGAGTTGAAATCAGCGTGTTCGTGCTCCGATTACAAAGCTGATCACAGCCGATATCTGACACAATAAATATATCGCCAGGATCATCGCCGGGAAGAATCATTTCGTTTGCAAATTCCGCGATTTCCAGTTCATCATATTTTGGAGATGCCTGTTTCAGTAACCAACCTCCCGCGGACTCAGGAGTCTTGTCATGGTAAAAAGCTTCAGCTGATTTCACAGTGACAAAATCGTGTACCATTGGTTTAGAGAGCACGAATTCTGCACTGAGTAACTTCTTTTCCGTCAACAACAATTCTCGCCCGTTGATCATGATTCTGGTACTAAAATCATATACGGGTTCCACAAACTGAGAACTGGTTCCGAGATCTCCGCGTTCGGCCTGTAATTTATCAGCAATACGAGGAATTAACAGCTCCTGATTTGCGACGATAAAACAATTGATGGTAAGCGTTGCGAATGCCAGTGGAATCGCCAATCGATAAGTGGGAATTCCAGCCGACAACACGGGGTTGAGTTCTCCATGACGTACCATGAGCGAAAAGACAACGACTGCGGAAAGAACAGTCAAAATCGGACTGATCATGTCAAAGAAGATACTGGACTGATAAACATAAAACTGCAGCATCAACTTGAGCAAACCAAAGGATGACCCCTCTTCAAGACCGCTCTGAAAGCCATCGATATTGGTAAAGCCATCAAAAACCACATACAAACCGTAGGTAGCGATGAATCCAATAATGAAGACATGGAAAAATCGTTTCAATAAATAACGGTCAAAGGTTGTAAACACATTACCCAATCGTTTTTGTGGCTGATCTATCGAGTTGATGATGAAAATGATTCAGAAAAAAAGAGGGCACGTATTACATCGGAATCATTCGGATGGGTCAATATCAGGAACAAGAGGTTCTAAAGTACAGTAAACACATCTCAAACACCGCCCATTTGAGAGACATTTTGCCTTTCGAGAGTGAATGAGCGCGAAATATGAAGAGTCGAGAGAAAAGTAGATAACCCTAAGTTATTTAATTATATGTGTTTGTGAATTAAATAATCATTTAGAAAGTTTCCAACTCTCGACATTTATCTATCGTAGTGAATAATACTCACAGAGGGGTTTCATTGAAAACCCAGTATCATTGTGGAATGTTTCTCCTATCTCGAGCCTGTTTAGGAGCTATGCTTTGGGTAAATCGGCGATTGAGTTTTCTTGCTGAATTTGAACTTTATGAGGGGAATAGGACGTGGTACGAAAAGACGCAATAATCGGGTTGCACAAGCAGCTTTTGAATAGAAGAGACGAGCTCAAAAAACTTGTAACTGATAGCTCAGAAGGTTCTTCTGCCAGCCGCGCCACTGTAGAAGACAGCGGGGATGCCGCAATTCGCGAAACCCGCCAGGGTCTGGAATCGCATTTGGCTGAGATAGAATATAAAGAGTTACTGCAAATTCGTCGCGCGATCTCTCTGATCCAGGAAGGTCGTTATGGTCATTGTGAGAATTGCAATAAAAACATCCCGATTGCAAGGCTTAAAGCGGTTCCCTATACGATGTTTTGCGTCGATTGTGCGCAACAGCGCGAATCATTGGGCTTGTCCAGTCAGGACGTTCATAGCGATTGGGAGAACGCCTACGAATTTGAAGGGCGGCTTAAGGATCAGGATGTCAGAATCCACGATTTAGATTTGGATAAATAATCTTTCCTTCCGATAATAAGCGAAAGAGGGTCCGTCCAACCTGATTGAGTTGATACCCCTCTCCACAAATTCCTTTTCGCTCATACCAGTTTTCATTTGTGGAGAGACCACTTCAATCAATCTCGTGACCTTCAACCGCATTGCAGAAAACCACATTATCGGCAGTTGCCTGAATGTTGGTTTCCCGTAATCAAATCGTCTGGCAGTTGGCGAAGGAATGCCTCATTTTGCCGTAGCTAGAAATAGCTAAAATGCAAAAATGGTCCTGAGTCACGCTGAGAGATTTGCATTATGAAAAATCGTTACACACTCGCGATAGTGCTGGCACTAATTGCCTCTTCTTCTCTATGGAATTCTTTTATTGAATTTCCATTGAATTCAAAACAACTGGAAGCAAAAATCCCTTCGCAGGGAAAATCAAGGATCCAGAACACTGCCCACTTACCTATGTCATCTCTGCATGAAGGAAGTAAACATCTTGCTAAAATTGCAAAAGTAGCAACACCCAGTGTAGTACATATTCAATGCGAAAGACAAACACCACGTGGAGCAGTAGAAGAAACAGGATCCGGCGTCATCGTGCGAGGCGAAGGAAATTCTGGATTGTATATCGTCACGAATCGACACGTGGTTCGGGATTCCAGTGGTAAGTCGATTTCCATTCAATTGCATGATGGTCGTGAGATTCATCCAAAACGCAAGTGGGAGGACAAGGACACTGACTTAGCAATCTTAAAAATTGATGTGACCGACGTGACTGCCGCGGAATGGGGTAATAGTGACAAACTCGATATCGGACACATGGTTCTGGCGATGGGAAGTCCCTTTGGATTAAGTGAATCAGTCACCTTAGGAATCATCAGCGCCAAGGGACGTCGTTCGCTCCAGTTAGGAAGTGGTTCGGAAGTTCTCAATCAGAATTTTTTACAAACAGATGCTGCCATCAATCCGGGAAACAGTGGTGGACCATTAATCGATCTTGAAGGAAAAATCATAGGTATCAATACAGCCATCGCTTCCAACAGTGGTGGTAATGATGGCATCGGTTTCAGTATACCCAGCAAACTGGTTCGTCATGTATTCAATCAGCTTGTCAAATATGGCCAGGTCTATCGGGCTTATCTTGGTGTTCAGCTCGATCCCGAATTCAGCATCGGAACCGCAACCCGGTTGAAGATGGACCGCGTGCGTGGTGCCCGCATTGTGAAGGTTATTTCTAATACTCCCGCTTCGCGTGCCAATTTGAAATATGATGACATTGTTCTTAGCTTTGATGGCATCGATGTTCTCGATCAGAATCATTTGATTAATCTAGTAAGCCTGACTCCCATCGACAAAAGAGTCAGCGTGGTGATGTTACGCAATGGCCGCAAAGTGAACGTAATGGTGGAACTGGCAAATCGTAGAATCCTTGACGAACTGGAACGAAAGCAGAAAGAATCTCAGCAATCTTCAAGACGATTGGGAACCTCTGCGGAACCGATGAGCTTTCAGCGTTTTAAAGAGAAGACAGACCAGGATGTACTTGCTGGATTACAGCTGGCTGCAATGAATGAGGAGCTGGCAATGCAGTTGGGTTTCGAAACGTCTCAACCGGGACTGCTTGTGATGAATGTGGATGAGAACAGTTCTCTCTATGGAGTCGTTGATTTATATGATGTCATTGAAGAAGTGGCTGGTACACCCGTGCGTAACCTGAATGAATTCCAGCAAGTATTGCAAAAGAACAGGACCCTTAATTCTCTGGTTTTGAAAATTTCCAATGGAAACAAAGCAAAGCCACATCATCAATTATTGATCTGGCAGAGGAATTAATGACCGTGAGAAAAATTATGGTTTCGTTCTGAATTGAAATTCATCCCTCAATAAGAATCTAGATCCAATAAAAAAGCCAGGTCAGATAATGATTCTGACCTGGCTTTGTTTTTGAATTTCTCTGAGTGATTCTGATTAGTCTCGATAGAACCGAGTCAATTCTTCAAACAGAAGTGGGTCGCGGATCGAATCGCTGGCGAGACGTGCTCTGAAGCGATGGTTCCCTTCAACCGTACCTTGCACGATCACCTGGTAACTGATTGAATCTCCAGGTGCCAGATCTCCCAGTGATTTGAAGACAACCACTCCATTCTCTGCAATATACTGAGTTGGACCAGTTGCTGAGATCAAATGCACTCCTGGTGGCAGCTCACAAGAAATCGAAACGTTTGAGGCAGATTTACTACCATCATTTTTGACCACAACTTTGTATCCCGTTTCGGTACCAATTTCGACGGGATCATCTAAATCTGAAATATCCAGAACGAGCTGAGCCGTGCCTTCAATTCGAGTTTGCAGCTGAGTATCTGATTTTACATTATGCTCTGAGATGGCCCGAACGTGATGGACAAAGTTTCCAATGGTCTTGGTTTTCAAGTTCAGATTCACATTAGCAGACTGGCCAGGTTCCATACGTCCGAGGAACCAGCTGATAGTTGAATCTTCAGGATTAAACTGTCCGCCGTGATCTGCCTTCACAAATTCAAACCCTTTGGGAATTTTGTGTAAGATTCTGACGTTGTTAGTGGCAGCAGCTCCATCATTGATCGTTGTAATAACGTATTTCGCACTTCTACCTTTATAGCGAAGTCCGGGACCGTCAATGGCAACCTGCACTTTAGGTGCAATCACATTCACTCGTGCTTGTGTTGCTTGAGTCAGGCCACCTTCTGCTTTTGCCCGAACTTTTACAACTTGCTCACCACCCAGTACGGCAGCCAGTGCCAGACGAATTGTACGTGTTTCACCGGGGTTAAGAGAACCGACCTGCATCTGCAGATATTCAGCTGTCACATGCTCTAAACCTTTAGGAATTTCTGCTTCGAGTACAACATTGTGCAATGTTCCAGTACCCGGATTCGAGATCGTCACAGACTGAGAAGCAGGTTCACCAATCATAACATTCGTAGGTCCCTTGACTGCAACTTGCAGAAGAGGTTCCGCTACCATAAATGATTCTGACAACGAGTTCGTAAATCGTACGTTTGCTGTCGCTGCGATTGAACCACGCTGACTGGGTATCAGGGAAACCCGAATCGTTTTTGTTTCGCCTGCTTTTAATACATCGAATTTCCATTCCAAATGATCACGACTGGAACTCGGACTGGGAACTGCATTTGTCAGTCTTACAGAGACAGGAAAGAATGCTTCTACCTGAACATCTTTGGCAGACTGCTTGCTTTCATTCTTGATCTCCAGTTCAAACTGGCACTCCTGACCTACGTTAATCTCACTTTTCTTAATCCATTTGTGAGTAATTTTTGATTCCGATACTTTGGCAGAAGTACCAATGGGCTTTGTAGCAATATTCTTAATGCTACGATTTTTGGGAGATGCCGAGATTGTCACTCCCGAGGGCTGAGTTTGCTTAACGTTCTTTTGAGTATTCCCGAAAGTTAAGTTATGTTTATTTCCGGCTCGCTTTTGGTCAGGAATTCGTGGAATTGCCACATTGGATGAACGAGGAGCAGTCTGGCTAAATTCGGTTGGCAACCGAAATTGCTGCTTCTTTTCCTGTGCGGCACTGACCTGCTGAATTTTCCCTTTGGAACTTTGATGATTGCCCTGCTGATATTCTGCATGCACAATTTTATTCTTACCAGATCGATCGGAAGAGAACTCTTCAAATCGATATTTATTTTGAGTGTTGGCAGGTGCAGAGTGACCAACTTGCTGTAACGATGATTGCTTTCTTTCAGCTGTTTTTGTTTTGGTTTTGGTTTTGGTTTCCAGCCGACGATAAGGACGCTCTTGCCCGAACAGTTCCTTATAGTAATTGGGAACCTGTGAAAGCCTGGCTTTGTCAGTTGGTTTGTATTGAGATGATTTCGTTTTCACAGCAGAAGTCTGTTTGGGCTGTGAAATCGTGATGCTTCCTGTATTACTGATTCCAGGAGAACCCACTTTCCCATTCTGACCGGAGAAAAACTGATTCTTTGTCTTTGAAGGGGGAATCGCATCGAAGGGGGACTTCGACTCGAAAATGCGATCATCGGCGGTTGCGATACTCGCACTCATTACCATAGTTGAAAATATCGCGAGCATCATTTTTCCGCGTCGCATTTTGCTTCTCCTTACCGATTGGAATATTCTGCTGGACAGGATTTGATTTTTGATTTGGATAGTCATGACGAGATTCGTGAGATTGGGTAGATGGATTTGGATCAGTCACGAAACGGGTTTGCGACTTTTATCCATCTCTCTATATCGGGTGTAACGATTGCTATAATTGAATGAGATATACTGATTTTTGAAAATAAATGGAGATTACAAGATTTTCCGATTATGACGATTTCTTAGTTCTCCACCGCCGCTAAACAACAACCACACCATAAGTCCTTATTAAACAAGGTATTATGTGGCTGTCTGAGTTCGCTGTCTTCGTAAAATCAACTACCCGGGCCTGCTGCCGCTCTCTGAACCGGGTCACGTTTGTACCGGATCAGCATCACCCGGTTTTCAATCAAAGAATATTGGCTCCTTATGATTGACTCCTGAATAGAAGCCTTGAAAATGAGTGTGTTGTTTCAAGCAGGAGCATTTTTAAAGGAATCAAATCGTTCGATTACCTGAAACGTCATGAATTCGCCTACTCAAAGATTTAATATCCCTCAAAATCAAGATCGCGCAATGCAGATCTACATGCTGGGATGCGTCGATTTCGACTCGTTGCTGCTGCTACAGGAACGTACGCTACAAGAAATGCGCAGAAAGGAATCAGATCAAGCGGTCCTTTTTATTTGTGAACACCCACCCATCGTGACCATAGGACGGGAAGGAAGTCTCAGGCAGCTAATCGGTTCTGAACAGGAGCTCAAGGCCGGTCAGATTGAAGTACGCTGGATTAACCGTGGTGGTGGTGCCTTATTTCACGCACCAGGACAACTGGCCGTCTATCCTGTCATTCCTCTGAAACGAATCGGTCTGGGAATTCCTGACTATCAAACCGGTCTTTCACAAGCAGTCATCAAGATGGCAAAGGAACAGGGAGTAGTGGCTCACACCCAACCTGGTTCTTCGGGTATTTTCAGCCGTTGTGGGCAGTTTTCCTTCCTGGGGGCTGCGATTAAATCATGGATTTCTTACTATGGGATGTATATAAACGTTTCACCAGACATGAAGTTATTACGTTTGATTGATTCCAACCAGAACGACCACCGTCTCACATCACTGTCAGCAACGCTGACGCGCGAAGCCAGTATGAGTGCTGTTCGGGAGAGTCTCATGAGGCAGCTTGTGTCACAATTTGGATATCAGCAGACACATATTTTTACGCAACACCCCTTACTACATAAAGTGAAGAATCAAGTTTATGTCCACACTTAATATATTGTCAGATCCTCAACCAGCGCCGCGACAGCGACTTCCAAAATGGCTTAAAAGACCGCTACCCAAACCGGGAATGTCTTTTACAAGTAATGTCATCGAAGATTTGAATCTGGTTACTGTTTGCGAAAGTGCCAAGTGCCCGAATCGAACTGAATGCTGGTCACACAAAACAGCAACTCTGATGATCCTGGGAAATGTCTGCACCCGACCTTGTGGATTTTGTTCTATCCCCAAAGGCAAAACGGAAACAGTTCAGATAGATGAACCAGAACGTGTTGCGGAAGCGGCAGCTCGATTGGGATTGAAACATGTGGTGATCACATCTGTCACACGGGATGATTTGCCAGATGGTGGAGCAGAACATTTTTATAATTGTGTTCTGGCCGTGCGCGAACGCACGGGGGCTGACATTGAAGTGTTGACTCCCGACTTCCGAGGTGACCGTAAGGCTATTCAGCGTGTGATCGAAGCGCACCCTGATGTATTTAACCATAATACGGAAACAGTCCCTCGGCTGTATCATCGGGTTCGTCGCAACGCAGTCTATCAAAGAACCCTGGATCTGTTGATTCAGGTCAAGGAAACGGATCCTTCGATCGTCACAAAAAGTGGTATCATGCTGGGGCTTGGTGAAACCAGAGAAGAGGTTCTGGAAGTGTGCGCTGATCTGCGGGCGACAGGTTGCGATATGATTACCATTGGGCAATATTTACAACCAGCGCCTGAAAATTTACCGGTGGAGCGATTTCTACCTCCCGAAGAATTTGATGAGATAGGAGATCAGGTACGTGCTATGGGATTCAAGCTGGTCGCCAGCGGCCCCTTTGTAAGATCCAGCTATAATGCTGGCGAAATGGCGGCGGTACTGGAGAATGATTCCTGAATGGCCACCCCAATAGTCGTTCCTCCGGTGGGCTGCCCGAATCAGGATTTGACCGTAAGTTTATGGCTGGCTCGAGTGGGGGAACAGGTATTCGCTGGAGATCGAGTGGTTGAATTGCTGATGCCGGGTATAATTTTTGACGTCGAATCTTCCTGTTCGGGAATAATCACCTCTTATGAATGTCAACCTGGCACAAAAGTCCGGGAAGGAAATGTCTTGGGATGGATTGAACAAGAACAGCTAGACTCATGATATAACTCCCATAAGCACTAGGCTCTATTTTTTATTGAATATACATGTGGATGACGAATGACAACGGATCAAATAAAAGGTCATCAATCAATTCTTGAAATGCTGAATCGCGCATTGTCGCGAGGCCGAATGCCTCATGCATTATTGTTTGCGGGAGATGCAGGCATTGGAAAAAAACGGATTGCTTTGTATCTTGCTCAGTGTTTATTTTGCCAGCAAACTGCCACCGATCATCTAAGTTGTTGTCATGAGTGTGATTCATGCAAACAAATGGCCGCGGGTACGCATCCGGACTTGATCTCCATCGAATGCCCTCCAGACAAAGCGATTTTACCCCTAAGCTTGATTATTGGCAGAGACGAAAACCGGGGACGCGAGGGAGTTTGTTATGAAATGTCGCTGCGTCCCATGCTGGGAAATCGTCGAGTGGCGATCATAGATGATGCAGATAAAATGAATGCTGAATCTGCAAATGCCTTGCTCAAGACTCTCGAGGAACCTACTGCGAACTATCTAATGATCTTGATCGCAAGTGAACTGGATGCCATTCTGCCTACAATACGTTCCCGCTGTCAAACCATTCGATTTGGTCGTTTATCAGAAGAAGACGTGGCAGAATTATTACTGCAGCAAGAACTGGTTGAATCTGAAGATCAGGCGTTTCAAATTGCACGTTTCGCGGAAGGTTCACTGAAAATAGCCAGTCAGCTACTGGATGATAATTTGAAAGTGCTTCGTGCCAGCATCACAGAACAGCTTGGTAAAAAGCCTTTTTTACCTCAAGTTTTTGCACAAGTCGTCATACAGGCCATAGATGACATTGGGGGGAACACGGCAGCACAGCGTAAAACAGCAAACTGGATTATCAAATTCTGTGCTGATTTTTATCATCAGGCATTACAATCTGCATCAGGATATAACCAGGGTATAAACTCTGAGGAACTCAGACGGTTTGTTGCTGGTTTATCGGGAGAAACGGAAGATCGGATCGAAAAAATCGGGAATCTTCTTGATAGAATGATCCAGACGGAAGAAGAAATCGCTAAAAACGTGACAATTTCATTGTGTATCGAAAGCTTGAGTGAAGACCTCAAAGGTATACTGATGAAATAACGCCACATCTCTTATTTGGAGTTGTGAAATCTACTGCTTTTCAAAAATACTGTATTCTCTTGGAATTGGTAAAGAGTGGTAGGCGCAGACTCGCTATAATAATTAGCACGGGCAGTCACTGTAATTTTCATGTTGATTATTTTTATTCCACGAAGGCTCCCTCAATCATATTTTAATGAATTTATAATATATGAATAACGAAGTTTCTGGATATATTGTACGCTATGGGTCCACGCGATCTATTGGAGAGTTCAGTTGGAAGGGCAGTCCGGCATTAACTCGCAATGCTGCTGTGATTATCAAAAGTGAACGCGGACAGGAATGGGGTGAAGTCTTATCACCGGCAACAGAACAGGTGCGTTCTTTCATGAACAAGACCGGTTCAGCGGGAAGAATTATTCGGCCGGTTACAGATGATGATTATCGGCAACGTGACAAGAGTCGTCATGAAGAGCGGAATGAATTTCTGGGATGCCAGGAACTGGTCGATGAGCATAAACTGCAAATGCAGTTAGTCGACGTCGAACATATTTTTGGTGGCGAGCGGGTGATCTTTTATTATCTCGCCGAGAAACGTGTCGACTTTCGGGAATTGGTGAAGTCTTTGGCACGAAAATACCGGTCGCGTATTGAAATGCGACAGATCGGAGTTCGTGATGAAGCAAAGCTCCTGGCAGATTATGGTGATTGCGGCAAACCGGTTTGCTGTGGAACTCATCTAACAGAAATGCCCCCTGTTTCCATGAAGATGGCCAAGTTACAAAAAACGTCTCTCGATCCGAATAAACTTTCGGGCCGATGTGGGAGACTCAAATGCTGTCTACGATATGAGTATGATACTTACAAAAGCTATAAGAAGGACCTGCCTCCCGTTGGTTCGACTGTCGTAACCAAAGAGGGGGAGGCAAAAGTAATGAACCAGGAAATTTTGTCAGAATGTGTCCAGGTGATATATCAGGATTCTCGTAAAACAATTGTCCACAGAAAAGACATACTGGAAGTGATCAAAAAGAAAAAAACAGAACCTCCTACAAGTGAATGACCAGCAATGGGTCAATCTGGGAAAACCGGGCCTGAAATACCCGTTTTTTCTGAAGAGCCCCTCAATAATTTTAAATATCTATAATGTTATCTGGCAAGAAAGTCTTGACCGGAGGCGATCAGATCGAAACACTAGATCTAACTCTCTTTAAAAAGATCTTGTTTTTTAAAGATTTCAGAAGATATGGGTAAAAAAATGACCTCTACCACTAATCTTTCTCAACCAAAACTACAATTTCATCCCAATGCGTATGACTTTGTTTTTGAAGCATTACAGCAGGCGCAAGAAATCTATGCGCGAACCGTGGTGAATGAGAATGATCAGGAAGAAGCTCATGTTTCAGGTCAGGAACTTCTGGATGGAGTACGCGCTCTTGCTCTCCAACAGTTCGGTTTAATGACCACCACCGTCTTTAAAGTATGGGGTGTGGAATCAACCAAAGACTTCGGAAAAATGGTCTTTGAGATGATTGAGCATGGCAGAATGCGAAAAACAGAAAATGACCGACTCGAAGACTTTGTCGATCTCTATGATTTTGAACAGGTTTTCGATTTGAATTATGTCATCGATACCAGCCAGGTTTTCAACCGTAGTACAGCAGATCAGGCTTGATCTCGTAATACACTACTTATGACATTCTACTGGCGACTCTGGCTCAGATTGCCCTGCTCTTTCCCTCCGCTTTCAAGTTTTGTATTTAGCCAACTTTGTTAAGTTGCTGTTATTGCAATCTAAATTCCACCTGTTACACTCCCCGTTTAGAGATTAATGCTTGAATTTTACCTCTATTTTTTGAGTATTCAAAATTGCTTGATACCTGTCGCCCAAAATCGTTTGAGGTTTTGTGGTTTTACAACAAGATTTACATCGGCTTATTTAAATGGGGTTAACTCTAAGGATGAGATTTCATTTTCGCGCACGCTTCTCTCCCGTTCGTCTTCTCACAACACTCCTCGCCTTGACATGCTCAACTCTGTTCTGTTCAGCATCTTTACTCGCAGCAGAAGTCTCTGCAGGTGAAATTCCCAATGCTGATAATGAGACTGTCCTCATCAGTTGGCTCGTGGCGATTGCCGGCGCTATCTTCGCTTTATTTACTGCCTATCGTTTCTTCAGTTGGATGGTGAATCAAAGTGAAGGCGATGCAAAGATGAAAAAAATCGCGGAGCATGTTCGAGAAGGTGCTCGCGCTTACCTGGATCGTCAATTCAAAGTCGTCACTATATTTTTTGCGGTCGTGTGTGCCTTATTGGCTTTCATGGCATTCGGATTGAAGACACAATCAGAGTGGGTTCCCTTTGCTTTTTTAACTGGTGGTTTCTTTTCTGCATTAGCCGGCTGGTTCGGTATGCGAACTGCAACTCTCGCCAGCGCACGAACTGCTCACGCAGCCAAAGACTCTTTAAACAGCGGTTTACAAGTTGCGTTTCGAAGTGGCGCGGTGATGGGATTAGTCGTAGTCGGCCTGGGTCTACTCGATATCTGTCTCTGGTTTGGCGTATTACACTGGGTGGTAGAAATGCCATTGGCTGATATCACAGTTACGATGCTCTGCTTTGGAATGGGGGCAAGTAGTCAGGCACTGTTTGCACGAGTGGGTGGTGGTATCTTTACTAAAGCCGCCGATGTGGGTGCCGACCTGGTTGGTAAAGTTGAAGCAGGTATTCCTGAAGATGATCCCCGCAACCCAGCCACGATCGCAGATAACGTCGGCGATAATGTCGGCGATGTCGCAGGGATGGGGGCCGACCTGTATGAGTCTTACTGTGGTTCGATTCTGGCCAGTGGTGCTCTCGGCGTTGCCGCTTACCACGGTTATCCTAAAATGCAGATGATGTGCCTGTTACTTCCCATGTGCCTGGCAGCGGTTGGAATCTTTCTTTCCGTGACCGGGATATTCATGGTAAAGACTCGAGATGATGCAACACAAAAGAACTTGTTGAAAGCACTCTCAAAGGGAATTGACACGAGTGCAATTGGTGTGATGATTGCCGCATTTGGCCTGGTCTGGATCATGCTGGTCATTCCTTCTCAGTCATCTGGTATCCCCTCTGATTCCCCACTCATGGTTGGCACACCTTTATTTGGTGTGTTTGGCGCAATTGTTTGCGGTCTGGTATCCGGATGGCTAATCGGGAAATGGACGGAATACTCTACAAGCGACGAATTCAAACCAACACGATTTATTGCAGACCAGTCCTCAACGGGTCCTGCAACCGTCATCATCGCCGGTATTGCCGAAGGATTTTACAGTGTCTGGGTGCCGATTGTCGTTATCGGGTTTGCCATTCTTTTGTCCTTTGGACTGTGTACGGGATTTGATTTTGCTAACGCTCAGATCTTTGCAATGGGCCTGTATGGTGTTGCGATTGCCGCAGTCGGTATGCTAAGTACCCTGGGTGTCACTCTGGCGACGGACGCTTATGGTCCCATCGCAGATAACGCTGGTGGAAATGCGGAAATGAGTGGCCAGGAACCCTATGTGCGTCAAAGAACCGATGCACTGGACAGCCTGGGAAATACAACTGCTGCTACAGGTAAAGGATTTGCGATTGGCTCTGCTGCATTGACCGCTTTGGCTTTGCTGGCCGCTTATGTCGAAGAAGTTCGTATTGGATTCGAACGTTGGGTCGAACATTCTGCCATTGTAGAATTTGTCTCAGATGATATGTCAAACGCGACAGCCTTAAAGTTAAGTACAAACTGTGTTGCTCTGCGAACTAGCAATAAGGACGGCGAAAAATCGGACCATAACAATCAGGGATTTTTATTATTTCCCGCTTTGAATCTTTCACAAGAAACTCCGGGACGAGAAAAAATCAAGAGTGCAGAAGTCGGCTCGATTATTAAGGGGCTGAATATTACTGAATTATTAGAAAGAGGCGAAATCGTTGATGTCAAAACAGCGACGGTCCCTGACTTCTCCCGTTTTTATAATTTTTCTCTATTGAACCCCAAGGTTCTGGTAGGAGTCTTTTTTGGTGTGATGATCGCATTTGTCTTTTGTGCGATGACCATGAAAGCAGTGGGGCGTGCCGCAGGGGCGATGGTAGATGAAGTGCGCCGCCAATTCCGTGAAATAGCCGGCATTATGGAAAATGAAGCCGAACCTGATTATGCAGCTTGTGTCGAGATCAGTACGGCTGCAGCACAGCGGGAAATGATCCTGCCAGCGATGCTGGGATTACTTTCACCAATCGTTGTAGGTCTCATCTTGGGAGTACCCGGAGTGGTCGGCTTACTGGTTGGTGCCTTGACGAGTGGGTTTGCAGTTGCCATTATGATGGCTAATGCCGGTGGTGCCTGGGACAATGCGAAAAAGTACATTGAAGCTGGTGCACATGGCGGCAAAGGAACTGACGCGCACAAAGCCACAGTAGTAGGCGATACCGTTGGTGACCCGTTCAAAGACACTAGCGGTCCCAGCTTGAACATTTTGATCAAACTGATGAGTATGGTTTCTGTTGTCATGGCCGGGTTTATTATTCAATACGCATTAGAATTATTTTAAGCAATTGAAACGGGCTAAAGGTCACGAAAATCGATACTGAATCTACTCAACCATCTGAATCTATTGAAAGTGCTTCCAGCTTAGAACGTGCCTGCCTGTGTGCTCAAGTCTGTGATAATTTCAAAGGCAAAGATATCGTCGTACTCGATGTGTGCGATATCACACCTTTGTTTGACTATTTTATTATCTCGACTGCAGCCAACCAGAGGCAAAGCCGTGCGACCGCCGATGAGGTTCGCATTTTAATGAAACGCGATGGAGCACACCGGCGCAATATTGAAGGTAAAGACAGTGAATGGATTCTAGGGGATTATGGGGACATTGTTCTGCATATTTTCACCGAAGAAGCCCGCCAGCAATACGATCTGGAACGGCTCTGGGCAGATGCCAAAAAAGTAGATTGGCAGTCTTTCAAAGCTGATAAATCTGATTCTGAATAACAGGAATTCCTGTTTCTATGATTCTCAGCGTCCATCGTATATTCTAAGCATCAAATCCTATACCAGCATCTCTTTCTATCAAGAGAGAGATCAGAGCCCCCCTGTTGGAAATGTGATATGAATATTCTCGATGCACTCAGAACTCGATTTGAACCCGTTTTAGCTGAATGGACTGATGATCCGTCCTCTGTGATAGAAATGCTGAAAGCCTCTCAGGATGCCAAATTCGGTGACTATCAGGCGAATTTCGCCATGCCCCTGGCAGCGAAACTGGATGGCGTCAAGCCACGCGACCTAGCAGTTCTAATAGCCGACAAAGTAGACCTGTCTGATTTCTGTGAACCTCTGGAAGTCGCGGGGCCTGGATTTATCAATATCAAATTGAAACAGGACTGGCTGGAAGGTCTCACTCAGCAATTGGTACCAGATGAGCGCCTGGGCGTCCCAGTGACTGAGACACCACAAAAAGTCATTGTTGACTTCTCGGCTCCCAATGTTGCGAAACCAATGCATGTGGGACATTTAAGAAGCTCGGTGATTGGTGATGCCAATTATCGCGTTCTACAGTTTCTCGGACATGATGTGGTCGGTGATAATCACATCGGCGACTGGGGAACGCAATTCGGTATGATTATCTTCGGGTTTAAAAATTTTCTCGACGAAGATGCCTTCCAGCAAAGCTCTGTGACGGAACTGGCACGTCTTTATCGGCTGGTAAACCAACTTTCCGATTACCACGCAAATAAGATTGCAGTCCCGACACGTCAGACTGAAATTGAGCAACTGGAAGACAAACTAAAAACGCTGGAAGAGACAATTGATCAATCAGACAAGAAGGCCCGGAAACAACTCAAGAAGTTAAAATCGGACATTGGCGAACGTAAGTCAGAACTGGCATCGATGCAGGAAAAGTTAGCTGAGCTGGAACAGAACGAAGATCTCAACAGCAAAGCAGCCGCTTTTCCGGAGATTGCCCGTCTGGCACGCGACGAAACCGCTAAACTTCATGCCGGTGATGCAGAAAACCTAGAACTTTGGAAGCAGTTCCTACCAGAATGCCTGGATGCCATTCAGGTCGTATATGATCGACTCAATATTCATTTTGATTTAACCTTAGGCGAAAGCTATTACCAACCGATGCTGGCAGATGTCGTAGCTGATCTCAAACAAAAGGGATTGGCTCAAGAGAGCCAGGGTGCGATCTGCGTTTTTGCTGAGGGATTGAAGGCACCTTCCATTGTCCAAAAGCAGGATGGTGCCTTTACATACGCCACCACAGACCTTGCCACGATCAAATATCGGGTTGAAGAACTCAAAGCAGATCGAGTGCTGTATGTCGTGGATTCCAGACAAAGCGAGCATTTCCAATTGTTATTCGCAACCGTGAAACAGTGGGGCTTTACCGATCTCGAATTACAACACGTCAGCTTTGGAACGATTCTCGGAAAAAACAAACGTCCCTACAAAACAAGATCCGGTGACACCGTTGGTCTGGAAAGCCTGCTGGATGAATCCATTCAACGAGCACATACGATTGTTGCAGATAATGATGAAGCCAAACCTGATGGACCGGAACTGAGTGAAGCAGAACGTTTACAGATCGCAGAAGCTGTCGGCTTAGGTGGCATCAAATACGCCGACCTGAAACACAATCGCGATAGCGACTATGTGTTTGACTGGGATAAAATGCTGGCGTACCGTGGGGACACCGCGACTTATATGCAGTACGCGTATGCTCGTGTTTGTGGAATATTCCGTAAAGGAAATATTGATCGAAATGCATTGCGAACCGAACAGTCCGTACTTCAGCTCACTGAGGAAAGTGAACGAGCGCTGGCATTACAGATCAATCGTTATTCGGAAATTCTCGAAAGTGTGGCCATTGAGGCACGGCCCAATTACTTGACGAACTATCTCTTCGAACTATCAAATTTATTCAGTACATTCTACAACAACTGTCAAGTACTGAAAGCAGAAGAGGAGCACATTAGAACCAGTCGCCTGCTGCTCTGTGACTTAACCGCCCGTGTGATTACGCATGGTTTGTCCCTCCTGGGAATCCGCACCTGCGAAAGAATGTAGTGTGGAATCACCAGAGACTCATCTACATTACAACTCACTATTACGTAAAAAAACGCATCCCAGATCGGAATGCGTTTTTTTTAAATATTACCCGGCAAGGGCTCGAACCTTGACTAGCAGAATCAAAATCTGCTGTGCTACCATTACACTACCGGGTAATGTGTTTCCTGTTTTCAGACACAGTAGCTCAGCTCGGGTTCACCATTTCGATAATGATGAATCCGGCGAACGGAGTTTATTGAATCCCTCAAGATCTGGCAAGAGTTCTCTTTAGAGAATTCCAGCATCTTTTGGATTCACTAATCGTTACGCAACTTGAGGTTCATTTCACCGAGTTTTTCCCGGATTTCATTGAGTGACGTCACACCGAAGTTACGGCTGGCAAGCAACTCATCTGGACTGCGACGAAGTAGTTCACCCATGGTTCCGATTCCAAGCCGAGACATACATTTCCGAGATCGTACGGAAAGCCCCAGATCTGAAATTGGTTTCTCAGTAACCGGGTTATCAGCCAATTCAGGTGGTAAGGCAGCATAGCCACCTTCTTGACCCAAAGCTTCATGCAGGTTCTGGCCAATATGCAGGCCAAAGGAAGTCAGCATTTCGCGGATTTCGTCGAGCGAGGTCTGGCCAAAATTCTTACCTGCCAGAAGATCGTTTTCGCTGACTCGCGTTAGATCGCCTAGCGTATGGATGTCCATCGCGTGCAGACAATTGCGGCTGCGAACGGAAAGCTCGAAGTCGGTGACTGGTCGATCCAGTAACTGTTTCATACGAGCTTCGTTGCGAGCAGTCTCTTCATCGTAATACATGTTGTCAGCGGCTTCGATGTCTTTCAAATACATCGCAGCCATTTCATTCAGTGGATCTGCTTCCAGAATACGTCGGAAACAAAACGCTGCGGCTGGATAGTTTTCCATATCCTCGTAGAGCAAGCCCAGATTCAGAATCGCTCCCAGATAAAAGGGAGGACTGGAAAGAGACTGTTCATAAAGCCGAATCGCATCTTCATCATTTCCACGCGAGGCATTTTCGCCCGCCAGTCGGAAAATAGCACGAGAGTGCCGTGGATCCATGTCGACGGCCCGTTCGAAGTATTCGATCGCCCCGTATAAATCACCACGGTCAGAGCGGATACAGCCCATCTGAAAAGAATACTCAGCACGACCTGCTGCGTCCTTCGCAATGGATGAAAGGATCGTTTCAGCTTCATCAAGCTTACCCACCAGACGAAGGGTCTCGGCTCTTCTGAGTGAACACTCAATGGAATCATAACCCAGTTTTGCTGCTGCTTCTAACTGAGCATCTGCTTCTGAGTAACGCTTCAATGCCATTAAAGAAACAGCATGATAAAAGCTGGCAGTTGCATTATCATTCACTTTTTCAAGCTGCAGAACCGCGTCGTTATGCTGGCCTAACAAATGTAAGGCGATGCCTGCTCTCGGATTCAGATCCGCTGAAGTCAGACCTTCTGAGATCTCGTTGACGAGAGTCTGTACTTCACTGCGAAGTTCAGAAACCTGATCAGAACAAACAATTTCTGATAACTGTTCTACATCAGAGTATCCCACGCCATCAGAGCTTTTTAATACTTTATTCACGTCAAATAATTCGTCGACACTCACACTATTTTCCTTTGTTGCAGCTAGCGCGCAAATGAAAGCAGACAATAGCTAATAATTAACGAAAAACTATTGCTAATTTTTATAGACTCGAATCTTACTCTCTGTTTAGACAAACGGCAACCATCAAGACATGTTTAGCCGGTTTTCTCGTTGTGGCTACGTACTTTATGGTGCAACACCATCCCTGGAAGTATTCCAATGAACAGTACCGAGGTCTGCTACTGAATCAACGCCTGATATCCACCATCACCAGGATTTCCGGGTAAATGCTGATTTTCACTGATAATTCTTCGACCGGGGTACTGCGGAAGCACGCTCTGTAGCAGTTCTTCATTTTCCCTGCGATCGAACGAACAGGTTGAATAAACCAGCTTTCCCTCAGGCTTCAGATGATCCAGGGCGAGTTGAATCAGATAGCGCTGGATTTCATTCAATTCCCTGATTGCAGTATCATCGATTCTCCAGCGTGCTTCGGGACGTTTACCGAGTACACCGGAATTGGAACAGGGGACATCAACTAAAATAGCATCAAAGGGGGCTTCCGGAAGTTCCGTTTCACGTAGTCGGACCTTTGATGGTATGATAATACTCAATCCCAGTCGCGACGCATTCTGTTCGATTTTGAAGAGCCGATCTTCACTGACATCAGTTGCAACAAGCGTACCCTGATTTTGCATCAGTTCTGCAAGATGTGTCGTTTTCGTTCCGGGAGCGGCACACAGATCTAAAACAGTATCACCAGGTTGTGGACCAAGCAAATTTCCGGCAGCAATGGCAGATTCATCCTGGATGGTAAATTGACCGGTATCGAAACCAACCAGAGATTCCAGGGGAACGAATTCATCCAGCCTGATTGACTGAGGTTCGTTTCCCAAACTCACTTGAATCCCCGCTTCTCCCAGTTCTTTAAGCAGTACATCACGGCTTGTTTTCAATTCATTGACACGTAAAAAAAGCGGACTACGTTGATTCATCCACTGCGCAATCTGCTGAGTCTGTTCTAAACCGTATTGAGCGAGCCAGTCAGAAATCAACGCGATGGGGAAACTAAATGCCTGTGAAAGATATCCAACCAGATTTGTTTCAGGGTCATCTAACAAACTTTTTGTAAAACTACGAAAACGATTGTGACTTAAGGGTATCGCATTGGCCTGCGGTGTCGTTGCGATCTCATCCGTCTGAAGTCTGCCGATCGAACGTAAAATGGCATTGACCATTTTTTTCCAGCGGACTCTGTTGAGTTTACTGGCAAGTTCAACAGTCTCTGATACAGCCGCGTGATCGGGAATCTGGTCGAGTATCACCAGTTGATAAACGCCGATCTGCAGGAGTGTCCACAAGGGGGGCTCCACTTTTTCCCGCGGGCGACTTAACTGACTTTCGATGAGTGTATCCAGAGTCAATTGCCTTCGAATCACACCAATGCTGATTTCCATTGCCAGCCGCCGATCCTGTGGAGATAAATCAATACGGCGGTCCCAATGTTGAAGAGAATCGCTGACAAACTGATCCTGACAACGGTATTCTTCGATTAGAAAAAAGGCAAGTTCTCGCGCAGAACGGAAATATTGAGGCAATAACAATTCATCAGAGCTGGAGGAAGTCGATTTTTGTTTCCAGATATGATTATTTTTCACGATGACTGACCACACAGCTTTTCCAGGTCGGTAAAGAAATGCGGGTACGTTTTAATCGTACAATCCGGATCATTGATTACGATTCCGGGAACTTTCAAACCAATCAATGCAAAGCTCATGGCCATTCGATGGTCATCGTAAGTTTCGATGGTTGCCGGCTGGATTTCACCAGGATAGATGGTGATAGAATCCTCTGTCTCTTCTACTTGAATCCCCAATCGCTTCAATTCAGTGGCAACCGCTGCAATACGGTCTGTTTCCTTGTGTCGAATATGTCCTACATTCCTGATACAAGTTGGCCCCTCTGCAAACACAGCAACAGCGGCCAACGTCTGGGCGGTATCACTGATATCATTCATATCGACATCGATGCCTTTCAGAGGACCTCCCTCGACGGTGATACTATTGCGGCCTCGTTCAATCTGGCATCCCATGTCTTCCAGGACACGCACAAAATTGATATCCCCCTGCAATGCATCCTGATTTAATCCTTCGACGGTAACACGCCCTCCCGTTATCGCGGCTGCAGCTAAAAAATAACTGGCTGCAGAAGCATCGGGCTCAATCTCATAAACCGCAGATCGCTGATAAGTTTGGGGTTGGATCTTCCAGACGGATGGTTTAGCGCGATCGATGGTTACGCCGAATTGTGCCATGACCCCCAAAGTAATTTCCAGATAAGGCTTTGAAACCATTTCATCAAGAATCGTAATTGTGACGGGCTCTTGTGCAGCAGGAGCAATCATCAGCAAGGCGCTTAAATATTGACTGGAAACATTGCCTGAGATTGAAGTTTCCCCCCCTGACAATCCTTTTGCATTCACGCGAACGGGCGGGCAACCCGTCGCATTTTCGCAGGCAATATCGACATCTAGCAGTTTCAACGCTTCAACCAGATCCTGAATCGGGCGTTCACGCATCCGCGGGTTGCCGTCTAAAATAAATTTCCCTTCGCCGGTTGCACAAAGTGCCGTCAAAAACCGGATACTCGTTCCACTGTTTTCCAACCAGAGCGAGGCCGATGTTTGTGGAATTCTCCCCGCACACCCCTTCACTTCCGCAGTACATTGAGAAGCATCATGTTTCACTTTGACTCCCAGACGATTCAAGCTTTGTATCATCACCTGAGTATCCAGACAATCGAGCACTCCCGAGAGATGTATCGTTCCGTCTCCAAGTGCCGCTACGATTAAGGCACGATTGGTAATACTCTTAGATCCGGGAGGCTTAACAGTTCCCTGAATGGGGCCGTTAACTGGTTTGACTTGATAAGTTTTGGGCATGTGATAATTAACGCTATCTTAAGTTCTTGATATTCTTAAAAATCGGTTTCCGTCTCTGTCTATCTCGACACAGCATACACGTTTGACAACGAAACCTAAAGTGAGGGTATCATCGACCGAGGCTTTAACGATTTTCAATTGCCTGAGGCAGCCCCTCTTTGATCGTCGGATAAACCAGTTCCAACCCTGGAATTCCCCTCAACTTCCGGTTATTGCACCGTTTATTCAACCCTGCTGCTCGTTCGGTACTATATGAACGATTTGACTTCTTCGCCCCCAGTCCGGTTGTCTCTGTCGCAAATTGAGGGAGTGGCGCATTCAGAATAAAAGCGAGTGTTTCATAATATTCCTGGCGGGTAATCGGACAATTGTCACTCACCAGATAATGAGATTCCAGCTGAATGTCTGTATCAATTTTTAAAATCGTATTAACAATATCGGTAACATGAATCAAATTCAGGTAGGCGTCGGGCCTGCCCTGTAATGGTTCCCCAGCTTTGATTTGTTCTATTCTAGCGAGAAGTCGACCGGGACCATAAATACCTGCCAGTCTGAGTATGACGGCTCTCGAAGTCGTCAGATCTCCCTCAGCAGTAATCAGTCCCTGTTTTTCTAACAACTGTTCCGCTTCCAGGCAGATCTGCCCATTTTCTCGTTGCGGAGCACACTCAGATGTTTCGTCGACCCATTCTCCGAAGGATTGACCGTAAACACTGGTGCTTGAGAGGTAAATGATTTTCTGTGTACGACCTTTGATTTCAGAAAGGACATGGTTCAATCCCGTAACATAGATTTCGTGTCGAGATCGATTCGCTGAACGATCAAAACCAACTGCATACAGCAGGGTCTCTGATTGTGGCAGATTTTTGAGCGATTCCGGTTGTGTAATATCGCCGATGATCGGTTTGATACCAAGTGATCTGAATTCGTCCGCGCGTAATTCAGATCGCGTGAGTGCCGAAACGGTATGTCCCTGCTCAAGCCATTTTTGAGCAACCTGTAAACCGACATACCCACAACCAATAATAAGTTTCTGCATCTTGGAAAGACCAATTTCTTAACAGCGAGTTTCTATTAATCAAACTCAGCGTTTCCCAGGAATCCGCGGAGCCAGTTGATCAGAATGTTGTAAAATCTGTTTTATCTGGGTTTGAATCAGCTCCTGTAATTCACATTGTGAAGTGTCAGCCACAAATTGCATGAGCCGTATTTCGTGTTGTTTGCCGAAAGCAGAATCCAGTTTCAGGAACCGATCTGACATCTCCCGCAGCAACCCTGCTGATTCTGTTATAGTCAGGTCATAGCGTTTGAGAGTTGATTCATTTGAATTTCGTTCACGGCTCAGTCGGGCAAGTGTATTTCCCTGCGTCCGGTACAGGTACCCGTCAATATAGGCCCGTCGTAAGAAGCCACTTTGATCGAATTGATAAACGGGATCACTGCCAAAATAAAACGAAAAATTACCGTTTTTCTTTTGTCCCCAGAAAACAGGTAGCAGTTCGTGATCTACGTGCAGCTCGGCACGGGGATCGAATGCCGTTGCTTCGCGCATCAGGTCTTCACGGTCTTGTTCGTTCAGCGCCATCGAAGTCTCTTTATTGCGATCATCATTCGAACACAAATGATCCGTTTTATACAGCTTTACAAGCGGTTTTTCTAATCGAACAGATGGCTTACCGATTCGTTACGATGAATCCTTCTGATTGCTTCACCCAGCAATGGGGCAATCGAAATGGTTCTTAGATTCGGCAGTTTATCCTGATCAGGGATCGCCAGGCTATTGGTCACCACAATCTCTTTAATCGGTGCTGCACTCAACAGTTCGATGGCAGGTCCGCAAAAGACAGCATGTGATGCACTTACGTAAACATCCTTGGCACCGTGCTCTTTCACCACGTTGACTGCCCCCACGATTGAGCCTGCAGTTGAGATCATATCATCGAACAGTAATGCCGTTTTACCTTCAATCGGGTCACCAATCAGATTGGCCTGCTGTGTTTCTAAAGCATTCTTGCGGCGTTTATCGACAATCGCCAGTGTGCCACCAAGATTATTATTATGCTGTAGGGTGCGTTTGATACTTCCCTCATCAGGGCTGACAACAACCAGATCTTCATGCGGAATTTTGAGAGACCGGAAGTATTGATCCAGAATAGGAGCAGCATATAAGTGATCGACGGGAGTATCAAAAAAGCCTTGAATCTGGGCGGCATGCAGATCCATTGCCAGCACCCGGTCTGCTCCTGCCTCATTGATCAGATTGGCAACCAGCTTTGAAGTAATGGGAACTCGTCCCGAGTCTTTTCGGTCCTGCCGAGCATATCCGAAATAGGGGATTACAGCGGTGATGCGTTCTGCGCTGGCACGACGGCAGGCATCCATCAGAATCAACAGCTCCATCAAATTATCATTGACGGGGGGAGACGTGGGTTGAATGATAAAAACGTCTCTACCACGCACATTCTGATTGAGTTTCAGACTGATTTCCCCATCAGGAAAATTGCCCAGCTCCACTGAAGCCAGTCGAATCCCGAGATATTCTGCGATTTCTCCAGCTAACTTAGGGTGAGCTCGTCCACTGAGAAGAGTAAGATGATCATACATTGAAAGCGATGCCTGCAGTAATGCGATACTTTAAAATGCGGGAACCAAAGGGGTTGGTGCCAGACAAAACTGTATGACACGCCCTCTATTCACGCTTATCGAGAGAAAGAAGTCAAGTATCGGCTTTCAATTTCACACGAAAGTCTTCAAATGTCATTAGCTGGATAGTTCATGCAGGCATTGACGAATGAAAAATTGGGAGAATTTCTTTCGATTATACAGCCGTGGCATGCTATTTCATCAGTTCAGCCACTTCAGCAAGTTGCTCTTGCGTGTTGACGCCCATTGCTTCCTGAATGTCAAATACAGCATCAGCGAGGACTGGATGCCCTTCCTTGAGCAGGATCTCTGCACAATCTGTCAGATAATATTCTGCCTGGCTATTATTGGGCTTCACTTGTTCCAATGCATTGAATAATTGGCGGCAGTCAAACGCAAAGCAGCCTGTGTTGATTTCTTCAATGGCGGCTTCTTCAGGAGTGGCGTCCTTTTGTTCAACAATTCTCAAAAAGCTTCCTTCAACATTTCGAACAATGCGTCCCAAACCTTCGTTCGCTTCTGTGATTGCGGTACCCACAACGCAACTTGCCTGGTTCTCTTTCTGGATCTCAAGTAAGCGAGCGAGCGAGCTACCTTTCAACAAAGGTGTATCGCCAGCCAGAACCAGAACAGGGCCATCATGGTCCGCCAGTTGATCAGCACACATCATGACTGCGTGACCAGTCCCTTTTTGATCTGCCTGCAATGCAAATTCCACATCGGAATGGTGGGATAGGGCGGCTTTGACTTCCTCGGATTTATGTCCTACGACCACCACAAACTTCTGACAATTGGCTGAACGGGCGGCATCCAGAACATATTCGATCATCGGACGACCCAAAATAGGATGTAGAACTTTGGGAAGTTCGGACTTCATCCTTGTACTCTTGCCGGCGGCAAGGATTACAGCTGCAGGAGGATTCACGAATGAATGTCCTTTTTCAAGGTTATGACGGAATGCAGAAAGATGATGGTATTAAAACTGAACCCCGAAGCGGGCGATGAAGCCATCTTTGATGTCAAATCCACCACCGCTTTTAAAGTCAGCCTCTCGCTTTAAGATTCCCCCTGCTTCGAGGAAGAGGGACCTGCATCCGTTATCGCTGCGTATACCGAGCATCATTACGTAATCCTTGAATTCCACCTGATCGCGGCCTGCAACGCCAACGCGTTCCACTTGGTACGCCTCGATATCGTATTCAAAGCTACCATAAACCCAAACGCTTTTGCCTCCCATATCTCCCAGAAAACGGCTGACGCGCGCTTTCGGGAACATCGCACGCACTTCCCAAAGATCATTGGGCGTCCAGACAACACCCGCATAGGGGATTACATAATCGCCCACTCGATCCCAGTAAGCTGCCCCAGCGGCAAACATCCAGGTTTCAGATGGTCGGAAGAATAATACGGCACGCGCGTCGAACATCCAGGCATTGGAACTTAAACTTTTTGAAAAATCGCTGCCCAATGAGGGAGTAAATCCTAATTGAACGCTCCAAAGTCCATTCGCAGGGGTTGATAATTCAAGATCTGTACCAAAACGAAAACCTTTGCCTGGCAATGAAACTGTTTGTGGTCCATCCCAGCCTCGGTAATCAAATTCAGGTGAGAAACCGAAAATCCAGCCATTTCGCATAGGAGTTTTATAGTTCAAATCGATATCTGTTTCAATTTGAGAAAAATTACCACCAGGTGCTCCTGTAGGAGCAACATAGGTACGAGACTTTGGCATAAACCCAAATTCATATCTTGAACTCCAACCAAAGCGATATGGTTGAGGGCCATTCACAGCACCTGAATAGCCGGGCATCGGCTGGCCACCATAAGGGTCTCCACCAGCACCAGGTGTCAGAAACGGATCGTAAGCACCAGACGGTGCTCCATACAAATTCCCTCCCCCTGCATTAGGATCAAAGGCCTGCCCTTCCGGAACCGTATAGGAACCATTGGGGGGAACTGTCGTCCCAAACGGGGCCGTTTCCTCATATGTTTGCGGCGGGCTTTGAGCACGAAAGACGGCGTCAAAGTCCTCAGCGGGAGTGTAGATCGTTGTTACATCAGCGGCGTTAAGGCTAATACCGGCTGATAAAACGGTGGCAAGACAAAGAAGGGAAGCTTTCAATGTTCAACCTGCAATTATAGGATTAATCAGTTTATGAGCTGAAAAGCTCTTTCTGAAGGGGGAGTCAGCAACACAATGTAGCTCAACTCATAGGTGTAGGGGTGGTTTATTAGTGAGGGGATTTTCCAAATGTAGCAGATTAGGTCAATATCAATCTGTAGACTATCGGTCGCAAACTTGAGGAAAAGTTCGAATTTATAGAAAGTTCACGAGAAAAAGATCTGCTGCTTTGAAATAGAAATCTGTTTTGCAGACTGGAATTGGGACCGCAAAGGGCCTGGAAAGTCTCATTGAACAATGGCTTAGGAGCAGCCAGAAGATGAATTCGTATGAGAATCGAATGAGAATTCTGAAACTGATCTACTGCAGAAAAGTCCTCGAGAATTGCTGATGTTTCACAGTCGGATCCTTTAGAGTAACCCAGATGACTGAATCAAACTAAATCGCACACTGCTTCGATTCGTGAATCTCGAAGACTAGAAACTGTACCATCAATTGGAGTTGGTTATTTGTGGTAACCTAAACCGGTGACGACAGAATGCAACTCTTCAAAAGTAATGAAACGTCGGCGATGAACCAGCTTGTACTGATCGATGGCCTGAGCCAATTCATTGACGTCCTGGTTTTCAGAGTTGTAAGAATTACTGAACTGACGTCTCTCTCCAATTCCTTCGGGTCGGTTTTCAGTTCGGTTTTGACGTCGATCTTCGAATGTGACAGAACTTGCGTCGGTGACCTGTTTCATGAGATTATTCCTTGATGTAATAACTTACCAAGCAAAAGGTAGATTACATTTAAAGGTAATGTGGAAAAATTTGATATCTGCAACGATTATTTCCGTCATTTCTTGTGGTACATTTCCACTATGCTGATTGTGGGAATTATATGAGAAAATCAGCAGAAATGACTTTTGCAGGATTTGCGAGAGTCAATTTAAGGCCCAAAACTGTCCTGTCAAAAAATAGAATCGACAGATATTTCTATCTTCTTTGGCTTACGCATCATTTCTCGTTATATTACAGGTATTCGGGTCATAAGTATTCTTCCAGTCATGCAGATGCTCTCTGGAGGAATCGTTTTTACATGTCAGAATTAAAGACGTTTCAGGTTCAGAAATGAAAGATGGATTTTTATGAATACAAAAGTTGCAATTCTGGGTGGTGGTGGGATGGCGACTGCCTGCGCAACGTTGCTTACAGAATCTTCAACGGTGGCAGTTTCCATGTGGGTACGC
The DNA here is from genome assembly GCA_022600195.1 of Planctomycetota bacterium. Lineage (GTDB taxonomy): Bacteria > Planctomycetota > Planctomycetia > Planctomycetales > Planctomycetaceae > Gimesia. Next base: position 56,860 of record JAHZKX010000017.1, read on the forward strand.
AGCGCTGAAATCGCTGAAGATCTGAGAAAGCACCGGGAAAACAGAAGACTACTTCCCGGTGTTCCACTTTCGGAAACAATCGATGTGACTTCAGATATTGATGAAGCGGTGGCGGGTGCTGACTATCTGGTAGTCGCAATTCCAACTGAGTTTCTCAGAGAAGCATTGACGTCACTGGCACCACATCTGAAAAACAGTTCGCCTGTGATCAGCGTGATCAAAGGAATTGAACAGGGAACATTTTTTCGTCCCAGTGAAATTATCTCTGATGTATTGGGGCCACGACCGGTTGTCGCTTTGGGAGGTCCAAGCCATGCCGAAGAAATTGCGCGGCGTCTACCAGCCAGTGTTGTCGCTGCCAGCGGTGATATTCAACTTGCAAAACAGACTCAGAAACTCTTCAGCACCGACCGTTTCCGGGTTTATACGAACGTCGATATTGTAGGAGTCGAATTAGCAGGCGCGTTGAAAAATGTGATTGCCATTGCAGCTGGTATCTGTGACGGTGGCAAGTATGGGGATAATGCAAAGTCAGCCATCATGACACGTGGTCTGGTCGAAATGAACCGTTTCGGTTCTGCTTTGGGCGCAGAACCATCAACATTTTCTGGATTGGCTGGCGTAGGCGATCTGATCACTACCTGCATGAGTCCCTTTGGTAGGAACCGAAAACTCGGAGAACGTCTGGGACAGGGAGAGACGCTGGAACAGATTCTTCAGACAATGGATGCTGTCGCAGAAGGTGTAAATACCACGCACAGCGTATTTGATCTGGCAGAAGATAAAGGACTCGATATGCCGATCACCACCGAAATTTATCGCGTTCTGTTCGAAGGCAAGTCTCCGGAAGAAGCGACACAAACCCTGATGACGCGACCTCAACGCGAAGAATAATTCATTCGGTATTACAAGTCCCATTTGTAGTTTCAGTGTCTGGACTTTATTACCCACACCTATCGGAGTCTTTTCAATGCGATTCTCTAAACTAATTTTTCCAGCAATTTTAGTTTCCCTGCTGATACCGTCTCTCGCTCAAGCAGAAGTATGGCCTCAATTTCGTGGAGCCACCGGCAGTGGCGTTTCCACTGAGAAAAATCTTCCGAAAAAATGGTCAGATCAGCAAGGTATTCTCTGGTCTGTTGCGCTACCGGGACGGGCGAATTCCTCACCCGCGATCACGGCCAGGCGAGTTGATATCACTACCAAAACCGATGATGAATCGTTGTGGATCATTTCTTTTGATCGCAAGAGTGGCAAGGAAATTCGAAAAGTGAAAGTGGGCTCGGGGTCATTGTCCGCTACGGGACCACGTAATCTCTGGGCCAATCGACATAATTCAGCCACACCTTCGCCCATGGCAGATGACCGAAATATCTGGGCGTTTTTCGGTACGGGTTTATTGGTTTGCCTGGATGCAGAATCGGGGCAGATCCAATGGAAACGAGATCTTGTTAAAGATTATGGCCCCTATAACATTACGTTCGGCATGGGTTCCACGCCTCGCTTATGGGGAAATTTATTGTATGTCACCTGCATGACAAAAGGCCCCTCCTATGTTGTGGCCTTCAATAAGAATACGGGGAAAGAAGTCTGGAAAACGAATCGTAAATTACCAGCAAAAAAAGATGGTGCAGACGCATACTCCACTCCTGTCATTTTCCACAACGGTAAAAAAACCGAGTTGCTGGTCTCCGGCTCCGATCATGTAAACGCATATGATCCCCAGACAGGAAAACAACTCTGGATTGCCGGCGGCCTGGATATCCCCAGCCCCTTTGGCCGGATCATTGCTGCGCCTGTTGCTGATTCGAACGTCGTGATTGCAACCTCAGGAAATCCCGGAGGCGGCGGCCTGGGATATCTCAAAGCGTTTCAACAGGGAAGTTCAGGCGATATCACAAAAAAAGGTCTGTTGTGGAAGTATGACGTTTCTACTCCTGATTCTTCGACGCCTCTGATTCTCAATGACAAACTTTTTATGGTAAGTCAAAACGGTGTTGCCAGTTGTTTGAATCTGAAAAACAGAAAACTTCTCTGGAAAAAACGCATGAAAGGCCAATATTATTCTGCACTCGTCGCCGGCGATGGAAAGGTTTACTTCCTCAGCATCGAAGGTTTATGCACAGTGATTGATGCCAGCAATGGTGAAGTCCTCGCAGAGAATCAACTGCCAGGCACATTCTATTCCACCCCCGCCATCAGCGAGGGAGTCATCTATCTGCGATCCTTCGACTGCTTATATGCTATCTCCGGGAAATAAATTGTCCCTCGATAAATGAGAAATTAAATTAAAACGAACGCCTACAATATACTTGTTTGCTTGATCCTGGCTTTCACAAACAAAGAGTGCGTCTCAATTGCATAAGGTCAAAAGCGACTTATGCACGCGCAGAAAGTTCGGGAATTGCTTGCCCATGCGTGACAATTGGCGTCGGGCGACCGGAGAAGTCTGGCAGAAACGTGTTGGAAAAATCGATTCCCAGATGTGAGTAAATCGTTGCGAGAAAATCATGAGGCCCCACTGCCCTTTCGATGGGCCCTTCTCCTTTAGCATCCGTTGCTCCGATAATTTGACCGGTCTGAATATTACCGCCGGCAAACAGCATGGAATTGGCGTTCGGCCAATGATCGCGCCCCGGCTGCGTGGTTCCCTTACTGCCACTTCCAATTCCGCCACCCGTACTTTGGGAATAGGAAATCCGAGGCGTACGCCCAAACTCACCGGCCACAATCACCAGTACTCGCTTATCCAGCCCACGCTCATAGACGTCTTCAATCAATGCGGTTACGGCTTGATCAAAAAAAGGAGCACGGTATTTGATTGCGTTAAACACATGATGATTGACGGCATGATCATCCCAGTTTGAGACGCGACCGCATAAAGGGCCTGACAGTTCTGTCGTAATGATCTCAACGCCTGCTTCCACCAGTCGTCGCGCCATCAGACATTGTTGCCCCCATTGATGCATTCCATAGCGTTCACGAATTTGCTGAGGCTCGCGGGTGATATCAAAAGCTTCTGCTGCCTGTTTGCTGGTCAACAAATTTGTCGCCTGCGATTCAAACTGATCCATGGCTTCCATTGCACCATCAAGATCAAGATCACGACGGAATTGATCAAACTGCTGACGTAAGGAAATTCGCTTCGCAAGCCGTTGTGTCTGTTTAATATCGCTGAGTCCGATATTCGGAACTTTGAAACCGGGCTTGCTCGGATCACCCTTAATTTGAAAAGGACCCGCTCCCGCTCCAAGATAGGTAGGACCGGCAATCTGAAAACTGTCGTAATTTGTAATGGCATTCACGCCCACATAATTGGGGAGTATGTTCTCAGAATCACGTCTGAGATAATTGGCAACCGACATAAAGTCGGGCAACTTCGGCGTACGTTTATCAATTCGATCAGGATCGCCTCCCAGCACCTGCAATGAGCCCGCGGGATGTCCCCCGCCCGTATGAGTGATCGAACGTAAAATCGTAAACTTATCTGAAATGGTTGCATGCCGCGGCAAAAGTTCGCTGAGGAACAGTCCTTCGGTCTTTGTGGCGATCGGAGAGTAAGGACCGCGGTAGTCTGAAACGGCGTCTGGTTTGGGATCATAGGTCTCTAAATGACTCGCACCACCTCTCAGCCAGACAAGAATGACTGCAGTTCGTTCTTTGGATTTCTTGGGAAGTTTCTGCTGTGCTTCAGCGGCAGCTGCCTGCAACTGATATAAGCCAGGCAATGAAAGACTGCTAAATCCACCCAGGCCAATTTTCAAAAAATCACGCCGTGATTCAGACTTATGCTCTGTAGAATTGTGTTTCTTACCATCAACCATGAATTCAATCCGATATTTGACATGGGGGGGAGCGCAGAATCTGCCCCTGTTTCTCTATATCAGGAGTATACCATGTGATCCCTGCCTGTGTCTAACACAGCTGAATTTTTCTCACGTTCCCCACTTCAGAGACGCTAGTTTAATAGTAGTCATCGCTAAATTACTGATTCAATTTATCCATTTGCTGGTAGAGATTTTTTATCCTTTTTTCTCTGAAGAGATTTTAAAATACAGAGTTCTCATGGACGACGTTGATTATTATTACCCTTGGGTCGAGTATTGCTCTTTGGTCGAGTATTACCGGTAGCCCGTCGGACCTTCTGCCGAACACTGTTGATGGCTGCCGTTGAAGGCTGGTTGGGATCATATTCCGCCAGTCGCTGTCGTGTGATCTGGCGCAGAAAATGAATGGAACATTGACGCACAAAGAGAGGTTGCGAGGCTCCCAGACCTGCGGAAAGTTCTGCCAGAATCTTTTGGTTGCGAGGTGCTTTCCCCTGTGCCATATTAAACCAGATGCGAATCGAAGGTGTAGTGGGACCCGCATTACTGGCAACAGCAATCTTACGCCAGACTGCTTGCGTGGTCGGATCTTCTTTCGCTGCGAGTAACCATGAAATTGCAGCCGTCCTTTGTACTTCTGACTTGGAAAATGCAGCCTGAGAAACGGTTGTAACCGGATCAAGGGCAAAACCAAGGTTAGTACTGGCAAGCAACTCTGCCCCCCCTTTGCCGGGAGGCAAAGTCAACAGAGACGACAAGAGATCATCGCTCTGATTCATTTTTTCAATAAAAGATTTACTTAACTTCAAAGATTTTGTTGGCTCTGTTCTCCAGCGCTGTGTACCTGCCACTTTCAATGGCGTGCCCAAAGTCTGATTTCTTATTACAATCATTTGATTTGACTTCAATGATATCGTCTGCTGTGAGGTCGTTGATGTCACTTGCACTTCACCTGAGAAGGCCATCATTTCTCGTTTGTTATCAGCCCGTTGAATGAAACCGATCGAAGTACCATCCTGTTGCACTTGAATCAGCCAAACCTGGAGCTGATCCTGAAACTGCAATTCATCGCCTGCCTGCAGTTGAGAAAATGCCACTTTGCCCGCGATGAGTTTCAAATCAATCACAGTCTGAATGGTAGCCGATTCTGCACCGTCTTGTTTTGCCTTGCGTTCTGAATTCACTCCCCGCATGGCTATCTGAATTTCGGAATCGGAATCCAGCACCATTTCTGGTCCTGCGCTACTCGATTTTGATATCATTTTCGCCTGAAGCCAACTGAAAGGAAGAGTGTGTAGTTCGAGGTATTTCTCAGCAGAATATCGTTTCGTAGAAGCGTCAGTAAGAATTCCCTTCCAGGGCAAAGAGTCTGCTGTTCGTATACCAATAATTCCAGACAGCCGGACCCAGTCAATCTGCAGATCGAGGTTCGTCACTGGCACTACCGTTGGCCCTTTCTTCGCCACGATAGGTTTCTCGTTATTTTGATTGTCCATTACAGGAGGCACGGGAATCATCTTCGGTGAAGGCTTGGGGTTATCGACATTTTGCTTTGTTTCAGGAACCACCGTCAGCTTGGGAACCGTTTCTGAATGCAAATGTTGTTTTATTTTTGAACGGGGAGGTTCCGGTAAAAACGGTCGAGGTTCTGGAACCGGATTCTCCGTGATCGATGTGATTCCCCGATCCTGAATTAATCCAAAGTAAACGGGAATCGCTATTACAATGACTGCAACCGCGACTGCGATATAAATCCGTTGTTGCCTTTGCGCTTTTCGCTGATTGCCCAAGGCGGAGCGGGGTTTGAAATGGGTTCTTCGAGATAGAGGCTCGACGGATTCCATTTCAGGTTCACTGAAATCCGATGTCACTGCGTTTGAATCTAATTCAGGATGGTCTTCGATTTTTTGCAGATAGTGGCTGACGACGGGAACGGGATCCAACTGTCGGCAGTGCACCTTGACTGCCTCGCTCATCCGCTTCGATGTTTGCTGCGTATATAAATTAATTTCCTGAGAAACTGGGTTTGAGGCATTATCTCCCTGTACTGCCTGATAAGCAGAGATCACTTCGCGTAGTGATTCTGTTTGATTCCAGCATGCAGTTTCAAACTCACGCCTTTCATCAGAACTCATTCTTTCTTCAACAAACGCAGCAACGGTTTCTGCATCCATCGCAGTCGCGTTGGGCTCTGTGGACTCATCCTGAGAATTTTCCTGTTCATAAAGTAGTGAAAGTGTTTTCCAACGCTGTAACAGAAGTGAATCCGAAGCTAACTGCTCGCGCACTAACAACCCCTCTGCATCGGAAAGGTGACCTTCCTGCAGTTTTATCAGAGTCAGGATATGAGCTTTTTGCTGATTCATGTTTCCTGGTTTCTTGTTTGCATTATTTTTTTCAATCTCTGTTGTGCACGGTGCAGTTTGGGACCGACAGCGTTTTCTGAAATCCCAAGTTTCCGACCGATTTCCGCATAGCTCAAATTCTGATCGAAGTACAAAACTAATACGTGACGGTCTGATTTCTTCAAACGTCTCATACAGCTTTGAATTTTTGACGAATCGTCGGCATCAACGGCCTTAGCATCGTGGAGCGTTTTTTGAGGTACGGTAGCGATATCGAAATGACTGTCGTTGGGTCGAATTTTTTCTGTATCTCGACGCTGACGAGACAGAAATTTTAAGGTCGTCCGGCGAGTAATCACTGCTAACCAGGTCGAGAGCTTGCTGCGTCCCTGAAACTGTCGCAGACCGTTCATATTTCCATGAAACAGAGCCGCCATCACTTCGGCCCCACAATCTTCCACCAGTTCAGTAGCGGGCACTACCCCACACTCGCGACAAGTGGAGAGAATACGGCTGATGATCAACTTGTCATAACGACTGACGAACTCTCTCCACGTATGCGCATCCCGCTTCAGCAATAACAAGATGAATTCACGTTCTCCCAGATTTGCAGTGTCCTGATTCTTTGCGGAATGTGTTCCCGTTTCTCTCTCCTTTGATGGTCGCCTGGTGGGCGCATCGCTTGGTGAATCATCAAGAAGTGGAAAATCTTTGGATGTCATTTATGTGACTTATTCAATAGGTCGACCTGCGTGTCTCTGGCTGATTATCAGTGGCAATATATTTTTTATTGAAAATGCAGAATCTTAGAAATGAGAATAAATCCATCAACCGCATAAATCATCTTATGCGGTTGACGGACTGTATACAAGATTTTCTTTGCCTGCCCTTAACCCCCAAAGGCGTTACGGATCGCATTTTTTTCACGTTGCAAAGTGGATCTCAAGTCTGAAATTGCATCTTCACAAACATTGTTGACGCGACGCGCCAATTGCGTTGCCCCCATGCTCACGAGTTTTTCAATGCAGGCATTACAGATGCGATTCACACGATTCGCACAATTTTCTGTCCGCGTTGTTGCCGACCGAATACATTTCCGGGCAGCATCACGGGCCGCACGTTCCTGTCCATCAGCCAGTAACCGTTGGATCAACTGGACACACTCCGCGGTTTCATCAGCAGCTGCATTTTGGCAGCGGTCAACAATCCCATTCACATTACCGACACAACGGGCGGCAATATCTTCTGGAGAGGTATGGGCAAAAACCGTAGTTGTCATCAGCATCAGGCCCAAAGCTGCACAGCTGGCTAAAAAATATTTCATCGAGTTAATCTCCCTCAGGTTAAGTTAATTTACGCCCGGTAAAAGTGCCGGTATAACGCATCATTGATTACAGGATCAAAGCTGATCTGTGAAAACGACCAGCAAATTTCGGTACATAAACAGGCCTGATTGTCTCTACCGTATGAACTATCTGTGGGAACCAGTTCTGATTCCGTGCAGGTAAACTTGGTATTTTTAGAAATAATTGAAAAATTCCCATTTACCCCGGATGCTAAGGAAATTACGCATACCCGTCTGCTTTGCTGATAAGTTTTTAATAAAAGGGACGCACACAAAAAAACGCCGCACAATCGAAATTGCACGGCGTACTAATTTTATTTCATTGATCTCTTCAGATCTTAGTGAGCATGTTTGTGATCGTGATCGTGATCGTGGGCAGGAATTTTTCCACTATAAGATTTCCCCTCGATCTCCAAAACCAGTCGTGCCTCTACATCGTGTTCTTCTAACAATTCTCCTAATGCTTTGTCCTGTGTACTGAATCGAGACGACTGCCCCTCAGGATCATTCGCTTCGCGTGAAGCCGATAGAATAAACTGTTGTCCTTTGCCGTCATGTTTGGTATTGACCAGCACACTTTCTGCTTTAATAGGCACATTCTTTGTCGCACCACTATCCAGAACATAGATTGTCACGGAACCACTATTTTCATCATGCACCAGCTCCGCATGGTAGGCTTCTTTCCCCAGTTCAATCAAAGAACCGTGATGTGGCCCCTCGCTGGGATGATCATGTCCGTGATCGTCCTCGACCATTGTCACATCTTCCGGTGCGGCCTCATCAAACGATTTCCCCTGATCCGTTTTGGAGTCACATCCATTGAAAGTAAAACTCATCAGGCAAAAAGCCAAAGTGACACAATTTGTAAATATGTTGTTCATCATTTAAATCCTTTTTAAAATTTCAGTTTGTAAGGCGTTTCACTAATATTCTACCTCAACTCTTTTTCACTAAGCGGTAATCGAAACTTCTTCCTGTTCTTCAATCAGCGGAATATCTGAAGTACTTTGCTCTACAATCCTGGCCCCTTCTTTAAGACCGAAGTTCCAGAATAAAGCCGGTCGAATGAAAAATTCCAGTATCGTACTACTAAGCAATCCCCCAATAATCACCGTTGCTACCGGATACAAAATCTCTTTTCCAGCTTCTCCTTGCGAGAGCGCCAGTGGAACCAGGCCGATGCCTGAAGTAAGGGCCGTCATCAAAACCGGTGCCAGCCGTTCCTGACCGGCTCTCACGATCATTTCACGCGTCCAGCCCTCCCCTTCATACTTCACAAGGTGCAGGTAATGATTTAATAATAAAATTCCATTCCGGGATGCAATACCCCCCAGAGAAATAAAGCCCACCATTGCAGCAATCGTCAGAGTCTGATTGGTAACAACTAACGCAATGACTGACCCAATGAAGGCCATCGGCAGTGCTGCCATCACCTGCAACGAAAAATTGGCAGAGCGAAACATGGTAAACAGAACCAGAAACACACCCAGCATCGAAACCAGGAAAAGCGCGGAAATCATTCGGGATGCGGATTGCTGGTTTTCAAATTGGCCACTGTATTCCACAAAATAGCCTGCAGGCAGGTCTTCAATTATTGGCGTTTGTTTCTCCTGAATGTCTTTCACAACATCAACCAGTCCACGACCCGACACATTACATTGCACAATGATTCGTTTTTGAACTTTCTCACGATTAATCGTATTTGGTCCTTTGGATTCAGTAATATCTGCCACCGACGATAGTGGCGTTGTACCACCGTTGGGCAAATCAATAGAAAGACGTTTCAGAGCTTGCCGATCTTCACGGTATTTTTCATCCATCCGAATCAACAGATCGAAGGTGCGCTGTCCCTCTAACACTTGTGATACCACCAGTCCATTCATGGCCGTTTCAATATATTCATTCACATAAGCAGGAGTTAAGCCATATAACTCCAGTTTATCCCGATTCAGTTTGATCTGCAGCTGGGGAATTTCGACCTGAGGTTCCACCAACACATCGGTTACCCCGGGCACCGTTTTCATTTCCACTTCCATTTTTTTCGCAGTGTCTCTCAAAACGGTTATATTTTCTCCGTAAATTTTGATTCCCACCTGAGCTTTCACTCCCGAGACCATATGTGAAATCAAATGTGCCAAAGGTTGTTCTACCGAGATCACAATCCCCGGAATATCATCCATTGAAGTACGAATGTCTTCCAGCACCGCTTCGCGACTGCGTCCCGAATCCGGATCAAACGTGATGATAAATTCAGAGATATTCACACCCTCGGCATGTTCGTCGAGTTCGGCGCGGCCCGTTCGTCTGGAAAAGGCGGAGACTCCTTCGATTTTTTTCAGCCGTTCCATGACGGATTCTGAGATTTCGTTCGACTTCCGTAGTGAAGTTCCCGGAGGTAGCACGACGTTCAGTTGCGCGACTCCTTCATTAAACGGAGGTAGAAAATCTCGTTCCAGCTGGGAAAGAAACAGAAACGCAACCACCACGCCTGCAATTCCCGCCAGCAATAATGGCTCGGATAAGCGAATACTGAAACTAATGACATAACCGGCACCCCATTTTAAAAAACGAAGCAAAGGGCCATCTTGATGAATTGGACGCTTTGACTCTACATCAGGACTGACGGGTAAACCGAACTTTTTACCAAGTAGCCAATAGGAAAGTACCGGGGTTAATGTAAGTGACACAACCAAAGATGACAGAATAGAAACAATATATGCCACACCCAGAGGAGCAAACAGACGGCCTTCCATTCCTGACAGTGCAAATAAAGGCAGAAAAACAAGCACCACAATCACCGTACCAAAGACTATCGAATTCCGTATTTCACAGCTCGCTTGAAATACAACCAGCAAGATCGGCTTGGGCGTCTCAAGAAGACGATTTTCCTGCAACCGGCGAAAGATATTTTCCACATCAACGATGGCATCATCCACAAGTTCGCCAATCGCCACCGCCAGGCCGCCAAGAGTCATTGTATTAATTGAGAATCCAAAGATGGCAAAAATAACCGCCGTGATCGCAATGGAAAGTGGAATTGCCGTCAAGGTGATGAACGTCGTTCGAAAATTCATCAGAAACAGAAAGAGAATAATGACCACCAGAATGCCACCATCCAATAAGGCATCGACGACATTCTCTATAGACCGATCGATGAATGACTTCTGAGAATAGAGTTCTGGTTGAATGCGAATATCTGAAGGTAAAGAGGGTTTGAGTTCTTTTAACGCCTGCAGAACATCCAGGGCAACACGTCGCGTATCGGCATCAGGTTGTTTGTTGATCGTCAACACAACCGCTGGCCCACCAGCAAACGTTCCATCATCCTGTTTCACGAATGCAGAACTGTCGCCTCGTTTGACCTGAGCACCTTCAATGACCGTCGCAACTTGCGAAAGTACAACAGGTCGACCTTTACGGGTGGTAATGACGACTTTTTCCAGATCTTCCAGCGATTGAATGCGCCCCAGTGCGCGGACCAGAAGTTCATTAGGGCCCTGCTCATCCAGATAGCCACCGGTTGCATTCTCATTGCTCTCTTCGCAAGCCTGTTTGACATCTTGCAAGGTGATACCGTATCGCACGAGCGATTCCGGATTGACGAGAACTTGAAACTGCTTTCGTCCACCACCCATTGTGAATACCTGGGATACACCGGGAATCGTCAGTAGACGCTGCCTGACAACCCAGTCAGCCAGGGTGCGCACTTCCAGCGACGACGTTTTCTCATCCTCACTCCACATTCCCACCATCATGATTTGTCCCATGATCGATGAAATTGGTGCCAACTGTGGCTTGATACCGTCCGGCAATCGTTCCGTGACAAGTTGCAGACGTTCGTTTACAACTTGCCGATCGTTATAGATGTCGGTTCCCCACTCGAATTCCACGTAGATGATGGAAATACCCACTCCGGAAGAACTGCGCACGGCCTGCACTCCCGTTGCACCATTCAGGGTGGTTTCCAGTGGAAATGTAATCAATGATTCCACTTCTTCCGGAGCCATGCCCGGCGCTTCTGTCATCACAACCACTCGGGGACGATTCAGATTGGGAAATACGTCGATCCCCATATTGAACGCCTGCCATGTTCCAAATCCGATCAGGAACAGCGAAAACGCAAGCGTTAAATGTCGCTGTTTAAGAGAGAACCGAATGATTGCATTCAACATGATACTGATCCAGATGTTCGACTGATTTTATAACGTTATCTGACTGTGTGTGGATTTGTAATTGAAAAGTTAATGTGTGTGCCCGGCATGAGGATCGACTCCGCCACCTGCCTTATTTTTCAAAGCCATTTGCAATTGATGTGCTCCGGTGAGTGCAATTTTATCACCCGGAAAAATAGACCCATCATTTTTAATCACCGCCCATAATTGATCCTGATATAAAATATGTACCGGACGGCGATCAAAATGGTCGCCATTTTCTTGAAATACAAAGCGTTCAACCCCTTCACTGGCAATGGCTTCAACGGGAAGTACGATTTGTTTTTCCCAAACCTCGACAGGAATTCTTAACCGCATCCTCTGCCCGGGCTTGAATTGCCAGGTAATAAAGCGATCTCCGTTTTTTCTGGTACTGTCATACTGAATACGATTCAGCAAATTGACAAACACAGAAAACGTTCTGGCATCCGTTTCGATCTGATTATCCAGATAATCGATTTTGAGATTTTTTATCAGTTTCTTCCCTTTATTATTCACTTCCTGAATAGCTTCTACTGACCATTGTTTCTCCATACAACGTGTGAGCTCATCTGCTTCCTGCTCGAAGGCCTGCCCTTTCAGAAACAGATCACTATAGTCTGCCAAAACACACAAGGTATCTCCGGCTTCAACGAAATCGCCTTTGCTGACATTCAATGATTGCACGATGAGCAGTGATTCATGTAGTGCAATTGATTGTACTTCGGTGGAGGGAGAATTCGTTGAGATCCGTCGAATACTCATATTCGGTAATTGAACTTCGCCCGATACCCCATTGAGTTTTGGCACATAGATCTGATGCTCTCTGACGAGATGTCGCGTTTTATCGATTTGATCAACTTGAGATTCACTGAATCCATGTAACAACAGTGCCTCACGCTGCGATTTCAAAATCGCTTCGAGTTTTTCTTTGGCATATTCTCGTTCCAGCAACACCTTGCCGGCGATCACGCCTCGACTTGTAATTTCCTGAATCCGGGCGATTTCTTTATTTTCTACGTCGAGTTCTCCCCGTGTTTTTAAATACGCGGCTTGCGCCTGCACGAGATCTTCATGGGTAAGACGGATTTTGAATAATTCGCGGCCTGGATGAACTGCTTCACCGGGACTTACGTTAACATTCGTCACGATTCCCGTCATTGGCGCCACGATTGTCACTCTGGTTTTACCAGGACGTTCAACTACCATCGCCGGAATGGAAATAGTTCGTGTAAAAGATTGCAGTTTAACTGGTATGAGCTTTTCGGAAGTCAGTCCGATGTTTTTTCGAGCCTGATCAGATAATTCCAGAGAATCTGATTCGTTGTGACCGGCGTGCGGATGATCGTGAGCATCTTCACCAGGAGGAGCGTCTACCGCTTCTGTAGCTATACTTTGATTCTTCGCGGCGCTGTTTGGTTGTGTCCAGCTTTGAACCGCAGGCAACCATAGCTCCTGAGTACTTCCGGCCAGGAATCCTGCCGAAATCAAAGCGACAAAAACCAATATCAGTTTCCAGTTAGATTTCATCTTTGAATCATTCATAACGGGCCTCTATTCAGGCTGTGCATGCTTTCACGAAAGAACGCAATGGGAGACTTGAATTTCCGAGAATTATTGATCGTATCAGTGCAGAACAGACGGAAGGTCAGCACAAAGCAAATCTTGGTATGACGATCAGAGAGAAAAGGCGTTTATAGCAACCAGACCGTAGTATGCGTCTGCGCGCGCACGCCCGGCGCTGCGAATGAAGAGAGACAGCTGATCTGGAGCATTGTATGTGTATACTGTTTTTCCTGAGAAGTACCTGGCAGATCCAACCCTGACAACAGGTTAAATATCTGAGAAGTGTCCTCGAGCAACTTCGCTGGAGCAGTTGCCAGATAGGAACAGCGGCCTTCCTGACAGGGATCTGATTCCGGAGTGGCGGGAAGTTCTTCCGTTGTTCCTTCAGAATGCTGATCATGTGCGGAATGCTCATGCCCATGATGAGCGTGCGATTCTGATGCATGATCGCACAGAACAACTGGTTGGCAGGACTCGTGTTGGCCTGCATGACAATCGTGCGCATGGTGCCACCCACAACCCATTAATGTATGGGATAGCATGGAAAGCAGCATCAGAATGACTGTAAAATATTGGTACATAAAAAACCTGGCATCTGTATAAACTCTCATCAAATCATGTCACTAAATCGGGAATATGTCAAGATATCTCTTTTTCAAGCAAAATCGAGACCACAAAACCAAATCATTTGAATATCCAGCGTAAGTAGTTCTAAGGTATCATTTTAGAAAGAAGATTTTATAATCGTGTTTCCCTCGTTGCCTGGTTTGTGACATAGTATTTTTGAATGCACTGTCATCAACCTGACTCCCTGATTCCTGGAATCGCAGGCACGCAGAATAGATTCGGGATGGCCAGACTTGTAAACTTTTGTGAAAAGAACGATCCTGAAAACATCAAACATTTAAAACATTTCACAATGAAAGGGAATGAATTGTGTCCGCGAAATTCCGTGTCTTAATAACTGATCGTGCCTGGCCCGATTGCGAGGTCGAACAAAAGGAATTAGCGCTCGTCGATGCGGAAGTGATCGAAGCCCCACCCGGCGCCGATGAGCAGACACTGATCCAATTTGCAACCGGTGTAGATGCTATCGCCACCTGTTGGGCACCGGTTACCAAAGCCGTCATCGCAGCGGCACCTGATTGTAAAACCGTTGCACGTTTAGGAATTGGGTTGGACAATATCGATGTCGAATATGCGACTTCTTTGAAGATTCCCGTTACGAATGTACCCGATTACTGTATCCCGGAAGTGGCTGACCATACGATCGCGTTAATGCTGGCCAGACTACGAAATGTGGCTTTTTTTCATCTCCAGACGAAACAGGGGATTTACGAACTGGCCTCGGCTCCGCTACCTCGCAGACTCAGTGCGCTGACGATGGGAGTGTTTGGCTTTGGTTTAACCGGTCAGGCAGTCGCCCAGCGCGCACGAGCTTTTGGAATGAACGTCATTGCCACGAATACTTCTGGAAATGACTATGGCACGGGAACAACAATGGTTCCGTTTCATGAATTGATCCAGCAAAGCGATGTCATTTCAATTCACGCCCCGCTCACTGATGCCACTTTACATCAGTTTGACACAAATGCTTTTTCACAAATGAAGCCAACCGCTTTCCTCATCAACACTTCGCGAGGGGCATTGATCGATTTTGCCGCATTGAAGACTGCCATAGAAAACAACACGATTGCGGGAGCCGCCCTGGACGTCTTTGACCCGGAACCCCCCGATCTGAATGATCCTTTTTTCAAAGATGAGCGAGTCATTCTAACTCCTCACGCAGCCTTCATTTCCAAAGAATCATTGGATGAACTTCGACAACAGGCGGCACATCAAATCGCAGAAATTCTTGTCGGAAAACAGACGACGAATGTCGTAAATCCGGCAGTATTTGAATAATCAATACCATCCACATAAAGATGTAGAAAAAATGCATCACGGCCTCTGTGTAACCCGTAAATACTGCTTTTAAATAAGCTAAGTTATAAGAAGCGAAACTCTTTATTCTTAGTTCACAAACAGTAGGAAAGGTTACAGATTAAGGTACAAATGGATGGCCCCTGATCGTCACTCTCCCCAGTCCGAAGTAGATCAATCGACTTCCGGATCTCTGTCTGCCAGAGACTCCGATGCAAGTTGTCAGAAAGAGAGTGCGCTTACTCCTCCAGCAAATCCATCTCCTCAACCTGTGACAAATTCTCAAATGTCCTCTGCGGAAATTCACGGAGTGAAAGAACTGGTTACAGAGCTGCAGGAAAAAGAGCAGTTGGTTGTCTCCCTGACAGAACAACTGTCACTAGTAGCTGACCAACTGGATCACAGACAAAGTATCATAGATGACAACGTTAATGCAGAAGCTCTTCGAGTCAAGGCAATGGAAGAAGAACTGCTTAAGGAACTGGGAGATGAACTGCAAGAGAAAGAGCAGTTGGTAACAAGTCTCAAGGAACGCCTGGCAGAGGTTACCGCACATCTGGAACAGAGCCAGCGTGCCAACGAAGAGTTGACGGCTGCAGACAATCTCCGGGTGAAAGAACTGGTGTCAGAGCTTCAGGAAAAAGAGCAGTTGATTGAGGTCCTCACAGAACGCCTGGAGCAGGTCGCAGAACAACTGGATCGCAGACACCGCACTGGCGCAGACCGGGGCATGACGATCTCTGGTGGTATCCCCCACGAAGTCGTTGAAGAACAGCAAAAACTAACACAAGATCTGCACACGGTCTTAGAACAATTCCAGGGAATGGAAACCGAAAGTTCACTGACAAGAATCGAACTGCAGATCGCAGAATTGAAACAACTTGTTGAATCCGGCTTCGTAAATGGTTCTGTTGCTCCCCAACCATCCAGTCTGGTTGATTATTTAGCATCACCATCACTCCCTGGTACCGAAGAAGAACCAGTGAGCCAGAAGGAAGAAACAGAAACGCTGGAGGAACCGGCTGCCAGTGTACCCATGGATGATACGTCCGCAAGTGGGTGGGAAGCAATGAAAGAAAAATTGCTTTCCGGTCAGGGAGTCGATGTCTCTGCGGATCTTACCAAACAGATCCCCTCCACACCGCCACCTGTTCCGCAACAACAATCAGCTGCGCAGAATATCGTTGCTGAGCAATCTGGCACAAGCGAACGCACTCTGGGAAGCTATAAACCACCTCTTCCAGATGCACCCGCTGAAATCGATTTTGAACGGGCATCTCAAGACCAGTTGGTGCAGGCAATCAGTGCACGTGATCAATACATCAGCTTGCTAATCAAACGCGTGCGCGAAGCAGAAACGGCAGTCATCCCTGTGAATTGGGAACAACTCAATTGTGTCCCCGAAGAAATGATTGAGAAAATACAATCACTGCACCATGACCTCGAACAAAACCTGGGAATGGCGGAAGTCGAAATCTCGATCGAACGCGCCCGGCTCTCGCGTACTGAATCAATGCTTCAGAATCGCGAAGAGCAAATTCGCAAAAAAGAAAAGCAGCTGGGATTGAACCTTGAAAGATCTGAAGAATCAGTCGTTGAAGAAAATGATCTCGATGATGACAGTAAAAAAAGCTGGCTCGGCTTTCTCAACTAGATTGCGGTAAACAGGCAGTAGAAGGCATTGCTTTATCTGACAGTATCATTCCATCTTCACGTATTAGGCACCTTCATCATACTTGACTGCGCGTAATACAATACTTTTGGAGTTCCAGAAATGAATCTTGAATTGCATTGACTAAATGCTCAGCCGTCTCAGCTTTGGGTAACTGATCTCCAATAATCACATCACAATTGAATGGGACAAGTAAAGCTTCTCCCCGCGGCAATGCTCTACCCAGTCCATGCAGCATGACCGGTGTGACCCTGGTATCGTTTCTGTCATTTACGATATGATAAATTCCTCTCTTAATTTCACTCATCTCTTCAGGGTTCCCGCGACTTCCTTCCGGAAACAAAATCAGTATCTCACTATTGTCTAATGCAGAATGGCAACCAGCAAACAACTCCCTCTTTCGCTGCCGGCCAGTTCGATTTATGGGAATAATGCCAACACATTTCAAAGCAAACCAGGACAAAAAACGATTTTTGAGAAAATAATCCGCAGCAGCCACCGGTCGGACTTGATGCAATTTGGACAGGGGATAAAGACTCATCAAAACCATTGTATCGAGGTGGCTATTATGATTAGCGGCAATCACAGCGGGTCCCTCTGTTGGTAGATTCGGTTTTCCGCGTACATTCAAGCCAAGTACTACAAAAACGATTGGCCTGACGATCAATGCAAAAAAAAGAATTTTGAGAATGCGATCCATGTTCTAGTAGTTCATATAATAAAAGAAATGAAAAAACAGAGGAGCGGTAAAAATCAGGCTGTCACAGCGATCTAATATCCCACCATGACCGGGAATCAGGCTCCCGCTATCTTTAATTTCCAAATCACGTTTAATGGAAGAGATTACAACATCCCCGATAAAACCGGAGATGCTGATAATCAAACCTGACAGCAGGCTGAATTGGAACGTCATAGGTGTTAAGTAGGGTCCTACAAAACCGGAAACAAGTCCGATTGTCAGTACACCTCCTATAAAACCTTCCCAGGTTTTATTAGGACTGACTTTCGGAATAATTTTATGTTTGCCCAATAACTTTCCCCAGATAAATTGAGAGACATCATTAAGCTGTGTCATGAAGAGTAAAAAGATCACAAGCCCAATACTGCCCGCTTCATGATTTTTTATTGGCAACACTAACAGATAGGCAATATGGCTAAGGCAGAATACCGTCAACATCACAGCCCAGTGGATAACACCTGCAGAATGAATAAAACCTTTGGTTTCGCCAATCAGAACCATTCGCATCGGCAATAACAAAAAGACGTAAACCGGAATAAAGATAATAAACATTCCGTACCAGCCAATACTTACCAGATAATATTGAATGGGAATCGAAAGGTATGCCCAAAAAAGAACACGTCTATCTGCCTGACGCGTCGGCACGATTGAAAAAAATTCTTTTAATGCCAGAAAACTGATAAAAGCGAACAGAATGATTGCCGTTGTGGGGCTTACAATTAGGCAGACAAACAAAATGCCAATCATCCACCACCAGGACTGGATTCGCTGGCGCAGCTCCGTGTAATCTTTATCAGGATTAATTCGAGCAAGCAGCAACCTGCAGGTTGTCGCGATCAACAGCAATGCCAACACAACCAGCATGGCATTTAAAGAATGTCTGGGAATATCCAACATGTTTACGCTTCCAGAAATCGATAGGCAGAGACAGTCCGTCGAATACATGTAATCACACAGCCGAGGCATATCAGAATGAGAGCGATCAACAATATATAATCAGTTTTCCAAAAGATGATTTCTCCTGCCCCGAAGACACAGGCAATTGTCATTACCGCCATCCGGTGTTGTTTCGCCATTGGTCCCTTGAAATCAACGGGAGCGCCAATGCTGGCATTCAAGGAACGAATATATGCAGTCATCACAGCCAGCAGACCAGCACACCAGCCGAGCTCTCCACCATAGCCAACAACATGAATCGCATAACCGGCAGATACCAGAATCAAAGGGTCGGCTATTCGGTCGGGTATATCATTAAACATTTCACCTGACTTTGTACTCTTCCCTCCCTCAACGGCAACCATCCCGTCGAACAGATTACAGAGTAATCGACATTGAATAAATAAACCGGCCAGAATCAATAACCACCAATACTGTTCCCGTGCATACATCAAAAAACTAAAGGCAGCTAAAGCAGCAAACGCAACACTGAGAACCGAGATTTGATTGGGAGTAATATCTTTACTGCTCAAGAAACGTGCAAACCGATTCACAAATTTAACATCTCGTATCTTGAGCGGACGCCTGGCGTTCAAATCATTCATATTGTTTGAATCTCTGCTGATGGATTTTGAATAGCTTAAATGAAGTCAATAGACAAAAGAAAAACGCAACCGTCAAACCAGGAAGTATCGTATAAAACACCCGTGGTGTACCCATCAGAGTATGCACATTTACCAGAATCACACTGGTAAAACTGACGACTACGATCGCTGGCAATACAACTTTTGTCACCGGGCTTTGAAACCAGTGATAAAGAAACGCGACAGCATGCACCATCACTAGCGTAATCAAGAAACTGGCAGTCCCTTGAGTTAACGCAGAAATCACGCCGGCCAGCGGCGAGCTGGTGGAATTAATATAATAAGCCCAACTGCCCCACAGCACAAACGCCAAAAAAGCAGAGAGCAGATTATATAGCCAGGACGTTCGAATACTCTTTTCCATATATTTATGAGTTTTCATTAAGCAAAAAGTTCAATCAAAATGTTTATCATTCCATCATCCACAACTGGTAATCGCGACACTTTCAATATCATTTCACACTGGTTAATACTTGAACCAATACGATACTGCCAAACAAGCTGTTATTTCACTTCGGACTCATTATTTCTGAAAACGAAATGAATACAGATCGCACTCCTGCATCACAATTCGCATTCGCACCGGCTGACCGGCGAATAATGCCAGCTGACCATTACCGCGCCAGCTTACAGAGCCCTCGATTTCATCGCCGACCACGGGAAGACACTCTTTGAGCGAAAATCCGGGAAGGGGCGTTCCTTCTACCGACTGAATTTCTACTCGCAGACTACCCGCTGCGCTGGCACTGTAATTGAGCAACAGTCGCTTACCTGAAAATATGAACGGTTTAGTTAAGAGCTCACCCTCTTCTGAACCCGCATTGACCGAGATGAACCCATCCGTGCGCAAAACGTATCGATCACCGCTACGATGATAGATCGACATCTCACGTGTACTTGTGGGAACGACGTTGAGCGCCACGTAGTTTGATCGGTTACGCCAGCGTTCTGGGTCGAGCCCTGGTCTGATAAAGGCGTGTTTAAAGAGTCGATCGTATTTTGTGGAGCCCGCGCGCGTTGACATGAAGAGAATATCAGTTGCGTTGACATCTTTTTTGTCATAATCGGGTGCATCGCCGCGTCCCGGTACAAAACGTGTGGGCAGCGCAATATTAATGTGCGGAGCGCGGAAGTACGGTTGCGTCTGATTCGTATAAAGATGCTCTCCAGGCTGATTAGGATTCATCGCCACAGGTTTGGTCCAGTTCTCAAAATCCGGTGATGTGGTTCTGCTGATGCTCCGCAATCGATCCGGGGCTGTCCATGTTCGAAAATAGCAAACATATAATCCTTCGGCTTCCGACCAGAATGAAACGTTGGCAGAGTCAAACGCATGACGCCACTCGGGCTGATACGGAATGACTTCGTTTTTCTTTGTCCAGAGAATTCCGTCAGCTGAAACAAACGCGAAGAGTCCCCGCCCCGCTTCTTTGAGGCCACGCTTGTCACCCGGTCCCGGATAGCCGGCCAATGCCTTGTATCGCTCTCTCGAATTGATTCCACTTCGTGTATCGAGAAAAGGAGTGAAGTTTGTCAGGAAGGGTGGCTGTTTTGCCAGAATAACATTGTTCTCAAATGTCCCGTTTACCTGATGCAGGCCCAAGACGGGAAAAGTCCATTCGTGCCCGTCAATACTTTCCGCATAATGTACCGTCTCGCCTGCGTGACCTGTGTGTATCTTTCCCTTGAAATTGCGATCCGAACCGCGCCAGTAGGCCTTGTATCGATCACCGTCCTTGATCACCGTCATCATATGCCGTTCGGGAAGTGGTGATTTGGGTCGCGTCGCTTTCACGGGGCTATGCAGCTTGAGTTCTGTTCTGTGCATCCGGTCAATCAGTAACTTATCGACAAACAGTTCCCGCCGCGAGCCGATCTCGATTGGTTGACTCCAGGCTGTGAGTTGAATCAGAAGCACAAGTGCAAAAGGAAGAAACGCTGAAGCGACACCAGTGACGTTTTTTTTCATTTGAATCAAGTTCTTCATTTGTTGTGTATATGAATAAAATTCAACGACTCAATTCAAGCCATCGGGAAAAACTGCACTCCGAGTAATACAATGATAAAGCCGACAACGCCCATAAGGGCGGTCATGGGAGTGATATATTTCAAGGTTTCGCCTTCAGTCATCCCACTCATTTTTCCAATCACCCAGAAGCCACTGTCGTTCATCCAGGAGAGGGGTTTGGAGCCACAACCGATAGCCAACGCCAGATAAACCGGATGAAAGCCAAGAGTCGTTGATTCCGCGATTCCTCCCAGAATTCCGACTGTGGTGATCATGGCGACAGTGGATGACCCCTGAGCTGTGCGAATCGCAGTCGTAATCAAAAATGCCAGCGACACCAGCATTAAAGGAGAAACTTGAGGCAATGATTCAATCAGATTACTCACCCCCGTCTGTTGCAGAACGCCACCGAAGGCACCACCGGCTGCGGTGATCAAGATGATCACGCCTCCCGTCGAGAGTGAGGCTTGAATCGATGTCGACAGTGTAGCCAGTGAGGACTTCTTTTGACGAATCAGAGTCAGCAGCGCGATCACCGTCGCGATGCCCAACGCCATATTCTTATTTCCCAGCGTCAAGATTAACGATTGTATCTCGGGGGAACAAAGATTTTTAATTGATTCGAATTTCAACATCGTCGAGCCGGCGATTAAAAGTACCGGTAAAAGAATCGGTGTGAGTGATAGCCAGAGCGCGGGTAAGTCTTCCAGTCGACTGGAAGCCAGCCTTGTGAGATCTTCCTTCGTGACATCAGCAGAATCGCGGAATGGTAAGACACAACGGCTGTTGACAAAAATTGCGTAGCCCAGTCCAAACGTCGCAGCGATACTCCCCACAATCATGCCGCCGATCATCATCGTGGCAATATCCACGCCCAACTGCTCTGCCACAAACAGGGGGCCCGGTGTGGGAGGTACCAGAGAATGAGCCATGGTGCCCCCGGTGACAATCGCCAGCACATAGAGCAGATAGTTCTTGCCGGTTCGGAATCGCATAGCTTTACCCAGCGGAATCAACAGATAAAAGACCGTATCGAAAAAGACGGGGATCGCTAATAAAAATCCACTGGCCATAAACGCCAGTGGTGCCAGTTTCTCACCGACAAAATTGACTGCCGATCGGACAATGCGTTCCGCAGCTCCACTTTCCAGCAGACACATGCCGATAATGGCGGCCAATGCGATCAGGATACCAATTTTTGCACAGGTGGAACCAAAGCCGGCAGCCACCCGTTCTCCCACCGATTGTTTGCCCTGTATAATGGCTGCCTGATAATTTGAGGGGGTAACAGCAAAGTCATTTAACCGAATCTGACGAATGGCACTGTCATCGCTCACGCTCAGTTCGGCTATGATCCGTTTTTTATTACCTTCCGTAAACTTCGCAGTCACCCGCTCTACTTCCGTTTCCGCGATCGTAATCAGCGGTAACTTCGGGTCTTCAGTGCCCAGAATGAGCAGCATCATGCCAGGCTGTATAGTGCCTGCTTTGTTGACTTCAGCCACAATCTTGCGGTTATCTTCACTGACCTCAATAATTTTGAGCCTGTTTTTTCTGAGGGCAGTCTCCTCAATCTGCTGAGCAGGTGTTAAAACCCCTACACAAATGGCACCCGCTAATAATGCCAGAAAGGCATGCAGACGAAAAAAGAGGACCCCACCAACGACGATGGCGACCCCTGATAATATGATAATGATGACCCAAGTACTCTGTTCCATGGTTTTACCAGTCTGGATTTCAGGTTCTGATGATTATTTTCTTGAAAATCACTAAGTTTTTCGACACATTTAAAGAGAAACAGGGTTAGATCCTCATGAGCCAGTCACGTGAGTCTGTCTGACTCCGGGATCGATCTCAGGAACCACTTATTCCCTTTCAAATCAGGTGAAAAGTCATGATGAGTTTTTCTATGAAACGCGCGACACAAATTGTTTGCATTTTTCTGTTTAGCGTGTCGATCCCATTATGCCACTCTTCCACATTCGCGGCAACAAAGAGTTCCTCACAATCGAAGAATCGACAAAGAGTCGATGAAAGTATTCTGGCGGAGCAGGTGGATCAACTCATTGAAGCAGAACTCGTCAAATCCAAAGTAAAACCGGCTCAGCTGGCAAATGACGAAGATTTCCTGAGGCGTGTCACATTTGATCTGGCTGGTAGAAAGCCGACGACTTCAGAAGTCATTCTATTTGGCCTGGATTCCAACCCTCTGAAACGAAAAACCATCATTAATGACTTACTCAAATCAGAGGATTACGCAGTCAATTGGGCCCGGTACTGGCGCGATGTGATCTACTTACGAGCCACGAATGCACGTTCACGAATCAACCAAAATGAGTTCGAAGCCTGGATGACCACCCAACTCAGTGAGAATAAGAGTTGGGATCAAATCGCGACGGATATGCTGACGGCAACTGGTGATGTACGTGAAAATGGTGAGACTGCTTTGATTTTTGCACACGAAGGCGATCCCGCAGAACTGGCATCAGAAACCTCGCGAATCTTTTTGGGAATTCAGATTCAGTGTGCTAACTGTCACGACCATCCCACCGATAAATGGAAACGAAACAGCTTCCATGAACTCGCTGCATTTTTTCCACGTGTCCGTGTGCGTCCAGTACGCGATGCCATGCCACGCTCTTTTGAAGTTGTCTCGGTGGATCAAGGCAGCCAATATGATCGACGATTGCAAATGTTTGAAGACCCTTCTCCACTCTTTAAGGCATTCGACCGGAACCGCGATGGTAAATTAACAGAATCAGAGGTTAAACGATCCCGTTTAGCGAGAAACTTTGAGCAAATGCTGACCCGTGGAGACTCAAACGCAGATAAAGCTCTGACGATCAAAGAAATTAAAAACATCGCTCTACCTGCAAATACACGACGAGCCACTCCCGAATACTTGATGCCCGATTTAAATGACCCGACTTCGGCTGGGAAGATCGTTCATCCAGTATTATTTATAGGCACAAAAGCGCCTCAGGGCTTGAAAGACATCAAGCGGCGGGAAACACTTTCGAAATTTTTAACATCCAAATCCAACCCCTGGTTTGCTCGAGCAATTGTGAATCGTCTCTGGGCTGAAATGCTGGGCGAAGGGTTTTATATGCCCATTGATGACATTGGCCCCGAACGAAGTGCACTCTATCCTGAAGTTCTAGATGCTCTGGCTGACGGATTCACAGCAAACGGATATGACCTGAAATGGCTCTACCGCACGATTACCAATACACGAGCCTATCAGCGAGAGATGCAGAAGAAAACGCCAGAACAGATGCATACGCCGTTTGCCGCACAATCTCCCACACGATTACGAGGAGACCAGATTTTTACGGCGATTACGCAGGTGTTTGGTGTGGATGACCTGCAAACAAGTCGTGTTCGTGACCGACGCTACCGGGGAAACCAGACTGCCCGTGGTAAATTCAGCACTCTGTTTACATTTGATCCTTCAACCGCACAGGATGAAATCACAGGCGACGTACCACAGGCGTTGTTCATGATGAATTCTTCCACCATCAATAATCTGCTGGGAACGAGCAGTAATACCAAACTGGCTCAGATAGCCAAAGAATTTACAAATAATAAAGATGCCATCCAGGAATTGTATCTGCTGACGCTTTCTCGAGAGCCAAGCAAATCAGAAATGAAAATCTGCCAGGACTATATTAAATCGACGGACAATCGTAATGAAGCACTGGAAGATCTGATGTGGAGTCTTGTCAATTCCAGTGAATTCATTACCAAACGCTAAAAAATGAATGAATGATTAGCTCACTTTCCATTTGAATTACTTTCATCCCTCACGAAGAGGAGTTTTCAATGAGTCTTTATCACCACGCACATATTCAAACACACCGACAGGGTTTTTCGCGTCGCAGTTTTTTGCGAAACGCTGCACTCGGTGCAATGACTGCAGGAACATTGAATTTCCATGACTTAATGAGTGTTTCTGCTGAAGAACTGCGTCAACAGGGGCGCTCGATGATTCTACTCTGGATGGCGGGAGGCCCGAGCCACTTAGAAACCTTTGACCCAAAACCAAAATCAGCCAGTGCGGGTGAATTGAAAGCGATTCAAACCTCGGTTTCTGGAATCGACATTTCTGAAAACTGGAAAAACACGGCGAAAGTGATGCAGGACGTCGCTCTGATCCGTTCGATGACTAACAAAGAAGGAAATCATCAACGGGCATCCTATCAGATGCATACCGGTTATATTCCGTCAGGCAGTGTGAAACATCCAAGCCTGGGTTCCAATATCGCACGGGAAATTGGAAACCGCGAGTTGGATATTCCTACGATCGTTTCGGTCGGCTCCACAAATGGTGCCGGTTTTCTGGGTGTGGATTATGAACCGTTTAATATTTCCAACCCGGGAAGTATCCCTAATAACGTGGCGGCAACGGTGCCTCAGAAACGTTACCAGAAACGTCTGGGATTGCTGGGGCGTCTGGATTCGGAATTTGCAGGCCGCGGCGGTGAGGTTGTTGTTAAGAACCACAGCAAAATTTATAACAAAGCTTCTTCTCTCGTGATGAGCCCACAAACAAAAGTATTTGATCTGAGTCAGGAATCAGCTTCACTACGACAGGAGTATGGAGATAATAATTTTGGGAAAGGCTGCCTGTTGGCCCGCAGATTGGTGGAAGCCGGTTCCACGTTTATCGAAGTCCGCTCGAATGGCTGGGACAATCACCAGAATATTTCTGAAGTGATCACGCCGATCTCAAAGCAGGTCGATACCGGGATGGCTGCTTTGATTTCTGACTTGAAAGAACGTGGCATGCTGGAACGAACTCTGGTTGTCTGGATGGGTGAATTTGGTAGAACCCCTAAAATCAATCCTCGTGCGGGACGTGACCATTACCCTCGCGTATTCTCAGCCGCCATGGCGGGGGGAGGCGTTAAAGGTGGACAAGTCGTTGGCGCATCAACTCCAGATGGCTCAGCCGTTGAGGATCGACCAGTCACAACAACCGATCTGTTCTCTTCCATTTGCCACTCATTGAAGGTCGACCCCAAGAAAGAAAATATGAGTCCGCTGGGACGTCCTATGAAAATTGTCGATGGTGGCAAAGTCGTTACCGAACTGTTTTCATGAAAAACTCCATCAGCAGGAGTCTCAAAATCAGCTTGAGGCTCCTGCAGCGGCGTCTTCTCTGAGTGCCTTGGCTTGTGCGACGGAAGTATCAAGCGAGAGCGTTATGGTCACGGACCAGCGTCCATCCTCGTCTGCCACAAATTCCCAGTGAGGAATCACAACCGAACTTTGATGCACCAGTTCATATCCACCTTCCGACTGGCTGATCGTTTCTATCGGGAAAGTCCAGATATTGGCGGGAGAGGATAAATCGAGAGCGGCATCCAGTCCCAGCCATTCATCGACTAACCCGATCCGGTCAACTTTTTCCAGGTCTAATTTGGATTCCAACGGCCCCAGTTGTTTCCCCAGATGATTGTAGTAATAACGATCATCAGCGCCAGCGGCCATACCAGCAAAATTGAATTCGACTCCAAAATGGAGTGGAACTTCGGCTGGCAGTTGCGTCAATTCATAGTGAAATTCCAATGTACCCGCTGCATTTTTCGCTATCGAAACTGTCTTGGTTAATTCTACCTGATAAGGGCCAACATGTCCCTTGCGCACCATACGTACTTCGCAATAGTCATCTGCACGACGTAGAGAACTTTGATAAACGCCTTGTACGAAATCGCCGACTTCTCCCCCACCATCAATGAGGGTCTGCAAGTCGAGCCCCGGTTGAAAGAAATGGTCGACTAACGACTTACGTGGTGTGTGGTCATATTGCAGCTTTTTGTCCAGATCGGGTTGCTTAAAGCGAACCGCATTATGAATTTTTCCCAGATCATCCCCGTTCTGACCTGCATTTTGTTTTTCTTCTCCCGCCTTGCGAACGATTTCATGATAAGGTTCAGGACGACGGTTTAAAGTTGCCAGGATATTCTGTTTGGCTCCCCGGACATCCAGTTCATACAGGTGCCCTCCGTTGGCCGGTGAAAGGAAACCGACGATCCGGTTGCTGGCAAGTCGAACTTCTTGACGTGCATCAAGGTTGAAATCAGCAGCTTCCACTTCGATCCAGGTTGTATCTTGATGTGTGATTTTTTCCAGTAACGTATCTGCCGAGATCAAATGCTTATAGATGGCATTCCGCAGATGAGGTAGATAGAGCCCACCAAAGGCACCATGCCAATAAGCGCAGTTACATTGAGCACGATACAGTTCGGTTCGCGCTTCGTGAAGAATCGGTGAGTTCTCGGCTTCGACTCCCGTTGTCTCCAGACTTTGCAGTCGCGTACTGACTTGCAACATCCGGGAATACATTTCATTCAGTTCTGGATACTTCACCCGGAAGTTACGCCAGAAGCCTCCACGTAAATAAGGCTTTAAGCGATCGAAGCCTTCTACCTCAGCAAACTTTTCTTTCAAGTCCGCCAGTTCAAGTTGCCTTTCTGAAGTCAGTGCCCATTCAGTCATTTCACGATAGCTTGCATCAGGAAGATAGCAACTACCTAACGGTGAGACGGAATCGACGGCTTCGGAAAGCGTAGTCACCTTTAACCAGTCGCTGTTCTGCTGCAGCAGATCCAGAAAACGTTTTAACCAGCCATCTCGATAAACATGATCATGAGTTCCGGGCCAGGCACCGAACTTTTCGCCATCATCACCAAAAACAACCACAGAACCAGGATGATGGTCTGCCACTTCTTTCAGATAATGGATCGTTTCAATCGGATCAGCAAACGGGATCTGATAACGCAAGGTTTCGTTGTCGGGAAAGATTTTAAGTAAACGGCCTTCGTCTTCCGACAGATAATAGCCGTGCATCTTTTCGGCGCGAATTCCGGCTGCGCTGAAATGGGAATCGTCGAGCAACGTATACTCCATGCCGGCGTCGACGAGATCGGATACAAAAGACTGCTCCCACACACGTTCCGGTACCCACATTCCACGGATAGGAGTGCCGAAAAGTTTCTGGAGATAGTCTGTATACGCGACAATCTGTCCGATTCGATCACAACGGGGAATGCCTGCCAGAATAGGTTCGTAAAATGGACCCCCTAAAATTTCGACCTGGCCGGAATCAGCCAACCCTCTTACACGATCAATATACTCAGGATGTGCATCGACCAGCCACTCTATCAGACTGCCCGAAGTATGGAGAGAAACAGGGATCTCGGGGTATTCTGACAATACATCCAGAAAAGGTTGATAGCTGTTTTGATAGGATTCTTCGAAAACCCCTTCAAAATTCCCGACTGGCTGATGGTTGTGAATGACTAATACGAGCCGAAGTCGACAGCCCATGGGCCGCATCCTTTCATCCGTGTAGAACACAGAAATATCGATAACGTTAGAAAGAGAACAGACTGATTAAACCACGCTCGTGGGTTGCCTGCCCCACTTCTGCGTCAATCATTGATCCCGCAAGGTTTGTAATGAATTTGACTTATAGTAAAGCCAATCATTCAAACATCATAGAGGACTTTTTAAGATAATAAAATCCAAGTCCCCTGAAAATCGATACTCACGAACCCGAAATACTCTCGAAGAAAGGCCAATTGTTAAAGCAGGCAAGATTTCACCAGTTTTATTAACTTGTTCAATTCCTATTTCAGCAGTGATTTCTCTATTTTATCCCAGGGATGCCAGAGAGTATGACGGGAAGCGTTTCAGGGTGAAGTCTACAGTGAGTGTTCAGAATTCGAGCTGTTTTTTAAGTTGTTCAACAGCCTGTTCGGGAAAGACGGGGTTGATGAACATGTTCGTAGAGAGCTCAAATCCCGCTAGATGTGCCAATCGGGGATAAATACGCATGCTCCATGTATAACCTGTCTTCTCCTCAGTATTAAAGGGAGGTGTTTGAATGGCAAAATTAAAATCATGAGTTCCCAGAATCTCTTCCAGAGCCAGTAAAAGTCGACGACTGAGAGCTGCGAGATCCTCCAGTTCCTGATCACTGGAGTGATCGAAGTGTGTTTTTAAGGTCCGTGGTATGATCCAGGTTTCATAAGCAAACCGACTGGCGTAGGGACAAATCAGATCGAAATGTGGAGTCGAAGTCACCAGCCCCGAATATCCGCTCGGTAATTCTCGCGACAACGCTTTGAACAGCGAACTCCCTTGCTCCGCTAGATAAAGCCGTGCTGCCTGAAGCTCCTGAAGCATGGCTTGGGGCACAATCTGGCTGGCGATCAGTTGAGAGTGGACATGTCCCAGTGAAGCACCGCCCAGAATTCCCTGGTTCTTGAAGATGAAAACAGACTCCAGTTGTGGATCGCTCCGATGGGTAACGCTCCGTTGCCGATATGCGCGAAACATATTCTGAAAGCAGGATAGTTCCAATCGCGTCATCTCTGTTTCATAATGCGGACATTCGACAATGACTTCGTGAACACCATACTGATTTTGATCGGTTGAATTTTCACCATTCTGAGTCAACGCAGGATACTTATTCGCCACCACCCTCAGACTCCATCCAGGCTGGTCTGGTTCACTTTCCGAATGACGTACTGCGTATAATTCAGACGTTGTTTCCGATTCTTTCCCTTCAGCAAAAGGGTCGGCTTCAATTTGCTCTTTTGTCTCATATCGCGCGTCAGCATTCGTGATCATCATTGGACGTTTGGCACGTTCCGGCGCGAAGATCGTTGTAAAACCCGTTAGTGGATCAGTGCGAATCACAGACATTGAGAACAGTTAATCTAAGTGGGACAGATATAGAATCATTAACCAACAGACATGTCATTAAGAAGCCGAGACTGATTCATTATTTTGATTGCGGAGAATGCAGGCACGTTGATAAACCGACAGGTAATTTTGAGCACTGTGTGTCCACGACCAATCTTTTGTCATACCGGTTTGGATCAGTTGATTCCAGATCTGTTTGTCAGCATACATCTCCATGGCGCGACGCATTTGTCGATAGAGTACGGTCGCATCAAAATGCCAGAAAGAGAGGCCGTTTGCAGTTCCGTTTTCGAGATTCTTTTCGGAAGCATCCACTACGGAATCAGCCAGCCCGCCAACTTCATGCACAAGAGGAACTGTTCCATAACTCAGACTATACATCTGGTTTAAACCGCAAGGCTCAAATTGGCTGGGCATCATAAAGAGATCCAGTCCGGCTTCAATCTGATGCGCCAGTGTTTCATCAAAGCCGACATATGTTGCTACCTGATCAGGAAAGCGTTTTGACAGATCCGTAAACGAAGCTTCGTGATACGGATCCCCTGTTCCCAGAAAAATCATCTGCACATCGCTGGCCAGCAGATTTTCCGCTGCATCCAGAATCAACGAAAATCCTTTTTGATCTGTCATGCGGGAAATTGTACCGAAGAGAGGGACGTCTGGTCTTTGCGGCAATCCCATTCGTTCCTGCAAAGCTGCTTTACAAAGGGGTTTTCCTTCCAGGACTGAGTTCTCATTATAATTTGCTGCGAGATGCGGGTCGATTTCCGGATTCCATTCACTCGTATCCACGCCATTTAGAATACCCACCAGATGATCGGAGTGAGAATCGAGCACACCATGTAAACCATAGCCAAATTGTTCTGTGCGAATTTCTTTCGCATAGGTAGGGCTGACAGTTGTAATCATGTCTGAAAAAACAATGCCCGTCTTCAACAGGTTCAGCTGACCAAAGAATTCCATTTGATGTCGATTAAAATATTTCCAGTCGATGCCGGTCAGCAGCATATCCCAATGCCAATATTGTCCCTGAAACGCCATGTTATGAATGGTAAAAACGGAAGCGGTCTTTTCAAAACCGGGCCGTTGCTGATATTCAATTTTCAACAAGGCTGGTATCAGTCCCGTCTGCCAGTCGTTCGCGTGAATTACATCTGGTTGCAGATTTAGTTTTTCCGTAAATGCCAGGACGGCGCGACTGAAGAAAATGTATCGTTCACAGTTGTCCTGATAATCACGCCCCTGTTCGTGATACAGTTCTGGTCGATCGAAATAGCGCGGCTGGTCCACTAAATACACGGTGACTTTTGAATCGGGAAATTTAGCTTTCAACAAGCCTGCTTCTACATCTTTACTACCAACAGAAATCGTGACTTTTTCCGGGCACGCTTCGAAATCCTGGGATGTAAACCCTCTCTTAGCCGTGGATTGAGGGTAATAAGGCAAAAACAAGCTCACTTCATGTCCTGCCTCTGCCAGCGCTTTCGATAAGGCGGAAGCCACATCGGCAAGCCCACCTGTCTTTGCAAATGGAATGGCTTCGGAACTTGCTACAACGATTTTCATATATTCCCAATCTCTTCGTATTCCAGATCCACCAGGATGCCTACAATAGTATATACGACATTATCGTTCAAAAGGAACGGGTCTGTAAACACAAGTAGACATCAAAGCCTGTATTCGATCTGACGATTCGGAAAAATATTTTAGGAATTCAGGAGTCAAACCACTTTTATATTAGAGTCCGATCATTAAAACGTAGTTTGATCACGAGAATTGTTACCTGGATCAAGATGCTGATTTTTCCTTTATGTTCAGTATAATTCGCTGACTTCTGCAGGAAATCAAGGCTATGTAATTGCAGATCAATTTCAAATTCGGGATAGTATGATCTGATTTTCTTCCATCTGAACTTGATTGGAAAATAAAAGAAGCATTCAATGAAAACGACGAGTAAACTGGAAACACTTTGATATATCTTCTATTCACAGCCCTTCAAGAGTTCTATTCCGAATCTTAATTACTGTTATGAACGATCATTCGATCTTGAAAAATCAATCGACTCCTTCAAACTTACCGCAGGGTGAATCTCCACAGTCAGACACTGATTCTGCACAGCTCCTGGCATCACAAAATAAAATTCGACATGATGCTGATACATGGGAACTACCGGCTGAAGAAATCACTCTGCGAATTCGCTGGTTTGGCTTATGTGTGGGCTACGTGCTGGTCAACTTCGTCGGCAACGATTCGGCAATTCAGATAACTCAACTCAACTGGATTTTGACGCTAGGCGCCGTTTACGCTTTGGCAGATACCTATTTCAGTTTTCGTGGACGAGTTTTTCTCGGTCAGTGGCCGATGTTCATCTCGATGATGGAGGCTTTATTTATCGGCCTGCTCTGCCATTATGATACTGGTCTGAACAGCCCGTTTCGTTTTTACTATCTGCTCTCGCTGATTGTCTGTTCGATCCGTCATTCTCCCTCGATTGCTTATATGACATTGGGACTTTACTTTTTCAGTTTTACTGCGCTGCTGTTTACGAGCCCTTCCGTTCCTGAAGACTGGTTAACACAATTGATGTTGATGATTGTCTGGATGGGTTGGGTTGCCTGGGCCAGTATTGCCTTTTCCAGGCTTGTGAAACGGACGAGTATGGAACTCTCGATTGCCAATGCGCAGCTCAAACAAAATCAGGAATTTCTGGAAGAGCGAATTGCTCAACGCACGTCCGACCTGCAGGAATCGCAGGCTTTATTGATTCAACAGGAAAAGCATGCCGCTTTTGGTTTGCTGGCAGCAGGGATTGCCCATGAAGTCGGAAATCCTCTGGCGGGGATCAGTTCTCTGGTCCAGCTATTGAATCGACATAATAATGACGAGTACACTTGCAAACAACTGGTGGAGGTCGATGGACAGCTAAGAAGAATTCAAAGGATTCTACGGGAATTGATCGACTTCAGTCGTCCTGCAACGAGTGAACGAAATCGCTGCAATATTAACGAGCTGATTACAGAGTCTTTAAACATATCCAAATACTACAAGCGCAAAAAAGGGAAAAAAATCGTCACCCATTTTGCCGAGAAATTACCCGTGGTCAATGTCGTACGAGATCAGCTTGTCCAGA
Organism: Planctomycetota bacterium; assembly: GCA_022600195.1. Classification (GTDB taxonomy): domain Bacteria; phylum Planctomycetota; class Planctomycetia; order Planctomycetales; family Planctomycetaceae; genus Gimesia. The sequence goes on from JAHZKX010000017.1 coordinate 89,900, forward strand.
TTTTCCTTAACTTGATACTCAACGCCATGGATGCCACTGAGGAAGGCGAATCGATTGAGATCACAACAGAAGCCCGATCTGGTAAGATATTGATCTCAGTTCAAGATAGTGGGCACGGTATCCGTGTGGAAGATCAAAAGAAACTGTTTCAGCCTTACTTTACTACAAAAGCCCAAGGCACAGGGCTGGGCTTATTTGTTTGTAAAAATATTCTGGAAGACTCCAGTTCCGGTACCATTGAAATTGATGATGCCGTAAAAGATGGTGCTAAGTTTATCGTCTCACTTAATTGTGAGGAGTTGAATGGCCTGGCGGACATCCCTCCAGGACCGGCGAACGAACTTAAATTTGTAACAACATGATAAAAATACAGGAATCACCCCAACGTGCAACTGAATCGATCTGTGCTGATTGTTGAAGATGAAGAAGTGATACGTACTTCATTGGCAGAGTACCTTAATAGCGAAGGTTACGAAACCATGCAGGCTTCAACGGTTGCCAAAGCACTGGAACTGGCCAGAAGTCGGGACTTTAACGTCGCCGTTTGTGATGTGCAATTACCAGACGGAGATGGTATCGAATTGCTGAGAAGACTACAAAATATCAAACCAAGTATCTTTGTACTGATCATCACTGCCTACGCCACCGTCGAAAATACGATATCCGCTTTCAAAGCCGGAGCCTTTGATTATCTTGTCAAACCGGTCATTTTTGATGACCTGTCACACAAGCTCAATCGTTTATTTGAGTATCAGAAAATTTTCTATGAGAATCAGATTCTGAGAAGAGAATTAGCGCGCGGTCCCGGAATGGAAGAGATTGTCGGCAGCAGTAAAACTCTACAAAATCTGCAAAGCACAATTCGTAAAATTGCAGCCACCAATTCCAATGTACTCCTGTTTGGAGAATCTGGTACCGGGAAAGAATTATTTGCCCGTTCGATTCACTCTAATGGCCCGAACCGTGAACAACGTTTCCTGGCAGTGAATTGCGGCATGCGCCCGATTGAATTACTGGAGTCGCAGCTCTTTGGCTCTGTAGGAAATTCATCGCAATATCCTCAGGCAGAACAGACAGGCGTTTTTAAAAATGCGGACGGAGGGTCTGTTTACCTGGATGAAATCTCTCAACTACCTATGGGAACACAGGGCAAACTGCTGCGTGCCATCGAATATGGAGAAATCCTCCCATTGGGGAGTGCAGAACCGGTAAAAGTGGATTTCCGCTTAATTGCTTCCACAACTCAGGATCTGTCGGAGATCGTTAAAAATGGAGAGTTCGAAGAAGATCTCTTCTACCGGCTTGACGGAATGAAAATTCACATTCCCGCGTTAAGAGAACGCGTCGATGATGTTCCCGAACTGGTGGAATATTTCATCACGAAACACTCGCGAAAGATGGGAAAACGAGTCACCGGAGCAACCAGTGAAACAATTCGCACGCTGATGTCGGCAGAATGGAAAGGCAATGTTCGTCAATTAGACAATGCCATCGAACGTGCCGTCATGATGTGTGATGATACGCTGATCTGCCTGAACGATCTACCCCCGGAATTACATCAGAAAGAGCCTCCCCTGCCTGATGTCGATGATCTGCGACTGGCTCTTAGACATTACGAACGGATGCATATTACGCGCGTATTGAAAGACAGTACAGATAAACGCGAAGCAGCCAAGCGCTTGAAACTGGGACTTTCCAGTCTTTATCGAAAAATTGAAGAACTGGATATCGAACTCGAATAGTAATCTTAATTACTAGCCTGTGACCAGATTTGTTGTTGCCTCTAAAAGGCCATTTGAGACGAGTCTCATAGAATGAAAGACGCTATGGTGAATCGGAATAGGCTTAGCTGGTGAGATTCGGCTTTACGGGCTCAGAAGGTTCGACCGTATTATTCTGCTGCGCCGGCAGATAGTAGTTATGATACCCGTCTCCTGAGCCATAGTCATATTGGCCAAATTTCCCGGAAAGAACACTATTTGCGATGATTCCAGACACTTTGATTCCGTTCGTTTGAATGATTTGCTGAACTTTTCGAATCACGCCATGCCGGTTCTTATCGATGCGCACTACCAACAGAACACTATCCACTGCCGAGGCAATCACAGAAGGATCACTGACAACGACCAGCGGCGGCGTATCGATCAGAACATAATCATATTCATTTCGTAACTGCTTTATCAAACCTGTGAAATTTGGTGACATCAACATTTCGGATGGATTTTCCGGAAGTGTTCCAGCAGTCATCAGGGACAGATTACTGATTCTGGTTTCACGAACCGCAGTCTGTGCATCAATCTCATCCGCTAAAACATCTCCTAATCCAATCCCGTTGACGATCCCGAATAATTTATGAATGGTAGGACGTCGTAAATCAGCATCCACAACCAAAACCTTGCGACCTGTCTGAGCAATCGCTAAAGCCAGATTGGAAATGGAAGTGGTTTTACCGTCCCCAGGCTCAGCGCTGGTGATCTGCAGTACTTTGGCACCACTGCGATCCGTTTTCAGCAACAGAGACGTCCGTAAAGAACGAAATGCTTCTGCCTCCCTAGAAGAGGGGCGATAGTAATACCATAACGCGGAGTCAAATTCACTTTCATCAACGATATCCTCGATCTCAGTGAATGCAGGCACTTCTCCCAAAATTGGTAAATGCAACTGATTCCTGAGTTCGTCGACAGACTTCACTGTGGTATCACGCATTTCTCTGAAGTAGGAAAGTGCCAGAACCAGCCCCAGGCCGACAGCACCGCCTGCCATCAAAAACTTCAATTGGCGTTTGAGCACCAATGCATCTTTGACGGGAGATAATTGTGTCAGTGAATAGCCGCTGTTTCCCTGCGATACTTTTTCCACGAGTAACTGCTTGAAAATATTATCGCGTTGCAATTTTAATTGTGCGATTTCTTCATTATATGACTGATCGATCACCTGAGAATTCCCTATTTTTTTGGCAAGTTCTGTTTCCTGATCGAACAGTTTGGTCAACTCTTTTTCACGATTCTCAAGTTCTTTTTGTTGCTGCACCATCGATTTCAGATTGATATCTACCAAATCGACCGTTTTGACATTCGACAGTTTAAACTCGCCTTTTTCAAGATTATCAGCCGAAATTTCAATTCCCTGACGTCGATATATATTGATAATGGTTTCAATGCTTCGATTCACAGCATCCAGATCGGGATGGTTCTTGTCAAAATCTCTTTCCAATCGATTCTTTTGAATCAACAGCGGCATTAAATGTGTTTCGAGTGCCGTACGTGCACGCTCTGCATGCGTGGGACCTGTTCCAGTAAGATTATTATCATTGGAATTGCTAGCACCGCCTGCTCCATGAGTTTGCGCAATCTGAAACTGCTGAGCGAGCATTTCCAATGTTTCTTTTGATTCTCCGCTGGCGATTGCTTTTTTGAGTGAATCGATCTTGGATTTCAATTCTGTCAATTTCAATAAATTGATTCTGCGTTCATTATCAATCGCTATGACGCGTTCCTGATGCACGTTGGTACTACCAGCGACGGCAGCTTCAGATCCGGGTGTATTTTCCCAATAGAGGGGAGCATCTTCACGGAATTTTTTATACTCATTTTTCTTTCGTTCCAGATCACCCAGAATTTGCTTGTTTGCCTGATCCAATTGCTCACGAATTTCGGCGGTATTTTCCTGACGGACTTCATGCAGGTATCGTGAGTAAGCATCAACAATTGCTTGTGTTATAATCTTGGCGTCTTCCGAGCGCGGATTTTCATAGAGAATGTCCAGAATATTCAGAAACGCACGGTCAGTACCGGAAATTCGTTTTACTTTCAATGAACCCAGAATTTCTTCCGTGGGATCAGATTCGCCAGCCAGTGAGGGTAGTTCATTGAGTTTTGCCTCTTTGACGGCTTCACCAACGATTCGCGGACTTTTGATGACATCAATATGAACTGACAATTCACCAAAGGTCTGATTGGCACCCTCTTTGATCGGACCGGGATTCTTCTGTGAAACCTGCACCTTCGTGTTCGCAGAATAGATGGGCCCTAACTTCATATAGGCAGCCTGACCCAAAAGGAGACCCAGCGCCAATCCCGCAACCAGCAGAAATTTGTTTCTCAACAATAAGCGTACGATATCGACACCCGGGCCAGAAGCACTGACTTCGGCATGATCGTCCATACCATCGATTGCAAAATCGGAATGATTCTCCAGAGGTTGAAATTCTGTATTCACGAAACCCGGTCCTGATCTATTGAAGCAACGACTGCTCTTCCGCTAAAAAGTGTGATATGCCCTGCAAGAGTGTGATCTTTGATGACTGATTGATCAGCAACCACCCAGACAGGTTTTTGATTCCGATTTGATGTATTCTTCATACCAGGTAATCGTTCTGCGAAGCCCTTCCTTGATATCTACAACGGGTTCGTAACCCAGATCCCGTTGTGCAGCCGAAATATCAGACCAGGAATGCAATACATCTCCCGTGCGTCGAGGTTGAAAATCGGGATCGTATGGTTTGTCTAACTGATCACAGATAAATTTCAACAGATCAATTAAATTCAATGAGCTTCCACAGGCAACGTTATAAACATTACCGGAAACTTTTTCTGCATCGGCCTGTGAAGCCAGAATATTCGCCTGTACGACATTATCCACATACGTGAAATCACGCGACTGAGTACCATCTCCATAAATCATCGGTCGTCGTCCTTCAAGCAATGCCGATGCAAATAGAGGTATCACTGCAGAATAAGGACTGTTGGGATCTTGGCGCGGGCCAAAGACATTAAAGTACCGGATGCGAACTGTTTCCAGATCATAGGAATTGGCAAACGCCTGACAATACAATTCTCCCGCTAATTTTGCTGCCGCATAAGGAGAGAGTACTTCTGGTGTCTGTCCTTCATGCTTTGGCATTTCTTTCTGATTTCCATAGGCACTGCTCGAACCAGCGTAAACTACACGCTGCACACCTAAGCGCCGGGCGGCATCTAATACATGAACCGTTCCTGTGACACAGGCCTCATGTGTATCGAGTGGATGATCAATGCTGCGAGGCACAGAAGCCAGCGCCGCCTGATGAAAGATAATGTCGGTACCTTTTACAGCCTGTTCGACCGCTTGTAAGTCCCGCAAGTCACCTTGAATAAATTCTACATGATCTTTGATATGCTCCAGATTCTTCAGAGCACCAGTGCATAAATTGTCAAACACCCGTACGTTATGCCCGTCTTTTACCAGACGCGTCGCGATATGAGAACCAATAAAGCCTGCACCACCGGTTACTAAATAATTTGTCACGTTTTTAATCCCTGCATTGATCTTTATGTACTGGGCTCACACATAATTTCATCAGATGCCTGTCCCTGACGAAATCGGAACTACCCATTTCGATACTTTCAATGTAGCATTTCTTTCGTAGGGAATTAGCCGTTAATTCCCAGTATTCCTCTTAAAATTTATCGAACATCCCAAGCCGAATACCTTACTCCGTATTATAAACAGGCATTTCCCGTACAACCAAAATAATGAGCAGTCCGAACCCATTAATGGCAGTCGATTCGATTGCAAGTATAGAGAGATAATGGGAAAATCCGCTTTAATCGATACACGAAACTTATGTTATAACGGTCATCGACATTTTGATGATTGCACCCGTTCGTCCGAAAATTTTCGCGCGATTCAGACAGGAAAGTCTTACTGCACGCCGGGTCCGAAAGGAGAAAAGCGGGCGATCATAATCCCGGCGGCTACCGACGCATTTAAAGAATCGACCATCCCCGTCGGCGTTAAGCGACATACGACATCACACTGCTCTAATGTTAAACGCCGCAATCCTTTTTCTTCGTTCCCGATGACGACCATCCAGGGACGATCCTGTTGATAAGTAGAGACGTCATCTTCAGCATGCTCTGACGTCCCCATAATCCAGACCCCCGACTTTTTCGCTTCGGTAAGAGACCGACTTAAATTCGTTTCCACGGCAAAAGGAACCACTTCCATTCCACCAGAGGCAACATCGTAAACAGTGGCATTGAGAGGTGCAGAACGATCCTTGGTAAGAACGATGCCTTTCACGCCGAAAAAAGCAGCGGTGCGAAAAATGGCACCGATATTATGCGGATCCTGAATACAATCTAATGCCAGCCAGAGTCCTTTCACTTCCGTTCCCGCTTCTGCATCTGCGAAAATGTGATTCAGCGAAGATGGTGAACGGGGTTTGACCAACGCCAAAGAACCGGCGGTGCGTCGTCCCTGATCTTCCGACTGTTTGCGCTTCATCTTCTGAGGAGTGGACTTTTTGATCACGACAGGAATTCGATGACTGCGTGCCTCATCTGCGACTTCACCCCAGTTCCCTTGCAGCGAACCGGCTGAAAGACGGATCTCTGTGACATCAATCGGACGTGACTGCAATGCAGCCAGTACGCTATGGGGATTTTTTAACTCCAGAGCCACAGAATAACTTTCCTGAATAGACAACAGGGACAAGTGAAGAGGATCGCAATACCTCTGCGCGGAAAAGAAAGGTTAGGAACTCTTAACGACAGATTCAAGGAGTGGGTGTCTCAGATTGTTTGTTATCTGAGAGATTTTCCGGTGCAAACTCAATGAGATCCGTAGACTTGATGCGATTCATACCGGCTGATGTATCATCTGGATTGGAAAGCAGTTGATCATCAGATATCGTCATCTTCACAGGCACGCGAGCTGTAAACTTACTCCCCCGACCAAATTCGCTTTCAAGAAACACTTCTCCATCCAGCAATTTTGAAAGCTCACGGATAATCGAAAGTCCCAGACCGGTTCCCTCATACGAACGCGTTAATGTATCGCGTGTTTCCGAAGACGATTTCCCCTGGCGGAATTTTTCGAAAATATTTTCCTGTTCATCCAGGGGAATGCCGATTCCTGTATCTTCGACAATCAAGTCCATCAGATTCGAGTTATCAGCACAGAGTTTCGCTGAAACATTAACACGACCCCCTTCCGGGGTAAACTTGATCGCGTTTGAAATCAGGTTGTTCAAAATCTGCTGAATCTTGATGGAATCCTGAAAGAGGATAGGGATTTCAGGATCGATCTCTGAAGTCATCTCAATGTTTTTCTTGTCTGCCAAAGGCATCATTGTACCTACGCGGCGTTCAATCAGATCTGCAATGGCAATCTCCGAAAGTTGCAGTTCCATTTTACCGCTTTCGATCTTGGCAAGATCGAGAACATCATTAATCAATGCCAGCAAATTTTTACCAGACATTTGAATGTTGCCAACATATCGTTTTTGTTTGTCTTCCAGATCATTCGAATTTGCCAGCAGGTCACTGAATCCAAGGATACTATTTAAGGGAGTTCGAAGTTCATGACTCATCGTCGCCAGAAATTCGTCTTTCAATTTATTCATTTCATACAGCCGCAGGTTCACCTGAGCTAATTCATCAACCTTCGTATCCAGGTCGGTATTCACGGTTCTCAGCTCTTCCTGAACCGTCACGAGATGCCGCAACATGCGATTAAAGGCATAGCTCAACTCTTCGAATTCATCACCCGTACGAATGTCGGCTCTTAAATCGAGATTCCCATGCGCGATTTGATCACTGACATCTTTCAAGTGCAGAACTGGTTTAACAATTACATATCGCACGATGGCATAAGCGGCCATCATCGCCAGGACCGCGGTAACGAGGGCGGAAGCCAGATTGATGGCTTTATTCCAGGCCAATGCCTGTTCTACTTTCTGTAACGGAAAACGAATATTCACAATTCCGATCAAGTCCCCCAGTTCCAAATCCGGGTCATCGCGCAAACGGTGACAATCCACGCATGACTCCGTAGCATGGATCGCACCATAATATTGGAATTTTCCCTCAGACTCATCTCGATAAAATATTTCCGATTCGCCCTGCTTGATACTTTCCAATGCTTCATAACCGGCACTGTCGATGGGGCGTTCTTTGGAATCGGCACTGGATGGGTTAGATTTGAAGACAGCCCAACTATAGTCTCCCAGATCTTTCGACTTGACCGACTGGGCCATTTTCTCGATGAGCAGAATGTATTGATCGTTTGATTCAGACCATTTCCAATGCTTCTCCAGAATGATGGGAGCGACCAGTAAACGGGCCGAGGTAATGTTCTGGTCGTCGAGTACTTGATTATTCAACCAGGTATTCAATGAAAAACTGGCGGTAATTAAAACCATCAAACCACCACCAAACAGAAAGCGACACTTTCGTTCGAGGTTGGTTTCTCCCAGTAATTTTTTGAAGGCACGATACGACATGAAGTTCCAGCAACCAATGGATCAGAATGAGATTAACGGCTCAAGCCTCATTATAAACTGATCTTAAGCCAAATTCGTCAAAATAGAATAGTAAGATTCCCTTAATCTGAAGGCAATTCACTGAAATTTAGTGAGTTTTCATGAATCACTATCACCACAATCTGTAATCCGCCGACCCTGATTTCGTTTGATTCTGTCAAAACCCATCTTTATTTGCCTGACAACAAGGACAGAAAAAGGTGGAACGCTGTGCTTGAACAGTGCGTATGATGGAGGCCCCTTTGCAAGAAGGGCAACCTTTCCCTTCCCTGCCATAGACTCGATGTTCGTTTTGATAACTTCCCGATTGATTCAATGCATTACGATAAGTGCCATCTCCAAGTGTCGAACCTTCATAACGAATCGCCGTTTTCAATATCCGGTTCATCGCATGATGTATTGCCTGTATTTCTTCTGCCGTTAACTCATTCGCTTTGCGTTCGGGATGGATCTGACTCAAGTGCAGAATTTCACTGGCATAGAGGTTCCCAATACCGGCAATCATTTTTTGATCCAATAAAGCCACTTTGACAGCGCGGCTTGTCTCCGCGCAGCGTCGTTTTAGTTCTTTCAATGAGACCGCTAAAGCATCAGGACCTAATTTCAGTGGTCCTAAGTCATTGAGCAATTCAGATTTCCGATAGAGGCGAACGGTTCCCAGACCGCGACGATCCCAGAACCAGAGTGAATTCTGTGACCTCCCTTTTTTTAAAACCCATTCCAATCGCAGATGACCTGTAGAAGGAGGATCTGAAAGTAACATCAGTCCAGTCATTCGCGGTTCGATCACAAAGGAATTTTCGTTTTCCAGATCTAAAATGACTCGCTTGGCCAGACGCCTGACAGTGACAATCTTTTGATTTAAAACCCGTGATCGAATGGCTTTAATGCCGGGAGTCATTGTAATCGGCTTACAATGACAAGGACATTTCCGAAATTCGGAAATGCGACGCCCCTCAACCGAGCCTCGAATTCCCCGGACCATAGTTTCAACTTCTGGTAGCTCTGGCACGGATTTTCCTTTTGTATCACATATATTTATTGTAAAGTGAAAACAATATTCAACGATGTGTTTCTATTCTACTACTTGTAACTGTTCTTTCGATGTCAGAGCTGAGCTGAAATAGGAAGACCAAGAAATTTAAGATTACGCTTGACGTTGGGACGTTGTTGGACGATCCTAGATCATAAAGCCCATATATTTCCCAGCTTGTGAAATGTATACATACGAACCCGTTCATTAATCTGTTAGTCATCAGTGCGAATCGGAGAGCGTCCATGCGCCCTAATTACCCTCGAGTAGGCTCAAGTGTTGTACCAGTTCTGGCAACCATTGCCTGTTTATCTATCATACTGGCAGTCACTTATTTTCTGGCCATCAAATCAGATGAAGTGATTGTAGAGCAAGCACAGGAACAAATTCAGGTAGAACCTGAAGCCCCACTTGTTCTCGAAGAACAGAAGACAGTGACGGCCATTCCAGAAGTGCCTGCCAAAACAATTGTCGAAACACCACAAGCCTCTCCAAAAGAACTGATCTCAGCGCATCTGGAAGCAGGCGAATTTGGTAAAGCAATTGAAACTGCCGAAACCGTTTCTGACCTGCATCAACGAACGCAATTGTTAAAAATGGTTGTTCAGGCGCAGCTCAAATCGGGTGACTTTGTTGCCGCATTGGGAACAATTAAGCGCATTCCCCTTGCCGACGAACGAGCCAAAGTAATGGGCGAACGGGCGCAAGCCATGTCTTTGTCCGGGGGTGCTCAGTTAGCCGACTTCACACAGTTAATTGATCTGATCCAGACTCAGACATCAGGACTCTGGTTAGATAATGGTGATGGAGAAGGTTCCATCCGTCAGTTCGATAGTGGTGTCCGCGTTGATCCTAATGGATTACTTCACCACATCAGTAAAACGGAACTGAATGGACGATTGGCCGCTTTGGGAATTAAAGCCCGCGAAGCTGACTTGAATAACAACGTCTCCAAAAACAGCCAGTTAAGACTCATTTCGCTGACGCGACTTGAAAAAGAAGTTCAGCAATTGATTGAAGAGGGACGTTCTCCGGTTGAAACAATGAAGATGCTGGCCGGACTGACAAAAGTAGAATACATTTTTGTTTACCCGAAAGACCATGAAGTCGTGATTGCCGGTCCTGCAGAAGCCTGGACTTATAATGATCAGGGATTGGCTGTCGGTATTGAAAGCGGCCGCCCTGTACTGCAACTCGACGATTTAGTGACTGTCCTTCGAACGTTTTCTAATCAGGGAGAAGAAATTTTCGGTTGTTCGTTTGATCCTCGGGCTGAAGGGTTGGCTCGTGTCAAAGAATTCGTTGCAAAATCAAACGCTCGCGGACCTCTGCGTGCGGGAGCTGGTGTTCGCAACTGGACGAAACAACTCAAAGACAAATTAGGCGTGCAGGATATCACATTGTACGGCGTACCTGATACCTCGCGTGTGGCACGAGTCCTGATTGAAGCAGACTACCGGATGAAAATGATTGGCATTGGTAAAATGGACGCCGGGGACAATATCCCCAGCTACTTTGACCTGCTGGCAAATCATAACTCCAAAGACCCTCAAAACCTCGAAGCACTCCGCTGGTGGTTGACCATGAAATATGATTCCGTTCTGCACAATGCAGAGCGAACCGCTTATCAAGTCGTGGGTTCTTCGGTCTTGTGTCAGTCAGAAAACCAAATCGTGACGAAAGAAGGAGATCGGCTTCAAACAGGTAAAGCGGAAGAGTTGAACCGGGAATTTGCTGCCAACTTCACAAAGCATTATCAGGAATTGGCTCAACAAGATCTGGTCTACGCCGACCTGCAGAACATTTTTGACCTGGCTCTGGTGGCTGCTCTCATGCGAAATGAGCAACTGGCAAATCGGGCTGGTTGGGAAATGAATGCCTTTGCTGCCAACGGTGCATATGATCCTGCTCAGTTTGAACCAGCTCATACTGTCGAAACGGTAGTCAATCATCGAGTTTATAACGGCAAAGATGTCGTCGTGCAGGTCGCTGGCGGCGTTCGCGTTGATACACGTTCCGTTGTCAAAAATCAGGACAATCTGAAAGTCTCTGAAAAAGTCGGAGCACTATCCACGCAATCCAGGGCACCAGCATTACCCGTGGGTCGCTGGTGGTGGGATTTGGCAAACTGATATGAATTCCTGAAACATACTAAACGAAAAAAACCGCGGCCCGTATCTCTGGCCGCGGTTTTTTCTTTTGTCGGTCATTGGTTACTTCACATAACCTTTGATACCTACTGGCTTCATAGTTTGGGGAAAATCACGCTGAGGAACGCGTGCTTGTTTCATAACCTGAGTCAGCTCTTTTACTTTTTCCGGATGCTGTTTCGAAAGATCATTCGCTTCACCGACATCCTTCCCCAAATCATACAATTCAATTGAATTTTTCATTCGGTTCTGGACGGCTTTCCAATTCCCCATTCGAAGTCCACGCGAACGAATTTTGTCTTTGGAAGTGTATTCCCAATATAAATAAGGATGCTTCTTTTGATCCCCTTTTCCAAGTAATGTCGGCAAAAAAGATATCCCATCCACATCGACTCCTTCTGGAACTTGAGTTCCTGCAACCTGAGCAAAGGTCGGCAAAATATCCCAAAAACCAATCTGTAAATCCGAAGTCGTGCCAGCTTCAATTTTTCCAGGCCATTTGGCAATGAAAGGCACGCGTAACCCGCCTTCATACATGGAACCCTTATGACCTCTCAGCGGTGCATTCCCGTTAAAATAATCGGTCATGGCTTTCCAGTTGCCCCCCTGCCCGCCATTATCCGAGGTAAAAATGATAAGTGTATTATCACGAATCCCCAGTTCTTCGAGCATGGAAACAATTTCGCCGATATGCCCATCCATTCGTGAAACCATTCCGGCAAATGTGACAAGGCCATCTTCAGAGCCAATGTAACCGGGGCGCGGATCAAGGATTTGAGTCTTGGGAAATTTGCCACGATAGGGACGCTCAGACTCTTCAGGCACTACCAGTTCCACATGCGGAATGATGTAAGGTAGATACGCAAAAAAAGGCTGCTTGTGATTCTTGCGGATAAACTTTTTTGCATCTTCGTGGATTAAATCATGAATGTAGGTGCCCCTCTGATTATTTTCATTTTCGGGCAACATACGCCTTTCTTCATTATGCGAAATCCAGAAGGGATAATAAAAGTGAGCATGAACTTGCAGCAATTGTCCCGTAAACTCATCAAAGCCCTGTCGATTGGGATGCCCTTGACTACCTTCATAACCCAGGCCCCACTTTCCAAAGATCCCCGTTGCATAGCCGGCATCTTTAAGGACTTCGGCAACAGTCAGATCTTCATCGTACAACAGTTGATTCAGATCATTGGCGCGAACCGGAGTATGACCGGTATGCTGACCCGTCATCAAGACGCTGCGCGAAGGCTGACAGACCATCGAACCGGCATAGGCCTGAGTGAATTTCATACCTTCTGCAGCCAGATGATCAATGTGGGGTGTTTTGATTTTTGTCTGACCATAACAACCCAGCTCAGCGTAACCTAAATCATCTGCCATAATAAATATGATATTAGGTTTTTGCTTCGCTGAAGCCTCCGAAACAATGGGAGCTAACAAAAACACGCCGCATATCATTGTTAGAATCGAATAGAACCCTCGATACATTATGCCATAACCTTTCCAATTTGGTATTTCGATCTCTTTTTGAAATAATTACACAAAGCAGCCGACCCAGAAACTCAATTTTAAAAATCATTTTAAATTGGGGTTGACCGAATCTCATTCAATTTCTATTCTCCCCGCATCATCAGCAATCACGCTGGTTTTTTAATCTAAGTTCAAACAATTCCTGATTACATCACTCCTCAGAATGACGATTGTCATTCCCTTTTTCAACCTTCAAGCAAATACCGGTGTCCGTTGAGCGATTTTATTCTCTCAATGGAAAGATCGTGTGCCCAAGGCATGGAAGCCAAGGCTCCGATCTTTTTGAAATTGAAAAAGAAAGATTTTGTCTGAGTCGCGTTTTAAAAAATTGATACAAAAGGCGAACAATCGCCTCCCGGAAGTAGTACAAGTCCTTCCCCCCCCTGGGCTACTGCTTCCGGGAATTTTTATGCGCCCTCAATCAAATTTTGCTTCAACCAGAGAGTGGTTTTTTCAACACTCGAATCTTTCAAGCCTCTCCGGGAAATCCATCCATCTTGCCAATCACCACGATTCCTGATTCGGAAACGGTAAACCCACGACGCCTGTCGTTTTCCAGGTCATAACCTATCTCGCAATTCTTCGGGATGGAAACTCCTTTATCTACAATGGCATTTCGAATCCGGGCGTGTCTGCCAACATTGACACCGGAAAACAGGATTGAGTTATCGACCTCTGCCCAGCTGTTAACGCGTACGTTGGACGAAATGATCGATTGGCTGACGCGACCACCAGAGATAATCGACCCCGGACAAACCGTACTGTCCACAGCCTGACCAACGCGGGGCATCGATCCTTCACTTTGAGCAAAGACAAACTTTGGCGGAGGATCGGGTGGTTGATAAGATCTGATGGGCCAGGATTGATCATATAAGTTCAATTGTGGATGAACAGAGATCAAGTCCATGTTGGCTTCGTAATAAGAGTCGATGGTACCCACATCCCGCCAGTAATATCCGTCGCCTGTATTTTTATCCTGAAAGGGATAAGCACGTACAAGATGATCATCGATAATGGAAGGAATGATATTATTTCCGAAATCGTGAGAACTATCTAACTGTGTTGCATCGTAACAGAGTCGTTCAAACAGGAAATTTGTATTGAAAACATAGATTCCCATTGATGCTAGACTTTTCTCCGGATGGTTGGGCATTGCTGGAGGATTGGCTGGCTTTTCTTCGAACTTGACGACGCGCATATTCTCATCAACGCCCATCACTCCGAATTGGCTGGCTTCCTGCCGATCCACGGGAATACATCCAATCGTTGCCTCTGCTCCGGATTCCCGATGATCCCGAATCAGCTTGGAGTAATCCATTTTATAAATATGGTCACCGGACAGGATCAAAATATAATCGGATCTGGCACGCTCAATCGTGTAAATATTCTGATAAACGGCGTCAGCAGTTCCCTGATACCATTGTTCGTCAATTCGCTGTTGAGGTGGCAACACATCGATGAATTCATTTAATTCCCGACAGAGAAATCGCCAACCAAGATTGATATGACGGTCGAGACTGGCTGCTTTATACTGCGTCAGAATCAATATCCGACGTAAACCACTATTAATGCAGTTGGAAAGAGTGAAATCAATAATCCGATACCCACCTCCAAACGGAACTGCGGGTTTCGCTCGATCGCGGGTGAGAGGCTCCAGACGTGATCCCTTACCACCTGCCAGAACCAAAGCCAATATATTTCGCACGCTTGTTCCCTCCTTAACAATGGAACAGGACCTCAGTGGACTAATTCCTTTGTCCGTCATTGAGCTTCAATAAATGTTAGATCTATGTTGTAGCATCCTCCGACTATGAAGGGAATTCAAATAAACTCAGATTTGATGAACTTACATTTTCTTTCAAAATATTTTGGGATGAAATTTCGGATATGTAATTTTACTCATACAAATTCGTGAAGTTCGCATTGTTTACATCCTTCCGGCTTCACTCAGAGAAATGATCGTTTTATAATTTGAGGCAATACACTCTCACCAATCTGTCCGGAGACCACATCCATGAGTTCCACTGATGAAAAACTGACCAAATCATTTTATGATCGTATCAGTCATTCCTACGATTTACTTGCTGATTCCAACGAACATGTTGCCCGAGAAAAAGGACTGACGGCACTGGGAATTGATGAAGGCGAAAAAGTACTGGAAATTGGCTATGGAACCGGCCACTCTCTGGTCGCGATGGCTGTCGCCGCAGGCTCCACGGGCCTTGTTTATGGAGTAGACATCTCTGATGGAATGAAGAAAGTCTCCGAAAAACGCGTCACAGAAGCCGGCGTGGCAGATCGCGTGAAGCTCTCTGTGGCAAACACACCTCCTCTACCATTTAAAGATCATACCTTCGATGTCGTCTCGATGAGCTTCACTCTCGAACTCTTTCCTCTGGAAATAATTCCGGACGTTCTTCAGGAAATCAAACGCGTTCTGAAACCAGGTGGACGTCTGGGTGTTGTCTCGATGGCTCTGCCCAAAGAAGGGGAAAAAGACAGCTTCCTCGAAAAGACTTACAAATGGATGCACCAGCATTTCCCCCATATTGTCGATTGCCAGCCCATCAATGCTGCAGGCTTCCTGAATGACGCAGGATTTTCTATCAAAGAAGAAATCAATCTGGATATCTGGACCATGCCTGTCGCGGTTCTTGTAGGAATAACGCCTGAATGATCTTCACGTTCTCTTGACGTCTTCCAGAATCGGCTTTCATTGGGGATCAATATTCAAATGCCCGCAGATCAAGAACATCCAGAGCCGGGAGAACCACAGACCGCTTCTTCACAAACGGAACAATACCAGAAAAAACTGACGCTCTGGGATACCATCAACATCATCATCGGCATTGTGATTGGTGTTTCCATTTTTAAAGTTCCCAGTCTCGTATTTGCAAATGCAGGGTCAATAGAAGCGGGCGTAGTCATCTGGTGTCTGGGTGGCTTTTTGATGCTCGCTGGTGCACTCTGCTACGCCGAACTGGCATCCTCTTTACCTGAAACCGGCGGAGACTATGTCTTCCTCTCCAAAACTTATGGACGAGGAACCGGCTTCCTGTTTGGATGGGCACAATTCGTAGCCATCAATCCCGGCAATATCGGAATCATGTCTTACGTTTTCGCACATTACGCGGCCACGTTTCTCGAACTTTCCGAAGACTGGGCTGTGCTGCTCGCTGCCTTCTCAGCCTGTATCCTGATTTTTTTAAATCTGCTCGGCCTGCTTGTAGGAAAACGCGCACAAAACATACTCACCTTTGCCAAAGTCATCGGATTAGCAGCCATTGCCTTAACGGGATTTTATCTCGGGTTGCAAAATACAAACTCGATTCCAGAACTCCTTTCCACAAAATCACAGTCTGCCCCCAATTATGGTTTGGCGATGGTCTTTGTCCTCTATGCTTACGGCGGGTGGAATGATGCGGCCTTTGTCGCCGCGGAAGTCAAACAACCCGGAAAAAATATCCCCAAAGCTTTGATTTTCGGAAGCCTCGGCATCACTGCAATTTACCTTATCATCAACGCGGCCTACGTGTGGGGGTTGGGTTACGATGGTCTGCTGAACTCAGGAGCACCTGCCGCCGATCTACTTGGTAATGCCTGGGGACCGATGGGAGAAAAAGCCATCAGTCTGGTTATCATGATCTCCTCGTTAGGCGCCATCAACGGCCTGATCCTCACCGGCTCCCGTGTCAATGTGCGTCTGGGAATGGACCATCCACTCTTCGCCGCCCTCGCCCGCTGGAATTACCGGGTCAACGCACCCATTTTTTCGCTCGTCATACAAGGCCTGATTTCCGTTTGCATGATTGTTCTCGTCGGAACAGACATCGGACAACAGATCCTGGCGAAACCTTTCGAACTCATACAATGGGAAATCATTAACTGGAACCAATATGGAGGTGGTTTCGATACGCTGCTCGCAGCAACAGCTCCCCTCTTCTGGATCTTCTTTTTATTAACCGGACTCAGCCTCATCATCCTCCGATTCAAACTGCCCGATCTGGAACGCCCTTTTCGAGTCCCCTTCTATCCGATTACCCCCATCATTTTTTGTGCCACATCCTGTTACATGCTCTATTCCAGCCTCGACTATGCTCGCGGCCTGACAATCCTGGGTATCATTCCCGTATTGGTCGGCATTCCCCTTTATCTGAAAAACCATCAACCAAAAAAAGACCAACCCACGCCACCTGACTTACCCTCCGATTGACTTACTGGCATGCCCTCGTCAATTTGATTAATATGGAATGATTACCATAATCCATAACGCCACACGCGGGTCAACACCAATTTTCTACAGAATAAACACCTCGACCATGTAACTACGATTCCCACCGGAGTAACAAAATGAAATCATACGCGTCACTGATCTACATCGCTGCCATCATGGTCCTGCAGTTATTTATCATTCCCGTTTCTGCTGAAGAAACAATCCCGCCTCTGGAGCTGCCCCGAGTCGACGCATCCTTTAAAGCTCCCTGTTTTAGTACCGTCTACGAGCAACCAACCGATCCCAAAGAAGGACAACTTCAGATCGGCGTGACTTACACGTTGTGGATTCCCGAAGGCCTCAAACAGGTTCGTGGGATTATCGTGCATCAACACGGTTGTGGCTCGGGTTCCTGCACTGGCAGTGTCACCGCTGCCCACGATTTACATTGGCAGGAACTGGCAAGAAAAAACAATTGTGCCCTGCTCGGCCCCAGTTTCCATCAGGCAAAAGCACAGAACTGTCGTCTCTGGTGTGATCCACGAAATAGCTCAGACAAAGTCTTTTTGAGCTCCTTGAAGAAACTCGCAAAGGCATCAGGACATCCTGAAGTTGCAACCGTTCCCTGGTGTCTCTGGGGGCATTCTGGCGGCGGGTTCTGGGCGAGCCTGATGCAGATGAAATACCCCGAGCGAATTGTGGCGATCTGGTTTCAATCGGGAACTGCCTTCGGCTATTGGACCAAAGGGGAAATCCCTGCTCCCACGATCCCCGATGCAGCGATGAAAATTCCCATGATGGCGAACCCCGGACAGAAAGAAAAAGGGCACGAGCGTTTCCGCCGCGCCTGGGATGGAAACATCGCCATGTTTAAAGCCTACCGGGCCAAGGGAGCCCCCATCGCATTCACACCCGACCCCCAGACCGGCCACGAAACAGGTGACTCTCGCTACCTGGCTATTCCGTTTTTCGATGCGTGTCTCAAACTACGCTTGCCCGATCAAGTTGGTGAACCGTTGAAAGATGTGAATATCAAACAAGGCTGGTTGGCCCCCGCACTCAGCACAGATACTCCCCAACCAGCCAGTCAGTTCAAAGGGGATGTCGCAAACGCTTCCTGGCTTCCGAACAAAAAAGTAGCCCTCGCATGGCAGGACTTTGTCAAAACAGGTGCTGTCAGTGACACCACTCCCCCGCCCACACCAACCAATGTCAAAGTTGACAAATCCACTGGCACCATCACCTGGAACGCACCCATCGATTTCGAAAGCGGCATCCAGACGTTTCTCATCAAACGTGATGGCAAAGTCATCGGCCAGCTTCCAGAAAAACCGAAAAAGAATCGTTACGGCCGCCAGCTCTTCCAGGGAATGAGTTACGGCGATACACCAGTCCTGCCGCTACAAAATTTCCAGTTCGTCGATACCACTGCCGAAAAGGGAAAACCCTACAATTATCAGATTATCGCCGTCAACACTGTCGGCCTGCATTCGAAGTAAGCCTTAATCGCTTTCTTCCTGATTCACCCTTCGCCATAACGCCGTCGGCTGATGCCCGGCGCATGGCGGGCCATGTTGTCGGGACGGTTCGGGAGATCATAATCGATCTTCTGTGTATTCAAACTACGAAAAAACGGACGCACATGTTCGGGCAAGGCATTGACTTTGTCGGCTTCATAATCGGTCACCTCACCAATCGGCCCTGCCCACGCCGGTCGATAGGCAATGGCGAGCATATGCCGATCGCTATCACTATAATTGGGATAGTTGGCGTGGAATACTTTCTGATTAATAATCACCGCCGACCCCGCCCGGCACGTCACCATCTCTTCATCCTCATGCGAAAGAAATCGGTGGTAGGGATTGGCATCTGCGTGCAGTGAAAGATGCGAGCCGGGAATCACTTTGAACGGACTGTGTTCGGGAGTCAGATCATCCAGATAATACAACACGCGCACCAGACAGGGCGAACTGGCGCCCAGGCCGAATATTTTCGAACCGTAAGGCTGTGCATCGGTATGAATGGCAATCCCCGGATGCCCCGATTGAGAAACGGCGTAAGCACAGGATGTGCAAATCAACTCATCACCAAACAGTGTCTCCAGAAACTCGATCATCACAGGCAAAGCAATCACATCGATGGCCGTCGGCGAATCGCTCCATTGCACGTTTGAAAAGCCCCGTTGGTGCGCGCTGTAATCCGTGCCTGTCGTCGGCAGCTGTTTCAACTCGTCACGAATTAAAGCCAACTGATCCGCCGTTAACAGATCAGGAATCACCACATAACCGTCGACTTCAAGTGAACGAATTCGCTGACCCAGACTCAATGAATCCCAGTCTGTCTCCACACGCTTAGCCGCTGAAACGTCCTCGCGCGAATTGGTAAACGACACATCCATCTTGACAACCTCTCTATGATGATTTTCTGTTTTGTTACAATCTCACATCTATCGCAAGAATCAAAAATTGTACGAAAAGATTCTCAGCCGTCAACAACGAAATGCTTCGCGCCATTCCCTGATTGAAGTCAAAAGTATCTTGACAGATACATGACATTTGCACGCTTTTTTCCTCCTGGAAATAAATATTAATTCACCTCTTGACCCCGCCGCGCCGCTGAATATAAGCGTTATACGCGTCGCGCGCGAGAAAGAGAGATTTGCTCACTGCATCTCCGCACGAAGTTCCACTTTAACACTATAAAAAGCACTGGTTTCAGAACGATTTGTAAAACACCTGCTCAATCCCTCACCACTTATCGACGCGTATGGGCACGCGTTCAACGCAGTTCGGCCACGCTTCAACCCACTATCGACTGCGTTCAACCACCATTCGCACCGCATCAAATTCATTCCCCTTGACCTCCCCACGCCCTTCAACATGATAGCACTCTCACACAACCAACCTGCGTCATCAATCATTCAAAAATCTCGTCAGATTCCCGTTTGGCCCTGTCACTGATAATCTACGTTCTGATAAACGAAGTTCAGCGTCCATGTTGCATTCTACCAGATATGACCTCAACCACAGACATGAACAACGGGAAGTCATTTCTGTTTGTATGTGTTGGATCCCTGTCAGTTTTCTGTATCTGAAACCTCAGTATTCTTTGCCTCTTCTTTGGGCATTGGTGAAGATAATGTCGCATAGAGACAGAGCACAACCAGCAGCATCGCGGCGACCAGACTGCGTTCGTAGTGCAGCCATTCAAACCACGTTGGTTGCGTCATACCAGGTAAATGATTCAACCGATCGAGGGTTACGGCGGCGATCCATTTTTCACTGGAATGTCTAAAAGACAATGGACGCAGATATGATCGCACCCAGTTCAAATCGAGGTTCTCCGGAATACCATAGATCTGCATCAGCTCGATCGCTTGGGAGGTCGCCAGCATTGACGCTGAAATGCCCTTGTACTTTTCGAAACCACCGGCGATCTGGAATGAGTGAGTCTGTTTACTGTGGAACTCGCGTAGCCAATGATGCACTTGTTTACGGTATTTGTCACGGTCAATGGGGCGATCGATCACCTCCAGCAATTGTGTTATCACCAGGGCATCTTCCAGCATATCTGCTGTTTGTGAGACAGGATTTTCGAGAGTTGCCAAAAGCCGCTGCTCCAGGAAGTCCCGATCTTCTGGTGATAGTTGGTCACTTTGAACCAGGGCATAGAAGACCCACGCGTATTGGTTCAAGCTGGAGATTGGCTGTGGTGGCAAAAAACGTTGTTCGGGAAGAAGTGATTGACGTTTTTGTTCAAGATCGGGAAGCGTTTCAATCTGGGCGGGGCGCACCAGACCCACTCGGAATGCACTGCCCAGAGTAAAGGTTAACATTTTTTGATCAGTGGCGATTTCGTTGTCCAAAACCCTGCGGGCACGGGACAGATCCGGATCGAGCCCCTGTTCGATCGTCCAACTCGCGGGGATCTCCCAGTCACGAAAGGTGATCGAAGGGAATCGCCCTTTTTCGAACGATTCCACGTGCTGCAGAATCCGTACTGGCGTAGCAGGCCACCAGATCTGGTTTGTGAACCACAACATCAACGGAATAGTAATACATGCATAGAGTACCCCCGGGATCCATTGAGGTAGTGCCACGGGGTGCGCAACAACAGCCTTTCGGGAGCGACGAACAAATGCCCCAATCACAGCAGATACTGCAACACCAATCATGATCGCAAAAAACCACCATCCATACCCGCCGAAAATCGCTGGCTGGTTATCAGTCGGCTTGCGAAACGACGACAGAGTAAGATAGAAGAGTACAATAGGGATCAGGAATGTACCGAGTATCACGAGCCAATGAGGGGATTTCTCTTTCGACTTGAATGCCTCTCTCCCCCCCAGACGTGCCATGCTGAGGATCACAAACGGCATGAGAATCAACGTGCCTATATAAAATGCTACCGCAATCAGCTTTTGATCAACGAAGTGAATCTCGCTCCGTCCTACAAAGGGATTTGACATCGCCTGGGCAAGAAAGACTAAGCCCATCAAACAGGACTGACCGACCAGATAGCGATTTCCCACACCGATCCTGGCAAAGCTTGAGAGGAAATAAAGCAATAAACCGAACGAAGCCAACAAAAACAGGAAGAGCAACCACGTCGCTCCAATCATCGGCAGTATGAGCACAGCTGCAAAAACGAATGCAGCACCCAACCTGTGGGATCGCCACCATTGTCGAACGGCTGCCTGCATCTCCTCTGCATCGCTGAGGTCGGATTGATTCTCTTTCTGCACATTATGAATTTTCCTGGCACTGAAAAAGGTCGCACCGACTAACAGAAATAAGCTGATCGCCGGTAAGGCGGCATATCCCAGTAACTTCTGAGACAGCGTCAGAGAAGAGAGCTTAGCACCACTGCCGGAAATCTTGCCGGCAGAGATCAACGGGCACGGAATGAAAGTCGCGGCGACAGTCAGCAGCGGATCATCCACTCCCTGTGACTGGTCCTGGAGTGGTACGACACCCGCTTCGATTCGGGCGCGGATACCGGCTTCGAATTCGTCTTTTTCGACACGGTAGGTACGAAGTGCCGCATGTAGATCTGATTCGGGAACAAGCTCTAGAGACATAGCAACATCCTTCCAATTTGTGTCGTGGATATCTTGTTGTCCAGCATGCGACGCAACGCCCGTCGTGCCTGATAGAGACGCCCTTCAACGGTTTTCGGTTTAATAGACAGTAATGTCGCCACTTCCTTGATGCTGGTTTCTTCCAGATAGTGCATCAATACGACCTGCCGCTGTTTGGTCGGCAAACGGAAAATTGCGGTCCGCAGTCTTTCCAGTTGCAAAGGCAGCTCAGGACCGGAGGGGGCCGCGATCCCTTCAAGCACCGCTGGCTCGACAGTCACAACATGATTTCGTCGTCGTTTGCGACTTCTTACCCAGTTGCGATGCCGATTGCGGGCGATTCCACGCAACCAGGCACCAAAGACTTCAGGCTGCTCCCAGTCACCACGACAGGATTCGCGATTCATGTACGCTTCCGCGAAGCTATCCTGCGCAATTTCCGTCGCATCACCCCAGGGAGCACCCCAGGAAGCAATCAGGCCCACAAGAGGCCCGCGATAGAGTTCAATTAGTTGTTTCAGGTCCATTTTGATCCTTTCCCTAACAGAGTAGTGTCCGGACCCAAATGAAATCACACAAAATAGGGAATAAAATGTTCTATTTTCTGAATATCAGCGAAAAACATGAGTGATATAACCTGTCTCTCAAGGCGGGAATGGCTGTTGTGTACACGAATTAAATGACTTGGAAGTGTGACAAGCCCGCAAAGATGAGTAACAGGATCCCGACACCCCAGATCGGAATAAACCAGATATGTCCACCAGCCTCGGGATTGATACCCGGGTTTTCTGTCTCATCGTTGGTGAAGCGTAAAAACAGGTCAAACAGCATTGCGCCAACGATGGCGACAATCACTGCCAGATCACGGTTGTCACTCCACTTGATCGACACAAAGAACAGTGAAATTCCAGCAGCACCACAAATCAGAGCATTGGTATTGAAAATCCACATCTGATTATGACGTCCTTCTGAATCTGATTAATTCTTCCAGGTGCAAATCAGAACAATTCCGTCAGCGGCTTTGAATTTTCGAGAAGCTCATAAGGGCGGCCTAACTTGTCGTAGGCGGTCAAGTCATTAATCCCCATCGCATGATAGACGGTATGCGTGACGTCCGCCGGTTTAACCGGTTTGTCGAGAGGGTATTCGCCATAACGGTCGCTGGCGCCGTAGGTCTGGCCCCCCTGAATTCCACCGCCGGCCAGTACATCGGTCAGACAGTGCGTCCAGTGATCACGGCCCGCTCCTGCAATTCCGCCGGAACGTGGATCGCCGATTTTTGGTTTGCGACCCATTTCACTGGTGATCATCACCAGTGTTTCATCGATGAGACCGCGGTCAGCCAGATCTTCAATCAACGCAGAGTAGGCCCGGTCGAATTCCGGCAGCAGATTTGTTTCGAGGCACTTGAAATTATTCCCGTGCGTGTCCCAGCTACCGGCACTCTTACACTTCTTGCCAAGCTTGTTGAGATCCCCTTTCCAGAAGACGGTAATGAAGGGAACCTCAGCTTCCACCAGCCGACGGGCAACCAGCAGGCTCATCCCATTAATCGTTTTCCCGTAACGTTCTATCGTAGCAGGTTTTTCCTGCTTCAAGTCGAAGGCAGACGTTGACTGTGAGGAAAGTAGCAGCGACAGAGCGCGCTCCTGATTCTGGTTCATCGCCGCGACATTGGGGAAACCATCAAAGTGACGGCGGGTCGAATCCAGTTCTTTCAGTAACGACATCCGCTCGGTCAGTCGGTCGGCTGTGACATCTCCTTCCAGAGAAAGTGCCGGCCCGCGAAGCTTGAGTGGCTCTTCGCTGGTTCCGTGGATATACATCGGATCGTGTTCCACACCCAGCCGCGCCGCAAACTGGCCCGGTCGCGTGTAAGGGGCACGACTTGGCATATGAGGCAGCGTGATCGCGTTTGGCAGATTCGGATGCGTCGGACGACGAGAAGCAACCACCGAACCCATATAAGGCCAGTCACCCGGCAGAGGCGTCCGATTGTTTCCCCGCGTGACGAACGTCTGGTCTGGTACATGCCCCGTCAGATTATGATAATAACCGGCGTGATGGTCGTTCGTGTTAACCGTCCCTGCCACCGAATTGATGAGTGCTAAATGATGCCCCTGTTTTGCCGTCATCGGTAGATGCTCAGAGATGCGAACTCCCGGAGCCGTCGTGGCAATCGGTTGAAACAGACCACGATAATCCGAAGGAGCGTCCGGCTTGAGGTCCCACATATCAATGTGAGAGGAACCGCCGCATAGAAAAAACAGAATCGTCGATTTTGCACGCTTCTGTGCTGGAACCGTTTTTTCCTTAGGGGCTGCAGGAACCGGTGACCCAAATTGCATACCGGCAAAGCCGAGTCCCGATGCCACTAAAAATTGCCGCCGATGCATAACCTGTTCTCCCGTTGTGAACCTCATGCAGGGGAAAGCCCCACTTCTGTTTTCTGTAGTCTGCTCTGTATCTCTCTTTTCCGCCTCGTCGCGTATCTCAGATTTCTCATTTGGGTTGAGCCTGAAAGCAGCTCCCATATTAACATCAAATCTCACTTATGTCTATGACAGATGTCATTTTTGTTCAGTCGTCTCAGCGAGACCAATCCCCATGAATCGGGAATATCACATGAGTTCCGGCAGCGGAGTATAACCGCTGTCGACCAGATACTGAGGTCGACCCGCGTGATCGGGAAGTGTCAGTTGTTCTACGTCGATCCCCATATTGTGATAAAGTGTCGCAAAGATTTCCTGGAAATGAACAGGGCGTCGGTCCGCGTCGCCACCCAATCGGTCAGTGGTGCCAATGACCTGACCCGTTTTCATGCCGCCACCCGCCAGCAACGCATTACAAACGCGCGGCCAGTGGTCGCGGCCACCATTTTTATTCACCTGCGGAGTGCGCCCAAACTCACCCCACGCAATGACTGTTGTGTCCTCAGCCATCCCACGTTGATGCAAGTCCTCGATCAGGGCGGTAATCGCCTGATCGAAATCAGGGAAGTTTTCTTTTGCTCGTTTGAAGTTGCTACTATGCCAGTCCCAGAAGCTGTAACTCAGAGTCACAACGCGTGCTCCCGCTTCGACCAGTCGCCGCGCCAGAAGGAATTGTTCATTGAGTCGCGGGGCAGCATCCCCCTGTTCTTTCACTGTCCCTTTCCCATAACGTGCACGTATCGCGGGATCTTCCTTTGACACATCGAGCGCCTCAATCAACCCCTTCGAAGTCAGCACACCGAAGGCCTGTTCGTTGAAAGAATCAAGTCCTAACATCGTGCCGCTATTGTCGGCATCTCGTCGAAACTGATCAAAACTTTGCAGCAAACTTTTACGATCGTTCAAACGATCTAACGTAATGCCGTTCAGCGTCATATCCCCCTTCATTTCTCCATTCGGGTTGAAAGGTGTATGCGCCATTCCCAGGAAGCTGTTCTTCCCAAAGTTATATGGGGTGTGCCTCATCTTCGGTGAGAGATTCACATAAGCAGGTGAGGTCGCCCTTGGATCACCTTTCAAGCGGGACAGAGTAGAACCCAACTCAGGCCAGCCACCCGAGGGTTGATTTCGATTGCTGTGTCCGGTCATACATTGAAACGAAGCATGCTGCCCGATTGAACCGACGAGCGAATTCACAAACACACATTTGTCTGCCATCTTTGCCAACCGTGGCAGGTGTTCGCAAATGTGAATGTCAGAAACGTTCGTAGAGATCGGATTGAACTCACCACGTATCTCAGCCGGTGCATCCATTTTAAGGTCATACATGTCCTGATGCGGCGGCCCGCCCGGCAGATAAACCATGATAATCGATTTGTGAGAATTGACTTTTCCCGACTGCGCTTCAGCACGAAGTAGTTGAGGCAGACTAAGACCGCCCAGACCCAGCGAACCAACTTTGATAAAATTCCGCCGCGAGACCTGATTGCAGAACTTGCTGGAAGACGCATCAAATAGATTCAGCATAATCAATTCCAGGGTGGGACAACGGGAGAGATTTATAGTGTGGGTCAAAATAATATACAATCCGCATTCTACCTCTAAACATCGGTAAAGTCTACGGTGTTCATCCAGTAAAAGTGCCTGTTTATGAGGCCTGATTCGATCACCAGACTGTTGATCACGTTTCTTTTCTCAGCTGTACGAAGTAAACTCATCGTTGAAAGGAAAGTGGAGACTATGAGCAAAAATTCGGAAAAAACAGGCTGGCGGATCAAGATAGGATTTGCTCTCTTCATCGTGAGCATCGGCTGGCCACTGATGATACCGCTTTTACCTTTAGTCGGCGTCTCAAATGCCATGACGGCAACGTTTACGGGAGTCATGCTCTTTGCAGCAGAGTTATTACTTGTCGCTGCCGTCGCCATTTCAGGTAAAGATGGTTTCGCTTTTATCAAGAACGCTGTGTTCGGCTTTTTGAAATCATATGGTCCTCCCGAAGAAGTCAGCCCTATCCGCTACAGGATTGGACTGGTTATGTTTGGGATACCCTTACTACTTGGTTGGTTGTCACCCTACCTGGGCCACCTGCTTCCCGGGATGGAGACGCGAGGGCAGAGCTACGCCATTGCGTCCGATGTGCTGCTGTTGATCAGCCTGTTTGTGCTGGGTGGTACTTTCTGGGACAAGCTACATTCGCTGTTTCGACATAATGCGTATGTCGTTTTTCCCGACAAGGTTAACACTTTAGACACACAGGACTGAGATGATAATTCTGACAAGATTGCTTTGCTTTCGAACTACCACGAAACAAAATAAAAACGTTCACACGACCCGTTGGAGTGCACATTCGGAAATTCCGAAATAAAATCAAGTTTTCGTTTCGATGATGATCAGATCTCAAAATCGGACATAATTCTAACCCTGCTCAACGTGGCCTTGTTGCCTGAAACATCAGGTGTGCTTTCACCGTGGGCCATTCGCTGGCAATGATGGAATAGACACACGTATCGCGGAGTGTGCCGTTCGGTGCGATTTGATGGCTGCGTAGAATCCCATCAAGCTTCGCGCCAAGACGCTCGATACCAGCGCGGCTTTGTTGATTGAAAAAATGCGTTCGAAACTCAACGGCAATGCAATCCAGCAATTCAAACGCATACGTCAGTAATAACAGTTTGCACTGTGTATTCAAGCCAGTCCCTTGCACCGATTTTCGCAACCAGGTTGACCCGATTTCAAGTCGTCGATTTGTGGCATCCACATTCATGAAAGTCGTCATACCAACGGCCTTGCCTGACGCCTTTTCGATGACCGTGAAGGGCAGCATTAATTGTTGTGCAAACAAATCAAGGCGTCTTTGGATCTCTGCGCCAACCATCTCTGGTTCAGGAACGGAAGTGTACCACAGCGTCCATAATTTTCCATCCTTAGTAGCCTCTACGAGATCGTCGAGGTGCCGCTCATCTAAAAGTTCAAGTCGAACACCCGCACCTTCAAGAGTAACAGGTTTTAACCAGGCCATCGTTTAAGCTTTCTTAGAAATCTCCCCAATTGCTGACACTCGCAAAGAGGCAGAAGAAGCAGATCTGAACTGCCAATACGAATTCATTATCGGTCGTTGTGTTGACACAAAATTGATGACACGATTCTTTAAACAGGGTTCACTAAGGCATACCAATAATACCAGGATTGCTCTCATATTTCTAACAACACGAAAAAAACCGCACTCTTGTGCGAGTAACTCGATATCATGGAAAAGATTGGTTATTTTATTCATTGGCCTCAACCCAGGATGTGGGGCGGCATTGTCACTTACTGTGATCAGGATTGAATGATTCAAAACATGAAACACCTAACCTTCTTCATCACTCTCATCGTATTCCCGGCAATGGTTTCCTTCGCAGAAGACAAACCGAAGCAAACCGCGAACCAGCCTGCTCTCAAACAGGACATCGTTGGCTTGTGGCTGATGGGGCAATCTCTGTGTGAAGGTGCCGAGTCTTTACCGCTCGTCACACCCACTGATGAAGGCTGGGGAAACTTGATGTTCCAACGCGGAGTGCGCACTTGGTCTTACGGCAAGCTTGGTAACAAACCGCAAGCTCGACCTGCAGAGCAGTTTACCTTCGTGCCTCTCTCCGCAACAAAAAATGGCGGACTGGGTGAAACTATCGCTAATGGGCTGGCCGATCATCTGAAAGCCCGTTGGCTCCTTTTTCTAGAAAACCGAAGCCAGCGGAAGAACGAAGCCCCCCATTTCCTGGCCGCTTATGCCGGTCAGGGTGGACGTCTCATTGACGAGCTTTCCAGCGTCGATCAATCGACCGACCCACGCACTCCCAAATCACGCCAACATGGTGGCGGCTATTACAAAACCAGTCTCGACGATGCACGTCGCGCCAAAGCGCAAGCGGAAGCGATGGGAAAAGACTTTGCCATCGCCGCTTTGATCTGGATGCAGGGCGAAGCGAATGCCGGCCCCACCGGCGGCATCAATCCCAGTCGCTGGGGAAAGGAACTCACGCGACCCGCTGGACAAGAATGGTATCGCGATCGGCTCATCCATTATCGAAAGCAATGGTCGCGCGACCTGCAGAAGATCACGGGACAAACCGACGAAATCCCCATGTTTACTTACCAGACCCTGAGTCCGGCTGGCGAGGCGCAACTCATGGCTGCCGACCTTGACCCGCACATCACGATGGTCGGCCCCCACTACATGGTGCCGAGCGCCGTCAACAGTCGCTATGCGGGCAGGTACGGAGATCCGATTCACCTGTCAGCAGATGGCGAACGCTGGTTCGGCGAGCAGATTGCCAAGGTCGTGCACCGCGTCCTTAAAGAAGGCGAAGCATGGCAACCCCTGCGTCCGCGAAAGTCATGGATCGCCCCCGATCGAACGAGTCTGCTGGTAGAGTTTCAGGTACCAAGACCGCCACTGGTTTTGGATGAGACATTTCTTCCACGCGAACAGTATTCATCGAGAAACAGCTTCCAATCGCTCTATGGATTCCAAATCCGAGACGCAGCCCGCGCTGTCGCAGGAATCAAGTCTGCTGAAGTCGAAGCGCCCAACCGCATTCGTATCCGGCTGGCCTCCCCCTTGAAAGCAGACACTACATTTACACTCAGCTATGGCCTGCCATATGCCGGTCAGATCGGGAAAATCGCAAGCATTCGAAAAGGTCCTTCCGTTGCCAAACAGCCCACAACTGAATTGCTCATCAAGGGAAATCTCAAGCAACAATTGAAATCACTGATAGCTGAAGGAGCCTTCTACGTCACCAACATGCTCACCGGCGACGCCTATGCGCGCGTCCCCATCCGCCACGTTGAAGAAGAGGAGAATATCACCGTGCTCCGCTTCGAAAATCGTGAACGCCGCAACCAGACCGACTTTGAGACAGGCCAGACACTCACTGCAATGCGTGGTTTTTCCTACGGGAACCTGCGGGATTCCGACTCCGAACAGGCCATCTATCAGTTCGCCGACTCAGCCTATGGAACCCGCGCCGGACAAGCCTACCCACTCTGGAACTGGTGCGTACTCTTCAAGCAATTTCCCATTTCGGAAAAATGAATTGTTCGCGTACGATTCGGTTTCGAATTCACTCCCCGGGGTAACGATCCCAGCGGTAGGCGAGTTTTGAATTTTTCCAAAAGACTTTGTCGAGGGCCGACTGTCCTTTATCCTGCAGATACTCAACCAGAATTTTTTGCAGCGTCACATAGTCGGCTGCGCGTTCCGAAACGGGCCAGTTACTGCCGAAGACCATGCGATCGACGCCAATGTTTTTCCAGATCACATCCAGCGTAGGACGATAATAGGATACGTCGTCGGGAACCTTTTTGGGATTTTTACGTGAGGCGCCTTCTACCAATGCGGAGATCTTAATAAAGACCTGCCTTTGGTCAGATAGTGCTTCCATAGATCGCTTCCATTGCGGGTCAATCTCATCCCCGTTAACGGCTGTGTTGCCAATATGATCCACGACGATTCGTAAATCGGGAACCAGCTTTGCAACCTGCTGTGCACTTTCGAGCGTGGCTGGCGGACCGTTCAAATCGATCTCCAGTCCCGCATCAGCCAGCATTTTCAAATCGTCGACAAATCGTTGATTTGGTAATCCCGCCTGAATCACATTATGCAACACGCGAATGCCTTTATAGAGCGGATTTTTGGAAAATCGTTTGAGGTGTTTGCGAAAGTCTTCTTCGCCGGGTGTCAATCTTCCCACAAAACCAATAATGACCGGATTCTCTTTCGCCTGATCCAAAATCCACTGATTGTCTTCTACCCATTTACTGGCTTCCACAACCACCGTGGCATTCACGGGCTGATATTTTTTCAGTTCGACAAAATCTTTCGGCAAGACCCTGCGATAGAGTGAAGAACCTTTGGGAGGCCAGGGTACGCCTTCGGGACGCGTGGGATCATAAAAATGTGTATGGGTATCGACCACTTTCGTCGGCAGAAGTACGCGGGATTTACTATCCGCACTCAAGCCAGCCCCGGTCTGAGCCGCCATCACTCCGGCTGATGCAGTCTTCAAAAATGTACGACGATTGATCTGTCCCATGATGCTGTTCCTCTGTGTTGGTTTCATTCAGTGTGAACATGTTGACTATATCAGAATACCAAATATTTCTCAGTCTGCCATATCTCTCTACCTTGACAATAATATACGTAATCGTCGCTCAGATTTGAATCGCACTTCCCTTTGACGGTTGTTTTTGCTAATTTTCACGTTCTGCGTATCTTCACTACCTCATTATGAGAAAATTGTTGCCAGGATCGGCTGCAAGCATATTCAACGGACTTGATACTGTCATGCCCGAGTCAGATGACCATAACTCGAGTTGGAATCGTCGTGAACCACAGTCGTTTGAGACTGAGGATTCAGGGACTGGTCAATGGGAAAATTCCGGCACGGAAAGCCCGCGCGAGTGGGATGCAAGTGACTTTGATCTCTCTCTCAAATTTGAAGATTACGCCCCACTCTGGATGCAGAAAGTGAAATCGTTTTTTGGTAAAGATCCGGAATGGTCTCTAGCTTCCAGCGTTGGTGCGATCGCCATCATCCTTACGGTTTTACTTTTATTGGCCATGCCCGATCACAGGCCTATGGATGTTGCCGCCGACTTTGCCGAACCTGTTATCCTGGGAAGCCTGCCCGATTCGAAGCCCATCGATTCACGCATTGAATTCGTTACCCCCGACTCGTTTCTCCTGGTCGATTTTGAAACAGAGCCGCTCTATGTCTCGTTTGGGAATGAGCATCATCCTTTCTCAGGGATTGCAGCCCGAGAAGAAAAACCGACTCGACTCAAATTGCCCGATTTTAATCTGACGCCAGAGCCCGCATCATCACTGGTATTGAATGTCCAGAAAATCAGAGTCATCGAACGGGAAATGCTGGACCCGAATATCGACGCGCAGTTTTTAGTCGAAGCAAAATCTGATTCAGTTGAACTTCATAGTCAACTGGAGCCCGCTGATCGATTCCTGTTTAATCAAAACTGGAAACTCATTGATCTTGCCAGAGTTGATCTGATAGAACCTCAAATCATTCGCCCTACGCTGTACCACGAACGATATCCCGGTAGTCAACCCAGTAGACAACATCTACAGGTGGGACAGGAACAAGCCTTTGAACGCAGCCGACTCGATCATCTGACTAGTGTGACTGCGCCGCAGCAGGAAGCGAAATTGAATCTGGATATTCGCAAGCAGTTTCCCGAATCGGGAACTACGAATCAATTGTTAACGTATTCCATTCTTGTGAAAAATAGTGGCACCTCTCCTGCCTACGATGTTCACGTTGATGAAACTCTCTCGCCTCTGACCAGTCTGGTTGATTTTTCTCCTAGAGGGGAAGTCAAAGAGAATCACCTGCACTGGAAAATTTCCCGGCTGGATCCCAAGGAAGAACGCGAACTCCGTGTCAAAGTATTTCTGAATCAGACTGGGAATGTAAAAACAAATTCGAAGATCAAACTGGTTTCGAATGTAGCAGCCTCGACTCAAATCACTGCCCTGAATCTGGATGTACAAATCAAAGGCCCTGAAACGGTGACCGAGGGAGACATCTTCGGAATTGATTTTGTGATCACCAATCAGGGAGAGCGAAATCAGAAAGAAGTCAGTCTGGATCTGGACCTGCCCGCAGGGCTGGAACATCAACAGGGGCGACAACTCACATTGAAAATTGATCAACTGGATTCAAAACAGTCACGCACGTTTCGTGCCCGCGTCAAAGCGACAAAAACAGGTATCGTCAGCTCGCAGGCCACTCTCATGGCAGAAGGTCTCGCGCTAGGCGAAGCAGCGCTAGATCAAAAAGTCGTAAAAAGAATAACCGAACGCAAGCCAGCGCCTGCAAAACAGGTAACACCTGCACGATCCCCTTCTGCAGGATCTCCCTCGGCTCCGGCGCAAAGCTGCCCTTGCCAGCCGATCACACTGCCTGTGTTCTACTTTGTGCCTTAGAGGCGATCTGAGTTGATTCGCTCTCCCCCCTTCGGGTACCATCAAAGGTAGAAATGCGACACTTGAGTTCCGAGTCCCTCAATTCACAGAGAGCGCACCCGTATGAGATTTTCAAGGCAATCAAAACAAAACTGCTTATGCCTGACTTTACTTACAAGCATTGTTTTCCTGAGTACTATCATTCCCGTTAACGCATCAGAGCCCCAGCGCAGACAGGGTGAAATGGCGGGAGAAGTGACTACCAACTCTGTCATTCTTCAGTCCCGGCTGACGGCTGCGAACTTAGATGAATCGGGTGACTTGCCAGGACACGCTGGTGTCGCCCGTTTCGAACTTTCCACGAACAACGATTTTGCAAACTCCTTTTTCACCGAATGGATCACCGCGGAACCAGACTATGATTTTCTGATCAAGACGCTCGTTTCCAAATTGAAGCCGGGAACGCGCTATTTTTATCGACTCCAATATGGTTCAGAAAAAACATCGACCAAAACAGGACCAGCGAATACGTTTAAAACATTACCAGCAGCCGCACAACCTGCAGAAATCAGTTTCGCGGTTGTCACAGGTATGAACTATGAGGGATTTTATAACGGCATCGGAAAAAAGCGTCCCGCATATCAGGGACCGGACAAACATTTAGGATTCCCGGCGCTGGTCAGTATTTTAAAATTGAAGCCCGATTTCTTTGTTGGCACCGGCGATAACGTCTATTACGATCATCCCCGAAAAAACTCAGCGCAAACCACCGACGCTCTGAGAAAAAAATGGCATGAACAATTTGCGCAACAACGTTATGTTGATCTCTTCGCACAGGTTCCCACTTACTGGGAAAAAGACGATCACGATTTTCGGTATAACGATTGTGATCTCACTGGTAACAAAGCGCCCTCCAATGAACTGGGACTACGCATGTTTCGCGAGCAGGTGCCCATCGTTGATCCAAAAAAGAAAAACCCGATTACGTACCGCACCTATCGCATGGGAAAATTACTTCAGGTCTGGTTTACAGAAAATCGCGATTACCGCAGCCCGAACCGCTCTCCCGATGGACCGGAAAAAACCATCTGGGGTGTCAAACAACGTAACTGGCTCAAACAGACACTCAAAGATTCAGATGCCACATTCAAACTGATCATCTCACCCACTCCCCTGATTGGACCGGATGATAAATCGAAAACTGACAACCATACCAACGTCGGTGGCTTCCAGCATGAACGTGATGAATTCTTCAACTGGATCAAGCAGGAAAAGCTGGAGCAACGCGGATTGTATCTGATCTGTGGAGACCGTCATTGGCAATATCATTCAATTGCCCCTTCCGGCATTGAAGAATTTTCAACGGGTGCACTCGTTGATGCCAACTCCAGACTGGGTATCAAGCCCGGATCAAAACGGGGAACTGATCCTCTCGCAGAAATGAAACAACCCTATACATCAAACCCTGCCTCAGGGGGCTTTCTGCTGGTCAAAGTCAAACCGGCTGAAGCAGGAAAATCGGGAACCGTTTCCTTTCTATTCTATGATGAGAACGGCGTGCTGTTGCATCAGGTACAAAAAACACGTCCTGTAGATCAATGATTGAGCACGTTTTCTGGCCAATCTTCTATATTCGCTGAACTTCGATATTCAATCGGCAGAATATTGCAACCGATTAATGAAAGCGGGTAGCATAGAGTCTGTCCATTTGACTGAGTTTTGGGAAAGCAGTCTCTCACCCTGGAAAGAATGAGATGAA
Organism: Planctomycetota bacterium; assembly: GCA_022600195.1. GTDB lineage: Bacteria > Planctomycetota > Planctomycetia > Planctomycetales > Planctomycetaceae > Gimesia. The sequence goes on from JAHZKX010000017.1 coordinate 124,371, forward strand.
ACAAGTCGCGCACTTTTTTAGTTTCGCATTTCCGATTCTGATCTGCTTTCTGTTCGGAATCACTGATTCCATACAAGCAGAAAATCCCACCATTGGACATATCACCCTCATAGCCGGTAAATATCCCATTGAGAATGAACCGGTTTTTGCAACGCTGCCTGAATCCGGATTCTCTCATCAGGGAGTCTACCTTATCGAAAAAAGGGACACAGGTCCCAATACCATCGCCGCTCAAATTGAAAACAGGGGCCATGCAGCAGACCGGCTCTGGTTCATACCGCTCGGAAAAACGACAGCCGGGACCACTCGCGTATTTGAGATCAAGGCAGGTCGCACAACACTTGAAAACCGGGTTTCGATCAAAGACACAGGAAAGGCTTATCAGTTTCGTGTTGGAAACCAGCCCGTCTTGAATTATAACTACAAACATATTCCCGCACCGAAACCATTGGATTTCCTTTATGGGCGCAGTGCCCATATCCATCCGATCTGGACCCCCGGTGGTAAAATTGTTTCCGATGAATTTCCCCCCGATCATGCCCATCAGAGTGGACAGTTTCTCGCCTATACCAAAGCAGTGTTCGAAGGACGGAACCCCAATTTCTGGGAAATCAAAAACAAAAAAGGACGCGTGCGTTTTCATAAATTAATCTCGCAACAACAGGGACCCGTCTTTGCGGAATTAAAAGTGGCACAGGAACACGTCGATCTGACAGGACCTGAAGAAAAAGTGGCTCTCAACGAAACCTGGACGATTCGTGTCTGGAATCAGACTGAAAAACAGCCAGCCTTCTGGGTGTATGATCTTTCATCAGAAGCCCAGTGTGCCACGAACAGCACTTTGCATCTTCCCAAATATCATTATGGTGGCATGGCCATTCGCGGCGGTCGTGGCTGGACTAAAGAGACTTGTCGCTTTTTAACCTCAAATGGGAAAACCAGAAAAAACGGTAACCATGATCGATCTCGCTGGTGTGACATCTCTGGCAAAAAAGTGGCTGAAGACACTCTGAGTGGTTTTACGATCCTGAGTCATCCAGATAATTTTCGTCACCCGGAACCGGTGCGCATTCATCCTTCCATGCCTTATATGGTGTTTACTCCCTGTGCCTTGGGAGACTGGAAAATCGAACCGGGCAAACCCAACATCAGCCGCTATCGATGTCTGGTTCACGATGGAGGGGCCTCTCAACGAACCGAACAAAACTGGCAGAACTATGCCAATCCACCACAAGTTATATTACAGTTAGTCACAAAAAACTAATTTGATTGCTGAAAGAGACGCGCATGATTTGGGACTTACATTGCCATCTGTCCGGGGTGGATGGAAAAACGGTTGACGAACGCATTGCCAAATTGATGGAGTACGCCGACCGGATGGGCGTCGAACGACTTGTCTTTTTTATGGGTTTTCCCTGGTCTAAAGATCCGACTCCTGAAAACTTTCGAAAACAGAACGATCAGGTCATGCAGGCTATCAGCCATTGGCATGATCGCGCCTTTGGCTTTGTTTATCTCAACGCCAAATACGTTGACGAAAGTATCAAAGAACTGGATCGTTGCGTCAAAAATGGGCCGATGGTCGGTGTCAAATTATGGGTTGCTACCCGGTGTAATGATCCGAAAATCGATCCGATCATTCAGCGGGCAGGGGAATTAAACGCGTTAATTTATCAACATACCTGGTTTAAGGCCGGTGGAAACCTGGTCGGGGAATCCACCCCCAGCGATCTGGCGATTATGGCAAAACGACATCCCAAAACTCCCCTCATCTCCGGCCATATCGGCGGCGACTGGGAACTGGGACTCCGCGCCATAGAAAACAGTCCCAATGTGTATGCGGGTATCGGCGGGTTTGATCCCACAGCCGGGATCACTGAAATGGCAGTCCGCACGCTGGGAGCAGACCGTGTGATCTACGGCAGCGATATCGGAGGACGCAGTTTCTCATCACAACTTGCCAAAGTTCAGGGTGCAGACATTCCTGAAGTTTCCAAACGTTTAATTCTGGGCGGTAACCTCAAACGACTGTTGACTCCCATTTTGAAAGATAAGGGGATCAAAGTATGATTTTCGATTCGAATCTGTATCTCTCGCGCTGGCCCTTCAGACGATTACCCAACGATGAAACACCTCAGCTCGTTAAAAAATTAAAACAGAATCAGATCAGCAAAGCACTCGCCGGCAGCTTTGATGGTCTGCTGCATAAAGATATCAGAGCCGTCAATCAGAGACTGGCTGAGGAATGCCAGTCATCGGGTCCCGGGTTGCTGATTCCCGTGGGAAGTGTCAACCTGAGCCTGCCAGGCTGGGAAGCAGATGTCGTCGCCTGTCATGAAGAGTTCCACATGCCCGGCCTGCGCCTGCATCCCAATTATCATGGCTATCAGCTAAGTGATTCGAAAGTGAAAAAACTGTTCGCCCTGGCAGCAGAACGCGACATGTTTATTCAGATCGCCATGCGCATGGAAGATGATCGCACTCAGCATCCTCTGGTGAAAGTGCCCGATGTTAACTTTGAAGCGTTACCGGAACTGATGAAACAACACCCTGCAATCCAAGTCACAATTCTCAATGGGTTGAAAACACTCAGAGGAGCCAACATCACCAGGCTGACCGAAAACCCCAACCTCACAATTGAAATTGCGATGCTCGAAGGAGTCGGCGGGATTGAGAAGCTCATCAAACAGGTGCCCTATCAGCAAATACTCTTCGGTTCTTATTTTCCCTTTTTCTACCTGGAATCCAGTTTGAACAAACTGAAGGAATCCGATCTGGGAATGAAAATTGAAAAGCAAATTACGTGGGAGAATGCACAAAAGCGATTTCTGAAATGAGACCGGAACTAAATGAAATTATTCCGTCCATTCCAGATACGGATCGAGGCCCATTTTGTGAAACATTTCAATGCGGTGCTTTTCATGCTTCAACATATCACGACGTTGTTTGAGATGCAGCTTTTCAAGAAAGCTCTGCGTATTTTTAAAGAAGGAAAGCCAGTTCGCAGGTAACTCACCCTTCTCGTCCGCTTTAGCAGATTGAATAATTTTCTCGACTTGAGACGTCTCCAGACAACGTAACAGTTCATCTTCCAGAGAGAGAAAAAACTGATAGTGTCCCGGGTCTCCCTGTCGAGCAGCACGGCCCACCAACTGACGATCGATTCGTGCGGATGTATGCATCTCAGTGGCAATGACATGCAAACCACCATTTTCACGTACCAGATCATTCAGCAGGATATCCGTACCACGTCCGGCCATATTAGTCGCAATCGTGACACGCGAAGGTTCGCCTGCCTTCTTCACGATTTCTCCTTCTTGTTCGTGATATTTTGCATTCAAAATCTGGTGCGGTATCGCCTTCATCGATAATAAATCGCCCAATAGTTCTGAGGCTTCTACGGAAGGAGTTCCCACCAGAACCGGACATTGTTTTTGCCGGATCTGTTCAATTTCTTCTACGACTGCCAGACGCTTGGCCTGCATGCTCTTGAAGATACGAGGCGTGCTGCCTTCTCGAATACAGGGACGGTTCGTGGGGATCTGTGTCACCGAAACTTTATAGGTTTTCCGAATTTCCTTTTCAGCCAGAGCAGCGGTACCTGTCATTCCCGCCAGATGAGAATAGTTCTGGAAGAAACTTTGAACGGTAATCCTGGCTGCTTGTCCGGTCGCTGCGGTCACTGGAATGTGCTCTTGCGCTTCAATCGACTGATGAAGTCCGTCCTGCCATTTTCTTCCTTCCATCATGCGACCCGTTGATTCGTCGACGATGACGACCTCCTCATCGATAACCACGTAATCACGGTCTTTTAAAAATCCGAAACGGGCCACTAGTGACTGTTCAACCTGTTTATAGATCCGCTCGGTATCAATCGAATCCAGTAGAGACGGCTTGGGCATTAATAATACTTTTCGACACCCATCATCTGTCAGGTAAGCGGAACGTTTTTTGGGCTCATAAACAAAATCAACTTCCGATTCCAATTGATGTGTCGCACGATTACTCCAGCGAAACAGATTGACCGAGGCCGCGTCATTTGGCTGGATGAGTCCGATAATCAAAGGAGTACGTGCTTCATCAATCAAAATACTATCGGCTTCATCAATTAACGCAAAATAATTTCCACGCTGAACAAGGGGCTCTTTACCGGATGTTTTATGGTTGGTGATGGCCTGCTCTAACTGACCCGGAGCACTGGCCCCAATCCGAATGCGATCGCGCAGGAAATCAAATCCCATCTCATTCGCAGTTCCATAGGTCACATCCAGACCATAGGCAATACGGCGATCTTCATCTTCCATGTCGGATGTGATGCAACCCACAGAGAGTCCAAGTTTATTGAAGACAGGACCCATCGTTTCCGAGTCACGTTGCGCCAGATAATCATTGACGGTTATCACATGACAGCCTTTTCCCATCAGCGCGCGGAGATAAGCGGGTAGAACTGCAGTCAGAGTTTTTCCTTCACCGGTCTGCATTTCAGCAATACCACCTTCGAACAGTGCAATCCCACCCATCAGTTGAACGGGAAAATGCTCCATCTTCAAGGTGCGCCACGCCGCTTCTCGCACCAAGGCATATGCTTCGGGAAGAATTTTCTTTAACGACTCGCCCGATTTCGCACGCCAGCGCAATTCCAGAGAATAACGCTCCAGACGATCATCACTCTCTTTTTTGAGGGCTTCACTCCGCTTGATAATCTGGTTTGCGTCTGTTTCCCAACGAGAAATACGTGATTTCGCAGGTCGAAATCCAGACTTCATCCAATGATAGCTATGAGATGCGACGCTCAATCTGCCTCCCGAACGGTTGATAAATCGTGAAAGAGAAAATCTGAACCCAATTCAAAACGAAAGCGTTAAAAGAATACGATACTGGCTTATTAATTATGACGGACAAACGTCGGAAACGTAACGCATGGAACTTGGGAATTCACATGGTACCCAAGTCAGCATCCTCTCAATATTCCACCTCAGGCATATTATTCATAAACCATTACTATGATTGTGTTTAAATTGATTAAAACACATGAGAACACCTCTGATGTAGTTTAATTTTAACCAATGAACGCACTTTCAACAAAAACTATTTTCGGAATTGATACAGCCACACGTAAAAAGGTTCTTCGATAGTAAGTTGTTACAGTTTGTTGATTTAAGACAACATGCGACCCTGAACTCCTGATCAAAATGTTAGATTAATCTCAACCAATCGTCATTTTTGTTGCAGATTGTTTTTTGCTTATGTCAAACAGAAACAGACCACCCATGCCATGCAATTCTGCTAAACATCGAAAACATTCCAATTTACCTGTTCTTTTACGTATGAGAGTTCCTTTAAAATCAATAACTGAACAGCCGGGCGGACTGGGGACAAAAAAGACTTGCCCGAAGACTGAAGTCGATCAAATTGATGTTAATTCAATATAAAAGACACCCGCAAAATGATCTCAAAATTCATTGACAACCTGTGGCGACCTCGACGAAACAAGCATCACCGTCGATTAAAACGAGCCACAACTCCCATAGTGGCAACTGAAAAACTAGAAGAACGAACACTCCTCAGTGGTCAGGATCTGGTTGCTTTCGCGCAAGCGCTCACAGCAGCGAATGTGACTCTGTATGGCGCTGCCTGGGATGCTGATACGACCGCTCAAAAAGCCTTACTGGAGGATGGCGCACAATTTCTACAGTTCGTTGAAGTCACCAATGCCAATCGGGGTTTAAACGCCGAAGCTGCCAATGCTGGAATTGGAGACATTGCTAACTTAAGACCTATCTGGAAACTGAATGATGGATCATTAATCGAAGGCAGTCTGGTCAACACTCTGCAAGACTTATCCACTGCTACCGGCGTGGCCATTCCCATGTCAAACGGTCCGTTCCTCAAAGAAATTTCCGATCAGAACCTGATTTCGGGAACCGGCTTGCATGTGGCCCTCGATGGTTTCGACCCAGAGAATGGCCCTCTGACTTATACCGTGGAGAGCAGTAACCCGAATGTTTCCGCGCGAATCCTGAGTGGAAACCGCAGTCTGCGGATCTCCGTTGAAGGTTATGGTGATATGGTCTTCGAACTCTTTGAAGGCAGAGCATCGCGGGCAGCTGAACGTATTATCGAACTGGCGCAAAGTGATTTTTATAGTGATGTCATTTTCCATCGCATTGTCAACAACTTCGCCATACAAGGAGGTGACCCAACAGGTACCGGAACTGGAGGCTCTATCCTGGGCTTCTTTGATGACCAGTTTCACCCGGAACTGCAACACGTTCAAACTGGCCTGCTCGCCATGGCCAAAGCCTTTGATGATACAAACGATTCCCAGTTTTTCATCACCGAAGGGGCGTCCAGATCTCTTGATTTTCAGCATACAATCTTTGGTTATCTGATCGAAGGAGAAGACGTTCGGGAAGCCATCAGTAATCTGTCGGTAACCGGTGAAACTCCTAATTTTACAATCTCAATGGAAAGCGTTGAAGTCTTCACAGATCTCGAAAATGCGACGCTATTTTTGACAGCCCCTGAAGGTTCCAGCGGATCTTCAACCATTACTGTCACCGTTGAAAACCAGAATGGCTTAACACAGCAACGCCAATTTCTGGTAAACGTCACACCAGACACAATTTCCAATGTCTTTAGCACTACTAATGCCAACCCCTATTTGGCAGATATCCCGGATTTGCACGTGAGACCCGGGGCATCAGTTCAATATCAACTGCAGGCAACAGATATCGATTTGGGATTTCAAGATGGAAATAATGTCTTTTTCTATTACGGCGAAGAGGACTTGATCGCACGTCAATTGCCCGTTCCTGTATTAGCGCCGGCAGATTTGGTTTATAGTGTTGATCCTATGACAGGATTACTCACGATCAGTCCGGAAGTCGATCTGACTCCCGGCGTCTACGGAATCACCGTTGCTGTCGGGTTTCAGCAAACGAATCCTTTATTCCCACAGTTCTTTCGAGATCTTCAAGACTACCAGGTCATCAACATCATAGTCAGCGATCCACCGATCGCCAATGATGACTTCTATGCGTTGCAAGGTGATACACCTGAGGCGATGTTTGTGGCCGAGGATGATCAACTTTTTGGTGGCTCGTCGATCATTGACAACATTACCGGAGAATTACTCCCAGGCTATATATATGAAGTGGTAGACCAACCAACTAACGGAACTGTCACAATCGATGAGGAGGGCAAGGCTCACTTTGTCTCCGATGGTTCAGGTTACATCGGAATGGATCATTTTACGTATCGAATTAAAGACAGTTTTGGTGCCTACTCCAATGTCGCCACTGTTAATTTCTCTCTAGCACCTGAGGGAGTGATCCTGGTCACACTGTTGAGCGATGAGACACTGGCTGATGAAAGAGTCACGCTGAGAGAGGCCATTTTTGCTGCCAATACCGACCTGGCTTTCGACGCAGCGCCTGCAGGTAATGGTTCCGATACGATCATGTTTGATCCGAGCCTGGACTTTTCTGAAGCTCTGATACTCGCAAATAATCTCCCTACTATCACTGATTCATTGTCGATAATCGCCCCCACATCAGTAGAAGGTGACATTCTACTGACTATCGATGCCGGTCAGAATTATCGACATTTTTCAATCAACGATGGTCTTGCCAATACACTCCAGGTCAGCCTGCAGAACCTCAAATTAATTAACGGTAAAATTAGTGATAACGGGGGGTCTATTTTTAATTCGGAACTCCTGGTGATCACAAACAGCGAGCTGCTCAATAATCAATCGAGCACCGGTCTGGGCGGGGCCATTTATAACACAGGTTCGCTGACTATTTTAAATTCGTTGATCCAAAACAATCAATCACTACTTGCATCGGGTGGTGCGATAGCCAGCATCTCCGGATCTGTTTCGCTCGACCAGACAACCCTGGATGATAACGATTCTGAGGGACATGGAGGCGCCATATATGGCATAAATGCCAATATCTCTTTAACGAACAGTGTTGTCTCCAATAATTCAGGCGCCAGTGGAAATGGAGGCGGACTCTATCAAGACAATGGCCAACTCACAATTACGAACTCCTCTTTCATAAGTAATAGTACGGCGTTTGCGTCTACAACGGGTGGGGGTATTTCTGCCACCAACACAACGTCCACTATTACTGGATCGACATTCCACGATAACCAGAGTTCCGGTTCGGGTGGCGGCTTATATCAACTCGCGGGTACTCTATCTGTTCGAAACAGTACGTTCTCTGAAAATTCTGCCCAGCTGGAAAATGGCGGGGGAATATATACCGGCGCAGATACCATCTCCGTTGTGAACTCAACCATTTCAGGTAATTCCGCATTCAGCAACGGCGGGGGAATTTATTTTGCCGATGTTCTTAATTTTACTAGTGGTACTGTCAACAACAGCACCATTGCTAAAAACAACGCCTTCCTGAACGGCGGAGGCCTTCACTCAGAATTCAATGTAATCACTGTCAACAATACCATTATTGCAGACAACACTGCATCCAGTTCAGGAGCCGATTTTCTGGGCTTTGCTGGTGGCAAAAACAGCCTGATCGAAAACATAAACGGCTTAAACATTCAGGGTGGTGTCAACTTCATTACCGGGCAGGATCCGGGTTTACTGCCTCTGGCTGATAATGGTGGACTGACTCAAACACATGCACTCAGTTCTGGTAGTATCGCTATTGACGCAGGCGATTCTGCTTTTGACCCCAATTCATTTACACCAGCGTTAACACTGGACCAGAGAGGTTCAGCACGTGTTGCTGACGGGAACAATGATTCAACAATTCAGATCGACATCGGTGCCTACGAAGCAGAGTCCGTGCTTGGTAGTAGTCAGCTGACGGTTAAGTGGGAGCCCACGAATGTCGGAGCTTCAGGAATTGCGAACTCGCTGCCAGCAAATGCGGATTTTATTGATGAATGGAATCCCGTTGTCGTCGAAATCTGGGTGAGTGTCACCAATTCATCCGAGAATGGTTTGACATCTGCGAATGTTGATTTCCAGTTTGATGCCCAGTATCTGACTGCCGATGCCATCGAATATGGTCCTGGATTTACTGAAAATCAAACTGGTACGATCGATAATCAAGCCGGTACGATTTCCGGGCTGGGAGCATCAACCAACCTGACCGGTCATGGAGCAGAAACTCTTGTCCTGCTGGCCCGCGTTCAATTATCCGTCAATCCTGTGCCCTTGAATGCTAACGGACAGCATATCCAAGCCGTTGCCAATCTGAATTTTCAAATTGCAAATAGTAACCTGACTTCGTCGCTGGGCGATGTCACCGTAACAGAAGGAGCTGCCACCAACCTGACATTAGTTCCTGCATTGTATGATTTGAATGATAATGGTTCTATTGACTTCCGAGATCTAATACTCTTTGCTGCCGTTTATACGAAATCTACAGGAGACCCAGAATCGCCAGATGCCTGGGCTGCTGATTTCGATCGTTCAGGAAAAGTAAACTTCCGCGACTTGATTTTGCTTGCGACTAACTACTCTAAAGTAAAAGGCAGCGGTGACTTCTTTGTTTATCCATCTAACTTTTCAGATGTCTGGCAACAAAACAATCTTGTGACATCGCAAATCAATCTACTAGAATCTCATGCTCAAAATCTGACTCAAGAAAATATTGAACCCGTTCTGAAAGCTGCCAAAAATCATCTGGCAATAGTTCATGACGATACCGTCCATGAAAAACTTGCTGATGTCGAAATCAAATTAGTAGAACTTCCCGGCACACAATTAGCAAAAGCTGAACCTGAAACAAATACCATCTATCTGGATATCAATGCCGCAGGCTGGGGATGGTTCGTTGACTCCACTCCGCTGTTAAATGAAGAATTTAACCAAACGGCATTTGGTATTTTTGACGCTGACTTATTCAGCACTGCTGACGGACATATCGATTTATTAACAGTCCTGATTCATGAGTTAAACCATCTTTTAGGGCAGGACCATACGCATGAAAGCCCCGCTCTGGAGTCAGAGCTGGATCCAGGAGTCCGAAAACTAGCCTCTCAAGAGAAAATTCCGGAAACAGATGATTTCTTTGGTCATTATCTGGACCCGGAATTCCAGGGGATCATTTGAACAGAAATCAGCCAGAACCACTTTTTTCCCATGAATTAGACCACACAAATGTGAGAAATTTCAGTCTCAGACGTCCACAAGGTAATAGTCAGACTCGGATTGTTCCGCAAAACTATAAGCAGCACTCCTTTTTCGGGTCATCTTTTTTATCTTTTACTTGACATCCGTTGTTTTGCTGCTGCACAATCAGTATTTGCTTTGCCTATTTTAACATTGAATCATATATTTAAGTTGATTTGACCAGAGAACTTGATGGACTTCCGAGTCCTTCTCCCTTCGAAACAAACATGTAAGTCATTATAAAAATAAGAGTTAACTCAAAAAGCTTAATAAAAAGCTACTCGCGTAAAACAGCGTTTCCTGTTTTTTGCATGATATGGAAAGATACAAATGATGTTTACGAGAACTAAACGTCGTCACCAGCCAGGTCGAATTGGTTCATTTCTCAGCTTCCTCCGCAAGGGCCGAGATAAAAGGCTGAGAAACCTGCGTCTGCACTCGTTATCCAGGACTGTTTCCTCTGTGGAACTACTGGAAGACAGGACGTTACTTTCAGCAGCAAATGCATTATTTAATCCCAACGTCTATAGTTCCTCTGCTGATGTCTCACCCGCACTGCCAAGCACGGAGATCTCACCCCAGTCCATCATTATGCTGTCGTCTGAAACGCAGGCTGAACAACAAGCGGCGAATCCCACCACTGCAGAAGATAAAGAGAGAAATCAGAATGATCTGGGACAAGTCGAAAATCCTCTCGACTATCTTGCGTTTTCTACCAATGAGAACGAAGGAGTAGGTACGGCAGGAGATAATGATACTATTGTCGATGCACAGAATATTGCCAACTTTGGTACAGGCCTCAGTGACGACCCGGAAGTCGACATTGCAGGCTATCTGGCAAACGCAAATTCGGTGAGGTTATCTCCCTTTGCTGAAGACGATGGCTCTATCACACTGGCAAATAATGTGTTTTTGACATTTTTTGATCAGATTGAAATCCTGGGAGCTACGATTGGAAATGGGCCACATGGGAGCGGGGGAACCGGAACTGGTGACTTCGATTATTACGAACTTTCTGGACTTCAAGAAGGTCAGAGACTCACGATTTCAGTTGAAGATGCCACTCAATTTAATGGTCTGGATCCGATCGTAGCCCTTTATTCCGATACAGGACTTTTAATAGCATCTGGTGACGATGGTGGAAATTTTCTGGACAGTTTTCTTAACATATCCGTTCCTTTGAGTGGTGATTACTATGTGATGGTGGGGGGATATAGCGCAGATGCATTTGATATCGGACTGCCAACTGATCCATTTGATGAAACGAGCGGCACCGGTGTCGGGTCCAACTCCAGCTCTGAGGGAGCGTATAATCTTACCATTGGTTTAAATGCGACAGATATTGATTATTACTCAGTCGATCTGGAAGCGGGTGACATACTGGGTGCCAATGTGTTTGGTGCAGGTCAAACACTCTCAATTTTTAATCCTTCGGGAACTTTAATGTTCGAATCTTCCCGATTTCTGGATGACCTGTACCCTGGTACTTCTCCTCTCCCTGGGGACGGTAATGCTTCGGCTTCAATTGTGGCACCGGATGCGGGTCAATACTTTGTAGCAGTTACCGGAGGCCTGGGAACATACGATCTTCAAATGAGAGCTTTCCGCCCTGTCCTGGAAACCGAACTGATCGATTCTAATGCTGTCCAGACTCTGTATATTGACTTTGATGGTGCCACCGTTGACCCATCTACATTCGATAACTTTTTGCCTTCCAGCTCAGCAAATCTTTCACCTCTAAGCGCGTTTCTCAGCAACTGGGGACTTACAGCGGCAGATGAAGATGCTGTGATTGACGCGATTCTGACTACTGTTGTAGAAAATTTTGCTGATATTGGAGCCTTGGGTAATAACGGTCAATTCTTTGACCCTTCCACAGGTGATATCTTCGGAAATCCTGGTGACATCATTGGTAATCCCGGTGACTATGGCATTCAGATTTTAAATAGTCGTGATAATCCCGGATTGGATGAGTTTAACACACCACACCTCAGCCGCGTCATTGTTGGTGGTACCATTAATGAACTCGGAATTCCTACCATCGGAATTGCTGAATCAATCGATGTCGGAAACTTTGACACCACGGAGTCAGCGGTTGTTCTGCTCGATTTGCTCAGCAGTACGAATGCGGCAGACCCTAATTCATTGAATAATATTGCCAGGAATATCGGAAGCTCGATCATTGATTTAATTGGTGTAGCGGTCGGAAATATTGTGGCACATGAAGCAGGGCACTTCTTCGGCTTGTGGCACACATTCAACTTTAATTCCGCCTCTCAAATTATTGACCAGGGTGGTAATCTTTCAAACCTGATTGGAATAGGCCCTGATGGCTTCTTTGGTACTGGCGATGATATTGATGTCGATTTCGGAACCGATTCGCTGACAGCATCATTTAGAGGTCTCCAGGATAGTATTAACACACTGGCATTCGGACTCTCAACCAGTGCCAACTTTGGTCTCGATTTTGGAGACGCTCCAACCCCGTACCCTACACTATTGGCTGATGATGGAGCACGTCACAGCCTGGAAGGCGGACTGACTCTGGGCGCCTCAATCGATCTGGAACTGGATGGACTACCCAGTGCGGACGCTTCGGGAGATGGTGCTGATGACGATGGCATTATCTTCCTCTCAAACGGCATTGCCGAAAGTGATGCTTTCTCTCGAATCGAAGTAGAAGTTTCAGGTGACGGTTTACTATCTGGCTGGATCGACTTCAATCGTGATGGTGTCTGGGATGCCAGTGAGCAAATCGTTACCGATGCTGTAGTTTCTGCCGGTATACAGACCATTCAGTTCGCCGTACCAGTCGGAGCCGCTTTCAGTGTCGGAGACACCTTCGCTCGATTCCGGCTCAGTACACAAGCGGGACTCGGCGTTACCGGATTTGCTCCCGATGGAGAAGTCGAAGACTATCAAGTCAGTCTCAGCGCGTCACGTTTCGGCACCATTATGTTTGACAGGGCCACTTACGACACCGGCGATTTAGTGACGATCACTGTCACCGATGGAGATTTACTGGGAGCGGGTACAGTAAACATTCTGGTCACATCTTCCGGAGGCGATTCTGAAACGGTCATATTGACAGAGATCCCAGGCACCGGCGGAAGCTTTGTCGGCACCATACTCTCCTCACCAGGTACGCTTGTCGTCGGCAATGGAACTCTGGAAACGGTGTTCGACGATATTATCACAGCTGCTTATGCAGATGCCGACACAGGCCAGGGGCAACCTGGAAACTTCCTGGGTAATTTTGTGGCATCCGGTTTGAACAGTCCACGCGATCTCATCTTTGGTCCGGATGGTGACCTCTATGTCAGCAACGGTTTTGAAAATTCAGGTGGCTCCGATCATACTGTAGAACGGTTCGATGGCCAGACAGGGGCTTCGAAAGGTTCCTTCGTGATTCCCGGTTCCGGGGGAATTGATGTTCCCAGTGGATTGGCATTTGGTCCTGATGGCAACCTGTATGTCGCCAGCGCCGATTCCGGACAAATACTGCGTTATGATGGTCAAACCGGATCGATCATCGGGTCAGGGATCTTTGCTTCGGGTGGTGGACTGGTTGAACCAAGATTCATTGCATTCGGACCGGGTTCTGCTCCGGGTATCCCCGACTTGTATGTCGCCGACACCGGATTTCTGCGTGACCGGATTCTACGATTTGATGGTTTGACTGGTGCTTACATCGAAGATTTTGTTGATCGATTTGAAGGTGGCATGGGTGTTCCCTCAGGCATCGCCTTTGATCCCAGCGGAAATCTTTATGTTGCCAGCTTCAGCACGAATGAAATCCTGAAGTTTGATTCCAACGGTGATGTTGTTCCTGGCGGCCCTTTCATTGCCGCTGGTACCGGTGGTCTTGCCAACCCGCGCGGCGTGACAGTTGGTCCCGATGGTTTACTCTACGTTGCGAATGGAGCAACCGAGAGTGTCCTCCGGTTTGATCCCGTGACAGGCGCGTTTATTGACAATTACACTTTTAACGCCACGATTCAACTTCCCAATGGTATCACCTTCGGACCTGATAATAATCTCTATATTGTTGATACAGACCTGGGCACCGTTCTCAAATTTGCAGGCCCCTTCGGAACGACAACGCCTCAATTGATTACGGACACTGCACTCATCGTAGCCAGTAACGGCCTTGATTTTGGTGACGCGCCTGCTTCATTCCCCAACCTGCTTGTGGATCCGGATGGACAAGGCCCACGCCACGCGATCAATAATAATGGTCTCTACCTGGGCAACGGAGTCACTGCTGAGGCGAACGGGCAGGAATCTCCGACTGCTACTCTCGACAACGATGATGGCGTCCTGCTGAACACAATCATCGCCGGTGATACATCCTCTACCATTACAATTCTTTCCTCGGGAACCGGATTCGTTGATGCCTGGATCGATTTCAATGGAAACGGTACATGGGAAGCGAACGAGAAGGTATTAAGCAGTGAAGCTGTCGTTGCCGGTGCGAACTCTGTTTCAGTTGTCCTGCCACCAGGAGTTGTTTTCGGTGAAGTCGCCGCCCGCTTCCGTCTCAGTTCTGCGGGTGGCCTCGCCACAACAGGTAACGCCGCTGACGGTGAAGTCGAAGATTATCTCGTCTCAATTTTACCAGAAAACTTCATCGGCTTACTGCCAGACCCCAACCGTCCTGGAAAAACGGCTCTGTTTATAACAGGAACTCAAGCAAGCGACACCATACTACTCTCCGAGCAGCATGAAACAGACCTGATTCAAGTGCGGATCAACGGAGTGATCATTGGCTCATATGCTCCAACAGGTGGTGTGTATGTCTGGGGACTGGATGGAGATGACCAGATCATCGCCGACGATACCTTCTATAATACCGAATCCATGTTCTTTGGTGGTCTAGGAAATGACTTGCTCATAGGCGGATTTGGCAATGATGTCCTTGTTGGTGGTGCCGGGAATGATGTGCTCGAAGGGGGCCCTGATGGATTTGATATTCTGATTGGTGGAACGGGAAGAGACTTTATCCGCGGCCATAACGAAGCGATCTATACGAACTACGGCCAGAACGGTGACATCATGATTGGTGGCTCCACTGTTTACGATAATGGCATCACACAACTCTTTGGAATTTTAACGGAATGGTCTTCTGCCACACCGTTTGGAGACCGTATTGGAAATATTCGCACACGCGTTTCTAATACGGCCGCTGGTGTGAACAATATCAGACTCGACAGCACCACTGTCTTCAACGATAACGAGCTGGATGAGCTTTATGGAGCGGTTGCACGAGGCGATGACTGGTTCCTGCTCGATCTGGGACTGGACATTAATAATGCAGGCGCTCATGACCAAGTCAACTAACCACCTTCATAAAACAAAACAGGTCACCTGATAATTGATTTCAGGTGGCCTGTTTTGTTTTCCGGAAGGAATCATTGAGAAGCGCTGGCTGGCATTACCAGCGTTCAACCGGTCCGTTGGGTGTCTTAATTAATGCGGTCGGCACTGACGATTCCCGTTCTCCATGTCGCAGCCGAATTTGTGCTACGATTTCATGGAACTCGTCGATCGATTCAAAACGTCGCAAACGGTCTTCCAGATCTTCGGGAATTCCCAGTCTGACACCATACCAGGCGGCGAATTTTCGGATCAGCAAACAACCATAGTCCTCGTACTGATCGATCATCAAACTGAAGTGCCTGATCAAAAATTGAATCTGTTCTTCTCTGGTAGGTTCTGACACAGGATCAGTGCCCTGAATTGTTTCTGAAATCTTGCGAAAGATCCAGGGATCAAGCATAGCCCCCCGACCGATAGAGACCGCTTCACATCCGGTTTCCTTTCGCATATGGAAAGCCTCTTCCACCGTACAAACATCGCCATTACCTATTACGGGAATCTGCTGGACCGCATCCACCGTTTTCCTGATTCCCTGCAAGTCAACCCGGCCTCCAAATCCCTGACTGCGTGTGCGACCGTGAATCGTAATCGCTGCCACGCCTGCTTTTTCGAATTCTCTTGCCAGAAATGGAGCGGTAATGGATTCTCGGTCCCAGCCCAGTCGCATTTTCACACTCACCGGTATCGATACCGCATCGACTACATCTGCCACCATCTGGCAGGCAGCATCTGGCGCGCACATGATCCGGGCACCCCCTCCATTCCCGTTGATCTTGGCCATCGGACAGCCCATATTGAGGTCGACCGCTGCATAACCACGCTCTTCCAACCAGCGCGCACCCGTTACCAACTCTGAAGTAATACCGCTAAAAATCTGTACGGTGAGAGGCTGATCTGCTTCAGACGTTTTTAACAGCGCTTTTGCTTTTCGACTGCCGGCCATCATCTGTGATGCGAGTACCAGATCAGTCGTACATAATCCGACGCCACCCAATTCACGCAACGCCACCCGGAAAGCATACTGAGTATATCCGGCCAAAGGCGATAGAAAATAGCGAGAGCTGAGTACGCGATTCCCAATTTCAATTTCCGGAGATTCGGTTGACGTCCATTTTATCACTGACATGAGACTCTTTAAAATTTCAAACAAGAAAATAACAACACAGAAACAACCGTATTTAATCCAACAAGCGAATTACCAGCTCCAAAGGTAATCCTACAACATTCGACAGACTCCCTTCAATGCGTTGAACAAATAGACTGCCTGCCCCCTGCACGGCATAGCCACCGGCTTTGCCGATTGACTCTTGAGAAGAGAGATACCAGTCCAAATGTCGTTTGACGAAGTCAATGTCATGAAAAGTCACCAGAGTCTGCGCAATTTCTGTGATGATCTGATCTCCTGTCCGAAAGCAGAGCCCCGTCAGCACCTGATGAGTTTTTCCGGCATACTCCTCAACAAACCAGTCTCGAACCGTCTGTTCCCACTCAGGCCCTGCCGGTGGTTGCCCTAAGACGCGATGTCCTGTCTGTTCCCCCTTGACCACAACAATCGTATCTGCCGTTAAGATGGGGTCTCCAGAACCCGATGTAGATTTTACTTGCGCAAAAACATCGTTGTTTTTTGTCGTGCAGATCGAAAGCAATTGTGCTGAGATCGATTCCAAATCGGAAAAATCATCAAAGCCTGCCTCTTCAGAATTTACCGGCGGTAATACACAAATGGCTGACGGGGGAATCAGTAGAGACAGCAACTCTTTCCGACGAGGTGATCTGGAACCCAGAATGATCTTATCAAACCTCATCCGCGCCTCTTCCTCTTCTGTTTCAAGCTAAAAATATGAGACACAATATCGTGACAATGCTTCCCAGCACTCCCAGTGCAACCCACCAGCGCGGGCGATCACTGAAAGGATGCGTATTCACTCCAAGATATTCACCACACGCAGGGCAACTTACGGCATCCTCATACACGTCTGCACCACAGTTTGAACAGGCTACCGTCTCGGTTTCATATTCATCATCGGTTTCATAAACTTCTTCGAAGTCGTCATCGCTGTCCCAGTTTTCATCCATGCCACTTTACTTTCTGGAAAAACGCTCCCATCAATTCGTTTTGGTACAAAACACAAAAATTCAATCCCCTTGACGTGGCCCCCAGTAAGTGACTACATCAGCGCTATAGAATGAACTTACTGAGATCTTCATCCTCAACAATCGCGTGGAGTTTTTGTTGCACATAAGCGGCATCAATCTTGATTTTCTTTACCGTGAGATCAGGTGCATCATAGCTGACCTCTTCCAATAATCGTTCTAAAATCGTATGCAGTCGACGGGCACCAATATTCTGCGTCGTCTGATTCACCTGAAACGCGATTTCCGCCAGTTCTTCCAGACCATCTTTTTCAAATTTGATCTTGATGCCTTCTGTTTTCAATAAAGCCTGATACTGCATTGTAATGGAACTGGTAGGCTCGGTCAGAATTCTCAAGAAGTCATCACGTGTCAGCTCCTTCAGCTCCACGCGAATGGGAAACCGTCCCTGTAGTTCGGGCATTAAATCTGAAGGTTTCGTGCGATGAAAGGCACCGGCTGCGATAAACAACATGTAGTCTGTTTTCACGGAGCCGCTACGTGTTTGAACTGTCGTGCCTTCCACAATCGGAAGCAAATCGCGTTGCACACCCTGACGACTGACATCGCCGCCACGACCCCCGCCCCCTTCCTCGGACGTACAGATTTTATCAAGCTCATCGATAAAAACAATTCCGTTCCGCTCCGCAAGCTCGATCGCCTCTTCGGCTATGGCATCTTTATCCATTAGCCCTTCCACTTCCTGTTCGAGCAAAACCTTGCGCGCTTCTTTGACGGTCAGTTTGCGACTCTTACTCTGGCTGGGCATCATTTTCTCTAACATTCCCTGCAGATCAACATCCATTTGATCCATGCCCATATTCGAAAACACCTGCACCGGAGAACTTTTCTGATCTATCGATATCTCAACTTCTTTGTCTTCCAGATCTCCCCGACTCAACATTTTTCGAAATTTGTCCCGCGTGCGTTCGTAGCGTTCTTTCGAATCTTCTTTCTGATCCTCTTCTGTCGAGTCAAGATGAGAGGGTTCCCAATCCGGAGGAGGTACCAGCAGATCAAGCAGACGTTCTTCAACACGTACCTTTGCCTTATCAACCAGCTCCACACGCTTCTTTTCACGTACCAGATTCTTGGCAGAATCGACCAGATCTCGAACCATGCTCTCGACATCGCGGCCGTAATAACCCACTTCCGTGTATTTGGTCGCTTCCACTTTAATGAACGGAGCCTCAATCAACTGAGCCAGGCGACGGGTAATTTCCGTCTTCCCGACCCCCGTGGGCCCGATCATGATGATATTTTTCGGAGTGATTTCTTTACGGATCTCTTCCGGCAATTGCTGCCAGCGCCAGCGATTTCTCAGTGCAATTGCCACCGCACGCTTTGCGTCATCCTGACCGACAATATGTTTATCCAGCTCTGCGACAATCTGTCGAGGCGTTAACTCTTGCACTGAAGCTCCTCCACGATGATATTATTATTCGTATAGATATCGATTTCTGAAGCGATGCCTAATGATGTTTTCACAATTTCTGCAGCCGATAACTGAGAATGCGCAGTCAGCGCCCGCGCCGCTGCGGTTGCGTAATTTCCGCCGGATCCGATACCGATGACACCATCCGAGGGAACGACCACATCTCCCTGACCGGTGATGAGCAAACTATGCTCCTGGTTGACAACGATAATCAGAGCTTCCAGCTTTCGTAAAATGCGGTCGGTTCGCCAGTCGCGCGCCAGTTCTGTCGCCGCGCGTGGCATATTCCCGGGATAGTCCTTGGCTTTGACTTCAAACCGCTCCAGGAGTGCAAAGGCATCAGCCGTAGAACCCGCAAAACCACAGATAACCTGACCATCAAGGATTTTTCGGATCTTACGTGTATCGCTTTTCATGACGGTATCGCCATGAGTCACTTGCCCATCGCCGCCGATGGCAACCGCCCCCTCATGACGTACTGTTAAAATCGTCGTGGAACGCCATTTCTTTTTCTTATAGGAACTCATAACGGATTCACATTTCATAAACAAACGCTGATACAAAGGCCAGACTCAGGCCTGCGTGGGAACAACATAGAAAAGAGACTCAACACATGCAAGCTCTCGGAACGTGCATCATAGTCTGCCAGACTCGCGTTTTTCAATCTCAGCAGACCCGCTCCTGTTTTATTTCGCTTAATGCGAAGTGATCATTCATCTCAATCATTCGCACGATGGAAATACAGGACGGTGATTTGCTGTTTGCGGCTCACTGCGCAGCAAGAACCCTCCATGTCTGTGAAAGAGGGTTTTGGGAGTCACTGAATGTGAGCTGCTCCGATTCGTCAATTACGCCAGAACACCATGAGCCACATGGCCGGCGACATCGGTCAGACGGAAATCTCGACCGGCATAACGATACGTCAACTTTTCATGATTCATACCCAATAGATGCAGGATCGTGGCGTGAAAATCATGAATGTGCATTTTATCTTTGGTCGCGTAGTAACCGAATTCATCAGTGGCACCATATTGGAAACCGGCTTTCACACCGCCTCCCGCCATCCACATGGTAAATCCTTCGGGATTATGATCGCGACCATTTTTTCCCTGTGCAGTTGGTGTGCGGCCGAATTCTCCACCCCAGACAACCAAGGTATCTTTCAATAAACCACGCTGTTTCAAATCTTTCAGCAGGCCGGCGATTGGTTTATCGACTTCTTTTGCATTTTTGCCGTGCCCTTCCAATAGATTCCCATGCTGATCCCATTGCACTTTCTGGTCACTATGAGATACCTGAATAAAGCGTACGCCCCGTTCTGCAAAACGACGAGCCATCAGACATTGACGACCAAAATCAGCCGTCTTCTCTTCATCGAGACCATACATCTTACGGGTGGCTTCGGTTTCTCCAGAGATATCCTGAACCTGGGGAACTTCTTCCTGCATACGAAATGCTAATTCAAAGGTACCAATTCGGTCCTCCAGAACCTGATTCGGACCAGTCTGCTGTTGATGCTGACGATTGAGTTCGTTCAGAAAATCAATCTGTTTTCGTTGCACTTTACGAGACAGAAAACCATTTTTGATAAATTCAATCTGCGCCTGTTCGGCCGCAACCGCGGCATTCCCCAATGGAGTCCCCTGATAAGGAGCCGGCAAAAAGGCAGAGCTCCAGTTCTTCACTCCCCCATGCGCCAGGGTCGGACAAATTGTAATGAAGCCGGGCAAATTCTGGTTCTCGGTTCCCAGACCATAGGTCACCCATGAGCCCATACTCGGCCGAACAAAGGCATCGCTGCCGGTGTGCAACTTAAGTAACGCGCCCCCATGCGCGGCGTTCGTTCCATGCAATGAATTGATAATACACAGATCGTCAACACATTCTGCCACATTGGGAAATAATTCACTGACATGAATTCCACTCTCGCCGTACTGCTTAAACTTCCAGGGCGATTTCAACAAGTTTCCAGTGGGCGCAAATTGAACCCGGGGTTTGTCAAAAGGCAAAGGCTTTCCGTCATACTTCTGGAGTTGCGGTTTGTAATCAAACGTATCCATGTGGGACGGGCCGCCCTTCATGAACAGGAAGATCACACGTTTGGCCCGCGGCGTAAAATGAGGCTCCTTAGGTGCCAGCGGATCTTGTCCCTTAGACGCCTTTGCTTCATCATTGAGCATCGACAGTAAGGCAAGATTTCCAAATCCGACTGCTGACTTTTTTAACAGGTCACGTCGGGAAAATAGTGATTGAGGTAGGATACTCATGACAGGTCTCTATTAAAAATGATTTTTGATTTAGATGGTTTTGATTCTGATCAACGTTTATCGGAGATAGATAAATTCACTCGACCCAAAAATGGACTGACAGAAAACCTGCCAGCTACGATTCATCCGTTTTTGAGAATCAGATTCCTCACTCTGTAATTCCTGTTCCAGTTCTTCCAGAAACTGCAGCGATTTTTTGACCTCCCGCTCCGAAGGCAAACGCCCATATGCTTTCAACATCAGTTGTTCTATTTTTTGTTCCGGTGAGAGGGCCGTTTGACTTAAGATCGTATCCGCCAAACGTTGCGAGGCACCTTCGACAAGATGGCTGTTCAACATAAACAGAGCCTGTGGCGCGACCGTCGTTGAAGATCGATCTCCATTCAGCACGCTGGCATCCGCATAATCAAACAGCATAAACATCCCGAACAGATGATTACGGATCACCGGGAGATAAATGGACCGTCTGTTAAAATCGTATGTCACACCATCTTTTGATTCATGATTAAAAACGAATTCACGGTTATTGACATTAAGTAACGAGCCTCCCAATTTTGCGTCCAGCCCATCACTGACAACCAGGATCGAATCACGTATGGATTCCGCATCCAGACGACGCAAGTCAGCACGCCACATTAAAAGATTGTCGGGATCAATGGTGGCGGCTTTCTCATCCCATTCACTGCTCATCTGCCAGGTATTGGAAAGTAGAATCATGCGGTGTAATTTTTTGAGCGACCAGCCCTCCTCCATCAGGTTGGCAGCCATCCAGTCCAGCAAGGGCTGGTTGGTCGGTTTTGCTCCCAATCTTCCAAAGTTATCGGGGGTTGACACAATGCCTTTCCCGAAATGCCAGCGCCAGACCCGATTCGCAATCACGCGGGAAACCAATGGGTGGTCTCGACTCACTAGCCATTCTGCGAATTCCAGACGCCCACTCTGTTTCTTGGAAAACGGTTTCTGCTGCTGATGATTCAGAACAACGGGAACGTGTCGCGGAACAGTTTCTCCCAATGTCAAATGACTGCCGCGAATGTGAATGGGCAAATCGATAGTTTCCCGTTCGGCGGCTCCCAATGCAGTCGGAATTTCAGGGCGTGCTTTTTTCAGGGACGCAACCTTCGCCCGAAATTTCTTTAATTCCGCCTGAGCCTCTTTAGAATAAGTGGGCTCCGGCTTGGCAGGCAGTTTGAAATCTTTGCCACCCTCTTTCTGCAAGCGTTCATTTTCCGATTTTACCAGGGCGGCGACTTTTGCTTCCTCTGCTTTGATCTTCTGATCATATTCCGCCTGAACTTTCAACTCGGCATCGGTCCCCAGCGAATTTTCATGCCAACGGGCAACCTTCTTGTAATGCTCCATGATCTTGGTACTTTTCAGGATTCCCGCGATCCCGTAATAATCATACGCTGAAATTGGATCGAATTTGTGATCGTGGCAGCGGGCACATCCCAGTGTCATCCCCATCAGGGAAACACCAATGGTATTGATCTGCTCGTCGATGATATCCATCTCCATTTTGGTTTCATCAACTTCTGCCAGAACTTTCGGACCTAATGACAAAAATCCGGTCGCAATGAGACGCTCATTCCGTTCAGCGACATCTTTGGCTGGTTCGAGTAAATCGCCGGCCAGTTGCTCTTTCAGGAACAGGTCATACGGTTTGTCTTTGTTAAGTGCATTCACGACATAATCGCGATATTTCCACGCGGTACCATAGGCGACATTTTCATCTAACCCGTTCGAATCCGCATACCGCGCGATGTCCAGCCAGTGACGTGCCCAGTGTTCGCCATAATGGGGCGAAGCCAACAGACGGTCTACCACTTTTTCGAATGCCTGTGGCGACTGATCATTCAAGAAATCATCAATCTCCTGCGGAGTCGGAGGTAGCCCGGTTAAGTCAAATGTCGTTCGACGAATGAGCGTGCGTTTATCAGCCGGTTTGGCAGGCGTGATTTTGGCCTGCTCCAGATCGTGTAATATAAACTGATCAATGGGATTCTTAACCCATGACCGGTTTTTGACAGCAGGCACCGCTGGCTTTTTCACTGGTTGAAAGGACCAGAACTCCCGCTCCTTCTTGATATCAAATTTCCCTTTGTTTTTTGACGCTCTGAGGAGACTCATATCGGCATTGGGATAGGGGGCCCCGATTTTGACCCAGGTGGTCAGGTCGGCAATTTCCTGCTTGCTCAGCTTTTCTTCGGGAGGCATCTTCAGATCGGCAGACTGATAATTGACAGCCGTGATCAAGATACTCTGTTCCGGCTTTCCGGGAACGAGCAACGCCCCTGCTTTGCCACCCTTGACGATGTGTTTAAAGGTATCAACGCGTAGCCCGGATTCCTGTTCATCCGAACCATGACAGTCATAACAGTGCTTGATTAACAAGGGCCGAATCTTCGATTCAAAAAATTGAATCTGCTTCTGGTTCGGCTGTTTCTCCGCGGCAGGCAGACAGGTTGCACTCAACAGAACGAATGCCACCATTAACCCTGTGGAGAATGGTTTTGCGAATGATATGAACTGATCTCGAAAATTAGCATGCATAGCCATTATCATTTCCAGCATTTAACAGGTAGGAACCACTGGCGAACCAGATTGAGCGACTGCTTCTCAAACCAGAAACCCGCGGCTGATGCGTGAAGGTAAGAACGTTCAAATAATGAAGTTATGCTTACACTCTTATTATATTCCATTCGCATCAAAAATCAGCAAAAATACAACATTAAAACGATTTGATCTCGATATTTTTAACATCCAGCGGCCTGATCACCGCTTTATTCCCAATAATAAATCTTTAAGACAACGCCTGTTTCAATTCTCGCAGGAAAGTCTCTACGTCTGCCATCGTATTGTAACCATGCAGGGCAACACGAATACGCCCCGCATGATACATGGGATGAATTTGTTTACTGTGTAAGTGTTGATAAACGCGTTCTGCATCCGGATGCCGAAACGCGACGATACCCGCCAGATTTTCAGCCTGTTTGGGAGAAATCAGCTCGACAGGTAACTCTTTGAGTCCTTCCAGGCACGCTTCCACCAGAGGCAGGGTGGCCCGATTGATATTTTCCACGCCGGTATCGACAATATATTTCAAGCCCGCACGAATGGCATAAACCGCAGGATAGTTGGGCATGCCCACAGTAAAACTCGCGGCACCCGGCAGACTTTCCGCTTTTTCAAATCGCTGATCACCGAACGCATCTTTCAGATTGAACCAGCCTCCCGCGGGAACCGTCCAGTCATTCGCCTTCGAAGCAGGCACGCCGACCAGTCCGCCACCATGTGATGCCAGAATCCATTTATGAGTGCTGCTGACCACAAGATCGATGCCTTCCAGATCAAGTGGAATGCGACCCAGCGCCTGAGTCACATCCAGGGCAATCAGAGCCGACGAATGTTGGCGAATGGTCTGGATCACTTCCTGCAAAGGAATTTTAAAACCGTTGAAAAAACTGACCAGAGAAATACTCACAACGCGTGTTTTCTCACTCAGTAATGACTGCAGATCTTCAAGGTGCAATTGCCAGTCATCGCGCGATTTCCAGACCTTCACGGTCGCAGGGCAACTCTGCTGTAACCCGAATGTGTAACTGGCGGGAAAGTCCAGATCACTCACGATCAGTTCATCGCCGTCATTGAACTGCAATGCCTGATAAGCCAGATTGTAGGCTTCCGAACTGCAGGAACAAATACTGACTTCATCGGAACTCAGACCATACATCTGCCCTGTTAACGCTTTGGCATCATCCCAGACCGCTTCATGCAGGATGCGCCCATCCATGCCCTCTAGTTTGTCTTGAAAATATTGCTGAAACGCGGCATTCACGGTTAAAGGGGGAATCCCTTCCGCGGCCGTGTTCAGATAAACGCGGTCCTGTAGACTGGGAAAATCGTGTTCTCGAGATTGTTGATCCAGCATGAAAACTCCGTTTGTATTACGCGTCTGATTCAGTTGACTGTATTGCCTTCGATATCTGGTCTATTCAACATCGTCGGACCAAATTCACTCGAGATCGCCTGCGAGCATTGTAACATGGCAGAAGAAATCCGGGAACTGTCTCTCGATTCTCCGACGCGTCGAATATGAGACACACACAACACAGCCAGCAACCGTCCGTCGGCTCCCAGAATGGGCGTCGCCGTATCCTGAACTCCCACAATTAACAAACTGTCAATGGTTCGAAAACCAGCCTTGCGAATCGCGGCAAATTCCGACTCCCATTTTTTAATCTGAGCGGGCGGCTGGTCTGATTGCTCCCAGTACTTATGTCGCTCTTCTTCGGGCAGAAACGAAAGCGCCACTTGCCCGCTGTTTCGGTCATGCAGCTTAAAACTGGCACCGATTCTAACGGCTAACGAAACGTCGGCGTCGCAATCCACGCGGGCCACCACCAGCATTTTATTACGAACAACAATATTCAGATGGCACGACTCATTCAGTTCGTGAGTCAATGTTTCCATATGAGGCGTGGCACGCGCAATTAATGCTTCCGTACTCGCATGCTTGGCTCCCAGTTCGAAGAGTTTCGTACTCATTCGATAGCCCTGATTGGAATCTCGAATCAGATACCCCTGCTCGTTCAGGCAGGCCATTACCCGAAACAGTTCCTGTTTCGTGCGCCCCAGTCGGTCTGCAATATCCGTCAAAGAGAGCGGAAAAGAGATTCCGGACAGTAATTCCAGGACCTCCAGCCCCTTCTCCAGAGCAGGTACCCGATACGAGATTCTTGTTTCATTTCGCTCTAATGTTTTACTCATAAAATATGATTTTACATATAAAACACCATCCGTCAAGAACGAATCCCAACTTTACCGGATTTACCTTAACTATAAATCAAAGAAAGCCTTAGGCACGTTCGCACACCCGGCGTTGATCAATGAAACTGGTCGGTTTCCCAGAACGGGAGCTGACCTGCGGACGTACCAAATGATCTACTGCTACGTCTTGTGTGTATCTATGCATCTCTTTCTGCTGCCTGTTTATGGCTATCGGGAAGAATCTCTATTCGTGGGTTGATGAAACTGATGTGATTGTAGATTCTTTTCTACCACGAAAAGCACAAATGATACGAAACGTCAGGCTCCACTATCAGTTTCCTGATCGCTGCGCTCGGGCCAATTTAATTCTGACTTTTCTAGGGTGTGGTGATGGAGCAATTGTAATTGGACGTTTTTACTCTGGTGGTCGGACACATGGTTTGATCCTACGCAAAAGAAAATAATCTGCCCGGTCCGAACAACAAGGAACCGGATACTTTACGGAAATCGAAATTCTGCTTCGTGATCAGAAATTTGTTTAACTGTTTAAACAAATCTGGTATAATGCTTTTTCTATAGAAGTGAACCTGTCTTTTTTCCCCTGTTCTGGGGGTTTTATATTTTTCATTTCTTGAGAGGAGGCTGTTATGACTGCTTCTACTTCTCGCCGCTCGGTATTGAGTTACCTCTACAACCACAACCCGTTCTATGTCATTAGTGCGGTATTGATGTTGTTCGCTGTGCGGTCTGCTTACGGAACCATTGAGATTGGGACCATCAATTGCTGGGTCATGATGGGAGTGCTCGCCTTATATACCTTGTTACTGGCGGGGATTGGTGTATTGATTGTGCGTTGGGGCAAGGTCTGGGAAGACGCGCGCTCGATTCTGTTGTTGTTGCTGCTGCTGTTTCTCGGGGTCTCGGTCAGTATGGATGATCTGTTTTCCCGCATTTCTGCTGAGCAGGGAATGACTCTGATGATCGCCGGCTTTCTGTTTTCGGCGATGGTTTCCGAAGCCGTCTTATGGGGGGCCGGCATTCGCCTGGGTTTACGGTATCGCATTCCGTATCACCTGTTTCTGGCACTGTTTTATGTGGCTCCCTGGTGGTGTTCTCCCGAGATGCACCCGCGTTCGTCTGCTTCGCTGGAATGGATGCTGTTTCTTTTTCCGGTCGCCGCCTCAATCCTGTTTTTGTGCCTGCTGCCCGCCATACGCGGCGGCGTTTCGTATGCCAAAGGGAACGGCACTCCCTGGAGCTGGCCCTGGTTTCCCTGGATTGCGTTTGGCGTGATCGCGGCGTGTGTCAGTCTACGATCGTTTGCACTTTGCCTTACGTTCGGACCTGCGGGGCCGATGTGGATCACGAGCGGAAGTGGGCCCCGCCTCATTTCCTTTGATACCTTGTGGGGATTCTATTTTTTAATTCCGCTCGGCTTCGTCTTACTCCTGTTGTTATTGGAAGGAGGGTTGGTGACGAAAAACAGAGCCTTTCAGGCACGCGTGATCCGATTTTCTCCGCTGTTACTTTTGATGGCGATGCCTGCGGTCACCGGATCGGTACACCTTCGTTTTCTTTTCAAAGTGACTGATGTGATGGGATCGCCCATCTGGATCACACTCTGGTTGCTGGTGGGCTTTTACCTCTGGGCAGCGTTTCGTCGTGTGCCTGGCGCGATCTGGGCAGGGCTGGGAGCCGTTGCACTGCTCTCCATCGTCGGCCCACAGACGCTTGGTTCGCGGACGCTCATCGATCCCACCCCTTGGCCTTTACTCCTTGATGGAGTCCTGATTCTGGCGCTGGGAATTCGCAAACGTTCCTCAGGAATCTGCACTGTGGGTGTCCTGGCGGCGACATTGGGAATCTGGCTTGGGATTCCGGACACGATATTGTTCCAGTATCGATTTACGACCTGTTTTCACATCTTGTGGATTTCAGCGCTGGTATTGGGACTGACTATAAATGATACTTTCAGTCGTGTACTGCAATTTGCGAGTGCTCTCTTGGTCCCACTGGTATCGATGGTCGTCATCTTTAGTGAGCGCGCTTTTGAGATTCCCCTTCTCTGGCGACTGTCTTATGTGGGCGCGTGGGCCGTGGGTTGTTTATTAATCGCCCGACTCTGGTCCCATCGCTGGTTTCTCTATTCCTTTGGCGCCACGATGAGTATTTTATTTTATTCAAGTGCCGCTTATGGATTTCGGCTGGCGTCTCAGTCGCTCAGTCGCCCGGCGGTGACCGCATTTGTCTGGTCTGTGGGCGCATTATTGATCGCGTTTCTGATCAGCGCGCATAAAGCCCGCTGGCTGCCGGAGTATGCCTGGCTCTCCACAAGGAAAGGAACTCAACCGGAAGAGATTCCTCCGCCGCAACAGCCAGAGAAATCGCCTGTTGATGAGGAGTGATTAAAAACGGTTTTATTTTCGCTTTACTATAACCCTCTCTCCAAAGTGGAGAGAGGGTGTTTTCGAGGGTCAGGACACGGTTCTTGTGTCGCTGGCCCTTTTTTATTCGCCTAGAATGATGTCTTCATAGTTTGACAAATCATTAGGCATTATAACATGATAAGGTGTCTGGTCTCGATAATAATGGAATCGCCCCCCTATGATCTTTCGACGACTGACAAACCCTGCATCAATAATAAATAGAAATCACCAACTCCTTTATTAAACGGTAAAAATATGATCTATCGAATTCTGATCGTGGCGTTATTTCTGCCTGCGGCAGCCATGGCACAATCGGATCAACCGAAAGTTTTTCGTGCTGGCGCGGCGACGAGTAATATCACCCCCTTTCTGGGAACAGACCTGATCGGCGGCTTTAATCCGCGTGGCTCAGTCCATATCCATGATGAACTGCATGCACGCTGCCTTGTCCTCGATGATGGGAACAAACAACTGGCGATTGTTATCATCGATAATGTCAAGTTTCCCAGCGAACTTCACGACCCGACGAAGAAACGCATCCAAGAGACAACGGGCCTCGCTCCCGAAAATGTGCTGATCGCTGCCACACATACGCACTCAGCACCGAGCCTGCGGGGGACCAGCTATCTCAAACTCAGAGAACCACTGGATGACTACCAGAAGTTTGTCATTCGGCGCATAGCAGATGGCGTGCAGCGGGCGTTTCATAATTTAGAACCGGCCCGCATCGGCTGGGGCGAAGGTGAAGTGCCTCAGCATGTGTTTAACCGGCGCTGGCTTTTGAAAGATCGACAGACTGCTACCAGTCCGTTTGGTGAGGAAGAGTTCGCCGCTACAAACCCGGGCGGCTATCTGAAAGTCCTCGACAAACCAGCGGGGCCTGTCAATCCTAAGGTCTACGTGCTGTCTGTTGAATCGACTTCGGGCCGTCCGATTGCCCTGCTGGCCAACTACTGGCTGCACTATGTCGGCGGCGTAGGCAAGGGACATATTTCGGCGGATTACTTTGGCATGTTTGCCAGCCAACTCGCACGGCTGCATGCAGAGCCGAACCAGGATCCTCCGTTTGTCGGCATCCTCAGCAATGGGGCCAGCGGCGATGTGAACAACAATGACTATGCAAATTACAACAAGCCTGGAAAGAAACGCTACGCGCGTTATGAGAAAATGCGCGAAGTGGCAGGCGATGTCGCACGGGAAGTGCTCCGCGTCGAGAAATCGATTCAATATCAGAACTGGGTTCCCCTGGATGCGGCAGCAGAGAGGCTGACATTGAAACGTCGTCGTCCCACCCAGGCGCAGGTGTGGCGTGCCAAGGAATTGCTCAAGAACGTCCCTCCCGAAGCCGAGCAGGATCGCGGTTTCGCGCGACGCGTCACCTTTGCTCGTCGGGCCATTGAAGCCGCGGAATGGCCGGAAACGGATGAGGCGTTTGTGCAGACCCTTCGCATTGGTGATTTGTGTCTGGCGGCACTGCCCTTTGAAGTGTTTGTCGAAATCGGTTTCGATATTCAAAAGCAAAGCCCCTTTAAAGAGACGTTCGTATTTGGCCTGGCCAACGGAGATCTCGGCTATTTGCCCTCGCCACGTCAGCATGAACTGGGCGGATATGAAACATGGCTCACCGTCTCACACGCCGAGGTTGGTGCCTCACCCAAACTGGTCAAGAAGCTGATCGAACTATCTCGTCGCATTCATCCCGAGTCGGCGAAGAAGTAATTTTAAAATTCAGGGCAGAAATCTGTCTTGTCTTTATGATTCTGGCCTTGCTCCTTTTGTCTTTTCGTACTCTTGCTTACAACGATTCCATTTAGAATGAACTAGGTGTGTCGTTCATTCTCGCATTGCTGTCGATATCTTTCCCGCGCCGTTTCGTCATCGAGTGAATCAATCATTGATTGTTTGAAATTCGCTATGTTTTGAATGTTTTTCAAATTCAAAGTAGATTCGTTCATACCGGTTCTAAATATTACCAGTTCGATATTGTCGATGACTGCTTTGTATTCATCATTCTGTGAAGAGATTAAACGCCCGAGAAGTTCAACTTCCTCGACTGATACCATTGGTCTACCGCTCGTCGTTCTGGATAACTCAGATTCCAATACCTCAGCGCCAAGCCCGGGAAGTATGACTAATATTCCGTGTTTTTTTGAATCCATAGATCGTTTTGTATTCGGAGGAACTAACCAACATACAAAATCATGCGAATACAGCATGCCTTTGATTCGTATTGTTTTTCCACGATGTCGTTCGGCGATATCATTTACATTCAATATGAGATCATCCATTTTAAAATCACCTCAATTCGTTGAGAATAGAGAATAATTGAAACATTTCAGCCGTCAGACCCCCATACCATCCTTAAAGTTTTAGAGAACCTTGGACTAAATTTTGTAGATGATATATGGAGTCAGGACCAGAAAAATCGAGTCCCTGACTTTTTTAGTATTTCCTAAACATCGGCGTCACAATCAACGTGGGCCACCACCAGCATCTTATTCCGAACGACAATATTCAGATGGCACGACTCAGTCAGTTCATGAGCCAATGATTCCGGACAGTAAACCCATATTTTTATCAATGAGATTGATGTGCCAGAGTTAAGGCGGGTTTCCAACTCCACGATTGAAGGCGACACATCTGGCAGATGTTGCGTCCCTCAAAGCCTTTTGGATAACGATCTTTAGTGAGCGTTTTCTCCATGAAAAAAGGCTCGTTAGCGATCACTGGCAGGTTGGGGCCTGCGAGAGCCAGAGTTTGAGGCGACTGCTTCTTCCTTATCGCCATGTAGAGACTTCGCAGCCCATTCAGGAACTGACCGGGACCGACCTTGATACCTTCAATCTCAATCGATGATGGAACCGACTGCTCATTATCGATGGCACGATCGATGAGTCGCAAAGATTTGAGCATCGCAGTGGAATTAGCACTACCTTGCCCAGGTTTCACGGGGAGAGGCGAAGTCGGACCGATCACGTTTCGCATGAAGACCTTCTCAGGCAACACACCATCTTCATGATAGATTCTTAGAACTCGGACAAGCATGCCGAACGCCTCCGCCGGTGATACCGATAACGTGTCACTTACGTAGGCATCCAGACGATTACTGAGCAATGCACAAACATCGTCGAGTTCGTGCATGCTCAGCCACTGTCCCTGGTTATTACGGAAGCCCTTGCGATACTCCGAAAACGATGTGAATGTAGCTCGCTCGGCGTAGTATTTCATGATGCGTTTGAATAAGTCAAAACCCTTCTGGTATTTCGCCTCGGAAAGCAGTTCGAGATAGTGGGGAAAATCCTCGTAATAGAGGTCGTCCTCGCGGTAGATATTCGGCTTCGGAAGTTCGAATGGAAACAGTGCATAGGTTTTGTAAGAGTGCTGAAACGCTCTGATCAGTGTGCTTTTCTGCCCCCCGAGTTTCTTCGATAATCTATCGAACTTGATCCGGTAGTACTTTTCTTTTTCCTCATAGTGACCTTCCGCTTCCGGCTTATGCCCTGCGCTGAAGAAACGTTCCAGACCAGTGGCGTTCTCACAGCTGGGAACAAAACTGTTGCAGTACCATACCGCCCCGTGGCCTCGAGTCGGCACAGTTAAATAGCCAATCGTCGGCAGGCCGGCCTGGCTGCTGGCGAAGATTGACTGCGGAGCTTTGTTAAACTCCGTAGTGTAATAAACGGGACGTCGCCCAAAAAGCTCTTCGACAACTCTGAGTCCCGGCAATTCGTTTCTGGTCCATTCAGATGTGCCATCCTGCCAATCCATCTTTTCAAGATAGCCAGCCATGAATGGCGCTGCCCCATGATGGTTGCAGTGAAAGCCAATCTCGTGGTCCATAAGTGCTTGGACCACGTCCAGACGACCGTGGTGTTTTAGCGCGCGGGCGTAATCACCGGTCAGGTGAAAGTTGCCAGTCAATCCTTCTTTCGTCAAGAACTCAGCGAGCGCTTTGATGTGGTCAAAATCCTTCGGCTCATCTGCTACTTCAGTCGCGAACGAGAGGATGACCTGCGTACTCGAGCGCTGATCCGTAGTTGGCTTTGTCACCTCATCTGCACCCAGAAAATTGGACTGGAAGTTATGGAGCACAGGTAAAGTTGCCGACGACATCAGAAATTGTCTGCGTGTAATCATAGTGTTACCTAAATCATTCTGTTGGCCAGTTGTGTGACAACTATTCGCCAAGCAGTTTGCATAGTTTTGATTCGATCGACTCAGCCCAGATCTCGTACCCTTGCTGGCTAAGGTGCAACTGATCCGGCATCATCCCGCGCGTCAATACGCCATTATCATTCATGAACTTTGAGCCGATATCGAGATAGTGTACGTGGTTGCCATCTGCAAGTTTAGAAATTTTTGCGTTGGTCTTCTGAGTTACTTGTCGCCGCGTGTCGTCGTTGTTTTCGCCGCGTGGAAAAATTGCCAACAACAGCACTTTGGTATCTGGTAGTTTATTTCTAAGTTGTTCGACAATGCCCTTCACTCCTTCGGCGATTTGCTCGGAGGTATTGTCCCGTGAGTTATTCGTGCCAATCATCACGACTGCAGCTTTAGGCGAGATGCCTTTGATGTTACCGTTGTCCAGACGCCAGATTACGTGCTGAGTACGGTCTCCACCGATTCCAAGATTAACCGCATTTCGTTTGCTATAAAATTTCTCCCAGACTTTCGCACCGCGATTTTCCCAACCACTGGTAATGGAATCACCAATAAAAACCAAGTCGACGTTTCCCTCGCTGACGCGTTTGTTGATCTTCTTGTGTCGTCCCATTTTTCCGCTCGAACGTGGAACTGCTGGTATAATCGCAGCGTGCGTGCCGTCAGGATTAACAGCGCCATTGACTGTCAGCTGATCTCCAAGTAATTGACGAAGCATCGGAAGGTCGTATTCGCGCAGTGCGCCGAAGACCAGATTCGACTGCTGGTTCCGCGCGAGGGACGATTCAACCACGGCCGTCCATGAATCAATCGCGCCTGAAATCCGTACTTCTCCAAACAGGTCAGGCTCTAATGCTGCCGCGTGCAGTGTGGGAATCGCGGCTTCCCCAATGGCAATGAGGTGGGGTTTCAAGGTTTCATTCCCAGTCTCCTTACGCATCGCCCGGACAATTTGCCAGATATCTTCGGCTCGCATACCGACGTAAGTTTTTCCCAACAGACTCGCTGTGGTCGTATCTTTCCAATCCGAGCCAAACATATCATCAAAACTTCGGACCCGACCTGTCTTTTTCGTCTCTCCCAGACCACGAAGGTCTACCGCCAGAACTTGTGATTTCAATTCGTTGGCGACTCGTTTTACCTCGCCCGACTTGATTGCCTCATGCTTGCCTGCACCATGCAGAAGAATCGTAAAACGCTCTGAGTTCACGTCACCCACGAGTTTGGCTGGCAGCTGAATTCCGGTCTCAGAGGTGATAACATGGCCATCAGCCACTTTCTTCACGGTCGGTTCTGGCAAGTCCGCCAGCTTCCGCGCCCCAATCAATTCTCGCACTTTCACCCGTAGCCGATCGCGATGTTCCGGCTTCGCGTTCTCTGCCCTGCGCGAGGCGAAAGTCTTGTTCCAGTCCGCGTTGAGTTCGAATATCGTTCGCGCGCCCTTCAAATCCAACACTCGCCCATTTGGCGTTGCATTGAGTTTTTCTTCAGATAGCGGCTTAAGAGTACCCTCGACTATCGGCGAATCCAAATCCAGTAGCCAACGTCGCATCCAGTTCGCCGCAGCGACACGCATCTCTGTAGGAAACCCATGCTTGGTGTTTGGCTCTACCAAATCAATCCGTTCAGGAAAGCCCTGTCGAGTGGCGAAGCGTTTGCCGGCGCGAAATATATTCCACGCACCGTTGATGTCGAAATAATCCTGCGTTGCGGCCATGATCAGAGTTGGCTTGGGTAACCGCATCAGGACGTAATCGGTATGGTCCATTCCAAAGGCAATCTGGCCGTGAATGTTTTGCTCAGCGTCTTGCGGACCGATTGTCTTGTACAGACTTCTAAAGCCTGTGAGATAACAACCGGGCGCAGCAGCGGTAATCCGATCGTCCAAAGCCATGAGGTAACTCGTGTTGGTCCCACCGCCCGAAATCCCAGTGCAACCGATTTTGTCAGCCATGATGTCAGGGCGGCTTTTCAGGTAGTCAATTGCCCGCATGCCATCCCAAACCATGGTCTGGGCAACATTGCTGCCTAGCAGATGACTCGCCTGGTTAATCAACGTATGTTGGACAGTGCTTGCATAGGGTTTACCATCCTTTTTGAACAATTGTTTGCGTTCACCTTGACCAATTGGGTCGTAGCAGAGAACTGCGCAACCACCTTTTACGATGACAATCGACGCCTGTTGATACAATTCGCGGTTTTTTGCGCTCGCGCTGTGTCCCGTCGGGTGAAGTACTACCGGAAACGGGCCATTACCTTGCGGCAGGTAAAGCGTCGCGGTCACGTGCAGGCCGGGCTGCGATTCGAAGTAGAGTTTCTCAATACGGTAGTCATCGATCTCCAGTCGGCCTGTGACTTTCGCGTTGAGAGGGGTGCGCTCGGGAAATCCCCCAAGTTGATGCAGGAAAAAATCGCGACGTTTTTTCTGCCAGGTCGTAAATTTTTCGTTCGTAAGCGTCTCAAAAGCGGCATCGCGACGATCGAGCGCATCCAATACTCGCTTTTTCAGCCACACGGACATCATTTCGGTCTTTGGAACTCCGGGAGCGAGCTCATCAGGAAGGACATCTGGGGATTCCCCAATGCAAATATTGAAAGGCAAAAGGAAAGTGAAAATCGCGAAACCCAGAATCAAGCGTGTCATTCTTCCTCCAGTTGTTATATTATTTTTTCAGCGGCTCTCTTATGGCTACAAGTTTCGGCTGCCGGATTAATCCAAGCATCGACTTGTAATCGGCTCTGGTGACTTTTCGAGACGCTCGGTGAAGTTCCATTTGTCTTTTCTACTGTAGCGGTAATGAATTAACCCTGTGAATGACACCAACCATAAAACCTGGTATTTGAATGTATCATAGCCCTTTTTGTTTGTCTACTGGAGCGAAAATGGGGTGCAGATAATGATTTGATTTAGCAAAAATCTTTTTCTCAATCTACCAGATGGTCGAACGTGATTAAAATCCGCAGGAGTGCGGTCGATGCTTCTGCTTCTTCACTTACGACCTTATCGGCACCAACTTGTTGTAGCTTTCCTACGTTGATCTGAAAGCGACATCTGACAATCAAAGTTCCGGTTCGATTTAATTTGCGAATCGCACGAACGATGCGTATTGCTGCGTCATCATCAGGAACACAAACTGCTGTGAGCTCCGAATTCTCAACTTCAGCAAGCTCTAAAGTTCTATTTTGCGTCGCATCGCCCACCACGGTACGAAATCCTTCCTGGGCAAAAGGATGCAGATTGATAGGACTCAAGTCAATCAAACATACGTCTTTCCCTTTAATTTCCAGCTGTGAAGAAAGTTGACGCCCGATCGGGCCTGCTCCGATGACAGTCG
The DNA here is from genome assembly GCA_022600195.1 of Planctomycetota bacterium. Taxonomy (GTDB): domain Bacteria; phylum Planctomycetota; class Planctomycetia; order Planctomycetales; family Planctomycetaceae; genus Gimesia. Next base: position 160,427 of record JAHZKX010000017.1, read on the forward strand.
CACGAGCGTTCTTATGCGGTGCAGATACTAAGACGAGTTCTTTCTCTTTCTCTATCTCTATCTCTTCAGAGTGCACCAATCGCAATCCTGCTTTCATCAATGGTGGAGTAAGAATCAGGGATCCGACTGCGATTGCAACAACACTTTGATAGGCGGCTTCAGTCAATACGCCAGATTCGTATCCAAGCAACACCAGGACAAACGCAAATTCGCCAATATGAGCCAGCCCGATACCCATCCCAAACGCACGTCGTAAAGAGAGCCCGGTCAGACGTAGTGCAATAGTAGCCGCTAACGCTTTGATGATGATCACACCAACCAACATTAGTAACATTTCAATTGGCTTATTCAAAAACAATTGCAGATCGAAAATCAGTCCCAAACCGACAAAGAAAATAGCAGCGAAAGTTTCTCTAAATGGCAACACCAGGGCATCAATCTGTTTTGTCCAACGGTTACCGTTAAAAATCAGACCTGCAGCAAACGCCCCCACAGCTGGAGGCAATCCGACTGAGAATGCTGCCAGTGTAACACCACCCAGTGAAACGATTGTGAACAGGATGACGAGTTCGGGGCTACGATATCCGACAAACATCGGAATCAACCACTTCGAGAGCAGATATCGCAGTACTACAATAAACACGACGAACAATACCGAAGTCAGCGCCAGAATGGCATAGGTGGTAAAATCAGCTTTCTGCCCTGCTCCAGTCAATAAGGGAACCAGTAGCAGGAGTGGAACGAGCGCAGCGTCCTGGAATAAGAGAATGCCGATGGCTCGTCGACCATGAGGTTGCTCCGACTGTCCCCATTCTGAAAGTCCCTTGAATACAAGCACGGTCGAACTAAAAGTTATTGCTGACGCGATTAACACTGCGGATTGCCAATTGATCCCCAACCAAATCAATACTGCAGCAACCGGTAACGCAACCAACGTCATTTGCACCGCACCACCAATGATTAAATTGAAGCCGAGTCGTTTCAAATCATTGAGCAAAAACTCTAAACCGATCGAAAAGAGCAACAAAAACACACCCACTTCAGCAAAATGCTCTAACTCTTTCCCTTCATTTAATACCCAACCAAGAACGCTTTGCCCAATGAGCGCTCCCACAATCAGGTAACCAATCAAGATGGATGTCTGCAACCAACGACAGATCAAATTTGCGAATAGACCCGCACTCAAAATGATCAGGATGTCGTATATGAGTGTTTGGGTCATTTGTCTCTTATTCTAATTGAAATACCAGCCGATATCGCGATGGGATGCAGGCTTACTTAACGCGACACATCAATTCGACTTGTATCAGATTCAACGAATCAATGAAACGACTACCCATCCAAAATCGATGCTGGAAATGCATTTGCTTAGACAAGATGCGAGAAGTTTCAGGAGTTTGGTCTCGATGATTCTGGACCAGACCTCTTTTCTCTTCCCGACCCCTTTGATCTTTTCAGATTTCAACGCGTGGTTTGTGGGTCAGTGTACTTGACGTTGTGATAGCTTGGGAGACGGTTTAGAATCAGGAGAAAGAAGTTGGGCATTAAGTAGTGGGATTAAAAGGATCAGGTTTCCCTTTTAAATCAAGTGGCAATGCGATGAATGATACCTCAACACATTCTTCAATCGATGATCACTCATCCGAGTCACCCGCGCCTCCCAGGTCCAAGATTCTATGGTTTTTCATAGGCATGACGATTGGCGCGGTACCTCCATTGCTGCTGGCTGGTTATTTTCTTCAGCAATTCTCGGCGTACAGAGCAACCTTACCCCCCGATGTTGGAGTGTGTGGTACCCCTTTACTCCTGCCCATTGGCCTGGTCCTTTTTGTCGCTCCGATAACGGGACTTTATGGTGGCAGTGTTGGCCTGCTTTTCGTTGTGATTACACAGCAGAGGGGCTAGAATCAGGCAACACATCTCAACCAATGGTTTCGATTATGCGAAAAGGGTTATCCCATGTTGCGTGCAATGCTGTCTGTGATCGTATTCCTACTGCTGGGTTCGCCTGTTGTTTCTGCTGAGCGCAAACAGCCGAACATCTTATTCATCCTGGTTGATGATCTGGGTAAGGAGTGGATCAGTGGCTACGGCGCAGAGGGGATCAATACACCCGCCATCGACAAGCTCGCTGCAACCGGGATGAAATTCAACAATGCCTGGTGTATGCCTCAATGCACGCCCACCCGCGTCACTCTGCTGACCGGGCAGTACCCGTTTCGGCATGGCTGGACGAACCACTGGGATGTGCCTCGCTAGGGAGCAGGGGCACATTTCGATGCGAACAAAAATACAACTTATGCCAACGTACTGCGTAAGGCCGGTTATAAAACGTGTGCCGCGGGCAAGTGGCAGATCGACGACTTCCGCGTCGAACCAAACGCGATGAATGAGGCTGGCTTTGATGAGTGGTGCATGTGGACCGGCTACGAAGCACACAACCCTCCCAGTGCCAATCGCTACTGGGACCCTTACATCAACATCAAAGGGAAAGGCAGCAAGGCTTACACCGATCAGTTCGGCCCCGATCTCTACTGCAACTACCTCGTTGACTTCATCGGCAAGCACAAGGACCAGCCGATGTTGTTGTACTATCCAATGGTACTGACTCACGGCCCTTTAACAACGACGCCCGATAACAAGGACGAAACAAATAAGCGGCGTTTGTTTGCAGGGATGGTACGCTACACCGATAAACTCGTCGGCAGACTGGTCGCGGCACTCGACGATGCAGGTATCCGCGAGAACACGCTGATTATCTTCACAACGGACAATGGCACCGGCGGCCAGAGCAATAAACGCATGGGACATCTCGTGCGGGGTGGAAAGGCGAAAATGACCGAGCAGAACGGGACCGCCATGCCCTTCATTGTTAACTGCCCCGGCTCGGTGCCTTCCGGAATGGAAACCGACGCGCTGATCGACTTTACGGATCTCCTCCCGACATTCGCAGAAATTGGGAACGCCATGTTGCCAGCTGGTCGCGTCGTAGATGGAAAGTCGTTTGCGCCGCTGATACTCGGCAAGACCAAAGAGGGACAGCGCGAGTGGATTCTGTCCATGGGGGGCGGCCCCGCTACATTACGTGAGGGACGTGTGGTGCCCAAACTGAATTACGATGATCGTGTAATCCGCGACAAGGATTATAAGTTGTGGATCGACTCGGACCGGAAACCGATTAAGCTGTTTCGAATCAGTTCTGATCCTTGGGAAGAGCGGAACCTGGTTGACTCGAAAGCCCCTGAAGCCAGGGCAGCCTTGGAACGGTTAACTGCAGTGGTCGCTTCATTTCCCAAACAGGATGGAGCCCCCGTTTATCACAAAAACCCACCACAGAAATGGGATAAGAAGCCGGGCACCTCAGGAAAGCGCAAAAAGAAAAAGAAATCCTAGGTTTCTCTCTTTTTTGAACACCGCATCATAGTCCGGTCTCGATGATTCTGGACCTGACCACTTTTCTGTTCGGCTATAACTGGCTGAGGTCGAGTTGCAGTTTGCGCCCATCTAGCCAGAGTTGCTCGATCCATGCCAGACTCTCTGTTACAGATGGCTGCGGGTTGCCTAGTGCGATCTGCCAATGTTCCACAGCCGGCGCCATCACGTTGTAGTTGAGAATAGTGTGCAGTAAGATCATGTCTCCCACTGTCTCTACCTGTTCGCGGTCAAGGGTGTATTCTTCGCGGTATCCTTTTACCATCATTGCCAGGACATGCCCGGCCAACTCGGAACTCGCATTCGGCACGAGGAGACTGGGATAGTAGTAGTTCGAAAAAAGCAGTACGGCAAAATCCATCGTCCGCCAGCCGTAACAGCCCAGATCGAAATCGATGATCTGCACCTTGCCATCCTCTACAAGAAAATTACCCTCATGCAGATCGCGATGGACCAGTCCATAATGACGAGACGGCGTCGGTCGCTTGCGCAATTCAGCGATAAAGGTTCGCATTGCATCAGCGACATGCGGGTTGAAGGCTTCGGGAAGTGGATCTGGAAACTGCGTGAGCTTGCTCTCGTACCAAGGCCAGCGATCACGGTCGGCAGGTAATTTCAGCTCGTCCGAAACGCGATGGATGCGACCGATCTCGCGGCCTAATTTCTGAAAGAGTTCGTCATTCCACTCTGCATCAGTTGCCGGGTCGAGTTGCCGACCTCCGAAACGTTCGAAACAGGAGACGTGCATTATGCCGCCGTCCAGTTGAATTGTCTCAAGCAGTTCACCGCCGCGTGAAGGGATCGGTGTAGTGACCGTGCAGCCATTGCGGATCAAATGATCGAGCCAGAGCAACTCTCCCAACACCTCACCTCGCCCGCGGAACGCACCGTCGCTGATGCGGATAATGACCGGATCACCGTTCACGAACTCAGTGGCAAATACATGATTGACGCCATCACGGACTAACTCTGTCTTCTCGGGAACGAGTCCCCAGTGATCGACACATTGTGCGAGAGTATTGTGATAGGGGGAAGAATCATCTAAGGGTAAGTGATTCGGATCCACGATTTGCTCTCCAAGTACCTCTGTTGAAATATCTCCTGATCCTTTTATCCCTACAGAGAGATGTTAATTCAATGAGTCTGTCATCAAATGTCAATTATTTGTCGTGTTTTGTAATATTTCCGTAAGAGGCCACTGTTTAGATTCATGGAATCTAAGAATTCGTGAACTCCTCAGGAAAACGCAAAAAGAAAAAGAGATTCTAGGTTTCCCTCTTTTTTGAATTCCGCACCATAGTCCGGTCTCCTTAATTTCTAAATTTCAGATAACGTTTGGAGTCCCAAAACGAATATCCCTATAATCAGGGATTGTAAAGGGGGCGGGTCTCGATGATTCTGGACCAGACCTTTTTTCGGTTCGCGGCTCATGTCCATCATCTTCTATTATTTAGAGACCATGTCCGAGGATATTCAATACTTCATTCCGAATTTCTTCAATACTCAGTCCAAGGTCCTCTAAAACTTTAACTGCTAAACAGTCTTTTTCCCGCAAAAGCCCCAGGAGTAAATGCTCAGTGCCCACGTAATTATGTTTAAGAAGTTGGGCTTCTTCCATCGCGTTTTCGATCACTTTTTCAGCGTGCGATGTGAGAGGCAGCATGCCCAGTCTTACCGGTAAAGATACCGCTGGTCTGTTTTTTTCAACTTCCAGTCGTATACGACGGAAATTAAGATTCAAGTTTTTAAGAACGTGGGCAGCAACTCCTGCCCCCTCATTAATCAGGCCTAACAAAATATGTTCGGTATCAAGGTGTCCGTGATTGAACAGCTGGGCTTCCTGATTGGCTAACTGCATCACTTTTCTTGACCGGTCAGTAAATCGTTCGTACTTAGCTAAGCTCATCACTTTTTTTGCCCCGTCGGAAACTTATTCGGACACCGTCCACTTCCGCTTTAATAATTCATCCCGAATGTCTTTAATCTTCAGCCCAAGGTCCTTTAAAACTTTGACTGCTAAACTCTCCTCTTCTCGCAAAATCCCTAAGAGTAAATGCTCAGTCCCCACGTAATTATGTTTAAGAAGTCGGGCTTCTTCCATCGCGTTCACGATTACGTTCTTCGCGTACGACGAATGAGGCAGCTTGCCCTTTGTGACCATTTCAGGTACCGCTGGTATGTTTTTTTCAACTTCCAGACGGATACTACGGACATTAAGATTAAAGTGTTTAAGAACGTGGGCAGCGACTCCTGATCCCTCTTGAATCAGTCCTATCAAAAGATGTTCGGCACCAATGTAATCGAGATTGAGCAGTTGGCATTCCTGATTTGCTAACTGCATCACTTTTCTTGCTCGGTCGGTAAATCGCTCGTACACAGTTCGCCTCCCCTTTAAAATCTCATACGAGGATCGATTCAGGCTTAGATCGAAGATCGGTTTGAGTCAGTATTTATCAGCCTCAAAACTCGACAGTGTCAGTAATCAGAGCGATTCCCATTTTCAATCTCAACCGCCTTTGCCCAATCAGTCTCGGAATTTGATTTTATTGCTAGCGCAAATGCTTGGTACATTTTCTTTTTTGTGGGCATCTTTTTCATTTCTCGATTAAAAGCAGGCTCATCTGACACACGATACATTGTGTGGTGTTGTTTAAAATTTTCTCTTGCTTCCGTTAATGAGTAATTTGAATTTGGACCACCACGTATAATATCAGCGTCATCGGAGTCTTGCCCATCATCCTCCCAGAAGCAGATCGGACAAATATCATAGTCTGCTCTTTCATCAAGAGTCGGCATATAACAGCAGGGACAAAGAAACCTTTCACGGTACTTTGGCCATTTTTTTTCTTTACTAACTTGATTCACATACCAGTGGAACCATTCTTCACTCATCTTCGATCTCTTTAAGAACAAGTAACTGGTTATTATACCACAGATAGTATGGGGAACTGAGCCCTTTACCATCTTCCAAATGGATCAATGTTAAATGATTGTTGACAAAAGGTCTGCGGTAGACGGCTACACTTAGATGGACAAATCGAGTTGCCATTCGCTTTTGATGTGTGCTTTTAAATCATCGGTTATCTTGATTACGAATTTTTTGGGGCGAATATCATTATTTGATAGTATCGCATTTGATTTGACCAATGTGTTTCCTTCAACGTCCTCTTGCTGGTACTCAATGCTCCCTGTCGTCTTCAAATCAGGTGCAGTGTATTTGTTTTTCGAAATGATTCCTGTTGAATCACTGACAAAAATTTGCTGATCTTCATACATAAATCCTAAGGGGACGGATGACTCCAGTGTTGAATAAGATCCTATACTTCCAAATTCGTAAGTCGTATTTCCACGCACTCCTATAATTCCAATTTGTTCAATGGCAACGCCAGACTGGTTTATAATTTGAACAGGAAATCTCACCCTTCCAAGATTCTCAAGAGATGATATCCTCCAGCCCACCAGTATGCAGCCTAACAAAGCAATGGCCGAGCATGTCAGCATCGTATATTGGGTTCGGCTCATACTATTTCTCTCACAAAACTCTTATAGCGCCAAGTCGCTATAAGGACGACAAAAAAAGCTCAACGACAGAAACATCGATTCCTGAGATTATAACACTCTTATTTTTTCGAAATCAATCTTGCGATAATATTCGAAGTAAATAAACGCGACCAGGGAGGCTTGTTTGTCACTGGCCAGACTGGTTTCTTTTCTTTAGATTCGTTGGGAGTCAAACCAATGAATCCCGTTTCATAGGCTCTCATCGTCCATTGCTCACCGATTAACGACGCAGGTTTTTGATAATCTGCATAGGCATCAAAATACTCTTTTCCCACGGCGATTGGCAATCGTTTCGTTGTGGCGTGTATCTGACCTTTGTAAAAAACAACTGGCTGATCGAGCTTCACTCCATCGACTTGCGTGATCGACAATCGTGGCGGTGCTCCTTTCACTTTGTCTGCGACCCATGTTCCCTTAATTTGCATCGTCCTGGCGAGCGGCTTCCCGAGTCTACCAATCAGAGTGACGGAGCTTCCGATCTTGCTCGCATCAATCTGGAACGCTTTGTCAGCCGCCTGATCAACTTGCTTTACGCTTTCATCATTCGAAATCACCACACCAACGAGTATTGGCGTAAAGGGGCGAGACCAGTATGGCATAGAGGGGTGAACCTCTTCCTTTGGATTGAAGTCGCTGTGTGTTATGCTAATGTATCCCGTTTCGTAGGCCATCATCGTCCATTTCTTACCGATTAACGAGGAATACGAATAATTTGGATCATAATCTGAAAACGCATTGAAAGATTTAGATCTTCCGAAGGGATTTCCCATTGAGTGGGGCACTCCTTTCGTTGTGGCCAGTATCTGTTGTTTGTAAAAAAGAACCGGCTTACCGAGCTGCACTCCATCGACTTGCGTGATCGTAAATTGTGGAGGCTCTCCATCCGCTTCGTATGCAACCCATGTCCCCTTAATTTTCATTTTCGTGCCGAGCGGCCTCCCAAGTTTGCCAATCAGAGAGACGGAACTTCCGATCTTGCTCACATCAACCTGGCACGGTTTGTCGGCTGCCTTACCAGCAACTGCAAAGGAATGTTCAATCAGAAGGCACGCCAAGATTAGCTTAATGGAAGATCGCATTGTGAACGTCCTCAGATTACGAGCAGACAAAGAAAGATTGGAATAAGCGACGGACGATAACACTTCCTGTCATACGTCGAAATAGAGAGCCATATCATAATTTTTCAATGTTATTAATATGAGATGCCAGCGTAATTAGCAAAGAAAAAAAGGGTTCAGGGACAGAAAATACAATGCTTGCCCCCTTAAAATAATTTCGCTGAAATTAGTTTTTTTCTACCACGAAAGACACGTAAAGTGCCAACTAAAATTGACATCGGTGATCTCATTCACAACGCTGCTCGTGCAGGCGGTCAAAACTTGCTCTCTCACTCAATCTTCACACTGAGCAATGCTGCTTTTAAGGTCGAAAGTTGCTCTTGAGTGATCCCTTTACAGTCGGCAAATACAATCTTTCTGAGGTTCTGAAATTTTGCAAGCTCAGTCATTAATTGATCCGATATAAAAACAGAATCAAAAAAGATTACCTTGAGCTCACGATGGCCTCGAAGAAGCGACAAGCTCTTAGGCTCCAGCTTACATTGTACAATGTCGAGCCGCTCAAGCTGATGTATTTGAGAAAGGCAAGCCATAGCAAATTCATCAATGGCGCATGTGTCGACATAAAAAGACTCTAGAGTTGGAACGTGAGTCAACATTTCGAAATGTCTGCTTTCGAATTTATCGCCTATAAAAGAGACAAGTTTAGGTTTCTCTCCTGACTCCCAGTCTCCACCTAGTCGAACGATTTCTCGCCGAATCAGATCTTCGGTCACAGTCAGTTTTCCATAAGGAGGCAGTGCATCAGCTGCATAAGCACAATTGGCAATCACCATGACAGTGACAAATGAAATCGCGTGTAACATCGTTATCTCCTTTTAAACCGAATCAAGGTATCTGGAAACAAAGCCGTTCTATTGGGACTTCCGCTTGGTGTTACAGTGCTTTCAAATCCGGTTTTTTTCGATGTGTGCTGTCTACTCTGTTTAGCAGAAGGGGCGACGTTGTCGTTTCAATATAAAGGATTCCGATGGTTTTATCTATTCATTTATTATTGCTTTGCTCTAATCATTCGTGGTGGATATTTATGTCTGTCGCTACTTTTTAGACAGGACTGTGTTGACATGATTGTGTTGCTTGACAACTCTTCAAAACAGGTCGTAGCCAGTGACGCTTGCCCAGAGTAGATTCGCTCGTCAAACGCGTCTCCTAACCTCTGGTGGGAAATTGTCTCATTTTAGTACTCGTTTTCTGTTTTGGGATTTAAGAAATCATTCATCTTGTGTACTTTGTACAACATGATCCTATTCTAGAAGCGTAGCATATTTAATATACTCTGGTGACCTTCCGTTATTCGCGAACCAGAGAGAGTGGGATCAAACGCAGGATTGATCAATGAAATCATATCTGAAAAAATATCTGATCATTTTCGGTTCGGTAACCTGCTATCTGCTGCTAATGAAGGCAGCCGTCTATAATAAGCACAGTCCACATCATGTCATTTCACCACTTGAGGCTAAGGTGGCTCGGGTCCACCTGGGGAGTACCACGACCGAAGTGGACGCACTGATGGGGTCTTCCCCCGATACCATTTCGAAGTCGCAGGTGGTGATCGTCAATTCGACTACGATGCTCTCGGTGTCGAACGAACAGGCAGAGAAGTACGGGGCTCCGCAGAAATGCGATTTTCGCACCTGGAAGCGGGATGATGTGAGAGCGACGGTTGTATTTGATCAAACGGGGAAGGTCGTCTGTCGCTGGGCCGGGTCAGTAAACGTACCGAGTTATCATCGCTACAGTCCTTATCAGGTTTTCAAACGCGTGGGTTTGTTCTGATTTATTGCTACCACGAAAAGCATGAGATATTTTCTGTCGGGAGAATGAAGGGTGCGAACTTAGATTTCCCCGAAGCGAAATGATTGTTTTCTCAAACAGAACCGCTCGCCATTCATAACACCCTCGAATTAAGACGGGCTCATCGTTGTGATTTTCGTCGATCTCACGCTAAGCGTCTATCGCACAACAAAAAGGTTTGGTGCTATTATTGAGTCTGAATTGCGTATATAATCGACCTGCGGAGTGACACATTCACACGTCGATTAAGAATCTGTTGAAGCGATCGAATGTGAGGAGAACTTTAAATGCGGCCGCAGGCCACTGAGGAAAACACGATGAGAATTAGATTATTCATTCTGGCCTGCTGGTTGTTGCTGTCGCCACTTATCGCACAGCAAGAGGTTTTGGCGGCGCCTGATAAGCCGAACCGGCCCAATGTCGTGATCATCCTGACCGATGACATGGGTTACGGTGATGCTGCCGCTCTCAACCGTGACAGCAGAATTCCTACTCCGAACCTGGACCGGCTGGCAAAAGAAAGTCTGACTTTCACTGATGCCCATGCCGCAGGATCTTACTGTGTCCCCTCCCGTTATGGTCTGTTGACGGGTCGCTATATGTGGCGGACCCGATTGGGATCGGGGGGCAATCTGGCTAATCTTGCTGGTACACTGATCGAACCGGGGCGCAAGACAGTAGCAAATCTTCTAAAAGATGCGGGCTATCAGACCGCGCTGGTTGGTAAATGGCATCAGGGCATCGACTGGAAACTGCACGATGAAAGTGCGCGGGAGAATATTCGCGTCAATCGCAATTACCAGGATTTTGGAAATATCGACTTCGCCTCTCCCGCTCTGAAAGGCCCCAATGACTTTGGATTCGACTACTCTTTCGGCACTGCTGGCTCCGCGGAGATGAACCCGGCGGCTTTCATCGAGAACAATCGGACGACGATCATTCCCAACCTCTCTTCGCTGGAAGCCAAGAAAAAGAACGGCGAATGGTATGGCCGGGACGATAATATTATTGCAGAAGGCTACACCATGGACCGTCTGGTTCCGACCCTTTCAAATAAGGCGTGTGAATTCGTCGAGACGGCAACCCGCACGCACCCCGATCAGCCGTTCTTCCTGTATTACGCGATGACAACACCGCACAACCCAATTGTTCCTAACAAGGAATTCGTCGGGACCAGCCGGGCCGGGACTTACGGAGATTTTGTTGTTGAACTCGACCACCATGTCGGAAGGCTTTTACGCAAACTGACCGAACTTGGTATCGAAAAAAACACGCTGGTCATCTTCACCAGCGATAATGGGCCAGTCAATCGAACCAAGGGGTACTCGACCAAGTGGGTTAGGGGCGACACCGCCATTTATGGACACGACAGTACCGGACCTTTCGAGGGCTGGAAGGGAGGCCTGCTGGAGGGCGGACACCGTGTACCTTTCTTCGTTCGCTGGCCAGAAACAATCAAGCCCGGCGCGCGTTGTTCCACGACGATTGTGTTTAATGACGTCCTCCCCACTCTGGCGGAGATGTTGAAGATCAATCTGGATCACAACACTGCGGAAGATGGTCAAAGTTTCTACAAGGCGTTGACGGGAACAGCACGACCCGAATCGTTTCACGAGGCGATCGTACACAATCACAGCAATGGGACATTTTCCATCCGCAAGGGTGCTTTCAAGCTGACGGTCAACGGACCAAAAACCAACACACAGGTTTTGGATGACGCCTTTCCGGTCTCTTTCGTACTTTATGATCTGGGCAAAGACATCAAAGAAACCACCAATGTATCCCGTAATCATCCGGAGAAGGTAAAAAAGATGCACGCCCTGCTCAAAAAATATGTACGAGAGGGCAGAAGCAATCGGAGACGATGAAGGTGCGATTGAATCGGTTCCCGCGTTGCGAAGACGAAGTCCAACAGAACGACAGACTTTACTTGGCCACTCGGGGACTTGGCATCACTCGTCCTGCCTGATGCAGGGTCACTTTCGGGCTCTTGCCCGTCTTCGGTAATTCAAATTTCAATGTCGCATCAACGGCCTGATACTTCCACTCGGTTTCACTTTTGGGAATCAATGCCAGAAATTGCTGACCTGTGAGCTGAGCCATCATTCGGCCCTCTTTCACCTGCACCGTGATCAAAATTCCGGGGGCAAGTTGGTATTTACCTTCGAGTCGCTTTGCAACCTTGGGGTCAACCTTAAACTCCTTTTCGAATGTTCTTGGCTTCACCTTCATACCGACGCTTGTCTGAAATATCTGTTGAGCCAGCGCGTCAACGTCCATCACTGCTGTGTTGCAAAGTAACACCGTCGCGCTTTTCAATGACCGGTTTACAAGGATCATGCAATGATAGCCGCCGGTCTGTCCATTGTGCCATCGCGTTGAACGATCGCCTGCAATCATCCACCCCAGCCCCATTGCCAGATTTGCCTCTGCAGGCGGTTTATGTTGTTTCCAGGCCAGCTCAATCGTCTTCCCGAGTTGACCGTCCGGCGGATCGAGCGATGCTTTCGCGAACAATAACATGTCGTCAAGATTGCTTCGAATTGCGCCGCAGCCGGCAAGTGAATCAAAGTCCCATGACTTCTCGAGCAGCAGTGCCGCATTGTGTGGCGGGGCTAAGTGTTTGGCCTGTGCCGAAGAAAGAGTAATCGTCGTGTCAGACATCTTCAAGGGTTCCGTCAGTTTCTGATTCAACAGTGCTTCGTAACTCATTCCCGCCTGGCGAGACAGTAAATCACCCAGGAGCCCCGCACCAAGGTTCGAGTATTCATACCCTTCCCCTGGTTTTCGAACCGGTTTTGCTGCCAGCAGGTAATCCGTTAGCAGCTTGCGATTGTATCCGGCGAAGGGATTGGTCGAATCCGCTGGTTTGAAATTGGTGGGCATGACTGGAAGACCAGAGACATGATGCGACAGTTGTGCGAATGTAATATTGGCCAGCTTCGGATTCGTAGCACTTAATTCTTTCATAATGACGCTGATCGGATCGTCCAGTTTGATTTGTCCCGAAACGACGGCGTCTGCCAGAAGTAGTGATGTGAACACTTTGGAGATCGAACCAATTTCATAAATGGTCTTGTCATTCGGAGCGGGTGTTCCGTTTTCACCGAGCACGCCGAAATGCTTCTTCCAGACGACACCATTGGAGATCACTCCCACAGAAATGGCGTTTACCTTATTGTTCGTCAGATACGGTGCGACCAGCGCCGCAATTTTCTTTTCGTGCTTGAAGCCTTGCTCAGCAAATAATTGAACTGTTCCGAAAGCAACAAACAAAACCAACAATAAAAGCTGTCGCATTTCGGTCCTCATCTTTGTAAAAATGTGATTTGGAAGCCTCGCGAACCTGATGAATGAAAGTGGACGGGCTCATGCTTTAGCAGACATCGTATACCACACAATTCTGCGTTGCCAGTAAATTCTCTGACTTGAGACGATCCCGGTCACCAAAGCGCGCAGGCGGACCTTGTTTCCCTTTAGAGTTAGTACCAACTGGGGCAAGTCAGTACGGTTACCCGAACAATTCCTTAATCGGCTCACCTGTTGTCAGTGAGCGTAAAATGCCACTGGGGTCCTGTGGATCATTGATGGGTATGTCAAGCGCGTGATAGATGGTCGCCGCCAGTTCCTCGGGTCGGACCGGGTTGTCGGTAGGATACTGACCATATTTGTTGGACTTACCGTAGACTTGCCCTCCAGCGATGCCCGCGCCGGCTAAGATCGAGGAAAAACACTTCGGCCAGTGCTGGCGTCCGGGTGGGTTTTGCTTCAGAACGTGTGGTGTGCGTCCAAACTCGCCTGTTACAACAACGAGTGTGTTGTCCAACATACCGCGATCGCTCAGGTCAGAGAGCAGCCCGGAAAGTGCCTGATCCAGTCGAGGCAAACAAAAACCCATGCCGTAAGAACCGTTACCGAAGGCATCGCCCATACCCATGTTTCCCCCGTGCATGTCCCAGCTGCTGCTGGGTGGGCCTTGTTTGTCATAGTCGGCCTGTCCCGTCCAACCGTTGACTGTCACAAAGCGGACACCAGATTCCACCATGCGGCGTGCAAGCAGCAGATTCTGCCCGAGCGGATGCATCCCATAACGTTCACGAACACTGTCGGGTTCGCGGTGCATCTCAAACGCCTGTCGGCCTTCGGCACGCGTCAAAGCCTCATAGGTTTTTTCACGCAGGTCAGACCAGTCCTTAACAACTTTGTCTTTATCCAGTCTGTTGGATTCAAGGCCACGGAGCACAGACTTGCGCTTTTCGAATCGCTTCTCATCGTAAGGGTCATAAATCTGCGGCGGTTTGAAGTCTTTCATCGCCGGATGATTATTCGCAGAGCCGACAAAGACGGGGGCATATGCCGAGCCAAGGTAGCCGCCGATGCCAATATTGGGGGCACAGAAGACGGGGGGCCCCACACATTTGATGATCCATGCATTAGAAACAAAATTGCGTTTGCTGGGTTTGTGTTTGGCGACAAAGGAACCCAGGTAAGGTTGTTCGTTCGCCATCCCCTGCTGAACACGCTTCGCCGATTGTCCGCTCAGCAGATTGTGCATCGCATCGAAGTGATTGCTGATCGCACCCGGATGTGACATGGAATTGATCAGCGTGAATTTGTCGGTCAACTTTGACAGTCCCGTGTGCATTTCATTGATGCGCATGCCCGGCACCTTTGTAGAAATAGGCATGTACGGTCCGCGATATTCCACGGGCGCATTCGGCTTCATATCCCAGGTATCAAGGTGACTCGGTCCGCCACAAAGCAGAACGAAGATGCAGGACTTTTCAGACTTGACGGCTTTGCCCGAGGCGTCCACCTTGTCAGTCCCCAGCACCATCCCCGGCATGCCGAGACTCATCGTTCCTAAACCACTCGCGATGAGAGCTTGACGTCGGTTTAATTGGAAATCGTTCATGCAAAGCCTCATATCCAAATTGACGAATTGAGAGCAAATTTCTCTGATCGACAGAGAAGGCGGGCAAGTCAGCCGACTGTCATGGATGATGACTCAATTACGCCAAAACCCACTGTGTTTTTTAAGTGTTCACTGATAGAGATCCTAGCCGATTCAATACCCCGAGTCAATCATTTGTTCATTTGTCGCTAGAACGAGAGCGACAATTATCTGATCATGGCCGGTATCCGCGACGCCTTTTGTTGATTCTGAAATATCCTGCAAGCAATCGTAAGATTACTGTTTGAAATACGTTCGAATAGATCTCTGGTACACACTGTCGACTTGCCTATCTAATCGGCGGGAACGGGCGGCGCGCTTCTGCCCGTCAACGCGCCACCTAGCCAGACTCCAGCAATAGCAGCCGGGATGTAGAGAGCCACGTCCGTAACGGCAAACCAGATTGGGGAGGGAAGCATCATCAGCATGGCGATGCCTCCACAGGTCCACAGAATACCCAGTCCTATCGCGGCGGCATACCAGGCTCGCTTTGCAATGAGACCGCAGACAAAACCGCTCACGAAACTGCCACCTGCATGCGCAAGCAGCACCATGATCAAGGCACCCGTGGGCATTCCGTGCGCCTCGACATGAGCTTTGAACGCGTCGAAATCGTTAGGATCAATTCCTTCAGGCAACGGATACATACCATGTGAAACCGTCACAATTGCCATGTTGAATGCACTACCAGCTATAATTCCGATAACAACGGCCATTATGTTGCGGATCATAGTAACTCAGTCTCCTCGCGATTGATGATAAACCTGATTAGAGCGAATTTCTCAATTCCGCACCGGTTCGACACTCCCGACCTATTCAGGCCCATCCGGTAATTCATTTCTTAAAAATGATTGTAACATTAACGAAGAGTTTCGCGAACAAAATCCTGTAAATAAATCGTGCATGTGTTGGTTAGCTGTCGAGCAGCTATTGTCATCACTTTTGTCGATGCCTGTTGAAAACTTGGGCAAACAACCAAATGAATAATGTCAAGATTCCTGATTTAATTTCGATTCGCCAATTTGTTAAAGGCCATTCTCTACACGTGGCTCTACTCCCAGACTTATTGATCACATACTTTCGGTGCTTCATTCCATCTACTTTTCATGATCACCGATAAAGTGTGGTTCCGATGGATCGGACGACACGTCAGGTTGTGTAGCGAACGATTCTACGTTCCCGATTTCCAGCAACCAAAAGTGATCGCCTCGATTCGCGTTTAACGAATATTCATGAAGCTTGCCATCAATTGCTGTGCCGTACCAACTAATAGAGTCAAAGCCAGTTGGAACGTTTTTGTGGAGCATGCCCTCCCACGTCACGCCCATGTCTGGAACCAGGTTTTGATAGAGAGGGTTGTGGCGTCGTTCTGGAATGCAATATGTGTTGATGGCTTCCAGCGGCCAACGTTCTTCAAGTGCTGCTGTTACTTCATCGGCGGAAGCGAAATTCAGCTTTGTACTCGTAGTCAAATCGGGGGCGGTCCCAGTCGGCGTGTCGTGAACAGTCGGTGTGCAGCCCAATACTGTCATTAAGATTACCGTATTAAATATGAGAGTACGCATGATTTGATGGCAGAACTGGTTATTCACCTGCATTGACTCGTTCTTAGATGAAGCTGATTTGGAACATATACACGCAAAATATCCGATTTTTGTTCAGATATAATTCCACAGATGCTTCATATCACACATAGATATTGGCCATAGTTTCAGCATGCTGTATATCATACCAGCATCTAAAAGCATATCAAAAAAATTTATACTGCCGGATCGATCCAATCGTTGCAGTCGTTTTATAACAACGAGTGAACCAGGAATTCTCCTAAAATTTAAATTGACCACTTGAAAAAAAAACATAGATTTTTGATGGTCACTCAATCGGCAACACTGCTGAGAGGGTCAACGAGATACGGGATCTGATACGTGCTATTTAATATCACGAATATCAAATCATATTCTAAAGCATCCAGGGGTCTCATGCTTTCAAGCCTTTGCCCAAGTTTACTGTAGCGTCTCCAAGACCATTCGAAACAAGTAGAAAAAATGAAAGACGCTATGGTTAAATGGGATGCTTTCCAGAGGGAAAGATAAATTGAATAATCCCGATTCACTAAAAATATGACAATGTGAAAGTACCTGTCATATTTGTAAATCTCGGAGAAGAATCATGATGAAAACAAAACAACAAAAAGGGAAACGTGCAGGTTTCACCCTCGTCGAAGTCCTGATTGTCGTCGTAGTATTGGGTATTCTGGCTGCTACAGTCTTGCCACAATTTACATCAACGAATGATGACGCCAAAGAGTCTGTACTCGCTCAAGACTTACAGATAATGCGAAGTCAGATCCATTTCTATATGATTCAACATAACTTTAAATATCCTGCAAGTGGCTCTACAAAAACGGATGATTTCCGAAATGCGTTGCTGCTTTCCAGCGACAAAGATGGCAGCACAGGCGCTATTGGTACCAAACCACTGGGCCCTTACCTGTTAGGAACGATTCCTGCCAATCCTTATACGGGTGGTCGTGGTATTATGATTGTGACAGACGTCCCAGGTACGGCTCCCGATGAAACCGCCAAAGATGGTACGGAAATTGTCGGATGGATTTATAATCCTGCCACAGGCGAGATCAAAGGAAATAATGCCGGTACCGGCACAGATGGCGTTAAACTGGACTCGCTATAGAAAACAGGCTTAGCCTCTCACGTTTGAGTAGTGGGTTCTCCGCTGTGTTTGTTCCCCCCGCTACAAATATCCAGGCTAGAGAATCAGCCCTTGAGTTACAAATCATGTTCCCCACCGTCGGCATTATATGCTTCGCGCTCGAATGGATTATCGCGATAGAAACGGCGACCGACCAGCCACATATAGATTGACGAAAGAAAATAGGCAGGCAAAAACAGTGGTCCCCAACGCTCATACTGAAGGATATGGACGGTTTCATGATTGCGTGAAATATCCAGTGACGCGTCAGTTTGGCCTAGGATCGTGTGGCCCAGTGTCAGTGCGAGTGTGAATTGTCCGTGGGGCAGTCGTTGTACGAACCACTTTGTACCGCCCTCATAAAACTCGATGGCTCGACCGCGAATTCGTGCGCGTCCACCGAAGCACATTCCAACGCTGCCGATCACCAAACCGAGAAGCGTATTTGGTGATGCCCAAAATACTCGAGTCAGAAAATAAATGCGATCTATCGGTGGCACCCTCCTCGTTAGAGAATAACGTTATAAAGAATCGGTCTTGGAAAGTACGTGGTCACCTGCACGATGCTGAATATGATGCTATCAGCGCTGGCTGAATTTTTGAATGCAGGTCTTTCCAAGCGACGTAAAAATCGTATCAAACTGAATCAACCAGTCAACAGGAAGCTTCAGCCTTTCAATTGACTGACGAACTCAATGACCGGTAAATGACATTTCACGGTTATTCAGCATCAATCGATTTGAGGCTGATGCGGCTCAGTGGTTCGTACAATTCGGAAGCGTATGAATCCCTGGTTTCTGTGGAGACTCAGGGAACCGTATCGACGAGATCTTCGACCAGTTTTCGTAAGACCTCATGCGTGACCTGTAGATCAACCTGAGTGCGGCCGCTCTGCCCGGCCTGCGAAACGAAGCGTTTCAAACTGAAGTGCCCGTTGGAGTGGGAGGAGAGAATCACTTCATAGAACTGTGTCCCGACTTGATTCTGGTCCGGCGGCGTCGAGCGGATCAATACCTGCCCGGCATCTTCATCGTATTCGAGCGGTCCGATGTTCTCCAGAAGATAAGTGACTCGCTGACAGAGTTTCTGCCCCCATTCTTTCAGCTTGTCAAATGCCGTCTGTGCCAGCGCAGGCACGTTGACTCGGATTTCCTGAAACGAACAGCTCATGGAATCGACCGATGTAAAATCGATCATGACTTCAATCTTGCCTGTGGCAGCTAAAGTCACGGTTCTCGGCTGTGCAGAATGAAATCCTGTTAATTGCGTCAGTTCGTGATTTAATTGATTCAGTACAGTCATGATCCCATCCTCCTATCGAGGATATTACTTCTTCTCTTTCGAATTCGTAGAGTGTTTCTTGCCGTCATAACTCAGGATGGTTGGTCTGTCATCAATCACAGTTTCGATATTCACCGGCCGTTTCCAGATATTATGCAAATTGACCAGCGTGTCCTGTGCATAATCAAGTTTCAGTTCAACACCCAGATAATCGTGTTCCAGATAAAGCTCGCCGCGGTTTTTATAGTTTCCATCCTGAACGTAAATCGCAGGCCGCCCATGATTACTCAAACTGTTGAGTAGTTGCTGCTTGATCTGCTGAAATTCTCTCGATTGAATTTCGTAAGTTTTATTGGAATCGTTGAATCCAAATGAAAACATCTGGTTTTTATAACAGAATTCGGGAGTCAGAAACGTATCGATAAACGTGATGTCATTGTGAATACGACGCACTTCGAATATTTTCTCTCTTCCCAGTCCCGTATCTTTGTCCCAATGTTCTTTCTCAAACATATGTTTGCAGTTTTCATATTCAGGACCAAACTGCCCTTTATTCCAACGTTCTTCGATATCCTTCAGTAGTTCGATTCCCAGCTTGTACGGATTTAATCGATTCGGACTGGTTGCCATCGTGCCGCTGTGATGGTCGGCGTAATTGATTAAACCCTGATCAGTCAAACCATGCTTTGTCATGATCGTAGAGTGCCAGAAACTGGCCCAGCCTTCGTTCATAATCTTAGTCTGCCCTTGCGGTGCAAAGTAGTACGCCTCGTCCCGAATGATCGATAGCACATCACGCTGCCAATCTTCCAATGGTGCATATTGAATCAAAAAATGCAGCACATCACGCAGGCGTTCTTTCGGGAACTTTAATTGATCTGCCATTTCCTGCGCTTTGATTCGTTTCTGATCGGCTTCTTCTTCAAGGATGTCTTCCGGATTGATATAACGGTCCATATACATCTTCGCCGGAAACCGCCCTCCTGCATTGTCCCCTTCGGCATCACTCCGTTTTTTGGCATCCGCTTTGGACTCCGACTTCTTAGTGCGTCTGATATGAGGCAGATAAGGATCGATCAGGCTTTCCAGGGAAAGGCAGGTATCGATAAACATCTCAACCGTTTCATAACCAAAAGTATCAATATGCTGATTTACACGCGTCGCATGATTGGCCATCTGGTCGAGCATCTTACGATTCGTGTGTGAGAACCATGCGTTATTCTTAAAAAAATCACAGTGGCCGTAAACGTGGGCAATCACCAGCTTTTGATCGGTGATATCATTGCAACTCAACAGATAGGCATAACAGGGGTCCGTATTGATCACCATTTCGTAGATTTTCTGTAAGCCGTACGAATAGCCTTTCATCAGCTCATCATACTGCGCACCAAATCGCCAGTGCGGATAACGCACCGGAAATCCACCATAGGCGGCAAACATGCTCAGCTCTTCATAATCCAGAACTTCGAAAATCGTTTTGAAGAAGTCCAGACCATAATCGAGCGCATGCTGCTCCATCTCCTGCTGGATATCGCTTAACACCTTCGGCAAAGGGCGATGCGTTGTTACTACCATATTCTCCTCCGTCAGCAATCAATGCAGTTTGAATCATCGGCTGACTGTACGCTACTTCTGAGGGAAGCATACAATATGAATTCTATTTCCCGGTTCCCAGAAACGTCTTAATGGAACCGTAGATGCCCTCCTTGTCTTCAATTTCTGATAGAATCAGATTTTCAAATTCTTCCTCAACCTTTCGCAGTTCTTTAATAAAATCCCCCGAACCATAAGGGCTTCTTACCTGACCGTAACAGAAGAGATTACAGATCGGGATAATATTCTGCGTGAGGCTTTCAATACATTCTGAATTATCTTCGCCCCAGTTATCACCGTCAGAAAACTGGAAGCAGTAGATATTCCACATCGAAGGGGGAAAATCACGTTTAATAATCAAGTCGGCTGCCCGGTAAGCGGATGAGATACGCGTTCCACCACTTTCGCGAATGCGGTAGAAGGTATCTTCATCCACTTCATGAGCAACAGCGTCATGTACGATATAGCGTCGTTCAATGCCGTTGTATTGTCGCTTCAGCCAGGTATCGATCCAGAAAGATTCCGTACGCACAATTTCCTTCTGCACATCGGTCATGGACCCCGAGACATCCATCATATAAATGACGGCTGCATTCGTATGTGGTTCGGAAACGGTTTTCCAGCTTCGAAAACGTTCGTCATCTTTGGCTGGAACAATGACCGGGTCTTTCGGATCGTAGTTGTCTGTGGCCATCATCCGTCTGAGAGCCCGTTTGTAGGTCCGTTTAAAATGTCGTAATGAATCGGGGCCCGTCGGTCGGATCGAAGTGTAACGATCTTTTTTCGAAGTGAGCTGATCATCTCCCTTGGGTTCGATCCGCGGCAGTTCAAGTGCTTCGCCAAGCATGTCTGCCAACTCTTCGAGAGATAATTCTACTTCTCGGATATGCTGACCACGTTCGTTGCCGGCCTGTCCCTGGCCATCGCCGTCCGATTTCCCCCGGCCGATCGCTTCACCGACTTCGCCATCGCCCTGCCCTACACCGCCGCTCCCTTTTTCACCATGTTGAAAATGGGGAATCTCGATATTCGGCACCGGTATGCTGACGGTTTCCCGACCTTTGCGACCAATCATCTCGCCATGATTGATATACTTCCTGAGCTGCTGGCGAACCTTCCCTTTGATAATTTTATCAAAGCGCTGCTGGTCACGATCAATTCTACGTACCATATTATCGAGACCCTTTCTGGACAGGGAATCAGAATTTGCCGGCTTTTAACAATTCCTTCTTCTCTCAGTTTTCGTGTCTATATAATATTGTCAGATTTAAGAATCAGGCGGCATCACTGCTTTTCTTCGTATCGCCGCGAGCAAAAATACTGGCAACATACTGCATGACATCCGTGGCTGATTCTTCGTCATATCCATAATTTCGAATCAACCTGGTTTTGACGATATCGATTTTCTCTTGCGTTTCCGCATCGACAACATTCGACACCAGACTGGTCAGCTTGATTGTATCTTTCTGGTCCTCGAACAGTTTCATTTCGAGAGCCTTCTGCAACCGTTCGTTGGTTTTGTAATCGAATGTTTTACCATCCATTGACAAAGCACCGATGTAATTCATGATTTCACGACGGAAATCATCTTTCCTGGTTTCAGGAATATCGATTCGCTCTTCAATTGAACGCATCTGCCGTTCATCGGGTTCTTCGTATTCACCCGTAAAGTTATTTTTCACGCGCTCTTTCTGCGTGTAGGCCTTCACGTTATCAAGATAATTACCGCACAATCGAGTCAATGCCTCTTCGTCAGCGGCAATTGCACGCTGCACTTCATTCTTGACAATGTCGGTATATTCTTCTTTGACGATGGTTATCAACTGGCGGTAATGGTCTCGCAATTCTTCGTTGGCGATCAACGAATGATGTTTCAACCCTTCTTCCAGTTCATTGAGCAGCATGAATGGATTCAAATTCGAGCTATGCGAATTCACCACCAGAGCATTAGAGATTTTGTCCTGAACATAACGCGGAGAAATCCCGAATAACCCTTCCGATTTGGCTTCCTTGCGGAGCTGTTCGACATTCTCACTGGTAAATCCTGTTAACGATTTACCATTATACAAATTCATTTTCTGCACCAGAGTTAAACCGTGATGCTTCGGCGTTTCGAGCCGCGTCAGCACAGCCCACATCGCTGCAATCTCCAGTGTATGCGGGGCAATATGTTTGCCACGCACGCGTTTGGTGTTGTAATCCTTCTCGTAGATTTTGATTTCTTCGCTCAACTTCGTAACGTAAGGCACATCGATTTTTACGGTACGATCCCGAAGCGCTTCCATGAATTCATTCGACTGCAATCGACGATATTCTGGTTCATTCGTATGACCGATAATTACAGTATCAATATCCGTTTGTGCAAATTTCTTCGGCTTAATCTTATGTTCCTGTGAGGCCCCAAGCAGGTCATACAGAAACGCCACATCCAGCTTCAATACTTCGATGAATTCGATCAGACCTCGGTTGGACACATTGAATTCACCGTCGAAATTAAAGGCACGTGGATCGCTTTCGCTGCCATATTGTGCAATTTTTCGGTAGTTAATATCCCCCGTTAACTCTGTTGAATCCTGGTTTTTCTCATCTTTGGGCTGGAACGTACCGATGCCAATTCGATCCTGCTCTGAAAAGATAATCCGTTTCACGACGACCTGTTCCATCACTTTGGTCCAGTCCCCATTGCATTCTTTCAACTTTTCATTGAACAGGAATCGACTCAAAGGACAGACTTCGCCCGTGATTTCCACAATGTAATCAGACTCGTTGTTCGCATCGCGACCGGCATTCAGATACTTGCAGATCTCAGCCCGATTCTCTAAGGGGATTAACTGCAACGGATCACTATTCATCGGATCCCAGTGAATCGATCCATCCGCTTCTTTCCACCCGAAACTATACAGGGCGCCTTCTTCCGTACGAGAGTAGCGTTCTAATCCCTGCTTCAAAAGACGTGCAATGGTACTTTTTGAACTTCCCACAGGACCATGCAGTAACAACACACGACGTTCACTGCCGTACTTTAACGAGGCTGATTTGAAAACGTTGACCAACTCCATTAACGGCTTCGAAAGACCGAAAATTCCGTCGCGACCTTCATTAACAGGATCATCGAAGAAGCGATAGCGAACGAGACTTTTTTTGCCTTCCACGGGATAGGTTCCATGGCTCATGATCATGTCATAAACTCTTTGGAACGCTGTTCGCGTCACTTTGGGGTCTGCTCGAACAAGGTCCAGGTACTCATCAAAAGTCCCTTGCCAATGTTCCTGCTGGAAAGAATCAGCATTAAGCTGACCAGAGATTTGATTTAAAATCGATCGACCATTTTCCATGGGAATCCTCCTCCTGGCTTCACGACGTGCACTCTGGCAGGCCGATTGTTGGCCAATAAGTTCGAGGTTATTTAATTGAACAAACTCTTTCTCAAGTGCTGTTGCCTTTCAAAAGGTACTGAATTTTTTTTACGCCCGATTAGACTCACACCGCGCAAGGATAGTTCCCTCATACAAAAATGAATTTGTTTCGAGGCTGTTTACAAGACCATCCATGGCCAACACCTAATTGTAAAATTGGGATTCTCGTGTGGACGTGGCTCGAAAGTTTTCTGGGCATGCCACACAGGTATGTCAGTGACTTTACAACGCTTCGAGCTCATCTATTATTTCCCACGCCCTGGTTTGAGACAATAGCAATCTTGCACTCAGCAAAAACTCCACTGGTACAAACCTGCATTTTAAAACCGCTAAGTCACATACTGCTAACCAGTTAGAAAAACATCTCTTCAGGCACTCCGATTTACCTAAAGCCTTGCAGGGACTCCTGAACGAAATGCCCCCTCACAGCTTGGACAGACTGGATCTGCTAAGAAATTTCATTTGCAGTCCCACACGATTACCCATCATCACTACGCATAGAGCAACGAAACTGTTTAATTAATGATTCGTTTAAGATTTGAAGACAGAGACTTTCTGTTCAATTGAAACGATTCGATAAGGCGTTCAAACACAGTGCCATTTCAAGCTGACACCAAACGTCTAGCTATGGTTTCATCAGAGTGTGTACAAGCTCAATGATGCGGTCTTCCAACCCAGGCTTGAAGGGACCATGAAAACCGAAGTACTTCATCGCACCGCCGCCCTCATATCCCCCCTCCTTGAGCACCCGTTCGGAAGGCACGTAAGCAAAGACTTCATTGCAATAACCGGCAACCCAGATGCGACGGTCCGATAATTCTTCATGTAAACGAATGGAATAATCAATCACTGTTTCTCCTCCCAGGCCAATCAATGTCAGATCATCCCCAAAGAAAATCACCTGGACAGAAAATGGATAGGAAGTTTTGATAGATCCCGTCTCTTCCAGTTGATTCAGCAGGTACTTGTTAAGGCGTTGCGTGTAGACATCCCCCTTTTCCTGCTGTGCGACCAAATCTGACTTGGATGGTGGATCAACAAATGCCAAATTGGTTCGTTGAAATTTGACTTTCAATGGCCCTTTGACGGGACCCATCGATTTCCCCATTGCCCGCACCACCGAGTCGGCTAAAGAATTACCATGCTGTTCTGCCAAAGCAAGTGTACCGCGAGGATGAGGATTCGCATCGCCCCCGCAGCCCATCATAAACAGAGCCATCGTACCGGGATATTTTTTCTCAAGCGCCACCTGAGCGAACCCCGCATAATCGCCGCAATATTCAAACAGAGCAATCGTCGTATTATGGCAGGCATACCCAAATAAAATTGCCTGTGTTTTTCCATTGGTATCATTCACACGTAACACGGGCACAGTATGATCCACCGGTCCATCCGGGTTGTATCGACCACGACGATTCCGTGCAAAAATCGCCTGCTCTTCCCCATACGCGAGCGTCACATCCGCCAACGACTGGCTGGCTTTCACGATCACGTTCGTCAGTTTCTCTTCCAGCAATTTTGCATATTCATCTACGTCTTTCTGTTGGGTAACATTAAATCCATAGGCCAGCGAGGCACAGCCTCGAACAACCGGGCCAGAATGCGTATGCGAGGAATTCAACAAAATTTGCTCGCGGGCGATTCCCGTTTTTTTGGCAACGCGTTTTCCTACCGCATCGGAAATTTCACGCGTGAGACCAATCAGGTCGGTCGTGACAATTGCCGCGCGCGTTCCATTTTTATCTTCGAATACCAGAGCTTTGGCCCATAACGGGTGTGTCGTTCCCTCAGCCGGTTTTTTACGAGAGGCATAACCGGCCAGCCAACCTGCTTTCACTGGTGTAATATCAATACGCGCCTGGCCCACCCGCCAGTCACCGGCCTGCAATCCAGTTTGATTCAAAACCAGTAACGCGAACAGACATACCAGAACTTTCCTCGACATGGCTTCAACCTCTTTATAAAAGCAAGTGATGAATTCATCTCTGTTTATTCTATATTATTGCTGCAGAAAAACGAAGCCTCAACAGTTTAGCCCTGCAGTTGACAATCCCATTTTGCGGACTAGGATGACCATTGAAATATTTCTTACTGAAGCGGCACTCGAACGAACTGACACTGCATCGGAGACAGAGACATGGATGATTTTATCGCCCGCTTACCAAAAGCAGAACTGCATCTCCACATTGAAGGAACTCTGGAACCAGAGCTGGCGTTACGCCTGGCGGAAAAGAATCAGATCGATTTCCCTTATCAGACGGTCGAACAGATGCAGGCTGCATTTGATTTTACCGACCTCCAGTCGTTCCTCGACCTGTATTACGCCTCAATCGGTGTGGTCCGCACCGAAGAAGACTTCCACGACCTGACACTGGCGTACCTGAAAAAGGCGGCGTCTCAAAACGTACGACACACCGAAATTTTCTTCGATCCCCAATCGCATACAGATCGTGGCATCCCATTTGAAACGGTTTTAAAGGGAATCACATCGGCCCTGAAGCAGGGTCAAACGGAACTCGGCATCTCATCTCAGCTCATTCTCAGCTTTTTACGACACTTATCTGCCGAGTCGGCAATGGAAACATTACAGCAGGCGCTTCCTTTCCGCGATCAAATCATCGGCGTCGGTCTGGATTCCTCAGAACTGGGACATCCCCCTTCCAAATTTGTGAATGTGTTCGCCGAAGCCCGCCGACACGGATTCCGGGTTGTTTGTCACGCGGGCGAAGAGGGGCCGCCTGAATACATAACAGAAGCCCTGGACCTGCTGCACGCGGAACGCATCGATCATGGCGTGCGTTGTATGGAAGATGCCGACCTCATCACGCGGCTCGCGAATGAACAGATACCGTTAACCGTCTGCCCACTTTCCAATGTCCGTCTCTGTGTTTTCAAAACGATGTCCGAGCATCCTTTGAAACGCATGCTGGATGCCGGCTTGTTAGTCACCGTCAATTCCGATGATCCACCCTACTTCAGCGGTTATGTCAATGAAAATTTTGCCGCAGTCCAAAAAGCATTAAACCTGAGTCAGGATGACCTGAAAACACTGGCACAAAACTCATTCGAGGCGTCTTTCCTTTCCAAGGACAAGAAACAATCGCTGAAATCTCTATAGCATCCACGCTGCAAATGCAGAACAGAGCGATAGTTATCTCCGGAAACTGCGTTTCTTAGATTAGTTAATAATAACAATCCCTTGGATACAACACGGTCTTCTATCCAGGACAGGAACAGGTCTTTGGTTCAACTTTTCCGATTATGACACTTATAACAGTCCGGAAAAACAAAGACTATAAGAAATAGGCTATGAGGTCACTCATACATTCTACCTCATCCAAATCATTTCAAGAGTGAACTTCTTTCAGTTAACGTAGATATTCCGCCGATGCTGATTATCTGGATCTTATGTGCTGTAGTGTTTAGAAGAGTTGGATTCTTCTCCCCCTTTTCCTCTACCACAGTATCCACAAGCCTGATTATCGTTCATCCGTTTTTGCTGTTTTCTCGAATGGAGTCGAAAATACGCCATGGGATTGTTCCCCAAAACTGCCATATGTTGTCTATTTCTGGTTTCAGTGCATGCCGCTGTAAACACCGGTCAGAAAACGTAGCGCCTGCCGGTCGAAAAACGTAGCGCTGGTTATGGAAAGATTCGTCCGATGTGTGGCTTGGAGATTCGGACGAAGATTTGGTCCTTATCTTACTTCGTCTCGTTTGACTTCCTGC